>JBBRCT010000001.1:0-334342 GCA_038204585.1 Sphingomonadales bacterium
AAAACCCACAATCTGTCTCATTGGTCCTGACGCCGAACAATTCAGCGACGTGGGCGTATTCTGAGGCGCTCGCCAGGGAAGGATCACGCAACGATCCACGATTTCGTGACCATCCTGCCATTGGGCTACCAAGATGAGGCGGGCCATGCCCGTAAACTAATACAGTCCGAACTTCGCCGCGTTGCCGAGTTCAACGCGCTGGCACGCAACAGTTTGCATGCCTACGATGTACTGCGACCCGTGCTGAATGCCTACGATCTAGAGCACATACTCTAACTCCGTAGTTCCCGTCAATTGAAGTGGATTACTGCCTTAAATAAAGGTTATGCTTTAGCGCATTTTAAGCGGTAGATTTTCTTGGCAGACTTAGCGTGATTTACTATTGTAGGGGAGCCGTGTCGAATGATTGAGCTCTTGCGGGTCGCCTATCGCCCTGTTCTAATTGGCGTTTTTGACCTGCTGCCAAGCGCTGCGCTGATCATCCCGGAAATGCGGTCGGCAGCGTCCTTGACCGGCTCGTTGGCAAGGTGGGCATAGCGCTGGGTTGTCCGCGAATCCCGGTGGCCCAGCAAGGCACCGATCATCAACAAACTGTCACCCCCGGACGCGCCGATACTGGCAAAGCTGTGGCGAAGATCGTGCATGCGCACATCGGCCAGGCCGGCCCGGCCGCGCAGGCGCTCCCAGATCCTCGGCAGACCAACAAGATGCTGGCCCTGCAATTTGCCCGGAAACACGTAGGGGTTGCCCGCGATGGTTGGCATACGCCGTAACAGGTCGATGGCGGCCTTGCCCAACGGCACAGCCTTGGCACCTGTCTTGCTGTCTTTCAGCCGAAGATAGCCATATTCTAGGTCGACGCACTCCCAGGTCAGCTCTAGCACTTCGGACTTGCGGGCGCCGGTGAGCGCCAGAAAGCGAAGCGCTTCAATGGCTACCGGGTCTTCCGCCTCGGCTGCCGGCGTCGGCGCCTCGCCAGACCGATTGCGCTCGATCCAAGCGACGCGCTCAAGTTCGTAGGCTTTCCATGCGTCCTCGGCGTCTTGGAGCACGTGCCCGAGCCGACGAAGCTCGTCGCCCGTGAGATAGCGTTCATTCTTCCGATCCTTAAACCGCCGTACCCCTCTGACCGGGTTGTCACCGCGCAAACCAATCTTGACCGCGTAAGTGAAGACCCCGCCCAGAAAGCCAACGGTCCTGGTAGCAGTACCTTGACCGCCCTCGACGATGGCACGGCCATGCCTTCTCGTTTTGACGTTCACAGCCGTAACACCAGCCGCGATGTCAAACATGAACTTCTCAACATCTTTCTGCGTGACATCAACCACGCGCTTCTTGCCCAGCAGCGGCTTCACATGCCGCTCGATGCGGCCGCGATCGGTGGCAAGAGTTGATGCCTTCTTAGGCCGGTCAGACTTCGTCAGCAGTCGGCCCTCTTCAGCTGCACTGAGATAGTCATCACAGAGCTGCGCTACGGTAGTGCCAGCCGCGCGTTCGGCCTTTCGCGCCTTGATGGGGTCCTCGTTGCTTTTGGCCTGGCCGAGCAAACGGATGGCTTCGTCGCGCGCAGCGCTCGGCGTGTAGGGCGAGCCATGCTTGCCAATTGTGAACCAACGCTGCCGCCCCTGAAACAGATACTTCAGGATGTAGGTTTTGGTGCCGTCGGCATTGACCCGCAAGCCAAAGCCTTTGATCTCGGTGTCCCACACGGTCGAGCGCTCATCAGGCTTGATCGCTTTGATCATTTGGAGCGTCAGTTTGACCTTCATTTCGTCCCTACCAAGCTACAGCCAAGCTACAGCCGGGCTACAGGATTTGCTGGGGCCACAGTCGGACGGTGTCGGCCGGTGGTCAACTAAAACGTTGAATCATATGGATAATGTCGGAACGTTTCGGCTGGTGTCGGCTGCCCAAATCGCTCTCCGAAGGCAGAGGTCGGGGATTCGAATTCCTCCGGGTGCACCAATATTATGTGAGATTTAAGGGGGTGGCTCTTGCTCTGGCCCGAGCGAAACGCGGCTAAGACCGGCTGAGGACACAAACCGCCAAAGATCGCTCGCTTACCTATTTCGCGTCGGCAAAGGAAACCATCCGCCGCTGGCGCTCGTCCCATAGCGTCAACCGCACCGCGCGGAAGCTCTCGGGGATGCTGACCCGGCTGACCTCGTTAAGGGCTGGGACTTCACGAAGCACCTCGGGCAGCCGGTAGAAGGGGATGCGGCTGGCGAGATGGTGGACATGATGCGCGCCGATATTGGCGCTGAACCAGCGCAAAACAGCCGGAAGCTGATAATGTGAGCTGCCCTTTAGTGCTGCATCATGGAACGACCATTCATCGTCGTCCGTCCAATGCGTCTGCTCGAACTGATGCTGTACATAAAACAACCATACGCCAATTGATGCTGCGACCAGCGTGATCGGCAGATGAACAATCACAAAAAGCTTCAAGCCGAGCCACCAGATCATCCCAGCCGCAGCAGCGGCAATGCTGGCGTTCGTCCCCAGCGTGCTGACCCATGGTCCCCAGCCCTTTTTCATCATCCCGATCGGCAAACGGTGCTTGAGCAGAAACTGATAACCAGGGCCGACACCGAACAGAATGAGCGGGTGCCGGTAGAGTCGGTACAAACACTGCCGCAGCGGGCTCAGCGCCCGAAATTCCGCCACTGTCAGCGTGTCGATATCGCCCATACCCCGCGCGCCGAGATTGCCGGTGCTGGCGTGATGAATGGCGTGCGAGCGCCGCCAGTAATCATAGGGCGTGAACGTCAAAATCCCCAGAAAACGCCCAAGCCAGTCGTTGCTTGATTGCCGCCGAAAAAACGCACCATGCCCGCAATCATGCTGGATGAGGAAAAGCCGGAGCAAAAAAGCTCCGGCAGGCACCGTCAGCAACAAGCCATAAAACTGGCCTGCACCGACCATATATGAGGTCCAGATCCACAGGAGGACAAAGGGCACAGCCGTGACCATAAGCTCGAAAAGGCTTCGGCTTTGATGCGGCTGCCTGAAGGGAAGAATCTCTTTCAGGAGTGCGCGAGCATCTATCGTGTCGCGGCAGGAAAGCGGTGCGGGCACGGAGAGCTTTCTGATGGGAAAAATTAAAAAAAATGATACAGACGATCAAAATCCGCGTCAAAATCAGGCAGAGCAATAGTCTCTTGAAACCCTTCGTAATTCAATCTTGGCCTAGCCTGCAACTTTAAAGAGAGGTGGCATGCGATTGTCTGTGTCGCACGCAAACCGCAAACCGCTTGTCGCGATGTGACCAGCGGGCCTGGGCGATGGCCAGTACTACCTCCAGCCAGCGTTTCTGGCGCTGACAGGGAGGTTCAACCGTTTGCAACGCGGGTCCATCGGGCGAGCTGCGACATGGCGCCGGGGAAGACACACAGCCCGGACATCAGCGTGAACCGACCAAGTGGCGTTGTGGCGAAGCGCTGCACAGCCGTGGCGAGGCGGACTTGCCTTGATGTGTTGCGGCGCAGGCGGGTCTGATAGTCGCTGGCATCGCCACCCTCGGCCAGCACCGCGGCGGCGAGATGACCGCTGTGCAGCGCCATGGCCATGCCATCGCCGCAGAAGCTGGGAATGACGGCTGCCTGATCACCCAGCCGCCAGACACCATCCGGCGACGCCGCAGCGGCACGAAACCCATAAGGAACGCCACTGATGGTCAATGGCTTGTCGAGCAGCGGCTCGGCATCGGCCAATGGGGCCAGAGACGGCTCGCGCAGCAGTGTCTCGAACAGCGCCGGCCAGCTTCCACCCAGCGCCTTCAAGCGGGCGCGGTCGATGAGGAGGCAGAGATTGAGGCGCTGGTTCTCAACAGGCTGAAGCCCCGCATAGCCCCCTTCAAACAGCGTGACGTCAACATGCTGATCAAGGCCATTGGCAAACGCGCGCGGTGCCCGGAAAAACATCTTGAAGCCGACAAGATTGTTGATTGTCCGCTCCGTTTTGCGCGGCAGACCCCGCATGTCATGTTTGCCGGTCGCGAGAAATAAATGACCTTCCTCTGTCTCGCCCGCGCTGATTATCGCCGTTCTCCGAGAAAGATGTCGGACGGTCGTGCCGCGCTGGATCTCCGCCCCGCTGCTCGCGGCATGATCGAGCAAAGCGGCATCCAGCGTGCGGCGGGTGATGCCGGAGGCCATAAACGGCAGAGCAGCGCGGGCGCTGCGGCTGCCATCATGTAGCCGCACATGGCTGATGGGCGCGCCGCCAAGGGAGGCCGCGTCGAAGCCGAGCGCTGATAGCGTATGGCCCGCCTCGAACGACAGGAACTCCCCGCAAATCTTGTCGTGAGGCATGGCTTCGCGTTCAAGGAGAAGCGCGCGCGGACCCAGAACACAGGCCGCAGCGGCGCCGGCGAGACCGCCGCCAATGATAATGGCACGGCCCGAGCCGGATCCGTTCATCTGACCCGGCTAACGGTGTGGCGAAAGGGCATATGCCAGCAAACGTCGGCCTCAACACCAGCTGCGGCGAGCAACCGCAGCCATTCCACACGGGTGAAGGCGCGGCGAACCGAGAGCGCGCCGTCGTGCCTGACAATAGGGTGGAAGCGGAACAGTGCGCTGAGCAGCCGGTAACCGTGATGGGCAATCGGGTGGCGGTGAAGATCGTTGATCAGCCAGCCGCGCTCTGCGGTGCGGTCCATCCATTGCAGAAATGCCACAAGTTCCGGGTCGCTCATGTGATGGGCGACGAGCGAGGATACGATAAAATCCGGCCTTGCCGCGGCATCGGCATTGCCGGTGATGAAGGCGATCGGCAGGCCAGCGCTGGCGGCGCGGGCGACAGCCGCACTCTTCGGATTGAGATCATAGCCATAAAGCTCCGCCTGCTTTCCAGACCGACTGGCCCAGCGATGGATCGCGCGCAGCATGTCACCATGGCCAAACCCGATATCGATGAGTGAAAAGGCCGACACGCCGCTTGTGACGCGGGCCAGCCAGCGCAGGGTGGGCGGGCGCGCAAGCGTGATGGTGTTGACGCGCGCGAGGTCTGCCAGAACCTCGGCATAGACAGTGGCGGGCAGATCGTCCGCGTCCATCAATTCGGGCAGCTGGGATCGCGCGGTCAGCACGGCGCTAGACTGTGGTAAATCGGAAACTCTCAGCCGCGAGGCCCGGACCAAAGGCCATCGCCATGCCGGGCGCATCGCGGGCAATCTCACCCTCTCCCAGCCCGTGGAGCAGGCGCGCGAGAACGAACATCAGGGTAGCGCTGCTCATGTTGCCGCAATCATGCAAGACTTTGCGCGAGCCCTGAAGTGCTGTTTCAGGAAGCTCTAACCCCTTCTCCACAGCATCAAGGATCGTGCGCCCGCCGGCATGGACCGCCCAAAGCGCATAATCATCGGGGCGGGTGCCGCGCATCAGACCGCCGGTATCATTGCGAGTGGCTTCATGTGCCAGCGCGCGCTGGATGCGCCCCGGCACTTCGCCTGAAAGATGCATGTCGAAGCCCTGATCACCGATGCGCCATGTGATGGCATCGGCGGAATCATCGATGGTCGCGGCGCGGAAATCCTGAAGTGCAAGGCCCTGCTCATCCGATGTGACGAGTGCGGCAGCGCAGCCATCACCGAAGATCAGCATCGAGAGAATGCGCTCAAGATCAGTGGTCTCCTGAAAATGCAGGGTGCACAGCTCCAGATTGACGACGAGAACGCGCGAAGCAGGCTCGGAGCGGACGAAATGATGCGCCAGACGCAGCGCATTGACCGCAGCATAGCAGCCCATGAATCCGACGACAGTGCGTTCGATGCTGGGATCGAGCCCGGCGGCGCGGACGATAAGTTGATCAAGGCCGGGCGCCACAAAGCCGGTGCATGAGGCCACGACGAGATGGGTGATGCCAGCGCGATCGGCCGGCGACAGGCCGAGCGCATCGATGGCCTGAGTGGCAAAGCCGGGGGCCAGCGCCTCATAGCGGGCCATCCGCGCGGCGGTGCCGGGAAAACTGCCGGGCGTGTAGAAGCCCTGTTTGTCTGCCAGGAAACGGTTGGGATTTTCAGCCGGCTCTACATAGCTCCAGCGATGGGTGATTCCAGCACGACCGACCATACGCCGAAACAGCTTGGAATCCCGCCTGTCATCAATCAGATCGCCGACAAAGCGCATGAAGGCTTCATGCACGTCATACGGTGGCAGAGCAGTGCCGATGCGATTAATATGCGCTTTGGGCGTGATCATTCATATCTCCGGCCCCCCAGAGTTTTAGTGCCTGGGAGCGTTGGTGCCTTGCATTGGTGGCAGTTGCAAGCGCGCGGCGTCTGAAACGTATACGCTCAAAGACTGGTTGCGGTTCAACGTCATATACGGGTGCGCGGATGGGCCACGTCAGATAGTGCCCAAACAGACGCTATTATTCGGTCACACCGCCAGACCGTGTGGCGTCCAGCGCTGACAGGCGTGTGCGCAAGGCTGTAAAGCGGCTAGCGATTGCCGGGTTGGATGCCGGATCGGGGAGCAAGGCCTCAAGGGCTGTCAGTGCTGAATCCTGCCGGCCGAGCGGCTGGAACAGCGCTTCGAACCGGCTGGCCTGCACTTCGGCCTCGGTTTCGGCAGCCCCTGGCCCTGCGGAGCGGATGGCGACGCGGCCGCTGGTGCGGGCGGCAGGCCAAGCTGCCTCAATACGCGCAAGCTCGGCGTCAATTACGGCCAGCCGCTCTTCAACGTCTGCGGGCAAAGAGACAGGCTGCGGCAGCGGAAGATCGGCCATGGCGGATGGACTAACAGGGGCTATGATGCCGGACGTGCAGCCAACGCAAGCACCGAGCGGCACACGCGGGACAAGCGGCGAAATTTCGCCGGCACGTGGTGCCAGACTCGGCCAGCCAGGGCGCAACGCTGCATCCTCCGGCGCATCGGGGCTCGTACACGCCGCCAGCAGTAGCAAGAGGAAGAATGCGGTGCGCTTCATGCCAGCGGTGCTATCCGCGATGCAGGCGGTTGCCAAGCCTGCCAAGCTCGCCTATAGCGCCCCGCTCAATGCACCCGTAGCTCAGCTGGATAGAGCATCAGACTACGAATCTGAGGGTCGGACGTTCGAATCGTTCCGGGTGCACCACCCATTCATCTTCCCGGGGATCACCCGGGATAGCCGGGACACGGTGGGATCGCTCGCGTGCTTTCCGCCACTTGCGCGGGTCCGGCGCATCGCCGCCAAGGCCTAGAGACGATTTAAGTGGCGCAATGCACCGCAAAAACAGCCCAGTTCTCCATAGACCCAAAACCCAGTCGGCAGATGCGATGCTTGTCCCCCGTCAGCACCAATGGCACAGAATTAGGATTGAGATTTATGGAAAATTGAGGGTTCAGCTGCCGAGCGTGAGACTGTGATCGTCGCCCTGTTGCACTGCCGCCATCAGTCCTTGCTCAACGGTCCCTTCCGCGCCTCCACTACCATGCCATGGAGCCAGGTTGGACCATGGCGCTTCACAAGATCGTTGTAACCAGGGTCCTTCCAGCGACTGCGCAGCGTTTCGTTGCAGCTCGGGCACTTCTGGATGACCTGCAATTCCTCAGCCTCCAGCTGGTCAATCATAGCGCTATCTGCCGGATCGATATTATTTGTCCCATAGAAGACCTGCATGACCCTATCCATGACCGTGTCAGCACCCCTTTTCATCTCGGCAGCCCGGTCAGAAGCTGCAATAGCCCCATGCTTATCCAGAAGCTCGAATAGCAGCTGCAGGTCCCGCGGCTTTCCAATCTTGATGGTCTGGTTAACCGTCGCGTGGACGGCCAACTCGAACTTGGTCATGGCTCGCCCATTGATCGTGACAAGCTCGTCACGGACACGCGCAACAATCTCAGATTGAGTTTCAGGGGGCTTCTTGCTGCGCCCCTTGTTGCCGGACTGACCGGGCATGAACTGGCTGTGACGCGGCGGCTTACCATAGCCAACTACATAGTCGCCGCCCGGCGGCTTTTTCCGATCAGTCATGACCCAGGCCCTCCTGATCGGCGCTTGCAGCAACTTGATCAAACGTCAGCCCGGTTTCGGCATCCGTTGCCGCAATCCCGGTCAAGGTCTGCCAGCGCTGGATGGCAACGTCGACATAGAGCGGGTCAAGCTCCATGCCATGGCACAGGCGTCTGGTCCGCTCTGCCGCGATCAGGGCGGTGCCCGAACCAAGGAAGCAGTCAATGATCCGGTCACCATGTTCGGTACAGTATAGGATGGCATCGGCGATCATTTCGACGGGATTGGGCGTAGGGTGGTCTCGAGCATGTCACCTTCGCGGCCACTGCTGCTCGACGCTGCGCTGGGGTAATCCCATACGCGTGCACGAAAGCATGGCGGTTGCGCGCGGAACGTAAGCTGAAGGGCAAGATGCCCAAGCTGTCGCCGATGGAGAGCAAGGAGACGCGCCTGATGTACGGTACCGGCGATTATTCGATCAGCGACCTGGGCGATGTGTTCAACGTTTCCGGCCAACGATTTACAGGACGTTGGCAATGCAATCGTCATGCTGACTTGCTATTCTGGTGGATCTTGCACGGTGCAAGACCCTTGGCGTCGCGGGCCAGTGAGGTCGACGTTCAAAGCGCCTTGGCCAACATCCACACCGCCATCGCGATCATCATCAGGTTTTCAGAAAGAGACACGAAGCCCAGCGGCACCCGCGAACTCCCGCCGACGCAAGCACATTTGATGTCGCGCTTTTGAACATAGACTGCATAGACTACTGACACAGCACCGATGCTGCCGATGAACAATGCGATGGGTATCGAGACCCATTTCAACGCGTGCGTGAGCATCAAGACGCCGGCCGTGGCCTCGGCGAACGGGTAGATAACGGCATAGGGAGGCCAGCGTCTGGCGAGCAAATCATAACCAAGAAACATTGTAGCAAAGGCGTCAACATCCTGCAGCTTGGGCACGGCGAGCAGGCACATAGCAACAGCAACGAACGTCTCGGCCGTGCGAATGCTGAGCAGCGCTGTTCCCATTATCCAGTTTATCGCCAGTGCCAGTGCCGCGGCCATGGCAAAAATAGCAATTACCGGCACATAGCTGACGGCATTCTGGTCCATGACAGCCTTACCGAAAAACCGGCGCAGATCGTCGTTGCCGCCGATGCGCTGACCATCGATGAAAGTCTGCGGAGTGGTCTTGACCCCATGCTCGGCCTTGAAGGCTTCAGTCTCTTCGCGCGTCCGCAGCCAATGGTCATCGACCCGATAGCCCTGACGCTCCAGGAGATATTTGCTTTTGATACCATAGGGACAGATGTGCTCGTCCGTCACCATGCGATAGATCGCTGCTGTCCGACCGGCACTCATCGCTTTATCTTCTCGAACAAGTCGATCAGCTCGCTGAACTTCGCCCGCTGCTCGGCCGCATCACCCGATGCAATTGCCTCCGACACACAGCAGGCGGCGTGATCCTTCAGGATTTCGCTTTCGGCCTTGGCCAGCGCCGCCTTTATCGCCTGCACCTGGTGCAGGATGTCGATGCAGTATCGGTCGTCGGCCACCATCTGCGAAACCCCGCGCACCTGTCCCTCTATGCGGCTGAGACGATTCAGAATGGCAGTGCGGTGCTTGGCCACGGGGTCACCTTTGTCGCTTGCAATACTATAGGGGGGTATCGTATCAGGCTGGCAGAGGACAAGCAACACCATGCGTGATCGGATTTCGCGGCGTTCAATTCTGAGAGGCATAGGTGCCGGGGCGTCGGTGCTGGCGGTTCCGGCCTGGGCGCAAGGGCACAGCATGCATGGGGGGGGCTCGGCCCGCGGCGGCCCGCTCATTCCGGCCGGCTTCGATGAGGTCCGCGGTCCCGTCATCGACCTCTCTGTCGGCAGCGGTCACCGGATCGTCGAAGGCCGTCGCGGACCTGGTATCGCTGTGAACGGCAGTGTCCCCGGTCCGCTGATCCGCCTGACCGAAGGCCAGAATATCCGGCTCAATGTGACCAACCGGCTGAGCGTCGATACCTCCGTCCATTGGCATGGGCTATTGCTGCCGTTCCAGTACGACGGTGTGCCCGGGATCAGCTTTCCGGGGATCAAGCCGGGCAAGACCTTCAGCTATGAGTTTCCGATCCGGCAATCGGGGACCTACTGGTATCACAGCCATTCCGGGCTGCAGGAACAATCCGGCCATTACGGCCCGATGATCATCGAGCCGCGCGGCGGCGAGCCCGTCGCTGTCGATCGCGACTATATCCTGCTCTTGAGCGACTTCACCACGCTCGACCCGCACTTCATCATGAACCGCCTGCGCACCGGAGAAGGCTATTTCAACCGCCAGCAGAACACCTGGACAGACGATTATCCCATGACTGCCGCCGAACGACGGATGTGGGCCCAAATGCGGATGATGGCGACCGACATCGCCGACATCGGGGCGCCGACTTACACCTTCCTCGCAAACGGGCGCGGGCCGAAGGAGGGGTTGGAGTATCTGTTCCGCAGCGGCGAGCGGGTGCGGCTACGCATCATCAACGGATCGGCGCAGAGCTTTTTCAATGTCCGCATCCCCGGTCTTCCCATGACGGTGATCGCCACCGATGGGCAGGCGGTGCGCCCTGTCGAGGTCGACGAATTCCAGATCGGCACCGCCGAAACCTATGATGTCATCGTCACGCCCGGCGACGCGCCCGCCTATAGCATCGTGGCGGAATCGATGGAGCGCTCCGGCATGGCGCTGGCGACATTGGCGAGCCGGCCGGGCGTCCGCGCTGTCGTTCCCGCGCTGCGCAAGAAGCCGCTGCTGACCATGGCGGATATGGGGATGAACCATGGCACCGGCCCGGGTGGCGGGGGGTCCATGAGCATGGACGGGATGTCGATGCGTGACACGTCATTGCTGCCGCCGGACGTCGCGATCGGCCCCGGCATCGACATGGTGTCGATGAGTCCGGTCGATAAGATGGGCGACCCCGGTATCGGCCTGCGCGATGTCGAGCACCGCGTGCTCAACTACAGGATGCTCGTCGCGCGCGATGCCATCGCTGACCCGCGTGAGCCTTCGCGGCTGCTGGAGTTGCACCTGACCGGCAACATGGAGCGCTACATGTGGTCGTTCGATGGCCGGATGTATTCAGCCGTCAGCGACATCCCGATCCGCTTTGCCTGGAACGAGCGGGTGCGGGTCAAGCTCATCAACAACACGATGATGGCGCACCCCATCCATCTCCACGGCATGTACTTCGAGATGGTCAACGGCCAAACGGCAGAGCGGCAGCCGCGCAAGAACACCATGATCGTGCAGCCCGGCGCCAGCGCCCAGTTCGACCTGACTGCCAATGAGCCGGGCGATTGGGCCTTCCACTGTCATCTGCTCTACCACATGCACGGCGGCATGATGCAGACGGTGACCGTCGACGGCCCGCCGGCATGACCCGGGCTCCGGTCAGCGCATCGATGCTCATCGCGGCGCTGCTTTTCGCATCTTCAGCCCTCGCACAGGATCATACCGCACATCAGGGCCATGCCGCGCCGGCGCCAGATGCAAGGGCGGCACTGGTCGTGCCGGCGGCTGCCGATCCGCATGCAGCACACAGCGCCAGCTCGCCAGACCCCCACGCCGGCCATAACATGCAGGCTGTCGCGGAGCCGTCGGCTGCCGACCATGCCGCGATGGGGCATGGCCCTGCGATGACGATCTCGCCCGGTCCCGCTATGGAAACACCAGCGCCGGCCGAAGCGGGGTCAGGGCCGCCGCGCGCCGCCGACGCGATCTGGGGTGCCGACGCCATGAGGGCGTCTCGGCGCGACCTGCAAGAGACGCACGGCGACTATCCGCTGTTCTGGTTCCAGGCCGATCGTGCCGAGCTTCAAATTCGCAAGGGGTCGGATGGCTATCTCTGGGATGTGCAGGGATATTATGGCGGCACCACGAGCCGCTTCTGGTTCAAAAGTGAAGGTGAAGGGCGCGTCGGCGAAGCGATCGATGACGCCGAGTTCCAGGCCCTTTATTCCCGCGCCATTGCACCCTTCTTCGACGTGCAGGCCGGCATTCGACAGGATGTGGCAGGGCCCGAAACCACCTATGCCGTCATTGGCGTCCAAGGTCTGGCGCGCTACCGGTTCGAGGTTGATGCGGCCCTGTTCCTGTCGCACCGTGGGGACCTGTCGGCCCGCGTTGAAGCGGAGCTCGACCAGCGCATAACCCAGCGCCTTATCGTGCAGCCTCGCGCCGAAGTGAACCTGTCCGCGCAGGACGTGCCGCTGCTCGGCGTCGGTGCCGGGCTGGACAGCATCGAAGCCGGGGTGCGGCTGCGCTACGAGATCATCCGGGAGTTCGCGCCCTATATAGGCGTTGAGCAGAGGTGGCGGGTGGGTCGCAGCGCCGATTTCGCCCGCGCCGCCGGCGACAACCCTGCCACGACAAGTCTGGTCGTCGGCGTACGATTGTGGTTCTGAAAGTCAGGAGAAGATGATGCGATATCGTTCAATGATGGCCGGTGCCGTGTTGGCATTTGCGACCCTTGGCACTGCTGGCGCTATATCTGCCCAGACCAAGGTTGTCGCCTCGACGCCCGCACAAGGGGTAACTGTGGCAGCTCCGAAGGTCATTACGCTGACGTTCAGCGAAGCATTGATACCACCGACAGTCGCCACGGCGATCGTGATGACGGCGATGCCAGGCATGGACAATCACGGCGAGATGACCATCCGGAACTTCCAATCTGCCTGGTCGGACGATAATCGCACCTTGACGATGACATTGAAGCAGTCTCTCCGCCCGGGCAGCTATGACGTGCGCTGGCAGGCGGCAGGAACTGACGGGCATCGCATGACGGGGACCGTCAGCTTCACTGTGAGCTGAATGCCGTGCGGTGGGCCTTGAGATAGGTCGCATCGATCATGATCGTCTTGCGTTCGCTGCCCTGGGCCGAAAGGCCATCCATCATCGCCACAAATACGCCTTGGCGCTCCATCGCTTCCACCGGTTATAGAGCGTCTTTGCTGGGCCATATTCTTGCGGCGCATCCCGCCACAGCAAGCCGTTTCGATTATAAAGATAATGCCGCTCAGCACGCGGCGATCAGCAACCCGCAGTCGACCATGGCGCCTCGGAGAGAACGGCTGAAGCCGAGCTATCTGCTCGTCCGTCAGCCAAAAAAATCGCTCATCATTCAGGCTCCTTGCGGAGCTTGAATCAGATCAAGCCGGTCAGATCTATGGGGCCTGACCCTAATGCCAGCCCGCTCCCAAATGGCACTGCAGTTTGCCTGTTGGGACGATTAAATTCTTTGCTTATTTTCAAGAGCGAACAATCTCACAATTGGCTGAATTGCCGAGGTTAATCAGTAGAAGAAGCCTTTACACCTGACAAGAATCCGAGGCGGTGCGGCGTTTCCCCTGATATTGACGCGCCAAGGTGAATCTGGGCCTGTCCTGCGGAGCAGGAGGATGAGACATGGCGTCTAATACAGGAAGCCTTGCGCCCGCGCGCGGGCTCGATGCTGCGGCCATCGCGGCGCGGATCGAGGCTGTGATGGCGACAGCGTCGCTGGTCGAGAAGATCGGCATGATGTCTGGCCGGGGTTTCTTTGCTGCATTCAAGGAAGACGGGGGAGTCTGGGGTGCGCGGCCCTACCGGGCAGGCGGCGGCATCGATCGGCTGGATGTCCCGGCGTTCTGGTTCACCGACGGGCCTCGCGGCGTTGCGCGCGGGCGGTCAACCTGCTTTCCCTGCACAATGGCGCGCGGCGCCAGCTTCGATATCGGGCTGGAAAGGCGCATCGGCGAGGCGATGGGCATCGAGATCCGGGCGCAGGGCTGTAATTTGAGCGGCGCTGTGTGCATCAACCTGTTGCGTCATCCGGCATGGGGACGCGCACAAGAAACCTATGGCGAGGACCCGTGCCATCTCGGCGCCATGGGTGCTGCGCTGACGAAGGGCATTCAGGCCCATAATGTGGCCGCGACAGTCAAGCATCTGGCGCTCAACTCGATGGAGAACATGCGGTTCAAGATCGATGTGCAAGCGGGCGAGCGTGCCCTTCATGAAATCTATCTGCCGCATTTCCGGACCGTGATCGAGGCCGGCGTGATGAGCGTTATGAGCGCATACAACAAGATGAACGGAGAATATTGCGGGCAAAATGCAGCACTGCTGACCGATATTCTTCGCGGCGAATGGGGCTTCAAGGGCTTTGTTCATTCGGACTGGGTGATGGGGGTCTACCAGACATATGGTGCTGCGGCCGGACTGGATATCGAGAACCCGGAGCCGCGGGTCTGGGGCGACAAGTTGCTCGCCGCGGTCGAGGCCGGGAGCGTATCCACGGCGGTGATCGACACAGCGTGTCGGCGGATTCTGCAGGGCATCTACGGCGTTGAATGCGCCGAAGACCCACTGCCGGCATATTCTGCCTCGCTTGTGGCGAGCGAAGCCCATGTCGCACTGGCGCGGGAAGCGGCGGAAAAATCTGCCGTGCTGCTGGCCAATGACGGGATTTTGCCGCTGCCGCGCGGGATCGGCCGGCTGGCGGTTCTGGGCCGGCTGGCAGCGCTGGCCAACACTGGCGATAATGGCTCCAGCCGGGTGCGAGCGCCGCATGTCGTGACGGCCCTTGAGGGATTGAAGGCGGCGCTGGGGGCGGACAATATAATCACCGGCGATGAGGATGACCTTGCAGGGGCTCAGGCGGCGGCAGCGTCTGCGGCGGCTGTTTTAGTGATCGCAGGCTATACGGCGGCCGAAGAAGGCGAATATATTCCAGGCGATATTGCGCTTGGCCAGGCCGGCGGGGCGGGAGAGCGCACGCCGATTGGCGGCGACCGGACCGACCTTGGGCTGCCGGCTCGGCAGATCGCCCTGATCGACGCCGCCGTGGCCAGCGGCAAGCCCGTTATCGTTGTGCTGGTGGCGGGATCGGCGGTGATGGTCGAAGGCTGGCACCACCAGGTGTCTGCGATTGTTCAGACTTTTTACAGCGGCATGGAGGGCGGCACCGCGCTCGCGCGCCTGCTGCTGGGGGCGGTCTCGCCATCCGGGCGGCTGCCGTTCACGGTGGCGGCGGATGCGGGGCATTATCCATATTTTGATCGCGATGCGAGCGCGATCGAATATGATTATTGGCATGGTTATGCGAAGCTGGCCCATGACGGCGTGCGGGCGCGCTATGCCTTTGGCCATGGGCTGTCTTACAGCCGGTTCGAGATACGGGCGCTGACAGTACGGCGCTGCGGTGAAACCATCGAATGCACCGTAGCAGTCGCCAATGCGGGCGAACTTGCGGCCGAGCATGTCGTGATGCTCTGGGCCGAGGCGCCTGGCAACATCCAGCCGTTTTGGCCGCGCAAGCTGGTGGCGTTTACCAAAGTGGCGCTGGCAGCGGGCGCAACGCAGATTGCGGCGCTGAGCGTACCGCTGGCGGCGCTGCGCTGGCGCGATCCGGCGACGCATGAATGGCGGCTGGAGCCTGGCAGCTGGCGTTTTTTGATCGCCGATACTGCCGAGGCGGCCGCGGCGCGGGCGGTGATGCTCAGCCTGTGAGGCGGCCGAGTTGCGGCGCTTTGACGAAACCGGCATCAACCGCATGGGTGATCAGCCGGTCGAGCCAGGCGGCATTGGTGGGCGGGCAGCGAGGCACGCCCGGATGGCTGGCGATAAAGCGCGGATTACGGAGCAGATAGGCTGTGTAAAGCGTCGCGGCGGCGGCGTGCCAGCGGCGCTCCGCTACGGGCAGCAGGGCGGGATCGAACGAACCGGGGACGACGAAATCCGGCGTGCCAAGCCCGGCGCGCGCCATGGCGACACCAATGGCCGGAATTGGCGTGGGGTGTTCCGCGACCAGATGCACGGTCTCGCCGGCCAGCGCCTCGAAATTTTCGATGATGTGCATCAGCCCGTCCAGAACATGATCGATCGGCACCAGATCGAGCGTGGCATCGGCGGCGGCCGGCAGGGTATGAATACGACCTTCGGCAATCAGCTTGAAGATCATATAGATATTTTCAAAGCGGCTGATGCGGCCGTCCGCCCAATCCCCCACCACGACCGAGGGACGAGAGATGGCGAACGCGAGGCCGGACCGGCGCACCAGCGCTTCGGCGGCGGCCTTGCTGGCTTCATAGCCGTTGGTGAACGCCGCACCGATATAGCCCTCCGGGATCGGCCCGTCCGTCGTGCCGCAGACATAGGCCGTGCTGACATGGAGCAGGCGGGCCTGAGCGGCGCGCGCGACGTCGATGGCATGGCGGGTGCCGGCGACATTCACTGCAGCATAGACCTCGGGTGTGGCATCAAAGGCTGTGACGGCGGCAGCATGGACAATCAGATCGACGGCGACGGGGCTGGCCACCCCGAAGCCCGGGCGACCGACATCGCCGCTGCGTGTGACGACTTCGCCCGGCGCAGGGTCTGCCCCCTCGGCCCGGATGGGCACCGCAGCGCCCTGATGATCGGTGAGGCTATGGCGGCGATAGACCAGCGCTGTGACCGCATGACCGGCGCTGGCCAGCCGTGCGGCGAGCGCGCCGCCGATCAGGCCGGCAGCCCCCGTAACAAGAATTCGCACGTCAGCAGCAGCAGGCGGCGGGCGCGATATCGCCCGAAGGCGACGAGAAGGGCAGGCCGCCCCCGCAACCGGCGAATACCCCATGGTGGCGGCTGACATCGCCGATGACATCGAAATGCCGAGCGAAGCGGGTTTCGGAAAGCATCTTCACAGTGTTGCCGCAGACCGGGACGGTTTGTCCGGCTTCAAAGATATGATGTTTGTCGAGGATGAACCGGTCTGGCTGGTCCTCGCTGCTGCCATTATACACGACGGCCTGACCATAATCCTCACATTCCGGCTCCAGCCCTTCCAGCCGGAACAGCCGGTATGTCGCGCTGAAAAAGGCGATCCCATCGAGCTTGGCGGCGATGGCGGGATCACCGATTCCGAGCGGACGATCGCTGACAAGGCGGGGATCGGCGAAGCCCGCTGCTTTGGCGAGCCTGACGAAATCACCCCAATAGAGCGCGCCGGACAGACATTCACCGTGCAATACCGGATCGGCCTTGAGCGCGTCCGGCACCCTGCGGTCCGCATAGACATCGGAAAAATACAGTTCCCCGCCGGGCTTTAGCAGCCGGTGGGCTGCACTGAATACCGCTGCCTTATCGGCAACGAGATTGATGACACAATTGGAGACGATGATATCGAAAGAGCCGGGTTCCAGCGGCAGGTCTGCCAGCTTCTCGATATCACCCTCGATGAAATCGACATTTGCATGGCCAAAGCGCTCGGCGTGCCAGCCCATGGTGGCGCGCGCCACGGCGAGCTGTTCAGGCGTCGTATCAACCCCTGTGACATGGCCACCCGGCCCGACAAGCTGGGCGAGAACATAGGCGTCCTGACCGGCGCCTGAGCCGAGATCGAGAATACGCCGACCCTTGATATCGGCGGGGGCGATCAGCCCGCAGCCATAATAGCGTGCCTTCACATCGGGATGGACATTAGCCAAGGCGGCGCGGAGGGCGAGACCGGGCGCTTCGGACGTGGCGCAGGCGTCGGTGCGCAGATCGGCGTTTCCCTGCAAGATCTGGCCATAATATGTCCGGCTGTTCTCGATGTTCATCGGCCGCTCCAAATTCCCTTGGTCCAATCGCTACAGGTCCTAAGCCGGGGTTGTAAACGCTTTCACGTTGAATACGAATAAGGCTTGAGGCTGACACAACAGGAACTGATCAAGATGCCAGACACATCGCCCTTCGGCCTCGACAGGCCACGGCTCGACCCAGCCAAATTTCGCGATCCGCTGTTGACCGCCAAGGGCGAGCCGCGCGCGCAGGTTCCGCTGACAGCGCTGGAGACTTTGTGGTTCAACACCGGGACGCTGTGCAACCTCGAATGCCGCAACTGCTATATCGAAAGCTCACCGCGCAATGATGCGCTGGTGTATCTGAGCCGTGCCGAGATCGAGGTCTATCTTGATGAGATCATTGCTGCAGGGCTGCCGACGCGTTCGCTGGGCTTCACCGGCGGCGAGCCGTTCATGAACCCCGAGATGGTGGCGATTATCGAAGCGGGGCTATTTCGAGGCTTTGAGGTGCTGGTGCTGACCAATGCGATGCGCCCGATGCGGCGCTTTGAAACGGCGATGGCTGGCCTGCCGCGCGCCGGGCTGACCTTTCGGGTGAGCCTAGACCATCATCAGGCTGATGTGCACGATGCCGAGCGCGGCGCCGGTGCCTTTGCCAAGGCAATGGACGGCGTCAAATGGCTGGCAGCTCAGGGCTTCGGGCTCGCCATCGCCGGGCGGCATCTGGGCGATGAGGATGTGGGCACGGCTGCCCAGGGCTATGATGGCCTGTTCGCAGCGCACGGCATGGCGTGCCCACCACTGGTACTATTTCCCGAGATGGACGCGGGCGCCGATGTGCCGGAAATCAGCACCGGCTGCTGGGAGATTTTGGGGACGTCTGCGGCGGCGCAGATGTGCGCCACATCACGGATGGTTGTGAAGCGCAAAGGTGCTGAATCCCCGATTGTGCTGGCCTGCACGCTGATCGCCGAAGATCCGCAATTCGAGATGGGCATCACGCTGGCCGACGCAGCGAGGCCGGTGGCGCTCAATCACCCGCACTGCGCTCGCTTCTGCGTGCTGGGTGGGGCCAGTTGCTCAGGTTAGGGTCAGCACTTTTTCGACTTGCTGGCAACGACATTGCCGACGACAGCGCCGCCACCGGCGACAAGGGCGGTCTCACCGACGTTGCCGCCGAGCAGGGCTGCACCAATGCCGGCGGCTGCGGCACCGACGATGGTGGCGCGCTTTTCAGAGCGCTTTTTGGCGGCAAGGCACTGGCTGCGCGTTTCGTACCGCTTGCCATTATATTCATAGGCACCGCGATTCTGGGCGGCGGCTGGTAGGACAGGAATGCTGGCAGCAAGGCTGGCGATGGCGAGAGCAGACAAGATGCGCATGATCGAGACTCCGATTAATTCGAATACCATATTGCCAGAGCCGAGTGAACCATGGCTGTCAATCAGGTTCAGCCGCGATTAAGCTGGGTTAATCGACTCTCGACCAGTGAACGTGATGGCTGGAGATAGGCCGATGAAGACTTTCTTTCCCCTAACGATTCTTACGGCTCTGGCGATGGCCGGTCCGGCGCCTGCTGATGACCAGGGCGGTCGCGGCTATGGCCGATCGGGCCAATCCGATCGGGGTTATTCGAACCACAATAGCAATCGCGGCGGCTATGACCGTGACAATCGGGGCCGCGCTGGCTTCAATGGAGCAGGATATGGCCGTGGAGGTTATGATAGGGGCGGTTATAACCGGGGAGGCTATGGCCGGGCGGGCTTCGATCAGGGCTATCGCGGGCAGCGATATATTCAGGGTGGCCGGGGCTATGGCCCGCGTGGCGGCGGCTTTTATCGTCAGCGCGGTTTCTATGCCGGGCCCCCGGTCGTCTACGGCGGCTATTATGCGCCGGTAGCGGTCGGCGGCTTTTATGGCGGGCCCGGATTTGGTGGACCCGGATTTGGTGGGGGACGCTTTGGCGGTGGCTATTACGATCCTTGCCGGCCGACCGGGGCGGGCGCTGTTGTCGGCGCGGTCACGGGCGGCTTGATCGGATCGGGGCTGTCCCGTCGCGGCGATGGCGGGCTGGGGACGATCCTGGGCGTTGGCATTGGTGCGCTTGCCGGCAATGCCATCGAGGCCAACGGCCGCTGCTATTGAGCGCGCTGTAACGCTGCCAGAAACACCGGCCCCCAGGCGCGGAGCTTGCCGGCGCCGACACCACTGATCCGGCCCAGCGCATCGAGCGACTGCGGCCGGTCGCTGGCCATGGCACGCAGCGTTGAATCATGGAAAATGACATAGGGCGGCAGGCCGGCTTCTGCGGCCAGCTCCCGACGCAGAGCCCGGAGGCTCTCGAACAACGGCGTATCGGCGTCTGACAGGCCTTCGACAGCCGCCTTGTCCCTGCAGCGGCGGCGTTCGGGCCGGGGGGCTGCCTGTTTGACGCTGAAGTTAGCCTCGCCCTTGAGCAGCGCCCGGGCGGCGGGCCCCAGCATTAGGCCCTGATGCTCGGGATCGCGGCGCAGAGCATCGGCGGCTTCGAGGCTGCGGGCGATGTCTTTCCAGCGCGCGGCATCGAGGCTGGCGCCGATGCCCCAGACGCTCAGCTGATCATGGCCGAACTTTGCCGTGCGCTCGCCGGACTTGGCCAGCAGCACATCGATGATATGAGTCGCGCCGAAGCGCTGACCGGTGCGATAGACGGCGGAGAGCAGCTTCCTTGCGGCTTCGGTCAGATCATCGACGAGCGGCGGATGCAGGCAATTGTCGCAATTGCCGCACGGCTCGGGTTCTGGCTCGCCGAAATAGCGCAGCAGCGGCTGGCGACGGCATTTTGCGGTTTCGAGGAAGCCGATGAGCGCCTGCAAACGGGCTTCTTCGCGCGCCTTGTGAGCGTCATTGCCCTCCGATGCGGCGATGAAGCCGCGCAGCCGCTGAATGTCTGATGGCCCCCAGAAGAGCTGCGCCACTGCGGGATCGCCGTCCCGGCCGGCGCGGCCGGTCTCCTGATAATAGGCCTCGATCGATTTGGGCAGGCCCATATGGATGACAAAGCGAACATCCGGCTTGTCGATGCCCATGCCGAACGCGATGGTGGCCGCCATCACCATATCCTCGGCGCGGACAAAGGCGGCCTGGGAATCGCGGCGCTCATCACTGGCGAGGCCGGCATGATAAGCCCGGGCCTTGTGGCCGGCGGCGTTCAGCCAGTCCCTGACCTCCTCGGTTGCCTTTCGAGTGGGGGCATAGACGATGCCGCAGCGGCCGCGCTGGGTGTCCATGAACGCCAGAAGCTGGGTGCGGGCCGCCGTCGCGGCGGTGGCCTGATATCGGATGTTGGGCCGATCGAAGCCGGCGATGACCATATCGGCTTCGGCGATACCGAGCTGGGCGCAGATATCGGCGCGGGTCTCGACATCGGCGGTGGCGGTGAGTGCGAGCCGGGGCACCCCAACCAGATCATCGCACAGGCTCTTGAGCTGGCGATATTCCGGGCGGAAATCATGGCCCCATTGGCTGACGCAATGCGCCTCGTCGATGGCGATGAGCGAAAGCTCGGTGCGGCCGAGCAGGGCACGAAAACCCGGCGACAAGGCGCGTTCGGGGGCAACATAGAGCAGATCAAGCGTGCCATTGGCGAGCGCATCGAAGGTGCTGTCTGAATCAAGACTCTGGCTGTTGAGGGCAGCGGCGCGCACGCCATTGGCGCGCAGCGCTCGAACCTGATCCTCCATCAGCGCGATGAGCGGTGAAATGACCAGCGCTGTTCCGCGCCGGACCAACGCCGGGATCTGATAGCACAGCGATTTGCCGGACCCGGTCGGCATGATGGCGACGACATCACGGCCCTCACAGACAGCCTCGATAATCCCTTCCTGCGCGCCCCGGAAACTGGGGTAGCCGAAGACAGTACGCAACATATCGTGGGGGGATGGACGCATCACCCGCCACCGATAGCGGGAGCGATGCGCGGCTGCTATGGGGTTTGGCATGATTATCCCCCGATTTCCTGGTTCCGCGCGCGTCTGGCTGGCCGCGGCCGCATGCCTGCTGCTGCTGCCCTATGGTTTGGGGGTGCTATCGTCCGACCGGTCGCTTGCTGCCGATGCTGTGCGGCCGCTGACGCTGACGACAACGGCGCTTCCGCTCAACCGGGCCGACCCCGGCCAGACCGAGATCGGCCGCCTGCGCTTTATGGGGGCGTTGCAGATCCGCTCGACCGATGCCGGCTTTGGCGGCATCTCGGGGCTGAGGGCTGATGGGCGCGGCGGCTTTCTGGCGGTGACCGATACCGGGAACTGGCTGGCCTTTCGCACGGTCGAGCGGGCGGGGCGGTTGATGGGCATAGCAGGCGCGGTGACGGCGCCGATCATCGGCCCGGACGGCAGGGCGGCGACAAAAAAAGCCGATGCTGATGCCGAATCGCTGGAATGGAACCCCGCGACCGGGGCGGCGACTGTGGGCTTTGAGCAGGACCATCGGCTGGAGAATTGGGCGGGCATCGATCTGGCGCGGCCCGAGACGCTGGGGCGCGCGGCGACTCGCAGTGAACGCTGGGCCGGGATGGCGGAATGGCCGGACAATGGCGGGGCGGAAGCCTTTACCGTTCTGCCGGGCGGGGAACGGCTGATGATCAGCGAGGACGCTAAATTAGGAGCAGGCCGGCTGGCGCTGCTGGAGCGCGGCGGCGCGCTGCAGCGGCTGTCGATACCCGAAGTGCCCGAGCATCGGCCCACCGATGCCGTTGCCCTCGATATGAGCCATGTTCTGGTGTTGCACCGGCGCTTCAACCTGAAGGGGGCCGGTGCGGCGCTGACGCTGATCGACCTTGGCCCGGCGCTGGCCGGACGAAACGACGTGCCATCGACCGAACTGGCTCGCTGGGAGGCGCCGGCGACGCTCGACAATATGGAGGGCATGGCCATCGTCCATGCCGGCGGGCGGCATTTTGTCTATCTGGTGTCTGACGATAATCTCAACAGCCTGCAGCAGACGATACTGATGAAATTCGAGCTGATGCTGGACCCATAAAAAACGGCCCGGATTGCGCCGGGCCGTTTTGAAAGTCTCAGCGTCAGTGGTTCAGGCGGCAACCTGATCCTTGGAGACCTTCTTGGCGATCTCGCGCTTCAGCTTGACGCAGCGATCTGAGAGCAGATCAGCCTTGGTCTTGAGCAGCCAATTGTCCAGACCGCCGACATGCTCGACCGAACGAAGGCCGTTGGTCGAGACGCGAAGGCGGACAGACCGGCCGAGCGCCTCGGACATCAGCGTGACATTCTGCAGATTTGGCAGAAAGGTGCGCTTGGTCTTGTTGTTGGCGTGGGAAACATTGTTGCCGACCATCCGGCCCTTGGCGGTGAGCTCGCAAATGCGCGACATGATTTTCGTCCCTGACATTGATCGGCCGCGGCCGGGTGATTCGAATCGGGTGGTCGAGCAGGCTGAAACTGATGTTCCAACCACATCGACAACAAGGGCGCGGCATTAGCGGAGAGCAAGGATGCGGTCAACCTTCGCGCTGCGCGAGCCTGACCGCCGCCGCCGGGGGATATCCGGATGGCCCGGCGTAAGGCTTACAGTCAACCAAGCCTGAGGAGTATTGTGATGATCAAGCCCTTAATGACCCTGACCGGACTGATTCTGACAAGTCTGATACTGTCGGCGCCGGCTGCAGCGCAAACGACTGGACTGCGACCGGGCGAGTCCCGGCTGGCCGCCGATCAGGCTCGCGCTGACCGGCAGGCGCAGCGCGTTGATGCCGGCGTTGCCGCGGGATCAATAAACCGGCGCGAGGCCGCCCGTCTTGACCGGCGGCAGGCCGGTATCGAACGCGGCACCACAAGGCTCGCCGCCGATGGCCGCTACAGCCGCACCGACGCCGCGCGAATCGACCGCCGCCAGGACGCATCCAGCCGCAATATTGCCCGGGCGCGCCGTAACCAGCGTTGATCGCCAGTCATCAAAGGGCATCCGGACATCACCGTGAGATGAGGGGAATTATCGATACCCCATCATCTCGCCTCTTTCCCGCCGCAGCACAGCCGTCTAGGCTCTGAGTCGTTCTGATCCAATAGCTGTAGCGCAGGTGTCCGATGCCTTATTTTGCCATTCACTGCATCGACAAGCCCGATTCGGCTGAGCTGCGCGCTGCTACGCGCGCCGAGCATCTGGCTCATATCGGGACGGTTGCTGATCAGGTTCTGGTGGCAGGGCCGTTGCTTCGCCCCGATGGCCGGGCGATGGGCAGCCTGCTGATCATCGACTTTGAGGACCGCGATGCTGCCATCGCCTTCACCGCCAGCGACCCTTATCAATTGGCCGGGCTTTTCGAGAGCCGCTCGGTGACCAACTGGCACAAAGTAATACCCGTTTAGTTTTTATTAATGTTTTCCTGAACAAGTCTACTCAAAGTCTATACGCTGGACGATGCTTTCTGACCCCGGCCTTGCCCATTTAACACTCTGTTTTGTAAGTGTTTATTTCCTACAAGTCAAGGAATTTACAGGCCGAGGTCGATGCCCTGCGTCTGGGCGTGCTGGGTGAGATGATCGCGAATATTCACGCCCGGCGCATCGAGCCAGCCGGCCATGAGGGCCGATGCTGCGCCGAGATCGGCCGAGCGCACCATCGCCTTGATCGGCCCAATACCGGCGGGTGTGATCGACAGCCGCTCGACGCCGAGCGCCAGCAGCGCCAGCGCTTCGAGCGGTCGCCCGCCCATTTCACCGCAAACGGTGACGGGCTTACCCGCAGCCCCCGCTTCGCGGACGATTCGGCGCAGCACGCGCAAGATGGCCGGTGAGAGCCAGTCATACCGGTCTGCCAGCCGTGGATTGGCGCGATCGGCGGCGAACAGAAACTGGGTGAGATCATTAGTGCCGACCGAGACAAAATCGGCCATGGGCAGCAGCGCATCGAGAGTTTCGATGATCGCCGGCACTTCGATCATGGCGCCATAACGCACCGTCTGCGGCAGGGCGTGGCCGCCGCGCGCGAGCAGGGCCGCTTGTGCTTCGACCAATGCGCGCGCTTCGGCAAATTCCCAGGGCTCGGAGACCATGGGAAACATGATGTTGAGCGGCTTGCCGGCGGCGGCTTGCAGCAGCGCGCGCGCCTGCACCTTCATCAGCCCGGCGCGGCCGAGCGCCAGCCGCAGCGCGCGCCAGCCCATCGCCGGATTTTCATCATCCTCGCCGCCGCCGAGATAGGGCACCGTCTTGTCACCGCCGATATCGACGGTGCGGAAGATGACAGGGCGCGACCCGGCGGCATCGAGAACGCTGGCATAAAGCGCCTGCTGGCGCTCGCGGCGCGGCAGGGTGGCGGATACCAGAAACTGGAACTCAGTGCGGAACAGACCGATGCCATCCGCACCTGTGGCATCGAGGGCTGCTGCATCTTCCGACAGGCCGGCGTTCATCAGCACCTGCACGCGCCGGCCATCGAGGCTGATGGCCGGCAGGTCGCGGAGCTTGGCGAAGCGCTCGGCGCGCTTGGCCTTGGCCGCACTCATTTCGGCATAGCTCTTGATCATCGCCGCCTGCGGCCGGATGATCAGCGTGTCATTGCCGGCATCGACGATCAGCTCGTCACCGTCCGACACCTGACCGAACAGCTCCGAGACCCGGCCGAGCATCGGCACGCCCATGGCGCGGGCGACGATGGTGACATGGCTGGTCAGGCTGCCCTCCTCCAGCACAACGCCCTTGAGCCAGCGCCGGTCATATTCGAGCAGCTCGGCGGGGCCGAGATTGCGGGCGATGAGGATGGTTTCGGTGCGCAGGCCCGCCTCGGCGGCAGTGCCGAGCTGACCGGCGACGATGCGCAGCAGCCGGTTGGCGAGATCATCGAGATCGGTCAGCCTCTCGCGCAAATACGGATCTTCGATCGAGCGCATTCGCGCCCGCGTCTTGGATTGTACCCGGTCGATTGCGGCTTCGGCGGTGAGGCCGCTTTCGATGGCCTCGTTGATGCGGCGGAGCCAACCTTCATCATAGGCGAACATCTTGTAGGTTTCGAGCACCTCCTGATGATCACCGCCGCCTGCAAATTCGGCCTGGCCCATCATGCCTTCGATCTGCTCACGCAGGCGGACGAAACCGGCGCGCACGCGGTTGCGCTCGGTATCGGCATCCTCGGCCACCGTATGTTCAATGACCACACGCGGCTGATGAAACACCGCGATACCGCGCGCCAGCCCATCGACGAGCCGCATGCCAGACAGCCGGCCCGGCCCGGAATTGGCGGCGCGCGCCCGGGCGGCGTCGGCATCATCAACCAGCCCGGCGCCATGGATCAGCTCGGACAGCGCCATCGCCACCGTTTGCAGCGCCTCGATCTCGACTTCATCATAATCGCGCGGTTCAAGGTGCTGAACCGCGAGAACGCCGATGGCGGCCTCCCGGCGGACGATGGGAACGCCGGCGAAACTGTGAAACCGCTCTTCCCCGGTTTCGGGACGATAGGCGAAATCGGGATGCGCCTGCGCCTCGGCAAGGCTCATCGATTCGCGCGTGGCGGCGATCACACCGACCAGCCCCTGGCCCATGCCAAGCCTTGTGACGTGCACAGCCTCCTGCGCCAGCCCGCGCGTGGCGAACAGCTCCAGCATGCCATCACGCAGCAGATAGATGGAGGCGACTTCGCAGTGCAGCGCCTCGGCAACAATGCGCACGACGCGGCCGAGCTTGGCCTCAGCGCCGGACCGGGACGCCATCACCTCATGGAGGCGACGCAGGATTTCCCGGGCGGCGCTGACCGGCGGCATCAGGCCGCCGCAACGGCAACTGGCGGGGCACGCGTTGCCAGCGCCTGATTGGCTTCGCGCACCAGTTCAAGAATGATCTCGGCGACCGGCTGTTCCGATGTCACCATGCCGACCGACTGACCGGCCATAAGCGATCCGGTCTCGACATCACCATCGACCACGGCGCGGCGCAACGCCCCGGCCCAATAATGCTCGATTTCCAGCTGGGCCGCCGCAAGCTCGATCTCGCCGCGATCGAGCCGATCGACCATCTCACGCTGCTTGACCATGAACGCCTCGGAGCCGCTGTTGCGCAGGGCGCGCACCGGGATGACCGGCAGCCGCGCATCAAGCTGCACCGAGGCAATAGCATCGCGCGCCGACGCCCGGAAGAAGGCTTTTTTAAAATTAGGATGGGCAACGCTTTCCGCCGAGGCGGCAAAGCGCGTGCCGAGTTGCACACCGGCTGCGCCCATACGCGCCCATAGCGCCATCGCCGTGCCGCGCCCGATGCCGCCCGCGACAAACACCGGCACTTGCGTGATGACCGGCAGGATTTCCTGCGCCAGCACCGAGAGCGAAACCGGGCCGACATGACCCCCGGCCTCCGAGCCTTCGATGATGATGGCATCAGCGCCTGAGCGGACCAGCTTTTTGGCCAGGGCAGCTGTTGGGGCAAAGCACATGAGCTTGGCGCCGGCGGCCTTGATGGCCTCGATAGCCGCGCCCGACGGCAGACCGCCGGCGAGCACGATATGACTGACCCTGTGACGCGCGCACACCGCGATCAACTCCATCATTTGCGGATGAAGCGTGATGAGATTGACGCCGAATGGCTTGCTGGTGAGCGCGCTTGTGGCGGCGATCTCGGCATCGAGCAGCGCGGGCGACATCGATCCGCAGGCGATGACCCCAAAGCCTCCGGCATTGGAGATGGCCGACACGAGATGACGCTCGGACACCCAGGTCATGGCGCCGGCCATGATGGCATGACGCGACCCGAGGAAAGCGCGACCCTGCTGGGTGAGCTGGTCGATCCGGCTCATGATGCGGCGTTCACGGGTTGGCCTTCGGACTGCGGCTCATCGGCGAGCGGCACCTCGCCGTCGAGGCCATAGGCTGTGTGCAGCACGCGGACGGCAAGCTCGACATAATCTTCGGGGATCAGCACGCTGACCTTGATCTCGGACGTCGTAATTGCCTGGATATTGATGCCGCGCGCAGCAAGTGCGCGAAACATCGTGGCCGCGACCCCGGCATGGCTGCGCATGCCGACACCGACGACCGAAACCTTGGCCACCGCAGCGTCTGACAGCAGCGACGCATAGCCGATGCTGTCATGGGCTTTTTCGAGAACGTCGAGACTGTGCGGCAGCTGCGCGCGCGGGACGGTGAAGGTGACGTCGGTTTTGCCTTCATCCTTGGCGATGTTCTGGACAATCATATCGACATTGACGTTGGCATCAGCCAGCGGGCCGAAAATTGCGGCGACAACGCCGGGCCGGTCGGGCACGCCGACAAGCGTTACCTTGGCTTCCGACTTGTCGTACGCAACGCCTGCGATCAGTTCGCGTTCCATCTCGCCATCCTCATTCTCATCCACCACCATGGTGCCGGGCTCGTCGCTGAAGCTCGACAATACCTGCACCCTGACTTTTTCCTTCATCGCCAGCTCGACCGAGCGGGTTTGAAGCACCTTGGCCCCCACGCTCGCCAGCTCCAGCATCTCCTCATAGGTGATGCTGGTGAGCTTGCGCGCCCGGGGGACAATCCGCGGATCGGTTGTGTATACCCCGTCAACATCGGTGTAGATATCACAACGATCAGCCGCCAGGGCTGCGGCGAGTGCGACCGCCGATGTGTCCGAACCGCCGCGCCCCAGCGTGGTGACGCGGCCCGACGCTGTAAGTCCCTGAAAGCCCGGCACCACCGCCACTTCGCCGCGCGCCATCGCGGCGAGCATGGCGGTGGTATCAATACCTTCGATCCGGGCAGCACTATGCGCCTCCGACGTGCGGACCGGCAGCTGCCAGCCGAGCCATGACCGCGCCTTGACGCCCAGGGCCTGCAGCGTGATTGCCAGCAGGCCGGCGGTGATCTGTTCGCCGGCCGCCACGACGACATCATATTCAGCTCGATCCGCCAGCGGCGAGGCCTCGCGGCAGAAGCCGACCAGCCTGTCAGTCTCACCGGCCATGGCGGAGACGACGATGGCGACCTCATCCCCGGCGTCCACAGCGCGTTTGACGCGCGCTGCCACGCTGCGAATCCGCTCGGTGCCGGCCATGGAGGTGCCGCCAAATTTCATCACGATGCGCGCCATCAGGGCAGTCCCAACATCCTCTCGCAAGCCGACCTGTGCGCCAGACTTTCCAGCCAATTAGAAACGAGCGCGCGATTTGGCAACCAAACCGCATGGCAAGCCTCTGCCGAAACGATTAGAACAGCAGGATGACAAGTCCGAGCATTGCCCCCGCCGAAGCCAGCTTCTTTGGAAAACTGGCGGATGACTGGTGGAATCCGCGCGGCTCATCGGCGATGCTGCACCGGATTACGCCGGGACGATCAGCCTTTATCCGCGACGAGGCGGCCCGGCATTTCGGGCTGGACCGGCGGCAGCGGCAGCCGCTGAGCCAGCTTTCAGCGCTCGATATCGGCTGCGGGGCTGGATTGCAGGCCGAGCCGCTGGCGCGGATGGGGGCGCGGGTGAGTGCTGTTGATGCGGCAGAGGAAAACATTGCTGTGGCGCGTGATCATGCGGCCGCACAGGCGCTGGCCATCGACTATCAATGCCTGTCGGTAGAGGATCTTGCTGCGACCGGCGCTACATTCGATCTTATAACCTGCCTTGAGGTCGTGGAACATGTGGCGGGCCGGGACAGCTTCTTCGAAGCGCTGGCCGGGCTTCTGGCGCCGGGCGGGCTGGCGATATTGAGCACCCCCAACCGCACGCCGGCGAGTTGGGCCGTGCTGATAGCAGGTGCCGAGATGATCACCCGCACCATTCCCCGGGGCGCTCATGACTGGGAACGCTTCATGCAGCCAGCGGAGCTTGCCGAAGCCCTCGCCCACGCCGGGCTGAAGGTGACCGATACCAAAGGGCTGAGCTGGCGCCCGGACCGCGGGTTTGTTTTCGGCCCAGACACCAGCATCAATTATTTCGTTACGGTGGTGCGCTCATAGGGCAGCGAGACTGGTCGTTACCAAATGCCCCTGACTGCCTGAAGCACAACGCCATTACCGATCTGGATGAGCAGCGCATCCGGCCCGTAGCGGACCCAGCGGGCGCCGCGATAGGCCGGGGGCAAACGATAAAAGCCGGGGTTCTGCACCCAGTAAGGACGACCGCCGAATGCTCGTGGTAGACGATAACCAACGCCCCATGGCTGATAGGCATAACCGCGCGGCCAGGCAAAGGCCGGGCCATTATGGCGCGGGCCGGCCCAACGCCAGTCATTGCGGGCGACGGGGCGCCAGTAGCGGCTGTCACGGTAGTAATCGCGGCGTTCATCACGGAAATCTCGCCGGTTTTCGCGGAAATCGCGGCGGTCTTGGCGCCATTCGCGGCGATCATCGCGCCGATCATTGCGGTCGGCCGCTATCACAGGTGTTGCGGCCATGATGGCTGCCATCAAGCCAAGAACTGCGCCTTTCATATCCTGCCTCCTTCAATGGCCACACCGGGGATCCGGCGCTGGACATGGGGAAATCTGCCCTGATTCGGCTGAACGGTTTCTGAAACGGCGCGAAAGCTGGCGTTAATCGGCGCCGATCAGAGGAAGCGCGCGACGACCTCGCGGTAGGAGCGGCTGACCTTGACCTGCGCGTTGGAGCCCAGAACCAGAAAGCATTCGCCGTTGGTGTGCGGCTTGACGCTCTTGATATTGTCGAGATTGACGATGGTCGAGCGGTGGATGCGCTGGAACTTGCGCGGATCGAGGCGCTTTTCGAGATCCTTCATGGTCTCGCGCAGGATGAGCGTTTGGTCGGCGGTGTAGATGCACATATAGTCGCCGGCGGCATCGATCCGCTCGATATCATCGACATCGACCCGGAAAATCTGGCCGCGATCCTTGATGTTGAGGACGCGCTCATAGCGGCTCGCCGAGGGGCCGTCCGAATCGCCCATATCATCGGGCATGGCGCCGGGTGCGAGCTCGTTGAGGATGCCCTGCAGGCGGTGCTTTTCTTCCGCACTGCGCTTTTCAGCAAGCCTCTGGCGCACACGCTCGATGGTCGCGGCCAACCGGTCATCCTCCACCGGCTTCAGGAGATAGTCGACCGCCTGCGCCTCGAACGCCTTGAGCGCGTGTTGCTGAAATGCCGTGACAAAGACGAATAGCGGCGGCTCGATGTCGGCAAGGCCCGAAACCACCGAAAAGCCGTCGAAGCCGGGCATCTGGATATCGAGAAACACCAGATCAGGCTTCAGCGTCTTGATCGCCCTGATCGCCTCGCGGCCATTGGCGCAGCGTTCGACGATCTCGATATCGTCAAAGGCCTTGAGCCGGAGTTCGAGGCCTTGAATGGCCAGTCGTTCGTCATCGACGAGAATCGTGGTGATCGGCATGGGTCAATTATCCTGGCTTGCTGCGACGGACATGGCCGCGGCCGTGGGTGCCCCCAAAGTGCCTGCCAACCCGCCATCTTCGCCAGATATCGGATCGGTAATCTCGGTTTGATATGGAATGTCTATCAGCACGATCAAGCCATGTGGCTCATTTTCGGCCAATTCAAAGCGATGATTGGCGCCATAGGCTTGCGCCAGCCGCTCGCGAATATTGGCCATGCCGACGTTGGTGCCGACCGCCGGGGCGTCCTGTGATGCTGCCCGGCCTATGCCGCCAGCGCCCGAAAGCCCCGGCCCGGTGTCGGCGACGGTAATGACCAGCCGGTCCCCCATCAGCCGCGCATCGATGAGGATATCGGCACCGTCCTCCGACGGCGTGACGGCATATTTGATGGCATTCTCGACGATGGGCTGGAGCAGCAGCGACGGCAGCCGCGCTTCCATCACCCTTGGCTCGATGTCGAAACGGGTGCGCAGCCGGTCTTCAAAGCGGGTGCGCTCGATATCGAGATAGAGCTTCAGCGCCTCGGCCTCCTGCGCGATGGTCGCCAGCCCCTCGCGCTCACCGACCAGACTGTAGCGCAGAAAGCTGGCCAGCCGGGACAGCATGGCATTGGCGCGTTCGGTCTGCCGCAGCAGCACCAGCGTTGAGATGGAATTGAGCGTGTTGAACAGGAAATGCGGATTGAGCTGGTAGCGCAGCATCTCCAGCTGTGCGGTGTTCGCCTGCCGGGCGACATTGACCATCCGGGCCGACTGGTCGGCGAGCTGCAGATAGAAGTTGATCCCGTAATAAAGCCCGGTCCAGGCGCCGAGCACCGAGAAATCAAGCAGGATAGCGCCGAGATATTCAACGCCGCGCGGGGTCCAGTCGGTCTGATAAAAGGTGGCGTGCGTCCAGACTTCGAGCACCGAGAATACCGCCGATGCGCCGGACAGCACGAGCAGCGTCAGCGTCAGGACCATCGCCGGCTTCATGGTGATGATCCGCCGATAGGCACTGCTCATCGCCAGCGTGAGCGAGAAACCGATGACGGTGATGATGGCGGCAGGCAGAACGAAGCTGAGCTCCATCCGATTGGCAAAGCCCGACAGCGCGCGGAGCAGCAGATAGGCGGTCCAGCCGCCGCCCTGGAGAATCCAGAAAGCGCGGTGCTTGTCCTTGAAGAACCCGTAAGAGCGCAAGTCTTGCAACATTACGCCATGTCATAGCGCATTGCGGACGCCAAAGCCCATCCCCTCACTGGTATCGTACGGCTTGAACGCCTAAACCCGCTAAATGGGCCTTTCTGCTGAAAACCTTAGCCGGGCTGTTGAAGCCCTTGCCGCTGTCGAGCCGAGGCTGGGCGCAACCATGGCGCGGATCGGCGGGCCCGAGCCGCGCATTCGCCCGCGCGGACCGGCGACACTGATGCGCGCCATCATCGGCCAGCAGGTGAGCGTCAAGGCCGCCGAGAGCATCTGGAACCGGCTCGAAGCCGCTGCCGGCGGCGATACCGATGATCTGCATCGGGTGGCTGCACTCACCACCGAAGCGCTCCGCGCTGCCGGGCTTTCGGGTCAAAAGGCCAGCTATATTCATGCGCTGGCCGAGGCGGTGATCTCCGGCTCGCTCGATTTCGGCGCACTGCCCGATGATGACGAGGCCGCCATTTTGGCGCTGACCGCAGTCAAGGGCATCGGTCGCTGGACCGCTGAAATCTATCTGCTGTTTGCCGAGGGTCGGCCTGATGTGTTTCCGGCAGGCGATCTGGCGGTTCAGATCGAGCTTGGCCGCTTGCTGGAACTGCCTGCGCGGCCATCCGAAAAGGCCACACGGCTGCTCGCCGAGCCGTTCCGGCCGCACCGCGGCGCGCTCGCGATCCTGTGCTGGCACAGCTATAATATCACCGCACTATGACCATTCTCGATGTCTCCAGCGCGGCCAACCCCAGCGTCAAGCGCCTGAAATCGCTGTTCGACAAGAAGTCGCGGCGGCTGGAGGGGCTGTTTCTGGCGGAGGGCCTGCGCGTCTGCACCGAGGCACTTGAGGCCGGGCGGCTCCCGGCATTGCTCGCAGTGACCCCGCAGGCCGAAGCGCATCCGCTGGGCCGCGCGCTGATCAGCGCCACGCTCGCCGCCCGCCAGCAGGTGATGCGCGTGCCACCGCTGCTGATGAGCCGCATAACCGGCAAGGATAATGCGCAGGGCGTGGCTGCTGCCTATCCGATTCCCGACACTGGGCTTTCGCAGATTGATCGCAGCACGGCGCCGCTCTGGGTGGTGGCCGAAAATATTCGCGACCCCGGCAATCTGGGGACGATGCTGCGCAGCTGCGATGCCACCGGCGCGGGCGGGCTGATCCTGCTCGATCATTGTGCCGATCCGTTCAGCGTCGAAGCCGTGCGCGCGTCGATGGGGGCGCTGTTCAGCCGCACAGTGGCGCAAGCCAGTGGTGCGGAATTCTTCGATTGGGTGCGCAAGGGGGATGGTAATGGCGGGGGCCAGATCGTCGGCGCAGCACTCGATGGTCGCACCATCGACTACCGGGCGCATCGCTTCACGGCCCCGACCTTCCTGCTGATGGGCAATGAGCAGGCCGGGCTGCCAGCCGACTATGCGGCGCGCTGCGATGCGCTGGTCAAGCTGCCGATGCTGGGCACGGCCGACAGCCTGAATGTCGCGGTGGCCACCGCCGTACTGCTCTACCGCGCGCTCGATCAGCTGGCGCCGCTAGAAGTGCCAGCGGCTGAGGCCGTCGTCACCGACTGATACCCGGCCTTTGAGGCCAATCGGCGAGGCTGTGAGGCTGAGCAGCGCATCGACTTCGGCAATATCGACCTTGGCAAAAACCCGGCTGCCCTCGGCAGTGCGCGCGATGACGCTGCCGTGCGCGGGGGCGCCGTCACGATCATAGACGACCGAGAAGGTCTCGATCTCGGCGGTGCCGCTATAGTCCGGCGCCATTGGCGACAGCGGTCCACGCAGTGCATCGGCTTCCGTCTGGACATCGCGCGGCCGCATCAGCATGGCCGGTTCTGGCGCGCCCGACCCCAGTACCAGCGCATGATGTTTGGTGACATAGCCGCCCTGCCCATACAGCAGCGTTTGGGCAACGGGCGTTGCCCGCAAGGTCCGCACCATGGCGCAGGTCGCATGGGTCATGTAGGTGTTCAGCGGCGCACCGAAAAAGCTGAGACCGCCGCAGACGGTCATCGCGGCATCGACCGCAAGCCCGAGCCGACGCCGCGCCATCTTGGGAACGATGGGAAAGCAGGAATATAGCTCATGCGCGCCGAAGCCCAGCGGGGCGAGCGCCATCGCGGCATCGAGAACGGCATCCTGCGCCACCGAATGATGAAATTGCTCGCGCGCCAGAAAGTCCATCGGCTCGGCTGCCCCGGCCCCGCCATGCACAAACACCAGCCGCGCATCTGGGATGCCCGCCGCCCGGGCCGCGGCCCAGCTTGTCAGCAACACGGCTGCCGCCTGATTGACCGCCGGATTGGCGACCATCCGCTTGGTATAGGGCCAGACGATGAGGCGATTGTCGGCAGCGGACGTGGTGATCGCCTCGGCTGAGAGGGCGCTGCGCGACCAGCTATGGGTATTGGCGGCAGCAACGCGCGACATGGCGGCCCACAGAGCGCCAGATTCGGCCAACGCTTCGCCGGGGGTCATCGCCCAGGCTGCGGTCGCGGCATGATCATAAAAGGGGTAAACATGCGCCGGCTGGACGATGCCATGCCGCATGGCGAGCGGCGTGACATGGTCGCTCGCCATTATGGGATTTTCAGGCGCGGCGGCGGGCGGTGTCCAATCGAGCGTCAGCCCGGCGGCGCGGGCCTTGGCAACGGCATTGGTCGCCTCCCCGCCAGTGACCACCGCAACGATCGAATTACCGTTCATGATGCGGATCGCGGCTTCGTGGATTTTCGTGGTCGGCGTCTCGCCACCAACCACGCCATAGACCGCGCGCACCGGCGATACGCCAAGCCGCTCGGCCAGCCGCGCCGCTACACGGTCATAGCGCCATGAGACGAGATTGATGACATCGAGCGAATCGAGCCGCGCCAGAAAGCCGCCGCCGGCATCGGCATCGGCTGCGCGCACTGCCGCTTCCATCAGCGCCAGCGGCTCGAGCGCTGCCACAGGGTCCGCCGGCCGATCGACGACCTCGCCGATGCCGATGATTACCGGTGTCCGCTCCATCGGCAGTGCCATGCGCTGTTCCCTCAAGCCAGATGCAGCCAGCCTTTAGCCGCCGAAGCGGCCAGCGCAAACTTGGCGATTGCGGCAGCTTGCGGGGCATGCAACAAACTTTGCATCGGCATTGGCGTGGGGCCTGCCGGCGCTTGGGGGGCAGAGCGCTTCCTTGCCTGATAAGGTTTTGTCGATGCCGTCGCTTCTCCGGGCCATGATGCCTTTGATGCTGCTCGCACTGTGCCTGCCGGGGCCTTTACTGGCTCAGGGAGCCGGTTCGAGGGTGTTGGCCCCCTCGCCCACGGGAGGTTATATGCTGCCAGCCATTGTCACCGCCATGGTCGGCCAGAGCCTGACGATCCGGTTTGAAGATGGTGCTGTTGTCACGCTACAGGGCAGCGAGGTCCAGCCGCTCGCTTGGGCTGCGGGCGCGCTGATCGAATGTCGGGCGCCATCGGGCGACTGGCAGGATGTGAGGGTTGTGGCGCTGGCCGAAGACCGGAATTCGCTGACCGTGCGCCAGAGCAGTGATGTCAGCATTGATATCGCCATCGGCCTGTGCAGGACGCCGACATATCCATGAATGCGTCTGCGAACCCCTCATCTGGCAAGCCTGCGAACGCGACGCTGGTCATTCTTGGCTCGTCGCTCGGCACGGTTTTTGAATGGTATGATTTTTATCTTTATGGCCTGCTCGCCACGGTCATCAGCGCCAAATTCTTCTCCGGCGTCAATGAGACGACCGGGTTCATCTTTGCGCTGGCCGCCTTTGCGGCGGGGTTTGCGGTGCGGCCTTTCGGAGCGCTGGTGTTCGGGCGCATCGGTGACATTGTAGGGCGCAAGAATACGTTTCTGGTCACCATGGGGCTGATGGGCGGCAGCACCTTTGTCGTCGGCCTGTTGCCCGATTATGCCAGCATAGGCGTGGCCGCACCTCTGGCGCTGGTGGCGCTGCGGCTGATCCAGGGGCTTGCGCTGGGCGGCGAATATGGCGGCGCTGCCACCTATGTTGCCGAGCATGCCCCGCCGGGCAAACGCGGACTCTACACCAGCTTTATCCAGACCACTGCCACGCTGGGGCTGTTCGCAGCGCTGCTCATCGTCATCGGCATCCGCACGACATTGGGCGAGGAAGCGTTTCTGGATTGGGGCTGGCGGCTGCCGTTCCTGGTCTCGATCCTGCTGCTCGGCGTGTCGCTGTGGATCCGCATGCAGCTTGAGGAAAGCCCGGTTTTTGTGGCGATGAAGGCGGAGGGCAAGACCTCCAAGGCGCCACTGACCGAGGCCTTCGGGCGCTGGAGCAACCTGCGGATCGTGCTGATTGCGCTGCTCGGCGCAGTCATGGGGCAGGCCGTGGTCTGGTATACCGGGCAATTCTACGCGCTGTTTTTCCTTGAGAAAATGCTCAAGGTCGATGGTGCGACGACCAATATCCTGATTGCCATTGCGCTGGCACTGGCCACACCGTTCTTCATCCTGTTCGGCTGGTTATCAGACAAGATCGGCCGCAAGCCGATTATTCTGGCCGGGTGCGCGCTCGCGGCCCTCACCTATTTCCCGCTGTTCGATGCGCTTTCCCGCGCGGCCAATCCAGCGCTGTATCAAGCTGTTGCGGCGTCGCCCGTAGTTGTGACTGCCGATGCCAGCCGATGCTCTGTGCAATTCGATCCCATTGGCGGCAACAAGTTTGACCGCGAGAGCTGCGATATTGCCAAGAGCCTGCTCGCCAAGGCCGGGGTTGCCTATACAAACGCGCCTGCCAGCGGGCCGGACGCCAGCATCAGCATCGGTGGCGTGGTAATGGCAGCGCCCGCGGTGTCCGGGCTGGACGGAAAGGCCCGGGCGGCAGCCATCAGCAGCTATCAGGCCGATGTGCGGGCAGTACTTACCAAGGCGGGCTATCCTGAAAAAGCCGATCCTGCGGCGATCGACCGGCCGCGGGTGGTGCTCGTGCTGTTCGTCATGGCGCTCTATGTGACCATGGTTTACGGGCCAATCGCCGCACTTCTGGTCGAGCTGTTTCCGACCAATATCCGTTACACCTCGATGTCGCTGCCCTATCATATCGGCAATGGCTGGTTTGGCGGGTTCCTGCCGACCATCGCCTTTGCCATGGTAGCGGCCACCGGGGATATCACCTTCGGGCTATGGTATCCGATCATCGTAGCGTCGCTTTGTGCCGTCATCGGCCTGCTCTGGCTGCCCGAGACCTTTCGGCGGACGCTGGATTGAGCGAAACCCAAGGGAAGACGCCGCGACAGCCCTTCTTTCTTGCGCAATCAGCCGCTAAAGCACGCCCATGCATCTACACGCCCGCTATTTGACCATCGTCCATGATCAGCTTGCCGCCATGCAGGCCGAGGGCGACCTGCCAGCCGGCCTTGATCTCGGCGCGGTGACGGTGGAGCCGCCGCGCGATCCGTCGCATGGTGATCTGGCAACCAATGCAGCGATGGTACTGACCAAGGCTGCCGGCATGCCGCCGCGTGAGATCGCCACCCGGCTGGCGCAGCGGCTGGCGCGGGTGCCGGGGGTGAACACCGCCGAAGTCGCCGGGCCGGGCTTCCTCAACCTGACGCTGCGCCGTGCCGTCTGGGAGGCCGAACTCGCTGCCATCCACGCCGCTGGCGCCGATTATGGCCGCGGTGCTGATCGGCCAGACAGCCGCATCAATGTCGAATATGTCTCGGCCAATCCCACTGGCCCGATGCATGTCGGGCATTGCCGGGGGGCGGTTGTCGGCGATGCGCTGGCCAGCTTGCTGGCATTTGCCGGCCATCAGGTGACCCGCGAATATTACATCAACGATGCCGGCGGGCAGGTTGATGTGCTCGCCCGCTCGGTGCACCTGCGTTACCGCGAGGCGCTGGGCGAGACGATCGAGATTCCGGCCGGCCTTTATCCGGGCGATTATCTGGTGCCAGTCGGGCAGGAGCTGGCCGCAGCCCATGGTGATCGCTTTGTGAATGCGCCCGACGCCGAGTGGCTGCCGCTGTTCCGCACCCGCGCCGTGGCGCTGATGATGGCGCGCATCCGCGAGGATCTGGCAGCGCTGGCCATCCAGCAGGATGTGTTCTTCTCCGAAGCCTCCCTCGGCAGCCGGGTGCAGGAGGCGCTGGCTGCGCTTGAGGCGCGCGGGCTGATCCATGAGGGCGTGCTGGAACGACCCAAGGGCGAGAGCGGTGATGATTGGGAGCCGCGCCCGCAAATATTGTTCCGCTCGACGCAATTCGGCGATGACAGCGATCGTGCCATGAAGAAATCTGATGGCAGCTGGACCTATTTTGCCGGTGATGTTGCCTATCACTACGACAAGCTGCAGCGCGGATTCACCGCCTTGGTTAATGTGTTCGGCGCCGATCATGCCGGCTATGTGAAGCGCATGACAGCGGCGGTCAGCGCGCTGTCTGATGGCAAGGTGCCGCTCGATATCAAGGTCGTTCAGCTGGTCAAGCTGATGAAGAATGGCGAGCCCTTCAAGATGTCCAAGCGCGCCGGCAATTTCGTTACCCTGCGCGATGTCGTCGATGAAGTGGGCAAGGACGTTGTGCGCTTTATCATGCTGACCAAACGCGCCGAAAGCCCGCTCGAGTTCGATTTCGCCAAGGCAGTCGAACAGACCCGCGAGAATCCGGTGTTCTATGTGCAATATGCCCATGCCCGCATCGCCTCCTTGGGGCGGAAGGCGGCCGAGAGCGGCATGGTTTTGCCCACGGCGGACGCAGCACTGCTGGTCGCCGACGAGCTGGCCGCAATCAAGCTGGTCGCCGCCTGGCCACGGCTGATCGAGCAGGCCGCCGAGGCGCGCGAGCCGCACCGCATCGCCTTTTATCTCGCCGACCTTGCCGCCGTTTTTCACAGCCTGTGGAACGCCGGCAATGACGATCCGGCGCGGCGCTTCGTGCTGCCCGACAATCCGGCGCTGACCGCCGCGCGGCTGAGCCTGGCAGACGCGATCGGGCAGGTTATCCGCAACGGGCTTGGCGTCATCGGCGTCGAAGCCGCGAACGAGCTCCACTGATGAGCCGGCGCGCATGAACGATGACGACGCTCCCTGGCTGGCCGCGGCCGAGACCCAGAAGCCGCCGTCGCGGCGCGGGCCGCTGGTGCGGCTGCTGGTCATTCTGGGGGTTCTTGCAGCCATCGCTATTGGCGCGGTGTTCGTGCTGCTCCGCCCCGGCCAAGGGAGCGATGAAGGCTATATGGAAGCAGCACAAGCGCCGCTGATCACCGCCGAGCCGGGGCCGATCAAGGTAAAGCCCGACGATCCGCGCGGTCTCGATGTCGAGGGCCAGGACCAGACGCTCTATGCCGCCGGCGCGGGCATCGACGAAGGCAGCAATATCGATATGGGCGCGCTCCCGGAGGAACCTATGGCGCGGCCGGGCAGTGCGCCGCAGGCCACGGTGATCATCGAGCCGGCCAAGAACCTGCTTCCGCAAGCCATGCGGCCACAGGCCGAGGCCGTACGGCCAGTCGCGCCGCCTAATGCAACACCGCCGGTTGTCACACCGCCTGCGGCAACACTCGCCGTAAAGCCGCCAGCGCCAACACCTGCGCCAGCATCCCGCCGCACCGTCCAGTTGGGGGCTTTTTCAACCCGTGAGCGCGCCGAGACCGAATGGGCGCGGTTGGCCGCACGGCATGGCATGCTGGGTTTTTCCCCGCGCTATGCCAGCGTCAGCCGCGATGGCAAAACGCTGTGGCGACTGCGCGCCGCCGGTGGAGATGCGGCAGCCCTTTGCGCCCGCTTGACCGCGAGCGGAGACACTTGCAGCATGGTGAGCGAATGATCCCTGCCTTCCTTGGCCTTCACGGTCTCGAACTCACGCAAGACGAGCGCGCGCTGTTCCGCGCCGCCAATCCGGCTGGCTACATTCTCTTCAAGCGCAATATCGACACACCCGAGCAGGTGCGCGCACTCACCGAGGCGCTGACCGATCTTGCCGGCCGGCCAATTCCCATCCTTATCGATCAGGAGGGTGGCCGCGTTGCCCGGCTGCGACCGCCGCATTGGCCCGAATTTCCGGCCGGGGACGCCTTTGCCAGCCTGTACCAGCGCGCACCGGTTACCGCCATCGAGGCCTGCCGCCTCAATGCGCTGGCGCTCGCCGCGATGCTCAAATCGCTGGGTGTCACCGTCAATTGCCTGCCCCTCCTCGATGTGCGCGATCCGGAAGGCCATGATATCATTGGCGACCGCGCGCTGGGCTTTGATCCCATGCAGGTTGCCGCACTCGGCCGCGCCACGCTCGACGGCCTGCGCCAGGGCGGTGTTTGCGGCGTGGTCAAGCACATCCCCGGCCATGGCCGCGCCATGGCGGACAGCCACCTCGAGCTGCCTGTCGTCACCGCCAGCCTCGAAGCGCTGGAGCGCGATTTCGAGCCGTTCCGCCGCCTTGCCACAGCGCCCATGGCGATGACCGCGCATGTCACCTACACAGCGCTCGATCCCGACCGCTGCGCCACGCTCTCCCCGACCGTGATCGACTTCATCCGCAATGATATCGGCTTCTCGGGCCTGCTGATGTCGGATGATCTGGGCATGCATGCGCTCGGCAACCCCCAGTCCGGCGGCCACCCGCAAGGCTCCAACGCGCTGATGGACTTCGGCGCCCGCGCCGTCGCCAGCCTCGATGCCGGCTGTGACATCGCGCTGCACTGCTCGGGCGACTTCACCGAGATGCGCGCCATCACCGAAGCGATCGGACTTATTGGTGCCGCCGCCCGGCGGCGCCTCGATGCCGCCATGGCCTGGGCCGGGCCCGGCGACACCACCGACACCAACCAATGGGCCGATGCCCGCGACCGGCTACTCGCTGCCGGATATTCTGCGGCATGAGCCCGGCTTGATCAGCGAGGATTTCGAGGAGGGTCCGCCCCGATCCATGCCGGGCGCCGCGGCGCCGCCGTCGCTCATCCTCCAGCTTGGCAGCTGGGAAGGCCCGCTCGATCTGCTGCTCACGCTGGCGCGCAGCCAGAAGGTCGATCTGGCGCAAATCTCGATCCTCGATCTTGTCGAACAATATCTGGATTTCATTCGCGATGCCCGGGCGCTGAGCCTTGAACTCGCTGCCGATTATCTCGTGATGGCGGCATGGCTGGCCTATCTCAAATCAGCCCTGCTGCTGCCGCCCGAGCCGGACATGGAGCCGGACGCGCAGGAAATGGCGCTCAAACTCCAGTTCCAGTTGCAGCGTCTCGATGCAATGCGCGATGCCGGACAAAAGTTGCTCGCCCGTCCGCAGCTTGGCTGGGACAATTTCCGCCGCGCGGCACCGGAAGGGCTGAGCACCGATATCCAGAGCCGCTATGAATGTTCGCTGTTCGACATGTTCTCTGCCTATGGCGGCATTCAGGCCCGCGCGCAGCACGGCGTCCATGTCGTTCGCCGCCGCCCGGTCATGGCGCTTGATGAGGCCATCGAGCGGCTGGCACGGCTGCTTGGTCAGACCCTCGATTGGGCGGAGCTCGCCCGCTATCTGCCGCATGATCTTGCCGATGAAGGCTATGCCCGATCGGTCCTCGCCTCCAGTTTTGTCGCCACGCTTGAACTGGTCCGCACCGGCCGCGCCGAGGTTTCGCAGGGCGCTGCCTTTTCCCCCATCCTGATCCGAGGCCGCGCATGACCGATTCTGCTCCTGAGGCTCTGCGGGCGCTCGAAGCCGTGATCTTTGCCGCAGAAGCCCCGCTTGGCCTTGCCGATCTCGCCCGCCATGTCGGCGAGCGCGGCGATCTGCCCGAATTGCTTCGCCAGCTGGCATCATCCTATGCGCCGCGCGGCATCATTCTGGTTGAACGCGGCGGCCGCTGGTCGTTTCAGACAGCACCAGATCTGGCCCATCACCTTCGGCCAACCCGCGAAGCTGTCCGCAAGCTGAGCCGGGCGGCGGTCGAAACATTGTCGGTGATCGCCTATCACGAGCCGGTCACGCGCCCCGAGATCGAGGAAATTCGTGGTGTGGCGGCGTCACCCGGCACGCTCGATGTGCTGATGGAGGCGGGCTGGGTCCGCCCCGCCGGCCGACGCGAGACCCCCGGGCGGCCGCTACAATATGCCACCACGCCGGGCTTTCTGGCGCATTTTAACCTGACAACACGGCGGGACCTGCCCGGTCTGGCCGATCTCAAGGCCGCCGGTCTGCTCGACCGCGAGCCGCCGCGCGAGCTGCCCCTGCCCCTGGGGGGCCGGGAGGAATAGCGCGCCGCTTATTTGCGGAAAAGCGCCTCGCCGCGCTCAAGGGCTGTCGTCGGTTCGGCATATACTTCGCCGCTCAGCGCCGCTTCTGCCGCAGCCGCTGCTGCCACGCGCTCGGCCTGCAACTCGGCCACCAGCGCTGCACGGTCTTCACCAAGCTTGCCAAGATCGGGCGAGGTATCGATGCCGGCCTTTTTGGCGGCGGCGGCAACCAGCGCGTCCATCTCGCGCTGCGAGGTCAGACCGAGCGTCACCGGATCGCGCGGCTGAAGGTTGGCGTAGTTCCAATGGCTCTTGTCGCGGATCGCCGCAATGGTCGTCTTGGTCGTGCCGATAAGCTTTGAAATCTGGTTATCGGTGATCTCGGGGTGATTCTTGATGACCCAGAGGATGCCATCGGGCTTGTCCTGCCGCTTGGAGACCGGCGTGTAGCGCGGGCCGGAGGTGCGACGCTGTTGCTCGGGCATGCGGGAAAGCTTGAGCACATAATCCGGATCGGCCTGACCGCGGTTGATCTCTTCCTGCGTCAGCTCACCCGAGCGGAGCGGATCGCGCCCGGCCAGCTTGGTCTGCGCCGTATCATCGGCAATCGCCTGAATTTCAAGGATGTGCAGGCCGCAAAAGGTCGCGATCTGCTCGAAGGTCAGCGCTGAATTATCCACCAGCCAGGCGGCGGTGGCATGCGGCATCAGCGGAGTCTGGGCGAGGGCCATGGCGGTACACCTTAAAGATCGTCAAAAGAAAACAGCCGCCCCTCAGGGGCGGCCGAACAATGCTGCTCTACGCCGCCCCGCCCTCACAATCAAGGTTCAACCGCAAGCACGATCTTGCCGACATGGCTGCCCGCTTCCATCCGCCGGTGTGCATTGGCGGCTTCGGCCAGTGCAAACACCTTGTCGGTGACCGGCTTCAGCCGCCCGCTCTCAAACTCCGGCCAGACTGCCCCCTCCAGCGTCTCGGCAATCGCCGCCTTGAACGCCACCGAACGAGGCCGCAACATCGAGCCTGTCAGCATCAGCCGCTTGCGCATCACCGCCGCCAGATCGAGTTCGCCTGCCATGCCGCGCTGAAAGGCGATCGACACATGCCGCCCCTCCTCGGCCAGGCATTTGATGTTGCGCGCCACATAATCCCCGCCCACCATATCGAGCACAAGATCGACGCCGCGCCCATCGGTCAGCCCCAGCGTTTCGGCGACGAAATCCTGCGCTGAATAATCGATGGCCGCATCCGCCCCCAGCGCCATGGCAGCGGCACATTTGGCGGCACTCCCGGCGGTGACGATGATGCGCAGCCCGAGTACCTGCGCCAGCTGGATTGCAGTCACACCGATGCCCGATGTGCCGCCATGCACGAGCATCGTCTCGCCGCCGCGCGCCCGGCCCCGGTCAACGACGTTCGACCAGACGGTGAACCATGTTTCGGGCAGCCCGGCGGCATCGACCAGCGCCATCCCCGCCGGCACCGCGAGGCATTGCCCGGCCGGCGCCACGCAATAGTCCGCATAGCCGCCGCCCGCGACGAGCGCGCAAACCCGGTCCCCGACTCGCCAGCGCGACACTGCAGCACCGACCACCACAATAGTTCCGGCAATCTCCAGCCCTGGAATCGTCGGGGTGCCGGGTGGCATCGGATAAAGCCCGAGCCGCTGCAGAACATCGGGCCGGTTGACGCCGGCCGCCGCCACCTTGACCAGAACTTCATCATCACCCGGCGCCGGCACGGGGCGTTGCACAGGCTGCAAAACCTCAGGCCCACCGGGCGCTGCGGGATCAATGGCGGTCATCATTTGGGGAATGCTCATCTGCGGGATATTGACCTCGCCGCCGCGGCGGTCAACCATCGCACTATGGACAATGATGACATCATTCCCCCGCGCAAGACCAGCGGGGCGCTCGCTGAGCTGATCGCGCAGGATCTCGACCGGCTGAGCCGCGATGAGATGGCGCATCGCATCGCCACGCTGGAAACTGAGATCGCCCGGTGCAAGGCCCGGCTCGACAATGCGTCAGCGCTGCGCTCGGTCGCGGATGATTTGTTCCGCAAATAACGCCTGTTGCTTTGACGGGACTTCACCTTAGCGTAAAGTGACGCCAATCGCGCCTCATCAAGCGCTGGAGAGAACCGCATGAACTTTGATTTTTCCGATGATGCCAAAGCGCTGGGTGAGCAGGCGCAGAAACTGTTCGCCGAGCGCGCCGGACCTGCCCGCGCCCGCGCCGCGATGGCCGAGGATGCGCCCCATCACAATGCCGCACTTTGGCAGGCGGTGGCCGATCTCGGCTGGACCGCGGCGCGCGTGCCGCAAGCGCAGGGCGGCCTTGGCATGAGCGCCGAGGAGAGCGCCATGCTCGCCGAAGCCGCCGGCCAGCATCTCGCGTGCGTGCCGCTGGTCAGCACCTTGCTCGCCACCGAAGCGCTGCTCATCGCCGCCTCGCCCGAGCAACAGGCGCGGCTGTTCCCGGCCATTGCTGCCGGCACGCTCATCGCCGTGCCGGCGTGGAACGAGCCGGGCAGCGTATCACCGCTCAGCATGCAGACCCAGGCGCGAGTTAATGCCCTCACCGGCGTCAAGGCCCCGGTGGCCGATCTCGCGTCCGCCAGCCTTGCCATCGTCGCAGCTGCTGGCCCGGATGGCCCGTCGCTCTGGCTGGTCGAGACCGGCGCTGCCAAGGTCCAGCCGGTTGAAACGCTCGATCTCGTCCGCCGCCACGGCCGCCTGACCCTTAACAACACCCCGGCCGAGCCGCTCGGCACTGCCGCCGATTATCTCGCCTGGCTCGATCGTGCAGCACTTTTGCTGGCCTTTGAGGCGATGGGCACGACCGCCGCAGCGATGATGATGACGGTCGAATATGCAAAAACCCGCGTTGCCTTTGGCCAGACCATCGGCCGTTACCAAGGTGTCAAGCACAAGTGCGCCGACATGTTCATCAAACTTGAGCTCGCCCGCGCCCATGCACTGCACGGGCTTGCTGCGCTGGACGCCGGCGGCAGCGAATTCACTCAGGCCGCGAGTGCTGCCCGGGTCGCCAGCCTTGATGCACTGACCTACACTGTGGAAGAGACCGTTCAGCTTCACGGCGGCATCGGCTTCACATGGGAGAGCGACTGCCAATTCTATTACCGGCGCGGCCGGACACTCACCGCAGCCTTGGGCAGCAAGGCATTCTGGGCCGACCGACTGGTCCGCGCGCTCGAACAACGCAACCGCGCTGCGGCTTGATAAGGGATATATTCCATGGACTTTAACGACACCGCGCCCGAAGCCGACTATCGCGCCCAGGCCCGCAGCTGGCTTGAGGCCAACGCCGACGAATACCGCGCGCCACCTGCAACCCCTTGGAAGCTTGACGAGTTCATAACGCGCTCCAAGGCATGGCAGCGCCGCAAATTCGATGCCGGCTATACGGGCATCACCTGGCCCAAAATGATGGGGGGCCAGGGCCTCTCGCCGATGAACTCGATTATCTACAGTCAGGAGGAAAGCCGCTTCCACGCGCCGTCGGGCCTGTTTTCGATCGGGCTTGGCATGTGCATCCCCACAGTGTTCAGCCATGGCAGCCCCGAGGTTATCCAGCGCTATGTCGCCAAGGCACTGGTTGGCGATGAAGTCTGGTGCCAGCTATTCTCCGAGCCGGCCGCCGGCTCCGATCTCGCCGGCATTCGCACCAAAGCGGTCAAGGACGGCGATGAATGGGTGATCGATGGCCAGAAGGTCTGGACGAGCTTTGCCCATGCTTCAGACTTTGGCATCGTCGTGTGCCGCACCGATCCGTCAAAACCCAAGCACAAGGGCCTGACCATGTTCATAGTCGACATGAAGGCCCCCGGCGTCGAAGTGCGCGGCATCAAGCAGATGTCGGGCGGCAGCGACTTCAACGAGGTATTCTTCACTGGCGTGCGCATCGCCGATAGCCACCGGCTGGGTGCTGAAGGCGATGGCTGGAAGGTGGCGCTGACCACGCTGATGCACGAGCGGCTCGCAGTCGGCGGCAAGCCCCGCCACGCACCGGGCTATGCCACGCTGATGAAGCTCGCGCGCGGCGTGGAAGCGCCCGGCGGCGGCCAGCCCGCTATCGACGCATCGGACGTGCGCCAGCGCATCGCGGCCAGCTATATCGCCGATGAGGGCATCAAGCTCACCCAGATGCGCGCGCTGTCCGCCCTCTCGCGCGGCCAGATGCCGGGGCCAGAACAGTCTATCGCCAAGGTCGTGGTGGCCAAGACGATGCAGGACATGGCGGCCTTCGCGCTCGATCTCGCCGGCGCGGACGGTTTCATCACCGAAAACGCCGATCCCGAGATCGAGAAACTGCAAGGCGCCTATCTCTGGTCGGCTGGCTTGCGCATCGCCGGCGGCACCGACGAGATCCTGCGCAATATCATCGCCGAGCGCGTGCTGGGGCTCCCCGGCGATCTGCGGCCCGACAAGGACAAGCCGTTTAACGAAGCCGCCTGACCCTAGACCATGCCGGCCTTGACGTCAGGCTTACGCCAGCTTGTCTCGTCGGATTGCGTAATCCGCAGTTGGCGTTCGACGGTGGTCTGGGACATGGCGATAACATGATCGACACCGACGACGGTGATGGCAAGCATTCCATCATCGGTTGTTTCGATGAAGTCCTTTTTCTTCAAATACCAGATATGGAAATCAAAATTTTCCTCAGGGCAATTGAGGTTTCTTAAGATATCATAGGGGCCTACGCCCGGATCCTGCGCGCGTTCACGCCGTTTTTTGTAAAGATACATGAGCACCTTGGCGTGGATGTTTGCATCAGTGAGCGCTGCCATTTGCTCAGTGCGTTCGCCAATCGGCGTTTCGAATGAAAATCCAGTGTTGAGTGCGTATCGGATGTCGTAATTTAATCTTCTATCAATATTCTTTAAGAAATGATATGCCTCAATAACCGAATTGAACCTCTCTTTATTGGCAGTCTCCGGATGATCCGGATGATAAGTTTTTGCGAGATTCCGATAAGAAACTTCTAATGTTCTTGCATCGCACTCAGGGTGAACTTGCAGAATATTATAATAGTCAACAAAGGACTCATCATTTTCCATTGCCGATTATCCTGCAGAAAGGCGAGATGCGCTCGCCAGAGTCCCATGCGTGACCTATAAGGGCACATTGATAGATGATTTCAACTTTGTCAAAATCGTTATCGGACTCTCACAAAGCTTGACGGTTGGTCGCGCAATAATGCGCCTCGGCAGGCGAACGGCTTGCAGCGAAAGCGCAGAGCTTCGCCGGCAAAGATTTCTTGCTATGCGCTATTGGCAAGCGACCTCGTTTGCCCCCACCAGCTCAACCTGAGCCGCTGCCAGATCGGCCTTGAAGCCCTCGGTTTCCGACTGCTTCTGATAGATGGCCGTGGCCAGAATCCGGCCATTGCTGACATCGGAGAGCCAATGGACCCGGCAGGCGATCCGCAGGTCACCGGTCTCCTGCCCGAAGCGCCGGATCGCATCGGCCCGCGCCGGCAGAGCATCCGACAGGATCAGCGCCCATAGCCAGCCGATGCCGGCATGGCCGCTGGGATAAGCCTTGCCCAGTGCTTCGCCAACGCCGTCCGCAGCGTCGGGATCGCAGGCCTGGCCCTTATCGGTGGTGAAAGGCCGGTCGCGGTTGAACTTTTCCTTGGCGGCGGCCATCGGCGGCACGAAATCCGCCGCCGCCCGTGTCAGCAGACGCTGCGTCGCCGGGCCGGGCACGCGGCCAACAGCACAGGTCAGCGCTTTCTGAAAGCTCGGGCTGCGCACGCTCAGCTGCTCGATGGCGGCCTGCCATGCCGGCCCGCCGACGCCGCTCGCGGTCACGGCATAGGCATAGCGATCGGCGATCTCGGCCGGAGAATTGCGCGATGGCGGCGGCGGCAGGAGCGTGGCTACAGCTAGCGAGGCGTCAGCCACCAGATAACCGGGCGCTGGCGCAGCGCTCATCGGCCCCGCCGTTTGCGCCATCCCTACCCCGGCCCACATACCCAATCCGATAATTAGCAGCTTAATCATACAGTTGAACCCCGATTTCATCCACTATCCTGTTCATCCTGACGGCCGGCTGCCTGTGCCGCAAGGCCGCAGCCAATAAATGCGCCAATCGCCCCTTGATTGTTTGGCAAGGGAGGGTGACATTCGGATGGCAAGCCGAGCCCCTGGTGGCCGTTCTCTCACAGGATGTGCCACCGCAAGGGTGACGCACAGTTTATGCCGAAGCGGTTCCGCCAAGGCTGTAAGAGGAGACAGGGATGCCATCCTTCACCCGCGAGCTTGAAAAGACGCTCCATAACGCGCTTGCCGAAGCCGCGCGCCGCACCCACGAATATGCCACGCTTGAACATCTGCTGATGGCGCTGACTGCCGACACTCACGCGCTTGCCGTCCTCAAGGCGTGCAACGTCGATGTGGAGGAGCTGGGCAGCCAGCTCGGCATGTATCTCGACACCGAGCTGACCGCGCTCAAGGCCGATGCCAGCGTCGATCCATCGCCCACCGCCGGCTTCCAGCGCGTGATCCAGCGCGCCATCCTGCATGTCCAGTCATCGGGGCGGGATGAAGTGACCGGCGCCAATGTGCTCGTCGCGCTGTTCTCGGAGCGGGAGAGCCATGCTGTGTTTTTTCTGCAGCAGCAGGACATGAGCCGCCTCGATGCAGTGTCGTTCATCAGCCATGGCATTGCCAAGTCCGGCCAGTCCGAAGGGCGCAGCCCAAAAGGCTCCGCCGACAAGGATGAGCCGGAGTCCGAAAAGCCCAAGGCGCGCGGCGAAAAGAACGAGAAGGGCCAGGAATCTGCACTCAAGCAGTTCACCGTCAACCTCAACGAGAAGGCGCGCATCGGCAAGATCGATCCGCTGATCGGCCGTCATGCCGAGGTTGACCGGACCATCCAGATCCTCTGCCGCCGCTCGAAGAACAATCCGCTCTATGTCGGTGATCCCGGTGTCGGCAAGACCGCGATTGCCGAAGGGCTGGCGCGCAAGATCATCGAGGGCAGCGTCCCCGATGTACTCAAGCCCGCCGTCATCTATTCGCTCGATATGGGCGCATTGTTGGCAGGCACGCGCTATCGTGGTGACTTTGAGGAGCGGCTGAAGAACGTCGTCAACGAGCTGGAAAAGCTGCCACATGCCGTGCTGTTCATCGATGAAATTCACACCGTCATCGGTGCGGGTGCAACGTCGGGCGGCGCCATGGATGCCTCCAATCTGCTCAAGCCGGCGCTGTCCTCCGGTGCGATCCGCTGCATCGGCTCGACGACATACAAGGAGTTCCGCAACCATTTCGAAAAGGACCGGGCATTGCTCCGGCGCTTCCAGAAGATCGACGTTAACGAGCCGTCGGTTGAGGATTCGATCAAGATCCTCATGGGTCTGCGACCATCTTATGAGGAGCATCACAAGCTCAAATACACGCCGGATGCCATCAAGGCAGCGGTGGAGCTGAGTGCGCGCTATATCAACGACCGCAAGCTGCCCGACAAGGCCATCGATGTCATCGATGAGACCGGCGCATCGCAGATGCTGCTGCCCGAAAACAAGCGCAAGAAGCTCATTGGCGTCAAAGAGGTCGAGGCTGTGATCGCCACCATGGCGCGCATCCCGCCAAAATCGGTATCCACCGATGATACCAAGGCACTCGCCACGCTCGAATCCGATCTCAAGCGCGTCGTCTTCGGGCAGGACAAGGCGATCGAGAAGGTGGCCAGCGCCATCAAGCTCGCCCGCGCCGGGCTGCGTGAGCCGAACAAGCCGATCGGCAGCTATCTGTTTTCCGGCCCCACCGGCGTCGGCAAGACCGAAGTGGCGCGGCAGCTCGCCGAGATCATGGGCATCCCGCTCACCCGCTTCGATATGTCGGAATATATGGAGCGGCATTCGGTCAGCCGGCTCATCGGGGCACCGCCGGGCTATGTCGGCTTCGATCAGGGCGGGCTGCTCACCGATGCTGTCGATCAGCAGCCGCATTCCGTGCTGCTGCTCGATGAAATCGAAAAGGCGCATCCCGATCTCTACAACATCCTTCTGCAGGTCATGGATAACGGCAAGCTCACCGATCATCACGGCAAGACGGTCGATTTCCGCAACACCATCCTGATCATGACGACGAATGCAGGTGCCGCTGACATGGCGCGGGAAGGTGTGGGCTTTGGGGCCACAGCGCGGATCGGCGAGGATGAAGAGGCGATCAAGCGGATGTTCACGCCCGAGTTCCGCAACCGTCTCGATGCGACCATCGCGTTCGATTATCTGCCGCCATCGGTGGTGGCGCGGGTCATCGACAAGTTCATCCTCCAGCTCGAATTGCAGCTGGCGGACCGCGATGTGCACATTGCGCTCACCGACGAGGCCAAGGCCTGGCTGACGCTGCGCGGCTATGACAAGCTCTATGGTGCCCGGCCGATGAGCCGGCTGCTGCAGGACAAGATCAAGCAGCCGCTCGCCGAAGAGCTGTTGTTCGGCAAACTGGCGAACGGCGGGGAGGTCCGCGTCCATGTCAAGGACGATGAGCTGGCGTTCGAAATCGTGCCGACCCCCAAAAAGCCGCCCCGCGCAAAGAAAGCCAAGCCAGCGCGGCCTCCCAAGGTCGACGCCTAAGGCGGCAATCGCCGAATAAGGCAGCGCACGCGGCCAAGTAGACTGGCAGCGACTGATTTATCAATTTTTTACAATTGATCTATCAGCGCTGCCACTGCGTCTTCATCCTTTGCGTCCAACACCTTGCGCGCCACATCAAAGCAATGCCCGGCGCGCGCCATCGCGGCCATCTCACGCCGCTGCCGCGCCGGATCATGCGAAGCCCCGTCCCGCGCAAAGGGGCCGAACCGACGACGACGGGCAAAAGCAACGGCGGTTGTGTAGGGGTTTTCCGCAGTCTCACCATCACCGTCCAACACTAAACTCACGTCGTCACGTGCCACGCCCGCTGCGGTCAGCGCCCCCCGAACCCGGCCAGCCCCAAAGCCACGTGACGTCAGATCACGCTGTTTGGAGGCGGCCCAGGCGCGATCATTGACATAGCCGAGTGCTGTGATCCGCTCGACAAGGCCCTCGATGTCGGGCGCGTCCGCTGGCGTCCACACACGGTCACGAAGCTTGCGCTGTAAATACTGCCGGAGCCTGGCTGCGGTTGTGGCGTAACGCGCGGCATAGCCTATCGCCAGATCCTGCAATTGCGCTGCATCGATCGGGCGCGGTTCCTTGGCTGTGTAGACCCGGGGCTTGTAAATGCGGGGCTTGCGCCGCCTGCCCGGTGCATCGTCATCACCGCTGAAATCGCCGTTATCGTCACTCATGCCTTGTTTGTGCCACGATCGGGCCGAATTTTGAACTCTCCCTTGGTTCAATAGTTACTCATATAATGAACCACGAACTAGGCGACACACGTCTGCCGCATCCCGGCAGACATGAGGCTAGAGGGAGACAGGGCTTGGATCAGGGCCTGACACTGCAACCAACGCCGACATTTGACGGCCTGGTTTACCGCCGTGCTGACTTCACGACGCTGGCCGATGCGCTCGACTATGCCGCAGGCGGGGAAAAGGGCTTCAACTTTCATGATGCCCGCGCCGATCTTGTCCGCGCCTATCCCTATGCCGATCTCGCCCGCGATGCCCGCGCTCAGGCCATGCGGCTGGTGGCCGAGGGCATCGAGCCCGGCGATCGTATCGCCCTGATCGCTGAAACCGGTGCTGATTTTGCCGCCGCCTTCTTCGCCGCCATCTATGTCGGCGCCCTGCCCGTGCCGTTGCCGCTGCCCACCAGCTTCGGCGGCCGTGACTCTTATGTGCAGCAGATCGCCGTTCAATTGCGCTCCAGCGAGCCAAGGATGGTACTGTCCTCGCAGGGCCTGTTCGCCATGGTCGCCGATGCCGCCGAAGGGCTGTGCGCAGCACATGACTGGACGTCCTTCTTCAGCGAGCCCGCGCCGGACGTGGCGCTCCACCGCGCCGCAAAAACCGACATCGCCTATTTGCAATATAGCTCGGGCAGCACCCGCTTCCCACACGGTGTCGCGGTCACGCATGAGGCGCTGCTCGCCAATCTCGCCGGCCATGCCCATTGCATGGAGGCTGGCAGGGGGGACCGGGTGGTGTCATGGCTGCCCTGGTATCACGATATGGGGCTGGTCGGTTGCATGCTGGCGCCGCTCGCCAACCAGATTTCGGTGGATTATCTCGCCACCGAGGATTTCGCCCGCCGCCCCTTGAGCTGGCTCACGCTAATCAGCCGCAACCAGCACAACACGCTCAGCTATTCGCCCACCTTCGGCTATGATATCTGCGCGCGTCGCATTTCACCCAGCATCGATGTTGCCGAGCGTTTCGATCTGTCGCGCTGGCGTGTCGCCGGCAATGGCGCCGACATGATCCGCCCCGAGGTCATGCAAGCCTTTGTCGATGTCTTCGCCGCCGCCGGCTTCAAGGCCAGCGCCTTCCTGCCGAGCTATGGTCTGGCCGAAGCCACGCTCGCCGTCTCGATCATGCCGCTGGGAGAAGGCATCGTTTCCGATCTCATCGACGAGCGCACGCTGGCAGGCCTGTCGGGCAGCCGCACTGACAGCCGCCGGCCGACCCGCTACCGCGCCATCGTAAATTGCGGCAAGGCCGTGCCCGGCCTGCGCATCGAGGTCCGCGATGATGATGGCAGCGTGCTCGGGGACCGTAAGATCGGCCGGGTTTTCGTCCATGGCCTCGGCGTCATGGCCGGCTATTTCCGCGATCCCGAATCCACCGCCGCAGCGCTCAGCCCCGATGGCTGGCTCGATACCGGCGACATGGGCTATCTCTCGAAGGAGTCGATCTTCATCGTCGGCCGCGCCAAGGACATGATCATCATCAACGGCAAGAACCATTGGCCGCAGGATATCGAATGGGCCATTGAGCAGCTACCCGGCTTCAAGGCCGGCGACATCGCGGCCTTTGCCATCACCACGCCTTCCGGCGAGGAGGCCCCCGCCGTTCTGGTTCAGTGCCGCACCTCCGATGCGCAGGAGCGCAGCACTTTGCGTGAGGCGATCCGCACCAAGGTCCGCGCCATCACCGGCATGAGCTGCGTGGTCGAGCTGGTCCCACCGCGCACCCTGCCGCGCACCTCATCGGGCAAACTCAGCCGCTCGCGGGCGCGCTCGCAATATCTGTCGGGCGAAATCCAGCCATTCGACGTTGCGGCATAAGCGGCGCACCAAGAGGCATTCGTGCTAGCCATCACCGGCGGAACCGGCTTTGTCGGAGGCCATGTTCTGGCGGTGACCACTTCACCGCTACAGGCGCTCACCCGCCGCCCGCAAGCTGGCGCACCCAAACCCGGCTTGACCTGGATCACTGGCGATCTCGACGATCACCCTGCCCTTGACCGGCTGTGCGCAGGCGCGTCCGCCGTCATCCACATCGCCGGAATCGTCAACGCCGCCAACCGCGCCGGATTCGAGCGCGGCAATGTGCGCGGCACCGCCAATGTCATCGCCGCCGCCAGCCGCGCCGGGGTCCGGCGCTTCGTCCATGTCTCCAGCCTGTCGGCGCGCGAGCCGGCCCTGTCGAATTATGGCGCCTCCAAGGCCGCCGCCGATGCCGAAGTGCAAGCCAGCGGCCTTGATTGGGTGATCGTCCGCCCGCCCGCCGTTTATGGCCCCGGCGATACCGAGATGCTCGATGTGTTCCGCGCTGCCCGTAGCGGCCTCGGATTGGCACCCGGCGGCCATGATGGGCGGATTTCGATCATCCATGTCGATGATCTCGCCCGAGCCCTGCTGGCCCTAGCCGCCGCCGGCCCGTCGCACACCATTCTGGAGCTTGATGATGGCCGGGGAGACGCCGCCAATGGCTATACTCACGCCGAATTCGCAGCGCTCATCGGCCATGCTCTGGGCCGAAAGGTCCGCACGATCGGCATCACAGCGCCTGTCCTTGTTGCCGCAGCCGGCGCCGCGACGATCATGGCCCGGCTACAAGGCCGGCTGCCGACGCTGAGCCGGGACCGGGCGCGCTATCTCGCTCATCACGACTGGGTGGCGCGCGGCGGCAATGCCCGGCTCGCCGGCCTGTGGTCGCCCCGGATCACCGCCGAGCAGGGCCTCGCCGAAACGGTCACCGCCTACCGCGCCAAGGGCTGGCTATAGGAAAAGCTGGCCCAGAAACGTCAGGAAGGTCAGCACCAGCCCGACGATAAACACCCGATAGGCCCAGCCCAGCCAGAAATATTTCTTGCCCTTCAACAGCAGCCCCTGCTGATGCACATCACGCACCATGGCGGCATAAATCGTCGCATCACTGGCCATCACCCCGCGCATCCGCGCCAGAAATGCGGCTTCGTCCAGCTCGGCAAAAATGCCGAAAAACAGTATGTTGGGGTTAGCCTCATGGCGCGTATCGGGCTTTGGTCCGCCGATCTTGGGTATGACGGCGAACATGCAGAAAAGCGCTGCGGTGAACGAAAAAGCGCCCATCACCAGCACCGCCGGCGACAGGCCATCGAGCCGGCCCTCACGCACCACCAGCGCCATCACCACCGATGAAACGCCGAGCAGCATATTGGCCTTCTGGTCGGCCATCAGCGACAGCGTCAGATGCTGCTGCTGCATGGTGCGCAGCAAATAAATGGCGTGCGCGTGCGACTGCCCCTCAACCTTTGTCAGCATTTGCGGCGACTCGTCCATGCGTCCCCCAACCCCGCTAATTAGTCCCGCCCATGCCCCTCGAAGGGCATCAGCAAGATTACACTGCCGTCAGCATTTGGCCAGAGGGTGAAAAGCCGGCGCTTTTGCCCCCATTTGGCCATATAAAGCTGCCACTGGGCCAGAAGCTAAAACAGGACCCTTCATGACCGACCGCACAACCATTTATGCTCGCATCATCGAGCTTATCGCGCCGCTCAATTCAAAAGGCGTGGCGCTCGCTGAAAACACGACGTTCGCCGGCGATCTGGAGATGGACAGCCTGACTGTCATGGATCTCGTCGCCAGCATGGAGGATGAGTGGGATATCGTCATGCCGCTCAACATGTTGCCCGATCTTGAAACCATCGGCCAGGTCGCCGACGCTGTCACAAAGCTGGTGAGCAAATGAGCGATCTTTTTTCCAAATTCGATGCGCTCATCGCCGAGCGCGCCGGGGTGCTTTCCACCGGCATCCGCGATCCTTTCGCGATCGTCATGGAAAAGGTGCTCAGCCCCACCGTTGCCATGATCCAGGGCCGCGAGACCATCCTTCTCGGCACCTATAATTACATGGGCATGACCTTCGATCCTGATGTCATCGCCGCCGGGCATGATGCGCTCACCCGCTTCGGCGCCGGCACCACCGGAAGCCGCGTCCTCAACGGCACCTATCAGGGCCATAAGGAATGCGAGGACGCGCTGATCGAATTCTACGGCATGAAGCATGCCATGGTCTTTTCGACCGGTTATCAGGCGAATCTCGGCATGGTCTCCACGCTCGCCGGCAAGGGTGATTTCATCATCCTCGACGCCGATAGCCATGCCTCGATCTATGATGGCTGCTATCTCGGCAATGCCGATATCGTCCGTTTCAAGCACAACAGCGCCGAGGATCTTGAAAAGCGCCTGCGCCGCCTGCCGCCCGAAGCGCACAAGCTCGTCATCCTCGAAGGTGTTTATTCGATGCTCGGGGATATCGCGCCATTGAAGGAGCTGGTCGCCATCGCCAAAGCCCATGGCTGCATGATCCTTGTTGATGAGGCGCATGGCATGGGCTTCTTCGGTGAGCATGGCCGCGGCGTCTATGAGGCCGCCGGCGTTGCGGACGATGTCGATTTCGTGGTCGGCACCTTCTCCAAATCGGTCGGCACGGTCGGCGGCTTCTGCGTCTCCAACTATCCCAAGTTCGAGATTCTACGCCTGGTCTGCCGCCCCTATACCTTCACCGCCTCGCTCCCCCCCGCCGTCGTCGCCTGTGCTGCCGCCAGTATCCGCAAGCTGATGCACGCCACTGAAAAGCGCGAGCGGCTCTGGGCCATGACCCGCACCCTCCACGGCGGTCTCAAGGCGCGCGGCTTCCACCTCGCCACCGATACGCCAGAAAGCGCCATCGTCTCGGTGCTGATGCCCGATCAGGAAACGACTGTCCGCATGTGGGCCGCCATGATCGAGCTGGGTGTCTATGTGAACATGTCGCGCCCGCCCGCCACCCCGGCTGGCGTATTCCTTCTGCGCTGTTCGCTCTGCGCTGAACATTCCGCCGATCAACTCACCACCGTGCTGGAGCGCTTCAGCATGGCTGCCGATCATGTCGGCCTCTTTCGTCAGGCAGCAGAATAAATCATGAAACAGTCAGCTCTTTTCGCTCTCTCCGCCGCGCTGTTAATGACCTTTCCGGCCGCAGCGGAAACCAGGGTCATCGCCAATGTCGGGCTGAACGGCTCGGAATCGGCCCGCCACGATCCCTATGGTGATGTCATCCTCGTCACCAATCTTGGCGAGCGCGGCTCGGCCAACAACGGCTTCATCTCACGCTTCGACCCTGATGGCCGGCTGATCACGCTGAAATGGATCGAAGGCGGCAAGAATGGAGTCACCCTCATTGATCCGCTGGGCATCTTCATTCGCGGGGAAATGCTCTATGTGGCTGACACCGACACCGTCCGCCGCTTCAATCGCACCACCGGCGCGCCGATGGGGGACACGCCGGTCCCAGGCGCTGTCCGCCTCAATGATCTCAGCGTCGATCAATATGGCGAGATCCTCGTCACCGACAGCGGCAACGACGATGAGCCCGGCGCCATCTACCGCATCAGCGCGGCCGGCAAGGTTTCGGACTTCGCCCCCCGCAATCCCGCCCTTGAGCGCCCCAACGGCATCGCGCACATGCCTGATGGCAGCATCGTCTATGGTGGCCGCGGCGTAAACCTTGTGTTCCGGGACAAGCGCGGCAAAATCCTGCGTGAAGTCACCCTCCCCACCGGCCGCTTCGATGGCATCATACCCCTTGCCGATGGCGCGCTGCTCGTCTCCAGCCAGGACGGCAAGCTCGTCTACCGCCTGCCGCCCACCGGCAAGGCCGAAATCGTCGCCAAGGATATCGCCATCCCCGCCGCCATCGGGTACGACATAAGCCGCAAGCGCCTGATCATCCCGCAGATTGTCGCGTCATCCCTGACGCTGGTTGATCTGCCGTAATGCGCGCCCTCCTCATCCCGCTGGCCGCCCTGCTCGCCATCGGCACACCAGGCACAGCGCTGACTGCTCAAACAACCGTCCGCGCCGATCCGCCGCGCGATCTAACCTCTCCCGCCACCAACAAGCAGTTTCTCCTGCCCAGCGGCGGTGTCGGCCTCAACGCGCTGTTCTTCCTCGCCGGTGGCCCCGGCCCCAAGCCGACCGTCATCCTGCTGCACGGCCTGCCCGGCAATGAGCGCAATCTCGATCTGGCGCAGGCCATCCGCCGCGCCGGCTATAATGTGCTCACTTTCACCTATCGTGGCGCCTGGGGTTCACCCGGCGATTTCAGCCTGTCCAACGCCATCGAGGATACCGCCGCCGCTCTGGCGTTCGTGCGCACCCCGGCAGCGCTTGAGCAGTTCCGCATCGATCCCCGCCGTATCGTACTGGCGGGCCATTCGATGGGCGGCGCCAACGCCGCACTCGTCGCTGCCGCGTCTGATGGTCTCGCCGGCGTCGCCCTGCTCGATGCCGCCAACTTCGCCTATCGTGCTGATATGCTTGAAAAAAATGGGCCGGAAGCCATCGCCAAGGTCGCCGAAGGCTTCGATGATTTCGGCAATTCGCTCGCCGGCAGCAGTCCCCTTGCGGTCGCCACCGAAATCGCCACCAAGGGCCGAAGCTGGGATCTCATCCCGCTGGCCCCCAGTCTCGCGCGCTTTCCCATCCTCAGCCTCTATGCGCGCTATGGCATCGCCGAGCCGAACAAAGCGCTTGTCGCAGCCATCAAGGCCCAGCCCGGCGCCCGTCTCACCGCCGCAGAGCTCCCCACCAGCCACGGCTTTGAAGATCACCGACTGGCGCTCGCCGAGCAGATGGTCGACTGGCTCGACACCCTGCCGAAGTAATTATTTCACCATCGCTGGCCGCGCAGTCCCATCCGCAACCCGCGCCGTCAGTGCATAGAAAAACCGGTTGAAGTCCCGCGCCGCGACAAAGTCGATCGGCTGGGTCACGTCATCCTGCGGCTTGTGATAGCGGGTGCGATACCATTCCCTGAAGCGCGCCTCCGCCGGCGAGCCATCATCATAGCCGAACATGAAGCTCACCGCCGGCACACCGGCGCGCAAGAATGGCGCTGCGTCGGTCCGCCCGATCATGCCGCGCTCCGGCTCCAGATCAGGCCGCACCTCAACCCCCATCGGCCCCGCCACCGCCTTCACATCATCAACCAGCGTGCTCGCCTCCAGCCCGATCAGCGTCATGATCTTCAGCGCAAACAGCGGCCTGATCGCATCAAGGTTGATATCGGCAGCAATCTTGGCCAGCGGGACGCTAGGCTTGCTGACAAACCAGTTGGCGCCCAGCAGCCCCTTCTCCTCGCCGGTAAACACCGCAAAAAGCACCGACCGGCGGAAACCCTTGGCCCGTCGGTTCTGCGCAAGCCGCACCAGCGTTGCCACATAGGCTGCATCGTCAAAGGCCCCATTATACAGGCCATCGCCATCGACCGGCTCGCCAAAGCCATAGCCATCGAGATGCGCCGAAACGACGACAACCTCGGCCTTCAGCACAGGATCAGTGCCCGGCAGCATCGCCAGCACATTGTCGGACGTGAAGTCCCGCTCGCTGCGCGCCAGCACCATCTGCAGCCGCCCCGGCAGATCCGCCGCCGCCAACGGCCGCCCGGCCACAGCATCGGCCATCACCCGCGCTGCAGCGTCCGCCCCCATCAGCAGCGGCAGCGCATCGGGGTTGAGCCGCATGACCGCCAGCGCCGGTTCGGGCCGGGCAGCGCCGCCCCTGATGCTGATCGAGCGCGCATAGGCTTCCGGCCAGCGCGGCGGCTCCACGGTGAAGCCGGCATCGTCGATATTGATGATCGCAGCAGCCCCTGCAGCCACGGCCGCGGCTAGCCGCTCGCCAGCCCCTGGCATCCCGCGCCGCCGCCCGCCAAAGCAGACCACAATTTTGCCCGCCACATCGCCCGTCACATCGTTCTTGCCGCAATAGCCGCGAAATACCATCGGCGCAGTCAGCGCAGTCGGCACCGCCATGCTCGCGCGCAGCGACAGATCATGCAAAAACTGCAGCGGCGCCGCCGTGCCATCCGCCGCCAGCACCGCAAAGCGCGTGCCCTGACTCTCCACCCTCACCTCATGCAGCGGCACCGTCTGCGTCCAGCCGCCGCCGTCGCCCGCCGGGGTCAGCTTCGCCGCCGTAAATTGCGCCTTCACCCAGTCCACGCCGCGCGCATGCCCCGCCGAGCCGGTGTCCCGCCCCTCAAAGGCATCGTTGGAGATATGCCTGATCATCCGCCACCAGGCCTTTGTATCGGCATCCTGCGGCTCAGCCGCCAGCGCTGGAAACAGGGGGGCGGCAATCAATCCCGCCAGCAAAATCCCCCGAACCCGCATGGCATTCCCCTAATTCTTCTTGATCGGCCTCGGTGACAGTCCCTGCATATAGTTCAATACAACATCAAGCCGCGTCACCCCCGGCCCGGCGGCAAAGCGGGTTTTTTCAAGCGCCGGCTTGCCCAACGGAATCCGTGGATTATTGGAAAACCCGATGCCATCACCCCAGATCGACAGCTTGCCGTCCTTGTTGCGGTCGTGCAGCGCCACCATCACATAGCTGCCGGGAGCGGGCAGTGTCAGGCACAGCTGCATATCGCCGCTGGCTGTCACCGGAATTTCCTGACGGCGGATATAGCGGCCGCTGCCCAGATAATCCTCTTTCTCATCAGGATAATATTGCACCCGCAGCCGCCCGTCGCGGTCCTTGAAGCCAATGACATTAACCAGGACAGCCGGCCCAGGCGCGCCGGGCGCACAGGCCGCCGCATCAGACCCGAGGATCTGTGCCGCCGCCGGCCCCGCCAGCAAAGCGGAGACCAGAGACACTGACGTTGCGGACAGAAGCGCGCGCGATTTTACCATGACCAGAAACATCTACCGGGTTATAAGAAGGATCAAACGACGGGATACCCCGTCAACATACCCCTAATGACGATGGCTTGCGGCATAATTGCGGCGCAGACCATCGGCAGCCGTAACAGATTGTTAAACCGCTTGCTCACCCTCACCCGCTTCGATCGATATCTGGCCCGGCTCATCATCGTGCCGCTGGTTGGCTCGCTGGTCATCGCCGCCATGCTGCTGGTGCTCGACCGGATGCTGCGGCTGTTCGATTTCGTCATGAACGAGGGTGGCCCGGTCGATGTCGTCTGGCGGATGCTCGGCAATCTGCTGCCCGAGTATCTCTCGCTCGGCATTCCCATCGGCGTGATGATGGGCGTGCTGCTCGCCTTCCGCAACATCGCGCTCAGCTCGGAGCTTGATGCCCTGCGCGCCGTCGGCATCTCCTATTTCCGCCTGCTGCGCGTGCCGTTCATGTTCGCCACATTTTTCGCCATCATTAATTTCGGCATCGTCGGCTGGTTGCAGCCGGTGTCGCGCTATTCCTATGAAAACCTCCGCTATGAGCTGCGCTCCGGCGCGCTCGGCGCCTCGATCAAGGTTGGGGAATTCGCAAGCCTCGGCAAGGGCATGACCCTGCGGGTTGAGGAGAGCAAGGACAATGGCCGCGATCTGCGCGGGCTTTTCGTCCGCGCCGATGGCAAGGGCGGGCAAAGCATCGCAGTCACCGCCACCAGCGGCACCTTTCTGTCGACCGATGATCCCGAGGTTATCCTGCTCCGCCTCAAAAACGGCACGCTCGTCCAAAGCCCGGGCGGCGATGCCGTGCCCCGCGTGCTCAGTTTCGCCCAGCATGATCTGCCCGTAAACCTTCCCAACATGGCCAGCTTCCGCAAGCGCGGCGATGGCAATCTGGAAGCCACACTGCCCGAGCTCGCCGCCAAGATTTTTGACTGCAATGCCACCCCCCAGGTCCGCCGCGATGCCAGCGCGACCTTCCATCGGCGGGTGGTGCAGTGTGTCATCATGTTCATCCTCCCGTTTCTCGCCGTGGCACTAGGCGTTCCGCCCAAACGCTCGTCCTCGGCACTCGGCGTGTTTATAGCGCTCATCGCCATCGTCACCTTCCACAAGCTTACCGAATATGGCGAGCGCATGGGCTCGCTCGGCCGGGTCGATCCGGTGCTGGCGCAATGGGTGCCCTATGTCGGCTTTCTCGGTCTCACGCTGTGGCTCTACCGCACGCTCGCCCATGTCCCCGGCGGCCAGCCGCTGGGCGCGCTCGATCGCTGGTTCAGCAAGATCAGCAAAGCCCTGTCGGCGCTCACCGCGCGAATCGTCAAACGCCAGAACTGGCGCGATGACGCGCTGTCGGCGGGTTGACGCAGCGTGAAGCTTTTCCCCTCAAACACAATCGCCTGGTATGTCGCGCGGATGTTCCTCGTGCGCACGCTGGCCTTCATCATCGGCCTCGTCGTCATCCTCGAATCGCTCGATCTGCTCGGCGAATCAGGCAAGATCCTTGCCGCCGCCGGCAATAGCGAGGCTGATCTTTGGGTCTATGTCGGCCTGCGCGTACCGCAGATCATCCAGCTCTTCCTGCCGTTCGCCGTGCTGCTCGCCACCCTCGTTACACTGGCGACGCTCAATCAGAACAGCGAGGTCGTCATCTTCAAGGCGGCCGGCATCTCGGCGCACCAGATCCTGCTACCGCTCATCCTCGCAGCGCTGGGCGTCGCCGCCATCAATTTCGCCTTCAACGAGCGTATCGTCACCCGCGCCACCGAAACCCTCAAAACCTGGCAGGCCAATGAATATCGCAAGGTCACCGCCGCCACAGCGCCACGCGCCACACGCTGGGTGCGCGGCGGCAATGATCTGTTCAATGCCGAGAGCGTATCGGGCACCGGCCAGGCCACAAAACTTGGTACCGTGACGATCTATGACCGGGAGGATGATCGCCTCACCCGCGTCGTCATGGCCAAGACCGCCACACCCCGGCCCGATGGCTGGCAGCTCAGCGATGTCCGCATCTTCGATGTCGCCGCCGGCACCATTCGCACCATGGCCAGCCTCGATTTCCCGACCAGCGTTGTCCCGCGGCAGTTCACCACCGTCAGCATCGAGCCAAGCTACATCCCGCTTTGGGAGCTGGCGCCGCAGATCAGTGAGCAGCGCGCCGCCGGCAAGCCTGTCGACACCTTGATTGCTGCTGCCCATCACAAGGTCTCCGGGCCGCTGTCCACCGTCCTCATGCCACTGCTCGGTGCGGTGGCCGCCTTCGGCCTCGCCCGCTCGGGCCGCCTGTTCGTCCGCGCCGTCATCGGCATGTTCCTCGGCTTCGCGTTTTTCGTCGCCGATAATTTCATGCTCGCCATGGGTAATTTCGGCACTGTCCCCCCAGTCATGGCGGCCTGGGCGCCGTTTATGCTGTTCCTGCTCATCGGGGAAGCCGTGCTCATCCGCACCGAGGAATAGCCGAGCCAATGCGTCGCACCCGCCTGCGCTGCTATGGTCTGTCCAAAATTGGCCGCAATGCACCTATATCGCATCCTTCATTATGACTCGGAGATCTCAGTTGAAGGCTGTTGCCCTGCCCAAGCCCGGCATCTGGAACCGGAGCCACTATCTTGATCGCATGACGTTCAAGGATCTCGTGGTCGCCTATTTCCAATATTATGCCATTCAGGCCTATCTCGCGCTGGCGGTCATCGCCGGTGTGTATGCCTTGTATAATCCGCCCAGCTTTGCCGCTGGCGCCGCGTCGGCGCTGTTCGCCGTCGTCGCCTATCCGGCTGTCTGGTATGCGCTGCACCGCTGGGTGCTGCACGGCAAGTGGATGTGGAAGTCACCGCTCACCGCAGCGACTTGGAAGCGCATCCACTATGATCACCATCAGGATCCCAACCATCTCGAGATATTGTTCGGCGCCCTCTACACCACGCTGCCCGCCATCGTCGTCGCTACAGCCCCCATCGGCTGGCTGATCGGCGGCGCAGGCGGTGCTGCGGTCGCTCTGGCGGCCGGGCTGCTGACCACCTGCTTTTATGAGTTCTGCCATTGCATCCAGCATCTCAGCTACAAGCCGCGCCAGAAGTGGCTGGCCGAGATGAAGGCGCGGCATATGGCGCATCATTTCCACGATGAGACCGGCAATTTCGGCATCACCAACTTCAGCATCGACAAGCTGATGGGCACTTTTTACGAGCGCGAAGAGCGTAAGGCGAAGAGCGTCAGCGTCTTCAACCTCGGCTATAATGAGCAGGTCGCCGAGACCTACCCATGGGTGAAGGACATGTCGGGCGGCATCATCGCCACCGGCCATCCGCGCAAGCGCCAGAGCGCCTGACACGGTCTCCTGATTTCGTGCGGCACGCCTGACTTTGTCAGCCATCACAGTCCGGCCGGTCAGCAGCGCTGCGGATCAGGCGCAGTTCATCGATCTGCCATGGACGCTTTACCGCCATGATCCGCAGTGGGTGCCGCCGCTCAAGTCCGAGGTCAAAGGGCTGATAGGCGGCATCCGCACCAATCCATGGTTCGGTCATGCCGAAGCCTGCCTGTGGCTCGCCGAGCAAGACGGCAAGGTGGTCGGCCGGATCTCGGCGCAAGTTGATCAGCTGGTGCTCGACCATGTGGCCCCCGGCCTCGGCCATTGGGGCATGTTCGAATGTATCGACAGCCAGCCCGTCGCCGACGCACTGATCGAAACCGCCGAAGCCTGGCTGCGCGGCAAGGGCATGACCCGGGCGCAGGGGCCGTTCAGCCTGTCGATCTGGGACGAGCCGGGCCTGCTGGTGCAGGGCTTCGACCTCCCGCCCACCGTTATGATGGGCCATCATCTCCCCTATTACGAACGCCTCATCACCGCCCGTGGCTATCATGGCGTCAAGGACATGCACTGCTGGAGCGTCGGCATCCTCAAGCCCTTCCCGGAGATGGTGCAGCGCATCGTCGCCTTCTCCGAGCGCAATCCCAAGCTCGTCACCCGCCCGGTCGACAAATCGCGCTTCGAGGCAGAAGCCGCGCTCATCCTCGATATCCTCAACGATGCCTGGTCCGAAAATTGGGGATTTGTGCCGCTCACCCCCGCCGAGGTCGCCTTTGTCGGCAAGAAGCTGAAGCCCATCGTCTTCGAGAATCTCATCCGCATCGCCGAATATGAAGGCGAGCCGGTCGGCTTCATGATCGCGCTCCCCGATATCAACGAGCTGACCCGGGATCTGAACGGCCGGCTCTTCCCCTTCGGCTGGGCCAAGCTGCTCTGGCGCCTCCGCCGTCCGCAGACCCGGCGCATCCGCGTGCCGCTGATGGGCATCCGCAAGTCGCTTCAAGGGCACCGCGTCGCCTCGCTGATGGTCTTTCAGATGATCGAATACATCCGCCGAGAGGCTGTCGAACATTTCGGCGGCACTGAAGGCGAGATCGGCTGGATCCTCGATGACAATGGTCCGATGCGCTCGATCGCCGACGCGCTGGAATGCCATGTCACCCGCACGTATCGGGTTTTCGAACGCCAGCTTTAAGACCTAATCGCGCAAGCTCACCCATGTCGGCGCATGGTCGCTGGCCTTCTCCTGCCCCCGCACATCGCGGTCCACGCCAGCATCGACCATCCGGTCAGCCGCCGCCGGTGAGAGCAGCAGATGGTCGATCCGGAAGCCATGGTCGCGCTGCCAGGCCCCAGCCTGATAATCCCAGAAGGTCCACACACCGCCGCGCGGCTTGACGCTGCGCAGCGCATCGGTCCAGCCCTGCCAGAGCAGCGCCTGAAACGCCGCCCGGCTTTCCGGCTGCATCAGCGCATCGTCCCGCATCGTCCGCACATCCCAGACATCATCATCGTGCGGGATCACATTATAGTCGCCCGCCAGCACCACCGGCCCGCCCAGCGCCAGCAGGGCAGCGGCATGCGCCCTCAGCCGCGCCATCCACGCCAGCTTGTAATCGAATTTCGGCCCCGGCTGCGGATTGCCATTGGGCAAATAGATGCTCGCCACCCGCACCCCCGACACATCGGCCTCCAGATAGCGCGCCTGCTCGTCAGCCTCGCCATCCTGTCCCAGTCCCGGTAGCCCACGCTGCGTCTCGGTCGCCGGCTCGCGGCTCAGAATCGCAACGCCATTAAAGCCCTTCTGGCCATGCACAAGGCAATGCCACCCCGCCTCACGCAGCACATCGACCGGGAAATTCTCCGAAACCGTCTTTATCTCCTGCAGGCACGCCACATCGGGCTGCGCCGCCTCAAGCCATTCTAGCAACCGTGGCAGTCGCGCATTGGTGCCATTGATATTGAAGGTCGCGATCCGCATCGCTCAGCCCTTGAGGTTGGGAGGCAAACGCAGCCGCCCGCCGCGCGTCCGGATCAGCCGCAGCGCCACCCGCTCAAAAAACAACACGGAAAGCGCCAACACCCCGCCCAGCACGAGCACTTCAGCGCGCATCAGCCCCGCACTCGATGCCACCAGCGGCACAGTCGATAAATACCACACCGCAGTTACCACTAGCCCGAAGGCCAGCGCCGCCACAGTCCGCGTCAGGATGATTGCCAGCGCCAAATTTAGCGTCAGACCGAGAAGCTGGAGCCGCAGCCGCAGCCCGATGCGGCGTTGGGGTTGCGAACCTCAAAGTTCGCCGCCCCGATCTTCTCGACAAAATCGACCTCGCAGCCCGCCAGAAACGGCAGCGACTCCGGATCGACCAACATCGTCACCCCATCGGTTTCCACCACAAGGTCATCCGCCGACGCATCAGCCTCCAACCCGAACTTGTATTGAAAGCCAGCGCAGCCGCCGCCATCCACCGCCAGCCGCAGCTTCAGCCCAGGCTTGCCCTGTCGCACGGCTATAGCCGCAACACGAGCAGCAGCAGCGGGCATTAGGCGGGGTGATGTATCCATAAACTCAATCTAGGCGCTTTGCAGCCCCGCTACAACCAACCGGCTTCAGCCAGCAGTACGAATCGGCGTCATCATCATACCGCCCGCAGCCGGAGAGGAAACTTCGATGATCCGGTCCGCATCCAGATCAGGGCCCTGAACGGAATGGCTTGCTGCTTGAGCCCGCTCGGCCTCGCTCTGTGCCGCCAGGACAAATGACGATGCCTCGAGGAACGGCCGCGGGTTCACCGCCTGCCCATCAATCCGCACTTCATAGTGAAGATGCGTCCCCGTCGAGCGCCCGGTCGAGCCCATCCGTCCGATCATATCGCCCTGCTTCACCGTCTGACCAGGCTTCACCAGCACCTTCGACATATGACCATAGCGCGTCTCAATGCCCTTGCCATGGTCGATTTCGGCCATGATACCATAGCCGTTCATGGTCCCGGCCTTGGCCACTCGGCCGTTCGCCGTGGCATAGATCGGCTCGCCATATACACCCGCCATATCAGTCCCGGCGTGCATCGCCAGCCGGCCATTGAACGGATCGAAGCGGCGGCCAAAGCCCGAGCTGCCGCGATAATTCTTCACCGGCATCAGCGCCGGGATCGACACCAGCGATGCCTGCATCGTCTCCAGCTTGCGCCAGCTGATGAAAAGATCCTTGAAGCGCGGCTCCAGCTCATCGCCCGCCGGCACAAACGGCCCGCCCACAGCAACGCTCTTCCAGTCAGACGCCACCGTAAAGCGCTTGGGGTCCAGCCCGAGCCGACGAATCAGCGCCTGGGTGTCACGAAGCCGTGCCTCGGCAGCGCCCGTCGCCTTGTCGACCAGCACGAGCTGCTGATTCTCAACCTTCATCAGCGGCGGCAGCATCGCCTGCACATCAGCCTCGGCAGCATAGTTCGCCTTACGCGGCAGCATCGCCGCCAGCGCCTTGGCGTCTTCCTTGCCCGAGAGCAACGCGCTCAAAAACTTTTGCCGCGCTTCCAGCAGGTCGGCGCGTTGCGAAACATCACCCTTGATCAGCCGGGCTTCGGTGCGCGCCGCCACAAGTTCAAGCTCAAGCTTGGCAAGTGCGGCGCTCTTCGTATCCAGCGCCGCGTCATCGGCGGTGTTGCCGGAAATCATCGAGGTGGTGGCAATGCCAAGCCACCCCGCCACCAGAATTGCTGATCCAATACCCATGAGCTGGTGCCACGTTCCCACTTTTATGGTCTGCTCTCCGCCGGAAGTATGCCCGGTGGCGCGGTGCCATGTGAAACTGTGTTCGGGGAAGCGACGCACAAGGCTGTCACGGAGGTCGTTTCTGACCCTCATAAGGCTTTGCACTGGTAAAAAATCCTCGAACGGCTCGATAAATACTCTACTCAAAAAGTCCCGCGACCCGGCCATTATCGAACCGGAGGACCCGCCACTCCGAATCTTTCGATTGCAGCGACACCTTCTTGAACCAGCCCCGCCCCCGCCAAACAACCCACAAGGGGGCAAGCCGGTGTCGTGCCACGGTGAACCGAACATTCACGACAAAAAATTTTTCGTGGGGTGTGCAACTTTTTCAGCCCGCAGCCGTTAGAGCACGTCTCGCCGCCCGAAAATCCCTGTTGCACTCAGGCCACGCACTCAGGCCACGCACTCAGGCCAACCGATTCGCCCGATGAGGCGATTCGGACCTGAAATCAGCCAGCTGCCCGAACTGCCTCAAGCACCGCAGCCGCATGTCCAGCCACCTTCACCTTGTGCCAGACAGCCGCAATCCGCCCATTGCCGCCGATCAGAAAGGTCGCCCGCTCAATACCCATATAGCTCTTGCCATACATGGATTTAGCCACCCAAACGCCGTAAGCCTCGGTCACAGCGCCATCCTCATCAGCGCCGAGCCGCACCGTCAGCCCGTGCTTCTTCCTGAATTTCGCATGGCTCGCCACTGTGTCGCGGGACACGCCGATAACTAACGCACCCGCCGCCGCAAAGTCCGCCTCGAGCGCTGAAAAGTCCTTGCCCTCATTGGTGCAGCCGGGCGTATCGTCCTTGGGGTAGAAATACAGCACGACCATCTTGCCGGCATGGTCCTTCAGCGCCACAGCACCGTCATCGCCCATCATCGCAAAGTCCGGTGCCATATCCCCGATCGCCAGTTCGCTCATGCCTGCCTCCTCATCTGTCGTGCCAACCACCATTATAAAACTCATCCGAGCATCGCCGTCCATGCCAGCCGCACCTGCCCTCTGGCCAGCGCCAATTCCGCCAGCGCGTCCTGATAGTTTGCCGCACCCAGCGCCCGCGCCAGCACAGCCTCCGCCGCTGGCGGAAGCCGCTCGCCCAAGGCCGTGCCCGCCGGCACCACCAACCGCAACACCACCAGCCAGCGCGTCAGCACCGCCAGCGCCGCCTGCAGAGCCTCGGCCATTGTAGCATCAAGCTGCCCCGCTTCAGCCAGCCGCGCCAGCGCCGCCGCCACATCCGGCGTCAACACGCCCGGCGTGCCAAGCTGCAAAAAGTGCACAATAAATTCCAGATCAACAAGTCCGCCCGCGCCCAGCTTGACATCAAGCGCCCCTTCCGCAGGCTTGGCTGCAGCAATCTCGGCGCGCATCGCCACTATATTCTTGCGCAATATCGCCGCATCGCGTGGCTGCGCCAGCACCCCGGCAATCACCGCGTCTGCCGCCGCCCGCGTCGCCGCATCGCCCGCCACGACCCGTGCCCGCGTCAGCGCCATATGCTCCCATGGCTCGGCGTCTTCCGCCTGATAGCGCGCAAAGCTCTCAAGGCTGACCATCAGCATCCCCTTCGCCCCCCAGGGACGCAGCCGCGTGTCCACCTCATAGAGTGCGCCCTCAGCCGTCGGCACGGAAAGTGCCGAGGTCAGCCGCTGCGCCCAGCGATTGTACCAGCGGTTCGCCGTCAGTGGAGTAGCACCATCCGATACCGCGCCCTCCACGTCTGGCGCCTGAAACAAATATATCAGATCAAGATCCGAGGCATGGGTCAGCATGCCACCGCCATATCGGCCCATCGCCAGCACCATCGGCGCGCTGCCCGGCAAAGTGCCATGCGCCGCCGCCATCCGCGCCGTCACCGCGGGCACAATCGCATCCATCGCCGCATCGGCGAGACCAGATAGACTGCGCGCCACCGCCAGCGGGTCAGCGCGCCCCTCGATCAGCTGCGCCCCCAGTTGAAAGCGCCGCTCCCCGGTCCAGCGCCGCACCCGGTCGAGCCGCTCCTCAAAGCCGGCATTGCCGACATACAGCGCCAATTCCTCACTCAGCGCCGCCGCCCCTGGCAGCGGCTCGAACGCATCCGGAGCCAGCATCACATCAAACAGCGCCGGGCTGCGCGCCAGCGCATCGGCCAGCGTCGGCGCCACCCCCAGCAAATGCGTCAGCAGCCCGATCAGCCGGGGATTGGCCTCCAGTAGCGCCAGAAATTGCACCGCCGGCGGCATCGCGCCCAAAAACCGGTCGAGCAAAACCGCCGCGCGCGGCGGATCGGCGGCCGCCGCCACACCATCAACAAGGGCTGGCAATATCCGCTCCAAAGATGCCCGCGCCGCCTCACTCTTGAGCGCCCGCACAATGCCGCTTCGCCACTGCGCAATCAGCGGCACCATCGTCTTCATCAGCTTGGCGTGCCTGGGGTGCCGGTCCTTCAGCCAGCGCGCGGCGTCCGTCGGCACCGCCATCCCAAGCTGCGCCGCCGCCGGTGCCGCCGCCCGGATCAGCCGGTCATAGGCGACCGCAACCGGCTGCGTCACCCTCGCCAGCCCGGCTTCCACAGCCGCCCAGTCAGCCGCGCCACAAAGCCGCGCCACAGCCGCGCGGTCGGGCGCCTGTTTGGGCACCATATGCGTCTGCTCGTCGCGCCGCATCTGCAAGCGGTGTTCAAAGGTTCTGAGCGCGCGGTAGCTGTTCGCCAGCATCATCGCCTCGTCCGGATCGATCCGCCCCACCAGCACCAGCGCCGACAGCCCGTCCAGCGTAGCCGGCGCGCGCAGCGTCTCATCACGTCCCCCCCAGATCAGCTGATGGATCTGCGTGTAGAATTCCACCTCGCGGATGCCGCCGCGCCCGCGCTTCACATCAAAGCCCGGCCCCAGCGCCTGCCCGCCCTCAAAATGGTCGCGAATCCGCAAGCTCACCGCCTGCACATCGCGCACCGCCGTAAAGTCCAGATTCCGCCGCCAGACAAACGGCCGGATCTGCCGCAAAAATGTCTCGCCCAGTGCCATGTCCCCGCCCACAGCCCGCGCCCGCACAAACGCCAATCGCTCCCAGGTTTCGGCCTCAGACTGATAATAGTTTTCCGCCGCCGCCAGGCTCAGGCTCATCGGCGTGATCTCGCTGGCCGGCCGCAACCGCAGGTCCACCCGCGCCACATAGCCATCTGGCGTCAGGTCGTTGAGCAGCGCCACCGCCCGCCGCGCAATCCGCACCGCCGCCTCGTCCGGATCCTCATGGCTGCGGCGCGGGATCAGATCGGGCTCGTGCAGGAGGATCAGATCGACATCGGAGGAATAGTTCAGCTCGCGGCTGCCGAGCTTGCCCAGCGCCAGCGCCACCATCCCGCGGTTCGGCGCGCCGCGCTCAGCCATAGCAGCACCAATCGCTGCATCAATCGCCGCATCAGCAAAGTCGGAGAGCGCGCCCGTCACATCCTCCAGCCGCCACACCCCGCCAAGATCGGCGAGCGCCACCAGCAACGCCACATCGCCCCGCGCCCGGCGCAGTGCCGCCGCATCGCCCCCCGCCGTCATCGCGAGTGCGGCAGGCATTAGCCCGGCCACAATCCCGGCGGGCGGCCCATCCCCACCTACCAGTGCCGCCAGCATGTCGCCGCGCCGCCGCATCAATCCCTTCAGAAATGGTGAATGGTTCCAGGCCGCCGCCGCCGCCCGCGCCAGCCAGCCATCAATAGCCCCATCTGGCAGCAGCGCCCGCACATCGTCCGGCATGTCGACATCAGGCAACATAAATTCCATGGCAATGGTCTGACGCACGCCTCGCCCACTGGCAAGTTTACGTTCATCCGGCTAGCGTTAGCGCGGCAACCGAAAATCAATCAAGGAACCATGATCATGCGCAGCATTGCCATTCTCGCCGCCGTCTTCGCCCTCACCGCCTGCAACACCATCTCGGGTGCCGGTCGCGACGTCAGCTCTGTCGGCAAGGCCGTCACCAAGACCGCGGACGATGTGAAGAATTAGGCTTGACTTGTAGGAAATAAATCCCTACAAATCAAAGGCTTGGCCCTGCCTAAAAAAGACGCACAGACTCCGAAAACCAGCGTCCAGCCTATAGACTTCGAGTAGACTTGTTCAGATTCATATCTTCTCCGCCACTCGGATCGCCACCCGGCATCCGGCGCGGATAACCGCCTGCATGAGCGGAAAGCCGTTTTCGCCGCTGTGCCCAGCCGCCGTCTCGCGGTGCTCGGCCTCATCGGCACGGTAGTCGGTCACCATCGCCAGCAGCTCGGGGTCGCTGCCATCGGCCAGCGCTGCTTCCTGCTCGCCGTAATGCTCGTCGATCACCGTCTCCACAGCTACAGTCGCCGCCATCGCCGCCTTGGGGCCAACCAACGCCGTCGCCGCCCCTAGTGCGTAGCCCGCAATATGCCAGATCGGCGCCAGCACGGTCGGCCGCACCCGCCGCGCCGTCATCAGCCGGTCAAAGCCATCGAGATGCCGCTGCTCCTGAGCCGCCATATGGGCAATCTCATTGGCAATCCGCGAGCGCTTGCCCATCACCGCCAGCTGCCCGGCATAGATCCGCGCCGCACCATATTCGCCAGCCTGATTAACCCGCACCATCGCGGCCCGGTCAACGACAGCCTGTGTCTGCCGGGTGTCGCCGGGAAGATGCCTCACTTCAGCCGCCATAATGCCAAGCCTCCAATCATGCTCGAAATGATGAAGTTCCATCCTGCCATGGAAATCCCCAAAAGGGACCATGGAATGGCGTCGCAGCGCACAATCGGTGCTGACAGAACAGCGCCGATAATATCGGCAGTCGTCCCCCCCGCCGGCGCCGCTGCACAACTGGTGATCCCCTCCCACCATTTCTGCTCGACCCCGGCATGAAAAGCCGCAATCGCCGCCCCCACCAGAACCGCCGCCGCCGCCAGGCCCACGACCGCCCGGTTCTTCAAAAATAGCCCCAGTGTCGCCAGGCAAAGTGCGGTCGCCAGCGCCCAGCGCTGCCACATGCACATCTCGCACGGCGCCAGCCCGCCAATATATTCAAAGGCCAGCGCCCCGCCGAGCAGCGCCAGCCCGCCGCTCAGCACGATCGTGGCAGCAGAGGCCTCAGAACGCAAAGCGCACCACCAGAAATCCGCCCACAAAAAGCGCAGTCGCGAGCAGCGCCAGCTGATTGAAATATTTGTCGATAAGCCGCTGCGCCGCCGCCCCATAGCGGCGCAGGATCAGCGCCACCAGAAAGAACCGCCCGCCACGCCCGAGAACCGACGCCAGCAGCAGCACCGGGATCGACAAGCCAATGCTGCCGGCCGCAATCGTCGCTACCTTGTAGGGGATAGGCAAAAAGGCAAAGGCCACCATCCACCAAAAGCCATTGGCGGCAATCGACTGCGCAAAATCGGCAAAACGCGCCTCATAGCCATAGAATTGCAGCAGCGGCACACCGACCGTCTGATAAAGCAGCGACCCGATCAAATAACCCAGAAGCGCACCCAGCACCGACGCCACGGTCGAAACGGCGGCGTAGCGAAAAGACCGCTCGGGCCGCGCAATCGACATCGGAATCTGCATCACATCGGGCGGCACCGGAAAGAAGCTGCTGTCGGCAAAGCTGATCCCCGCCAGCCATCGTTCAGCCTGAGGTCCGGCAGCACGCGCCAGCGTCCAATCATAGAGACGTCGCAGCACGCCAATGTCCTCGATTAACCAGCAGCAACCAACCCTTTAGGCGGGCTGGTCCAGCCGCGCAATCAGCGCGGCAGGGTTTCTGCCGATAACCCCGAAACTGGCAAGCCCACAACTGGCAATCCGGCAGCCGCCGCCATCTGCACCTGTGATGCCGGCGCCAGCCGCCCGAGCATCTTCACTGCATAGTCGAGCTGGAAATCGAGAATACCGGCCTTCTTCAGCTCCTCGGCGGTCTGGATAAAGCGCGGGTCGGGCTTGTCGTCAGTCTCGACGATCTTCTCCGTGCCATCCTTGATCTCATTGACGAGATGGCGCTTGAGGTCCGCCTCTCGCAGTCGCGGCCGGTCGGCGCGGGTGGCGTCGGAGAGCTGCGGCACTGACACATCAGGCTCGATCCCGGCTTCCTGCACGCTGCGGCCAGACGGCGTGAAATAGCGCGCCGTCGTCAGCCGAAGCGCTGAATCCTGTCCGAGCGGAATCAACGTCTGCACCGATCCCTTGCCAAAACTGCGCTGGCCGATCACTACAGCGCGGCGCTGGTCCTGAAGCGCGCCGGCAACGATCTCGGCCGCCGAAGCAGAGCCTTCATCAACCAGAACAACCAGCGGCTTGCCCCGCGTCAGATCGCCGGCCTTGGCGTTGTATCGCTGGATGTCGTTCTTGGTCCGCCCGCGCTGCGAAACGATTTCGCCCCTGTCGAGAAACACATCGGACACTTCAATCGCCTGATCGAGCAGCCCGCCGGGGTTGGAGCGCAGGTCGATGACATAGCCTGCCAGCCGGTCGCCCAGCTTCTTCTCAATCGCCGCCACAGCATCGCGCGTCGCAGGGCCGGTCTGCTTGTTGAACGTGGAAATGCGCACCACACCGACATTGCCCTTCACTTCCCACTTGACCGGGCGAATCTGAATCACTTCCCGCACCAGCGTAAAGTCAATCGGCTTGGCTTCACCCTGCCGCACAACGGTGATCTTAAGCTTGCTCCCGGCCGCGCCGCGCATCCGGTCAACGGCCTCGGTGAGTGAAGAGCCAAACAGCAGTTCGCCATCAATATGCGTAATATAATCCCCGGCCTTAACGCCGGCCCGCGCCGCCGGCGTATCATCGGTCGGCGCTACAACCTTGACCGCCCCATCCTCGGTGGTGACCGTCAGGCCCAGCCCGCCGTATTCACCGTCAGTCGTCTGCCGCATATTGGCAAAATCGCGCGCATCAAGGTAGCTCGAGTGTGGATCGAGACTGGCCAGCATGCCGTTGATCGCACCCTCGATCAGCGATTTGTCATCCACCTTGTCGACATAATCGACCCGCACCCGCTCAAATACATCCATCAGCGCATCAAGCTGTTTGTAGGTCTCGCTCTGGGCAGCGGCGCGCACCCCGACCGCGCTGATCAGCGCCACAGCGCTCACGCCAACCAGCGTAATCTTCATCGCAGGGGATAGACTCATCGGGTTACCGTCCAGCACTCAATACCAATCCCTGAATGTAACACAGAAAGCCGCCAGCGCCAGACCTGCAACAACCACCGGCCTGCGGCCCTTTCGCCGCGCGTCCGCAAGCGTTAGTCTGCGCAGACATCATCGAAGGATCATAGATGCGCCGCTCAAACTCCGGTCTATGCCTGCTGGCCGCCGCCGCTCTTTTCTCGGCCCTGCCGGCCATGGCACGGACAATCACCGTCCGCCCGCAAGCCGGCACCAGCGGGTCGGGCCCCAATGATCACACCCGGCTGCAGGAAGCGTTGATCGCCGCCAGGCCCGGCGATACCATCCGCCTCGCAGCGGGGCGGTTTCGACTGCAAAAAGGCCTGAGCCTCGATGTCGCCAATGTCACCCTGCTCGGGGCCGGCCCGGACAAGACCATCCTCGATTATACCGGCCAGACCGGAGCTGCCGAAGGGCTGCTGATCACAGCCAGCGGCGCGCTGATCGGCAGTCTCGCAGTCGAAAATGCTGCCGGCAACGGCCTCAAGTCCAAGGATGTCGATGGCATCAGCTTCGTCAATCTGCGTGTCGAATGGACCGGCGGCCCCAAGGCGAGCAACGGCGCCTATGGTGTCTATCCGGTCAGCTCGAAGAACGTTCTCATCGAACGAACCCTGGTCAAAGGCGCTTCAGACGCCGGCATCTATGTCGGCCAATCCCAGAATATCATCGTCCGCAACAACACCGCATCCATGAACGTCGCCGGCATCGAGATCGAAAACAGCTACAACGCCGATGTCCATGACAATCTCGCCACCAACAACGCCGGCGGCCTGCTCGTATTTGATCTCCCCGATCTGCCCCAGCAAGGCGGCCATTCGGTCCGGCTGTTCAACAATCGGATCATCGCCAACAATCATGTCAATTTCGCCGCCCCCGGCAACATCGTCGCCAATGTGCCTTCGGGCACAGGCATCATGGTCATGGCCAATCGCAACATCCATATCACAGGCAATGAGATCACCGACAACAAGGGCAATGCCGTGATGCTGGTCGCCTATACCCAGGCGTTCACCGACAAGGCCTATAATCCTCTGCCACGCGGGATCGCGGTTCGCAGCAACCGCTTCTCCGGCAACGGCAACGCCCCGAGCTTCAAAGGCGGCGCCGAAATCGCCGCCGCTATCGGCGGCACGATCCCGCCGGTGATGTGGGATGGCGTTCAGCGCTTTACCTCGCCCGGCGCCGCCAGCCATACCGAAGCCGATGGCCCGATCATCGTCGATGACAGCCCGGTGCTCAATCTCGGACTCGGTACATGGGGCACGCCGCTCGATCAAGCCAAGCCGTCCGTCGGATCAATGACGGCAGATGCCACCCAGCCCAATGCTCTGCACGAGCCCGACGCCATCCAGCTGCCCGCCGCCCAGCTCGCCCGCGCCGCTGCCATAAAGGGCGGCATGATCGGCCGATGATAACCCGTCTGCTTCTCGCCGCCGCCAGCATGGCCCTGCTAGGCGCCGCCAGCCCGGCCACCCCAGATCTCAAGCGCCTGCTCGCTGAATATCCACAGCCAACGCTGGCCGCCTACCGGCTGTTCACCGACAAGGCGGCCATGACCCCTGCTGCCGGGGTCGAACTCTACACGCTCAACACTCAGCTTTTCACCGATTATGCCGACAAAGCACGATATGCTTTCCTGCCCGCCGGAACGACAGCCACCGTAAGCGCAACCGGCGCCATCGAATGGCCTATCGGCACCACCCTCATCAAACATTTCCAATATGATGAGGGTGAGGGCGTCCGCCGGCTCGAAACCCGGCTGCTCATCCGCAAAGCATCGGGCTGGATGCCGGTCTCTTATGTCTGGAACGCCGCCGGCACCGAAGCCAGGCTCCAGCGCGCCGGTCTGACGATATCGCTCACCATTCCGACCCCGCAAGGGAAACAGGCCATCAACTATCAGGTGCCCGACCAGAACCAGTGCAAGCAGTGCCACCAGCAATCCGGCGCCGTCACCCCCATCGGGCCTTCGCTGGGCAATCTCAACAATGATGGCCAGTTGCAGCGCTGGTCGGCTGTGGGCCGTCTGCAAAACCTGCCGGCCATTCTGCCCCGCCTCGTCCGCTGGAACGATCCGGCCGAGCCGCTCGATACCCGCGCCCGCGCCTGGCTTGATGTCAATTGCGGGCACTGCCACAGCCGCGCTGGCTTCGCATCAAATTCAGGGCTTTATCTCCAGCATGACGAGCAGGACCCGACGCATTGGGGCGTCAACAAGCGCCCCGTCGCCGCCGGGCGGGGCTCGGGCGGGCACAGCTTCGGCATAGCGCCGGGGGACCCTGATCATTCGATCCTCGTCCACCGGCTCGAATCAACCGATGCCGGCGTGATGATGCCGCAGTTCGGCCGAACCCTTGCAGACACCGAGGCCGCGACCCTGATCCGCGCCTGGATCAAGGCAATGCCCCCGGTGGCCGAATAGACCGCCCGGGGGCACGCCGTCCCAAAGGCTTCAGACGCCTATTTCATGCGGTCGAGCACCCGCTGGGCCTTGGCCACGACGCTGTCCAAAACGCCACGGTCCTTCATCGTCGCCACCGAGGCCTTCATAACATTGCCGGCCTCCTTGGTCTCGCCGCTGTCCTTGAGCGCGCCAGCCAGCGTTTCCAGCGATGCGAAATAGTCGATATGCCCCATCGTCTGGGCCGCGGCATCGGGGGCATCGAGCAACACGCTCGACTGGATCCCCGCTGCTGCTTCGACATCGGCAGCCATCGCCCGAAGCTCCGGCTTGTTGCCACCTTCGATGACCTTGAAGCTCCGCAGCATCGGGGATGAAAGTGCCATCCCGGCATGAATCGCCGCCGGGGTGCCAGCCGCCTGCTCGGCAACTTCGCGAACCGTATCTGTGGCGCTCGCCAGTGCCGGTGCGCCCTGAAACGCCAGAACGCGGGCAACATCCTCCGTGAACCAGTCAGGCGCCAATTTCTCCTCGGCAACACTCGCCGGCGTTCCGACAATGATCTCGAGCACGTTCGAGACCACGACTTCATCGCCCATATCGACCGCCGCCTGCACCGTATAAAGGCCCGGCTCATCGATAAGCCAGCCGCTCGTCGTTGCGCCGACAAAATGCTCGCCATAGATCGAATCGCCCGGTGCCAGCGCTTTCCAGTGGCTCTCATGACATTGCGTCATAAAGGGTGCCCAGAGCCGCGCCGGCGCGCCTTTTTTGGCAATCAGCAGGCTGATGTGCTTGCCGTCGTTCAAAAGGTCTGGCTCCACCTGTGCCGGCTGGTGCCCGCTGTTGGTCAGCTTCAGTTCCAGCTTGACCGGCTCCAGAAAGGCAAAGCGGTTGCTCTCCCGATTGGGCCGCAGCTTCAGCGTCCATGCGCCGGACTGCTCATGCGCCACCGGCTCTTCAAAGGCGTGGTTCACAAACCAATTGGCATTGCCCATCTGCACGAAGCGCCGCGGCGCATGGCGCATGAACGTCAGCTCATTGTCCGAAAAGCGGAAGCGGAAATCGGCAAAGAAGCTCGCCTGCCCCCCGCTGACGCGGAACGGATAGTTCATGAAGCTACGCGCTTCCGGCTCATTGGCGAGCGGCACCCAAGGGTCGCCCGGCGCTTGCGGCGTGCCCAGCGCCTTCTGCCAGCTGTGCGCCAGATTGAAGCCATGGCCCATCTCGTGCACCGCCGTCCAGAAGGTCATCCGTTGCCGCCATGCAGCAGGGTTGGGATCACCGGCCGGCACATCCTGAATGAAGCTGTCGGTAAAGATCGCCGTGCCTTGCCGATGGTTCGGTCCGATATCGTCGAACATCACACCACCCAGGGACCGGCCGGTATCGTGCCGCGCCGCATAGAGCACCCACATCGCCCATTGTGGCGAATTGGCAAAGCGAGACCAATGCGTCACCATAGCATTGTGCATCTCGGCGTCCGACCATGTGCCATTGGCGCCCGCCGCTGCCACCGGGATCACATTGGCGCCCGGCGACATCGTCACATCAAATCCGGCCCTTTGATATACAGTAGCAAGGCTGATTGTCTCGGCTGGCAAGCCGGCCGGACGGGTGGGATGTGCTGCCGTGTTCATCGTCGTCACGGCGGCCCCGGCATTCGATATCCGGTCAACTTCGAACTCGACCGGATCGAAGTGGATCGAATCAAAGCGCAGCGCATGCGTCCGCGTGGCAGCGCCGCCGCCCGAGACCGTGAGCGTGTAGGCGCCATAGCCGGTGCCTGTCGTGCGTCTGGCCTCGAACACCAGCGTGGTGCCCGGAAACAGCGTGGCATCGCCATCGCGGTAATTGATCGTCGCCTCAACCCGCCGCCGGTTGAATCCAGTGCACCGATCAGACGTCACCTCGGCAATGACATGGCAGCGCCGGGCCGGAAACAACCGGCTGACTTCAACCGATATGCGGTCCTGGGGAAAAAACCGGTCGACATCGACCCGCACAGTCATCCGGTTGAGGTTCAGCGGCAGCAGCGGACCGGGGAGCGGCACGATCGGCCCGGCTCGCGGCGGAATTGGCCCAGCCGAAAGGACGGGCTGGACCATCGTATAGCGACCGCTCACCGCCGTGCAGATGTTGAGCGGCGGCCAAGGTGTGGGAAACGGCCGAGGCTCCAGGGGCAGCCGTGGATCAAGCGGCAGGCGCGGCTCGAATGGCTGCGGTTGAGGCGGAAATTGGGGTAGCGGCGGCCCATCGGGATTCGGCGTAAAGCCGGTCAGATCATCAAGCCGGCCATCGAGATAATCAGGATGCTCGCTGGCTGGCATCAACTCAGTTTTTGGCGCCTGCTCAGAGGCATCCGGAGTTATGGTCTTCTTTGGCATGTCATGTCCTCCTTCAAAGGTTGGAAACAATGACGTATCCGGGCTGCGACCCCCGTTTTCAAAGATAGCCTGGTTCGTCCTCCGTCGCGGTAACGCGGAGCTTTTGACCGTCATGATTGACGAGAAACACATGGTCGCCGTCAGCCGGCGGCACGATAATCTTGGCGTTCAGGCCAGCATCCGGCATGATAAACCTAAGCTCGTCACCGGACTCGGCATCCAGCGTCTCGATCTTTGCCATGCCAGTCTGCAGCCGAGTGGTCAGCGACCAATGACCAAGTCGCTCCGGGCCGTTCCAAAGCTCAACGACGTCGCCGGCAAAGCCTTCCTGAAAATGAATGAAAATATGTTCGCTCATGATCTCCAGCCTCTCAGCCTCGATGAATGTACAGACAATGTTCGCGAAAATTACCAATCAGTAAATCAACGATCTGACAGCAACTTCAATAAGTCCTCACAATACCGAGTCGACATGAAGATTCATTGTATGGATTCGACATTTATTTCTCATGAGCAAACAAGAACCGGCGCCAATGAAGGCGCCGGTCCAGCCATCTCCAAAACCCTATTCTCTCAGTCGATGGCGATTCGCTCATAACGATCAAAATGATGGTCAACAGAGCCGAAAAGCGCCTCAACCAGCGTCGACCGCTTGAAATAATGACCAACCGAAAGTTCGTTGGAAATCCCAATTCCGCCATGGATCTGAACGGCGTTCTGGCCAACAAATTTTGCGGCCTTGCCAACCTTGGCCTTGGCCATCGACACCGCTGCCGAACGGTCCGCCGTATCGAGCTTCAATGTCGCCATCAGGGTGATCGAGACGGCTTGTTCGACTTCAAGGAACATGTCGACGATCCGGTGCTGAATCACCTGGAAATCACCAATAGCTTTGCCAAACTGCTTGCGCTGCCGGGCATAGTCCAGCGTCGTCGCCTGCAGCACCCGCAGCAGCCCGCACGCCTCGGCGCACACAGCAGCTGTTGCTTCATCAACAATCTGCTCAATCACCGGCAGCCCGGCATCGACAGAGCCCAATAAATGCTCAGCACCCATCACGACATTTTCGAAATAAACCTCCGATGCCGCACCACCGTCTACCGTCGCATAATCACGGCGGCTGATGCCGGCCAGGCTCGCAGGGATCAAAAACAGCGAGATGCCGCCAGCGTCGCGCTGGGCGCCCGATGTGCGCGCGGTCACCAGAAGATGCGTCGCATAGGGCGCCGACGTCACAACCGATTTGTGCCCGTTGAGCACCCAGCCGGCCCCTTCCTTGCGGGCGCTCGTCACCAGATCATGCAGATGATACCGCCCCTGCGGCTCGGCATAGGCGAAGGCGATGATCACATTGCCAGCGATGATCTCGGGGATCACGGCATCGGCAATGGCACCACCAACGGCCTTGAGCGCACCGCCGCCGATCACCACTGTCGAGAGATAAGGCTCCAGCACCATCGCCCGGCCGATCTCTTCCATCACGATCATATTCTCGACAGCGCCGCCACCAAGGCCGCCATGGGCTTCAGCAAAAGGCGCACCCAGAATCCCAAGCTCCTCGGCAAACGCCTTCCAAACCGCCGGGTTCCAGCCCTTGCCAGAATGCACCGCCTTCATGCGGGTGTCGAAGCTGTATGTGTCCGCGAGATATCGCTGCACAGTATCTTTGAGCATCGTCTGCTCGTCGGTCAGATTAAAATCCATAAATACCCTCCCCGAAATTTATCCGGTAATTTTTCTGCACGAAGACGGCGGAGGCAATGGCCCCCGCCGCTGATCGACCGTCTGTTGCGGCTTCAGAGACCCAAGACCATCTTGGCGATAATGTTACGCTGGATTTCATTCGACCCACCATAGATCGATGTCTTGCGCATGTTGAAATAGGTTGGTGCGACCCGGCGGCTGTAGTCGGGGCCGATAGCACTTTCATTATCCCCCTCGCCAAACGAGCGGAAATAGGGCGCGCCATAATGTCCGGCGGCCTCAAGCGCCAGCTCGGTGAGCCGCTGCTGAATCTCCGTGCCCTTGATCTTGAGCAGTGACGATTCCGGACCAGGTCCCTTGCCTGAGCTTTCGCCGGCCAGCGTCCGCAGTTCGGTGAACTCAAGCGCTGCCAGATCGACCTCCAGCTCCGCGATCTTCCGCTTGAAGAACGGATTCTTGAGAAGCGGCTGCCCGCCATCCTGCTCGGCACGCGCCACGCTCTTGATCCGCTCGACCCCGCGCTTGGACGCTGCCACACCGGCGATCCCGGTGCGTTCGTGCGCGAGCAGGAACTTGGCGCAGGTCCAGCCCTTGTTTTCCTCATAAATGCGGTTTTCCACCGGAACGATCACGTCCTCGAGCCACACCTCGTTGACCTCATGCTCGCCGCCCAGCGTGATGATCGGCCTCACAGTGATGCCCGGAGTCTTCATGTCGATCAGCAGGAATGAAATCCCCTCCTGCGCCTTCACTTCGGCATTGGTGCGGACGAGGAAGAAGCCCCAATCGGCGTGCTGGGCCATCGTCGTCCAGGTCTTCTGGCCGTTGACGCGGTAATATTCCTTGCCATCCTCACCCGTAAATCGCTCGGCTTTGGTGCGCAGGCTGGCGAGGTCCGAGCCAGCGCCCGGCTCGGAATATCCCTGGCACCACCACACATCGCCCGAAAGTATGCCCGGCAGGTGAGCAGCCTTCTGTTCAGCCGTGCCGAATGTATAAATCACCGGGCCTACCATCGACAGCCCGAACGGCATCAGCCGAATCGCATCGGCACTCGCCGTCTCCTCGGACCAGATATAGCGCTGCACGCTGGTCCAGCCAGTGCCGCCATATTGCGTTGGCCATGCCGGCGCGATCCAGCCCTTCTTGGCCAAGACGCGGTGCCATTTGAGGAAATCTTCTTTGGAAAGCTCTTCGCCTTCATCGATCTTGCCGTGTAATTCCACCGGATACTCATCGCGGATAAACGCCCGCACATCGTCACGAAAGGCTACGTCTTCGGCAGAAAAGTTCAGGTCCACGACAGATCTCCCAACTGGTTGACGCTAACGTTAACCTCACCTGCCGCGCTGCGCAAGCGCGGGCGATGGCCGCACCTCATCGCAGCACAGTTCGGGGTGGTGGCCGGATCGGTTATCCGATGGGCAGCGGCACGGATGGTTGAGAAGCGGCTCGCAGCCTGCTAGCGCGTCCAGAATGAGACTTATTGAAATCCGCAGCGCCTGATGTCGGTAGACGCCGCCACCGTGCGCAAAATCGCCCGCCTCGCCCGCATCGGTATCACCGATGATGAAGTGGCGCCGCTTGCTGCCGAGCTTACCGCCATTCTCGGCTGGGTCGAGCAGCTTGGTGAAGTTGATACGACCGGTGTTCCGCCAATGGCGGCTGTCATGCCCAAAACGCACGTCTGGCGCGCCGATGCCGTTACCGATGGCGGCGTGCGCGATGCCGTGCTCGCCAATGCCCCAGAAGCGCTGTCCGGCTTTTTCGCCGTGCCGAAAGTCATTGAATGAGCCTTAACGATCTCACACTGGTCGCCATGCGGAACGGCCTCGCCGCGCGCGACTTTTCCGCCCGCGAGCTGACCCAGGCTCATCTGGCTGCCATGGCCGCCAATCGTCATCTCAACGCCTTCACCATCGAAACACCCGAGATCGCGCTAGCTCAGGCAGACGCCGCAGACGCCGCACTGGCCACTGGCACCGCCGCCGCGCTCACTGGCATTCCCATCGGCATCAAGGATCTCTTCTGCACCAAAGGTGTTGAGACGACCGCGGCCAGCCGCATCCTCAAGGGCTTTGTGCCGCAATATGAATCGACCGTGTCCGGCAAATTGCTGTCGGCTGGCGCCGTCATGCTGGGCAAGCTCAATCTCGATGAATTCGCCATGGGATCATCCAACGAGACCAGCGCCGCCGGCCGCGTAATATCGCCGTGGAAGGGCGCTGGCTCCGACGCCGAGCTTGTCCCCGGCGGATCGTCGGGCGGATCGGCGGCCGCGGTCTCGGCACGGCTCGCGGCGGCGGCAACCGGCACCGATACCGGCGGCTCGATCAGACAGCCGGCAGCCTTCACCGGCATTGCAGGGATCAAGCCGACCTATGGCCGCTGCTCACGCTGGGGTGTCGTCGCCTTTGCGTCGTCGCTCGATCAGGCCGGGCCGATGGCGCGCACGGTCGAGGATTGCGCCCAGATGCTGACGGTGATGTGCGGCCATGATCCGAAGGATACCACCTCGCTCGATCTGCCAGTGCCGGATTTCGCGGCACTGCTGTCTGCCGATTTGCGCGGCAAGAAAGTGGGCGTGCCCAAGGAATACCGGCTGGACGGGCTTGACCCGACAATCGCCCGGCTCTGGGAAGAGGGCCTTGGTTGGCTCCGCGACGCGGGCGCAGAAACGATCGAAATATCCCTGCCACACACGAAATATGCGCTGCCAGCCTATTACATTATCGCCCCGGCCGAAGCCTCGTCAAATCTCGCCCGCTATGATGGCGTGCGCTATGGCCTTCGCCTGTCGCACGATGGCGGCACCCTTGCCGACATGTACGAGGCCACCCGGGCCTCAGGTTTTGGCAAGGAAGTGAAGCGCCGGATCATGATCGGTACCTATGTGCTGTCTGCCGGCTTCTATGATGCCTATTACACGCAGGCACAGAAAGTCCGCACGCTGATTGCCCGCGATTTTGAAAAGGCCTTCGAAATCTGCGACTTGCTGCTCACCCCCACGGCTCCGAGTGCGGCTTTTGCATTCGGCGCCAAATCAGACCCGCTAGAAATGTATCTGAACGATGTTTTCACCGTGCCTTCGTCGCTGGCCGGGTTGCCCGCCATGTCTGTTCCAGCCGGGCTCAGCGCCGATGGTCTGCCGCTCGGATTGCAGATTATCGGTAAGCCACTCGAGGAACTGACTGTTCTCGGCGCCGGTCTGGCCATCGAGCGGGCATCAGGTTTTGTGGCAAGGCCCTGACGTGATCGCCGATCCGGCCGCGTCGCCGCCGCCGGTGAGCAGTCTTTGGCTCGCGGTGCTCATTTTCGCAGTCGCTGCATTCCCGCTTTTGCTCACCCCCATCATTCCCGCTGTCGATTTCAATTCCCATCTGCTGCGCTACCTGATTCTGGCTGATGACGGGGCGACGCCATATCTCGCGCGCAACTACACGCCAGACTGGAAGCTCGTGCCCAATCTCGGGCTCGATCTCATGGCCTCGCTTCTGCTGAAATTCTTACCGCCGCTCACGGCCGGCAAGGTTATCGCCGCCAGCCTGCTCCTCTCGCTTTATGGCGGAACCCTGCTTCTCGCCCATGCAGTCCAGGGCAGACTACGCATCATGACCGTCATTCTCGCCGGCTTCCTGATGCATAACCATATTTACACATGGGGTTTCGCCAATTTCCTGCTTGGCGTCGGTATCGGCCTTGCTGGCCTCGCTGTCTGGCTCAAGACAAGCAACAACCCACGCCGGCAGCTGGCCCTTGCGATCGCTATCGGCGCCATACTCATGCTGGTTCATGCCTTGGCCTTCGGCATTTGGGGCATCATGCTTGCTGCCTTTGAACTGGGCCGCGCCATTGAGGCGCGGGATCTCGGTCTGAGGTCGCTCAGCCTGAGGGCGCTGCGTCTGGCCGCCATTGCGGTGATTCCCGTCATCACCTTCCTGCTGTCGGCCACCGCCGACGCGCCCCAGGGCGTGACAAGCTCCATTAGCAACATCCTTACCCATGCCGAAAACGGCGACCTGGCCCAGCGGCTTCTGGCTGAATGTGTCAGCCGGCTGGATCTGCTCCTGCGCATCACAGATACAAGACTGCCATGGGCTGACCGCATGGTGGGGCTTTCCCTGTGGGCGCTGATAATTGGCGGGATGCTGTCATGCGCCCTCAAACTCACACCTCAAGTCAGGGTGCCGATCCTCGTGATAACAGCCATGGCGCTTCTGATTCCGCCGAATCTGTTCGGCAGTGGCTATGTCAACGACAGGTTCCCGCTGCTGCTGATGTGTCTGATCATATCCAGTCTAGCCGCAGTCAGCCCCCACCGTCTGGCAAGGCCCGCGCTATATGCGGCCTCGGCCTTGCTCGCCGTCCATCTCAGCCTCGTCACTGTACAATATTGGAGAGCCGGCCGCTATTTCGATGACTATATACAGGCGGTCTCCAAGGTCGACACTGGCGACACTACAGGCTTTATCGCCTTCTCCGGCGCAGGCCGGGACGAGCTTTCGCCGCTCTGTTCGCCGAGCCTGATCCTGCTCGCCCTCGTCAACCACAGCTCAGTCCAAACCTTTGTTCTGCCAACCCAGCAGCCATTAAAGCTGGACGGAAAACTTGCTGCCGCCATGCAGGCACTCGCTAGACAGAAACTGAAGAAAGACAGCACTATCGGTGCCGAGGCCCCGAGCACGGCATGGCGGCAGACGCGTATCCAGCAATATTTAACGGCTGGCTTCGATTCCGTGCTCGTTTGTGATGGCGCCGGCCCACCGCCGGGAACCGATGTGGTCCGCAATATCGCCCATGGCGACACTTGGGCCATTTACCGCTTCACACGCTAGGGTCAGGAATCGGGACTTGACCGAAAAACAAGGTATTTGCTCGCGAGGAACACGGTCAGCGTATAAACCGGTATCCCTAGCGGCTGGGCAAGATAGTCGTTGACGCCAAGGCCTCTGATGGCTGTCAACACCGTCAGGAGGTTGGCCGCATATGCCACGGCAGACACCGCGATGAACTTCGCAAAAGCCGATTTCCAGTCGCCACTGAAGTTAAAGGTCAATCGACTGTTGAGAACGAAGCTGACGGTCATCCCCACGCCGTAGCCAAGCAGATTTGCGCCGACGTCGCCGGCATTGAAGAACCACTTTGCGGCATAGATCACCGATAGCGCGACCAGCGCGTTGATCGCGCCGACACCGAGAAACCGTCCGAACTGGCGGACGCCCTCAACCATCATTTCACCGCATGCACAAAATACTGACCACCGAGTGGCAACCAGGCCAGCGCTGGCTCAAGAAACCTCAATGCGCGCAGCCCGTGCGGGAAAAACACCCGGTAACGTGTCTGCGCGCTGCTGAAGCCGGCGCGCAGGATATTGCTGCGCAGCGCTTGCCCACTGATCAGCCTGGCATTTTCATCAAATGCGCAATCATTGACCACGCGCACGGTCAACGGATTATAGGGATTATGCTCGAAGATGAAAAGGTTGCCCCCAGGCCGCAACGCGCGATGGAGTTGCTTGAAAAGTGCCAGATGTTCTTCGTGCGGAATGTGATGAAACACGACCATCGCATAAGCGATGTCGAACGTTTCGGGCTCAAAAGGAATGTTGGCGCCGTCAAAATGAACATAGTCAGCCGCCGCCGGGAAGCGCTTTTCGGCAACCATCAGACTGCGCTGCGACAGATCCAGGCACGTGAGCTTAGAGCCGGGAAAGTATTTTCGCACGTAAGGCACTGAATTACCTATGCCGGCACCGAAGTCAAGTAGTTGAACAGGGTCAACACTTGGTTGCGCCCTTCGTCGCCAGTGGCTCGCGATATCGGCAACTTTATATTCGGAAAAATACTCCGGTGCTTCCCCCGATAAGGCGATGCCCGCAGATAAGGCGGCGTGATACTCGTCGGCAAATTTGTCGAATTCCGCTTCGTTCATTTTTCCATGCCTTCATCCGCGTATGACATCTGGGCGGCGGACGCCGGCCGGGTCGGTTTGGCGCTCACCACAAACAGGGGTTTGCCCATAACAATACCCATCGTCACGGCAAGATATTCAGCGATAACCCCCAGCGAGGCCAGAATGCTGCCGGAAAAGAAGGCGACGACGATCAACAGCGAGGTCCAGCCCTGCACCGGCACCTGTCCGTAGAATTTGGCCAAGATGGCATAGATCGCAACGAGCACGGCCAGCAGCATTGATCCGCAACCCATGATGGTGATCAGCCTCAGCGGGCGCGTGCCCGTCGTCAGGATCAAGCGCCAGAAATGACCGATAAGTTTCAGATATGAATAGGTTGATGGCCGGTCGAGATGGCTCCTGGTGAGCACCTTGCAATGACCTATGCGCGCGCTGATCCAGAACAGACCGACATCAAGGTAGACACCGCTCTGGCAATAGCTCGCCAGCGTTCTGGCAATGTCACCTTCAACAAGGCGGAAACTGTTGAACTTCCCGATCGCACCATGGCCGAGCAGGCGAGTGCTGATGACCTTCGCGGTCTTGCTGAACAGGTTGCGCAGCCAGCCATACGGCGGCGTGTTGGTGGGCTGCGCATAGACAAGCTGCAAGGATTGCTGAAGCGCCTTGTCGAGCATGGCGGCGATGTCGGCAGGGTTTTGCTGCCCGTCTTCATCGATTGTGGCCACCCAATCGCCTTTGGCATTCGCCATTCCGGCCAGCGTCGCCGCATGTTGGCCGTAGTTCCTCGACAACCAGATCGGCCGCACGAAGTCATGCGCTTCGGCAAGCCTTTCAAGCGTTCTGTCAGATCGATCAGGCCCGCAATCATGCACCAGCAGCACTTCGCACACTGCCCAGGCGTGGCCATCAGGGGTGAGACTGCCGCGCGCCAACGGCGCAATTTCTGCAATCAGGGCGGGTAGCGTGGTCTCGCCAGCATACACCGGGATAACAATCGAGATCCGGTAAGGCGAAGGCTGCATCATGGGCGCGAGGTCCGGTTGGAGGTCTGTGATGCGAGGCACCCGTCCGGGGCTGAAAGGCGGATCATGCTGACGGCGGCATTGAGGTCACCCAATCGTTCATCGTTCTTTGTGTGGACGAAGGCAACCGGGCCGACAGTTTGGCGCCGTCAAACACCGTGTGGCCGGATTCGATGCGCAGGTCGAATTCAGGCCATGGGGTCAGCCCGATCGTCGCCCGAAGGTGTGTTGCGATCATGCCGGCGGCTTGCAACAGGCTCAAATCCTCACCGGGGATGTTGAAGACCTCATTCTTAAAGTCCTCTTGCGCCGACCCGAGCACGATGGCCCGGCAAATATCGTCAATATGGGTGAAAGTGCGGCGTAGGCTGCCGTCACCATACAGGCCAATGCGGCCGGTATCGAAAGCCTGTTGAATGAAGTTTCCAACCGTGCCGTAGGAATAGCGCCCGCCTTGCGCATTGCCGTAAGGAACGCAGATCCTGAAGACTGTGAAGGGGATATCAAAAGCCCGGGCGAAGGCTTTCAGGTGCATTTCACAGGCGATCTTGCTGGCGGCATATATCGTTCTCGCCTCCAATTCGGCCGTCTCTTGCAGCGACTGCGCCGAGCCTTTGTAGACCAGGCGCGTCGAAGGAAACACTATGCGGGGGCGGTGGCCCGATTGTCTGATGCAGTCGAGCACGTTCAGCAAGCCGATCTGGTTGCCGGCGACAAAAGTCTGATAGTCGTTGAAAGACGCCGTGGTGCCAGTAGCGCCCGCGAAATGAAAGACGCAGTCAACGTCCCAGTCCAGCGCCTTCATGCTTTTCATGTCCCCAACATCGGCCAGCAACCCGTCTTGTCCATTGCGCGCCACCGCGCTCACGTCATGGCCAGCGGCCCTTAACGCTGGTACAAGATGACGGCCGAGGTAGCCCGCCGCGCCGATTACAAGACACTTCATCTTCGACTCCGCTGCGACTGCATTCAAGGCTTCGCCAGCTCGCTGATCGACTGTAGCGCCCGGCTTTGCAGCAGAATCTGGCGGTAATGATCAGCGCGGCACGCCGTGTCTGCGATCGCCTGCGCGAATGCCCGCCAGGCGCCGACAAAGTGGTTATCAGCCTCGACCGCAATATCACGCCGGTCCGATGCAGTCTCCAGGGTCAACCTCGGGGCAAACGCCGGTCCCGGCGTATAGGCCCGTTCAGCCACCAGTTTGCCTTTTGAACCCCAGAGCTCGTAACGGCACTGATAATGGTTATCGAAGCCGAAGGCGATCGACGCGCCCAGCCCGCTGGGATGCGACAGGAACGCACTCCCCCACAAGCTCGTGCCCGTGCGCGGACAACGGCGCATGCTGGCGCCCTCGACCGTAAGATCGTCCCCGAGCAAATGGAACGCGGCGCGCAGCGGATAGCCCGCTGCGTCCATCAAGGCACCGCCACCGATCAACTCGTCATAGCGGAAATCATCGGCCGCCAGCGGCGGAAAGCCGAAACTACCAAAAAAATGCCGCAGCTCACCGATCAATCCCTGTTGCAGCCATTCGGCCACGACGGCCTGCTGGCGGTGGTAGAGGAACATATAGCCCTCCATGACAGCCAGACCTTGGGACTTTGCGGCATCAATCAGCGCCTCACTTTCCATCGCTGTGGATGCGAACGACTTCTCTGCATAGACATGCTTGCCGGCAGCGATGGCCTTGCCGACCCATTCGGCGTGCAGGCCCGTCGGCAGCGGCATGTAAATCGCGTCGATATCATCTCGTGCTAGCAATGCGGCATAACCAGCCACCGGTTTGCATCCGAACTCATCGGCGAATTGCCGAGCTTTGGCGTCATCGCGGCTGGCGGTGGCCACCAGTTCGAACTGATCAGTGAGTTGCAGCAGCGCCGGCACCACCGACCGGCGTGCTATGCTGGCGGCGCCCATGATGCCGACCCGGATGCGCTTGTGCTTTGTCAGCATGCTCTTCAATCGAAAGTGATAGCAGCCAGCAGGCTTCTGGCGGCGATATTGAGATAATTATTGAACTCGATGAACCGTAACATCTGGTTGAGCGTCATCCAGCAATACTTTTCATCGACTTCGAGTGGAAAGTTTTCATCGACTTCGATGATGATATTTCGGTTCTGCTCGTGAAAGAAACGGCCACCTTCCTCACTCTGCATCGAATCGAACAACACACGGCTGCGGGGCGCGTCCAATATGTCGTTTATATATTTGATCGAATATTCGTTGCTGCCGGTTCGGTAATTACCGGTAAGACACTGCACCGTCGGCGCCAGCTCGAGGATATCGAAATTGCCGGCTTCCAGCTTGGCTTGCACCAGAAAATGGTAGCTGCCATTGATCGGCCGCACGATGAAGGCAATCAACCCTTCCTGCGCCGGCTTGATCATGGGCTGATCCCAGTTCAGCACTTCGCGGTTCTCGATCATCACGTTGACGCCGATCACTGAAAAATACTTGCCATCCGGGCGTCGTATTTCGCCATCGGTCTCAACCCAGTCGCTGATAGAGTTCAGTGGCAGTCGTTTTACGTTCAGTTCGTAGCGTGATTTCAGGTCGGTAATCCAGGAAATGATACCCCGAAAACTGTGGAGCGCGTTGCTGGCCACGAGTGCCGAACTCAGCATCAGCCTTTGCTTGGGCCGTGTTGGCTTTAGTGCAAAAAGCCCTTCCAGCGTTTCGGCCGTGTAGTTGCCGTAGCTGATGCCGGACAACACAGTGCGTGTGTCCATATTCACGACATTATCCTGCCGCATAAAGTGCTTGAGCTGTCCGATCGACATCCAGACAAAGTCCGGATGCGGCTCGATGTCTTCATCTTCACGCAGCTCGACAATCATGTTGCGGTTACGCTTCCGCAAAAAGCGCGCACCTTGCTCGGATTGTAGTTGATCGAGCAGCAGCCGGCGGGGCCGTTCGCCGTTGAAATACTCAAGGTAACGCGGACTGGCCCCTTGGTGCACACGCGAATAATTGCTCTTGGTGGCCTGGAGCGTTGGCGAGATCTGGACGACGTTGATATTGCCCGGCTCAATCTTGGCTTGCACCAGAAGGTGTAAAATGCCGTCGAATTTCTTTCCTAACAGCCCGAGAAAGCCGATCTCCGACTGGTTGATGATGGGCTGCTCCCAATAAGTGAGGCTTCCCCAGTCGGTTTCAACGCCAATACCTTCGATGGAGAAAAAGCGCCCACTGTCATGCACAACATTGCCACTGTCTGGCGAACGCTGCCACTTGCGCATGCTGGACAATGGAATTTTCGCGATCTCAGCGCCCACTGCGGCGCGTCGTTCCTCGATCCAGCTTGCCACTCTGCTATTGGGCGTGACCATCGAGTCCACCGCCGCAGCAGAGCGCATGAACTCTAGCTCAATGTTTGTCATGATGCTTCCCGGTTCGCCGCCGACGTTAGCCACAAGAGTGGTTTGGCCAGACGTCGGAGGTATAGGTCAAACCGCGCGCAACCGTCGAGCCGAAATGAGGCTAAGATTAAACCACCACCACCAGACCAAGAAACTATCCTGCGCATCAAAAACCCCCAGCTAAACGTCGCCTGCCTTGCAAAATCAGGGCGGGATGTCCAATAGCGTCAGCTATGGAAAGCGTGACATCAAATTGGACCGTCAAAGGCCAAACCGGCGATTGGGAAATCGTCGTCGGCCTTGAAGTCCATGCGCAAGTCACCGCACAATCAAAGCTCTTCTCAGGCGCTGCCACCGATTTTGGCGCCGAGCCGAACACACAGGTCAGCCTCGTTGATGCCGCCATGCCGGGCATGCTGCCTGTCCTGAATGGGGAATGTGTGCGGCAGGCTGTCCGCACCGGGCTGGCGCTCGGCGCGGAGATCAACCGCGTTTCGCGCTTTGACCGGAAGAACTATTTCTATGCTGATCTGCCGCAAGGCTATCAGATCAGCCAGCTCTATCATCCCATCGTCGGCGAAGGCGCGCTCGACATCACGCTTGCCGATGGCGCCACAAAGTCGATCGGAATCGAGCGCATCCATCTCGAACAGGACGCCGGCAAATCGGTTCACGACCTCCACCCCGGCCGTTCATTTGTTGATCTCAATCGCTCGGGCTGCGCACTGATGGAGATCGTCTCGCGGCCCGATATCCGCTCGCCGGAGGAAGCGGGCGCCTATGTCGCGGCGCTGAGGCAGTTGCTGCGTTATGTCGGCAGCTGCGACGGCAATATGGACGAAGGCTCGATGCGCGCCGATGTTAATGTCTCTGTTCGCAAGGCCGGGGAGCCGTTCGGAACCCGAACCGAAACCAAGAATGTCAATTCAGTCCGTTTCATCATGCAGACGGTAGACCATGAGGCCAAACGGCAAGTCGCGCTGATCGAAGCCGGCGACACCGTGATGCAGGAGACGCGCCTGTTCGATCCTGGCAGCGGCACTACGCGCGCGATGCGATCAAAAGAGGACGCGCACGATTATCGGTATTTCCCTGACCCTGACCTGCTGCCCGTGGAACTGACCGAGGACTTCATTGACGCCGCGCGGGCGAGCCTGCCGGAGCTGCCGGTGGCAAAGCGGGCACGCTACGTGAAAACGCTCGGGCTCAGCGACTATCTGGCCGATGTCCTGACTGCGGAAAAGGCCAGCGCCGCATGGTTTGAAGCACTGCTTGCCGGGCTTGCCGCGCGGACAGGCAAGCCTGAGGCCGATGGCGCCAAGGCAGCGGCGAATTGGATCTCTAGCGAGCTTTTCGGGGCATTGAAGCGCTTGGCGGTGGAGATTGGCGCAGCGCCGGTGACGCCAGATGCAGCGGCCGAACTACTGGCTTTGGTGGCCAACAGCACCATCTCGGGCTCAGTCGCCAAGACCGTGTTCGAAGCGATGTTGGAAACTGGCGAAGCGGCAGGTGCCATTGTCGATGCCAAGGGGCTTCGTCAGGTATCTGACACCGGCGCTATCGATGCCGCGATTACCGCCGTCCTCGCCGCCAACGCCGACAAGGTCGAACAATATCGCGCTGGCAAGGAAGCACTCTTCGGCTTCTTCGTCGGCCAGACCATGAAAGTCATGGCCGGGAAGGCAAACCCCGCCTTGATCAACGAACGGCTGAAGGCGATGTTGGCGTAACCGCCAAGCCGTAAAGCTGTCACATGAAGGAATAAGGGTCCACATCCACCGTGACCCGGACACCAGCACTTACCGGAACGCGCTGGAGCCAGTCCCTCAAAATTGCCGATAGCGGCACAGTTCGCCGCGCCGTGACCAAAAGCCTGAATCGAAAGCGGCCCCGCAGCATCGCCAGCGGGGCTGGCGCCGGCCCCAGCACCTGCAATCCCTCGCGCACCGGTGCCGCGTCGGCCAGAGCCTGCGCTGCGCCGCGCGCCTCCGGCTCTTTCGCCGAGCTCACGATCAGCGCTGCCAGTCGCCCGAATGGCGGGAGTGTAAGATCGCGCCGCGTCTCGGTTTCATGCGCATAAAATGCCTCAGCGTCGCCGCCGATCAGCGCCTTCATCAGTCGGGCGTCCGGCTGATGAGTCTGAAGCAGCACAGTGCCGGGTTTTGACCCACGACCAGCACGGCCAGCAACCTGCGATATCTGCGAAAAGGTCCGCTCGCTCGCCCGAAGATCCCCCCCCGATAGACCCAGATCGGCATCAATCACGCCAACCAGCGTCAGGTCCGGAAAGTGAAAACCCTTGGTCACCAGCTGCGTGCCAATCAGAATATCGAGCTCACGAGCCTCAACCGCTGCGACCAGCGCAGCGGCACGAGCAGGCGACGTGATCGTATCGGATGTTACCAGCGCAACACGAGCCTCCGGCCATGTCGACGCGACTTCTTCCGCAATGCGCTCGACCCCTGGTCCACAGGCCACCAGTGTGTCTGCTTCGCCGCAGCTTGGGCACAAGGGCGGCAACGCGGTTTCATGCCCGCAATGGTGGCATGCCAGCCGCCTTGTCAGCCGGTGCTCGACCATCCAGGCCGTGCAATTGGGACAATCGATGCGCTCGCCGCACGCCCGGCACAGCGTTAGCGGCGCATAGCCCCGCCGGTTGAGAAACAACAGGCTCTGCTCGCCGCGCGCGAGCGTCGCCGAAATGGCCGCTGCCAGCGGTGGTGCAATCCATTTGCCGCGCGGCGGTGGTGATCGTCGCAGATCGATAGCGCTGATGACCGGCAATTCGGCCCCGCCGTAGCGCGCAGGCAAACGAAGATGCCGATACGTGCCCCGCGCGGCTTGAACCCTCGTTTCAATCGCCGGCGTCGCACTGGCCAGCACTACACAGGCCGCCTCAAACTGCGCGCGCATCACTGCCACGTCCCGGGCATGATAATGAACGCCTTCTTCCTGCTTGAAGCTGCTCTCATGCGCTTCATCGACAATGGTCAGTCGCAAATCCTGGAACGGAAGAAACAAGGCGGAGCGCGCTCCGACCACAAGCCGCGCCCGGCCATCGGCAATCGCGGCATAGGCAGCGCGGCGGTCCGACGATTTCAAGTCCGAGTGCCACGCCAGAGGTGATGCACCGAAGCGGGCGGCCAGCCGGGTCATGAACGCCGCTGTCAGGGCAATCTCGGGCAGAAGCACAAGCACTTGCCCGCCCGCGCGCAGGGCCGCTGCTATAGCCTCCGCATAGACTTCCGTCTTGCCTGATCCCGTCACCCCATCGAGCAGAAACGGCGCAAAGCCGCCAGCGCCGACAGCTTCGACCAGCGCTGCTGCAACCTCGGTCTGCGCCGTCTCGAGCGTCGGCGGCGCATAGTCCGGGTCAGGCGGCCCCGGCAAATAACCGGCAGCCACGGTTTCGGCGATCAGAGCGCCGGCCGATACAAGGCCCCTGACCACCGCTTCAGACACATCCGCTAGCCGCGCCAGATCGCGCACGGTGCCTGCCCGTCCTTCCAGCCGCGCCATGGCATCGGCGCGCTGGGGTGTCAGCCGCTCCGGAAGCACGCCCGACAAACGATATTCCAGCACATGTCGCTCACCCAGCAGGGCGACCGAGGGCAGCACCATCCGCAGCACGCCCGACAGCGGCGCCAGATAATAGTCGGCAACCCAGTCACATAATCTTCGCATAGGCTCGGCTAAGGGCTCGACCGGCAGCACCGCGCTCACGGCGCGCAGCCCCTTGCCCGAAAAGGGCTGTCCCTCAAGGCCGTCCCACACGACACCTATGATCTGCCGGGGACCAAGCGGCACCTGCACCGCCTGTCCCGGAAGGAGCGTCCACCCGTCAGGCACAGCATAATCAAGCGGGCCGAGGCCCGCCTGCATCACGACCACTCGAACCTGCTGCACCATCGCCCACGGATACGCCGCCACCTTGACCCGCCGCAACCCCGGCCCTACGCCCTCGCCGATGATACCCCGCTATTCCCGCCCCGAAATGGTTGCCCTATGGGAACCCCAGACCCGCTTTCAGATCTGGTTCGAGATCGAAGCGCACGCCACCGACGCGCTGGCCGAGATTGGCGTCGTCCCCAAGGCGGCAGCCGAAGCCATCTGGGCCAAAGGCGGGTTCGACATCGCGCGGATCGACGAGATCGAGCACGAGACCAAACACGACGTCATCGCCTTTCTGACTTCGGTTGCCGAGCATGTTGGCGAGCCCGCTCGCTTCCTGCATCAAGGCCTGACAAGTTCCGATGTGCTCGATACGTGCCTGGCCGTTCAATTGGCCCGCGCCGCCGACATCCTGCTCGCCGATATCGATGCCCTGCTCGCGGCGCTGAAGGTTCGCGCCTTTGAGCACAAGAACAGCGCCTGCATCGGTCGCAGCCATGGCATCCATGCCGAACCGGTGACCTTCGGCCTGAAGATGGCGCAAGCCTATGCCGAGTTCAGCCGCAACCGGGAACGGCTGGTCGCGGCCCGCGCGGACATCGCCACCTGCGCCATTTCAGGCGCGGTCGGCACCTTTGCCAATATCGATCCCAGGGTTGAGGCCCATGTCGCAGCCAAGCTGGGGCTGACGCCGGAACCGGTCAGCACCCAGGTGATCCCACGTGATCGTCATGCTATGTTCTTCGCCACGCTCGGCGTCATCGCATCATCGGTCGAGCGGCTTGCGGTTGAGATCAGACACCTCCAACGAACCGAAGTGCTGGAAGCTGAGGAGTATTTCTCGCCCGGCCAGAAGGGCTCGAGCGCCATGCCGCACAAGCGCAACCCGGTGCTGACCGAGAATCTGACGGGTCTTGCACGGCTGGTGCGCGGGATGGCGATTCCGGCGATGGAAAATGTCGCCCTCTGGCATGAGCGCGATATCTCGCACTCATCGGTCGAGCGGATGATTGGACCGGATGCGACCATCACGCTCGATTTCGCCCTGGCGCGGCTGACCGGCGTGACCGAGAAGCTGATCGTCTATCCCGAGCGAATGTTGAAGAACCTGAACCGCATGGGCGGACTTATCCACAGTCAGCGCGTGTTGCTGGCCCTGACACAGGCTGGCGCCAGCCGTGAGACGGCCTATTCATTGGTCCAGCGTAACGCCATGAAGGTCTGGGAATCAGATGGGGCGCTGCAACTCCAGTCGCTGCTTGAGGCCGACCCCGAGGTAACCCGCTATCTTTCCGCAGCCGAGATCGCCGATAATTTCGATCTCGGCTATCATCTCAAGCAGGTCGATACCATTTTCGAGCGCGTTTTCGGCGCCTGAATGCCGTCAACGCGGCGGGCTGACCTTGGCTGGCAAGTCCCGCCCGACAGCACGAAACGCTGCCGAAACATCGGGACGTGCCTTGAGCGCGCGCATGCCGGCGCGCATCCTGTTGTCAGTGGCGCCACCACGATCGGCGATCAAAAAAGGTTGCAGCTGCCACAACATGGCGCCGCGTCGTGCCGGATCGTCAAGCGCAGCCCGGACTGTAGCAGCAGCAGCGTCGGTCTGGCCGAGGCACATCAGTGTCGACAATGTCGCCTGGGGATTGTCATCAGGGGCTGAAAGAACCGGGCTGGCAGCGCCTTGGGCCGCAATAGCATCACCCAGCGTAACAAGAGCACAAGCCCGAGCGGCGGCGATGTAAAGCCGCCCGGACGCTGACGCGAGTTCGGCATGCTGCTCGGCAAAATCAGCCGCCGCCAGCGCTGCATCGGGCCGACCAAGTTCATTGGCAAACATTGCGCGGGCAATAATCGGGCCGATCAGCCCGGGCCTACCTTCCAGAGCGCTGCCGGCGAGTTGATCATAGCGAGCCAGCGCCGCGTCGTAGCGGCCGATATGGGCCAACAACCTGGCTTCCAGATCGACAAGCCAAAGGTCCTCATCACCGAGCTTGTCGAGTGCTGCACCCTGCGTCGCACCCCCGGACGCAATAGCCAGCGCCTCCTCCTCGCGGGCGGCGAGATTGAGGGCCTGCGCATAGGCGCGCCGGGCAGCAAGCTCGTCGGGCGTTTTGTCGAAGTCTTCCTTGGCGCGGGCCACGGCAGCGTTGCTCGCCGTTGCAGCCCCTGGTCCGAGCCTAGCCTCTATGGCTGGCCAAAGGGTGAGGAACCGCCGGTCGATACCCATCCGGATCAAGATCTCGGGATCGCGCACCGCCGCGAGCATCGTTGCGGCTTCGTCCGCACGCTCGCGCGCCAGCAGACCCTTGATGACACTTTGCCGGATAACATCAAGCGTCGCCGCCTCGGGCGTGTTCGCCAGCCAGCCAGCGCCGACCAGCGCGAAATCAAGATCGAAGCCTCGCGGCTCATCCTTTGCAAGGCCAGCGCGAACGCGGCCAATCAATTCTGTGGGTATGAGGGCAAGGCCGGCGGGATCGGAGACGGTTAGAAGGACCAGAGTTTCTGCAGCAGCAACCGGATCATCCGTAAAAGCGCGAAGCTTGAAAAGCATCGAGAGCAGCGCCGGTGTTGGATCAGGATTGCTGGCAATGGCAAACTCCATCGCCGCCCGCGCTTCGGGTATCCTCTCGAGGCCGGCGAGTATGAAGGCGCGAAGCTGCTGAATTCGGCCTCGCTCGGCGGGCAGCACAGCCGCCGCGAGTGCCGCATCGAGCATGATCAGCGCTTCGCTGGCCTTGCCGTCGTTCATCAACGCCACGCCCGATTGCAGAACGGCCTCGATTGCTGGACTGTCAGCTGCAGGTTGCGCTGCAATCGGTACGGCCGAGGTGAGAAGTAGGGCAGATAGTAGAGTACGCATCAAACTAGTGTGGCCGGGCTTGCGGGGGCTGGCAATGGCGGCACTGTCGCGGCAAGCTGTGAAAATCGGCAAAAGGGGCATTTATGGCCAGCGTGGAATTCTTTTTCGACTGCTCCAGCCCTTGGACGTATCTGGGTTTTGACGGCCTGTTGAAAGCCCAGGCCGAGGATGGCTTCACGATCATCTGGCGACCATTTCTGGTCGGCGCGGTTTTTAACACGATCAACCCCAGCGTGTATGAAATGCGCGAACGACCCGTGGTCCCCAAAGCCCAGTATTATTCAAAAGATCTTCAAGACTGGATTCGCCGCTCGGACCTGAAAATCCGCTGGACCCCCAGCATCTTTCCAATCAATTCGGCGCGCGCCATGCGAGCAGCGCTGGTGGCGTCGGATGCGGGCGTCTGCCCGATCTTTGCCCGATGCGTCTTCGACCTTTACTGGGGACAGGATCGCGATATCGCCAGCCCGGATGTGTTGGCCGAGGCATGTATAATAGCCGGGCTTGATCCAGCAGAAACGCTGGCAGAGGCAGACGGAGCCACAAGGCGCGTGCAACTAAAAGACAATACAGAAGCGCTGATAGCGCGTGGCGGCTTCGGGACACCGACTTTTTTTATCGGCGATGACATGTACTTTGGTCAGGACCGATTGCTGCTTGTCCGAGAGGCGCTGGCGCGGTGACCAAGTCGGCTCGGTATAAGAACGGGGGAACTGAATGACCGAAACCTTGCACCAGCCCGAATGCGATATCGTCATGCGCGGGGGCATAACATCCGGGCTGGTTTATCCGGCTGCCCTTGTAACGCTGGCTGAGCATTGGCGATTCCGAAACATTGGCGGCGCCTCGGCTGGGGCACTGGCGGCGGGTATGCTGGCGGCGGCGGAATATGGCCGACGCAGCGGCCACAACCCCAACGCTTATCAAGACATAGCAGCCATCCCGCGTGAGCTGGGTGGCGGCCGGCTGAGGCGTCTTTTCACCGCAAACACCGGACTGGAAGATGTTATGGCGCTGGTCTGGCAATGGTTTGATGCGCGAGCAAATGGCGCTACGCTAAGCCGATTTTTGCTGTTCAAACTGGGCAGCATCGCGCGCATGCCGCTGATAGCTGCCCTGACCATGGGTGCGATGATCTTGCTGCTTGGATGGTCATTCGGACTGCTGGGCGCGTCGGCAGGCTGGGCATTGCTGCTCGTACTGCTATCCTTCGCACTGCTGATGGGGGCTGAACTGCTGGCCTTGTGGCGCGCCGGCGTGGCAGCGCATGCCGCGTTATTGGCACACGGCCTCGGGCTGAGTTCAGGCACCAGGCAGGATTGGCCGTCCGGTCAAGCAACGCTCGCACAAATGAAGTCGGAGGGCAGCTTTTCCGAATGGATTCATGCCGCCATCCAAAACGCTGCCGGGCGCACCGATGGCGATCTGCCATTGACCATGGCCGATCTATGGACCGCAGATGGCGAGGCCGGGCCAGCCGACGCCTGGCACGAGTACCGCGCGATCGACCTGCTTTTGACGACGACAAACCTATCACAGGCGATCCCTGCAAGCTTTCCCTTCCTCGAGCGCTCGTCGACGCGGCTGATGTTTCTGGCAGCCGATTTGCGCCGCGTGTTGCCGGCAGCCATCGTCGATCATCTCCTCAATCGCTCCGATCGGCGCTTTGACCGCATAATTGGTGACGATCATTACCGGCGGCTACCGTTGCCGCAGGATCTGCCGGTGACGCTTGGGGTCAGGCTTTCACTAAGCTTCCCCGGGATGATCAGCGCCGTCAGAATGTTTGTCGACCGTGGCGGTGATTCGAGCGAGCCTGACGCGCTGCCGCCGCAGCCGGTGTGGTTCTCCGATGGCGGGATCACGTCCAATTTCCCGGTCACAGTCTTCGATACACCGCTACCGACGCGGCCGACCTTCTGCATAAATCTTGGCGACAGGGCGGAAGCGCAATGGGGCAGCAATGCAGACCCTGAGATCGGTCTGCCGCAAGACAATAGCGACGGCCTGCAAATTCCTTTCCAAGCGCGGCCCGATGCCGGAATCCTGCGCTTTCTGGCAGCAATTATCGGGGCCGCACGCAATGGCCGCGAAAACGAGTTGATGGCAATGGCTGGACAGCGCGACCGTATCGTCAATATCTTGCTCGATCCAAAGACCCAAGGTGGCCTTTGCTTTGACATGGACGATGCGACGATCGCCAAACTCGATACTGCCGGACGCCGGGCCGCAGAAGCGCTCAACCTGCGTTTCACAGCGCCCGGCAAAGGCTGGGCGAACCACCGTTGGGTCAGACTGCGCACCTCGCTCGCAGCGTTCGAGCAACTTGCGATTGGCCATGCCCGAGGCTGGCGCGAGCAGGACTGGACTGGGCTCAGCTTCGCCGAACATGAGGCAAAAATGACTGTATCAAAAGCGCCAGCCTATAAATTCTCCAGTAAAATGACGCACGAACGGGCGCTTCACTGGGCAACCAGAGTAGCAGATACATGTCATGCCTTCGAATTGGCGCAGCCGGGCTGGCCCGAAGCCAGCATCATGAACAGCAACCGAAAATCTGGCGATGCGCTGGCGCGCGACGACCGGGCAGCCCCGAGACCCGGTGCCCGCTTCATGCTCCAAGCCAATCAGGGACGCGATCCGCTGAAGGGATGAAATTTCTCAGGGAAGCAGCGCGTAGATCACGCAGGCATCATCGGTCAGCCGCACGAAAGGTGGCTGCAGGCTGACCTCAACAGGCGGGGATCCACCACGACGGCTGCCAGTGACACTGACCGAGTCCATGGACATTGCCGGTGCAGGCGCCGCAGAGCGGGCATAGGTCACATCGGTAGCAGCCTCGGCAGCCGCATAGCGCGGCCAACCGGCAAGCACATCGGTCTGGCAGGCCCTGCCAGTCGGATCGATCACTTTCACCGCGCCAAGCCGGGCACCAGCAGCTTCGGCCGATAGCCGGGCGCGGCGGCTCGCGTCCCGAACTGCCTCTGTTTGCAGGAACGATTTGGCGGCATTGTCAGGCTCAAGGATGAAACTCACGGCGCCGATCGACTCGGGCTTTGCCGCGACAACCGCCGCATAGGCGCTTTCAAGCGCAGTCACGTCACGCACCTCAAGAACCAGCCTCGCCTGAACCTGATAGCGCTCGATCTTGTCGGCGCGCACGTTGGTCTGAAGATTGCCCTCCTTGTCGCGATACTGCTCATAAAGCGGCGTCGTCAGGAACGTTGTAGCAATCCGCACCCGGTCAGCGCCCTGCCCGCGAAGGGCAGCGTCAATATCCCTGACTTTGGCGGCAGCAGCCGCAAGGGCAGCTTCAGAGGTGCGTTCGACAGCGCTGAAGCTGGCATCAAAACGCGCGCGATTGGCCTGTATCTCAGTGGCGACGGTTCCAATGGAGGCAATCACTGGCTCGCGCATGAACCAAGGCGCCGGAACATAGCGCGCCCCGATCTCGGCGGGCGGCACCTGCGCCAACGCAGGCGCGGCCATCAGCACTGCCAGCGCTAAAGGAAAAATCCGACGTCTAGCCATCATGTTCGTCCTTCAAATCGCTGGTGCCGGATGAGGGGATTGAACCCCCGACCTTCGGTTTACAAAACCGCTGCTCTACCGCTGAGCTAATCCGGCGCCGGAGATGAAACGCCCCTAACGAACCTCTGGCTCAGGGGCAACCATAAGCGCAAGCTGGATCATCGCTCATAAGGATGATTCTGGCGATCATTCCGCCGCGCTCGCGTCGCGGATCGGTGAATATCGAGGCGATCACACCCGTTTCAGGCGCTAGCAACATATCTGTGACCCGGCCAAAGGCATCGGCCATCGTAGCGATCGTCTGGCCCTTCTCGACTCGAGCCCCCAGCGGCACCAGCAGCCGCGCCCAGCCGCCACGCGGCGCACGCACCGCCGCCAGCACATTGCCGACGACAATCGAAGCCGGAGGTTCAACAACCGCGCCTGCCACCATCTTCTGCTCACGCATGAGGTTCAAAAGCCCGGCAACACCGCGGCTGACCATCGCCTCGTCAAACCGACCAGGCATACCCAGCTCAAGTGTCACGGCGGGTACGCCATCATCAGTCAGCGTGTTTTCCACGGTCCCGCGATCTCCCCGATCCAGTTTGATAACATCGGGGGCAAGCAGTTCGGCCATCCGCCGGGTGCGCGCGGTCGAGGCAAAAGAGTAGAGACCATAGGCTGTGCCGCGTGACTGGGTGTGTAGATCGACAGCAAGATCAGCATTGGGGCGGAGCAGGTTCTGCCAGAGCAGGGCCGCATGATGCTCGACATAATCGCCATCGAGCCTGCCCGGCATCTGGCGGTTGAGATTGGCTGCGGCACGGCTGTCGTTTGCAGCAAATTCGCGCGTGTCCTGCAGAAGCCCGGGCGGGTTCAGCCCCGGAACAGCGATCAGCGTGCCCGACAGACCGGCTGGATCAAGCCCGGCGACAAGCCGGTGGATGACATCGATTCCGTTGAGCTCATCACCGTGAATACCGGCTGTGACCAACAACCGAGGGCCAGGTCGGGCACCCCGGACAACAATGACCGGCACAAGCCAGCGCTGGCCTGTGCCGGTCTCCCCGGCACGGAACCAATATCGCGTGGTCCTGCCCACCGGCGCATCAGCGACATCGAGCTTATCGATAAGCGGAATGGTATCGATCCGGCCCACAACGTCAGTTGCGGCCGACGCCGGCATCGCTGCGATCAAGGCAAGTGCCAGGGCCGCAGCTTTCATGGCCGCTCGCCCGGGGCGTAAGCGCGAATGGCCAGCGCATGGACACGTTCGCGCATGATATCGCCGAGAGCGGCATAAATTGCGCGCTGTCGCGCCACACGGCTTTGACCGGCAAACGATGGCGCCTCGATGATCAAGGTGAAATGGCTCTCACCGCTGCCGTCATCACCACTATGACCACGGTGCTTAGCACTGTCGTTGATCAATTCCATATGAACAGGCGCCAGTGCGGCACGCAGTAGCACTTCCATCTCAATCGCCACTGGACCCGCCATAGTGCTTTACCTCTTTCCATGTCTGGAGTTAGGCCTGTCTCTACACCAGTTTCAGGCCAACAGAAGGGATCCGCACGCCATTTCCACCACCTCCGCCCGTTTTCATGGTCGGCATACTGGCCCCGAGCAGCGGCTCTGTGCAGTGACCGGCTGCGGCCAGCAGGGCGAATTCCGCGCACCACTGTCCAATAAGGTGCCCGGTGACCGCGGCGGCTGGCAGTGGTTCTGTCTCGACCATGTCAGGGCCTTCAATGCCCGTTACAATTTCTTCGATGGCCTGAGCCCGGACGATATCCATGACGCGCAGTCGCCACTGGCGGGCTGGGAACGGCAGACAACCGAGCGCGGCCGGGAAGCCTTTCATTTCGGCGATACCCATGACCTGTTTTCAGAAAGGCCAAGACCGCGCACAACGGCAAGACGATGGCCGGACGCGGCTGATGCTCGAGCGCTCGGCACACTCGGACTAGACGATTCTGCCAGTGGTCCCGACGTGCGGCGGGTCTATAAAGCGCTGGTCCGCCGCTATCATCCCGATAGCAACGGCGGCGACCGGACGCATGAAGGGAAGTTGCAGGCCGTCGTTTCAGCCTATACGCATCTTCGCTTACAACCGCGTTTCAAGACGGAGCTTTAATTCAGTGGCCACCGCCCCCGCCTCTTCCCATCCCCGCGCCGATACTCCGCCCTCGCAAGGCTCAACAGTGCTCACGGCGCCCGACATAACGGTCGATGCCCGCGAGGTCTTTGGCGTCGACATCGACATGCAGGTGCCGGCGTTTTCGGTAGCCGATGAGCGCGTGCCCGATCTCGATCCATCCTATGTCTTCGATCCCGACACGACATTGGCGATCCTGGCCGGCTTTGCCTTCAATCGTCGGGTCATGGTTCAGGGCTATCATGGCACCGGAAAATCGACGCATATCGAGCAGGTTGCGGCGCGGCTGAAATGGCCTTGCGTCCGCATCAACCTCGACAGTCACATCAGCCGCATCGATCTGATCGGCAAGGATGCGATCGTCCTCAAGGACGGGCAGCAGATCACCGAGTTCCGTGAAGGCCTGCTGCCATGGGCACTTCAGACTCCGACCGCTCTGGTGTTCGACGAATATGACGCCGGTCGCCCGGATGTCATGTTCGTGATCCAGCGTGTGCTCGAGGTAGAGGGAAAACTCACGCTACTTGATCAGAATCGCGTGATTCGCCCCAGCCCATGGTTCCGACTCTTCGCCACTGCCAACACAGTCGGCCTAGGCGACACCACGGGTCTTTACCATGGCACCCAGCAGATCAACCAGGGCCAGATGGACCGCTGGTCGATCGTCACGACGCTGAACTATCTGCCGCATCACACCGAAACAGCCATCGTCGTGGCCAGAGAGCCGAGCTTCGACACCGAAGCCGGGCGCAAGACAGTGGCCAATATGGTGCGGGTGGCCGACATGACTCGAGCCGGCTTCATCGGTGGGGATATCTCCACGGTCATGTCGCCGCGCACCGTCATCACCTGGGCGCAGAACGCCACGATCTTCAACAACATCGGCTTTGCCTTCCGGCTGAGTTTCCTCAACAAATGCGATGAAGCCGAACGCGGGATCGTCGCTGAATATTACCAGCGAGTGTTCGGCGAGGAGCTACCCGAGAGCATCGCCGTGAAGGCCCGTCGGTGAGCGCGCAAGCCGCGCGCTGAAGCCCCTGCCTGCAGTATCAGATCAGACTTGAATATCAGGCGCATGAACGTCAGGCATCCTGCAATTCGCGCAGCTGCTCCCATGTCCGGCAGCGCGATAATGGCGCCTGCGGATCAAGAGGTAATTTCAGTCCCTGCCCTATGGTGGCCGCCGATTCGCCTGAGGCTCGACAATAACCCGGCTGAAAGACGTTGATTCTGCTGCGGCCAGCGCCGCGCTGGGCTTGTGTCCAAGTCCAATCAGCCAACCGGCAATCCCGACAACTGTTTGAGGCGTAACGGCTCATTTCAGATCCCACTTGGTTCTTTTAAAGCTGGCTTAACCTTAACATATTTATCAAAGGCTCAGACCATAACTTAAACCAGAGTGGCAGATAAATGAATCATCTATTGCCTGAATTGGCGATATTTGACGCTTGCCGTGGTTCTATTGTTTAATATTTATTAGTCATTTGGTCAGAAACTGCGGCGCACTGGCCTGTGGCGCAATCCCGCTCTGCCCTGCTAGAACGTCTCCATGCCTCAAGCTGAAAACCCGATCGAAGATTTCCGTGCGGCCGTTGCTGCTACGTTGCGCGCCATGGGCCATGCGCCCGGCGACCCGCGATGGGAGGTCGAATTGGCCTACACAGCCGACAAACCAAGTTGCTTCGGGGATAGTGCCCGGGTACCTCAGCCGGGTCGGGCACTTCCGCCTGAACAGGTCGCCGAGGTGCGCGGCTGGGCGGACAGCTTCGCCTTGCGTCACCGTCACCATGACGCGCGGCTGCACGGGAAAGAGCAGCCCGATGTCGGGCCGGCGCGAGAAATCTGGAATGTTCTTGAGCAAGTCCGGTGCGAAGCGCTGGGCGCTGCCGACATGGCTGGCGTGGCGCGTAACCTTGACCGCATGACCGAAAGTCGAATCCGCACCGACCCAATTGTGCGCGCTCGCACGCCTGAGGAGGTGCCGCTGGCAACAGCGCTCGGTCTCCTCGCCCGGCAACGTTTGACGGGATCTCCGCCGCCCGCGCTCGCCGAAGCGGCGCTGTCGATGGTCCGTGACAATCTGGAAGCACGCGCAGGCATTCATCTTGATGAGCTGGCGATGGTGATCGACGATCAGGCCGCCTTTGCGCAGGTCATGCGCCGCGTTCTGGCCGATCTTGGGCTGGGCGTGGATCCGGATGCTGACCCGGAGAACAGTGAAAACGACGATAGCGAGGATGAGCAGGAGCAGGATCAGCCCGGCGACAGCGAGGACGACGAGGAGCAATCTGGCGGTCAGGAAGATTCGACCGAAACGCGCGCCGAGCAGGGCGACGATGCGCCTGAAGACGCTGAAACCCGCGAAGTCGACATGGATACCGACATGGTCTCCGACGCCGAGATGGGCGATGACGGGCAGGAAGGCATGACCCCATGGCGCCCCAACACACCCATGGCCGACATGCCTTCAGACTTCGATTACAAGGCCTATACGTCAGCTCATGACGAGGTCATCACCGCCGAAGAATTGTGCGATGCCGACGAACTGACCCGCCTGAGAGCCTATCTCGACCAGCAGCTTGTGCCGCTCCAATCGGCCGTAACGAAGCTGGCCAACCGGCTGCAACGGCGGCTCTTGGCGCAGCAGAACCGCAGCTGGGATTTCGATCAGGAGGAAGGCATCCTCGATGCAGCGCGCCTCGTGCGCATAGTAACCAACCCGGCTCACGCACTGAGCTACAAGGTCGAGCGCGACACCGACTTCCGGGACACAGTCGTCACATTGCTGATCGATAATTCCGGCTCGATGCGCGGCCGGCCGATCAGCATCGCTGCCATTTGTGCCGACATTCTCGCCCGAACCCTCGAGCGCTGTGCGGTCAAGACCGAGATTCTCGGCTTCACTACCCGCGCTTGGAAGGGTGGCCTCGCCCGCGAGAAATGGCTAGCCGATGGCAGACCAGCAAAGCCCGGCAGGCTCAATGATTTGCGCCACATCGTCTACAAACCGGCCGATGCGCCGTGGCGCCGGGCCCGCAAGAATCTTGGGCTTATGATGCGCGAAGGGTTGCTGAAAGAAAATATCGATGGCGAGGCGCTGCTTTGGGCGCACGACCGGCTGCTTGCCCGCAACGAGGACAGGCGCATCCTGATGGTGATCTCCGACGGTGCGCCGGTCGATGATTCCACGCTCTCGGTCAACAGCGGCAACTATCTCGAACGTCATCTGCGGCAAGTGATCAAGCAGATCGAAACCCGCTCGCCTGTGGAGCTGATCGCCATCGGAATCGGGCATGATGTCACCCGCTATTATGCCCGTGCCGTCACCATCATGGACGCCGAACAGCTTGGCGGCACCATCATCGATCAACTCGCTGCGCTGTTCGAAGCCGACGCCCCCAAACGCGGTCGCAAATGAGTAAATTGAGCCATGCCGGTACCTACCGCCGCGAAGTCATGGCAAGCATCGCTCGTATCCACGAAAATGTGCACGATTGGGAGCACCTCCCTTCGCTCCATGCCAGCAGTTTTGCAGCCTGCGAGCTTATCAAAACTGATGATAAAGGCTGGCGCATCCGACTTATCAGCCAGCCCGGCAATCCCGATCAAGCACAAATTCTCAAACTGAACATGGCCGATAACGGCTTGTCATACCGCGTCATCACCGAATCTGGTCCCGGCGCATCATCGGTAATCAGCGTCGTGCTCACGCCCATTGCTGCCCATCTGACCGGCGTCAAAGTAGACTATCACATCCCCGAATCCGATCCTGCGCGGCTGGCATTTGTCGGCGCCGGCTTCGTGAAGATCTACGCCCGACTCTGGGATGAGGACGAAGCGATGATGCAAGCCCGCGAGCACGCTCTCGCCCGCCGTCCCGCTAAGGCCGCCCCTGATCGCCTCGATCTCGGCCCCGCCGACCTTGCTTTGCCGCATCTTTTCGACTGGGGCAGCCAAAAATTCCGCCTCGTATATTCACAAAACCAGCTCGTCGCCCATGCCGCCACCTGCCCGCACTGGCTCGCCCCGCTTGACAACACCACCGTGCTCGATGGATGCATCACCTGCCCCTGGCACGGATACCGCTTCAACATCCACACCGGCAAAAGCGCAGATTGCCGTGGCCTGCGGTTTCCGCCTGCACCCCGCATCGCCCTCGAAAACGGGCGCATCATCGCGTGCGCATAGCCATCTTCGCCCGCTACCCCACCGCTGGCGAGGCAAAAACTCGCCTGATACCCGCTATCGGGGCCGCAGGCGCCGCAGGGGTACATCGAGTGCTGGTGGAGCGCACCCTTGGCACTGTCAAAGCCTCAGGGCTGCCTTTCGAAATCCGCACTACCGGGGCAAACCCGTCAGCCTTCATCGAATGGCTGGGCGATGTTCCGGTGACGTCGCAGGGAGACGGCGATCTGGGCGCCCGCCTCGCCCGCGTCCCTGCCCCGACTTTGTTGATCGGTGCTGATTGCCCCGATCTGACCGCCGAACACCTGCAAACTGCCGCCGCCATCGTCGCCACCGGCCGCCCCTGCATCGGCTCTGCGGAGGACGGCGGCTATTGGCTCCTTGGCCTTCCTACACCGCGCCCGGACTTATTCGAGGCGATCGAATGGGGCACCAACACCGTCTTCGCCGTCACCCACGCACGAATCCCCGAAGCACAGCGCCTCCCCGTACTCGCCGACCTCGATCGCCCGGAAGACCTTAAGCGCTGGCCAGACCTCGGCCAGTGACCGTGGCCATTATAATCCCGGCTTTCAATGAAGCGCCAAACCTGCCCCGGCTCGCCCGTTGCCTCGCAGCCCTTGATCCGCAGCCCGACGAAATCCTGCTCGTCGATGGCAGCAGCACAGACGACACCAGCGCCGTTGCCGCCCAGCTCGGCATCAACATCATCAGCAGCGCCAAGGGTCGCGCCCACCAATGCAACACTGGTGCTGCCGCCATCAGCGCCGACATCACCCTGTTCCTCCACGCTGACACATGGCTGCCCGATGATGCCATCGCCGTCATCACGCGGACCATGAACAATCCGCGCATCGTCCTCGCCGGCTTCACAGCAATCCTCGCCGGGCCGGAAAAAACCCGTTGGATCACCTCGGCTCACAACTGGCTCAAGACCTATTATGCCCCTGCCTTGTTCCGCCCCTGGCTGTTCGTCCGCGGCGGCCGGCTCCTATTCGGAGACCACGCAATGTTCGTCCGCAGCACCGCATTCCAGGCCATAGGCGGCTTCGATGAGCGGCTCGCCGTCATGGAAGAGGCCGATCTTTGCGTCCGCATCGTCCCCTATGGCCGAACCCGCCTCGTCAACCGCATCGTCACAACGTCGGACCGCCGCATCGCCGCCTGGGGGGAGTGGAAGGCCAATTGGATTTACCTCAAGATCGGTATCCGCTGGGGTCTGGGCTTTCGCACAGAAACGCTAGGCAAACTTTACCCTGATATCCGCTGATCCGCCTTAGGCAGCGAGGCCGTCCTCAGGAATCGCATAGAGCAGTGCCGCACCCCGCATCACCGGTCCGGCCAGCGCGGTCGCACCCGGCAGCAACTGCTCGGCATAGAAACGGGCCGTCGTAATCTTGGCCTCCAGAAACGCCGGGTCGCCCTCGCCTCGCCTCAGCAAGGCGCTGGCCGCCAACGCCTGCCGCGCCATCAACCATCCCCCCAAAGTCAGCCCCATCAACCGCAAATACGGGGTCGCGCCAGCGGCCTTGTCGTCAGGATCATTGGCAGCAGCCAGCCAGTGCGTCGTCGTCTCGGCTGCCGCCAGTGCATCCTCCAGCCAGGGCGCGATCCCCGCCAGATCAGCCGATCCGTGCAGTTCCATCACAGTCGTGCGGATGTCGGACAACAGCGTGCGCCAGTGTGCGCCGCCGTCCATTCCCAGTTTGCGACCGACCAAATCAAGCGCCTGAATCCCGTTGGTACCCTCATAAATCGGCGCAATCCGAGAATCGCGCAAAAATTGCGCCGCACCGGTTTCTTCCACAAAACCCATCCCTCCAAAGACCTGCAACGCCATGTTCGCCACATCCACACCAGTATCTGTGGCGAATGCCTTCGAAATCGGCGTGAGAAGATCGGCCAATCCCCGCCCTTCTGCGTCCCCGGCATGCGCACGGTCCAGTGCCGCCGCGTTCAGATAAACCAGCGCCCGCGTGGCTTGCGTCAGCGCACGCGCTGTCATCAACGTGCGACGAACATCGGCATGTTCGATAATCCGCACCGGCTTTCCGCCATGGCCGAAGCGGGCGGACTGCGTGCGGTTGCGGGCATAGTCGAGCGCATGTTGCGTGGCAGCCTCCGCAATCGCCACCCCTTGCAGACCAACCTGAACCCGTGCGTTGTTCATCATAGTGAACATTGCCCGCATGCCCGCACCTTCCGCGCCAACAAGATAGCCAATGCAGGCGTCATGGTCGCCAAAGCTCATGGTGCAGGTCGGCGACGCGTGGATACCCAGCTTGTGCTCGATCCCGACGCAGCAAACATCGTTTCGAGCACCGTCGGCCAAAAACTTCGGCACGATGAACAGGCTGATGCCCTTGGTGCCGGCTGGTGCCTCCGGCAGTCGCGCCAGCACAAGGTGAACGATGTTCGAAGCAACATCATGCTCACCCCAGGTGATATAGATCTTCGTGCCTTTTATGCGGTAGCTGCCATCCGGCGCCGGCTCGGCACGGGTGGTGAGCGCGCCGACATCGGAGCCTGCTTGCGGCTCCGTCAGGTTCATGGTGCCCGTCCATTCGCCCGTGACGAGCTTGGTCAGATATTCGGCCTGCTGCGCCGGGCTGGCATGGGCGGCGAGCGCCTCAATGGCCCCCTGAGAGAGCATCATGCACAGCGCAAAGGCCATGTTAGCCGACGTCAGCTGCTCCTGAACGGCGACAGCAACCGCGAAAGGCAGGCCCTGCCCGCCATGCGCTTCAGGCACGCCAAGACCGGCCCAGCCACCTTCGACATATTTGGAATAGGCCGAGGCAAAACCGGGCGGCAGCGTAACCTTGCCATCATTCAGAGTCGTCGCAACGGTGTCGCCGAGACGATTCAGCGGCGCGAATTCATTTTGCGCAAGTTTCGCGGCCTCTTCAAGAATCGCATTGACCATGTCCGGACTGGCATTTGCATACGCCGGAAAGGCAGCAAGTCCCGGAAGATCGGCAATGACATCCAGAACGAAACGCTGCTCTGCGGTTGGGGCGACATAGGGCATGGGCTGGCTCGTGCTAAGATAGCGGAGCTTGCGTTATAGCCTAGGCGGGCTGCCAGCGTGAAGGGTCTGCGAGGAGATGCCGCTCCCAGGCGATGGCATGCGTCACGATGGTGCGAAGGTCGTCATATTGAGGCCGCCAATCCAGCGTCGCCAGCGCCCGGCGACTATCGGCCACAAGCCTTGCGACATCCCCGGGGCGGCGCGATGCAAGAACACGCGGCACCGCCCGGCCGATCACAGAATCGACCGTATCAAGCACATCAAGCACCGAGGCGCCGCGGCCATAGCCAATATTAAGCACCAGCGGCCCGGCATCGCTGGCAAGATAATCGAGTGACGCGACATGCGCCGAAGCAAGGTCTGAAATGTGGATATAATCTCGGATGCCCGTGCCATCCGGCGTATCAAAATCCGTACCAGTTACCTGCATGCTGCGACCATCAATAAGCGATGCCTGCGCCGCAAGCTTGATGAGATGCGTGGCACTGCGCGAAACTTGGCCGGAACGCCCGGCAGGATCGGCACCAGCGACGTTGAAATAGCGCAGAATTCCAACTCTGAGTGACGTAGCGGCGGCTATATCAAGCAGCATCCGCTCAACCATCGCCTTTGACGCGGCGTAGGGGTTTACAGGGGCAATAGGCAGGGTTTCGGTAAGCCGCTCAGCGGCGGTGTCTCCATATACCGTCGCCGTCGAGGAGAACAGCAAGCGGCCAACCCCGGCATCGACCGCAGCCTCGATGACAGTCAGCGCGTTGGAAACATTGTTGCGATAATACAGCGCCGGGTCTGTGGTTGATTCCACAACGGAAATGACCCCGGCACAATGAACGATGGCTGTTGGACGATAGGCAGAAATCACCGCATCAAGGCGCTTCCGGTCCGCACAGCTTCCCTTTTCAAACCGGGCTGCGGGCGGCACAAGAGCCTCGAAGCCGGTGGACAGATCGTCATATATAATGACGTCCTCGCCACGGTCGAGACATGCCAGCGCGATATGAGAACCGATATAGCCCGCGCCGCCGGTGACAAGAATCATGTCATTGCCCTTTTATCGACCCTCCTGATGCCTGTTGCGGCACAACCTCCAGCCGTCAAGGCGTTACCAGACTTGGATGCACGACCGGCTGCGTCTAGGAGATCACGTCATAATGGCCATTTTTTCCGCCGATCCACAAATTGTCCCTGCCGATGCAGCGGGATTGGCGCGTGCGGTGGCGCTGCTCATGGCGGGGGAAGTCGTAGGCGTGCCGACCGAGACGGTTTACGGCCTTGCCGGCCGGGCAGCCGACCCGGAGGCAGTCGCCAGCATCTATGCTGCCAAGGGGCGGCCCTCTACCAATCCGCTGATCGTTCATGTCGGCAGCCTGCAAGAGGCCAAGATACTGGCAGTTTTCGACGAGCGCGCACGAAGTTTGGCCGCAGCATTCTGGCCTGGCCCCATGACGCTGGTGCTGCCGATGAAGGCCGACGCCGATCTTGCGCCCGGAATAACAGCCGGTCGAGGCACCCTAGCCCTTCGCGTGCCCGACCATGATGTCATGCAGGCGCTGATTGCCGCCGCAGGGCCGCTGGCGGCACCCAGCGCAAACCGCTCGGGCCACATCTCGCCCACAACCGCCGCACACGTCGTAACAAGCTTGGGTGATGTCGTGCCGCTGGTGCTCAATGCCGGCGCGTGTCCATCGGGCGTTGAATCCACCATCCTGCAGGTTGATAAGGAAGTCGTGCGGCTCCTGCGACCCGGGGCCATTGCAGCAGAGCGTATCATAGCGCTCATTGGCGCTCTGACTGGCCCATCCGAAGAGGCCGGGCCAGTGGCGCCGGGAATGCTGCAAAGCCATTATGCTCCGCATCAGCCGGTCCGATTGGAAGCAGTATCAGCGCAGATCGACGAATTCCTGATCGGCTTCGGCACAGTGACAGGCGATATCACGCTCTCGGCGAGCGGCAACCTCGCGGAGGCAGCCGCCGCTTTGTTCGCAGCGCTGCATATTGCCGAAGCAAGCGGGCGAGCGGGCATCGCCGTAGCCCCCGTGCCGAAGACCGGGCTGGGTGCCGCCATAAACGACCGATTGCAGCGCGCTGCAGCGCAAAGACCCAGCCTGCGGCGGTAAGGACAGTGCGGTAACAAGGCCACTACCGTAAGCGAGAGATATGAGAGATCGTACGACATCGGCAGTGCCGCGCGGGCGGGTTGCGCGCTTTGCGCGCTTCGGGGCCCTGGCTGGCGGCATCGCTGGCCGCGCAGCCATTGATGGCGTTCGGCGGCTGGCGGCGGGTGAAAGGCCAGACCCTGCCGCCCTGTTTCTGACCCCGAAGAACATGCGCAAAGTTGCCGAACAGCTGGCAGAACTACGCGGCGCTGCCATGAAGCTTGGGCAGCTGGTGTCCATGGATTCAGGCGATTTTCTGCCGCCGGAGCTCGCAGATATTCTATCGCGCTTGCGCAATGATGCACAAGCCATGCCGCCACGGCAGCTCAAGGCTGTTCTCGATCAGAATTGGGGCCCGAACTGGCTAAGCCGATTTTCGCGATTTGATGTCCGACCCATCGCCGCCGCGTCGATCGGCCAGGTCCACCGGGCAAGGCTTAAGGACGGCCGCGAGTTGGCTGTGAAGGTTCAGTACCCGGGCGTGCGCGACAGTATCGACAGCGATGTGGATAATGTAGCGATGTTGATGCGCCTGTCGGGGCTGGTGCCCGAGCATCTGGACGTGGCGCCAATGCTGGCGGAAGCCAAGCGACAGCTGCACGAAGAAGCCGATTATGGGCGCGAGGCCGCCAGTCTTGAACGCTTCGGCGCCCTCTTGGCAACGGCGGAACACTTTCAGGTGCCTGCCCTTATCGCCGAATTTTCGACGCGCGATCTCCTGGTGATGGACTATGTCGCCGGGCAGCCAGTAGAGGCTTTGGCAACCGCATCGCAGGCAGAACGTGACCGCGCGATGACTCACCTGATTGAACTCGTCTTTCGCGAGTTGTTCGAATTTCGGCTGATGCAGACCGACCCCAATTTCGCCAATTATCGGTGGAATGCCACGACAGGACGGATCGTGCTGCTCGACTTTGGCGCAACTAGAATCATTTCGGACGATATCTCGAATCAATATCGGCGGCTGATGCTGGCGGGCCTGAATGGCGACCGTATCTCGGCTCGCGAAGCGGCAGTCGAGATCGGTCTGTTCGGAGCGGACACAGGGGCAGACCAGCAGGATCGGGTCATCGACCTTTTCGAGGCCGCGTTTGCGCCGGTTACCAGCAGTGGCATCTTCGACTTTGCCGGCAACGAGATCGCGGCGCGGCTTAAGGACGACGGGCTGTTGCTCGCCAAAGATCCAGACTTTTGGCACTTGCCGCCGGTGGACACGCTGTTCATGCAGCGAAAATTCGGCGGTGTGTTTCTGCTCGGTGCCCGCCTGAAAGCGCGGGTGAACGTGCGCTCGCTGATGTCCAACTGGGCTTGAGAAACTAGCTCAGCGCACCGCCGGAATAATCATCAGGAGACAGGCCCCCGGCTCGATGACACTGCCATCGGGCTTCCTCGCAGTCGCGGTGCGAACCTTGAGCTTATCGCCTTCGGGGTAGAGGAATACGTCGAACACACAGGGCGGGCGGATGAACTGGAGCTGCCGGGCCGTGCCTTCTGTTCGCGCCATCGAGGGGGCCCCGAGAAGGGCTGTTACCGCAGCCTCATTACGCCCGATGATCTGCACAAGCCCGGGTGGCACAGGTGTCACGACCGTTGGCGGCGGAGCAGCGCTGATGATTGGCGGCTCAGCAGCACACCCTGCAAGGATGAAGATTGGAACGGCCAGAACGAAAAGGCGGGAGCAGCGGAACATCACCGGCTTCTAGCCTTGACGGCCCGACCGCGCTAGGAGCTGCTCATGACAACTCAATTTGATCTCCTCGCCATCGGCAACGCAATTGTGGACGTGCTCGTTGCAGCGCCACCGGAATTCCTTTCGGAGCGCGATATCGCCAAGGGCTCCATGCGGCTGATTTCAGCCGAAGAAGCAACGACACTGTACGCCGCGATGGGCGCCGGGCGCGAGGTGAGCGGCGGCTCGGCAGCCAATACCGTCGCAGGGATGGCCGCGATGGGGGCAAAGCCAGCGTTCATAGGCCGCGTCGCCAAAGACCAGCTGGGCGATGTTTTCACGCATGATATCCGCGCCGTCGGCGTACACTTCGCCACTGCGCCCTCGCCCAACGGCGACCCGACGGGCCGATGCCTGATCGTCGTGACGCCCGATGGCGACCGCACGATGAACACCTATCTGGGGGCGTGCCAGGAGCTATCAGAGGCCGATCTTGATCCGGCCATAGTGTCGGCATCCGGCATTCTCTACCTCGAAGGCTATCTTTGGGATCCACTGACACCGCGATTGGTGATGCAGAAAGCCATACAGATTGCCCGCGCTCACAAGCGCAAAGTGGCCATGACGCTATCTGACGTCTTTTGCGTCGAGGGGCACCGCGCCGACTTCAGGGCGCTTTTGGCCGAGCATGTCGACATCATGTTCGCCAATGAAAAAGAGGCCTGCTCGCTTTACCAGACTGAAGATTTGGCAGTGGCCATTGCAGAAATGCGCCAGCACGCCTGCATCACAGTCATCACGCGGTCTGAAAAGGGCGCCGTCGTGCTGGCAAACGGCACGGAATATGTTGTGCCTGCCGAGAAAGCTGTGCGCGTGCTCGACACGACCGGAGCAGGCGATCTTTTTGCCGGCGGCTTCCTCACAGCACTGGTTAACGGCCGGTCATTGCCGGACTGCGCCACTGCCGGTTGCGTCGCTGCTGCAGAAATTATCAGCCATTATGGCGCACGGCCGGAAGCCGACCTCAAAGCCTTGGTTTCAGCGCGGCTTGATGCGTAGGAGCGGAGGCTCCCTGTCTAACGGGGAGCGCTCCTTTTCCTGCAAACAGGCCGTCAGGCCGGTCGCGTAAAGCGGCGCCAAGACCGTCTATGCGTCCTTGCCGCCGGGGGTGTGGATGCCGCCGGGAAGCGGCGCAAGACCGATCGGTGGCACATCATCATCAAGCTCGCCCACTTCTATGAAGCCGCGCGCGACATTGGAGCGGGTGCGGCCATAGAGATAGTAGATGACCAGCCCGGCCGCTGCCCAGCCAACGAAGAAAAGCTGTGCGGTGATGGTGAGGAAGAAGAACAGCACCACGCAGCCGATGGCGGCGAGCGGCGCTACCACCCAGACCGCCGGCGTGCGGAAGCTGCGGGCGCGGTCGGGGTCGGTGCGGCGCAGCGTCATGATCGCCAGCGATACAAGCAAAAAGGCGCAGAGCGTGCCGCCGTTGGAGACAGCCGCCAGTTGGCCAACGGGGAAGAACGCCGCGCCAAGGGTGACGCCGGCACCGGTGATCATGGTGACGATATGCGGCGTCTTGAACCGCGGGTGCACCTTGGAAAGCACTGGCGGCAGCAGGCCATCGCGCGACATGACGAAGAACACGCGAGTTTGCGCATACATCATCATCAATACCACCGAGGGCAGCGCAAAGCCGGCAGCGAGGCCGAGCACATTGCCGATGCCAGGATAGCCGATCGAGCGCAGCACATGCGCCAGCGCCTCCTTGGAGCAGACCACCAGGCCGGCGTTATCGGCTGCGCACAGTGCCGCCATTTCGGCCGAGCCGGGCAGCGGCGCATTGCCGGCTGCATCCATGATCGGCTGGGCGCCATAGCTGCCGATAACACCGGCACCGACCAGCAGATAGAATACCGTGCAGATGCCAAGGCTACCGATCAGACCGATCGGAATGTTACGCTGCGGGTCCTTGGTTTCTTCAGCAGCGGTCGAAACCGCATCAAAGCCGATATATGCAAAAAAGATGATCGAAGCGGCGCTAATCATGCTGGCGCCGCCCATCGGAATGAACGGCGAAAAATTCTCGGACTGAATGGCGGGCACTGAGAGCGCCACAAAGGCGGTGAGCGCCAAAACCTTGATCGCCACCAGCACTGCATTAACGGTAGCGCTTTCTTTGGTGCCGACCACCAGAAGTGCTGTTACCGCAACGGAGATAACGACCGCTGGCAGGTTGATAAGTCCGCCCGCATAGGGGCCATTCACAAGGGCCGCCGGTATTTCCAGCCCGACGAAGTTCCTGAGTACGCCGACCGCATAGCCCGACCAACCGACTGCCACCGCCGAGGCGGCAACGGCATATTCGAGCACCAGCGCCCAGCCGACGATCCATGCCATTATCTCGCCAAAGGTGGCATAGGTATAAGTATAGGCTGAGCCCGAGACCGGCACCATCGAGGCGAGTTCGGCATAGCATAGTGCTGCCAGCCCGCAGACGACGGCGGAGATGACAAAACTCATCATCATCGCCGGGCCGGCGATTTGCGCTGCCTCGGATGTGAGCACAAAGATACCAGTGCCGATGATGCCGCCGATTCCCAGCATGGTGAGCTGGAAGGCCCCCAGCGACCGGGTCAGCGATTTTCTGCTTGCGGTCGCTAGTATCGAATCAAGCGACTTTACCCGCCAATCAGCCAATGCGTGTCCCCTAAATAAACAGTCGAAAAGCCTTAGCGCCCCCGCATGCGCTACACAATCACTCCATACGCTCAGGCTTGAAGCGTGCGGTCAAGCGCCCTCATCGTCACTTGGAGCAAAATCACAAAATGCTATTGATGTTACCATAATCACATATAACGACTGGCGAGGCGCTTGCCGCTGGCGTATCGTGCCCGTAATGACAAAAACCTCCAGCCTTGAAACCGAATTGACCGCAACAGAGCGGCTCGCTCTAGCGATGCTGGCCGGGCGTCGCGATGTCATGCTCGAAAAAATACTGGACTGGACAGCCATCAACAGCGGCAGCCGCAACATGTCCGGGCTCGCCGCGATGATCGAAAAACTGGCCGTAGCCTTTGCGCCACTGGGAGGCGAAATAAGGCGCGCAGCGCCACAGTCAGTCACCAATCTCGACGTTGCAGGAATTTTGGTCACGGTTCCGCATGGGCATAATCTGCACATCATCAAGCGACCCACAGCCCCGATCAAAGTGCTGCTGACCGGACACATGGACACGGTATTCGGGCCGGAACATCCTTTCCAGACTTGCCGCTGGATCGATAAAAACACGCTCAACGCACCCGGCTCCGCCGATATGAAGGGCGGAATTGCAGTCATGTTGGCAGCCCTTGAGGTGCTGGAGGCGAGCCCTTGGGCCGCAGCACTGGGGTGGGAAGTGGTGCTCAACGCCGATGAGGAAGTATCGTCGCTCGGCTCGGCAGCACTGCTCTCCGAGTCAGCCTCGCGCTGTCATCTTGGGCTGACGTTCGAGCCTGCCCTGCCCGATGGCACGCTGGCCGGGGCGCGGCGGGGGTCGGGCAATTTCTCCGCCCAAATCGCCGGACAAGCGGCACACGCCGGCCGCAATCCGGAGGACGGCCGCAATGCATTGCTCGCCGCGGCCGACCTGGCACTCCGCCTCGCGGGGCTTGGCACTGCCGATCTCAGCGTCAACCCGGCCAAAATCGATGGTGGCGGTCCAAACAACGTCGTGCCTGATATGGCGGTGTTGCGCTGGAACATGCGACCAACGACCCCGGCGGCCCAAGCCCGCGCCGAAGCCGACATACCGCTGATCATCGCAGCAGTCTCAGCAGCACATGACGTAAAGATTACGCTACACGGACATTTCGCTCGCCCCCCAAAGCCGATGGACGCCAATCAGGCACGCCTGTTTGCACTGGTCAAAAACTGCGGGGCAGCGCTCGGGCTGAGTCTAGGCTGGCGCGACACTGGCGGCGTTTGCGACGGCAACAATCTGGCGGCCGCCGGCTTGGCTGTGGTCGACACGCTGGGCCCGCGCGGCGGCGCCATCCATTCATCCGAGGAATTCCTGATGGTTGATTCGCTTGAGGAGCGCGCTGCACTCGCGGCCCTTATTATGCTTCGCGTCGCGCAATATGGGTGGGTGCGCTGATGTGGATAGTCGAACCCGCGCGCGAAGCAGACCTGCCAGCCCTGCTGGCGCTGGCCCGGCTGACGGGCAGCGGTTTCACAAATTTGCCGGACAGCGAAAAGGAACTCGCAGCACGGCTTGCCTGGTCAATAAAAAGCCTCGCACGCACCAGCGACCAGCCCGATGATGAACTTTACATCCTCGTCCTGCGGCACAGCCAGACGGGCGAAATCGCCGGCACAGGTATGGTATTCAGCCGGCTTGGCGCCAAATGGCCGTTCTACTCATACAAGCTCAGTCAAATGTCACAGGCATCTCGCGAGCTCGATAGGATCGTTCCATTATCACTGCTCAATCTTGTCACCGATCATGACGGCGCAACAGAGGTCGGAGGATTGTTTCTTCACCCGGACCACCGAACCGGCGGTCTGGGCAAGCTGATCGCACGCGCGCGATATCTGTTTATCGCCAAACACCGGGCGCGCTTTGCCGACAAGATCATCGCCGAACTGCGCGGCGTATCAGACGACCATGGCAATTCGCCTTTCTGGGACGCCATAGGCCGGGCATTCTTCGGCATGAGTTTTCCCGAAGCTGATCACCTGAATGCCCTTCATGGCAGCCAATTTATCGCCGATCTCATGCCGCGCCAGCCGATCTACACCGCCCTGCTGCCCGCGGCGGCACAGGCCGTGATCGGCCAGCCGCACCCAAAGGGCCAGGCAGCGCTGGCAATGCTGCAGGCCGAAGGCTTTGTGCAAGACAATTATCTCGATATCTTTGATGGCGGCCCGACAGTCATTGCCAGGACTGATCAGATCAAGACCGTCGCCAAAGCTCAGCGCAGTCGACTGCAACGGCTGCTACCTGACGATACAACCGGCCCGAAGTCACTGATAGCGAGCGGGCGGCTGAAAGATTTCCGCGCATTCCTTGCGCCACTGACGGAAGCGGGAACCGCTCTGCCCTCCGGCATTGCCCAAGCCGTCAGATTGTCCCCCGGTGATGAGTTGCTCCATGTCCCCGCCTGAAACATTGACCAGTACTAACCCCTGCACGGGCGCAGCGATCTGGCGGGGACCAGCTGCATCGAACGCCGATGTGGCGTCAGCAGTCGCTTGCGGACGCGCAGCACTTCGAGGCTGGGCCTCGCTTCCCGTAGCGGCGAGACATGAGGTCGCTCGCGCCTACGCGGGTGCCGTCAAAGCGCGATCCGAAGACTTTGCAAGACTGATCGCCGAAGAAACTGGCAAACCGCTATGGGAAGCACGAACCGAGGTCGCCAGCACAGCCGCAAAGGTTGAGATCAGCATCACTGCTCAAGAGCAGCGTGCTGGTATCAGCGAAGGTGAGGTCGCAGGCACACGGTCAATGACAAGGCACAAGCCGCACGGTGTGCTGGCGGTGCTCGGGCCGTATAACTTTCCGGCGCATCTGCCCAATGGGCACATAGTGCCCGCGCTCATTGCCGGCAATACGCTGGTCTTCAAACCATCCGAGCATACGCCGGCGGTGGCAGAGTTCATGGCAGGCCTTTGGGCCGAAGCCGGACTTCCTGCCGGCGTGCTGACGCTGGTGCACGGTGCTGCAACAACCGGCCGGGCGCTGGCCAGCGCTGATATCGACGGGCTGCTGTTCACAGGATCGGCAGGTGCCGGGGCAGCACTGGCGCGTCAATTCGCCGAAACACCGGGGCGAATTCTGGCGCTGGAGATGGGGGGAAACAACCCGCTCATGGTGTGGGATCTGGCGGCCAAAGACCATGCCGCCGCCGCTGCGCTGATCGTGCAATCAGCCTATCTTTCGGCCGGGCAGCGATGCACAAACGCCCGGCGTCTGATTATCGAGGATCGAAACGCAGGACCGCTCATCGAGGCCGTCACAACGCTCATGGACCGTCTGATTGTTGACGAGCCATTCGCCGAGCCGCAGCCGTTTTTGGGGCCAGTCATCAATAACGCCGCCGCCGACGCGCTCATGGCCGGGGCGGACCGGCTCGTGACCGCAGGCGCAAAGATTCTGCGGCCCCTGTTGCGCAAAGACGCAGCACGCCCGTTCCTCACCCCGGCCCTCTATGATGTCACCGACGTTGCCGACTGCAGTGACAGCGAACTGTTCGGACCGCTGCTCCAGCTTATCCGCGTGGCGGATTTTGCTACTGGGATGGCCGAAGCGAATTCAACAAAATTCGGCCTCGCAGCCGGGCTGATCGGCGGCGACCGTCCGCTCTATGACCGATTTTGGGCGGAGAGCCGCGCTGGCGTAGTCAACTGGAATCGACCCACCAATGGTGCGGCGTCGTCGGCACCGTTCGGCGGCATCGGGGCCAGTGGTAATCATCGCCCGTCGGCCTATTATGCGGCGGACTATTCAGCCTGGCCCGTCGCCAGCCTGGAAGCCGAAAATCCGTCTGCGACCATTGCAACAGGATTGCGGGACTGATGCTGCAAGAGATTAATTTCGACGGTCTGATCGGCCCAACGCATAATTATGCAGCGCTGAGCTTCGGTAATATCGCCAGCCAGACCAACGCCGGCGCCACCAGCCGACCGCGCGAAGCAGCGTTGCAGGGGCTGGCAAAAATGCGCTTCGTTATGAATCTCGGGCTGACCCAAGGCTATCTGCTGCCACTCGAAAGGCCCAACGTCGAATGGCTGCAGTCACTCGGCTTCGCCGGGACCGACGATGAAGTGTGCAGCGCCGCGCATGCCGCCGATCCACGCCTGTTCGCACAAGCCTGCTCAGCGTCCTCGATGTGGACCGCCAACGCCGCAACGATATCACCCGCGCCCGACACGCACGATCGGCGCACCCATATCTCGGTCGCCAACCTTTCACGCATGGTGCACCGGAGCATCGAGCATGGCGAGACCGAAGCGATGCTGCGCCGTGCCTTCGCCCATCCGCATTTTGCGATTCATGCAGCATTGCCAGCCAGCTTCGGTGATGAAGGCGCCGCCAACCAAATGCGGCTGTCCAAAGATCACCATCTCCCCGGACTCGAACTTTTCATATTCGGCGAGAACGGCGGCCGCTTCCCGGCGCGGCAGAACCGCCGCGCAAGCGAAGCTATCGCACGGCGTCACCTGCTTGCGCCGGAGCGAACACTGTTCATCCAGCAAAGTCGGGACGCGATCGACGCCGGCGCCTTTCATAATGACGTTGTGGCAGTAGCCAATGGTCCGGTTCTGTTCGCCCATGAGCAGGCCTTCGCAAATGCCGACGCCCTGAAGGCCAGCCTCGGCCGGTTAATGCCCGATGCCGTGATCATCGAAGTGCCGACAACCGCGGTCCCCTTGGCGGATGCGATCTCCAGCTATCTCTTCAACAGCCAGTTGCTGACACTAAGCGATGGCTCAATGGCGCTCATAGTCCCCGGCGAATGCGAGAGCACCGCCTCAGTGAAAACCTATCTCGGCCAGCTTCTGACACAAGGCACGCCAATACAGCATATCCACTTCATCAATGTACGCGAATCAATGCGCAATGGTGGCGGCCCGGCATGCCTCCGGCTCCGCGTAACCGCAGCGCCACACACCATCGACCCGCGATTCCTGCTCACTGAGGCGCGTGCAGATGCCCTTCACGCGCTGATTGAAAGCCAATGGCCAGAGCAGATCACACCGGGTGATCTGGGAAACGCTGATCTCTGGCACCAGGCTCGGTCAGCGAAAGCCCAGCTTATGACTTTGCTCGGGCTTTAATTGGCGCTTTAGTAAAGCGGCCAATTGCCGGGCCAGACGAACGATGCCCAATAAAGCGTGCCGCCAAGGATCGCGACGGCATAGGGCAGCGGCGCATCGCGCGCAAAAATGCGCGGCCCAGGCCGGTCGGCATAGGCGCGCCGAGCGACAATCAGCACAAATGCCAATATGCCGCCGGAAAGCGCCATGCCGATGAACAGCGGTAACAGGCCGCCCAGACCGGTCCAGGCCGCAATCGCCGTCAGCAACTTGATATCGCCGCCGCCCATCCAGCCACGTGAAAAGACAGCCAGACCAATAGCGAAGACCCCAACCGGCGCCAATGCATGCCACAACCAATTGAAATTGGGCGTAATCAGACCATAAAATACTGCGAGCGCCACAAGAAGCAGCGACAGCTCATCCGGTATCTCAAAACGAGTGATATCCCACCCCGCTGCAATGATCACACACGCCAGCGCCACGAACGCAAGCGCCATGGGAACGATGGGACCAAGATCGATTATTGGCATCAGCGCTGCTTTTCCGGTTTGGCTAGCCGCGACCGCTCAGTCTCGATCCAGGCGATATTGGCCGTCGCCACCTTGTCGAACTGCGGGTTCAGAATCTGGGCGCGTCGGAAATAAACCTCGGCAACATCGAGGTCACCCCGCGTCAGCGCTGCATATCCTACCATATCAAGATCGGCCGCGAGGCTTTCGCGCGTTGAACCCTGAAACGCCTCTTCGTACTGGCCCTGCATCGCGCGGGACAGACGAAGATTTTCAGCCGCAACTTTGAGAGAAGGGTCAGCCGCAACGGCAGCGGCAAGGTCCGCCTCGGCCTCCCCATGCAAACCGCGCAGCATCCGCGACCAACCACGATTCGAGAGCGTCACTGGATCACCCGGCGCCAGCACTAGCGCTTTGGCATATGACGCTTCCGCCGTCTTCCAGTCACGTTGCTGATCAGCAACAATGCCGAGGGCCCGTTGAGCGCGAAGCAAGCTGGGATCAAGTGATACGGCCTTGGCCAGTGCCGCCGCCGCTTCAGGAAGCTGGCTCCGGCGCAGGCGGCTGATGCCCAAGCCCTGTTGGGCGCGGGCCGCCACCATCGGCTCATCAGTCAACAGCCCAAAACCAGTGATCGACTCAGCCATCCGGCCGGCCGCGAGTGCGAGTTCTGCCTGACGCAGCCGAAGCTCAGGATCACGAGCCTCGAGCGGCGCGCGGCGAATAATCTCCTCGGCATCACCAAGGCGCCCGTCGGCAATGGCGCGGTCAATCAGCGATAGTGGCGATATGGCCGGCGGCGTCGGTTCAGGCTGAGCCAGCACTGGCGGCATTGTTGCGGGTTGAGCCAAAACCGGCGACGTAGTGACAAAAAGCAACGCAGCCCACGCACCCAGCCGCAGCGTCATGCCTGCCGGGCGCGCATGATCACCGCCTCAAGCCGCGCAATAGCCATCTGACGCTCTATCGGCGAATCCCGAAGAGGTGCCAGCGGTTCCGGAATATGACGCAACCGAGCGGCGAAGCTGTTCAGATCACGATCATCGCAATCAAAGAGCCGTATATCGAGTGCTGTGGTTTCTGCCATCGCCATCGTTGGCCGGATTGCAGCAAAACCCTCCCGGCGCACATGCAACAACCAGCCCGGCGCTTCATCCTGGAGTCGGTCGCCTTGGGGATGCGACGCTGGCACATGCGGCAGAGCCGGAATCATTTGACCCGAAAGCGCCTCGGGCACCACAACCAGCTGCAATGCACTGACGAATTCAGGCAGGCCAGGGTCGGCGTTACCTGACCGGGCCGGCGGCGCAGGCCTAGCCTCTGCCAGCTCAATCGTCTCGGCTATCGTTGCCACATGCGGGTCCGGCAACGGTGCCAGGATCACTTTAGCGTGTTCCCCAAGCGGCGGCATGGCCATAGCCACAACGATTGGCTCATTCGCCATCACGACGTCTATCTCAATGCTGGCAAGCCCTGCATCGGCTAATATCTTAGAGGCACCGTTCGGCTGAACGGCGAGCACGAGCGCTGCAGCATCGCCAAGACTTGCCACCATCTCCGGGGTCGGTGCCCTTGGCGAGCCCATCACGAGCCGGGCCTCGCCATTGGCAGCAATTTCGATGCGCGCCGAACTTGACGCTTCAGGATCCACGCTCATCACGGCCGGCAGAGCCAATTCAGCGGTCTCGACCGTGTTCACTGTTACCGGCGCGGCTGCCAACGCTACCGGCTCGGGCACATCGAAATATAGTGCGACCTCAGCAGGCCGCTCCATGACCGAAGCCCCGGCGCGCTCCGCCGTCAAAGCAGCGTCAACACGCGAGAGCAAGCGACGCGCAATACCTTCGGCGGCTGGATCATTGCTGGCAATCGCAGCCTGCAAAAAAGGAATGGCATCCCGCCACTCGCCTTGCAAGGTCAGCGAATACCCAAGGTTCGTCAGAACAGCGGCATCATCCGGCGCGACGGCCAGTGCTGCTTCATACCATCCACGAGCCACATCATGGCGGCCCATGCGATCATAGGTAACTGCAAGGCCATTCATCGCATCGACCGATTGCGGCTCATTCGCCAGCACGCGGCGAAATGCAGCCATCGCCCCCGTAACGTCACCTGCACCAAGCAGCACCTTGGCGCGCGAATAATAATCGCCTGTCTGCTGAGCCGCAGGTTGACTGACCGCAGCACGGGTCGCCGCGGCCGCCTTCAGTGCCTCGATCTGATCCTTCTGAGCCTGACTCCGCGCCTCGGCTGCGCCGCCATCGGCAAGAGCCGCTCCGGCCACACCAAGAATAGCACCCCCCTTGAGCAGCCCATACGTATGGATGCGGGAGGCGGGGCGATGTCTTGTCATGACGTCCTCAAGTCTCAGATGCCTTGGCCTTTTGCATCGATTGCTTCACTTGGATCGAGGCAGGCAACATAAGCACTGCAACCATGCAAGGCAGCAGGAAGCAGATAAGCGGAATGGAGAGCAGAACCGGGATACGGTGCGCACGTTCTTCAGCACGCATCTTTCGGGCTTCGCGCATTTCGTCGGCATAGATTTTGAGCGCTTGCGAAATGCTGGCGCCCAGACGGTCAGACTGGATGACAAGGGTGACGAAGGCGCTGATTTCAGGCACCGCAGTTCGGCGTGCGAGGCTTCGCAGTGCTTCCTCCCGCGTCTTGCCGGCGCGAAGTTCAAGCGAAACGACCGCAAACAATCGCGCAATAAGCGGATGAGACCGTGAAATCTCCGTGCCAACACGGCTGAACGTTGCATCGATGCCAAGTCCGGCCTCAACACAAACAAGCATCAGGTCCAGCGTGTCAGGAAAGCCGTTGAGAATTTCCTTCTTCCGTTCGGTTGCGTTTGAGTTGACGATGAAGTTGGGCAGATAAAGCCCGGCGGCTGCCAACCCCACAATCACCATATAAAGTGTTGATGCTGAAGGAAATTTATCGAGAAAAAACATGATAAGCAGCGCGCCGATCGGAAGTGCCAGCGTCAGCACAGTCCTGGTCAACACAAAGACCCGGGGCGCATAGGGCTGGTCATAGCCCGCCAGCATCAGCGACTCGGCAAGCTTGTCTCCCTTCGAATCCGATAGCGAAAGGCCTCGCTTTTCGACTTCGGCTACAAGGCGAGCCCAAACCGATCCAGTATCATCGGTGCGCAGGCTGACCGACTGCATAGTCGGACGATCGCTCGCCACCGGCGCTGAAAGCCGTTCGATGATATTGACCCGCCGCCTCAACAACGGCGCAACGGCAACCACCACCAGCACAACGGCCAGAAAAACAATCCCATAGATGGCAAGGTTGATCAGGTCAGCTTGGTTCATAATTCGCCTCCCCTCTATACCTTGATGTCAACTATCTTGCGGATCATGAACATGCCAATAAAATAGAATATGACCATCCCGACCACGCCTGGAAGAAACCACGGATCATCCATCGTATCAAAATAGAATTGCGGCTGGCTGGCAAACATGAACGCAAAGGTGAGGATCGGCAGCGCACTGAGCAGCGTCGCCGTCATTTTGCCTTCACTGGCCAGCGCGTTGACCTTGAGCACCATCGACGCCCGGTCGCGGATCACCTTCGAGAGGCCATCCAGAATGTCCGCGAGGCTGCCGCCTGTTTCCGACTGGATCGCCACCGACACAACAAACATGGCAATGTCTTGTGTGCTGACCCTGTCAGACAGGTTGGAAAGCGCATCGCGAAGATTGTAGCCATAGTTCATTTCAGCCAATACAAGGCCGAATTCGGAACTGATAGGGTCGGGCACTTCCGAGACCAGCAATTCCAGCGCCGAGCCTACCGGGTAACCAGCACGCAGACCCCGAACAAAAATGTCGAGCGCGATCGGAAATTGCTGCTCAAACAATCTCATCCGCTTGGTCGCTTGAACATTGATGTACGTCATCGGAATGACAAAACCGATTGCAAAGGCAAACACGATGACCAGTGCATAAGCGATCGCTGAGGTAAGCTGGCCGGTGAGGCCGCCAATCAGCGGAAACAAAATCCCAACTCCCAGTGTCGTCGCCACCATGCCCGTGACCATGGTGGAAGACTTCATCTGCATGCCGGCCTGGGTCATGCGCTTTTCGACCCGTGCGATCAGCGATGGCAGAAACGCACTATTGGAATCGGGCATTTCGCGGCGCAGCGTCTCCATAATCTCGGCGTTGCTGGCGCCCTTAGAAAGCAGGTCCATACGCCGACTGACTCTGCCGCGCGGTGCAATGACATCGCGGTAAAGCAAGAAGCCGCCTTCAATCAGCAACACAACAGCCATGAAGACCAGCAGATAGAGACCGAACTCGGCGTCGAGCAGCATGTCCATCAGCCGGACTTCCGCTTGTACGGATCGAACAGATCCGGCGCCAGATGGATGCCCCGTGCCTGAAGGATCTCAGCGAACTTCGGCCGCACACCCATCGGCTTCATCTCACCGATGACCTTGCCGTTTTCATCAATGCCCTGACGCTCGAAGCGATAGATCTCCTGCATGAGGATGATCTCGCCCTCCATACCAGTCACTTCTGCAATTGAGAGGACACGACGCGATCCATCAGACAAGCGAGCGAGCTGCAAAACGACCTGAATGGCAGACGCAATCTGGGCGCGCGCAGATTTGGGACTAATATCGATCCCGGACATGCCGATCATCTGCTCAATACGGCTAAGCGCATCGCGCGGCGTGTTGGCGTGAACTGTGGTCATCGAGCCATCATGCCCGGTATTCATGGCCTGAAGCATATCAAAAGCTTCCCCCGACCGGATTTCACCCAGAATAATGCGATCCGGGCGCATACGAAGCGCGTTCTTCACCAAATCGCGCTGGTTTACCTCGCCACGGCCTTCGATGTTGGCCGGACGGGTCTCGAGCCGCAGCACATGCGTCTGCTGCAGCTGAAGCTCGGCCGAATCCTCAATCGTGACAACACGTTCGCCATCATCAATAGAGGCTGAAAGGGCGTTGAGCATCGTCGTCTTGCCCGAGCCGGTGCCGCCCGAAATAATGACATTCCGACGCGACGCGACGACCCCGCGCAGCACAGTCGCGGCATCTTCCGTCAGCGCGCCGAAGCCGACAAGCTTGCTCAGGTCGATCGGCGTCTTTGAGAATTTACGAATTGATATGGCCGGGCCATCAATGGCCAGCGGCGGGATGATGGCATTAATACGGCTGCCATCGGGCAAGCGGGCATCGACCATCGGCGAACTTTCGTCGACACGCCGGCCAACACCGGAGACAATCTTGCCGATAATACGCATGAGATGCCGGTCATCAGCAAAGCGCGTGGGTGACAACTCGATCTTGCCGCGGCGCTCAACGAAAACAACGCTCGCCGAATTCACCATGATGTCGGTGATCGTCGGGTCCTTGAGCAGCGGCTCCAAAGGCCCGAGCCCCAGAAGTTCATCAAGAATATCCTCCACAAGCTGGCGGCGCTCGGTAAGATTCAGCGCATGGTTCAGCTCCTTGAGCATCTCCTGCACGATTTCTCCGATATCGCGGCCCACCTGCTCACGAGTCATACTGTCGAGTGCCGAAAGATTGATGCGCTCGATCAGCTTCTGGTGCAGCGTCACCTTGAGACCGGTGTAAGAATCCGCGCGACGGGTATCGGCCGGCTCGGCAGCAACCTTTGCCGGCTTGGCAGTCGCTGGCGCCAGTGTAACGGCGTCGGGCGCCAGAACCACAGCTGCCTCGCTCGCGGAAGCACCGGCTTTGCGCGTCGGCCAGATCATGCGCTCACCGTCGGCAGCGCTTCAAGGCCGGCCTGCAAGCCGCGAACGTCCTTTTCCAAACGGGATTTGACCTTGATCGCGCCGACAGTTCGGCCCTCATCAATAGCAGCCGACATCGTCAGATAATCGTTGCTGACAACGAAATCGACCTTTCGCTTCAAGGCCTGCTCGGTCTGCGAAAGGTCTGCCTTGCGAAAAAGCGAGGTCGCCATCCGGTTAAGAACAACCTGAACCCGGTCGGAAAGTCCGTTGGCTTCAAGCACATCGAGCTGACGTTTGGCCTGATGAACCCCGGCAACCGAAAGCTCGCTGACCAAAACAATAACGTCCGATGCAGCAAGAATAGCGGCTGACCAGTTCGTCCAGGCATTGGCCAGATCGACCAACACAACCTCATTGTCCTCAGCCGAAACCGCGAGCAGCTGCCGTGCAATGTCAGGGCTGATAATATCGAACGGCACGATATCAGCAGGCGCTGCAATCACCGACAAGCCGGAGGGATGACGCTCCACAACCGATGTCAGATATTCACCGTCGAGCCGCTCCCCGGCATCGACAAGATCAGCCACCGTCATGCGCGGACGAAGATTGAGGTAAAGGGCAGCATTGCCAAACTGGATATCGAGATCGAGCAGGCAAACTCGCTTGCTCTCGGCCCAGATCACGCCAATCTGCGTCGCAAGGCTGGTTGTACCAACACCACCCAGTGCGCCCAGAAAACTGACGATCTTTCCACGCCGGCGCGGCACCATAAGGATTGGTGAAGGCGGCGGCGCTGCCTCCTTGACCTGCCGGGCGGTCTCTATCGCCTGAAATAACTCATCAGCAGAAAATGGCAGCGGCAGAACATCCACAGCATCAGACCGCAAAATACGCCGCGTCACGGTCACCGACAGCTCCCGAACAGCCGGCACCACAGCAATCGACCCGCGATGCGCCTTGGCAAACTGTTCAAGCGCCTCCATCTCGCGCACGCTCATCGGGTCGATCTGGACTACCAGCACATCAGTAGACCCGATCAATGATGGACGGCCAGAAAAACTGTCGAGAGATCCGGCGTGCAATTGCAGCGTCACGCCAGGCAAATCCAGCTGATCAATATCAAGCGATGACGCAATATCGGCGGCAAGCACGATGGTGACGCGCAGCGCCTCGCCTGACCCAACCTTGTTCACGGGCGACACTTCACCCACATTCTGCCTCCCATCGGACGCGGCCGGTGCCAACAATGCGGCATCACCGATTCGTCCCACAGTCATATTACTCAGATGGCGCCGGTCGGCCAGCGCCGGATGAGTTTGTGACCCCCGCTTGGACGACTCCAGCCCCGATATTACCTAATTTTGCAGGATCACCCTTCAAATACCGCCGCTGGGCGTCCGAAGAGCGCACACCGTTGGTGCCTTCGATCGGCACACCAGCATAAGTTGGGGTCATATCCACCGCCTGAGCCACAACGGCACGGCGCACCGAATAGCCCAGATCAGGATCGGTTTCGCAGCCGCCCAGCATCAGCATGGCCGCCGCTCCTGCCGTGATCACCAATGCCCGCATTGTCATCACTCCTGTTCAGCGTACCACATGGCCAAATTGGCCGTCCGGCGCCGTCGGACCGGCGCCACTCTGACTGGCAGATGTCAAACCCGGCGCGCCCGGTGTCACGCGCTTCTCGCTTTTGCCCTTAAAAAACATATCCATGTCGGAAGGCTCGAGCACCCGGTCGGTCGGCACCGCAAAGCTGCCGGCAGCAACCGGTCGGACCAGTCGCGGCGTCACGATCATCACCAGCTCGGTTTCATTCTTGGTATAAGATGTCGAGCGGAACAACGCGCCGATAATCGGGATCCGCCCCAACAGCGGAATACCGCGCACAGTGTCAGCAAAATCACTCTGAATGAGCCCGGCAAGCGCAAAGCTCTGGCCATCGCGCAACTCAACCGTGGTCCGCGCGCGCCGCACCTTGAGGCCAGGAATCCGCAACCCCTGCAATTCAATACCCGCCGCCGGATCGAGCGAGCTCACTTCAGGGCCAACAAGCAGGTTGATCACACCATCATCAAGAACCGTCGGCGTAAAAGACAGACTGACGCCAAATTGCTTGAATTCGATCTGTACCTGACCCTGAATTGTCACACCAATCGGAACGGGGAATTCACCACCCGCAAGAAACGACGCCGTCTCGCCCGAAAGCGCCACAAGGTTTGGCTCCGCCAGCGTCCGCACCAAACCCTGGCGCTCCAGAGCATTGATATTAAGCAGCAAATTACTGGCGCTCGGCAGGCTGAGGCCCAATTGGAACGGGCTGTTAGCCACATCGAAAGCAGTATTTATTCCGCCGCTCGTTCCCGAATTGCTGATGAAGGAGACTTGGTTGATGCCAAGCTGCTTGACCGTGCCGCGCGACATCTCGGAGAATTTAACCTCGAGCAGAACCTGCTGCACCGATCCCACACCCAGCATATTGACCACAGCCTTGGGCGCATAAGTCTCGGCAATCGTCACAATACGCTCGACCGCCGAGGCGCTCGTTGCCGTGCCGCTCAGCACCAGCGACCCGTTCGAGGCCGTCACAGCAATCGCCTCCGTCGGCATAAGCTCGGCAAGCTTGGCCTTAAGCCCCTGCGCATCCGGGCCAATCACAATATCGACCACGGCAATCAATCGGCCCGACTTGTCGTAAAGACTAAGATTGGTGGACCCGATCGCCCGGCCCAGCACATAAACGCTCGATGTGCTCACAGGCAGCACATCGGCAATGTCGGAATTGCCGATGACCGCCTTGGCAAAAGTCTGGCCAACCCGCAGCGTCTGCGACTTGTTGATCGGCACATTGAGCGTTGCCCCAGTCCGCGCATCCTGCGTCGGCTGCATCATCTGCGCCGTTGCAGGCACAGCCATGAACAATGTCGTCCCGATCAAAAGCGGCCGAAACATCTGCGCTGCCCCCCGTAGCGAAATGGTGACCGCCATCTTGCTCATCGCAATCATCGTGCCGGCACCCCATAAACTGTGGACTTCGGCCCGTCCTTGGATGTCCGGAATATCTCAACCGTAGGCCCTGATGGACGCGGGGCAACAGCCGGCCCCGCAGGCCCGGCGCCCGGCGGCGGCGCATCAAACGAAGCGCGCTGCACCTTGCGCAGGATGCGCGTCGTCGTGCCGTCGTTCAGATCAAGAATCTGCGCCGTCTCAAGCCTCACCCGGCTTTCATCAGTCAGATTACGGAGCGCCACACTCAGCGTACCAACCGACTGGGCCAGCGAAACCTTCTGCGCCTGCAGCGGCGTCACCTCGATCGTTACCGATTTCGCCACAACAGGCACAGTGTTGCCGGCATCCTTGTTCTGACCCACCGCCAGAACTCGCGCGCCCTGGATCAGCAGGTCGGCATAAGGCAGTTCTTCCTGCTCACCGGTCCGCGTCACAAAAACATCTACCCGGTCACCCGGCACAAGAAAGCCGCCCGCCCCGAAAATCTCGTTGATCGGCAAAGATACCGCACGCATCGTCTCACCCAGCAAGGTTGATGTCGAAAGCCGGCCGCCATCGCCGGAGATAGCGCTGGCCGTAATCAATTCATTCGGCTCAAGTGCTCGAACCGCCACCCGCTGGCCCTCGTCCACAAGATCATTGATGCGGCTGTATGTTCCGGTCGGCAGAGCATTAGACGGCCACGCAGCCACCTTGAGCTTCTCAGCCGTGATCTTCTCACCAAATTCAATCGGCGCCGCAGCAATAACCACCTGCACAGTTGCCACCGTGCTGCTCTGCGCAACCTCTTCGGTCGAACGATTAAGGAACGTCCGCGCCAGAAACACGGCAAACAATCCCAGAACGACCGCTGCAACCAACATGTATATCGATGACTTACGCATGGCGATGCCCCTGCTTGTATCGACGCCGCGCATTGGCCAGTTCATGTCCATGCCCGGTAAACGACCAACTCGTGACGAAGTTAAAGGCAGCTGTTGCCGACGCCTCGCTGATAGCTGACAGAGCCGTGGCGCGCTGGTCGCACAGCATCAACCCTGCCTTACCCCCGATTGGCCCCAGCTTCATTCAGCCCCTCCAGATACATCCAATCAATTCGCGACATTAAACATAGCGCCGCGAGAAAATCAGAACCTCAAGTGAATCCATAAGGATAAACAAGAATCCTGACAAGCCTGTTCAGACCAACACTCGGCATAACGGGCCACAACAAGCTGGCTACAGCTGCAGTCGGCTGGGACAATCAACGATTAAGTTAATGAATTAAGACTCTTTTCCAACGAGATACGCCCGTTCTTACAATCGCCGTTATATCGCTGAAAAGTCGATAAATCACGCCTGCTGTGACCTTTGTGCATCAGTCAGCGGAGTCCATCGGACGAAGTCTTGCAGAAAAACCGAGCCCCAAACACGAAAAACCCGCGTTCCCTTTCGGGAACGCGGGCCTTTTCACGCCTTGCTAATCGTTGGAACGATTAGGAAGCAGTGCCGGTCTCGGCGCGAGCCAGATCGGTAGCAGCGCGGTTGACGTTGGTGCCAACTGCACCGCCGAGAGCGATAACGGCGGTCACGACAACGCCGCCCATCACGGCAACCATCAGTGCATACTCAGCAGCCGAAGCGCCGCTCTTGTCCATCTTGATCTTCTTGAGAAGCTTCATCATAATAATATTCCCTATATTTGGCCGGCGGAGCCGGTCGTCTGAGTTAAACGCCGTCTCCGAAGATCCGGATTTGGCCATAGAACCGCCGCTTGGTAGGATCTGAATTCTGGCCGTTCAGCCTTTCGTTCAGACCGGCACCGCGCCAGCTCCCCTTTTGATTACGAGCGGTCCGAAAAAGCGTCAATATTAAAGCGGCTTAAGGTGCCAGTCTCATACACAGTCTTACATTCGTCTTTACTTTATACAAAGGCCGCCTTTCGGAGAAACCGGGCCAAGCTGCTGGCAAAACATCGTTTTCAATGTATCGTCGAGTTTCAAAATGGTTAAATTGCAAAGCCGGTGCTACTTGGGCTTTTGACGATACTGCAGTATATATCGTCATGTCGGGGGCGAATCTCCGGCGGTTTTGTACGGCAGGGCATCATGAACAGAATCACTTACAGCCACGATAGCCAACACAGCGTGGCAACATCGCAGCCAACTGGCCTGCTTCAGTCCCTGCGCCGCTCGCGCACCGGCGTTGCCGCGGCCGAGTTTGCGCTGCTGCTGCCGTTGCTGCTCTCGATCTTCTCTGGCGCGCTGCAATATGGCACATTGATGTTCACCTATAACTCTATGCTCAACAGCGCCCGCAGCGCTGCCCGCGCCGCCTCCCTTGGGGAGAGCAGCAATGCCCAGATCAAGGCCGACCTTCGTTCCTGGCTACCTGCCTGGGTGCCAGCGGACGCCATAACGGTCGAAACTACAGCCCTTTCAGGCGACCGTATCCGCGTCGATGTCTCAATCCCTTCGTCACAAGCGACAGTGCTGCGCTTCGGCCCGATGCCGGCAACAATCGGCACCTCGATCATCATGGCCCGCGAAGTCTGACCTGCAACTGAAGTGTCTCTCACAGGACCGGCATGAAAAAAGGGGCGCTCCTCGCGGGGCGCCCCTTTTCGTTTGGGCTTCGGTGCTTACTGGACCGGCACGCCCGGATATTTGATGCCGAGCTGCTCCAGATAGGTGCCGTACTTCGCCGGATCATAGTAGAATTGCACCATCTTCGGGCGCATCTGATCCATGATTTCCTTGTTGAGGTGGATCGCCGGCATATCATCCTTTGTCAGCACCGGATCATATTTCTGCGTCTTGGTCTGGACGTTGGTGAAATAATCCTTGGCGTCGGCGATGATCTTCGGCGTGGTGACCAGATCGAGCACGGTCATCGCCACCGCCTTGGCACCGGCCACGACGCCCTTGTGAGCAATCGGCGTGGCCATTGCGATGGCAGACTGCACATTATGGCCAACAGCATTGGGGATGTTTGACGGGTAGCGGATGGTGATCGTCGGCACCGTCCACATGATGTCCCCGATATCATCGGAGCCACCGCCCATCGACGGCCCACGCTCCTCAGGCGTGCTCAGCGGCGCCACCTTGGCAAACAGCGGCTCAACCTTGACCTTGTTGGTCTGCTGCATCGCCTTGGCAAAGGCCTGATCCTCAGGCGACCAGCTCGGCATGCCCACCGCCATGATGTTGGCATAGGCGGCTTCGGCCAGCGGCTTGTTGCCGTGGTTGGGAGCAGCATAGCCAAGCGTGCGGCGCGTCACCTTGGTATCGGTGGCCATGGCGGCGGCTTCGGAGATGCGGTTGCCGGTTTCATACAGCGAACGCACAGTATCAAAGGTGGTTTCACGGAAATAATACCAGACCGACGCCGTGCCCGGCACGATATTCGGCTGGCCGCCGCCGTTGGAGATCACATAATGCGAACGCTGGGTGAGCGGCAGATGCTCGCGGCGGAAGTTCCACGCCACGTTCATGATCTCGACGCCATCGAGCGCCGAGCGGCCGAACCAGGGGGCTCCAGCGGCGTGGCTGGTATAACCCTTGAAGGTATATTCCACACTGACCATGCCATTATTGCCCATATCGCCCCAGCCGGTGGAGAAATCCTTGCTGACATGAGCAAAAATCGAGGCATCGACATCCTTGAACAGCCCGGCGCGGACATAATAGGCCTTGGTGGCCAGCAGCTCTTCGGCCACGCCCGGCCAAAGCATCAGCCGGCCCTTGATACCGTTCTTCTCCATCACTTCCTTGGCAGCGATGGCAGCGATGATCATCATCGGCATGCCGGAGTTATGACCTTCGCCATGACCGGGAGCGCCTTCGACCATCGGCTTGATCGCCGGGCTGCCGGGCATCTGGGAGAGGCCGAGCAGGCCATCGATGTCGGATCCGAGCGCAATCATCGGGCCGGAATCACCCCAGGTCGCCGTCCAGGCTGTCGGGATGCCGGCCACGCCACGAGTGATCTTGAAGCCATTCTGCTCCAGCACGCCGGTTAGATACTCGGATGTCTTGAACTCCTGAAAACCCGGCTCGGCATAGCTGAACACCTGATCGACCATGACCTGCGCCAGCTTGGTGCGCGCTTCCACGCCAGCGATTACAGCCTTTTTGGCGGCGGCGGGCGCGGCCGCATGGGCCGGCATCGCCATGGTAGATGCCAGCAGCGCGGCCATCAGGCCGGATCTCAGATTACGAAGCATTAGGTCTCCCCTCGAGAAATATCGCCCGGTCCGCTTCCCCACGGCCCGGGCGTAATAGTTCAATCAATATTGTACACGAACCCCAAGCCGGAATGTCCGACCGAGCACATCATAGAGGCTGCGGTTCGTTTCCGGATAGGCTGGCGTGTTGTTGCCCGTCGGCCCATTGCCCACCAGCACCGGATCGGTGTTGAGTAGATTGCGGACATAGACAAACGCTTCGGCCTTCAGGCCTTTGACGTTGAACCGCCGTGTCACCGATGCATCGACATACCATTGGCCGGCAATGCTGTTGTCGTTGATCGTGCGCGCCTGAGGTGTGGAGATCGGGCAGCCGGTCTCGCACTGAATGAAGTTATTGTCATAAACGCCGCCCGAGAACCCACGACCCACCAGATTGAAGTTCCACGCTTCAACATCATAATTGGCCGTCAGTCGGTAGTTCCACGAAGGCGTTGCATCACCACCACCAGCATTCTGGCCGGCAAGATCGCGCGCCACATCAACGCCGTTATCGACCAGATTGGTAATGTAATGCGATGCCAGCGCGCGCAGCGTTAGGTTGCCCTCACCAATCGGTGTCCGGTAGCTCGCCTCGATATCGAAACCGCGCGCCTGCTGCCGCGCAAAGTTGAACGGCACCAACTGGATACCGGTAATCGGGCTCGACGTCCCGACCGGGCCGTTGAAGGTGATGAACTGGCAGAGATCCTGCCGGTTCTGCTCCAGACAGAGCGTAGCGATGGTCTGTGCGGGAAGCGTGCCGATAGCATCGTTCAAGTTGATGTCGAAATAATCGACCGACATGGCAAAGCCCGGCAGGAAGGTTGGCGTTGCCACCACGCCTGCACCCCATGTCAGCGCCACTTCCGGTGTCAGCCCGAGATTACCAGTCGTCTGCTCCAAAAACTGGTCGGACCGCTGGCCGCCACCGGGCAGCGGCACATTGACCGTATTCGTCCGCGCTGTGCCCGGTGCAAACAGCTCGGACAGATTGGGAGCACGAATATCGCGCGACCGTGTGACCCGGAACTTCAGATCGTCGATCACCTGCCAGGTTCCGCCCAGCTTCCAGGTTGTCACCGTGCCCGACGTCGAATAATCGGTCACACGGATGGCGCCGTTGAAGTCCAACCCATCATAAATGGGGAAAAGCAGCTCGGCATAGCCTTCCTTCACGTCGAACTTGCCCGCCGTGACGCGATAGTTGCCATAGAGCCAGCCGGCGTTGAACTGCGGATCGACAAACCCGTCCACCCGCTCACGCCGGTATTCACCACCAAACGCCAGGCTCACCGGCCCCGCCCAATTGGTGAACAGCTCATTCGACACGAAGTTGAGCGCCGCCACGTCCTGCCGCAGGCTCTGGAAGCGCTGCGGCTGCGCACCATCGTTTAGCACATAGTTGATGGCGGCATCGGACGCCCCGCCGACGCCAATCCTGTTGAGCGGCACACAGCCATTGCTCGGACTGGTCAGGGTGGACCGACAGACAATCGTTCCCGCCGCAATCCCGGCCGCATTGCCCGCGGGAGCGCGGACGGCGTCCTGAGCCAGTGACACCCGGTCGTTGCGGAATGTATTGGTCAGCAGCTCATTGGTTTTGGCAAGGCCAACCTGATAATAACCACTCCAGCTGAAGTTCTTGCCGGCGAGTTCGAAATCCCCATCGGCCCCTGCGACGTAGCGGTAAACATCTCGCCTGTTGTCCGAGCCGGGGACCGGAAAGCCATTGTTGCTTGTCCCGATGCTCACTGATGTCACGTTTGCAGCAACCATGCGGTTGACAAACTCGGTCGGCAAAAACGCATTGTCACGCTGGATCGTGATTCCGGTCGACGGTGTCTGCTGGTAGAAGCTACGACCAGAATAGCCGGACCAGCCGAACTGGAAATAAGGCTTGAACGCCGGTGAAACTTCATAGGCAAGACGGCCGAACACATTGCCCCGCTTTTCGTGCGGCGCCAGGCTGTTGGTAGCAAAATGCCCATCGCGGCTGATCAAATAATCACCGCCGATTTGCCACTGGCCGCGGCGCGGCGCGTAGGTAAATTGGTTGAGGCTGGCCTGACCGTTTGCGCCGATTGCGCCAAAATAGGTGCCAATCAGCGGTCCTGTGTTTACGATACCACCTGGTGTGAACTGGTAAGTACCAATGCCCGAACCGACAAACCGCTCAGGCGCACCATTGCCCTGCACAAAGGCTGGGTTGTCGATCTGGAAAAATCCCGACCCCTGCCAGGGCCGGTCGTAAGTATCGACACCAGTCTGCTGGAAATAATCACCCGCCAGCAAAATCTTCCCGCGCCCGCCGGCAAAATCGATACCAGCTGTCAGGCGGACCTGATGGTTTGGTACATCGCCATAAGTCGTCTCACCATATTCATATTCGGCCTTGAAGCCCTTGAAATCACGATTGAGAACAAAGTTGACGACGCCCGAAACCGCGTCAGAACCGTAGACGGAAGAGGCACCACCGGTCACCACTTCCACGCCCTTGACCAGCCCTTGCGGAATAGTCTGCACATCGACCAACCCGACCGCCGAAGACGCCACGGACCGCTGACCGTCGATCAGGATCAGCGTGCGCTGCGATCCGAGCGCGCGCAGATTGACCGTCGCAATTCCGGCCTGGCCATTGGATAGCGAGCCCGAGTTCGTCGACGATGTTTGCGACCCTACAACCGAAGGCAATGTGTTGACAAAATCACCGAGATTGGCCTGCGGCTCGGCCTTGAGCTCGGCATCGGTAACAATATTGACTGGCGTCGGTGAGTCATAACCCGTCCGAGCGATCCGCGAACCTGTAACAACGATAGCCTCACCGGGATCATCAGACGCGGCGGCAGTGGCATCAGCAGGCTGCTCGGCTGCCGCCAAAGCTGCCGCAGCTGTGATAATTTGAGCAGCAGCGGGTTGCGCGCCCAACACCAGCGCCATCATGCCGACCGACGCAAGACAAACGCCACGACCGACCGCCAAACCGCCATGAATGCTCAAACCAAGCTTGCTGTGCATCAAAATATCCCCCGTCACTAGCTCCAGAATCACTCCCTCCCCAGGAAAAGATTCCAAACACGCTTGCCCAAGGTCTAAGCTCCGATATCAACGGTCTTAATTTGCCGTTATGCTCGGGTGCCGCCGACATCGCCCAATTTCGTGACCGCCCCTTCAAAACACCGCCAGAGCAGTCCCAAGCCGAACCGACAACATAACTGTCATCAATTTTGAGCCGTCATGCAACAGAAAGTTTCAAAAAAACGTAACTTAGTGAGTTTATAATGTCTCTTACGTCGCGAACAACCCTCTGGTAATTTACGCAGCGCTCGTGTAATTTTTTTGTCAAAGGGAGACATTTAGATGCGCACTGCTATCCTGTTCGCGGCCGGCTTGCTGGCAACAACCCCCGCTTTGGCGTGCGACCTCGACTATCTGCCCGATTTCGCCGGCCACAGCTACAAAGTCGGTATGGACGCCGAAGAAGCAGCCCGCGCCAAGGAAGAAGCCATGGCCAATGCCCGCGCCGCCTTCATCAAACAATATGGCCTTGCCGACGAAGCATCTGTACCCGCTGCGCCAGCAGAGCAGGTTGCCGCCGCCACCGTTCCCGTGCAACGCTAATGCCGCCGGCTCCGGCCGGTTCCGCGCTCGTCCAGCTTGAAGGTCTGGCACACGCAATCGGCGGCAGGCCGATAATGGCAATCGGTGATTGGCATCAGAACAGCGGCAACCATGCGCTCGTGCTCGGCCCTTCCGGCTCCGGCAAAACAACACTGATCAACGCCATCACCGGCCTGATCACGCCAACGCAAGGCCGCGTCCTGATCGACGGTGAGGACATGACAGCGCTCGCCGCACCGGCACGCGATTCACTGCGCCGCCGCACCATCGCCCTTGTCTTCCAGACCCTGCGACTCATCCCGGCGCTGAGCGTGCGGCAAAATCTGGCGCTCGCACAAACCATCGCGCGCGGCCGTCATGACGATGCCGCCATCGAAGCGCTAATTGCGCGGGTCGGCCTGTCGCATCGAATCGACGCACGCCCACGAACCTTGTCGCAGGGAGAAGGTCAACGTGCCGCCATCGCCCGGGCCCTGATCACCGAGCCACGCCTGGTCGTCGCCGATGAGCCAACATCAGCGCTGGACGATGCCAATGCCATGACCATGATCGACCTGCTGTTCGAAACCGCCGCCGCAACCGGCGCCACGTTGCTGGTGGCAACCCACGACACACGAATCAGCAGCCGATTCGCCACAGTGTTGAACCTGCAGGCCCCATCATGAAGTCTCCGGCATGAGTTTCCTCGGCCTTTCCTTCGCCTATCTGCGCGACCGCGCGCTCAACACCGTGCTCAACATAGCGCTGCTCGCGCTGGCAGTCGCAACGCTGGTCATCCTCCTGCTTTTCGCCCGCCAGCTCGAAACCCGTTTTGATCGTGATGCGCAGGGCATCGATCTAGTCGTCGGCGCCAAAGGCTCCCCCCTCCAGCTCATCCTGTCGAGCATCTATCAGGCCGATGTGCCCACCGGAAACATCCCGCTCGCCTCGATTGAAATTCTCCGCCAAAACCCGTCGGTCGCCAAGGTCATCCCGCTGGCGCAGGGCGATAATTTCAGAGGCTATCGCATTCTCGGCACCGAGCATGCCTATCCCGCCCATTATGGCGCAGCCCTTGCCGAAGGGCAGCTCTGGGCCAAAACAGCCGAAGTCGTCATCGGCGCCGACGTCGCCAAGGGCCTTGGCATGAAGCTCGGCCAGCGCTTCATCGGCAGCCATGGCCTGTCGGCCGATGAGGCCGCGCAGGGGCACGACCAGGCGCCGTTCATCGTCGCCGGCATTCTCAAGCCATCGAGCAGCGTCGTCGACCGGCTGATTCTGACAAGTATCGAATCAGTGTGGGACGTGCACGGCATCGACCATGACGAAAGCGGTGAAAACCATCATGCCGAGGATCACGACATGGCCCCGGAGGTCACCGCGCTGCTGGTGAGCTACAGCTCGCCGCTGGCAGCCGTGCAGCTGCCGGGCTTCATCAACCGACAGACCAATCTTCAGGCGGCGGTGCCGGCGGTGGAGATCACCCGGCTGCTCCAGCTCGTCGGGCTGGGGCTTGATGCGGTGCGCGCGCTCGCAGTGCTGCTCATGCTGACCGCCGGCCTGTCGATCTTTGTCGCTCTCTACACAGCGCTGCGTCAGCGCGAGGGGGATATGGCAATGCTCCGCGTCATCGGCGCCAGCCGTGGCAGCATCTTCGGCCAGATGATCTTTGAAGGCGTAGCGCTGGCCGCCGCGGGAGCTGTTCTGGGCGTGGCGGTGGGGCACGGCGTGGTCGCGCTGGCCGCAAGCAATTTCCGTCAGCTTGCCGAACTTGGGCTCAATGCAGCACATTTCGAGTCAGGCGAGGTCTGGATTGTCGTCGGCGCGCTTGCTATCGGTGCTTTCTCGGCGTTGCTGCCTGCACTGCGGGTATTCCGCGCCGACATTGCTGATACGCTGACCAACAGCCGTTAGGATTTGCCCATGCGCACAGCTCTGCTCTTTGCCTTTTCTTTTCTCGCCGCTCCGGTGGCACTCATAGCGCAAGGCGCGCCCGACCGCACTTTGAAGCCTTCCGAGAGCGTCTGGAAACCGGCCCCCACCCCGCCGGGCGGCGTCGCCTGGTCAGTGCTCGAAGCCACCAAGGAAGTCACCCGCAAGGACGAAAAGAACCTTATCCGCTCCAAGCCGGTATTCCCTGCTGCGGTCAAGGCGCTCGCCGGCAAGCGGATCAAGCTGAACGGCTATATGCTGCCGCTACAAAACGGCACCAACCAGACACATTTCGTCCTCCTCGCCTATCCGCCTGATTGCCCGTTCCACCTCAATCCGATGCCAATGCAATTTGTCGAAGTGCGAGCCGCCAGCCCCGTCAAAGTGTCCTATGATGTCCGCACCATCGAGGGCGTGCTCACGCTGCACGGTGAAGATGAGAAGGGCATCTTCTACAAGTTCACCGAGGCCAAAGAGATCTAAACCACTCCCCTTCCCAACCACCCCCTTCCCCCTCCGCACCATCGGCGCTAGGACCGCGCCAATGGTCGCTCATATCAACACCTGGATCTTCGATCTCGACAACACGCTCTATCCGGCGTCATCGAACCTTTTTCCCCAGATCGATGCCCGCATGGGCAGCTATATCGAGCGCCTGCTAGGTGTCGACGCCGCCGAGGCACACCGAATCCAGAAGAGCTTTTATCATACTCACGGCATGACCCTGCCGGGGCTGATGGCCGAACATGGCGTCGATCCCCATGATTTTCTGGGCTATGTCCATGATGTCGATATCGATGTCGTGCTGCCGCAGCCCGCCCTTGCCGAGATGATCGGCCGCCTCCCCGGCCGCAAGCTCATCTTCACCAATGCCGATGCCCCCTATGCCGCCCGCGTGCTGGCACGGCTCGGCCTGTCCGAGAGCTTCGAGGCAATGCACGACATTCACGCGCTCGGCTATGTGCCCAAGCCGCAAGCGCCAGCCTATGCGAACCTCTGCGAAAGCCACAACATCGACCCGACCCGGGCGCTCTTCGTGGAGGACATGGCGCGCAATCTCGTGCCGGCAAAAGCCATCGGCATGACAACAGTCTGGATCGACAACGGCTCCGATCAAGGGCCGGGCGTCGCTCTTGATCACATCGATTATCGCGTTCACGACGTCGGCAGCTTTCTGGCCACCACGCTCGCTCTTCTGGAGACCCTATGACCCGCATCGAAGCCATCATCAGCGAAGCCTGGGCCAATCGCGATACCCTCACCGAGGCCAACAGCGGCCTCTTGCGCGATGCTGTGCAAGCAGCACTCGACGGGCTTGACGATGGAAGCCTGCGCGTTGCCGAGCCTGATGCAAACGGCGGCTGGCACGTCAATCAATGGCTCAAGCAAGCCGTGCTGCTGAGTTTCCGCCTGACCCCCAATGGCGCCATCTATGGCGGCCCGGGCAGCAGCCTGTGGTGGGACAAGGTGCCGACAAAGTTCGAAAGCTGGACGCCCGAACATTTCCGCACCGCCGGCTTTCGCGCCGTGCCCGGTGCCATCGTCCGGCGCGGGGCGTTCATCGCACCGGGCGTCGTCCTGATGCCAAGCTTCGTCAACATCGGCGCCCGTGTCGGGCGGAATTCGATGATCGACACCTGGGCAACGGTCGGCAGCTGCGCCCAGATCGGTGAAAACGTCCATATCTCGGGCGGTGCCGGCATCGGCGGCGTGCTCGAGCCGGTGCAGGCAGCCCCGGTCATCATCGGGGACGGCGCCTTCATCGGCGCACGCGCCGAAGTGGCGGAAGGCGTTCAAGTCGGTGAGGGCGCCGTGCTCTCGATGGGCGTCTATCTCGGCGCCAGCACCAAGATCATCGACCGCGCCACCGGTGAGGTTCACATCGGCAAAGTGCCGCCCTATGCCGTCGTCGTCTCGGGCTCGCTGCCCGGCAAGCCGCTTCCCGATGGCACGCCGGGGCCAAATCTGTATTGCGCCGTCATCGTCAAGACGGTCGACGCACAGACTCGCTCCAAAACCGGCATCAACGAACTGCTGCGCGACTGATCAGCCAAGCAGAATGTCGCTCTCAAAACGGCCGCACAAGGGAAATTCCATGAACAAGCTCCTCGCACTCGCCACCGCCGCCCTTATCGCCCAACCGCTCGCCGCACAGCCGCTCGCAGCACAGGAACTCCGGCCCGACCAGATTGCCTTCCGTGAATTGTACCGGGAACTTGTCGAAACCAACACATCGCTTTCAGTCGGTAGCTGCACCCAGGCTGCCCAGAATCTATCCGCGCGCCTCAAGGCCGCCGGTTACACCGATGCCGACATCACCATGTTCGCCACCGCCGAAAACCCCAAGGAAGGCGGACTGGTCGCCATCCTCCCCGGCAAAGACAACAACGCCAAGGCGATCCTGCTGCTCGCCCATCTCGATGTCGTCGAAGCCAAGCGAGAGGACTGGACCCGCGATCCCTTCAAGATGATCGACGAAGACGGTTTCTACTATGGCCGTGGCACCGTCGACGACAAGTCACAGGCAGCCATCTTTACTGATACGATGATCCGCTACAAAACCACCGGAAAAGCACCAAAGCGCACGCTCAAACTGGCGCTGACCTGCGGCGAGGAAACAACCTATGCCTTCAACGGCGCCGAATGGCTGGCCAAAAACCGGCCCGAGCTGATCGCCGCCGAATTCGCCCTTAATGAAGGCGGAGGCGGCCGCCTGACCCCGGACGCCAAGCCGCAGGGGCTGGGTATTCAGGTCGGCGAAAAGACCGTGCAGAACTTCCAGGTCGAAGCCACAAACCCCGGCGGCCACTCCAGCGTGCCCCGCGCCGATAATGCCATCACCGACCTGTCGATGGCGCTGGTCAGGATCAACACCCACCGTTTCCCCACCCAGTTCAACGATACCACAAGGGCCTATTTCACCACCCTGGCAGGCATCGCCCCGCCGCCGGTCGCAGAGGCCATCAAGACCCTGCTTGCCGATCCCGCCAACAAGGCAGCCGCCGATGTCATCACGCGCGATGCGTTGATGAATTCAACAACCCGCACCACCTGCGTCTCAACGCTGATCAGCGCCGGCCATGCCAACAACGCGTTGCCGCAGCGCGCCACAGCCAACGTCAATTGCCGCATCTTCCCGGGCGTCACATCCGAAAGCGTTATGGCCGATCTGGAGCGCATCATCGACAATCCGGCCGTCAAGGTCAGCATGACCGCACCCATCAGGCCAATCGCCATCAGCCCACCTCTCAATCCAGCGGTCATAGGCCCCATCAAGACGCTCGCCGCCAAATATTTCCCCGGCGTGCCGGTCACCATCAGCATGTCCACCGGCGGCACCGACGCACCTTATCTCGCGCTGGCCAACATCCCGACCTATGGCATCCCCGGCCTCTTCACCGAGTCCGATGGCGCCGGCGTCCATGGCCTCAACGAGCGCATGCGCATCAGCTCGCTCATGAAAGGCCGGGACTATATCAACGACCTGGTCCACATGCTCGCAGACTGACGATCAGCGGGACGGCTTGATCAGATAAGCCGTCCCGACAACCGCAACAATCGCCACCAGCGGCAGCCACACCCAAGCCGATCCGCCTAACAGCATGACCGCCGCCGCCGCCCAGGCCCCCGCCATGCCGATTTCGATAAGACCCATCAGGAGCAGCGCCGCAGGCCGCTTGCGAAATGCCGTTCTCTGACTGCGCGGGCCATGCCATGCCTGCACCATCGCCATACTCAGCCCGGCCACCGCCGCCAGCGGCAGCATCGCCAGCCCGGCAAACACATTGACCGTCCCCAGCCACAGCGCCATCGGCGTCAGCGCCACCAGCGGCAGGCCACACGCCACCGCAAGCTTGGTGCCGTTCATGCGCCATGACTGCACAGGCGCTGCCTCCACCAGCTCGCGCGCTTCCTCAGCACAGACCGTGATCCACGCAAGGCTCGATGCCGCCATCACCGCCAGCGCCAGCCCGCCGCCCAGCAGCTGCCGCGTCAATGATTCCGGCGGCATGCCATCGCGCGTCGCCAAAAACAACAGCGGCACCAGATAGACAAACCGCAGCAAGACCTGCGCCAGCGTCTCAGGGTCGCGCCACAGCAGCCGCAGCTCCTTCATCACCAGCGCCGTCGTCGCCCCGCGCCGAAAGCCAACAGGCCGCACAGCCCGTAGCTCGGCGCCATCATCCTCGATTTCATGAACCGCCAGCCGCCGCGCCCCCGGCCCCACCGCCAACCCAAGCGACACTGCCCCCAGCACCAACATCGCCAGCAGCGGACCCGGCGCGCCAGTGGCAGCGCGCGCCGGCCAGTCAAATGGCGCCGGCGGCACCGAAGCGGCGAGCCGGGCCAGCAACGCCGCCCGGCCGTCCGCAGCCCCGCCCGCCAGCCCGCTCACCTGAGTCGCAATAAAAATCAGCGCGCCCATCGCGGCCGACCCAAGATGCACCGCCACGCGCGCCCGCCGCCCGCCAAGCCAGCCGATCAATAGCGCAACCAGCACAAATCCCAGCCCGGTCGCCACAGCCGCTGTCGACAGCAAAACCAGCACCGCCCCAGCCCATCGCCAATGACCAAAGCCGACGCAAAACACTATGAACGGCCCCATCAGTACAATAAACGGCATCACCACCATCCAGCACGCTGCCAGTGCCTTTGCCAGGAACACCCGCTGCGGTGGCAATGGCGCACTCAGCAGCAGATCCAGATCACCCCGGTCCCTGAACGCCCGAAGCACCTGCACCGAGGCCAGCGAAAGCATCAGCGGCATCAGCACCGCATGAATGGCAACCAAAAGCCCCAGCGCCGCGTCAGGCGGCGTGTCCGGCGCATTCGCTAGCGATTTGGCGATGATCCAGCCCAGCACCACCGGCCCGCTCGCCACAAGCACCAGCCCGATCAGCCACCGTCGGCGCGAGCCGCCGCTGCCCAGCCGCAGCCCTAGCCGCAGCTCGTGGCGGAGCAGCCCCGAAAGGCTGGCCGTCATGTGCCTTGCCCCATCGCCGGCTCAGCCCGCCGCCAGCGCCAAAAACACATCCTCAAGCGTGTCTTCACCGCCCGCCAGCTCGTCCGGCGTCCCCTCCGCCACCAGCCGCCCGGCCCGAATAATGCCAATCCTGTCGGCCAGCCGTTCAGCGACTTCAAGGATATGCGTGGTCAGGATCACCGTGGCACCCGCCTTTGCCCGCTCCCGCAACAGATCCTTCACGATCCGCGCTGCCGCCGCGTCAAGCCCGGTCAGCGGCTCGTCGAGGATCAAAAGGTCCGGCTCATGGATCAGCGCCCCGGCCAGCGCCACCTTCTGTCGCATCCCTCGGGACAAGCCTTCGCAGCGCGCATCACGCTTCGGGCCAAGGCCGAGCAACTCGATCAGCGCCTCGCCGCGCTCGCGCGCGAGTGCGGGCGGCACCGACCAGAGACCCGCCACAAAAGCCAGATATTCCATCGGGGTCAGCTTGTCATACAGCAGCGGATCATCGGGAAGCCAAGCCACCCTTGCCTTCGCTGCCAGCGGCTGCGCCAGCGCATCGATGCCACAAACCTCGATAGCACCGGCGTCGGGCCGCTCCAGCCCCACAACCATCCGCAGCGTCGTCGTCTTGCCCGCCCCGTTCGGCCCCAGCAGCGCATAAAGCGAACCTGCCTCAACCCTCAGATCAAGACCATCCACGGCAATCTGCCCGCCAAACCGCTTCTCAAGTCGGCTCACCAGCAATGCCGGCGGCCCCCTTTCCTCATTCATCGCCACATTTGCACCATGCATGGCTGCACCAAACTACAAGAATCGCGAAAGAGCCACTAACGATGCGTTAAGAAAGGGCCGTCGGCATCAAGTCTTGCAATTACTTCGAATCGACAAGCACGACTTCGGCATCCTCCAGCGCCGTCACACTGATCTGTTCCTGGCCGCTCACCGCCACGCCGTCGCGCGTAGCGGCTTCAATGCCATCGACCATCACACGGCCCATTGCCGGCACCAGATAGAGGTGCCGCCCGGGCCTTGTCGTATAAACCGCCGTGTCTCCGGCCCTGATCGTGGCGCCCACCACACGGGCATCGGCTCTGATCGGCAGCGCGCCCTCATCGCCATCGACACCGCTCGCCAGCGTGACAAACTGGCCGGCGCGGTCGCCCTTGGGAAACTGCTGCGCGCCCCACCCCGGCGTCCCGCCCGCACGGTCGGGCACGATCCATATCTGAAAAAGCGTCGTCGCCACGCTCTCATGATTATGTTCGCTGTGCACCACCCCGCTGCCTGCGCTCATCACCTGCACATCGCCGGCTTCGGTCCGCCCCTTGTTGCCGAGGCTGTCCTCATGGCTGATCGCGCCCGACCGAACATAGGTAATAATCTCCATATCGCGGTGACCATGCGGCGGAAAGCCTGATCGAGGGGCGATGGCATCATCATTCCAGACCCTGAGCGCACCCCAATGGACGCGCTCGGGATCATGGTAGCTCGCAAAGCTGAAATGGTGCCTGGCATCCAGCCACCCATGATTGGCACCGCCGAGGCTGGCAAAGGGGCGAAGTTCGATCATCATCAATCTCCCGTTTCATCCGGCGGCCGGCGGCCGGCGGCCCGCATACACAAGTCATATGGGGCCTCCCTGCGCTAAAAAAACCTTCCCGGATGTCGCCTCCAGTTCAGACATTATCCTGACGCACTACGCACCTGACCCATGAAGTGACCACCAGTTAAAGTCCTCACCCCGCCGCCGTAACCATGTCTTGGCAAAGAGCCGCTGCGAGAGGGAGGCCCCGGATGAGTGACATTGGTTGGCCCAGAAGCCGCAGCAGCGCATTGCAGCGCGCCCGGACCCGGCTTTTCGGCCAATCCGAGATCGTCCTCACCGTCGCCGGCATCGGCGCGTGGATGCTCGATGCAACCAGCCACGAACTTTGGTGGAGCGACGCCACCTGCCATATCCATGGCGTGCCCCCCGGCACCGAGCCATCCATCGAACAAGCCATTGAATTCTATATGCCCGAAGCGCGCGCGCCAATCGCCGCCGCCGTGCAGTCCGCCATCGACCATGGCGGCGAATGGGATCTTGAGCTGCCGCTCAGCCGTCTGGATGGCACCCGTGTCTGGGTTCGCGCCTGTGGCCGCGCCATCGAGCAGCCGGGGGGCCACAGGCTTGTGATGGGCACCTTCGAGGATGTCACAGCCCGTCGGCAGGCTTCCGATGAAGCCCGGCGTGAGTTGCGCCTCCGCTCCGAAACCGAAACCCTGCTGCGCGATGTCATCGAAGGCATCCCTGCGGCCATGACCGTCTATGACCGTGAAGAGCGTCTTGTCCTGATCAACAACAACTACAAACAAATCCTTCCAGGCGCCGCCACGCTCGCAAACAAGGGGGACACGCTGGAAGACATCGTCCGCCGCAAGGTCAAGGCCGATCATTATGCCCCCGAGATCCGCAACAGCCAGCCCGAATCCGTTCGCGAGGCATGGATCAATGACTATCTCGCTCGCCACCGCAGCAGCGACTATTCGCGGATATTCGAGCTCAGCAACGGCAATTTCGTGCAAGTCAGCAACGCGCGCAGCACATCAGGAAACATCGTCACCATCCGCACCGACATAACCCCCATCAAGCATGCCGAAGCGGAACTTCGCTATCTCGCAGAACATTGCTCCCTGACCGGACTCTATAACCGCCCGGTGTTGCTCAGCGCCCTCAGCCCTGCCAGCCGCGGCCATCACGGCAGCCTCATCCTGTTCGACATCGATTTCTTCAAAAGCGTCAATGACGGCCTGGGTCATGGCGCAGGCGATCTCCTGCTCCGGCTTATAGCCCGGCGGCTCCGACGTCTTGTGCCATCAGGCTGGACCATCGCCCGCCTCGGCGGTGACGAATTCGCCATCATCGCGCCCGGCCTCACGCCCGCAACCGGCCTTGTAGCCTTTCTTGATCGACTCCTCGCCTGCCAGCGCCGCCCCGTCCGGCTCGGCCATGCGCGCTACGTTCCCTCAATTTCGATCGGCGTCGCCCCATTCGCCGCCGATCATACCAGCGCCCCTACCCTGCTCAGCCATGCCGATGCCGCATTATATGAAGCCAAGCGTCAGGGCCGCGCCCGCCACGCGTTTTACGATGCCGAGCTGGCGGCGCGCATCCAGCGCCGGATCCGCCTGTCCGATCAGCTTCGTATCGCCATCGCCCGGGACCGGCTGGCCGTGGCGCTCCAGCCGCAGCTCAATCTGGCATCTGGAAAGATCACCGGCCTTGAGGCGCTGGCCCGCTGGAACGAAAACGGGGAATGGGTGCCGCCGCAGGAGTTCGTCGCCATCGCCGAAGATGTCGGCCTCGCCCAGAGCCTCGGCCTCAGCATCATCGACAAGGCTTTGGCCGCCCACGCCAGGCTCCGCCAAATGGGGCTTCAAACCGGGCTAATCGCTGTCAACGTCAGCACAGCCCAGCTCCTCGCTGATGATTTTCTGGAATCACTCCGTCAGGCGCTCGCCCGCCATGCCCTGCAGCCCAGCGCGCTCGAAGTGGAGATCACTGAAACCGTCCTCCTCGACCGGTCGGTAGTGCGCATCGCCGAGACGCTCGACACGCTGCGCACTCGCGGCATCTCTCTCAGCCTCGATGATTTCGGCACCGGCTATGCCTCGCTCTCACACATCACCGCCTTCCCGGTCGATCGCATCAAAATCGACAAGAGCTTCACCCAGGGCATCAGCGCCAGCGGGGAGCGCGGTCTTATCGCCCGCTCAATCATCGGCCTCGGCCGCGGTCTCGGCCTTGATGTCGTCGCCGAAGGCGTCGAGACCGAAAGCCAGATGAGCTTTCTCAAATCGCATGGCTGCACCGCAATGCAGGGGTATCTCCTCGCACCGCCGATGATGCCCGATGCCTGTGAGCAATGGTTGCTGGCTAGAGCCTGAACGCTATTTACGCCGCAGCGCCACCTTGCCTACAACATGCGCCACAACCGGCGCTGTGATGAACAAAAACAGCATCACAGCCAGCGGCGCCAGCGTTCGACCATGGATCACACTCGCCACAACAATGGCGCCAATCCCAAGCGTTGTCGTCTTGGTCGGGCCATGCAGCCGCATGAAAAAATCGGGCAGCCGAGCCAGCGCAACGGACCCAATCAACGCAAAGCCCGCGCCCAGCAGCAGCAGCCCAGAAACGATCATCTCGGCCATCAGCTGATATCCCCCCCCGCCACAAATCGCGCCAGCGCCACACTGCCAACAAACCCCATCATCGCCAGCAGCAGCGCCGCTTCAAAATAAACCTCGGTCCCCAGCGCCACATCGAGCAGCAGCACCAGCCCGATGGCGTTGATCGTCAGCGTGTCGAGCGCCATGATCCGATCGGTGATGTTGGGTCCACGCAGCAGCCGCCAGCCATTGAGCGCCATAGCCACCCCAATCATCACCAGCGCAGCCGGCACAGCCCAGCTCAGCATCCGAAAATCTCCTTCAAAGGCGCTTCATACCGCAGCTTGATTTCAGCCACCAAAGCAGCCCCATCGGGCACATCAATGCCATGCACCAGCAGCTTGACGGGTCGCCCGTCATCCATCTCGATATCAACCGTCACAGTGCCAGGCGTCAGTGACACAATCCCCCCCAAAAGCGTCGCCACAAAAGCATCGTCAAGATCGAGCGGCACGTCGACAAACGCCGGGCTCAATCGCTTCAACGGCCCCAGCACCTGCCTCGCCACAGTCAGATTCGCCAGAAATATGTCGAGCAGCACCCGAAATGTCAGCCAAACCGCCACCATCGGCCGGCGAAGCTGTGGCGGATGAGGCCAGAACCGTGCGGTCAACAGCGGCAGCCCAACGCCAAGTCCAATCGCCAGAGCAACCGATCCCCAGCCCGGCGCAGGCGTCAGCGCCAGCCACAAGCCGACTATCAGCGTCGCCGTTATCGGCTGAGGCAATAGTCGACTCATGGCCGCCGCTCGCGCTGCACCAGAACCGGCCCCAACACAGCCTCGATGTAGGACGTCCGTGCATGCAATTGCGCCGCAGCCCTCGCCGTATAATCCGCCATTGGCCCGGCGAGGATCACCAGCACCGGTCCCGCCGCAACCAGCCACCAAAGGCCGACGCGCGGCGCCAGCCCACCCACGCCCGCAAGCACCGGCCCGGCATCCACCGGTACAGTGCGGGCCTGCCAGAACAACGGCCCGGTGGCCCGCGCCAGCACAACAAGCACCGCCAGGCTGGAAAGCAGCACCGCCGCCCACCATGCGCCCTGCCAGCGTTCATCACCCGCCCCCTGAAGCAGCATCAATTTCCCAATAAAGCCCGGTAATGGTGGGAGTCCCGCCAGCCCCGCCGCCAAAAGCCCCCAGGCCGGCAACAGCCATTCCCGCCCAAATGCCGCCCCGGCCTTGTCCAGCCGGTCGCCCAGCGGGCCACGACGCGCCGCAACATGCCCCGCCAGCACAAAAAGACCGGCGCACAGCAGCGTCGATTGCACCAGATAATACATCAGCGCCGCCGTCGCTCGCGGCGTCGCAAAGCCCACCGCAAACATCAGCGTCCCGCTCGAAATCAGCACCAGCCAGGCCGCCACTTCAGCCAGCCGCCGCGAGGAAAACACCCCGATCGCAGCCACTAATATCGTCGCAATCGCCAACCCCGGAAGCCACGGCATCAACAGGCCTTCGGTCACCGCAGCATCGCCCCATCCTGTCACCACCAGCCGAAGCAGCATCACAACCCCGACCTTCGTCAGAATCACAAACAACGCTGCCACCGCCGCCGGCGCCCGGGCATAGGTCGCAGGAAGCCACAAAGTCATCGGCATTATCGCCGCCTTGAGCAGGAAAACCGCAGCCATAAGCACCATCGCCGTCCTGACCAGCGCCGCATCACCGGCCTGCACCATGGGCAAAAGCCGCGCGATATCTGCAAGATTGAGCGTGCCGAGCGTGCCATAAACCAGCGCCAGCGCCACCAGAAAAAGGCTCGACCCGAAGAGATTAAGCACTACGTAAATGGTCCCGGCGCGCAGCCGCTCGGCCTCGGCAGCACTGGGCCCATGCATCAGCAACGCATAAGACGCGAGCAGCAATATCTCGAAGAACACGAACAGGTTGAACATGTCGCCCGTCAGAAACGCCCCCGTCAGACCCGCCAACAAAAGCTGAAACAGCGCATGAAAATGTCGGCCCGACGCATCGCTGCCACCCATCGCCATCAGAAGCGAAGGCAGCCCCAGCAAAGACACCAGCAACACCATCAGCGCGGCCAGCCTGTCGATCACCAGCACAATGCCATAGGGTGCGGGCCAATTGCCGAGATGATAAACCAGGGTCGTCCCCGTATCAGCCTCGATCAGCAGCAGCACCGCCACCGCAAGGCCAGCCAGACCGCTGGCCAGCGCAACCCCGCGCTGTGCCGCCAGCCTCGGCACCAGAAGCATCACCAGCGCCGCAGTGAAGGGCAATAGCACTGGCAGAATGGGCATCATGATGCTCACGCGCCTTTCGTCCCCTCGCCATCGCCGTCATCGTCCTCATCATCCGCACTCAACGTGTCGACCGGCCCTTCACCCAGCCGGTCCGAGCCAAGCGCCGCCAGCCCACGCAGAGCCAAAGCTACCAGAAACGCCGTCATACCCAGCCCGATGACAATGGCCGTCAGCACCAGCGCCTGTGGCAGCGGGTCAGCCAGATTTTCGCCGCCAGAAATCGGCGGCACCCGGCGGTCAATCCGGCCGGCCGAAAGAATGATCAGATTGACCGCATAGCCGAGCAGCGTCACCCCAAGCACGACAGACCAGCTTCGCGGCCTCAGCAGCAGCCACACCCCGCCCGCCACCAGCGCACCGATCATCAAGGCCAGCAGCATCGCCATCAGCCCGCCGCCGCCGGATTATCGGCATCGGTCGCTGCCAGTCGCCCGAAGCCAGTCAGCGTCAGCACCATGCTTGCCGCCACAACCATCATGATTCCAGCATCAAAAGCCATCGCCGACGCCAGCTCAACCGGGCCAACATGGCTATGCGCCGATGTCAAAAACGGTCGGCCAAACAGCCAGGGCACCACGCCGGTCAGCACGCAAAGACCAAGCCCCAAACCCAATATCCGCGCAAAATCCAGTTTCAACCGCGCATCGGTCACCGCCAGCCCATTGCCCATGAATTGCAGCAGCAGCGCCACCGCCAGGATCAGCCCCGCCACAAATCCCCCGCCCGGCAGTTGGTGCCCGCGCAGGAAAATAAACGCGGCCACAGCCAGCAGCAGCGGCAGCAGCGGCTGCACCATCATCGCCAGCATCACCGGCGCCATATCGCGTCGCGCCCCAGATGCCCGCCCATCGAATCTTCCACTCGGCAACGGCAGCCGCAGCCCGCCAAGCAGCGCCTGCACCCCCAGCGCCGCCATCGCCAGCACAGCGATCTCGCCCATCGTATCGAACCCGCGAAAGTCCACGAGGATGACATTGACGATATTGGCCCCGCCGCCGCCCGGAACACTATTGGCGATATGCCAGGCCGAAATAGTCTCGAACGGCCGGGTCACCATGGCAAAGACCAGCGCTGCCGCCCCGGCACCGACAGTAAGCGCCAGCCCGGCATCGAACACCCGTCGCCGCCCCTCCCGCGCCTCCAGCGCGCCGGTCTCAGCCGCCGCTTCAGGTGGCAGCCAGCGCATCGCCAGCAACAATAATATGATCGAAACCACTTCCACCGAAAGCTGCGTCAAGGCGAGATCGGGCGCCGCCAGCCGCACAAAAACCAGGCTGACGATCAGCCCGATCACCGAAAGCCCGATCACCGCTTCAAGCCGCCGCCGATGCAGCACCACCACCGCACCCACCGCCAAAACAAGCCCGCCTGCCGCCAGCGCTTCAGCCAGCCCCGCTCCAGATCCGCTCAACGGACCCCAAACCGACCCGCCAGCGCTCAACCAAGCCCAACTTCCAAGCATCAGCAGGAAAAGCAAAAATAGCACCAGCATCTGGCGAAGGCTCCGGGCATCAAGCAGCGCCTGCCCGGCCCGCGCCCCCATCACCATCATATTATAACTGCGCTCAAAGGCCACGCGGCTGTTCACCCCGCCCCCTAAGCGGTCCGCGACGCTGAACACAGTCTCGCGCCTCGAAAAATAAAACAGGCCACCGCCAAGTGCTACAATGCTCATGATCACCGGCATGTTAAAGCCATGCCAGATCGCCAGATCGAGCGTCGGCACCGGCCCCCCCAGCACCGCTGACGACGCAACTTCCAGCAAAGACCGTACAAAAAACTGCGGAAACAGTCCGACCGCAACAACAATAGCGACGAGAATCTCCACCGGCACTCGCATGAAACGCGGCGGCTCATGGGGTTCACGCGGCATCTCTGTCGAAAGCGGCCGCAAAAAAACATCGTAAATAAAGCGGGCAGAATAGGCCACCGCCAGCACACCACCGACCGTCGCCACCGTCGGCATCAACCACGACATCGTGCCGCTCATCGCCACCGTTGCTGCAAAGAACATTTCCTTCGACAGGAAGCCATTGAGAAACGGCACCCCGGCCATGGCGCCCGTCGCAAGCACAGCCAATGTCGTAGTCTCCGGCATGCTCCGGCGCAGCCCCGAAAGCCGGCGCATATCCCGCGTTCCGGTCTCATGGTCCACAATACCCGCCACCATGAACAGGCTGGCCTTGAACACCGCGTGATTGATAATATGAAAAATGGCCGCCACCGGTGAAAGCGGCGTCGACAAGCCCAGCAGCAAGGTGATCAGACCAAGATGGCTGATCGTCGAATAGGCCAGCAAACCTTTGAAATCATGCCGCAATAATGCCTTATAGGCGCCCAATATAAACGTCACAGCCCCAACACTCGTCAAAATATAGAACCACAGGTCCGTCCCCGATAACGCCGGATACAGCCGCGCCAGCAGGAAGACTCCGGCTTTCACCATAGTTGCCGAGTGAAGATAGGCGCTCACCGGCGTCGGCGCCGCCATTGCATTGGGCAACCAGAAGTGAAACGGAAACTGCGCCGATTTGGTGAACGCGCCGATCAGCACCAACACGAGCATGATCGGATAGCGAGCATCGCTGCGGATGATGTCGCCCCGCGCCAGCACGTCGGTCAGCGTATAGCTGCCGGCCATCTGCCCAAGCAGCAGCACCCCGGCCAGAAGCGCCAGCCCGCCAGCCCCCGTCACCGCAAGCGCCATTCGCCCGGCAATGCGCGCCTCCTTGTCTTTATATTTATACGCAATAAGCAGGAACGATGTGAGGCTGGTCACTTCCCAGAACAGCAGCATCAGCAACAGGTTTTCGGCCAGCACCACGCCCAGCATGCCGCCGGCAAACAAAAGCAGATAAAGGAAGAAGCGCCCCAGCCGATCATCATCCGGCATGTAATAATAAGCGTAAAGTACGATCAGCATCCCGATGCCGTCGATCAGCAGCACAAACAGCAGCCCAAGGCCATCAAGTCTCAGCGCCAGGTCCAGCCCCCAGGCCGGCAACCACGGCACGGTGACAACCAGCGTCTCGCCAGCAAACACCGGCGGCGCCAATACCGCGAGAATCACCAGCCCTGCCAGCATCGCCGCACCCGCGGACCATCCAGCCGCCCGGCGCGAAAGTTCGCCGAGACAAACAACGGCCAGGCTGGCCAAAAACGGCAGCGCTACCAATCCGATCAGAAGAACTGCGGTCATCACCACCGATAAATTGCAAGGTCGGCATTGAGGGTTAGCCGCAGCGCCCCCAAGGGTCCAGCCGAAACGGCGGCCGGCGGCAATGCCAGCACCGGTGTAAGCTCGGGTGAAGTGATGGTGCCGCAGAAGGGATTTGAACCCCCGACCCCCCGCTTACGAAGCGGATGCTCTACCACTGAGCTACTGCGGCCTCTCCAATCTTGCCCCACCAACCTTGTAGGTCGGCGGCGAAGCGGGGCCATATCAGCCCGCCCCCCCATCTGCAAGTATGGCCGTCCGCCATCCATTCCGATCATCCCGTTAACCCCGATCATCACGCAAGCCGCCGCATCAGCCGCCGTTGTTCTGTCAATGAAAGCCTGTTCAGGATCAGACCTCATGCGCGCCGCCTCGCCACCCACAGCCAGCTATTTCGGCATCGATCTGCCAACCAGCTTCCTGCGCGAAGAAAAACGCCTCGCAGGCCGCGCGCTCAGAGCATGGCAGCTCAGCCAGCGCGCCGCCGTTCCAGGCTTTGAAAGCGCCAGCCTGACAATCGCCGAGCCCGGCGGACGCGCCATCATTCTGACCATCGCCGCCGAGGTCGCCGCCGCATTCCAGCTGCATACCGGCCAGTATCTTTCCGACAAGCCCGAAAGCGCCTCGAAATTCCCGGATCAGACCATCGCAGCCGAGCTCCGCGCCGCCTGCGATCTGGTAGCCCTTCGCGGCCGCCCAATACCGTTCGAAGCGAGCCTTGCTGCCACAAATCGGGGCATGCTGCTGGTCAGAGGCATCGCCCTTCCGCTCATCGGCGCAGCACACGCCATCGACCAGGCCCAGATCGTCATCAGCTGGCGCGAAGTGCTCAGCCGCTCAGCGTCCGACCGTCTCCGCCGTGAGCTTGGCGAGGCACTCCGCGCTGTCACCAGCACACCTATGATATCGACCGATCCTTTCCCGGTCAGGCGCCCATCGCAAGCGCTGGGCGCCGTTATGTTACAAGCCGAACATAGAAATATGATCAGCTAGGCTCATCACAACCCGCCTTGCTCCCGTTATGCCGGGCGCGCATAAGCCCATATACGCACAATTGTGCAGGAGCGCCCGTCTGTGTTTTCCCCAATGTCCACGCCAGCCGTCGCCGCTCATATCGACGCGCTGGCTCGCCTGCTATTCGATAATGCCCTTCCCGGAGAGCTTGAAGGCCTCGACCAGCCAGCCCGCGCCGCGATCGTCGATCAAGTCGCCACCGCCCTGTTCAGCCGTCCGCCCGGCACGCCGATTGTCCGCCTCGAAACCCTCGCAGCCGCCGCCGACACACCGGCCAGCCAGCGCAGCATGGCGCTGGTCATCGTGTCGGATGACAAGCCTTTCCTCGTCGATTCCGTCGCCGCCGTCATCACAGCCGCCGGGCTTGTCAGCCGGCGGCTGCTTCATCCCGTCATCGATGTTCGGCGCGCTGCGGACGGCAGCTTTGAAACGCTGATTGGCCGCGCCGGCGGTGCCGCCCCCCTCGGTGTCACGCGAGAATCGATCATCTTCATCGAGCTCAGCCGCGCCAACGCCCGCGCCCGGGTTGATCTCGTCGCCAGCATCGAGCGCACACTGGCCGATATCGCCGTTGCCGTTGCCGACTGGCAGCCGATGCTAAGCCGCATCCACTCGACCGCCCGGTCGCTCGCGAGCAATCCGCCGCCGGTCGCGCCGCATATAGTTCAAGAGGCGCAGGCTTTTCTGGAATGGCTGGCGACCGATAACTTCACCCTGCTGGGCGTCAGCGAATTAGCGCTGACCGGCGATCTTTCCGATCCTGATTATGCCCCGGTTCGCACAGCTGAAACAGGCCTGGGCCTGCTCCGCGATCCAGCGTTCAATATCTGGGGTGATGAGCCCGCACCGGCATGGAGCGCCCTCATCGCCAACCCCGACCCGCTGCTCATCACCAAAGCCGGCGCCATCAGCACAGTGCACCGCCACGCCCATTTCGATCTCATTTCAGTCAAAGGGCATGATTCTCAGGGGCGCGTCATCGCCGAAACACGCTTTCTCGGTTTGTTCACCTCAGCAGCGCTCGCCGCCTCGCCGCGTCAGGTGCCGCTGCTCCGCCGCAAGGTATCCGGAATCATCGAATCGCTCGGCTTTGCGCCGGGCAGCCACAGCGCCAAAGCGCTGATCCACGTCCTCGAAACCTTCCCGCGCGAAGAGCTGTTCGAGGCCACAACAACCCAGCTTCAGGCCATGGCGCTTGGCCTGTTGTCTCTGCTCGATCGTCCAAGAGCCCGCCTCTTCGCCCGCCCCGACCCATTCGGACGCGCCCTCTCGGTCCTCGTCTACATTCCGCGGGAGAGCTACACAGCCGGCCTGCGCAGTCAGATCACAACGATGCTGGCAGAGCAGACCGGGGGAACCCCGAGCCGGTTCGAAGTCGAACTCCGCTCGGAAGGCCTCGCTCGCGTTCATCAGGTGCTCACCCTGCCCGGTGCCGCCCCCTTCTCCATAGCCGATGAATCCGCCCTCGATGCCGCCCTGCGTCAGCTCGTACGCGGCTGGGATGAAGGCCTTGAGGCGGCCCTGGTAGAAACCGCTGGTGCCACCCGCGCCGCCCGCCTCACTCTTAGCCATGGCCTATCTTTTTCAGCAAGTTACCGCGCACAACACAGTCCCGAAGAAGCTGCTGCTGACATTGTAGCGCTCGCCGTTCTGCACGATGAGGATGACCGCGCCGTCAGGCTCAGCCGCCGACAAGATGATGAACCCTGGCAGTTGCGCCTGAAAATCTACAGGCTCGGCCGGATCATCCCGCTGTCCGAAGCCGTTCCGGTTCTGGAGAGTTTCGGCCTCAAGGTAATCGAGGAGTTCCCGTTCGATCTGGCCGGCGGCCGCCTCGGCTGGATTCACGATCTGCTGCTGGAAGTCCGCGATCCCGCGTTGCTCGCCGACTGGCCAGCGCTTGAAGGCCGGCTGGTTCCCGCCCTCACCGCTGTTCTCACCGGTGCCGCCGAGACCGACCTGTTCAACCTGCCCGTCCTCGAATGCGGCCTTACGCTTGAAGAAGCAGGCTGGCTCCGCGCCTGGTTCCGTTATCTGCGGCAGGCCGGCGTAACCTATGGTATCGCCACAATGGTGGAGGCGCTGCGCCGCGCCCCGGCCATCACCCGGCGTATCATCGCACTATTCCGCACCCGCTTTGCGCCCGGCATTCCGGATCGTGCCGCTGCTGAAGCCGCCCTGCACGATGCGCTGCAAAACGATCTCGCGGCCGTCACATCGATCGATGATGATCGCATCTTGCGGCTGTTCATCGCCGTCATCAAAGCCTGCCTGCGCACCAATGCCTTTGTCCCCGGCGGCCCGGAGGCGCTGGCGATGAAGCTCAATTCGAGCATGGTGCCGGGGCTGCCGCCTCCCGTCCCCTACCGTGAGATCTGGGTATACAGCCCGCGCGTTGAGGGCATCCACCTTCGCGGCGGGCCGATTGCGCGCGGCGGGCTGCGCTGGTCCGACCGGCGCGATGATTTCCGCACCGAAGTCCTGGGGCTCGTCAAGGCGCAGATGGTCAAAAATGCCGTCATCGTCCCCACCGGCGCCAAGGGCGGCTTCTACGCCAAACAGCTGCCAAACCCTGCCGACCGCGAGGCCTGGCTGGCCGAAGGCACCGCCGCCTACCGCATCTTCATCCGCGCGCTGCTCTCCCTGACCGACAACCTCGATGTCGCAGGCGAACCCATCCCGCCAGCCAATGTCGAGTGCCATGATGCACCTGATCCCTATCTGGTCGTCGCTGCCGACAAAGGTACGGCGACATTCTCCGATATCGCCAACGCCATCGCGCAGGAGCATGGCTTCTGGCTCGGTGATGCCTTCGCATCGGGCGGCGGCAAGGGCTATGATCACAAAGCCATGGGCATCACCGCCAAAGGCGCATGGATCTCGGTCGAGCGGCATTTCCGGGAGCTTGGGCTCGACGCCGCCATCGACCCCATCCGCACCATCGGTGTCGGCGACATGTCGGGCGATGTGTTCGGCAATGGCATGCTGCTCAGCCACGCCATACATCTGGTCGCAGCCTTCGACCATCGCCACATCTTCCTCGATCCTGCTGCCAAGCCAAACGCCAGCTTCACCGAACGCCAGCGTTTGTTCGCCCTGCCCCGCTCAAGCTGGGATGATTATGATCGCAGCCTGCTATCAGTCGGCGGCGGCATCTTTCCCCGCACCCTGAAGTCGATCCCGCTTTCAGCCGAGGTCCAGGCGCTGCTTGGCACCAGCGTGCCGGCCATGGCCCCCGGGGATCTCATCAACGCGCTTCTCAAGGCAAAAACCGATCTCCTGTGGTTCGGCGGCATCGGCACCTATGTCAAAGCGAGCACCGAGAGTCATTCCGACGCCGGGGACCGCGCCAATGATGCCGTGCGCGTCGATGGCCGGGCGCTTGGCGCCCGCGTCATCGGGGAGGGCGCCAATCTCGGCCTGACCCAGGCCGCGCGCATCGAGTTCGCACAGGCCGGCGGCCGGCTCAACACCGATTTCATCGACAATTCCGCCGGCGTCGATTGCTCGGATCATGAGGTCAACATCAAGATTGCGCTCAATGCAGAAGTCGCCGCCGGGCGCCTTGCCAGCCCGGACCGTGATGCCCTGCTGGCGAGCATGACCGATGCGGTGGCAGCCCTTGTACTCACCGATAACAGGCTGCAAACACAGGCGCTCAGCCTTGCAGAAGCGCAGGGGCCAGCCGCCACCCAACGCTTCCAGCGGTTGATGCAGACGCTGGAAGCCACCGCCGGCCTCGATCGCCGTGTCGAAGGCCTCCCCGACGATGCTACCCTGCAGCGACGATCCCAGACGGGGCCGCTCTCGGCGCAAGGCTTCACCCGGCCCGAACTCGCCATCCTGATGGCCTATGCCAAAATGGCGCTGACAGCGGCCCTGTCGGGGCCCGAGGCTCATGCCCTCCTCGATGATCCAGCCTTGGAGGCCGATCTGCTCGCTGCCTTCCCGGCTCCCATGCCCGAGCGCTTTGCCGCCGCCATCCGCAGCCACCGGCTGCGCCGTGAGCTGGTAGCGACCAAGCTCGCCAATGAGCTCGTAAACCGTGCCGGACTGGCCGCCGCGTTCGAGCTCGCCGAATCGCGCAATACGACGCTGGTAGACGTCGCCGCAGCGTTCGTCACAGCACGCGATCTGTTCGGCTTCCGCCGCCTGTGGGATGCGCTCGATGCACCTGGCCTCCCCGCCGCCACCCAGGCAGCACTGCATCTCGAAGGTCATATCGTGCTCGCCACGCATATGGGCGATGTGCTGCGCTATGCCGCCGGAGACACACCGGCAGCGCTCATCACAACACTGGCACCAACGGTGAAACGGCTATCCAGCACGCTCGGAACGCTGCTCGGCGCCGAGCCTCGCCGCCGGGCCGCAGTATCGGCCGCCCGTCTGGCCGCCATTGGCGCCCCGGATGCGGTTGCCGCCACGCTGGTGGAGCTGGAAGCGCTCGATGGTGCCATCGGCATCGGCCTCACAGCCAGCCGCCACGGCCTCGACGATGCAGCGCTGGCGCGCGCCTATTCGCGGCTGGGGGCGGAGACAGGCCTTGATTGGGCGCATGGTGCCGCCCTCACGCTGCAATCCTCCGATCCATGGGAGCAGCTTTTGCAATCAAGCCTCGCACAGGGGTTCGAGAGCATCCGGCTGAGCCACCTCGCAGGCCTGGCCCCCGCCAATCCAGACGCCGATCCGGATCGTGCGCTGACCGACTGGCTGGCCAGCCATGCAGCACCAGTCGCGCGGCTCGCCGCCAGCATAGGCCGGGCGCGGAGCAGCGGCGCCCCCAGCTTCGCCATGCTCGCCCATCTCGCCAACGAGGCGCGCCTGCTGCTCGGATAGCCCTTCCCAAACCGGCACAAGCCTTTAAAGCCAGTCCATGTCTGATCGTGTTCTCATCACCGGCGGCGCCGGCTTCCTCGGGTCGCACCTGTGCGATGTTCTCATCGCGGCGGGCCATGATGTGCTGTGCCTCGATAATTTCTTCACCGGCGCCAAGGCCAATGTCGAGCATCTGATCGGCCACAAGCGGTTCGAGCTGATCCGCCACGATGTCACCTTCCCGCTCTATGTCGAGGTCGATGCCATCTATAATCTCGCCTGCCCGGCAAGCCCGGTGCATTATCAGCATGATCCGGTGCAAACCACCAAGACCAGCGTCCACGGCGCCATCAACATGCTCGGCCTCGCCAAGCGTCTGGGCGCCCGCATCCTTCAGGCCTCGACCAGCGAAGTCTATGGCGATCCCGAAGTCCATCCCCAGCGCGAGGATTATTGGGGCCGGGTCAATCCCATCGGCCCGCGCAGCTGCTATGATGAGGGCAAGCGCTGCGCAGAGACGCTGTTCTTCGATTATCACCGCCAGCACGCGCTCGACATCAAGGTCATGCGCATCTTCAATACCTATGGCCCGCGCATGCACCCAAATGATGGCCGCGTCGTCTCCAATTTCATCGTACAGGCTCTAAAGGGTGAGGACATCACCATCTACGGCGATGGCCAGCAGACCCGCAGCTTCTGCTATGTCGATGATCTTATCGCCGGCATGGTGGCGCTGATGAACACCGAAAAGGGCTTCACCGGGCCCGTCAACATCGGCAACCCCGGTGAGTTCACCATGCTGCAGCTCGCCGAGGCCGTGCTCGCGCAAGTCGGCGGCGCATCAAAGCTCAGGTTCATGCCGCTGCCGCAGGATGATCCGCGCCAGCGCCAGCCCGATATCAGCCTCGCCACCGAAAAGTTCGGTTGGTCCCCCAAAGTCCCGCTCGAAGACGGCCTCGCCCGCACCATCGCCTATTTCCGCAGCCGCCTCGCAGCCTCATCCCCAGCCTCATCCCCAGCCTCATCCGCCGCCTGATCTGCCGCCCCCCATGCAGTCGCCCGTCCTGCTTCTCGTCTTCAACCGGCCGGAAAAGACCGCCGCGGTCATGGACCGTATCCGCTCTGCCCGGCCCCCTCGCCTCTATATTGCCGCTGATGGCCCCCGTTCTGGTCGCCCCGGCGAAGCCGAGCGCTGCCAACAAGTCCGCATGCTGGCCACCGCCATCGACTGGCCGTGCGAGATCAAAACCCTGTTCCGAGACCAAAATCTTGGCTGTAAACTGGGCGTATCAAGCGGCATCGACTGGTTCTTCTCGCACGAGAGCGAAGGCATCATCCTCGAAGATGACATCCTGCCGACCCGCGATTTCTTCGCCTTTAGCGATGCACTGCTCGAATGCCACCGTGATGATGCCACGGTCGCGATGATCGGCGGCACCAACCTCGCCGCGCCGCATATGCAGCCCGGCCCCGCCAGCTGGCATTTCACCCGCTATCCGCAGATCTGGGGCTGGGCGACGTGGCGCCGGGCGTGGGCGCATTATGATGTTGGTCTCGGCGCATGGCCCGCGGCGCGCCCGGCCTTTCTCAAAAGCTTCGGGCGGCACCGCATCGCCGCCGATCTGATCGCCGATCTGATCGATCGCACCGCCGCCGGCCAGATCGATACCTGGGATTATCAATGGATGTTCGCCTGCCAATATCATGGCCTTGTATCGATCATCCCCGCCGTGCCGCTGGTCGAGAATATCGGCTTCGATGTCGAGGCCACGCACACACGCGGCGATGCCCCCGCCGCCGTCCGCGCCGCGCGTCCCTCGCCCCTGTCCTTCCCGCTCACCGCGCCTGATACAAAAGACACCGCGATCATCGACAGGCTGATCGAAAAACACAGCCTTGGCCTGTCGCTGCAAGGCTGGACTCGCCTCCAGGTCCGCCGCCAACCCCGCTTGCTGGCAAGCCTCAAACGCCTGCGTGGCGCGCTCTCAGCGCACAACTAAAGTCCAGGGCCGCAACACCACCCAGAAATGGCCCAGCGTCACCAAAGGTCGATAGGCGATGAGGCTGACCAGCATCGAAATCCAGTAGCTGAGCAAGGTCGCCACCGCCGCCCCCATCACCCCCATGCGCGGGATCAGCAACAGATTAAGGCCGACATTCAGCACTGCACCCAATAGCTGGTTGAACAGGATGATTTTCTGCTGACCCTCAAGCAGCATCCACCGGCTCCACACTAAGCCGATGCACACCGGCACACCGCCCCAGATATGGACGGCCAGAACCGGCCCGGCAGCGGCATAGTCAGCCCCGAACAATTGCCGGACAAGCGGGTCGGAAATCACGCTGGCAACAAAGCCGGCCATAATGCTCATCCAGAATAGCAGCGCATAAAGCCGCCGCCATTGCCAGCTCTCGGCTGCCGCATCCTTGCCATGCACAACGGTGAGTGCGGGAAAGGCAGATGCCGCGATCACCATCGGCAGGAAGTACCAAAGCTCGCTCAACCTCACGGCTGCCGTATAAATGCCCACATCAACATCACCGCTCATCCGGCCCAGCATAACAGCGTCGATCTTCATGTTGATCAGTACCGCCGTCCCCGACAGCAACATCGGCCAGCTTTCCCGAAAAAGTGTCCCCGCCCGGCCCAACCGAACACGCAATCCGCCCAGGCTATGACCCTGTGATCGATAAATTGCGGCCATTCCGGCGGCCGCCATCGCCACCTCGGCGGTGCTCACAATAGCAAAGGCAATCAACGGCGCACCGTTCAGCAACAGCACAATGCGTGCCAGCGTCACCACCCCAAAACTCGCCCCTGAAACCCATACATGATACCGGCTCTCCAGCCGTGCATCATAAAAATAGCGCAGAATATCACTCACCTGAAAAAGCAGCATCGGCGCTACCGCCAGCGCCAGCCACAAAATGTCCGTCTCTCCCGGCCGCAGCACCATCACCGCCCCAAAAAAGATTGCCATGCCAAGCGTGCCGCCGCCCAGCTGCATGGCCAGACCCGTGCCGAGCAGCTCATCGCCTGCATCGGGGTTGCGCACCAATTCGCGCACCATGATCTCGCCCAGGCCCATACCAGTCAGCGAAAACATCAGCCCCGCCAAAGCCAGCATCCAGTTCAGCTCACCAAATTCAAGCGGCCCCAGCGCGCGCGCAATCCAGACGCTGACAATCACCCCCACACCCATTCGCAACACCCGGTCGAGCACCTGCCAGCCAGCGTTTGCGGCCAGCTTCGCCAGCACCGGCCGGCTTGAAATCACGGCTGAAATTTTCGCCGTTGCCTGGTCTCGCCACCGCCGCATCAGTCCGCCATAGCGACCCTCCAGCATTTGTGCCACTGTCCCGAAATGTCCGAACTGCATCATATCATATTCGCTGCCGATGATAATTTCCTGCCCCACACAGCCACAACCATCGCTTCGCTGCTCGCCAGCAACCCGGACATGCAGTTTCATTTCCACATCATCCACAATCGGATTGACCCCCTGTCCTGGCGCCGCCTTGCCGATGCCATCCCGCACCCGGTCACCGGCCACCGCATCAAAGACGAGCAGCTGCAATCGCTGCCGGTCTATGGCCACTTCACCCACGGCGTTTATTACCGGCTTTTCGCCTCCGAGCTCATCGACGCGCCGCGAGCACTATATCTCGATTCCGACATGCTGGTGGTCGGCTCCCTGGCGTCACTGCTCGCCACCGATCTCGCCGGCCACGCCCTCGCCGCTGTCGAAAATCCCGATCTGAAGCCCCATCCCGGCCTCGGCTTCGGTCCCGAAGATCGCTACTTCAATTCAGGCCTGATGCTGATCGATCTCGAAAGCTGGCGCCGCCTCGACATCAAGACCCGGGTTGTCGATCGTATCATTGCCGACCCCGAGTCCATCATGTTTGTCGATCAGTGCGGTCTCAACGCCATCTTCAAAAACGCCTGGCTCCCGCTCCACCCGCGCTACAATATGATGAGCCACTTCTGGGAGGATGGCGCTCCCCGCGCAGCCAGAAGCTTTGGCGCAGCGGCCGTCGCCGAAGCCTTGGCCAATCCATGCATCGTCCACTTCGCCGGCCCGTCAAAACCATGGCATCTGAATGATCAGCATACGATGAAAGCACAATATTGGCAGCATCGCCGCACCACTGGCTTCAGCCGTCGCTTTCCCGATGATCTGAGCTTGAAGACAGTATTGTACCGCTTTACCCCCGCGCCGGTATTACGCGCCGCCCGCCGCCTGCTCGGCGTTTAAGCCTGGCGCCGCCTGCGCGGCGACCCTGCGTCGCTTAACGCACGGTCGCGCCATCCCAGCAATAGCGCCAGTGCCGCTCCCAGCATCGCCCCTACCACAAGCCCTGCCACCACCAGCTGTATCGGTTGCGGCTTGCTCGGCCAGCGCCCAACCTCGGCCTGGGAAAACACTTCGGCAGCAAACGGCATGTCGACCGCGCTCAGCATCGCGCCGCGCTCTTCCTCGCCCAGCGCTTCAACCAGCGCAATCCGCGCGTCTTCACCACGCGTCGTGCGCAGCCGCTGGCTCAGATAGTCAATATTCGCGGCCGTGCGCGCCGCCTGCGCCTCCCGCAGTTCGGCATCGGCCGCCGCCACCACCGCCTCCAGAAATGATCTGGCAAAGGCTGGATCGGCAAAGCTATGGTTCAGCGTCACCAGCGGTGATCGCACACTCGTCCGCACCATAATGCTATCGGCAATATAGACCCGAAGCCGCGCCGCATCCGGCGGCGTCCATGGCGTCACCGGCAGCCCGGCTATCCCGAACAAAAACGCCCGTGTACTGCCAGCAAATCCCCTCGGCGGCTCGCGCCATTGTCCGGCCCGCTCATCCCACTCGCCAGCAAACAACCGGTGCATCAACGTCTCGTCACGCGCCAGCCGGGCCGCCACGTCCGGCGTCGCCAGCCCATCCAGAAAATAGCGGAAAGGCGGTGCCGCCTCGCTGCCGCCGCCACTAAGCGCCTCCAGCCCGCTGGCCAACCCCGAAAGCCCGCGCCGCGCCGCAATCCCACTCGCCGCAGGTGCCGGATAAACCCGCATCTCCGCCGTCCAGACCTGCTCGGTGCGAGCAAGGTAAAACAGCACCACGACAATCAACGCGGCAGCACCAAGCGGCATCAGCCACCAGCGACGACCCACCGGCGCCAAAAGGCGTGGCAAAAGCGGCGGCAGAAGCGGCGCCCGTTCGTTTTCGCCAGCAAGTTCACTCATGTTTGCGACATGGCACAGCCCGCAGGTCCAGTCCATCACGACCGCCTCACCCCGCCATGTTTGCGTCCTCTACAGTCTGTGCCGGCAAAGTCACACCCGCCACAAAGCGGACGAATGTCACTAAAGTGCCATAAATCTGCAAACTGATCTTCACACGCCTGCCCTACCGAGCCTCATCCATGCCTCGTCGCACGGACGTTCTTGCAACAAGGGTTCCCAATGGCTGTCCATCTTCCGCGCAGCCGCGCGCTCCGCACGCTTCTTCTCGCCTCGATCGCCTTGCCAGCCCCGGCCTTTGCTCAGGCAGCCGCCGAAGTGGATCAGCCCGTGATGCAAGACGAGATCATCGTCACCGGCGCGCGCCCCATCGCCGAATCAGAAGCCGCCGCCCTGCAAATCCAGCGCAATTCCGACAGTCTGGTGAGCGTGCTCTCCGCCGATGCCGTCGGCCGCCTGCCCGATCAAAATATCGCCCAGGCCATCAGCCGCCTGCCCGGCGTCGCCATCCAGCGCGATCAGGGTCAGGCCCGCTTCGTCAATCTGCGCGGCGCCCCGCTCAATTGGACCACCATCAGCTTCGACGGTATCGTCGTCGTCAGCCCGGAAGGCCGTGCGGCGCGGTTCGATTCAATCCCGTCGGCCATCGCCAGCCAAGTTGTCGTGCAGAAAGCCGTCACCCCCGATCTGAACGGTGAAACCATTTCGGGCAATATCAACATCATCACCCGTTCACCGTTCGATTACAGCGGGTTGCACCTCCAGTCCAAGGTCGGGCTCGGCTATGTAGCGCTCGGCGGCGGCCAGGAATATGAAGCCTCAGCCGTAATCTCGGATCGCTGGAACACCGGCATCGGCGATATAGGCGTGCTGGCCTCGGTAAGCTATTACAAGCGCGAAATGGTCACCGACAATTTCGAGATCGATTGGGAAGACGTCAGCGCCGACAATCGCCCGCTCACCAACGGCGAGACCGAACGCCGCGTCTGGGCGCGCGAGATCGAAAACAAATTCTACCGCCTCACCCGGCAGAATTACAGTGCCTCCGGACGGCTCGAATGGCGCCCCGACAGCGACAACAAAATCTCGCTGACCAGCGTCTACACCGTATTCACCGACGACGAACTCCGCGACAATTACCGCATAGATGCCGATGATCAGCAGGGCCGGGTACCGTCATCCGCCGCCGCCTGTACCACCAACGCGCTCACCCCCTTCACCACCGGCTATGCCGATGTCTGCTCCGGCAACACGCCGTTTCAGGGCACCGTCTATGGCGTCGATTTCGATTCCCGCCTGCGCAAGGTCGATTATTCGCAGTCAGTGTTCACCAATACGCTCGCCGGCGATCATGATTTCTCCGAAAAGATCACGCTCCGCTGGCGCGCCAACTACACCCGCTCCGAAAATGATCGGACGATACCCTATCTGCTGACCTACCGGTCGCCCGGCTTCGGCACCAACGGCGCCGGCGGGGTAAACCGCGTGACCGCCGACTATGATCTCCGAGATCCCTCCAACAGCCAGGTGCGCCTGTTCACCACAGCGCGCGACGCCAATGGCGTGTTCAGCCGCGGCACGCCAATCACCGGCTATCAGCAATTTCCCAATACCATCACAAGTGCGGTAGACCTTCGCGCCAAGGACATCACCAATGCCTATACCGGCCGCGCCGAGCTGAAATTGGACACAAGCCTTTTCGGCGACACGACATTCCGCTTCGGCGGTCAGTACGACCAGCGCACCAAAGAGCGTAACGAAAGCGAATCAGCGCTGTCCGACGGCGCGCTGACAACAGCCCTTAGCGCCGCCAACATCGGCACCAGCCTCACAGCCGCCCTCGGCAATGATCCCTTCAGGGGCCGGATCGACCCGGGTTACACGCTCCAGCATTTCTCGGATGCCAATGCCGAAACCATCATCGGCGCCGTCCGCAATGCATCAAGCTTCGTGCCAAACCTCCAGAATTTCTACAATGTCCGTGAGACAATCTGGTCGGGATACGGCATGGGCACCACCCGGTTTGACTGGGGCAACATTGTCTATGGTGCCCGCATCGAGCATGTCACAAACACCGGCACAGCTTTCAATGCCATCCCCGGCATCCCCGGCCAGACACAGGTGACAATCGAAAACAGCCGGACCTTCATCTTCCCGTCAGCCCATATCAACTGGAACGCGCGTGACGACATGAAAGTCAGGCTGTCCTTCAACACCGGGGCCGCGCGGCCGGACTATGACCAGCTCGCCCCCAGCTTCGGCATCAACGACAGCAATGAAGAAATCTCCGGCGGCAATCCCTTCGCCAAGCCCGAGCGCGCCAAGGGCGTCGACCTCTATTGGGAATGGTATGTGCAGCCCAGCGGCTTCATCAGCCTCGGGTTCTTCTACAAGGACGTCAGCGACGTCTTGTTCAACGACACAACAGTCTTCGGCTCCGATGCCCTCAATTCCCCCGGCTTCAACCGCTCGCAATATGATTTCAGCACCCTGACCAACGGCGGCAACGGCTATATCTGGGGCTTTGAAGGCGCTTTCCAGATGCAGCTCGATCCCTTCCTGTCCGAAGATCGCTGGTATGGCGGCTTCGGCATCCAGGCCAATTTCACCTATAATCAAAGCGAAGCAACCACCCCAGACGGCCGCAAAGTCAGCTTCCCCGGCACATCGCGCTGGATCTACAATGTCGGGCCCTATTTCGAAAAATACGGCTTCTCGGCACGCGTCGCCTATCAGCGCCGCACCGATTGGTTCTCCGAGCTCGGCTCACAGGCCGAAGGTGGCGATCTGTTCTGGGCCGCCGACGACGAGCTGGACATCTCGGCCCGCTACGCCATCACACCCAATTTCGAAGTCTATGTCGAAGGCGCCAATCTGCTCAACGGCCCGGGCCGGCGCTATTCAGGCGTCTCGGCGCGCACGATCGAGTTCGAAAAATTCGGCGCACGCTATCAGGGCGGCTTCCGGGTGACCTTCTGATAGTCAGAGCAAAAGGCCCCCGCCCGCCCGCATTCGCAGCCATAGAGTCACCCCCGATGAAGCCGCTCCTCCCCGCCCTTGCCCTGCTGCTCGCCGCCTGCACGCCGCACACGGCCGTGCCGTCCGCCCCGGCCGTCAGCGTGACAGCGAGCGGCGAGACAGCGCCGGTCGGCACCGGCAATGCCGATGCTGCCGATGATCCCGCCATCTGGCGCAATCCCGCCGATCCCGCCAAAAGCCTGATCGTCGGCACCGACAAAAAGGCCGGGCTTTATGTCTATGGTCTGGACGGCAAGGTGCTGCACTTCGTCGATGCCGGCCGCGTCAACAACGTCGATCTCGCCGATTTCGGCGGCCGCCTCATCGTCGCCGCCTCTGATCGCAATGACGAAGCCAACGCCAAAGTGGCGCTGTTCACCCTCGATCCCGCGACCGCCAAACTCACCAGCCTCGGCACCGTCGCCGCCGGCAGCGGGGAGGCTTATGGCTTCTGCTTCCACCAGCAGGACGGCGCGCTCCACGGCTTCATCGTCCTCAAGGACGGCACGATCAACCAGCTCGCCCTCGATTTCAGCGCCGCACCCACAGCCAAAATCGTCCGCACCCTCAAAGTCGCCACCCAGGCCGAAGGCTGCATCGTCGATCCCGCCCGCCAGCAGCTTTATATCGCCGAGGAAGATGTCGGCATCTGGCGCTTCGATGCCATGGCAAACGGCAGCACCGCCGCCACGCCCGTCGCCAAAATCGATGGTGTCCGCCTCGTCGCCGATGTCGAAGGCCTTGCAGTGGCCGATGGTTATCTTATCGCCTCGTCGCAGGGCGATAATGCCTATGCCGTCTATCGCCTGTCCGATGGTCGCTACAGCGGCCGCTTCCGCATCAGCCCCGGGCGCTATGGTGCCACGCAGGAGACCGACGGCATCGAAGTCATCGCCGGCAATTTCGGCCCCGCCTATCCCGCCGGACTGATGGTCGCGCAGGACGGTGAGAACGACGCAGCACAGAATTTCAAACTGGTCAGCTGGGCCAAAATCAAAGCTGCCCTCAAACTGGTTGATCTGTAGGAAATAATCTGTTTATACTCAGTTACTTGTGTAGGATTTGCGGGGAAGAGGCCCCAAAACCACCGTCCAGCGTATAGACTTCGAGTAGACTTGTTCATCTTCGCGCAAAAACCCGCGTCAAAATTGCCAGCTTGCCGCCGCGCGCTCATCGACACAGTATGGGCATGCAAGGGAGTAGCAATGACGTTTGATGATTATCAGCGGTTCCGGTTCAGCAGGGAGGGGCGTGTCCTCACCGCCACCATCGCCGCCCCCGGCCCCGTCAACGGCGTCGATGCCCGCATGCACGACGAACTGGCCAAAATCTTCACCGATCTCCAGCATGATCCGGACTCGGACATCATCATCCTCACCGGCCATGGCCGCGCCTTCTCCGCCGGCGGGGATTTCGACTGGTTCGCCGAGCAGATCGCCGATCCCAAAAAATTCCGCGACATCGGCTGGGATGCCAAGCGCATCGTCACCTCGCTCCTTGATATCGAAAAGCCCGTCATCTGCCGCCTCAACGGGGCGGCTGCGGGGTTGGGGGCTACCATCGCCCTGCTCTGCGATATCATCGTGGCCGACGAGAACGCCGTCATCGGTGATCCGCACGTCAAGGTCGGGCTGGTCGCCGGTGATGGCGGTGCCGTCATCTGGCCACAGCTCATCGGCTATGCCCGCGCCAAGGAATATCTGCTCACTGGCGACATGCTCAAGGCCCCCGAAGCCGCCCGCATCGGCCTCATCAATCACGCCGTCCCCGCCGATCAGCTCGATGCCAAGGTCGCCGAGATCGTCGCCAAGCTGCAGGGCAATCCGCGCTGGGCCGTGCGCTGGACCAAGACCATCACCAATCAGCCCTTGAAAGCCGCCGTCGCCCAGATGATGGACGCCAGCATCGCCTATGAAATGATGTCGAACATGACCCAGGATCGTGCCGAAGCCGTCGCCGCCATGCGGGAACGCCGCCCCGCAAAGCTGTCCGGCGAATGACCTTCCAGACCTTCACCGACGAGCCACAGCACGTCCAGCAGCTACGCGAGACCATCGAGCGTTTCATCGCCCGCCATGCCCCGCGTGAAGCGCGCCAGCAATGGGACCGGGACAGCCGCTGGCCCCGCGATGTTTACGCCGAATTGAACAAGCTCGGCCTCACCGCCCTCACCGTGCCCGAGCAATATGGCGGCGCCGGGCAGGATATCGTCGCCGCCATCGCCGTCATCGAGGAGTTGGCCCGCGCCGGCCCCTGTCTGGCCGGCCCGTTCATCCACACGGCGTTTTACGGCGGCATGAACCTGTCAGAGAACGGCTCGCCTGACCAAAAGGCGCTTTTCCTGCCCCGCCTCGCAGCAGGCGAGCTGTTCTTCGCCTATGGCCTCTCCGAGCCCGATGTCGGCGGCGATCTCGCCAGCGTCGCCACCCGCGCGCACATGGAAGGTGACGAGATCGTCATCACCGGCGCCAAACGCTGGTGCACGGGTGCTGATTGGTGCCATTATATCTATGCCCTTGTCCGCAGCGGTGAGCCCGACGCCCGTTACAAGAACTTGAGCTTCATCCTCATCCCCACCGATGCCCCCGGTGTCACCATGCAGCCCATCCACCACGCCAATTTGCGTTACACCGCCTCGATGGACGTCTATTTCGACGCGGTGCGACTGCCAAAAAGCGCCATCGTCGGCGGCGAAGCCAATTGGAACCAGGGCTGGAAGCTACTCGCCGGCCGCGCGCTGGACGTCGAAAAACTGGAGATCTCCGCCGTCGCCCTCGGCATCGCCCGCGCTGCCCTTGATGAAGCCTGGGACTATGCCCAAAACCGTGTGCAGTTCGGCAAGCCTGTCAGCCAGCACCAATCGGTCCGGCACAAGCTCGTCACCGCGCGCACCAAGCTGCAGGCCGCCCGCCACATGCTCTATCACGCCGCATGGCTCGCCAGTCAGGGCCGCCCCTGCTCCACCGAGACCAGCATGGCCAAGCTTTTCGTGGCCGATACCGGCGTCGAAATCGCACTCATCTGCCAGCAAGTCCTCGGCGCCTATGGCCTGTCGGACGCGTTCGAGACCGAGCGCCATGTCCGCGATCTGCTCGGCATGCCGATCGTCGGCGGCTCTTCGGACATGCAGCGCAACAACCTCGCGAGCCTGATGAAACTATGACCCTTCTCGATCACGCGCGCGATCTCGCCCCCACCATCGCGGCCCGCGCCGCTGAAGCTGAAACCGCGCGCCGCCTCCCCGCCGACCTTGCCAACCAACTCGCCCTTGCCGGGCTCTTCCGCATGACAGTGCCGGCCGAATTCGGCGGCGGCGAAACCACGGCCCGCACCTTCTTCGACGTTCTCGAGACCGTCGGAGCCGCCGACGCCGCCGCCGGCTGGTGCACGATGATCGCCAGCACCAGTGCGCTCTCCGCCGCCTGGCTGCCGCCCGAACACGCCGAAGAGATGTTCACCGATCCCGCCGGCATCTCCGGCGGCGTCTTCGCCCCGCTCGGCAAGGCCCGCGCCGAGGGTGATGATTTCGTCGTCTCGGGTCGCTGGGCCTGGGCCTCGGGCTCGGCCAACTGCCAATGGCTGCTCGGCGGCGCCCTCATCTTCGACAATGGCACGCTGCGCACCTTGCCCAATGGCAGCCCCGATCACCGCATGATGTTCTTCCGCCGTCAGGACGTCGAACTCATCGACACATGGGACGCCTCAGGCCTGCGCGGCACCGGCTCCGGCGATATGGCGGTGGAAAATGTCCGCATCCCCGCCAGCCGCAGCGTCTCCTTCCTCACCGATCAGCCACGCAGCCATGCACCGCTCTATGCCTTCCCCCCCTTCGGCCTGCTGGCGCTGGGCATCGCCGCCGTCGCCGCTGGCAATGCCCGCGCCGCCCTCGATGATCTGAAATCGCTCGCCACCGCCAAAAAAGCCCAAGGCTCGTCCCGCACGCTGGCCGAACGCGGCACCGTGCAGGCCGAATACGCCCAGATCGGCGCCGCCCTCGAAGCCGCCCGCGCCTTCGCCCAGCAAAGCATAGCCACCGCCTGGGCCGAGGCGCTCACCGGCAACCCGATCAGCCTCGGCGCCCGGGCCAAACTGCGTCAGGCCGCCACCCACCTCACCCGCACCGCCGCCAAAGTCACCGCCGCCGCCTATGACATCGCCGGCGGCACAGCCGTCTACGCCAAACACCCCCTCCAACGCCGCTTCCGCGATGCCCATGTCGCCACCCAGCATATCATGGTCGCCCCTGCCACTTGGGAACTCACCGGCCGCGTCGCCCTCGGCCTGCCCACCGATGCCACCACGCTTTGACCATCGCGCCCTCAGCTGACCGCTCCGCCATGGTGGCCACACTCGCCGCCGCCTTCCAGAACGACCCCGCACTCAGCTGGATCATCCCTGATCCTGCCGAGCGCCAGGCCCGCCTGCCAAGGCTGTTTGCCGCCATCGTCGCCGCTGACCTCAAGCAGGGCAAAGCATTGTGCAGCTCCGCGCACGAAGTCGTCACCCTGTGGCGCCATCCCAGCTACATCGCCGCCTCGCTCACCGAAACGCTCGCCAGCCTGCCCGACTTCCTGCGCGCACTCGGCCCCCACATCCTGCGCGGCCTCAAGGTCAGCCACGCCATTGAAGCGCATCACCCGAAGCACACCCGATTCGCCTATCTCCACTACGCCGCCGTTCGCCCCGGTGATCAGGGCAAAGGCTGGGGCGGCCGCGCCATCCGCCATGGCATCACCCAGGCCCAAAGCCTGCCCACCGTCCTTGAAACTGCCACCCCCACCAATGTCGGCCTCTACCAGAACCTCGGGTTCCAGATCATCTCCGAATGGGACGTGCCCGGCGGCGGCCTGCATTTCTGGTCGATGCTCCGCCCCGCCTGAGCCTCACGCCTCCCCGATCGCCGTCCCCGCAGCCCAACCGCTCGCCCAGGCCCATTGGAAATTATAGCCGCCCAGCCACCCGGTCACATCCACCGCCTCGCCGATCGCATACAGCCCCGGCACGCGCTTGGCCTCCATCGTCCGGCTCGACAGCCCGTCGGTGGAAATCCCCCCCACCGTCACCTCGGCCTTGGCAAAGCCTTCGGAACCGTTAGGCAAGAACCGCCAATCAGCCAGCTTGGCTTCCACATCCGCCAGAATCTTGTCGGACATCGTGTTCAGCTCACCCCACAGGTCTAGCCGCCCCGCCAGCGTTTCCGCCAGCCGCTCGGGCAGATAGCTTGCCAACAGCCCCTTCATCGACTGCTTGGGCCGCGCGCGCTTCGCCGCCTGCGCCCAGCCCGCACCGACACCCGGCAGAAAATCGACTCCGATCGTCTCGCCGTGCCGCCAATAGGAAGAGACCTGTAGAATCGCCGGGCCCGACAGTCCGCGATGCGTGAACAGCGCCGCCTCGCGGAACGCCGCCTTGCCGCACCGCGCCACAATGTCCGCCGCTACACCGGCCAGCTCACGAAACAACAGCTGGTCCCCGGCCAGCGTCAGCGGCACCAGCGCCGGGCGCGGCTCCACGACCGAAAGCCCGAAGCGCCGTGCCAGACCATAGGCATAGTCCGTCGCCCCCAGCTTGGGGATCGACGGCCCGCCGGTTGCGATCACCAGCGCCGGCGCCGCACAATCCAGCACCCGGAAAACCCCGTCCGAATGCTCGACCTCGCCCACCGATCGACCCAGCGCCATGGTCACCCCGCCGCGTTCACACTCCGCCAGCAAAAGATCGACAATAGCCCGCGCCGATCCATCACAAAAAAGCTGCCCCAGCGTCTTTTCATGGTAAGCAATGCCATGCCGCTCCACGAGCGCCACAAAATCTGCGGGCGTATATCGCCCCATCGCCGACTTGGCATAATGCGGATTGGCTGAAATATAGCGCTCCGGCACCGCCCCCATATTGGTGAAGTTGCACCGCCCGCCACCCGAAATCAGGATTTTCTTCCCCACAGCGTCGGCGTGGTCCACCACCAGTACGCGCTTCCCCGCCTGCCCGGCCACCGCCGCACACATCAGCCCGGCGCCGCCGCCGCCAAGCACGATCGCATCAAACTGCCTCAAATCCGCACCAGCCGACGGCCAAAGCTCGCCCCCGAAAACAGCCCGCAAAACGCCTCAGGCAGGCTCGCCAACCCCTCGAAAAACTCTTCGCGGCATATCATCCCATCCTTCACCAGCGCCGCCATCCCGGCCTGCGCCGCAGCAAAGCCCGGAAGATCGTCAAATACCAAAATGCCCTCCATGCGCAGCCGCTTGGCAATCATCTCGCGCATATTCACAACCCCCGGCACCCTGTCCGACACATAATCCGCCGTCGCCCCGGACAGCACAATCCGCCCGAACATCTTCATATGCGGCAGCGCCCGGTCGATCATCGCATTGCCGACATTGTCGAGCATCACATCAAACCCCGCCCCCGCGGCCTCGGCAAACGCCGCCTCAAACCCCGCCGCCTTGTAATCCAGCGCCCGGTCAAACCCCGCCACCTCGACCAGCCAGCGGCATTTCTCCGCCCCCCCGGCCACACCCACAACCTCGCTCGCGCCCCAGCGCTTGGCCAGCTGGCCCGCCGTCGTCCCCACCGGCCCCGCCGCCGACGTGATCAGCACGCGCGCCCCGGCCTTGATCTCGGCCACCCGCTTCAGCGCAAACCACGCCGTCATCCCCGGCACGCCCATCACACCCAACCACAATGATTCCGGAACATCCAGCGCCGGCAACGGCAGCACATAGCCCCGCCCGCTCGACACGACATGGCTCGCCCAGCCCGTTGCCGTCACCATCTGCCCGACAGCAAAGCGCTCGTTTCGGCTTTCGACAACGTCACCCACACAAAACCCATCGACCGGCTCGCCCGGCATCACCGGCCGCGCATAGCTCGCCCCAGGTGAAAGTCTCGACCGCGTGCCGGGATCGCAAGACACATAATGGTTCCGGATCAAAAACTGCCCGTCAGACAGTTCCGGAATCGCCAATGTCTCAACGCGAAAATCCTCCGGCACCGGCACGCCTTCGCAATGCCGCACCAGCACAATGCGTTCCATAACCCGGGCCGACATGTCATCTTCTCCGCAAAGGAGATCGCTATGGCCGAACAACTGCACATCGTCACCCTCGGATCGGACAACATCGATCGCGCCGCAGCCTTTTGGGAAGCGCTGGGCTGGTCACGCCGGTTCAGGGAATCGCCCGGTATCGCCTTCTTTCAGTCCGGCGGCATGGCGCTGGCGCTATACCCGTTCGACAAGCTTGCCGAGGATTGCGGCATGGTCGATCGCGGCCCGGGTTTCGGCGGCTTCACACTGGCCATTCTCCAGCCAGGCCCGGCAGCCGTCGATGCGCTCATCGCCAAGGCCATCAGCGCTGGTGCCACGCTGCAAAAGCCTGCCGAGCCGGCCTTTTGGGGCGGCTATTCCGGCTATGTGCTCGATCCCGATGGCCACCCCTGGGAGATAGCGCACAATCCGTTCGTCACCCTTCAGCCCGATGGCGGCGTCGTGCTCCCAGGCTGAGCGTTCTTGATCCAGACATCGCGCTGCGGGAACGGAATCTCGATGCCGCCTTCCTTGAACAGCGTCCAGACCCTGTTCAGGACAGCGCTCCTGATATTGCCCACGCCCTCTTCAGGGTCATTTATCCAGACCATGATGTCATGGTCCACCGAGCTGTCGCCAAACCCGCGCAGCCATATCCCCGGCGCCGGATCAGCCAGAACGCGCGGCGTCTCGCGCGCCGCCGTCAGCATCAGCGCCTGCGCCTTGGCAAGATCGGAGGCATAGCTCACCCCCACCGAAATATGCACCCGCACCTTGCGGTCGGAATATGACCAGTTCTCCACCGTCTGCGTCATCAGCAGCTCGTTCGGAATCAGATGCTCTTTGCCGTCGCGCGTCAGCACCGAAACAGCGCGCACGCCAATCCGGTTCACCTGGCCAAACTGGTCCCCCACCACAATCACATCACCGGGCTTGATCGACCGGTCCATCAGCAGAATCAGCCCGGCGATCAGATTGCCCAGCGTCTTCTGCAGCCCAAAGCCCACAGCAAGCCCCAGCGCCCCCGAAAATACCGCCAGAGACGTCAGATCCAGCCCGATCAAGTCGATACCGATCAGGAATGTCACCCCGGCAATCGCCAGCCCCACCAGCTTCTGCCCCAGCAGCCGCTGTGACTCGTCGAGCCGGTCGAGCTGCCCTACCCAGCGCCCCACAACCCTGTTGATCAACCGGGCCAGCGCAAACAGCACAAGACCCGCCACAATTACCGTCAGCACATCGAGCAGGGATATTGTCCGCTTGCCAACGCTGATCGCCGCATTGTCGAGCGCCATCGCGAGAGGCCGCAGCCCGCCCAGCGTCGCCGCCACCGTGGCGAGGACAGCGGCAAGCCCCAGCCCCGGCGCCACCGGCATGAACATCTGCAGCCCGCGCAAGATATGGACAAGCAAGACGCCGACCGAAATCCCCAGCGCGATCCCGGCAATCAGCCGAGGCTCCGCCCCAAAGCCCGGTGCACTCAGCAGCACAACGAGCACAAGGCTCACAATCGCCGCCCGCACCGTCTCTGAAACCCGCCCGGCAAAGCCCGGCGGCATCCAGACCGCCTCCGAAAACCGCGCCTTGGCCCAGCCCCCGGCGATCCCACCGGCCAGCAGCGCCAGCGCCAGCACCACCCCCACAATCAGCAGGTCAACCAAAGGCAGCGCAGCCAGCCATCCCGCCGGATCTCTCATGAGGTCATCAATCATCAAGTCAACCTGCCACCCCTGCCCCCACAAGGCCAGCAGCTAAAAGGCCAGCAGCTACAAGGCCAGCAGCCATAATATCGCCGGCGCTCAATCCTGGGTCGCTGCTGTCTGCCAGCCGCCGCCAAGCGCCTTGAACACCGCAATCTGCCGCGTCGTCAGCGCCGCATCGCTCGCCGCCAGCTGCGCGTCTGCCGTCGCCAGCGTCCGCTCGGCATCCAGCACAGCCAAAAAGCCTTCGGCCCCGGCGCGGTAGCGCAGCCGCACAAATCGCGCCGCCCGCCCGCTTTCATCGCGCGCCGTGCGCAGTGCTGCATTCTGCCGCAGCCCGGCCGCATAATCAGCAAGGGCGGTCTCGGTTTCCTCAAGCGCCCTTAAAATGCTGCCATCAAATTGCGCCAGCGTCACCTCGCTGCCCGCCCGCGCCTGGATCAACCGCGCCCGCGCCGCTGCAATATTGGGGAAGCTCCAGCTTATCGCCGGCCCGATGCTGAAGGCAAAACCCCGATTGCTGAGCGCATCCCCCGGCGTCACGCCTTGCCCCGAAACGCCGCCACCCAACGAAATCCTCGGAAAAAAGTCCGCCATCGCCACGCCGATCCGCGCCGTCGCCGCCGCCAGCCGCCGCTCTGCCTCGCGCACATCGGGCCGCCGTTTCAGCAGCGCCGCCCCGTCGCCCAGCGGAATCGGCTGCTTGAGGAGCGGCGGCGCAGCACACATCGCCGCCCGCGCATCAACCTCGGCCGGCTGCTTGCCGGTCAGCACCGCCAGCCGGTTCAACGCGCCTGCCCGCGCCGCCTCAAAGCCTGGCAGAGTCGAGCGCGTTGTCTCCAGCAGAGCCCGCGCCCGCGCCAGATCGAGCGGCGCATCCCGCCCCGCCGCCACGCGCTTCTCTGTCAGCCCGAAGCTTTCCTGCTGCACATCGACGCTGCGCTGCGCCACCGCCAGCTGTGCTGCCCCCGAACAGGCATCCGCATAAGCCCGCGCCGTCTCGGCGGCCACGCTGATCCGCACCGTATCGCGCGCCGCCGCTTCTGCCTCAAAATCAGCCCGCGCCGCCTGCACCGAGCGCGCCACGCGGCCATAAAGGTCAATCTCATAGCTGGCATCCAGCCCGAGCCGATAAAATTCGCTCTCAAACGCCACCGGCCCCTGCGGCGTCGGCACCGCCTGCCGCGCCTCCACAGCGCTGCCGGTTATGGCCGTCGTCGGCAGCCGAGCCGTGCGCGCTTCGCTCAGGCTCGCCCGCACCTGCCTCAGCCGCGCCGTCGCCGCCCGCAGGTCAGTGTTCGCCGCCAGCGCCTGCCCGACCAGCGCATCCAGCACAGGGTCCTCATAAAGCCGCCACCAGTCATCCGGCACAGCCTCACCCAGCACAGCGCCCTCGGCCCCCGCCACCAGCGCGCCCCCGCTCGCCGTCGGCAGCGGCCCGGCGCTATAGCTCGGCCCCAACGCGCAACCAGACAAGGCCAGCACGCCCGTTGCCAGCATCAGCCGCCTCATACCACTGCCTCAAGAACCGGCGGGGGTGGCGGGGGCGGCGCGTCCCCAATCGGCCGCCCCGCCTTCGCCGCGACCCAGCTGGCAATCACATAAAAAACTGGCGTAAACAGCAGCCCAAAGACCGTGACCCCGATCATGCCGGCAAAAACAGCCGTGCCCAGCGCCTGGCGCATCTCCGCCCCCGGCCCGGACGCAATCACCAGCGGCACCACGCCCAGAATAAACGCAAAGCTCGTCATCAAAATAGGCCGCAGGCGGGTCCGCGCCGCCGCTTCCGCCGCCGCCCAGCGGTCCTTGCCGCCCTCCTCTGCCTGCTTGGCAAATTCCACGATCAAAATCGCGTTCTTCGCCGCCAGCCCGACCAACACAACAAGCCCGATCTGCGTCAGGATATTATTGTCGAAGCCACGGATATTCACCCCCAATATCGCCGCCAGTAAACACATCGGCACAATCAGGATCACCGCCAGCGGCAGCACCAGAGATTCATATTGCGCCGCCAGCAGCAGAAACACGAACACCACGGCGAGCACAAAGACCATCGCTGCTGTATTGCCCTGCGTCTTCTCCTGATAGGCAAGCTCGGTCCATTCATAGCCAAAGCCCTCGGGCAGCAGCTTGCCCGCCAGCCCTTCCATCGCGCCGAGCGCATCACCGCTTGAAAAGCCCGGCAGCCTGTCGCCCTGCAACTCTGCCGCCGGAAACAGATTGTGCCGCACCACCCGGTAAGGCCCGCTGGCATCCGAAAGCCGCACAAGCGATCCCAGCGGCACCATCTCGCCCGATCCGCTGCGCACCCGCAGATTGGTGATGTCGGTTGGATCGTTCCTGAACGGCCCGTCAGCCTGCGCCGTCACCCGGTACGTCCGGCCGAACAGGTTGAAGTCATTGATATAACTCGACCCCAGATAAACCTGCAACGTGCCAAACACATCGGCCGGCGCCACCCCCAGCAGCTGCGCTTTCTCGCGGTCTATATCGGCAAAAACCCGCGGCGTGGCGGTATTGAACAGCGTGAACACGCTGGTCAGCCCCTCGGTCTGGTTGCCGGCCATCATCATGCCGAAGGTCGCCTGCTCCAGCGCCTGATAGCCATTGCCGGTGCGGTCCTGCACCATCATCTTGAAGCCGCCGCCCGTGCCGATCCCCCGCACCGGCGGCGGCGGGATCACCAGAACATTGCCGGCCATGATTCCACCCATCGCCTGCCGCAGACTGCCCAGTATCGAATCCCCGCTCAGCCCCTTTTCCGCCCGCAGCGCATAGCTATCCATCTGAATGAAAAGAGTGCCGGCGTTGGGCGCATTGGTGAAGCTCGCCCCGTCCAGACCGGCAAAAGCGACCACCCTGTCGACGCCATTGGTCGCCCGCGCCGTCTTCGTCGCCTGCTGAACGACTTCGTCGGTCCGCTCAAGCGACGTCCCCGGCGGCATCTGCACCACAGCAATCAGATAGCCCTGGTCCTGCGCTGGAATAAACCCCTGCGGGGTTGCCACCATCCGCCATCCCGCCAGCACCAGCAGCCCGGCATACACCACGAGCACAACCGCAATGCTCCGCACCGCCCGCGCCGTCACCCGGCCATAACGATCCGAAAGCCAGTCGAACCCGCGGTTGAAGCCATTGCCGGCGCGCTGCAAGCTGCCGCGCCAGCCATCCCGAGGTGTTGCATGCGCATCATGCGGCCGCAACAGCATCGCCGCCAGCGCCGGAGACAGAGTAAGAGACACCACGCACGAGATCAGCGTCGCCGCCGAGATCGTCAGCGCAAACTGCTTGTAAAACTGCCCGGCAATGCCAGAAATAAATGCGGTGGGCACAAAAACCGCGCACAGCGTCAGCGCAATCGCCACCAGCGCCCCGCCCACTTCGTCCATCGTCCGATACGCCGCCTCGCGCGGCTGCAAGCCCAGCTTCAGCTCACGCTCGACATTCTCCACCACCACAATCGCATCATCCACCACAATGCCGATCGCCAGCACCAGCCCGAACAGCGACAAATTATTCAACGAATAGCCAAAGGCCGCCATCACAGCGAACGTCCCGATCAGGCTCACCGGAATCGCCAGAATCGGAATCAACGCCGCCCGCCAGCTCTGCAGGAAGATCAGCACAACCAACACGACCAGCACGATAGCCTCCAGCAGCGTGGTCTCCACACTGTCGATCGAAGCCCGCACATATTCAGTCGGATTATACGGCACACGGTAGTCAAGCCCCTGCGGAAACGCCGTCTTCGCCGCTTCCATCTCGGCAATGATCGCATCCGCCGTCGCCAGCGCATTCGATCCCGGCCGCTGCGTAATGCCAAGCCCCACCCCCTGTGCGCCGTTCACATAGGCATTGATGCCATAATCCTGCGCGCCGATCTCGACCCGCGCCACATCGGAAACCCGCGTGATCCGCGGCCCATCGGCCTTGATCACCACAGCGCCAAATTCCTCAACGCTCGTCAGCCGCCCCTTGGTCTGGACATTCAGCTCATAGCCCGAGCCGCCGGCGTCGAACGGCGGTGCCCCGATCGTTCCCGCCGCCACCTGAACATTCTGCGCCCTGAGTGCAGTTACAATGTCCTGCGCATTCAGCCCGCGCGCCGCCGCCTTTTCAGGGTCGATCCACACCCGCATCGAATAATCGCGCACGCCAAAAGGATTAACCCCGCCCACACCATCGATGCGCGCCAGCCGGTCCCTCAGATAAAGCGTGGCATAGTTTGATACGAAATCGACCGGCAGGCTGCCATCGGGCGAGTTCAAAAACACCACCAGCAGAATGTCCGGCGAGTTCTTGCGCGTCGTCACCCCCAGATTACGCACCGTATCGGGAAGCCGCGGCTCGGCCGACGCCACACGGTTCTGCACCAGCACCTGCGCATTGTTGAGATCGGTGCCCAGCTTGAAAACGACGTTGAGCGTCATCCGCCCATCCCCGGTCGAAGACGAGGTCATGTAGATCATGTCCTCAACGCCGTTGATCTCCTGCTCCAGCGGTGCCGCCACCGTATCGGCCAACACCTCCGCCGAAGCGCCCGGATAGCTCGCCGTCACAGTGATCGTCGGCGGCGCAATCTCCGGATACTGCGCGACCGGAAGTGTGGGATACGCCACCAGCCCGACAATCACGATCAGGATCGAGATCACCGCCGCAAAGATCGGCCGGTCGATGAAGAAGCGCGAGAGCCGCATATCAGCGGGCGGCCGTCGCCGATGCCGCCGGCACCTCGATCACAGGTGGCACAACCGGCCCGGTGCCTGGCGCCGGCGGCACAATCTTGCCTTCAGTCGCCGTCACCTTCGTCCCCGGCCTTGCCCGCTGCACTCCGGCGATGATCAGCCGGTCAGTCTTGGTCAGGCCCGAGCGAACCACCCGCAAACCATCGATCAGCGGTCCCAGCTGCAATACGCGCGGGCTCACCACGCCATCGGCACCCACCACCAGCGCCAGCTTGCGCGTCTGATCCGTCACCACAGCGCTTTCGGGAATCAGCATCCCTTCATAGCTGCCCGAGCCGATCAGCCGCATATGCCCGAACATGCCCGGCGTCAGAAAGCCGTCCGGGTTGCGCACCAAAGCCCGGCCCCGGATCGTCCCCGAGCCCTGGTCGATAGCATTGTCGACAAAGTCCATCCGGCCCTTCCAGCGATAGCCGGTCTCGTCCGCTAGCCGGATTTCCACCGGATTCGGCGCCACGCGCGAGCTTGGGCGCGTCCCCGCCTGATTGGCGCGCTGATACTTCAGGTAAATCGCCTCCGATCCGGTAAACTCGAAATGGATCGGATCCAGCGTCACAATCGTCGTCAGAACCGTCTCGCCCGACTGAACATAGCCCCCAACATCGATCCGTCTGTCCGAAAGCCGGCCCGAGATCGGCGCCGTGACCCGTGTGAACTCTACATCAAGCGCCCGCGCCCGCGCCGCCGCTCGCGCCGCACTAAGCGCCGCCTCAGCCTCACCGGCGCGCGCTTTGAGCGTTTCATTCTCCTCGCGGCTCACCGCATCGTCTTTGAACAATGTTTCACTGCGCTCATAATTTGCCCGCGCTAAAAGCGCGCTCGCTTCGGCCTGCGCCGTCGCCGCACGAGCCTGCGCTGCCACCGCCTCAAACGGTCGGGGGTCGATCACATAGAGCAGCTGACCGGCACGCACGAAGTCACCGTCCCTGAATGCAATCCGCGTCACATAGCCCGAAACTCGCGGCCGCAACTCAACCTGCTGCCGCGCAACAAAACGCCCGACAGACTCATCCCAATCAACAATTGGTTTGATGAGCGGCACAGCCACCGTCACCGGCGGCGCCCCGCCCCCCGGCGGCCCCGCCGGCGGCTTGTCGCCACATGCCGTCAGGGTCAGCGCCCCGGCGACAATCACCAGCGCCGTTCTCATAAAATATCGCACTGTGTGGCGCAGCGCCAAAATGCCATCACCCATCATGCCAATCGCCCGCGTTCATCAATCACAAAAAAATATCATTGCATTGAACCTTATCGCGCAAATATGACCATTCGCCACCACGCGTGCGCTGGACCCACAGCGCCATCAAGGCTATGTGTTTCTATATTAGAGAAACTTGATGGTCAAGTTAAACCATATAATTTAAGGGCGCGGTAATGGCCGACGACGCGGCAAAGCTCATCCATCTGCACAAGGTTATGGACGCCGGCCGCCAGATTCACGACGCCATGGACCGGATCGACACGATCATCGCCGCCAATCTCGGCATCAACCGTTCCGATCTCCGCTGCCTCTATCATCTCGTCGAGAGCAGCCTGGCCACCCCCACCGAACTCGCCACCTCCGTTGGCCTGACCAGCGGCTCCGTCACCACAATGCTCGACCGGCTCGAATCCCAGGGTCTCATCCATCGCGCCCGCAGCAGTGCCGACCGGCGCTCGGTCGCCATATCCATCCCGCCGCACGAACATGCCCGCATTACCAGCATCATCGAGGAAAAATTCGCTGTAATCCGCGCCGAGTTCGGCCTGCTTGATAGTGCCGGTCTCGCCCGCATGGCCGATGCGCTTATCCCCTTCGCCACTGTGCTTGATACCGTCGGTGACCGCCTGTTCAAGCGGCAAAGCTAGTGTCCGCCATCAGCGCTGCCCCTATACCCGACAAGATTCCGCGCGCCGAATTCGCGGTCATCTTCGCGTCGCTGCTGCTCGTCGCCGCCGGTAACACTGCGATGCAGACGGTGCTGCCCGGCATCGCGCGTGTCATCGGCATCCCGGATCTCGCCGTCGCCCTCATCTTCAGCTTCTCGGCCCTGCTCTGGACATTCAGCGCCCCCTATTGGGCGCGCCAGTCGGACATTCGCGGCCGCCGCCGCCTCATCATGGTCGGCATCATCGGCTTCGGCGTCTCGATGCTCGGCTGCGCCATCATCATCCACGCCGGGCTGATCGGCCTCATGGCCCCCACGCTCACCTTCGTCCTCTTCGCCGTCATGCGGTCGGTGTTCGGCATCTTCGGCTCCGCCTCAAATCCAGCAGCCCAGGCCTATGTCGCCGCGCGCACCTCGGCATCGGACCGTACAGGCGCTCTGTCCATCCTCGCCTCCGCCTTCGGGCTCGGCACGATCATCGGCCCGGCCATAGCACCGCTGTTCGTCTTCGGCGTCCTCGGCCTCGCAGGACCGATGTTCGCCTTCGCTGCCTTCGCCATCATCGTCTTCATCGCCGTCGCGCGCAGGCTGCCCGATGATGATCCAACGCATTTTGCAGCCAATACTGTTGGCGATTCAGCATCCGCAAAACCGCTCGCCAGCGGCGCCCCGTCCTCGGAACCGCTCGTCAGCGGCGGCGCCAGCGGCGCCTCGCTCGCCGCCGCCACAGCAGGCCGCAGCGCCCGCATCGCCTGGCGCGATGCCCGCATCCTACCCTTCATGATCTTCGGCTTCGCCTCAGGCTCGGTGCAAGCCGCTACAAGCCAGGCCATGGGCTTCCTCATCATCGATCGGCTCGGCGGCAATGCGCTGGAAGCTCAGGGCAATATCGCCATCGCCTTTATGGCTGGCGCCGGCGCGACGCTTCTCGCACAATGGGCCATCATTCCGCGCCTCGCCCTCCAGCCGCCCGCCCTGATGCGCTGGGGCACACTCATCGCCGCCATCGGCACAGCCGGTATCACCGTGGCACCGAGCTTTCACGCGCTTGTCGTCGCATTTGCTTTCGCCACCCTCGGCTATGGCCTCGCTCGCCCGGGCTTCACCGCCGGCGCCAGTCTCGCCGTCGGCCGGTCCGAGCAAGGCGGTGCCGCCGGCGCCATCACCGCCATCAATGGCGCCTGCTACATCGCCGGCCCCGCCATCGGTATCGGGCTATACACCCTCATCCCCGAGCTGCCCTATGGTCTCGGCGCCGCCGCCCTGCTGGTGCTGTTTATATACACCCTCGCCACGCCGATGCTCAATCAGACACCGCCCCCACAGGACGAGCAGTCATAAAGAAAAGGCCGCCCGGGTTCCCAGACGGCCTTCTTAATAACAGACTTAAATCTCAGGCCGCAGGCGCCGCCGGCTCACCACCACCAAAGTCGCCCGATCGGCGGCCGGCCTTGGGTATAGCCGAAATGCCACTGGCAGGCCGAGCCACTGTGGTGCCTGTGCCGGTCGAACGATCAATCGGCTCACTCGCAATCACCTTCTTGATCTCGTCGCCCGTAAGCGTCTCATATTCAAGGAGGGCACCCGCCAGCAGGTGAAGCTGATCGATATGATCTGAAAGCAGCTGCTTCGCCCGGTCATAACCGTGGGTCACTATCGCCCGCACTTCGCCGTCGATCAACTGAGCAGTCTGCTCCGAGATATTCTGGGTCCGCGTCACTGAATGCCCGAGGAATACTTCCTCCTGGTTATCGGCATATTTCAGCGGCCCAAGCTTATCTGACATGCCCCATTGCGTCACCATCGATCGCGCTAGATCGGTGGCATAGCTGATGTCCGAAGACGCACCCGAGCTCACCTTGCTGTGTCCAAAGATCAGCTCCTCAGCCACCCGGCCACCCATCGAAACGGCAAGATTGGCGTACATCTTGTCACGATGATAGCTATACTGATCACGCTCCGGCAGGCGCATCACCATGCCCAGCGCCCGGCCGCGCGGAATGATCGTCGCCTTATGGATAGGGTCCGAAGATTCCTCGTGCACCGAGACGATAGCGTGCCCGGCTTCATGATAAGCCGTCATCTTCTTCTCATCGTCGGTCATCACCATGGTCTTGCGCTCGACGCCCATCAGCACCTTGTCCTTGGCGTCCTCAAAGTCCTTCATCGAGACCAGTCGCTTCGATCGCCGGGCCGCCAGCAGCGCCGCTTCATTGACCAGATTGGCAAGATCGGCGCCCGAAAAACCCGGCGTGCCGCGCGCAATCGTCCGCCCATTGACATCAGGTGCCAGCGGCACTTTCTTCATATGCACCGCCAGAATCTTCTCGCGCCCTTCAATGTCCGGCCGCCCGACAACAACCTGGCGGTCGAACCGGCCCGGGCGCAGCAAGGCAGGATCGAGAACATCGGGACGGTTCGTCGCCGCCACGATGATGATGCCCTCATTCGCATCAAAGCCGTCCATCTCGACGAGCAGTTGGTTCAGCGTCTGCTCGCGCTCATCATTGCCGCCACCAAGCCCGGCACCGCGCGAGCGGCCGACAGCGTCGATTTCGTCGATGAAGATGATGCAGGGTGCCGACTTCTTGCCCTGCTCAAACATGTCGCGCACGCGCGATGCACCCACCCCGACAAACATCTCGACAAAGTCAGACCCCGAGATCGAGAAGAACGGCACATTGGCCTCACCCGCGATAGCGCGCGCGAGCAGCGTTTTGCCGGTGCCCGGAGGCCCAACAAGCAACGCGCCCTTCGGAATTTTGCCGCCCAGCCGGTGGAATCGGCCCGGATCCTTCAAAAAGTCTACGATCTCTTCCAGCTCCTCACGGGCTTCATCGATGCCGGCCACGTCGTCGAACGTCACCCGGCCTTCCTTCTGCACAAGCAGCTTGGCGCGGCTCTTGCCGAAGCCCATGGCACCGCGGCCAGCACCATTCTGCATCTGCCGCATCAGGAAAATCCAGATGCCGATCATCAGCACAAAGGGCAGCATGTTGAAGAACAGCTGCGCCAGAAGCGAGCGGCTCTCCTCGGGCTTGGCATCAAAGCGCACATTCTTGTCGCGAAGGCGCTGGATCAGCGCTGTGTCGCCGGGATTGAACGTCCGATATTCCTCGTCGTTCGAGGTCTTGCCCACAATCTCTTCACCGCGAATCTCGGCGGAGCGGATCGACCCCTCGTCAACCTTGGTCAGAAAGTCCGAATAGGCCAATGTCGAGCTTGAGCTGCTCGAAGACGGCCCCTGCATGATGTTCACGACAACAACCAGCCCGAGCAGGATAACGAACCACAGGCCGAGGTTCTTCATCCAGGGGTTGGGAGGTCGCTTTTCATTATTGGCCATCGCCGAAACTTTCCATATCTACGAGCTGCCAAGATAGGACAGTTCGGGCCAAGCGCAATCGGGCTGTGCTGTTCTGCCTCGCTTTAACGTCATTTCGGGCCAGATTCACGCCGGTTTCGAGCTTTTTCAAACTGCCAGACAGCGCCGGGGCGTGCTTTCACCCCTGCCAGCGTTCCGGCCAGCCCCGAGTCGAGCCGCTCGATCAGCCGCATGACCGCCGCCCCCCGCAAGCGCGCACCGGGCATCAGCACGCCGATCGCCCTAACCGTCAGCCGCCGCCGAAGCTCGCCCGGAAGCCCGCCAGCATCGACCCTCAAGCCCGCCGCCGTCACCACACACCGCCCCTCCCAGGCTCTGTCCACTGCCCATTCCAGCGCCGCTTCAACCGCCGCCAGATGGCCAGCCGTCGCCGCCAGCGCTGTCGGCGGCAACAGTCCGGATTCGCGCGCCAGCAGCCCCCTCATCCGCACCCGGTCAAACCGCTCATCGCCATTGCTCGGATCGAGCGCCACAGCCCAATCCCCAGAGCTGCCCCCGGCCCAGACAGCAAGGTCGGCGCGCCGCAAACCCAGCACTGGCCGTACCAGCGCCACCGACCCCAAAAGCCGCCGGGATCTCACCGCGGCCAGCCCGGCGCTGCCGCTGCCCCGCGCCAGCCGCATCAGCAGCGTCTCGGCCTGATCCTCGACGTGATGCGCCGTCAGCAAAATGCCAACGCCATTCGCCTCACACCAATCGCGCATCAAAGCGTAGCGCGCCGCCCGCGCTGCGGCGTGCACATCGCCTGAAGGTTTCGGCCCGGTCCAGACCAACGTCACATGCGGCACTGTCCGCGCGGCACATTGCGCCGCCACAGCTACAGCCTCGGCGGCCGCCTCGGCGCGCAGCCCGTGGTCCACCGTCAACGCCACGACGCGACCCGGCCAGATCCTGATCGCCTCCGCCAGCAGCCCGATGCTGTCTGGCCCACCGCTCACCGCCACCGCCACCCGCATGTCAGCCGTAAGCGACCGCCCAAACGCCGCCGCTGTCAGCGCTGCAAGGTCAGGCGCAGCGCGCCGTGCCACGCAGCGCCTTGGCGTCGGCCCGCTGCGTCGTCGTCAGCTTCGCCCCATACACACTGTCAAGCTCGCCAAGCACCCGGCACGCCTGTTGCGGATTCTTGATCCCGATCAGCGCGCCGCTCAGGCCGAGCAGCGCATCCGGCGCCCGGTCGCTGCTCGGATGGTCGTTATACACTTTCAGATAGGCCTCGGCCGACTGTGCATGCAGCTGGCGCTCGGCATAGCTCTTGCCCAGCCAAAATTGCGCCTGCGCAATGCGCACCGATGTCGGCCAATCGACTAGATAAGCCGTCATATGTGCCTCGGTCGCCGGCCAGTTCTTGTTCAATGCCTGCGCATAGGCCGCCTGCCACGCCAGCACAGCCGTCGCCGCCTTGGGCACAGCGACGGTCCCGGCCGGCTGCACCGGTGCCGTCGCCGGAATCCGCGCCGTCCCGACCGGCGGAATCGCCGTCCCCGGCCGTGATGAAGGAACATTTGCAGCGGGCGCAGTCATCGCTGCCTCAACATTAGCCCCGACCCCGGCTACCGGCTCCGCAGCCCCGCCGCCCTCCAGCTTGCCCAGCCTGAATTCAACATCGCCCCGCAGCCTCTGAAGCGCCGACTCCATCTGCCGGACCTTGAATTCATTCGTCTCGACCTGGCCGGTCAATGTGCGTAACTGGCGCTCCATCTCGCCCACCCTGGCCCCAAGATCAGCCAAGGGATTCGAAGCAGGCGTTCCCTGAGTGGCGTCCGCTGCCGCCACCGGCGCCACAATCTCGGGCTCAATAGCCCCGCCGGGAAAAACCTTGCGCTGCACGGCACGCAATTCGCCCTCCAGCTTGTTCAGCCGTCGGTCTGTTCGCTGCACATCAGCTTTGGTCACCACCACAGGCGCATCGGCCTGCGCCATAACGGCCGCCGGCCCCGCCAGCATCACCAAGCCCAGAAAAACACTCGCAACACGCATTATCAAACTCCAGATTGTTCACGCGTCGGGGTCACAACGCCAGCAGCCGCAGGCGCAGCAGGGCGCCCTCGCAAGTCCTTAGGATCGAGGCTGACAGCGCGCAGCGTCTGCTCCAGCGCCCCCAGCGGCGGCAGCAACGATCCGCCCACCCGCACCTCAAGCGCCCCGGCCCGCCCTGTCCACAACATCAATCCCGCCGGGTCTGTCGGCACCTCGAAGCGCTGGCCCGGCACCATCACCCCGCTCATCGCCACAATCTTCGAAGCCGGATCATAAATCCGCACCCAAACATCAGCCGTCGCCGTCAACACAACAGCATCACCACCTGCCGCCGGCAAATTTGTCCCGAAGGCCGCTTCCGCCGGTCCGGTCACCACAGCCCGATCAACCACAGCCCGATCAGGGGCCGATTCCGCTACAACTGCCTCCCCAGCCACCTCAGGCAAAGCCGGATCAAACGCACCAGCCCCCCAGGCTGAAAGACCCGCCACCAATATCACCAGCCCGATCACCGTTGCCGCCACAAGGCCACCCGCCGGCAGCCGCCGCTCATCGAGCGGCTCCAGCGTGGACGGTGTCGGCACATGGGGCTGTTTGCTGGTCTCGGCCCGAAACCGGTTAGCCATCGCCTCCGGATCCAGCTTCACCGCCCGGGCAAAGCTGCGCACAAATCCCTGCGCATAAGGCAGGGCTGGCAGTGCATCATGCTCATCAGCTTCCAGTGCCCGCAAATGACGTTTTGGCACTCGCGTCTCAGTGGCAATATCTTCCAGCGTCCGGCCAAGCGCCATACGCGCCGCCGCCAGAGCTGCGCCCGTCGAAAGCTCGGCATATTCGCCTGCATTCGTCATGCCGTCATCAAATCGGCCATGTTCGGCTGGCGCCATCCCGCCATCCCCCTTGCTGATCCAGGAGCCGTTGCAGCAAACCCCGGCTTAACCCACCATGAGCGTTGCCGTCAGCCCATCGCCAAGTCAATGCCGTCCGAACCGCTTGAGCAGCAGCTTGGCGCCTATGATAAGCCGCTATTGTTGCGGCGCGACAAAACGGCTATGGCCGCCGCACCCTGTCAAACCCGGCCTGATAAAGCTCCAAGGGCATGGCTGACGCCTGATCGGCGCCTGCCCGCTTCTTGTTCTTCCCGATCCTGCCGCAATTCCTTTCTCCGGAGCACCCCCTTTCGTGTCCAAGCAACTCCGCAACATTGCGATCATCGCCCACGTCGATCATGGCAAGACCACGCTCGTCGATCAGCTGTTCCGCCAGTCCGGCACCTTCCGCGATAACCAGCGTGTTGCCGAGCGTGCGATGGATTCGAACGATCTCGAAAAAGAACGTGGCATCACCATCCTCGCCAAGTGCACCAGCATCGAATGGCAGGCGCCAAATGGGGGCGATCTCACCCATATCAATATCGTCGATACCCCCGGCCACGCCGATTTCGGCGGCGAGGTAGAGCGCATCCTGTCTATGGTCGATGGCGTGGTTCTGCTCGTCGATGCCGCTGAAGGCCCGATGCCACAAACCAAATTCGTCACAGGCAAGGCGTTGGCGCTCGGCCTGCGCCCGATCGTCGTGGTCAACAAGATCGATCGCTCTGATGCCCGCGCCCAGGAAGTGCTCGATGAAGTGTTCGATCTTTTCGTTACCCTCGAAGCCAATGACGAGCAGCTCGATTTCCCGGTTATCTTCGCCTCGGGCCGCAATGGCTATGCCGGCCGCTCCTGCGATGTCCGGTCGGGTGATCTCATCCCTCTGTTCGAAACCATCGTAGCCCATGTGCCCGCACCAGCCGCTGATGCCGATGGCCCGTTCAAGATGCTCGTATCGCTACTCGACCGTGATAATTTCCTCGGGCGTATCCTGACCGGGCGCATCATCTCGGGCACCCTCAAGCTGAACATGCCGATTCGGGCACTATCGCCCGATGGCAGCGTCGCCGAGGAAGGCCGGGCCGCCAAGATCATGGCCTTCGAAGGCCTTGAGCGCGTGCCCGTCACCGAGGCCCGGGCAGGGGACATCATCGCCATCGCCGGCCTGACCAAGGCCACCGTCGCCGATACCATCGCTGATCCCACCGTCACAGAAGCAGTTGCCGCCCAGCCAATCGACCCGCCGACGCTGTCGATGACCTTTGCCGTCAACGACAGCCCCTATGCCGGGCGCGATGGCTCCAAGGTCACCAGCCGCATGATCGGCGACAGGCTAGCCCGCGAGGCTGAAGGCAATGTCGCCATCAAGGTCACCGAAAGCGCATCAAAGGATGCCTTCGAAGTCGCCGGGCGTGGTGAGCTTCAGCTCGGCGTACTCATCGAGACGATGCGCCGCGAGGGTTTCGAACTCAGTATCAGCCGTCCGCGCGTCATCTTCGGCACCGACGATCACGGCAAGCGCACAGAGCCCTATGAAACCGTCATGATCGATGTCGATGAGCAATATTCCGGCACTGTCGTCGAGAAGATGGCCGGCCGCAAGGCCGAGATGACCGACATGCGTCCATCGGGTGGCGGCAAGACTCGACTCACCTTTTCGGCCCCCGCACGCGGTCTGATCGGCTATCATGGCGAGTTTTTGTCGGACACAAGGGGCACCGGCATTATGAACAGATTGTTCGAACGCTACGGCCCCCACAAAGGCCCGATAAGTGGCCGCGCCAACGGCGTGCTGATCTCGACCGAAAGCGGTGAGGCCGTGGCTTATGCGCTCGGCTATCTGCAGCCACGCGGCGTCCTGATGATCGAGCCGGGCGAAGCCGTCTACCAGGGCATGGTCATCGGTGAAAACGCTCGTGACGACGATCTAGAGGTCAACCCCCTGAAATCCAAGGCCCTGACCAACTTCCGCGCATCAGGAAAGGATGATGCCATCCAGCTCAGCCCGCCAAAGCGGCTGACACTTGAGCAGGCCATCGCCTATATCGACGAAGACGAGCTCGTCGAGGTAACACCCAATTTCATTCGCCTGCGCAAAATCCATCTCGATCCCAACGAGCGCAAGCGCGCAAGCCGGTCGCGGACCGCAGGTTAACTTAATCGCAATAAAGAGAGCATGAACAGAATAGCTAAGCGTTTATAAATATTCGGGAAAAATGCGTTTTTCTGGCAAAATTGGTTGCATTGCACAACCAATTTGGTATCCAAGAAATGACATTGCCGAACATTTGTATTTGCAGGAGCCCATCATGACTCTGAAGTCCCTCTCGATCGCCGTTCTGCTGGCAAGCGCTTCAGCAACGGTGCCCGCTCAGGCAACGCTGCTAGTCAATGGTAATTTTGATAGTAATCTCGCCAACTGGCAGCTCGGATTCATCACCAATGGTTCAGGCAACACCGTCACTAACGGCTTCTTCTTTGGCGGTGCCGCGCCATCTGCCCAGTTCCGCAGCGGTTCCAACAATTTCCGCACTCTCTCGCAGAGTGTCGCAACAGTCGTAGGCCGGCGGTATGCGCTAACCTATTCCATGATTGCTCAAAACTCATCTTTTCCGAGCATCGTAAATATCACGACCGGGAGTTTGACCACAACGCTCGGCCAGGCTCTGCCATTCGGATTGACGACCTTCACGCAAGAGTTCGTGGCTGACAGCGAACTCAGCCTGATCAGCTTTGCGGTGCGGCATGGCGGCATCAACGGCCAGTTCCTGTTTCTCGATGACGTCAGCCTGATCAACGTGATTCCTGAGCCCGAAAGCTGGGCGATGATCATCGCTGGTTTCGGTCTCGTGGGCGCTGCTGCGCGTCGCCGGCGTCATGGTCGGTCGACCGTCGCCTGAATCTGCTTTCAGCATTTCCTGTTTGAAGATCGGGGCGGGCGCAAGCTCGCCCCGTTTTCTATCGGGCTGCGAACACATGCGACATCAGGGCGACAATGCCGGGCTTGCGCCAATGTCGGCATCGGTTGATTAATTGGGTAGCGCCAGACCGGCCCGAAATAACCCTTCCCATAAAAACGAAAGCCATAATGATATACGATGATGACGATCATGCGGGCAAACCCGCCCCAGATTATCAGCCAATTCCGATGGCCGATGCCGAGGATGCGGTGCGTACGCTGATCCGATGGGCTGGCGATGATCCCGACCGTGAAGGCCTGCTCGATACGCCGGGCCGCGTCGCCCGCGCCTACCGTGAATATTTTCGCGGCTATCAAGACGATCCCGGCCTGCATCTCAGCCGCACCTTCGCCGAAGTTGGCGGCTATGACGAGATCGTCATCCTTCGTGATATTCCGTTCCAGTCCCACTGCGAGCATCACATGGCGCCGATCATCGGCAAGGGCCATATCGCCTATTTGCCGCGCACCCGTGTTGTCGGCATTTCCAAGCTCGCGCGCGTTCTTCATGGATACGCGAAACGCCTGCAGGTGCAGGAACGGCTGACCGCAGAGGTCGCAGACTGTATCCAGGAACATCTCGAACCGCTCGGCGTCGCCGTCGTGATCGAGGCCAGCCACGCCTGCATGAGCGCCCGAGGCGTCATGACTCCCGGTGTCACCATGACCACAAGCCGGATGATGGGCGTTTTCCGCGATGATGAACGGTCGCGGCGCGAGTGCCTGGCCCTGATGGGCCGTCGCCAATAGCCTTAACACGACCGTTTCAATCGGCTATACCATACATCTCAATTTCAGGGGGGCAGACCAGATGGCCAATATCCTCGGCAATCTAAACCGCGCGATCATCATCGGCCTGGTGCTGCTGGCTATAGTGGTCTTCGGCTTCCACGGACAGCAATTGGGGTCGGCCTGGGGCAATTGGATGCTGCGCGCCACCCATGCCTGGGTCGGTGTGCTCTGGATCGGCCTGCTCTATTATTTCAATTTCGTGCAAATCCCGACCATGCCCAAAGTCCCTGCCGAGCTGAAGCCCGCCGTCTCCAAATATATCGCCCCCGAAGCCCTCTTCTGGTTCCGCTGGTCGGCCTTTTTCACCGTCGTCCTCGGCCTCGGCATCCCCGGCCTGTCGGGGTATCCGCTCGGCGGCGCGCTCACCTTCCAGCCCGGCTTTGCGGTCATCGGCACCGGCATGTGGCTCGGCATCATCATGATGCTCAATGTCTGGGGCGTCATCTGGCCCAACCAGAAGCGCGCCCTCGGCATCGTCGAGGCTGATGCCGACACCAAGGCAAAGGCTGCCAAGACCGCAATGATCGGCAGCCGTATCAATTTCGTCCTCAGCTTCCCGATGCTCTATTGCATGGTAATGCAGCAGAGCGGCCTCGCCTGATGCACGCTGACGAGCTGTTCAAGGCAGCCTTTGTTGCCTGCCCGCTCGTCGCTGTTCTCCGAGGAATCCGGCCCGATGAGATAGAGGCTGTCGGCACCGTCCTGATCGACGCCGGCTTCACCATCCTCGAAGTGCCGCTCAATTCGCCCGAGCCTTACGAATCGATCACCCGGCTCTCGGCATTGGCAACCAACGGCATCCTCATCGGTGCCGGCACGGTCATCACAACCGATGAAGTAGCGCGCGTCGCCAGCGCCGGCGGCCGGCTCATCGTGTCGCCACATACCGATCCCGCCGTCATCACTGCATCCGTCGAAGCCGACCTCGTAAACCTCGCGGGCGTCTTCACCCCCACCGAGGCCTTCACAGCCATCCATGCCGGCAGCCACGGCCTCAAATTCTTCCCCGCCGAAGCCGCCAGCCCCCCCGTCGTCAAGGCCATGAAAGCCGTGCTTCCCCGCACCATGCCGCTGCTCGTCGTCGGTGGCATCACGCCAGACTCCATACCAGGCTGGCGCGCCGTCGGCGCAGACGGCTTCGGCCTCGGCAGCAATCTCTATCATCCCGGCACCACCGCCGCCGCCGTGGCCGAACAAGCCGCCCTCTATATCGCCGCCATCAGGCAATAATGTCCCATCTCAGACCGTAACCGCCCCGGCCCCAAAGCCCCGCTGCGGCAGACAGTCCGGCAGCTCCACATAGCGCGCTACGCGTCCGTCATGGCTGATCCACACCCGCAGACTCGCCACATCGGCGCAGGGCTTGTAGCGCCAGCGAAATTCCCACCCGTCGGCCCAGGCTTTCCGCTCAACAGCCTCGAATAGCTGCTCAGGCTGCCCCGCCCGCTGCCGGAACTGCGCTTGCAGCTTTTCAGCAATCCTCGTCGCCTCAGAGGCCTCGATATGCCGCGGCATGATCATCGAAATCCCGCCAGCCAAAATAAGCCCAAGCCCGGTCAGCAACAATGCCCGCCTTGGCGTCATTCGCCGCCTTCAGCCCATGCGCCGAGCGGCATCGCTCCACCCTGCTGCCGCAGCAATGCCTGCCGCCGGTAGAAGCGCAACAACCCCGATGCCCCCATTCGCGATGGCCCCAGTCCCGATAGCCCGAAGCTGGACTTCTCCGCCTCGCCGATCATCGATGTCAAAGACCCGTCGTTGAGGCTCACCGCACCAGCCTTCAGCCGAACAGCCACAGCCTCAGCCGCCGCAATCGAACCCGCCAAAACCGCCGCCGAAAGCCCGAAAACCCCGCCATTGGCCAACATCACCGCCTCATCGACCGAATCAACAACCGTCACCGGAATAACCGGCCCGAACGTCTCCTCAGCCATCACCGCCATATCGGGCGTCACATCCACCAATACCGTCGGTAGCAGCCATTTACCGCCATGATCCTCCACCTGCCCGCCGGTCAAAACGCGCGCACCCTTCGCCACCGCATCATCAATCTGCGCCTGCACAATCCCTGCCTGTCGCCCATCAATAAATGGTCCTATATCGCCAACATCGAGCGTCGGCCAATTGATCCGTACCATAGCCGCCTGCCGCACAAGCGCCTCCAGAAACGGTGCGGCAATCGCCCGCGCCACATAAACCCGCTCGATTGACTGGCAAGCCTGCCCTGTCGCCAACACGCTCGCGCGCAGCGACACACCGGCCGCCCACGCCGGGTCAGCGCTGTCCAGCACAATCATCGCGTCCTTGCCGCCAAGCTCCAGACTGGCTGGCACAAATGCCGCCGCCGCCGCCGCCGCCACCCGCCGCCCGGTCGCCACAGAGCCAGTAAACGCCACATAATCCACCACATCCACAAGCGCCGCCCCAGTCGCACCATCGCCCTCAATCACCGCAAACACATCCGCCAGTCCCGGCACCACGGCAATCGCAGCACGCAGCGGGCCAATGAAGCGCGGCGCTACCTCGCTCGGCTTCACCATCACCGCACAGCCCGCCACAAGCGCAGGCACCGCATCGATCATCGCCAGCGTCAGCGGGAAGTTCCACGGTGATATCACCCCCACCAGCGCATAAGGGTGCAGCCGCGTCCCCGCCCGCACGCTCGGCAGCGCCGTGGCCACATCGCCGCTCTCGATGCCAGACACGATCCCGGGGGCATCCCGCGTCCAGCGCGCCACCATGCCCTTCACACCTAAAATCTCAAACGTGCTGATCCGCCGCCGCCCGGTGTCGGCGGTCAACGCATCAACCACCGCCTCACCCAGCGGACCATCCAATGCCGCAACTAGTGCTGCCAGCGCCGCCAGCCGCGCCGCCATCGGCAGCGCCGCCCAGCCAGGCTGACTGCCCCGCAACCGCGCCGCCACCCCCGCCACCGCCGCCGAATCAAGCGGTTCGATATGATGGTCGACAAGACCGGTGCGCGGGTTAACAACAGGCAGCATCAGCCCTCCATAACGGCCCCCATCAAGAAAAACAGTGCCTCCCGCCTCATCAGGCCGCCGCAACCGCCGCCCCTTGCTTGACAGCGCCGCTCCATACCCATAAAGCCGCCCCTCACGCCCGCCAAGCCAAAGCGCTCGGCGAGCAATCATCTATTCACCCAGGAACGTCATCATGTTCGCAGTCGTCCGCACCGGCGGCAAGCAATATCGGGTTTCGACCAACGACCAGATCGTTGTCGAAAAGCTCGAAGGCGAAGCCGGTACAAGCATCACCCTCGAAACGCTGATGACCGGTGAGGGCGGCACGCTCGGCACCGGGACTGTCACAGCTGAAATCGTCGAGCAGAAGCGTGGTGACAAGGTCATCATCTTCAAGAAGCGTCGTCGTCACAATTATCGCCGCCGCAATGGTCATCGCCAGTCGTTGACCGTGCTGCGCATCACCAGCCTCGGCTAAGGATACCTCCTCATGGCTCATAAGAAAGCAGGCGGCTCCTCGCGCAATGGTCGCGACTCAGCTGGCCGCCGTCTCGGCGTCAAGCGTTTTGGCGGTCAGGAAGTGCTCGCCGGCACCATCATCATCCGCCAGCGCGGCACCCGCGTGCACCCCGGCGTCAACGTCGGCCTCGGCAAGGATCATACCATTTACGCCACAGCCCATGGTGTCGTCAGCTTCCATGAAGGCAAGCTCGGCCGCAAATACGTCAGCATCGTCGAAGCGCCACAGGCCATCGCCGCCGAGTAATCGACAGTATCTGCCTTTGATTTCGGGGGGAGTCGGCACAACCGGCTCCCCTCTTTCGTTTCGGCCCACTTTCGATTTCCCGCCCTAAGGCTTAAGTTCCTCCCATGCAATTTCTCGATCAGGCCAAGATCTTCCTCGCGTCGGGCGTCGGCGGAGACGGCTCTGTGTCCTTCCGCCGTGAGAAGTACGTGGAATTTGGCGGCCCGGACGGTGGGGACGGCGGCAAGGGCGGCGATGTCATCTTCGAATGTGTCGATGGCCTCAACACGCTAATTGATTTCCGCTATGCCCAGCATTTCAAGGCGCAGCGCGGCACGCATGGGTCGGGCCGCAACCGCACAGGCGCAGGCGGCAATGATCTCGTCGTCAAGGTCCCCGTCGGCACGCAAATCCTCGCTGATGACGATGAGCGCACTTTGATTGTCGATATGGTCCGCCCCGGCCAGCGCGCCATCCTGCTCAAGGGCGGCGATGGCGGCAAGGGCAATGACCACTACAAGTCATCGACCAACCGCGCCCCCCGCCAGTTTCAGCCCGGCTTCCCCGGCAAGGAACTTTGGGTCTGGCTGCGCCTCAAACTGCTTGCCGACGCCGGCCTCCTTGGTCAGCCCAACGCCGGAAAATCCACCTTCCTCAATGCCTGCTCCAACGCCGCTGCCAAGGTCGGCAATTATCCCTTCACCACTCTGAAGCCCCAGCTTGGCGTCGTCAGCCACAAGGGTGTCGAGATCGTCGTCGCCGATATCCCCGGCCTCATCGCCGGTGCTGCTGAAGGTGTCGGCATCGGTGATCGCTTCCTCGGCCATATCGAGCGCTGCCGCGTCCTCCTGCATCTCGTCGATGCCAGCGCGTCCTCGCCCACCAAAGTCTATGAAACCGTGCGCGATGAGCTTCACGCCTATGGCGGCGGATTGTCCGACAAGCCCGAGATTATCGCCCTCACCAAGATTGATCTCGTCTCCCCCCAGGGCCTCGCCGCCAAGAAGCGCGCGCTCGAAGCCGCCACCGGCAAGCCGGTCCTCACCATCTCGGCCGCCACCTCGGCCGGCATGGAAGCAGCACTCGATGCCCTCATCACCCTCGCCGGCCAACAGCCAGTCACCAACGTGCTCGCAGACCGTCCCAAAGTCTGGTCGCCATTATGACATCGGCACGAGCACCCACCCGCAAGCCCGCAAAGGCTCTGCCGGGCCCGGTGCCAGGGCCGCTCACGCCTGAGACGACCCCTCGCCTCGTCGTCAAGATCGGCTCGTCATTGCTGGTCGCCGACAATGGTGATCTTCACGAGGCGTGGCTCGCCTCAGTGGCCGCCGATGTCGCCGCCGCCCGCCGGCGCGGCCAACAGATCATCCTAGTCTCATCGGGTGCCATAGCGCTCGGCGCCAAAAGGCTCGGCCTCAAAAAAGGCGGCCGCGCCAGCCTTGAAGACGCTCAGGCCGCCGCCGCCGTCGGGCAGGTCGCCCTCGCTGCGGCCTGGTCGCGCGTCCTCGAAGCCGAGGGTCTGGGCGTAGCGCAGATCCTCCTCACACTCGATGATCTCGAACTTCGGCGGCGCTTCCTCAACGCATCAGCCACCATCGACCGGCTGCTCACGCTCGACATCGTGCCCGTGCTCAACGAGAATGACACCGTCGCCACCGGTGAAATCCGCTTCGGCGATAATGACCGGCTAGCCGCGCGCACCGGCCATGCCGCCAGTGCCGATGGCGTCCTGCTGCTCTCCGATGTCGCGGGCCTGATGACCGGCAACCCCAAGACCGACCCGACGGCCATCCTCATCCCGCATGTGGCTGCCATCACTGCCGATATCGAGGCGATGGCCAGCGGCACCAGCGGCTCCGGGCTGGGCACCGGCGGCATGGCCGCCAAGCTCGCTGCAGCGCGCATGGCATCGGCGGTCGGCATAAACCTCGCCATCGCCGATGGCCGCGCCCTGCATCCCCTCGCCCGTCATCAGGCCGGGGAGCCCTGCACAATCTTCACCCCCCGCCGCTCCCGAAGCAGCAAGGCCCTTGGCCGCAAGGTCTGGCTGGCGGGCCGCCAGCGGGTCCACGGCCGCATCCACATCGATGCAGGCGCCATGGCTGCCGTCATCCGCAGCAAAAGCCTGCTCGCAGCCGGCGTCACAGCCATTGAAGGCAAATTCGCCCGCGGCGATGTCGTCGCGCTCGTCGGCCCCGATGGCCCCATCGGACGCGGCGTCATCGGCTATAATGCCGTCGATGCCCGTGCGATCATGGGCCACCGTAACGACGAACAGTCCGACATCCTTGGATATGCCGCGCGCGCAGCTCTTATCCACGCAGACCATCTGGTGCTCCTATGACAGCTCAATCGACCATCACCACCATGGCAAAGGCCGCCCGCGCCGCCCTGCCAGCGCTCGCCTCGGCGCCCACAGCCACAAAGGCCCGTGCGATCCGCCACGCCGCCGCCCGAATCCGCGCCCGCGCCGCAGAGCTTCTCGCCGCCAATACCCAGGATCTGGCGCTCGGCGCTGACAAGGGCCTGAACGCCGCGCTGCTCGACCGGCTGGCCCTCGATGAGACGCGGATCGAAGGCCTTGCTCAGGGGCTCGAAACCGTCGCCTGCCTTCCCGATCCCGTCGGCGAGGAAATCCGCCAATGGACTACCGAAAACGGCCTCGCCTTCAGCCGGGTCCGCGTGCCGCTGGGCGTCATCGGTATCATCTATGAAAGCCGCCCCGGCGTCACCGCCGATGCCGCAGCGCTCTGCCTCATGTCGGGCAATGCCTGTCTGCTGCGCGGCGGCAGCGAGGCCGCGCTCAGCAATGCCGTCATGCTCGATTGCATGGCGGAGGGTCTCGCCGAAGCCGGACTGCCTGCCGCCGCCGTGCAGATGGTGCCGGCCGGGGACCGCGCCCTCGTCGGGGCCATGCTCGCCGCCCATGGTTTTATCGATGTCATCATCCCGCGCGGCGGCAAGGGCCTTGTCGCCCGGGTGCAGGCCGATGCCCGGGTGCCGGTGCTCGCCCATCTCGATGGGATCAACCACCTTTATATCGACGCCGCAGCCGATCCGCTCAAAGCGGCCGCCATCGCCGTCAATGCCAAGCTCCGCCGCCCCGGCGTTTGCGGCGCCACCGAAACGATCCTGCTCGATGCCGCGCTCCCCGCAGAATCAGCCCGGGCCGTGCTCGCAGCGCTGGCCGATGCCGGCTGCGAGCTCCGCGCCGATGCCGCCGCGCGCACTCACGAGCCGCGCGCCATCGCCGCCCAACCCGAAGACTATGATACCGAATGGCTCGACAAGATCGCGTCGGTCGCCACCGTCAAGGGTCTCGGCGGCGCCATCGCCCATATTCAGGCGCACAGCAGCGGACACACCGACGCCATCGTCACCGAAGACAATGCAACCGCCACCCGCTTCCTCGCCGCCATCGACAGCGCCATCGTCATCCATAATGCCAGCACGCAATATGCCGATGGCGGGGAGTTCGGATTCGGCGCCGAAATCGGCATCGCCACCGGCCGCCTCCACGCCCGTGGCCCGGTCGCGCTCGAAGGCCTCACCACCTATAAAACGCTGGTTCGCGGCACCGGACAGGTGCGCCCCTGAAACGAATCGGCCTTCTCGGTGGCTCGTTCAACCCGGCGCATGCAGCCCATCGCCACATCAGTCTGGAGGCGCTCCGTCTGCTCCATCTCGATGAAGTCTGGTGGCTGGTCTCCCCGCAAAACCCGCTGAAGCCAAAGACCGGCATGGCCAGTCTCGAAGCGCGTCTCGCCTCGGCCAGAGCCATCGCCCGTCATCCACGCATCCGGCCCAGCACGATTGAGGCCGAGCTTGGCACGCGCTTTGCGGTCGATACCGTCGCAGCCCTGCAACGCCGCCAGCCCGATGCCCGTTTCATCTGGCTGGCCGGTGCTGACATTCTCGACGAATTGCATCAGTGGCGGCGCTGGCGGCATTTTGCCCGCCTCTTGCCCATCGCCATCTTTGCGCGCCCCGGCCATATCGGCAGCGCCCTCACCGCGCCCGCCATGGCCTGGCTCCGCCGCTGGCGCCGCCCCGCCGCCGCTGCTGCACGCTGGACAGAGTTCAGCACGCCAGCCATCATGGTCTTCAATATCCGCCAATCCAATCTCTCCGCCACGACGCTGCGCAAGCAGCATCCGAGGTGGTATAACAATCCCCAGAACATCCCGAAGAAAGCCTGACCTTGACCGAAATTGCCCCCAAAAAGCCCGTGCGAAAGCCCAAAAACAAGCCCCTCGCCCCCGACCGTGTCGACGAGATGCACGCCATGGTGCTGAAATCGCTCGATGATGATCAGGCCGAAGAGATCGTCAATCTGCCGCTCGCCGGCAAATCGACGATCGCCGATTTCATGGTCATCGCGTCGGGTCGCTCCGGCCGGCAAGTCGCTTCAATGGCAACCAAAATTGCCGAAAAAGCCAAACAGGAATTCGGTCGAATCCCCCGAATCCAGGGCCTTCAAACCGCCGATTGGGTGCTGATCGACTTGGGAGACATCATCGTCCACCTGTTCAAGCCCGATGTCCGGCAATTCTACGCACTCGAGAAGATGTGGTCGATGGAACCCGAATCGACGCCGAAACACCCCATCCCCACCGCCCTTATCCCCGACGAACAGCAGGGGTGAAACTCCACATCATAGCCCGCGGCCGTTTAGGTCGCGGGCCAGAAGCCGATCTCATCGCCCGATACACAACCCGCCTGCGCGGTCAGCTCATCATCACAGAACTCACCGAAACCGCCCCCTATCCGCCACCCCCACCAGCCACCCGCATCATCGTCCTCGATGAGCGCGGCGAAGACATCACATCATCAGCCCTCGCCCAAAAACTCGCCAATTGGCGCGATTCCGGCACCCGTGAGACCCGCTTTCTGCTGGGCGCCGCCGATGGCCATGATGCCGCCACCCGCGCATCGGCCGACCTCCTCCTCGCCCTCGGCCGCGCTACATGGCCCCATATGCTCGCCCGGGCCATGCTAGCCGAGCAGCTCTACCGCGCCACGACAATTCTCGAAGGCCACCCCTACCACCGCGAGTAAGGGCTTTCATCGGCTCGCCCCCTGTGCCAAACCCCGCGCATGATCGATGCAGAATGGTGGGATTACGAGGACGAAGACGAGCTGGCGGAGGCGGTCGCCGGCGATGTCGCGTTCCTTATCGAGCAAGCACTCGAAGCGCGCGGCCGCGCCTTTGTCGCGTTCCCCGGCGGCAACACCCCGCGCAAGGCCTTGCAGCTCTTGTCGGAAAAGAAGATCGAATGGGCCGATGTAACCATCGTTCCCACCGATGAGCGCCTCGTCGCCCCCACCGATCCCGCCTCAAACGTCGGCATGCTGGCGCGCATCTTCCTACCCAGGAAAGCTCGTGTCGTACCCCTCGCCACCGGTGAAAAAGACCCAAGGGCCGCCGGCCTCGCCGCCGATGAGCGCCTCGCCGATCTGGCCTGGCCACTCGATCTCGCCTGGCTCGGTGTCGGCGATGATGGCCATGTCGCCAGCATCTTCCCCGGCCCGGATTATGACGCCGCACTCAATGGCCCCAATATCCGCCGGGCACTCGGCGTTCGCCCTGAGCCAATGCCCGAGGCCATGCCCTATCCACGCGTCACCCTGACCAAGCCCGCCCTCGTCTCGGCCCGCGTCGTCACCCTCATGATCACCGGCAATGCCAAGCGCAAACTCGTCGAAAAAGCGCTTAAGGACGGCGCGTCGAGCCCATTGCCCATCGGCCGCCTCCTCGCCGATCTCGAAATGGACATCGACATCCATTGGACCGCCTGACCTCACGACTTTGCATTCAATGATTATGTTTGATCCGACATAACAGCTACATAGCAAAGACAAATCGTCCCAAAAGGCTGATGTAATGTTTCGCGTAACCCTGATTCTGCTCGCCACCACGATTGCACTTCCGGCCAACGCCGCTGTAGTGCTCTCGCTCCCCGGCTACACGCAGGATTTCAACACTCTCGCCAACACCGGCACCAGCAGCACATTGCCGACCGGCTGGTCGATCGCCGAATCCGGCGCCAATGCCAACACCAGCTATGCCGCCAGCACCGGCTCAAGCAGCGCCGGTAACACCTATAGTTTCGGCCTCACCGGCTCCACCGAGCGGGCGCTGGGCGGCGTCGCCAGCATCAACTTGATCCCCAGATTCGGCGTGCAATTCACCAACGGTTTGGCCCGTAGCATCAACAGCCTTGAAATCGGTTATTTCGGGGAGTTGTGGCGCGTCGGCACAAGCGGCATCACCAACACCCTGAGCTTCGCCTATTCCACCAACGCCACCAGCCTGACCACCGGCACCTACACAGATTTCTCAACCCTCAACTATGCCGTCGCCCCTATCGGCGCTGCCGGCCTGCGCGATGGCAATGCCAACGCCAACACAACTGCCATCGCCGGCACGATCTTCGGGCTTGATATCGCGCCAGGCGCCAGCATTTTCCTGCGCTGGACCGGCGCCAACGCCCCCAATGACGATCATGGGCTGGCGATCGACAATTTCAGCCTGACCGCAAACACCGCTGTCCCCGAGCCGACAAGCTGGGCCATGCTCATAACCGGCTTCGGCCTCATTGGCGCCGCCGCCCGCCGCCGCCGGGCAGCCGCGCTGGCGTAAGCGTCAAGCCGCGTAGAGCTTGTCGAGCCGCTCCCCGTAGACTTTCTTGATCACATGCCGGCGAATCTTCATGCTCGGCGTCAGCTGTTCATTGTCGGTTGAAAATGCCGCTTCTGCAATAATCACGCGGCGCACCTTCTCTGTCACGCTAAGCCGCGCATTCACCCTGTCCACCGCCGCCATCACCGCGCGGTGAAATTCCGGCTCATGCGCCAGCTTGGCCAGATCGGCCGGCATCCCCTTGTCCCGCGCCCAGCCAAGCGCCCATTCCGCCTCGGGCACCACCAGCCCCACCAGATACGGCCGCTTGTCACCATAAACCACCGCCTGGGCAATTTCGTCCTGCAGCGTCAGCATGCCCTCCACGCGCTGGGGCGCCACATTGTCCCCCTTGTCGTTGACGATGATGTCCTTCTTGCGGTCAGTGATGACCAGATGCCCGTCTTTGTCGATATGCCCGATATCACCCGTCAGCAGCCAGCCATCCTGCAACACCCGGTGGCTCTCGGCATCGTTCATCCAATACCCGTCCATCACCAGCTCGCCTCGCACGCAAATCTCGCCATCAGCAGCAATTTTCACCTCCACCCCTGTCAGTGGCGGCCCCACCGTATGCATCTTGATCCGCGCCCGCGGCCGGTTGCAGCTGATCACAGGCCCCGCCTCGGTCTGCCCATAGCCCTGCAAAATAGTGATGCCGATCGCCGAAAAGAACACCCCCACTTCGGGGTTGAGCGGCGCGCCGCCAGCCACAAGCCCCTTCAGCCGCCCGCCAAACTTCGCCTGTATCTTCGTCCGGATCGTCCGGTCCAAAATCGGATCGAGCAGCCGCTCGGCAATGTTCAACGACAGTCCGCGCGCTTCCTTCCTGCCGATCTTCAGCGCCTGGTTGAGCATGATCACCGCCGCCCCGCCCTGCTTCTCGATCTGCTTGGCAATCTTCATCCGCAACACCTCGAACAGCCGCGGCACCACCACCATGAAGGTCGGCTGCGTCTCCTCGATGTTCGCCGCCAGCTTCTCCAGCCCTTCCGCATACCAGATTTCGCCGCCCATCCCGATCGGCATATATTGCCCGGCCGTGTGCTCATAAGCATGGCTCAACGGCAGGAATGAGAGGAAACGCTCACGATAAGGCGTGGCTTCAAAATCCTGCTCGATCACCGTGATAGCGCCAGCAATGTTGCGCATGATCGCCCCATGATGCTGGCGTACCCCGCGCGGCGCCCCGCCGGTGCCGCTGGTGTAGATGATGCATGCCAGATCCTGGCGGGACATTGTCGCCCGCGCCCTCAACGACGCCAGATCTTCAATAGTCCGGCCCGCCCGGCTGGCCAGCAAGGCCTCCCATTGATGCAGGCCAAGCTCGCCCCCCTGCGCGGGCTTCAATGAACCAATCCCGATCACAGTCCGGCACGCAGCACTCGCAGACGCCGCCGGCAGCGTATTGGCAGCCAGCTTCGGCCCCGAAACAACCACTGCCCGTGCGCCGGAATTGTTGATGATGTGCGTGTGGTCGGCCACAGTATTGGTCGTATAGGCCGGCACAGAAATCGCACCCGCCGCCATGATCGCCAGATCAGCCAAACACCATTCCGGCCGATTCTCCGACACCAGCACCACCCGGTCCCCGGCCTTGATGCCAAGCTCAAGAAGTGCGGCTGCCATCGCCGCAACCTGATCACGCGCCTCGCCCCAGCTCATCGTCCGCCAGACGCCGTCTATTTTGCGCCCCAGAAACGGCGCATCAGGCTGCTCATCAGCCCAGTCGATGAACAGCCGCACCAAATTGGGTGACGCATCGACCCTCGCCGCTAACACGGCTGGCCTCAGCGGTGGCACCTTCAATTGCATGACGCGCCCTCCCCAGGCACCTTATGCTTTATAACCCGAGCGATGTTCCCTCGCTCCTCGGGTCTGCGCCGCCGCGCCAGCCTTTGGCCGTGCGCTCAAGCCCATTCGCCTTCAGGCCAAGCGGCGTCACCACCACCTTATGCCCCATAGCCTCCAATACCGGCACAACCGGCTTCAGCAAGTCACCCTGATCGCCGCTCTCGGCATAAAGCGTGTCGCCGTTCACATAAACAAGCGGCAGCGCAATCGCATCGGCCACCGACAGCTTCCAGTCGAGCACACCGATAATCGCCTTGGCCACCTGCGCCGGAATCGTCATGCCACCGGCAGCGCCCACCGCCAGCACGACCTTGCCGCTCGCATCATAAACAATCGCCGGCGCCATCGAGGAGCGCGGCCGCTTGCCACCCTGCACCCGGTTGGCCACAGGCTTACCATCCTTCTCGGGCTCAAAGCTGAAATCGGTCAGCTCATTGTTGAGCACCATCCCGCTTGCCACCATCTGGCTGCCAAAGCCGCCCTCCACCGTCGAGGTCCAGCTCGCCACATTGCCGTTCGCATCAGCAGCCGCAAAATGCGTCGTCGAAGGTACTTCATTGCCCGGCCCGGGCGTAAACGCCATCGCCCCGCGCGGCTTGCCCGCCTCTGACATTGCCATCCGCGCGTCGGCCTTGATCAAGCTGCCACGCGCTTTCAAATAGTCGTCGGCCACCAGCCCGGCTACCGGCACCGGCACAAAGTCGGCATCACCGCCAAAGCTTGCCCGGTCAGCAAAGGCCAGCCGCTCGCTCTCGGCAAACAAATGCCACGAAACCGGGCTCGCCGGCCCCAGCTTGCCCAGATCAAAGCCTTCGAGCTGCTTCAAAATCGCGATCACCGCGATGCCACCGGCTGATGGCGGCCCCATGCCACACACCCGCCACACCCGATATTGACCACAAACCGGTGTCCGCGCCTTGGCCTCATAGGCCGCCATATCAGCCATCGTCATCGTCGCCGGATTGGTCGGCGCCGTCGTCACCCGCGTCACGATGCTCTGCGCCACTTCTCCCTTGTAAAAAGCGTCCGGCCCGTTCTTCGCGATCATCTCAAATGTGCGCGCCAGCGGCTCATTGATAATCCGCGTGCCAGCCGCCTTCCCCGATCCATCGGCATTGAGATAAATGGCCGAGGCTTCCGGGGTCAGCGCCAGCGTCTTGGCGCTGTAGGCAATCGACCGCGCCATCCGCGGTGTAATCTCATAGCCGCCCCGCGCCAGCTCAATCGCCGGCGCGAACAACGCCGCCCAGGGCAGCTTGCCATGCTTCTTGTGCGCCATCGCCACCATCGCGACATTACCCGGCACCCCGACACTCTTGCCACCCGGCACCGCCTCACGGCCCGACATCGCCTTGCCTTCGGGCGTCAGAAACAGCCCCTCGGTTGCCGCCATCGGCGCTTTTTCGCGCCCGTCGAATGTGTCGGGCATCCGCGCGCCCGCTGCCTGATAGATCAGAAAACCGCCGCCGCCGATGCCCGAGGATTGCGGCTCGACAACCGTCATCGCCAGCATCATCGCCGCCGCAGCGTCCATGGCGCTGCCGCCCTGCTTCAGCATCGCAAGACCCGCCGCCGCACCGCGCGGGTCTGCCGCCGTCGTTGCCGCCTTGAATCCGTCCATCGTCGCCGGCCCCGAAGCCATCGGCGGCGGGGCATCGCCTGTGGTGGCGCAAGCCGTCAAAAGAACGAGCGGAAGAGCGAGCAATGTTTGTTTCATGCACAATCCATAGACCCGGCCATTCATGCTTGCCAATCCCCAAGGTGAATCCCAACCGGGGTCACTGGCCAACCGCCTCGCTCACCGAGCCAAAGCCGGCCGCCCTCAACGCCGCCGCCAGCTCGGCCTTCATCCGCCCAACAAGCCCCGGCCCCTCATAGACCAGCGCCGAATAGAGCTGCACAGCGCTCGCCCCCGCCCTGATTCGCGCCAGCGCCGCCGTCCCCGAATCGATCCCGCCCGCCGCCACCAGCGGTAGAGCACCCCCCGTCGCCGCCCTGAACCCCTGCAGCGCCGCCAGCGCCAGCCCCGCCAGCGGCGCCCCCGACATACCGCCCGCCTCGCCCCTGAGCCCTGACCGCAAGCCGTCCCTGGAAAGCGTCGTGTTCGACACAATCAGCCCGCTCACCCCGCCATCAATCGCAGCGCGCGCAATCGTGTCAAAATCTTCGCGCTCAAGATCCGGCGCAACCTTCACAAAAACCGGCCCGCACCCCTCGGGCCGCGCCGCCATCACCCGCGCAATCAGATCGGCCAGGGCAGCACCATCCTGCAAAGCCCGCAGCCCCGGCGTATTGGGCGACGAGATATTCACCGTCACATAATCCGCCAGCCCGCCCAGCGCCCCAATGCCAGTGACATAGTCCGCTGTCCGATCCGCACTATCCTTGTTGGCGCCCAGATTAATCCCCACCACACCGGGCAGCCCGCGCCGCGCGAGAAGCCGCTCGCGGGCCTGCTCAAGTCCCAGGTTGTTGAAACCCATGCGGTTGATCACCGCCCGGTCCTCGACCAGTCGAAACAGCCGAGGTTTCGGGTTGCCCGCCTGCGGCAGCGGCGTCACCGAGCCACACTCCACAAAGCCAAAGCCCAGCCGCAGCATCGCATCGGGAACCATCACATCCTTGTCAAAGCCTGCCGCAAGACCAATCGGATTGGGCAACGCCATCCCGGCCAAAGACGTCCGCAGCACCGGATCATCCACGCCCACGCTCACCGGCCAGAGCGGCAGCGCCTTCAGCGTCAGTCCATGCGCCAGCTCAGGGTCCAACCCGAACACCAGCGGCCGCACCAGCCCATAAAGCCCGCTCATCCGCTGTCGCCCTCCCCATCCTCAAAATCATTGTCGTCGCGCCCGATCATCGCCAGCGCGCGCGCCCGCTGTTGCCGCATCGTGCACCAGTGCACCAGCGCCTCTTCACGCCCATGCGTCACCCAAAGCTCGCCGGGCCGCACCTCGGCAATCGTGTCGGTCAGTTCCTCCCAATCGGCATGGTCGGAGATAATCAGCGGCAGCTCCACCCCGCGCTGCTTCGCCCGCTGCCGCACCCGCATCCACCCCGATGCCATCGCCGTAATCGGATCGGGCAGCCGTCGGCTCCAGCGGTCGGCCAGCGCTGATGGTGGTGCCACCACAATCCGTCCTTTCAGATCATCGCCCTTGAGCGTCCCCACCGGCCGCACATCCCCCAGCCGCACCCCAAGCGCCTCATAGAGCGCAAACAGCTTCAAACACGCCCCGTGCAAATACACCGGCTCATCAAACCCCGCGGCGCGCAGTTCCGCCACAACCCGCTGCGCCTTGCCCAGCGAATAAGCCCCCACCAGCACACAGCGATCAGGGTTGGCGCGCACAGCCGCCAGCAATTTCGCAATCTCCCCCGCCGCTGGCGGATGCACAAACACCGGCAAACCAAACGTCGCCTCACTCACAAACACATCGCACGACACCGGCTCAAACGGCGCACACGTCGGATCAGCGCGGCGCTTGTAATCACCGCTCACCACCACCCGCTCGCCCTTATGCTCCATCACCACCTGTGCCGATCCCAACACATGCCCGGCCGGCACAAAGCGGATATCAACATCGCCCATCCGCACAGTCTCGCCCAGGCCCACCGCCTGGCTCCCCGCCTGCTGTCCATAGCGCGTATCCATGATCGCCAGCGTCTCGCGCGTCGCCAAAACCTTGCCATGCCCGCCGCGCGCATGATCAGCATGCCCATGCGTCACAAGTGCGCGGTCCACAGCCCGCCCCGGATCAACCCACACATCAGCAGGCGGCACATAAATTCCGTGTGAATGTGGCACAATCCAGTCAACCATTCCGCGTCTATGCGCGCGCCACCGGCCTTGCTACAACCCTCGCCATGCGCGCACTGATCCTCCTCGCCCTCGTCAGCACTCCGGCTCTCGCAGCGCCCAAGGTCACGCCGGGCCAATGGCAATCAACCGTCACCGTCGACAGCATGAGCATGCCGGGCGTGCCCGCCAGCGCTCTGGCCGCGATGAAGAGGCAACCCATGACGACAAGCTATTGCCTCACCCCGCAGGAAGCCGAAGCCGATCCCAGAAAGATCCTCGCCGCCGACAAGAGCTGCAAGATGGATCGTTTCAGCTTCACTGGCGGCCGGATCGAGTCCGCCATGACCTGCAAGACCGAGCAAGGCCCCGCCACCATCACCATGACCGGCACCTACACACCCACCAGCTATGCCATGGCCAGCACCATGAAGTCCGGCCCCATGACCATGTCCAGCCGCGTCACCGCCAAAAGGCTTGGCCCCTGCAAATAGCAGCGCTTCCCGCCGCTCTCACCTCATGGTTCGCATCACGCGGCTGGCAGCCCCGGCCTCACCAGCTCGCCCTGCTCGATCCCTTAATCGAGCACGCCCTGCTCATCGCCCCCACCGGTGCGGGTAAAACCCTCGCCGGCTTCCTCCCCACCCTCTCCGATCTCACAAGCAACCCCCGCGAGGGCCTCCACACCCTCTATGTCAGCCCCCTGAAGGCGCTCGCCGTCGATGTTCAGCGCAATCTCCTCACCCCCATTGCCGAGGCAAACCTCCCCATCACCGTCGAAACCCGCACCGGGGATACAAGCTCGGACAAAAAGGCCCGCCAGCGCCAGTCCCCCCCCAACATCCTGCTCACCACGCCCGAAAGCCTCGCCCTCCTCCTCTCCTACCCGCAGGCCGACACGATGTTTGCCGGCCTCCACACCATCATCATCGACGAGATCCACGCCTTCGCCCCCACCAAGCGCGGCGATCAACTCGCCCTCGCCCTCGCCCGCCTCCAGCGCCTCGCCCCCAGCCTCCGCCGCATCGGCCTCAGCGCCACCATCGCCGATCCCATGCCCTTCCAGTCCTGGCTCGCCCCCGATACCGATCCCGACAGCGTCCGCCTCATCACCTGCCCCGAGGGTGCCGCCCCCAACATCGAGATCATCGTCCCCGAAGACCGCATCCCCTGGGCCGGCCACAATGGCCGCTGGGCCGCCGCAGCCGTTATGCGCCGCATCGAAAAAGCCCGGCTCGCCATCGTCTTCGTCAACACCCGCGCCATCGCCGAGCTGGTCTTCCGCGATCTCTGGGCCGAAAACGAATCCGCCCTCCCCATCGGCATCCATCACGGCAGCCTCGCCCCCGAAGCTCGCCGCAAGACCGAGGCCGCGATGGCCGCCGGCAAACTAAGGGCCATCGTCGCCACCGCCAGCCTCGATCTCGGCATCGATTGGGGGGATGTCGATCTCGTCATCCAGATGGGCGCCCCCAAAGGCGCATCCCGCCTGCTGCAGCGCACCGGCCGCGCCAACCACCGCCTCGATGAAGCCAGCCACGCGCTCATCGTGCCCGGCAACCGCTTCGAATATCTTGAAGCGCTCGCAGCACAGGACGCCGTCAAAGCCCATGATCTGGATCAGGAGCCGTTCCGCCCCGGCAGCCTCGACACGCTGGCCCAGTCCATCTTCGCCCGCGCCTGCGCCGGGCCGTTCATGCCCGACGATCTTTTCGCCGAAGTCCGCAGCGCAGCACCCTATGCCGCCCTCACCCGCGCCCAGTTCGATGCCGCCCTCGATGTCGTCGCCACCGGCGGCTATGCCCTTCGCGCCTATGAGCGATACCGCCGCCTCACGCCCCAGCCCGATGGCAGCGTCCGCCTCACCCATCCTCGCCTCGCCGCCCTGCACCGCCTCAACGCCGGCACCATCGTCGAGGCCGTCACCATGAACGTCCGCTTCGGCAGGGCGGGAAGCAGGATGGGCGGCCGCGCTCTGGGCCAGGTCGAAGAATGGTTCGGCAGCCAGTTGCGCGTATCGGACACTTTCATGTTCGCCGGGCAGACACTCGAAGTCACCGGCTTCGACGGCCCGGATATCCATGTCAAAATGGGCCGCGGCACGCCCTCTGTGCCCACCTATGTCGGCGGCCGCATGCCGCTCAGCACCAATCTTGCCAAGCGTGTGCGCGCCCTCCTCAATAGCCCCGACCGCTGGCCAGAAATGCCCCCCGAAGTCGCCGAATGGCTCGACATCCAGCGCCTGCGCAGCGTGCTCCCCGGCCCAGATGACCTGCTCATCGAAACCTTCCCCCAGAACGGCCGCTGGTTCATGGTCGCCTATGGCTTCGCCGGCCGCCCCGCGCACCAGACACTCGGCATGCTTCTCACCAGCCGCATGGAACGCGCCGGCCTGATGCCGCTCGGCTTCGTCGCGTCGGACTATATGATCGCCACCTGGAGCCTCACCGAACCCACCGACCTCAAGCCGCTGTTCAGCCCGGAAATCCTCGAAGACGAGCTCGCCGAATGGGTCGCCGCCTCGCCCTTCCTGCGCCGGGCGTTCCGGGAGACAGCCATCATCGGCGGCCTGATCGAGCGCAGCCAGCCCGGCCAGCAAAAAACCGGCAAGCAACTCAGCGTCAGCTCCGATCTGATCTACGAAGTGCTCCGCCGGCACCAGCCCGATCATCTCATCCTCACCGCCGCCTGGAACGACGCCCGTCACAAGTTGACCGATCTCGATCGCCTCGCCGCCCTGCTTGAAACCGCGCAAAACAACCTCACCCACCGCCGCCTGCCCCGTGTCAGCCCCTTGGCCGTCCCCGTCCTTCTCGAAGCCGGCCGCGAAAGCGTGCCCGGTCAAAGTGCCGACTCAGCACTGCTCATCGAAGCCGAAGCCCTCCAGCGCGACGCCATGCGTCTCGACTAGCGCCCCATACTGGCGCCCCCCTACTGGCGCCCCACCCTATTGCCCCTCCCTACTGGCACCCCTCGACTGGCAGGCGCGCTAATGGCAAAGCCCGCTCATGCTCCTCTTCGCCGGCGAAACGCTCCAGCCGCTGCCCTGCGGCGCCCTCCACTGGCCCGCCCGCAGCGCGCTCATCGTCGCCGATCTCCACTTCGAAAAAGCCAGCCATTTCGCCCGCAAAGGCTGGCCGCTCCCGCCCTATGACAGCGAAGCCACCCTCGCCCGCCTGCGCCAGACCCTTGATGAAACCGCCGCCACCACGCTCATCGCTCTGGGCGACAGCTTCCACGATGCCCAAGGCCCCAGCCGCCTCACCCAGCCCGCCCGCGAGGCGCTCGCCGCCATCGCCGCCCAAACCGAAATCCTCTGGATCACCGGCAACCATGATGACGCCGCCGCCGCCAGCCTGCACGGCACCGCCCACACCGAACTCACCCTCGGCCCCCTGACCCTCCGCCACGAAGCCGAGCCAGACGACCCCGCCTTCGAACTCTCCGGCCACTTCCACCCCAAAATCACCATCCGCCACAAAGGCCGCAGCATCACACGGCGCTGCTTCGCCCTCACCGCCACCAAACTCATCCTCCCCGCCTACGGCAGCCTGGCCGGCGGCCTCCAAATCACCGACCCCGCCTTCACCACCGCCGCCCCCGGGCCGCTCGTGGCCCTCATCCTCGAATCCGGCCGCACCCTGCGCTTCCCCATCACCGCAGGGGCCGCCTGACCCCGCCCTTCTCCGTCCATCCAATCCTTCCCCGTCACCCCCGCGAAGGCGGGGGCCCATCTCCCGCCCTCCAAATCACCCAAACCCCGAAAGCCCAGGACCACAAAACCCCGTCAATTCAGCAACCCAAAGAGCCTCCGGCGGGCAGGGGACTCGCCCCCTGCACCCCATGCGTTTCGGGTCGCCAAAACCCCGCAACCAACCGCCCGAAAACCGCCACCAACCCAAAACTCGCCGTCGCCCCGGGCTCGTCCCGGGGCCTAAGCACCGCCCGCGCCACAGCCCTCCGACGACCGCTTTCGACCCCTTAGCGGTCGTCCAAAAAAGTGTCGGGTCCTTGGCATATAGGACCAAATGGATTGGCGAGGCGCCCCATCCGTGCTCAGGTCCCAAATGGTGCGACAAGTTGCTGCGCGGACGCTTCAGCGATCAGCTTTCCGTCGTCTGCGCGGAAATCAGCGCGAACCGTGAGTAATTGTTTTGTCGTCGCCACGACCCGGGCTTCGATACACAATGGGTGCGCCCTGCCGACCCTGATGAAGTTGATCTGAAGGTTGATGGTCCGAAAGGCAGCATCGGGCGGCACAACGGTCATGGCGGCGAACGCGAGTGCCTGGTCAGCCAGCGCGGCTATGTAGCCGCCAAACAGCGAGCCGTCGGAATTCAACAGCTCAGGGGCTGGCGTCCAGTCCTTCTTGATCCAGCCTTCGCCCCATTCCCGAAGGGTGCCAAGCCGCAGCGTCTCCACAACCGGCGGGACAGCCGCCATGCCTGCAATCAATGCGTCCAACCGCTCTTTTGCCCAAGTCATCGCAAGCGCCCCATCCTCGACTTAGGCAACAATATGAGCAAAACTCCGCTTATCTTACTCCAGTTCCAAGAGAGGCAACGCAAGGCGGGTATGAACAAACAAATTATCCCTTTGCAGAGGGTTAGACCTCGCCAGCAGCGATCTTTGGCAACCGTGGACGCAATTCTTGAGGCGGCGGCTCAGGTTCTGGAGATCGCGGGCGAGGCCGGGTTCAACACCAACGCCATCGCTGAACGCGCCGGCGTGGGGATCGGCTCAATATACCGTTACTTTCCAGACAAACATGCGATTTTGGTGGAAATGGGCCGACGAGAGATGGCACGCGTGGGCGCACAACTCAGAATTGAACCGGGCCCAACACTGGGTAGTCTCGCTGCCGACCGACAAGCGATCCGAACCTTTTTGCGCGCGTTCAGCGAACGAACACGCGCGCGGCGGGTGGTGGTGTTGGCGTTGTTGAATCAGCTTTCAGTTGAAGAGTTGCAGAGGGCCTTTGCTCGGGCTGAAGCGAACATGGCGAGCCGCAGCGCCGCTCCGCTTGATCGGATCCAGCTTTTTGTGCTGAGCCGTGCCCTGCTCGGCGCGATGCGAGCTGCCGTTTTGGAAAATGCAGACTTCCTGTTGTCGCAACAGTTTGAGGATGAACTCGTCCTGCTTTCGAGGACTTACGCCAGTGCCGCCAGCAGCAAGCTCACTGACTAAGCCGATGGATCGCCGCCATTCCGGAATCCACCACAACCTGACAGTCTGCCACAGGCGTCAACGCCTCACATGCGCTAGCCCAAAGCCAAAATACCACGGCTCCCCCCCTTGCGCCCCCAAGCACACCCCGCCAATGAATCGGTGTGCAGGGGGCGCCGCCCCCTGCCCGGGCCCCATCGAAGCCTGCTTCGATGGGAACCCTTCGCCGGAGACCCTCACCAAGTGCTCAAAAAGAACGCCCGCGTCCTCAGCGCCAGCCTCGCCGGCACAGCGGTCGAGTTCTACGATTTCTACATCTATGCCACAGCCGCCGCCCTCATCTTCGGCCCGCTGTTCTTCCCGGCCGATGATCCGCAGGCCCAGCTTCTCGCCGCCTATGCCAGCTTCGCGGTAGCCTTCATCGCGCGCCCCATCGGCGCGCTTGCCTTTGGCCATTTCGGGGACAGGGTGGGCCGCAAATCAACGCTGGTCGCCTCGCTGCTCATCATGGGCCTCAGCACCTTCTTCATCGCCTTCCTCCCCGGCCATGCCAGCATCGGCTGGGCAGCCCCCCTGCTCCTCTGCATCCTGCGCTTCGGCCAAGGCTTTGGCTTGGGTGGGGAATGGGGCGGTGCCGCGCTGTTGGCGGTCGAAAACGCCCCCCCCGGCTGGCGCGCCCGCTTCGGCATGTTCCCGCAGTTCGGCGCACCCTTGGGCTTCATCGCCGCCAACGGCCTGTTCCTGCTCCTCGGCCTCACCCTCACCGACGCACAGTTCACCAGCTGGGGCTGGCGCCTGCCCTTCCTCGCCTCCATCCTGCTTGTCGCCATCGGACTGTATGTGCGCCTCAAGCTCACCGAAACCCCGGCCTTCGCCGCCGCCATGGCCGAAGCGCCCCCCGCCAAAGTCCCCTTGGCCGAGCTGCTCAAATACCACAAACGCCAGACCCTCACCGGCGTCTTCGGCGTCATCGCCTGCTTCGCCCTCTTCTACATCAGCACAGCCTTCGCGCTCGGCCATGCCACAACGGCGATGGGCTATGCCCGCGAAGCCGTGCTGCAAGTCCAGCTCGTCACCATCCTGTTTCTGGCGCTCGGCATCGCCCTCTCCGGCTGGCTCTCCGACAAATACAGCCCCCGCGCCGTCCTCATCGCCGGCAGCGGCGCCGGCATCCTCGCCGGCGTCGCCATGGCGCCCCTTCTCGCCCAGGGCCTCCCCGGTCTCGCCGCCTTCCTCGCGCTCGCCCTGTTCGCCATGGGCTTTGTCTACGGCCCGCTCGGCGCATGGCTCCCCGGCCTCTTCCCGGCGCGCGTCCGCTATACCGGCGCCAGCCTCGCCTTCAACGCCGGCGGCATCCTCGGCGGCGGCCTCACCCCGGTCATCGCCCAAACCCTCGCCACGTCCTACGGCCTCGCCCCCGTCGGCCTCTGGCTCGCCGCCGCCTGCGCCCTCTCCCTCATAACGCTAGTCTTGCACACGCCCAAAAACACAGCATAAGACGCGCATGCGCACAGCCCTCGCCCTCACCGCCCTTCTCCTCAGCACCAGCACCCTCGCTGCCACCCCGCAGGAGAGCGCCCGCTGGCAGGCCCATGCCGGGCGCACCACCATCATCCGCGATGATTTCGGCATCGCCCATATCAAGGGCAAGACCAACGCCGACGCCGTTTTCGGCATGATCTACGCCCAGGCCGAAGACGACTTCAACCGCATCGAGGTCAACTATCTCAACGCGCTCGGCCGCATGGCCGAAGCCGAAGGCACCAGCGCCGTCTGGACCGATCTCCGCCAGCGCCTCTGGATCAACGACGCCGACCTCAAGGCCGAATACGCCAGATCCCCCGCATGGCTGCAAACCCTCATGGTCAGCTGGGCCGACGGTCTCAACTTCTGGCTCGAAAAAAACCCGAACCGCGCCCGCGTCCTCACCCATTTCGAGCCATGGATGGCGCTGGCCTTCTCCGAAGGCTCGATCGGCGGTGATATCGAGAGCGTCAACACCACCCGCCTCCAGAACTTCACCGAAAACCGCAACATCGCCCTCAGTCCCGCAGATCGCGGCGCCGTCGCCACCGAGCCTGCCGGCTCCAACGGCTTCACCATCGCCCCCTCCAACACCAAGGGCGGCAACGCGCTCCTCCTCATCAATCCGCACACCAGCTTCTTCTTCCGCTCCGAAAGCCAGATGCAGTCCGACGAGGGCCTCAATGCCTATGGCGCCAGCACATGGGGCCAGTTCTTCATCTATCAGGGCTTCAACCAGAATGTCGGCTGGATGCACACATCGTCCGGCTCCGACGTCATCGACGAGTTCGCCCTCACCATCGAAACCCGCGACGGCAAACCCGGCTATCGCTACGGCACCGAGTGGAAGCCGCTCGATCGCCACGACATCACCCTCAATATCAAAGGCGCAGCGCCGCGCACCATCACCACATGGGCCTCGCTCCACGGCCCCATCGTCCGCGCCGAAGGCAATAAATGGATCGCCGTCAGCTTGATGAACAAGCCGTCCGCCGCCCTGCAGCAGAGCTGGCTCCGCACCACCGCCAAGTCCCTCGCCGATTATATGCGCATCGCCGATCTGCGTGCCAATTCCTCCAACGCCACCCTCTTCGCCAGCCGTCAGGGTGATATCGCCTATCTCCACCCCCAGTTCATGCCCAAGCGGGATAACAGCTTCGATTATACCCGCCCTGTCGATGGCAACAATCCCGCCACCAGCTGGCAGGGGGAACACGCCGTCACCGATCTCCCCAATGTCATCAATCCCAAGTCCGGCTGGGCCATGAACACCAATAATTGGCCATGGTCCGCCGCCGGCGCCAGCAGCCCCAAACAAGCCGATTTTCCCAAATATATCGACAATCAGACCGAGAACCCGCGCGGCGTCAACGCCACCCGCCTGCTCTCCGCAAAATCGGATTTCACCCCCGACACGCTGCTCGAAACCGCCTATGATTCATGGCTCTCGGCCTTCGCCACCCTCATCCCCACCCTCGTCGAAGCCTATGATGGGCTGCCCGCCGGCGATCCCCTGCGCCTCACCCTCGCCGATCCCATCGGCGCCCTGCGCACCTGGGATTATCGCACCAGCGAAGCCTCCGTCCCCACCACCCTCGCCACCCGCTGGGGTGAGGCGCTCTGGGCCCGCTTCGGTGAACAGGTCCGCGCCGAGCGCATGCCGATGATCGACTATCTGAAGGTCCGCGTCTCCAATACCGATAAGCTCATCGCCCTCACCGAGATCACCGGTGAACTCACCCGCGATTTCGGCAAATGGCAAGTGCCATGGGGCGAAATCAACCGCTATCAGCGCGTCTCCCCCGAGATCAACCAGGCCTTCACCGACGCCCAGCCCAGCATCCCCATCCCGTTCAATTCAGCCAATTGGGGCAGCCTCGCCAGCTTCGGCACCGTCCGCCCCGCCGGCATGAAGCGCGGCTACGGCCGATACGGTAACAGCTTCGTCGCCATCGTCGAATTCGGTAAAACCGTCTCCGCCCGCGCCGTCATGGCCGGCGGCCAGTCCGGCGATCCCGCCTCCCCCCACTATAACGATCAGGCCGAACGCTACCGCACCCACAACTTCCGCCAAATCCCCCTGACCTCGGCAGCCCTAAAACCCCGCACTGAAAAAACCTACCACCCGGGGGAGTAAGGGTACAAAGTGCCTCCGGCGGCTGAGGTCTAAACCCCAGACCCCATTCATAGGGTCGCCGCTAGAACGCCACCAACCTTCGCCGTCGCCCCGGGCCAGGCCCGGGGCCTAAGCGCCGCCAGCGCCCCGAACCCAGACAAAGACTGGGCAGAAACTGTTCCCCGAACGCATCAAAGCAGCGCAAGACAAGTCGCACCAGCGATGCTACGCAAAACCCACATCACGGAGACACTTATGAACCACATTTCCCAAGCCATTTACGAAATATTCCCCAACGACAACGAAGTGCTGCAAACTCTGAAGCACGAAAACGCGCATTTCATGACCCTCGCCGAGCGTTTCGAACCGATCGACGATGAAATCAAAAAGATCGAGGCCGGCCTCGAACCCTCCAGCGACAACCGCCTGGAAGACCTGAAAAAGCAGCGTCTCCTCATCAAGGACGACATTGCAACGCTCATCTCCCAGCACAGCGCCACTTGAGACCAAGCCATTAATCCCGGAATTTCACCAACCCAACCACTGGACGCCCCGCCCCACAACGCCGTCCCCACACAACCGTCCTCCCGGCGAAAGCCGAGGGGGGCCACACCACCCGAAACACAGACCATCAAAAAAGCGCCGCCGGCGGCTGGGGCCTAGGCCCCAGACCCCATTCGCGGGGCCAATGCCAAAACCCCATCACGCGCGCCCAGCCTCACCGTGCCTGCGAGCCCAACCTCCCCCGTCGCCCCGGGCTCGACCCGGGGCCTAAGCGGAAATTGCGCCGTACGCCAAATTGAGCGAACTGGAAAATCGCTTTAAGTTAGTGACAAGCGTTTTCTGCTTACGGAGGAAGCATGATGGCAATTGGCGCACAATCCTAAATGCTGGCTATCGCAATGGTGTTTGTGTTTCTTACAGGATGCAGCGAGCCGGAAAGTCGGCCTGCCATTCTGCAAAAAAATGACCGAATTGGCGGAGGCTGGACGGATATTGGAGAGCTGAACGGTTACATGGATAACCGCCAAGCCTGCGATGAAATCGTGACCGTACTCAACCGACATGCTGATGAGTTCAGCGGCCAGCTAGAAAATGAGTTCCGCTGTGACTGACGACAAAAAGCTACAAGCACATGAGTCTCCAATAATATGCGATTTCGATCCTAGAAATGCGCCTGCTGAGTTTCTGCGTGCCATAGGCCTAGTTGCGGCTGCCTCAGCGCAGACTGAATTCCGGGGAAAGTATACTTAATTGACGCCTCCCAAGCCCAAGCTCAACCCACGGATCGTCCTGCCTGCATCGTCATCCCGCAAATCCTACACCAAACCACGCAGCGCGGCACCGCCTTCAGGCCGGCGTCCTCGGTGCCCCAACGGTCGATGCACATCTAATAACGGCCTTGCACGAAGTCGAAAGCAATCCCATCGTCACTAAAACCGGCCCAAAATCTGCTATCAAGCCCATAAGCAAACTTGAAGCACTCCCGGAGCCCTCTCCATGACCCACACACAAAAGCCCGAACCGAATAATTGGGGTTTGGGGCCCAAGGCCCCAACCGCCGGAGGCCTCTTCCTGATCCTCACCCTCATATCAGCCTCCGCAAGCGCCCAGCCCCTCCAGCTCCTCAAGCCCGACGCCGTCTTCGACGGCATCACCCCTACCCTCCATAAAGGCTGGTCGGTCCTCGTCCGCGGCAACAAGATCGAGGCCGTCGGCCCCAATATCGCCGCCCCCGTCGATGCCACGATCATCAGCCTGCCCGGCACCACGCTCATGCCCGGCATGATCGAGGGCCATTCGCACCTGTTCCTCCATCCCTATGATGAAACGCCGTGGGACGATCAGGTGCTGCATGAGAGCATAGCGCTCCGCACCGTCCGTGCCACGGTCCAGGCCAAGGCCACGCTCATGGCGGGCTTCACCACCGTGCGGGATCTCGGCACCGAGGGCGCAGGCTATGCCGATGTCGGGCTGAAAAAGGCTATCGACACCGGCATCATCCCCGGCCCCCGCATGCTGATCGCCACCCTCGCCCTCGTCGCCCCCGGCGCCTATGGGCCCAAGGGCTTCGAGCCCGGCCTCGCCGTCCCGCAGGGCGCCGAGGAGGCCGGCGGTCCCGACCTCATCACCGCCGTCCGCCGCCAGATCGCGGCAGGTGCGGACATCATCAAGCTCTATGGCGATTATCGCTGGGGCCCCGGCGAGCCAAGCCGCGCCACCTTCAGTCAGGAGGAGGTTACCGCCGCCACCGCCGCCGCGCACGACGCTGGACGTCAGGTCGCCGTTCATGCCGGCACGCCCGAAGGCATGCGCCGCGCCACATTGGCGGGGGCCGATGTCATCGAGCACGGCTATGGCGGCACCCCTGAAGTCTATAAGCTCATGGTCAGCAAAGGCACCGGCCTCTGCCCCACGCTCGCCGCGTCAGACGCCATCGCCCGCCAGCGCGGCTGGAACGGCGCCGAGCCAGCCCCCGCCGCCGTCTTGGCGTCCCGTGCCGCCTTCGCGGAAGCGCGCAAGGCCGGCGTCAGGCTGTGCGTCGGCGGCGATGTCGGCGTCTTTTCCCACGGCGAGAATATCCGCGAGGCCGAGCTGATGGCCGCCGCCGGCATGCCGCTGCCACAGGTCCTGATCGCCGCCACCAGCGGCAACGCCAGCCTGTTCGCGGTCGGTGCCAAAATCGGCGCCGTCAAACCCGGCCTGCTCGCTGATCTCATCGCCGTTCAAGGCGATCCGCTCACCACGGTCGCATCGCTGCGGTCGGTCCGCTTCGTGATGAAGGACGGCGCGGTGGTAAAGCCCATGGATCAACCATGAGACACCGCCTCTTGCCTAATATCACCAAATAGGTTATTGAGAGCAAGCTGAGGTAAGGAATGAAGGACGAATCTTAGCAACGCCGCGCAAACCATGGCGCTGAAAATCAACGCTGCAGGCCTAACCTTCCTAACCTTCCGGAGGGCAGCAGACCCACTTCAAACCCACTGCAAACCCCCGGATCAGCCCCCCGCAGCCTCAGCCTGTAAGCCTAGGCAGCAGCCTCCACGCGGTGCAGCGCGCACTGCCCCCAGATGTCGGACAGCGCCTTCACCAGCCGGTCGATGTCATCGTCCGAATGCACGGGTGACGGCGTGATCCGCAGCCGCTCCGTCCCCACCGGCACCGTCGGGTAGTTGATCGGCTGCACATAGATGCCGTGATGCTCCATCAGCCAGTCGGAGATCATCTTGGCCTTCTTGGCATCGCCCACCATCACCGGAATGATGTGGCTCGGGTTCTCGATCTGCGGAATGCCCATCGTGCGCAGCGCCGCGCGCACCTTGGCCACACGCTCCTGCTGCCGCTTGCGTTCAAAAGGGCTTTCTTTCAGATGCTTGACACTCGCCAGCGCGCCGGCTGCAATCGCCGGCGGCAAGGCCGTCGTGAAGATGAAGCCCGAAGCAAACGACCGCACAAAATCGCAAAGCGCCTTGGATGCCGCAATATAGCCGCCCACCACACCATAGGCCTTGGCGAGCGTGCCTTCGATCACCGTAAGCCGGTCCATCAGACCTTCGCGCTCAGCCACACCGCCGCCGCGCGGGCCGTACATGCCCACAGCATGCACTTCATCAATATAGGTCATCGCTCCATGCTTTTCAGCAACTTCGATAATCTCCTTGATCGGCGCAATGTCCCCGTCCATCGAATAGACCGACTCAAACGCCACCAGCTTCGGCCGCCCCGGCTCGATGCTGCTCAGCAGCCGATCAAGATCCGCAGGGTCATTATGCTTGAAGCGCAGGCATTCTGCCCGGCTGTGGCGAATGCCTTCGATCATGGAGGCATGGTTGAGCGCATCCGAGAGCACAACACAGTTCGGCAGCTTCGACGCAAGCGTCGAAAGCGCAGCCCAATTAGACACATAGCCCGAGGTAAACAGCAGTGCGTCTTCCTTGCCATGCAGATCAGCAAGCTCCCGCTCCAGCTGGCGATGCACATGCATGGTTCCAGAGATGTTGCGGGTGCCGCCTGCGCCTGCACCAGACCGGTCAAGCTCCTCATGGATCGCATTGATCACATCAGGATGCTGACCCATGCCGAGATAGTCGTTCGAGCACCAGACAGTCACCTCCTGGGTGCCATCATCCAAATAGCGAGTGGCCCGCGGATAAGCGCCGTTCTGCCGTTGCAGCTCCGCGAAAACGCGGTAATTGCCGTTTTCCTTCAAGCCATCGAGCGCGGCTTGGAAATGCGCTTCATAATCCATGCAGAATCTCCCCGAGACTTATTGCCGCACCGTTTTCATGGCTGCAAGTCCAGATTGTTGATGTTTTGCGGTCGGTTCCGCCGTCGGTTTAGAAGTGTGTCGATTACGCATCGCCCATCGGAACAACGCGGTATCCTGCCAAGGGATCACCAGAAACCCATGCTCCATAAATGCTAACACAACCAGCGCGAAGGCCAGTGCATAACCGGACTTGAGGCCGTCGGGCGCCTGCAAAGCCATATTACCGAGCCAAGCTGCGACAACGGCGATGAAAGTGAGACTTATGGCGAAGAACCAACGTGCAGGCGCCACCCGAAAATAGCTTGAAAGATAGCGCATCCGGTCAGGCATCATCTCAAGGCTGAGATGCGGAACACCGGCGAAAATATTCAGCTTGGCCGAAAGCCGCATCAGAAACAGCAACAGGAAAGTCAGCAGCGCCGTCTGGTTCGGCTGTCCCCAGCTTGCAGCAGCGATTACCAATACCGTCGCGAACATCGCCACTTCATGATGAATTAATGTCGCCGCTGCCAGCCTAAACCTCCGCCAACCACGAGCTTCGGGGGGACATGGCTCCCGGTTCGGACCTGTCACAAATCCCATCAAAAAGCTCATTTCGTGCCAACCCCAAAGGATCAAAGAACAGACAAAAGCCGCATAAGCCGCCGTGTCACCGGCAATCGGCGCGGTCATGATAATACCGCCCATTGCAAAACCGCTCACCACGGTAGCCGCCACAATGCTCACCGGCCAGGTCGTGCTCGGCAGTCGGTCCAGCCAAAGCACCAGCCCTGTGGAGGTAAACCACAAAACCGTTGCAAACAGCAGAGGCAACAAAAGCTCGGTCATTGTCCCGTTCGGCGGCTACCAGGCCGGCTGCAGACGAACGTTCGCCGGCAGTTGCGTTGATTGGGTTGGCTGCAGATAAAGCTGCGCAAAGGTCAAAGCCGCCTTCGCCGTCAGCCCCAGCCGTTTCAGAGTGGCCCCAAGCCCACCCTGTTCGCGCGTCGCGTCGATCCCGGCAGATATCGTCCGCATCCGCTCCAGAAGCGCCCGGAAGCGCGGCGCATCTGCATCAATGCTAACCGGGAACACCTGCTTCGTAATCTCCGTGGTGATCCGAAACACGGTGAAATCATAGTCACTGATATCAATCCCCAGCGCCTTATGCAGCACAGGCCGGTTATGATCTCGCACATACATCGTTGAATAGACCGCAACGAGGAAGAACCGGATCCATAACTTGTTGAGCCCCGACAGCAGCTTCGGATCGGACCGCATCAGCAACGCAAAGCCCTCACCATGGCGAAACTCATCATTGCACCACTGCTCAAACCATTTGAAAATCGGGTGGAAGCGCTTGTCAGGGTTACGTGCAAGGTGCCGATAGATCGTGATGTAGCGCGCATAACCGATCTTCTCGGACAGATAAGTCGCGTAAAAAATGAACTTCGGCTTGAAGTAGGTATATTTCTTGGCCTTGGTCAAAAACGCCAGATCAATACCGATACCCGCATCCTTGAGGCTATCGTTGATAAATCCAGCGTGCCGCGATTCGTCCCGCGCCAGCAACTTAAACAACTGCTTGGCATCCGGGTTCTTCACGCGCTTGGCGATCTCGGCATAAAGAATGCAGCCCGAAAATTCAGACGTCATCGACGACACCAGAAAGTCAGTGAACTCGCGCCGAAGCTCGGGTTCCAAATTCTCGATCACACCGTCGAACTCCGGCGTACGCTTGAAGTGCCGCTTGTTAGCGTCTGCCTTCATCTCGTCGATAAGCGCATCCCATTCAGCGCGCACCGACGAAACATCAATCCGGTCCATTGCAGCATAATCAGTCGTATAAAATCTTGGCGACAACACTGTATCCTGCGTCGCCATGGCGACAGCTTCTTCCTGGGTCAGCATTTCAGCCGGCGTGATCTTGGATTGAGCATTCATCGGGGCTTCTCCGACGTGAAGGTGATTTCGTACAGTTCAGTAATATCAAATTGCGCGCGAACCTTTGTCCACACCCGCTCGAAAACACCAGCTCTGCGCACCGTGGCTGTCCGGCGCAGGGTCAATTCGCCGCCAAACGGCAGACTCACCGGCGCGCCGTGAACCATTACCCGATCACCGGGTCCAATCACAACATCACCGTCAAGCTCAACATGCGCATGCAGTTCATCCGCTGTGTGTGCCACCGAGATGGTGCAGCCAGTCTCGAAAGAGCCCCCACCGAAAAAGGCCATCACACCGGCCCCTTTTCGGACATGCCCGCCGCCGTCGCCGGCAAAGTGGCGCGCAGATTCGGAAGATTATTGGGAATCGGCGGCTGTTCGCCCGCCAAAACAGCCGCAAACGCGCGCCGGTTATCCGGTCCGAAGCTGCCCAACTCAATAATCCGACCCGTACCCAAATCGGTCAATGTCAGCGCACCATCGGCCCATTGCGTCACCCTCACAGGTGCACCTCGCTCGACCTCCTTGAGTACCCGCTCGCGCATCAGGCCCCGCATGACACCGCGGATGAAACCGGTGTTCGAGCCCGGCTCGAGGATCACCACCGGCACGTCGGTCCGCGCATCGGCAATTACCAGGGCGCCATCCTTGCGATCGGAGAAACGGAACTCACGTTCGGTTACCACCGCCACCTTGTTCGCCGCACGCACCTGGGGTGCCGTTGGCCGTGCTTCGATCAGCCCCGCCCTCACGCTGAACACCGCCACCAGCGAAATGCCGATCAGCCCTGCCGCCGCATAAAGCGCCCCGACGGGAAACTTCTCATGCCGAAAATCACTCACGCCGCCGCCTCCAGACCGCCGCGCGTTGTTGTCGTCGCCGCCGCTGACGACACTGTCGTCGCAGTCTGATTCAGACTGGCAGTCTTCAAAGCCTCAGCCAGCACCGGCACAAAAGCCTCAGAAACCGCCCGCAACATCGGCTGCGGCTCTGCGACTTTCCACGGCCGTACATGCGGCCAAGCCTGCATCCAGCCAAGCGGAAAGCGCTCTGTTGGCACCAGCACAATGTCGACAAAGCCGCTGCCGATGACCTTCACATCGGCAGAACCGATTTTTGAAAGCGGCAGGTTCACAGCCTTTGGCACAGAGGCGCCAAATCTCATGACTACCCGCCGGTTGGTTAGCGTGTAAATCGTTGACCGCGCGCCGGTCCAGGCCAAGGCGGCAAGAACCGCAAGCCCCAACGCAGCAACCGCCAGCGTCGTCAACGCTCCCACCAAGCCAGTTCCGCCGCCGACGAACGCAAGGCTCGCGACGAACAGAAACCAGGCGATCACCAATCTAGTATGAAACACGGCCTTGGCAAAGGCGCCCCAGTTGGGCGAACCCTGCCAGACGATGAATTCTCCCTTCGGCAGGTTCCCCGGCAGCCCCCTGATCGGCTCGATCTCATACTCCATGCTCACAGAAGCGGCTCCGCCCTATCCTCAGTGGCCCAAAGATAGCCGGCGCCGAAATAGGCCTGAACCTTTTCTTCCTCCAGCAACGTGATCTGATCCATCGATTTCAGCTGCGGGCTTCCCGCAAACTGCGCCGCTGTGATCGCATCACAATGAACTTCACGCGCCTTCACCCGTGCCATCGGCATCGGCAGCGTCGCCGTGCCGCCATCGGTCAGCGCCACATCAAGATAGCGGATGACATGCTCAGCACGGTCCACCCAGATGTCACGCACAGTACCCGCCACCTTGCCATCAAGCCCGGTAACCGGCAGCCCGCGCGGATCAGTATCGCGGCTTTCAACGCTCATATGGCCATCCACCCGCATTGGTACGATGCGCGGCCGGCCGAACATGTCATAGTCAGGGCGATCTGCGCGTGGCGCATAAGAGGCCGGCCCAACGCCAGAGGACAGCTTGTCCCCCACCACATCAAGCGGCTCCCCGGCCCAGCCGCGTGGCAACACATTGGCCGGCATAGGATCGCGCACCCCGTTCGGCTGATACACAGTCCCCTGACCATTTGGCAGCTGGAACGACTTCAGCTTCTGAACATCGTCGCCGATCCGCCAAAGCTCCTGCCGCACCTCGCCTGTCAAATCATCCTCAAGCGGATAGCCTTCCCGGCGGCTCTCACGGTTGAGATACCATACAAGGCAGAGAAAGAAGCCGAAGAACAGATAAAGCGTAAGCTCCGCGATATCGAGCCCGCCCACCAGATGCACATTATCAATCATCGTCTCTCTCCCCCTCAGGTTGGGAACTCAGTCAAACCAAATCGGGCGCTACTCATATTCGCATAGGACCGCCGCGCCAGCGGGCCAAGTGCAATCAGACACATGAACAATAGACCAATTTCCATATGCCAGACTATAGCATATCCGGTAGCCGGATCATTCAAAACCTCACCGAGCGATCCCCTGCTGGCCAGCGCCGCAAAACCATCGCGAACCGCACCCGCCACAAGAATGCCAAGGCCGGTCGCAGACGCCTGAACAGCACCCCAGGCACCCAGCGCCAGACCGGATTTGGTCCCGGCATCGCTCCCAGAATCACTTAGCGCCATCGCCGCCGTCAAAGTGCACACGGCAAACAGCCCGTTGCCAAAGCCAATCGCCATCGTCCCCGCTGCAAACAGGCCGATCGACTCCAGAGGCGCTGAAAAAACCACCATCGCAAAGGCAAAAATGCCAACCAGCGCGCCGAGGCCCGCCATCCTTGCCGGATCGCCATGCCGCGCCAGATACCGTGCCGCAATCGCCAGCCCGAGCAGCGTTCCCGACGATGAAATAGCGGTCAGCCCGGTCGTCTCGCCAACGCTCATGCCCAGCACTTGCCCGCCATAAGGCTCCAGCAGAATATCCTGCATGCCAAAGCCCGCAGCACCCAGACCCACAGCCATCAACAGACGCTTGGTAGGCCCTGCAGCAATCAGCTCTGCCAAGCGCAAGCTGAAAGCAGGCGCATCAACCTCAGGCTTGACCCCGCCCGGAACGCGCGCTTCCTGCTTCCAAAGCGCCACAACGTTCAGCAAAACCGTAACAACCGCAGTACCCTGCACCACGCCAACAAGCCGCGTCTCAGAAAAATCGACCAGCAGCTGCCCCAGCACCACCGACGCAGTAAACATCCCCACCAGCAGCATAACATAGAGCAATGATACAACCCGCGCCCGCACTTCCTTGGGCGCTAGATCATTCGCCAGCGCCAGCCCGGCCGTCTGGGTGATTGCCACGCCCGCCCCCACCATCAGGAAAGCCAGCGCCGCAAACACATCGCCAACCTTGTGGCCCGCGACTTCACCCTGCCCCGTCATCACCAGTAGCGCAAAGGGCATGATCGCCAGACCGGCGAACTGGATCATCGTGCCAGCCCAGATATAAGGCACCCGCTTCCAGCCCAGAAATGAGGCATGATTATCCGACTTGTGCCCGATCATGGCGCGCACCGGCGCAAACAGCAGCGGCAGCGCCACGACAATCGCCACGGCTGTTGCAGAGATGCCAAGCTCTACGATCATCACCCGGTTCAGTGTTGCATTTAGCAACACCATCGCCATCCCTACAGAGACCTGAAACAGCGAAAGTCTGAGCAGCCGGCTCAGTGGCAGCTCCGTGCTCGCAGCATCGGCAAAGGGCAGAAAGCTCGTGCCCATCCGTGCCCAGAAACGTGCGCCGCCCTTGATTGCCGGCCCGCCGCTCATCGCGTCAGCACCTCTTGAGCATGGCTCGTGTAGAAACCGCGCGAAACCCGAGCATCGCGCCCCAGCATCGCACCATCAACCCGGCTCAACCGCGCCTTCAGATAGCCATGGCCCACCGGGATGATGCTTGGCGAGCGGTCGGACTTCGGAAAAAATTGCCCCACAGCGCGCGCCGTCCGTAACAATGGTGTCCCCGGCGCAAAGGTGAACACCAGGCTCTCGCGCGACCGCGCCGAAAGCCGTGACGTCGCATCGGCAATCTGGTCGGCCTCATAATGGATTAACACATCCATCGAAACGATATGGTCGAAATCACCCAGTGTCGGGTCAAGCATATCCCCCGACACCAGCGTGATCCGGCCCTTGACGTCGTCAGGCAACCGGTCCCGCCCTATCGCGACCAGCTGCGGAGACACATCAATCCCCACAACCTCGGCCCCGCGCCGCGCCGCTTCGATGCTCAGCATGCCCGTTCCGCACCCGGCATCGAGAACGCGCCGCCCCGTCATATCCTGCGGCAACCATGAAAGCAGCAAGTTGCGCATATCGTCTCGGCCGGCGCGGACGGTGGCGCGGATCTTGCTGACCGGGGCATCAGAGGTGAGTGCAGCCCAGGAATCGAAGGCAGTGCGGTCGAAATAGGTTTCCAGCCGCGCGCGCTTGGCCTCCCAGCCAGGCTTCGCGGCTGGGGTCGCGTGATCAGGCCCGATTTCGGCTATCGAGGCGACGGCCGGCTTCATTCAAACCCCAGGAACTCGAAGATTTCGCGATCCTTCATCGGCTTGGCGTCGCAGGGTTCGCCGCCGGTCCAGAGCTGTGCTGCGAGGCGCTTATATTCGGTGCGGACTGCTTCGACTTCGGGTGTGTCTTCCATTTCGAAGATGGTGCATTTTTTCAGGCGTGAGCGGCGGATGGCGTCGAGATCGGGGAAATGCGCCAGTCGGTTTACGCCGGTTGCAGCTGAGAAACGGTCGATTTCGTCGGTGGCGGCGGAGCGGTTGGCGATGATGCCGGCGACGCGGACATCGTAGTTTTTCGCTTTGGCATTGATGGCGGCCAGGATGCGGTTGGCGGCGAAGATGCTGTCAAAATCATTGGCGGCAACGACGATGGCGCGGTCAGCGTGCTGCAGGGGGGCTGCAAAACCGCCGCAGACCACATCGCCGAGCACATCGAAGATGACCACATCGGTTTCCTCGAGCAGATGATGCTGTTTCAGAAGTTTGACGGTTTGGCCGACGACATAGCCGCCGCAGCCAGTGCCGGCAGGCGGGCCGCCAGCTTCTACGCACATGACGCCGTTGAAGCCTTCGAACATATAATCTTCTGCGCGCAGTTCTTCGTGGTGAAAGTCGACTGTTTCCAGAATGTCGATGACGGTGGGCATAAGCTTCTTTGTCAGAGTGAAAGTGCTGTCATGCTTGGGGTCGCAGCCGATCTGGAGCACGCGCTTGCCGAGCAGCGAGAAGGCAGCGGAGAGGTTGGACGACGTGGTAGATTTGCCGATGCCGCCTTTGCCGTAAACGGCGAAGACCTTGGCGTTGCCGATCTTGTCACTGGGGTCCAGCTTTACCTGAAGGCTGCCATCGCCATCGGGTCTTGTGCGTTCGATTACGGCCATAGTGTTTTCCTTACGCCGCCTGTGTCTGTCCCACACCTTCGAGGGCGTCCTCGATGGCGTCGGTCGCCGCGTAAAGCGCAGCCAGTGTCTCGGGGTCGGGCGTCCAGAACTTCCGGTCGCTGGCCTCGATAAGTCGGTTGGCCATTTTTGCGGCCGCCCGGGGATTCATCTGCGCGATTCTGTCGCGCATTTCCGTATCGAGAACATAGGTCTCGGTGATCCGCTGGTAAACCCATGGATCGACCTCGCCGGTGGTCGCCGACCAACCCATGGTCGTCGTCACCGCCGCCTCAACCTGGCGGACACCCTCATAGCCATGCCGCAGCTGGCCCTCGATCCACACAGGATTGAGGATGCGCGTCCGCGTCTCCAGGCTTACCTGCTCACCGAGCGAGCGCACCTTGCCCGATCCTTGCGTCTGATCACCAATATAGACCGGCGCCGCCTCGCCGCCCTTGGCGCGTGTCACCGCCCGGCTGATGCCGCCCAGCGTATCGACATATTGATCGATCGTCGTAATCCCCAGTTCCACCGATTCAAGGTTCTGATACGCACAGTCCACGGTCTTGAGCGTCGCCGCCAGAATAGCCGCCTGCCGCTTCGGCTCGCCTTTCACGCCATAAGCATAGCCTTTCTGCTTCTCAAAGCAGTCGGCCAGCTCATTGGGGTCGGTCCAGCCGCTCGAATCAATCAGCAAATTGACGTTCGCCCCATAAGCACCCTCGGCATTGCTATAGACACGAAGTGCAGCCGTCTCCATGTCAACGCCATGCTCGGCGCAATGCTGCAGGCTGTGCTTTCGCACAAAGTTCATGTGCACCGGTTCATCAGCCTCGGCCGCCAGCAACGCCGCTTCCGCCAGCATCCGCGTCTGAAGCGGCAGCAAATCGCGGAACACGCCGGACAACGTCACAACAACATCAATCCGCGGCCGCCCCAGTTCCTCCAACGGAATCAGAACCGCGCCCGAAAGCCGGTTGTAGCTGTCAAACCGCGGCCGAGCGCCGATCAGGAACAGCGCCTGAGCCAGCTGCGCACCCTCGCTCTTAAGGTTATCAGTGCCCCAAAGCACCATCGCCACGGTTTCCGGCAGATGCCCGCTGTCCTCGACGCTGCGGTCAATCAGTTTCTGCGCCTGCGCCGCCCCATCCTTCACAGCAAAAGCCGAAGGCAGCCGGAACGGATCAAAGCCATGGATATTGCGCCCGGTCGGCAAGACTTCGGGCGTCCGCAGAATATCCCCGCCAGCCACCGGACGAATATAATGAGCGCCCAGCGCCGCAACCAGCCCATCAAGCTCATGGTTCACCGACAGAGCGGTATTCATGTCGACCAGTTCGCGCAGCAGCGCAGTCGTCGGTGCCACCCGGCCATTAATAATCGACTCGATCGTCTCGCGTGGAACATCTTCTCCGCGCGCCGCAGCCACAGCCGCCAGCATATCAACGCGCTCCTCAGGCGTTGCCGCAGCGCCAGCCACATGAAGCCCCTGCGGGATCAACTCGCGCTCGATCTCATAGATTTTCGCCGCTAGCGCCGTAACGTTCGAGCCATCAAGATCCAGTCCCGCTGCCTGCTCAGCAATGATTTCGCCCAGCAATTCCAGCTCCGGTGCGCCCGGCTCACAGCTCCGCCAGCGGTCAACGCTGGCCTTAAGGTCAGCCAGTCCCTTGTAGAGCCCCGAATTGGTCAGCGCCGGCGTCAGATAGGATACCAGCGTCGCATACGACCGCCGCTTCGCCAGCACGCCCTCGGAAGGGTTGTTCGCCGCATAAAGATAGACGTTCGGCAGATCGCCGATCAGCCGTTCCGGCCAGCAGGTTTCGCTCATGCCCGTCTGCTTGCCCGGCATGAATTCAAGGCTGCCGTGCGTGCCGAAATGCAGCACGGCATGCGCCCCGAAGTCATTCCGCAACCAGCGGTAAAACGCCATGAAAGCGTGTGTCGGCGCAAATCGCCCGTCGAAGAGCAGCCGCATCGGGTCGCCTTCATAGCCGAGCGCCGGCTGGATGCCGATGAACACATTGCCGAATTGCGCACCCAGAATGAAAACATTGCTGCCATCGGACTGGAACTTGCCGGGCGCCGGCCCCCATTCTGCCTCGATCTCGGCAAGATATGGCTCGGTCGCCACAATATGTTCGGCCGGCACCTTGGCGTGCACATTCGCCTCGGTGCCATAGCGCATGGCATTGCCACCAATCACCGCCTCGCGCACCGCGTCCGCGTCCGCCGGCACATCGACATCATAGCCCTCGGCCTTCAGCCGAACGAGCGTTGCATGCAGCGATTCAAACACCGCGAGGAACTGCGCTGTCCCCGCAGCACCGCCGCCCGGCGGAAAGTTGAACAATACGATGCCGACCTTGCGCTCGGCTTCTGCGCTGCGCCGGAGCCGCGCCATCTTGACCATTCGGTCAGCCAGGGCATCGGCCCGCTCTGGGCAGCTCTGCATGGCCCGCACATTGTCGGTAGGCGACCAAGTGCACCCGCGCGAACAGCCTGTGCAAGCCTCACCGCTCGCCTCGGAGCGCCCGCCGAACATGATCGGCGTCGTGCCGCCGTCCAGTTCGGGAATCGCCACCATGATCGTCGATTCCAGCGCCAGCAGACCCTGGCGGTTTGCGCCCCATTGCTGCAACGTCTGAAATTCGACCGGAAACGCCGAGACATAGGGCCGGTCAAGCACCGCCAAAATCGCCTCTGCCGCCGCCGCATCATTATAGGCCGGGCCACCCACCAGGCTGAACCCGGTCAAATTGACCAGTGCATCAACGGTGGCCACCCCGTCCTTCATCATCATCGCTTCAACCGCCGGGCGCGCGTCCAATCCATTGGCAAACGCCGTAATCACATTCAGCCCGCGCGCTTCCATGGCTCGGATCACACCATCATAATGGTTCGCATCCTTGCCGAGCACATAAGACCGCAGCACCACCAACCCGACCGTGCCGACAGCATTTTTGGTCTTTGGCAGATCCGTCACGTCAGCGCTCATCCGCCCCGGCAAATCTGGGTGATAGACCCCTAATTCCGGATATTCCTGCGGCCCTTCAACCTTATACTGCCCGCGCAGCGCCCGGCGTGGACCGTCGGCATACCGATCGACTAGCGCCCGAACCATTGAAAAAGCGTTGTCGTCAGAGCCCGCCAGCCAATATTGCAGGGTCAGGAAGTAGGCGCGCACGTCCTGCGCCGTCCCCGGCACAAACTTCAACAGCTTGGGAAGCCGCCGCAGCACTGCCATCTGCGCCGCCCCTGAGTTGGGCGCGCCGGATTTGGATGATCCGCGCAGCTTCTTCAGCCACCCCAGCGGCCCCTTGGGCGGCGCATCCATCCGGTAATCGCCCATCCGCGTCAGCTTCACGACATCGCCCGCGGACATCACACACACCATCGCATCACAATCTTCGCGCCGCGACTCAAGTGCAGGTTTGATCGCCCGGATATGGTCTTCCAAAAACAACATCGATGCCAGAATGATGTCGCCCTTCGCCACATCGGCGCGCGCCGCATCCAGCTTACCCGGCTGCTCCCAATCGGCGGCGGCGTGAAATGCAATCTGCACACCCGGCTGCTCGCGCTCAAACCGCGCCCGCGCCCGCTCGATGGCGCCCGACAAATGGTTATCGAGCGTGATGATAACCACTCTGACCCTGTCACCAATGCTACCAGCAGCGGGGGGCGTATCAGCGCGCATAATGGGCCTTTGCCTCGTAAAGAGTCTCAACGGTAATCGCCTTGAGGCCATGCTCAGCCGCAAAACGCTCAGTGTTCCTGCGAGCCTTTCCCCGCACGAAAAACGGAATCTTGTCCAGCTCACGCTGGGCATCCGGCAGCCATCCCTCGGACTGGTCTGCCGCCACTTCGCTCGGCGCCGCCACCGCCGGCATCGACATTTCCGGCACCTGATGTGCTGCCGCAGCCCCGCCATGCCCGAGATGGCTCGGCCCGGCCGCATCCGAAAACTCAAAGTCCTCGCGGAACATCGTCAGCAGATGCTCTTCCAGCCCCATGACCAGCGGATGCACCCAGGTATCAAAGATCACTTGCGCGCCTTCAAAGCCCATCTGCGGTGAATAACGCGCCGGAAAATCCTGCACATGCACGGGCGCCGAAATCACCGCACACGGCAGCCGCAGTCGCTTGGCAATATGCCGCTCCATCTGTGTTCCCAACACAAGCTCAGGCGTCGCTGCGGCAATCGCATCTTCCACCGCGAGATAGTCGTCGGTGATCAGCGGTTCCAGCCCCAGCTCTTTCGCCATCTCCCGGATTTCACGAGCGAACTCACGATTGTAACAGCCCAGCCCCACCACTTCGAAGCCCAGCTCGTCGCGCGCTATCCGCGCCGCAGCCACCGCATGGGTCGCATCTCCAAAAATGAAAACCCGTTTGCCGGTCAGATATGTCGAATCGATCGATCGTGACCACCAGGACATCCGCCCCGCATCCAGATCGTCCGGCACAGTCACCCCGGCCAGCTCAGCCACTTCCGCCACAAACCGCCGCGTCGCCGCCATCCCGATAGGCACAATCGTGGTGCACTTCTGGCCGAAAGTCTTCTCGAGCCAGCGCGCCGCCTCCAGCCCGATCTCCGGATAGAGCAGCACGTTGAAGTCCGCCTCGCCCATCCGGACGATATCTGCCGGCCGCGCGCCCATAGGTGCCGCAACATGCACATCCACGCCCAGCGAATTCAGTAGCCGCGTCACTTCAACAACGTCATCACGATGCCGGAAACCAAGTGCGGTCGGCCCGAGCAGATTCGCACGCGGCCGCCGCCCTTCACGCGCCGGCGCCCGCCGCTCCTTGTCGGCCAGCTGCCGGACAATCTGGTAAAAAGTCTCCGAAGCGCCCCAATTTTCCTTTCGGCTGTAGCTCGGCAGCTCAAGCGCGATCACCGGGCACGGCAGCCCCATCGTCTCGGCTAGCCCGGCCGGATCATCCTGAATCAGCTCGGCAGTGCAACTCGCCCCCACGATCATCGCCTCAGGCGTGTAGCGCTCATAGGCATCGCGCGCCGCCTTCTGAAAAAGCTCGGCCGTATCCTTGCCAAGATCGCGCGCCTGAAACGTCGTATACGTCACCGGCGGGCGATGATCGCGCCGCTCGATCATCGTGAACAACAAGTCCGCATAGGTGTCACCCTGCGGCGCATGCAGCACATAATGCAGGCCCTTCATGCCGGTCGCCACCCGCATCGCCCCCACATGCGGCGGCCCTTCATATGTCCAGACTGTCAGCTGCATCAGAGCACCAACCGATCGCGACGCACCAGCGGCCGCGCAAAAAGCTCAGCCAGATCGCCCGCCTGATCAAAACCATGGACTGGCGTGAATACCAGCTCGATCGCCCATTTCGTCGCCAGCCCCTCGCTCTCCAGCGGGTTGGCGAGCCCCAGCCCACACACCGTCAGGTCCGGCCGGCTCGCCCGCACCCGGTCGAGCTGCAAATCAACATCCTGCCCCTCTGAAAGCTGCACGTCACGCGGCAAGGCCTTCAACTCGGCCGCCAGATGGGTCTTGTGCAGATAGGGCGTCCCCACCTCGATCAACTCCATCCCCAGCTCATCATGGAGAAAACGCGCCAGCGGCACCTCCAGCTGCGAATCGGGCGTGAAGAAAATCCGCTTGCCGCGCAGCACTTCGGCCTGCCGCGCCACAGCCCGCTTCGCCCGCTCGCGCCCCGGCGCTATTACGGCGCGGAAATGTGCAGGGTCGATACCGAATGCATTTGCCGCCGCTTCCAGCCAGGCCGTAGTGCCTTCCGCGCCAAAGGGAAAAAGAGCCGGCAGATGCTGCGCCCCGCGCCCCTCCAGCGCCTGCCCGGTATCCCCCAGAAACGGCTGCGCCAGCAAAAACTTCGTCCCTCGGCCGACACCAGGCAAGTCGCCTGACCGCCGCGCCGGCAGGCAGACCACCTTGGCAATGCCAAGTTCGGCAAACAGCCTCAGGAACTGATCCTCGACAACATCCGGAAGCGCGCCCACGATAAGCAGCTGCTCGGCATCGTCTGCCGCCATCTCAGGCACAAGAGCCGCCAGACACGCATCCTCCCCCTGAGTGAAGGTCGTCTCGATCCCCGATCCCGAATAGTTCAGCACCCTGACCTTCGGCATCGTCCGCATGTTCAGCCGCTCGGCTGCCCGCTTGAGGTCGAGCTTGATCACTTCGCTGGGACACGATCCGACCAGAAAAAGCTGCCGAATGTCCGGTCGTCGCTCCAGCAGCCGCGTCACAACACGGTCCAGCTCCTCATTGGCATCGGCCAGCCCGGCCAGATCGCGCTCTTCTATAATCGCGGTCGCAAAGCGCGGCTCGGCAAACACCATCACCCCGGCAGCCGATTGCAACAGGTGCGCACATGTCCGCGAGCCTACCACCAGAAAAAATGCGTCCTGAATTTTCCGATGCAGCCAGACAATCCCCGTCAGACCACAAAAAACCTCGCGCTGCCCCCGCTCACGAACCACCGGCCGCGGCGCCGGCGATTCGGCGACTGGCAGAACCGCCACGCTCATGCCGCCAAAGCCTCATTCGTGCGCGCCGATTTTCGAGCGCCCTCAAGCCTCGCCATCCGCAGCTTCCAGATGAACTGCCCGGCATTAATAACATAGGTGAGATACGCCGCCAGCGCCAACCACATCAGCTCAGTTGACGGCAATAGATTCCAGATCAGCGACACAAGATAGGCAGTGTGCAGCGCTATCACCAGCATCGAAAATACATCTTCCCAGAAGAAACTTTCGGCAAACAAATACTTGCCAAATACGACTTTCTCCCAGATCGCGCCCGTAATCATGATCGTATACAGTGCCATAGTTTTCACCACGACAGACCATTCAGCCCATTCCTTATTCTCGCCTGTCCTAAGATAGTCGAGCACCAGATAAAGGCTCACGCCGAAAATCAGAAATTGCACCGGCGCCAAAAGACCCTGAACCAGCGTCCAGCGCGAAGCATCGCGGCGAACGCGCTCATCAGGCGTATAAAGTGGTGTTTTCACAAACGGCGGCAGCCGCCACCGGGCTCCAACGCCCTCAGCGTCGTTCCCTTCCACAGCATTGCTGCGCGGCGTCCCCTCGTGCCGGTCCAACCCGTTTCTCCTTGTTGCGACAAAAAACTACCATCCACCCGTAATGTGTCAACCTGCCTTTACGTCAAAATGATTTGACAATGACCCGGGACCCGGCCCACTCTACCCCATGACAATAAGCCGCAGTTGCTTTACCAGATTGTGGGTCTGGCTGGAAAAAAGCCTTGTTTCATCAAGGTAAATTGTTTCTCCAGTTCGGCCCATCGAGCAAAGTTGGCGAATGGGACGGGGCGTGTTTGATGCAGCAAATCGTCGCAGGATTGCAATCAAGCGCAGCCTGCCGAGCCTTCGGCGTCTGACCCCGGCCCGGCGCATGGATCAGCATGATCATGTCGAGCAATCGCTCACCGCAAACGTCGATGCACAGGCGCTGGAAGCGATGCCCGAAGCGCTGGTACTGACCAGCCCGGATCTGACCATTCTCGCAGCCAACACATTATTCCTGACCCTTGCGAACCAACCGGATGGACAATCAGTGGTAGGCCAGCCGATCAGCCGCTTCCTTGGCCCCATAGCGCTTGAAGAGCACGATATCCATGATCGGGGCAATGTCAGGGAGTACATCACCGTCCTTGATGCCGGCAGCGCTAATATCGATGTCACCGTTTCAGCCGTGGCCACTGCCAAAGAGAGCGGCGCATGGTTCGGCTTTTGCGTCCGCCCGCTCGCCCCCGCAGCCGATGCTGGCCGTCATCATCCTCTGGTGCGCTCGGTCGAGCAGCTGACAGAGCTCGTCGGCCGAGTGCCCCTCAAAGAGATCGTCCGCGAATCGACCGATCTCATCGAGCGCCTCTGCATCGAAGCAGCGCTGAACTACACCGCCGACAATCGCGCCTCGGCCGCCGATATTCTCGGCCTGTCGCGCCAGAGCCTATATTCCAAGCTGCACCGCCATGGCATCGGCAATCTCGCGACCAATCCTGAGTGAATTCTGGCGATTAATATCCGCCGCTAGCGTTTCGACCCATTAAACTTGGACAACCTGCCGCAAGTTTCGTTGACGCTACGCACTGTCAAGTTTAGCTTACACAAAATATGGATGCTGCCACCTTTCCAACCACAGGCCGCCAGGTTCCGCGTCCCAAGGACGTGCTTGAACTTCTGAAGCCCGTCACATGGTTCCCGCCGATGTGGGCATTTATGTGCGGCGTCGTCTCTTCGGGCGTCCCGCTCACTGATCGTGTCGGTTTTCTCATCGCCGGCATGATGCTCGCCGGACCTTTGGTGTGCGGTAACAGTCAGGCGGTCAACGACTGGTTCGATCGGCATGTCGACGCCATCAACGAGCCAAACCGCCCCATTCCTTCGGGCCGCATCCCTGGCCGCTGGGGCCTCTATATCGCTATCGTCGGCAGCATCATCTCGCTGGTCGTCGGCTTCGCCATCAATACTGTCGTCGGCTATGCCACGATCCTCGGCGTCTTCCTCGCCTGGATCTATTCAGCGCCCCCTGTCCGCGCCAAAGCCAATGGTTGGTGGGGTCCGCTCGTCTGTGCTGCCGCTTATGAAGGCCTGACATGGTTCACCGGCGCTGCCGTCATGGTCGGCGGTATTCCTGACACGCGCATTATCACCGTGCTCTGCCTTTATGCGCTCGGCGCCCATGGCATTATGGTGCTCAACGATTTCAAGGCCGTCGAGGGAGACCGCGTTTCCGGCGTCCGCTCGATCCCGGTCATGCTGGGGGAGCGTCCAGCGGCGCTGGTCGCCTGCTGGACCATGGCCATCCCACAGCTCATCGTTGTCTGGCTGCTGAACAGCTGGGGCCTCGTCTTTTCGGCAGCCCTTGTCGCTTTCTCGGTCGCCAGCCAATATATTTTCATGCAAAAGCTGGTCGCCAACCCCGCCAAGGAGGCGCCCTTCTACAATGCGACCGGCGTCAGCCTCTATGTTCTGGGCATGCTCACTGCCGCCATCGGCCTGCGCGGGCTGACCGGATGAGCCAGGCCCCGCTCAGCTGGCTCGGCATAGCGCGGCTCGGCCTCGTCCAGAGCAGCATCGGCGCCGTCGTCATGCTGGCCAGCTCGCTGCTCAACCGTATCATGGTCGTAGAATATGCGACCGCCGCCGCCCTACCTGCAGGCCTTGTCGCCTTCCACTATGCTGTGCAACTCAGCCGCCCCAAATGGGGCCATGGGTCGGATCAGGGCTGGCGCCGCACACCCTGGATCATCGGCGGCATGGCGGTGCTCGGTCTCGGTGGCGTGCTCGCAACGCACGCCACCACCATGCTCGCCGGCGCCTTTGCCCCGGCAATGGCCCTCGCCATCCTCGCCTACGCGCTCATCGGAATCGGCGTCGGCGCTGCCGGCACCTCGCTGCTGGCGCTCCTCGCCAGCCGCACCGCCGAAGCCCGCCGCCCGGCCGCCGCCTCGCTCACCTGGATCATGATGATCCTGGGCATCGTCGTAGCCGCCACAACAGTCGGCAATCTTATCGATCCTTACTCGCCCGAGCGTCTGCGCCTCATCTCCATCGGCCTCGCCGGCATCGCTCTGGCCATCACAACGGTCGCCGTCATCGGCGTCGAAGGCCCGGCGGCTGCGCCCGAAACGCGGCCCGAACCCGTCGGCTTCAACGCCGCCCTTCGCGGCATCTGGGATGATCCACTAACGCGTATCTTCTCGATCTTCGTCTTCGTCTCCATGCTCGCCTATTCGATGCAGGATCTGATCCTCGAGCCGTTCGCCGGCCTGATCTTTGGCATGAGCCCCGGCGAATCGACCAGGCTCTCCGGTATCCAGCATGGCGGCGTGCTCGTAGGCATGATCATTGTCGGTGTCGGCGGCCATGCTTTTGGCGGCCGCATGGGACTCAAGCTCAAGAAGTGGATCATCGGCGGCTGCATCGCCTCGGCGGTGGCGCTGGCCGGCCTCGCCATGGCCGCACGAATAGGCCCGAGCTGGCCGCTTGTCCCCACCGTCGTCTTGCTAGGCTTCGCTAACGGGATCTTCGCCGTCGCCGCCATCGGCTCTATGCTTGAGCTCGCCGGCCGCGCCGGTCCCGATGGCAAGACCACAGGGCATGAAGGTATCCGCATGGGCCTTTGGGGTGCTGCCCAGGCGTTGGCCTTTGGGCTCGGCGGCTTCTTCGGCGCCAGCCTTGTCGATTGGGGCCGCGCCCTCATCGGCGCCGATGCCCCCGCCTTCGAACTTGTCTTTGCTCTCGAAGCAGTGTTGTTTCTCATGGCTGCGGCCATCGCCGTTCAACTCAACGACCGACAGGCGGCCGACGCCGCGCAAACAAGGGGAGTACCAGCATGATCGACCAGTTCGACGCGATTGTAGTGGGCGGTGGACCGTCCGGCGCCACAGCCGCCAACGACCTCGCCCTCGCTGGCCACAAGGTTCTGCTGCTCGACAAGGCTGGCCGCATCAAACCCTGCGGCGGCGCCGTCCCACCTCGCATGCTCAAGGATTTCGATGTCCCGATCGAGCTTCTGTGCACGACCGCCAACTCCGCCCGCATGATCAGCCCCAATAATCGCAAGGTCGATATGCCTGTCGGCGAAGGCGGCTTTGTCGGCATGGTTGATCGCGATGTCTTCGACGAGTGGCTCCGCGTCCGCGCCACCCAAAATGGCGCCACGCGCATCGACGGCACCTTCGAAGCGCTTGAGCGGGACACTGACGGCACCGCCATCATCGCCTATCGCCCCAAAGGTGCGGCACGCGGCTCCGAGCCGGTTCGCGTCCGTGCCAAGGTCGTCGTCGGCTGCGATGGCGGCAACAGCGGCGTCGCCCGCGCCACACTGCCTGAAAGCGACAAGCCCAATTTCGTCGCCGCCTATCACGAGGTCATCGAAAGCCCTCCGGAAGGCTTTAGAGGCTTCGAAGGCAATCGCTGCGATGTTTTCTATCAGGGCAAGCACTCCCCCGATTTCTACGCATGGGTCTTCCCGCACGGCGACAAAACTAGCGTCGGCGTCGGCTCGGCCGTCAAAGGTTTCGAGCTGCGCAAGGCCGTTGCCAATCTCCGCGAAGAGCTCGGCATGACCGAATTCAAGACCGTCCGTGTCGAAGGCGCCCCTATCCCGCTTAAGCCCCGCAAGCGTTGGGACAATGGCAAGGATGTCGTCGTCGCCGGTGACGCCGCAGGCACCGTCGCCCCGGCGTCTGGAGAAGGCATTTATTACGCCATGTATGGCGGCCGCGCCGCCGCTGAGGCCGCCGGGGAGTTCCTCAAGACCGGCGACCCCAAAGCCCTCAAAATCGCCCGCGCCCGCTTCATGAAGGCCCATGGTCAGGTGTTCTGGGTCCTCGGGATGATGCAGTGGTTCTGGTACCGCTCGGACAATATGCGGGAACGTTTCGTCAAGCTCTGCATGGACAAGGATATCCAGCAACTCACCTGGGAAGCCTATATGAACAAGGAGCTTGCCAAGAAAAAGCCGATGGCGCACCTCAAAATTTTCATCAAGGACACCGGACAGCTCGTGCTCGCTGCCGGTAATGCTATCCGCAACCTCGGCAAACAGAAGGCCGCCTGATCTCATGAACCCCGGCCGCTGGGCACTCCCCGGCCTCATCGCAGCGATGGCGGCCACGCTCACAGCGGCGGTCGGGGCCACTATCACTTTGCTTGGCCCATGGTATCGCAGCCTCGAACAACCGTTCTGGGCGCCGCCCGACATCGCCTTCGGCCCGGCCTGGACACTCATCTTCGCGCTCTGCGCAATCTCCGGCACAACAGCATGGCGCGCAGCCCCCGATCGTGAAAGTGCAGACACTGTCATCGGCCTCTTCGCCGTAAACGGCTTCCTCAATCTTCTCTGGAGCTTCCTGTTCTTCCGCGTCCAGAGGCCGGATTGGTCAGCCGTTGAAGTCTGGTTCCTCTGGACCTCGATCCTGATCCTCATCCTCTATTGCTGGCGCTTCAGCCGCACCGCATCACTGCTCTTCATCCCCTATCTTGTCTGGGTCACCTTCGCCGGCGCCCTCAACATCAAGGTCGTCGAGCTCAACGGACCCTTCGCCTAACCCCCGCAAAAAAAAGCCCCGGCAATGCCGGGGCTAATTCGAGCAAATTTGGTGGCAATGCGCCACCAGTCCTGCCAGCAAAACCGCCGATTAAGCGCGGGTTTTCAGATAAGCGATCACATCCGCCCTATCCTGCGGCTTCTTCAGCCCAGCGAACGCCATATAAGTGCCCGGAATCGTCCTCTGCGGCGCCTCCAGATAGGTGAACAGCTGCTCTTCGCTCCAGACCAGCCCGCTGTTCTTGTTTGCCGGGCTGTACTTGAAGCCTTCGATGCTGCCCGCAGTCCGGCCCACAAGGCCCCAAAGTGACGGCCCCACACGGTTCACCCCGGCTTCCGCCACATGGCAGGCGCGGCACTGGCCAAAGATCTTCTCGCCATTAGCCGCATCGCCCGTCAGCGAAGCCAGCGTAACCGCCTCCGCGGCGGGCGCCTCAGCCGCCGGCGTCGCGACATCAACAGCCGGCGTCTCTGCTGCAGGCGTCGTCGTCGTGGTTTCGACAGTTGTCGTCGTGGTGGTTGTATCGGCGGGCTTGTCGCCGCCGCCACATGCCGCCAGCGCCGTCATCGCCGCAATACCGGCAGCCAGACGAAGAGTGTCCTTCAAACGCATAAAATCTCCTTGCAGTCGCTATATAACATCCCATTGCTACACGCTTTCACACCCATCAGGCAACGTATCCCGACGAGCGACCAAAGGTCTGGGGTGCGACATTGTTGCCACACCTTCCCATTCAGCACACCCATAACGCATAATTTGTCTGGACAACTTGGACGAAAAATCCACAATCTCTTCATGAATCGGGGGGGTCGCGCGTCGGCCCGGCGTTGAAGGGGACCAAACGATGTTTGCACGACCAACAAATTTCACGCACCGGGCCGTTGTTCTGGCCGCTGTAGCACTCGTGCCGTTCAGCAGCGTTCAGGCTCAGCAGGCCGCTGCTGCCCCGGCAGGCGGCCTTGACGAGATCATCGTCACCGCCCGAAAGGTCGAGGAGAAGCTTTCCGACGCTCCAATCGCCGTCAGCGTCATCTCGGAGAAATCCATCGCAAATCTCGGTCTTAATTCCATCGATGATTTCGCCCGCCAGTCCTCCGGCATCAGCTTTTCCCAGGCCTTTGGCCGTTCATCGGATCGCCCCGTCATCCGCGGCCAATCGAACGTTCTCGCTAATGTCCAGTTCGGCGTCGAAACCGGCGCCGCATATTTCGTCGATGGCGTTTACTGGCAAGGCGATCTTCAGAGCCTCGATCCCGAACAGCTCCAGCGCGTCGAAATCGTCAAAGGCCCGCAATCCGCACTCTATGGCCGAAACACTTATGCCGGCGCCATTAATTTCGTCACCAAAGACCCGACCAGCACGTTTACTGGTAATATACGCGCATCAGTAGCGGAATTCGGCGAAAATATCATTTCAGGTTCTATATCTGGCCCGATCTTCGGTGATAAGCTCACCTTCCGGGCCGGTGGCCGCTTTCAGGAATATGGTGGTCAATTCACCAACCAACTGACCGGCAACAAGGTCGGGCAGGAAGAGACCAAGGTAGGCTATCTTACTCTTTTGGCGCGACCCACGGATAATCTCAGGATTCGCCTGCGCGGTGAATATTCCGAGCAGAACGACGGCCCTCTGGCACTTTTCCTGCAAGGCTCCGCTGAAAATAACTGCTCGCCGGGCTTCCGTTCCAACGCCTTCCGTCAGGCTGGCGTGCCGTTTTTCGGTAATGTCCCGGCCACGCTGGGTAACACATCGGGCGCACAGAATAATAACCAGTATTTCTGCGGCCCCATCCAGGCCCAGCCCGATAATGTTCGCCTCAACACTGATCCGGTCGCCACGCCCTTCGGCGTACGGGACGGCACAGCATTCGACGGCATCCAGAACAAGCAGTTCAACGCCCAGGCAATCATCGATTGGGATGTCGCAGGCTCGGGTTGGGTCATTTCGAGCCTCACCGGTTATCGTGATCTGCTTAATCGATTCGGGACCGACTCGGATCATTCGGACGCCTTCTTCTATCTTGCCGCTTTCGCCCCCCCGCCGCCCGCCACGGTGGAGCCGGCCTTTGCCAACACCAATCGGAAAAATTTCAAGGATATCAGTCAGGAAGTCCGTCTTGCCTCGCCGCAGGACAGGTCTGTGCGCGCCATGGTCGGTGGTTATTACTACAGTCAGACGTTCAACACGCGCGATCTGACCTTCGCCAATCCGCTGGAAGGTGAAGTACTCGGGACAAACCTCAGCACCTATGCGACGATCAAGAACAAGGCGCTGTTTGGTCTGCTGGCCTTCGACATTACCGAAGCGCTGACGCTGCAGGGCGAGCTTCGCTATCAGGAAGAGACCAAGACGATCATCGATCGCGGCGGCAGCGCTGCTGCCATCTTCTGCGCTGCCGAGCAGGGCCGTGCCACAGAATTCGGTTTCACCGGCACCTGTGGTGAAGAAGGTCGCTGGACCGGCGTCGATCCCCGCATCACCCTTAATTACACCACGCCGGGTGGCACGCTTCTCTATGCCGTTTATGCGCAGGGTAGAAAGCCCGGAGGCTTCAACGGCACCGTCGGCCAGACTAATGGCCGACCCACCTATGACGAGGAAATCGTCAAGGGCGGCGAAGTCGGCATCAAATGGACGTCGGACGATCGAAAGGTCAGTATCACTGGATCGGCCTATTACAACAATCTGAGTTCAGTGCAGCTGACCGAGGCAATCGCATCGGGCACAGCGGTCAATTCGATCGTCGTCAACACCGGAGATGCGCGCATCAAGGGCTTTGAGCTCGAGCTCGCGGCCGCGCCGCATCCTGACATCACCGCCAACATCAATCTGAGCTATGTCGATGCCAAATTCACCAGTGGCTGTGACGCTGATTATTTCCAGCTGCTGTCGGGCGGGCTTCGCGCGAACTTCAGCAACACAAATCCGCCCGCGGCAGCGGTCCCACTCTGCAGCATTGAGGGCAAGCAATTGCCGCTCGGATCATCATATCAGGTCAATGGCTCTTTCAGCTGGGAACCCCAGCTCAGCGACACCGTACGACTGACCACCAATGTTAATTTCAGCCTGGAGGACAAGAAGTTTGTCCAGGTTGATAATCTCGCCTTCGTGCCCTCCTCATTTCTGGTCAATGCCAGAATCGGTTTCCGCACCCGCGGCATTCAGTTTGCGGTGTTTGGTCGCAATTTGACCAACGAGGATGCAGCCCCGCTCGCGACCCGCTGGTTTGATTTCCGCTATGGAGCGACCGGGCGCGGCTTGCCGACCGGCCTTACCTTCAACGGTCAACCGGCACTCGCCGAGACCGGCGCCCCGCGCGCCTTCTTCACTGCGCTGCGCCGCGGCCGAACCTTCGGCGTCGAGACCATTATGCGGTTCTGACAGATAGCAACCGGCGGCTGGACGTTTTGCCCCAGCCGCAGGTGCCGCTCAATCGCTCTTCAGCGCCGCCCCCGCCGCAAACGGCGCCACAGCCAAACTCACCAGAGACGCCGCACCCAAAAGCTGCAGCGCGCCTGCCTCGGCCGCCCCAACCCCGAAGATCAGCACCGGCAGCGCCAGCGGCAGCACAATCAGCCCCGCCAGCGCGCCGCCGCCTCTCAGGCCCGCCGTCAGCGCCGCCGCCACAACGGCAAGTGCGGCCAGCGCCGGCGTACCGATCGCCAGTGCCAGCCCCAGACGCCAACCCGCCGCCGCATCCAGTCCCACCAGCACACCCGCCACCGGCAACGCCGCCAGCAGCGGCACCGCAAACCCCAGCCAATGCGCCACGATCCGCGCTGTCACCACCCATTCCATCGCAATCCCGCGCGCCGCCAGCTGGTCGAGCGTCCCGTCTTCCATGTCCGGCGCCAACAGCGTCTCTACCGGTAAAAGGGCCGCCAGCAACGCCGAAACCCACAGGATTCCCGGTGCAATCCGTCCCAAAAGCTTCGCATCGGGCCCCACCGCAAACGGAAACAACGCGGCCACCAGCACAAAAAACATCACCGGCATCCAGATCGCCGGCGACCGCAACGTCAGCGAAAGATCGCGGCCGATCAAGGTCCACAGCATCAGCCGAGCCTCAAAACTTGAGGGTCAGCCAGCCCGATATCGCCATGCACCGCCGCCACCACCATGCCGCCGCCCGCGCGGTGCGCGGCCATCGCATCGGCCAGCAGCACGCAAGACGCTGCATCCAGCCCCGCCGTCGGCTCGTCCAGCAGCCAGAGCATCGCACCACTGGCCAAAACCCGCGCCAGCCCCGCCCGCCGCCGCTGCCCGCTGGACAAATGCCGGCACGGCACGCCGGCCAGCCCGGCCACATTCATCGCCGCCATCGCCGCCGGCAGTCGCGCCAAACCCTCATCCAGCCGCGCCCAGTGCAGCAGTTCCGCTCCCAGCATCATCCGCGGCTTCAGCGCCAAGTCATGGCCCAGATAGGTCCGCACAGGCCCGGTGATCTCCCCCTCCAGCGGCACCAGAAGCCCCGCCAGAAGCCGAAGCAGACTCGATTTGCCGCTACCGTTTGGTCCCTCCAGATGCAGCGCCCCCCCCGGTGCAACCCCAAAGGACACGCCCTCGAACAACAGACGGTCCCCGCGCAGACAGGCCAGCCCCTCAACTTTCAATGCTTCGCTCACATTTCTGACGCTAGCGGCAGCACCAGCCAAAGACAAATGCCTCAAGACGCCATAGTTTCTTCCCACATCAATTCCCGCTACAACGCCGCCATGCAAAAAATGTCCGGCCCGCTCAAATTCGCTGTCGATCTCGGCCCGCTGCTTGTCTTCTTCATCGCCAACAAGCTCGGCGGCCTGTTCGTCGCCACAGCCGCTGTCATGGTGGCCACCATCGTCGCCATGGCGATTTCCTGGGTCAAAGAACGGCACATCAGTGTCATGACAATCGTCAGCGCCGGCATCATCACCGTCTTTGGCGGCCTCACGCTGTGGTTGAAGGATGAAACCTTCATCAAGATGAAGCCTACCCTCATCTACGGCCTGTTCGCCGTCGTCCTGCTCGGTGGGCTGGCGCGCGGCCGCTCCTATCTCCAGCTCGTGCTGGGTAGCGCCATGCCCGGCCTGCCCGAGGCCGTCTGGCGCAAGCTCACGCTCAACTGGGGCCTGTTCTTCGTCGCCCTGATGGGCGTCAACGAGGTTGCCCGCCGCGTTCTCGTCACCGATGATTGGGTCAATCTCAAGGTCTGGGGGCTGCCGCTTGCCACCATCCTCTTCGCCCTCAGCCAGGCCCGGTTGATGACCCCGCCCGAGCCGCCGGCCGATCCTATGGCTGAAACAACGCCGCCGCCATCGGATCATTGACCGTCCAGCCTGTCCAGAAAACCTGATTGGCAATCACCCCGTTGTAATAGAGCGTCACCGTCCGTGCCTGTGTCCAGCCATCGGCCACCACAAAATCATCATAGGTCCGCACATGCCAGCCCGCTGGTGTCGCAAATCCCGCCAACCTTATGAAATAGCTTGCCTTGTCGATGCCAAAAAGTGTTGCCGTTCCCGCTGGATCCGTCACCCGCACCGTATAGGTCGGATGCCCGCCCACATCATCATCGGGCAGGCGCTCCAGCTTGAACCCAGGTCCCAACGCCGAGCGGATGACCCCGAAGCCGAAATTGTTCGCCCAGAATTCATCCGCCACAGCCTTGGAGATCACCCCCTTCTCATTGAAGCTCGCCGTCCCGTCCGAGCCCACCAGAAACATGAGCTTCTCTCCGGTGCGCGCTTCGATCCTCACCTTGCCCGCTTCGCCGTGCGCGCTGGTCCGCGCCGCTTCGAATTCCCGCCACATCCGGTAAGTGTCGGCCACCGCGCGCGGCGCAGCGCCAGCCCCGTAAAACACGGCCCGACCAGTCAGCGCCAGCGTCCGCGCCGTCGCCCAGCGTTCGCCCCCGGCCGCCTCAAAGGCCCGCGCCACAATAGTGCGGGCATCAACGGCCTGAGCGTCTCCCGCTGCCTGCACAGCCCCCGCAGCATGCGCCAAATTCGACCCGGTTCCGGGCGCGGCAAGCATGACCAACGCCAGAATCAAAGCGCCGCGCATCATCATCCCTCCGCCTCATTGCCCAAAAGATTGTGCCGCTTCATGCAGTGTCGAAGCTGATCATAGCTCAACGCCAGCGCCGTCGCCGTCTTGCGTTGGTTATGCCGGCACCGTTCCAGTGCTGCCATCAGCACATCACGCTCGTACCGCATCACCGCCGCCCGCAGATCACTGATGCGCGAATGGTCCGCCGTCGGCGGAGGCGGTGCTACCATTGAATGCCCGACCTCCAGACTTGCGCCCGCATCAGCCGGCGGCCGCCATGGGCTGTCAAACGGATCGAGCACAATTCGCCCCACCGGCGTCTCTTCATCAGCCCAGCGATACAGCGATCGTTCGATGACATTCTTGAGCTCGCGAACATTTCCGGGCCAGTCATGCCCTTCGATCACGGCTTGGGAAGCCTTGGAAAAGCCCGGAAACCGCCGCCATCCCAGCTCCGCCGCCATCCGCCTGCCGAAATGATCGCAGAGTGCCGCCACATCCTCGGCCCTCTCGCGCAGCGGCGGCAGCGTCACCACTTCAAAGCTCAGCCGGTCGAGCAGATCGGCGCGGAACCGACCGCGCGCCACCAGCCGCGGCAAGTCCTCGTTAGTCGCCCCCACAAGCCGCACATCAACCCTGATTGCCTTGGATGCGCCGATCCGGGTCACTTCGCCATATTCGACCACCCTCAGCAGACGCTCCTGCGCCGCAGGGGACAAGGTGGCGATCTCGTCCAGAAAAAGCGTGCCGCCATCAGCATCCTCAAATCGCCCCGCCCGCGCCTTCTGCGCGCCCGTAAACGCCCCGGCCTCATAGCCAAAGAGTTCGGCATCAATCAGATTCTCCGGCAAGGCCGCGCAGTTCAACGAAATCAGCGGTCCGCCCCAGCGCGGGGAAAGCCGGTGCAGCCGTTCCGCAATCAGCTCCTTGCCAGTCCCCCGCTCGCCGATCACCAGCACAGGCCGGTTCAACGCTGCCGCAGCAGAAGCCCGCTCGACTGCATCGAGAAAGCTCGAAGAGGATCCGATCAGCTGAGCCTGTGCCTGCATCGGCAGAGTTAGTGCAACTTCCCAATATTTGGCAAGAAGCAAGATCGCCAAGCCGGAAACGGACTACCCATGTTTCATGTTTTCAATGCCTTGGCCTTGGTCCGCAAACTGGCACACATCATGCAAAACAAATATCATCGGCCTAGCAACCCGCCATCATCCTCCCGGAGACCAGAATGACGAGCGCCATCACACCCCACAAAATCACCGCCACGCAGGCATCGGTTATAATGAATGGCAAATAATCTGGTGCCGCTTTCCGGTGCCAGCCGGCTGGAATTTGTGAGGGTTCGTCCCCATCTTTTCCACCAGACCGAAACAACAGCCGGCGCCAACAACCGCCATTCAAACGACTTGAACTGGAGCACCACCACCATGGGCATTTTCTCCCGCACTCGCGACATCATCGCCGCCAACATGACCGATCTGCTCGATCGCGCCGAAGATCCGGCCAAGATGATCCGCATGATCATCATGGAAATGGAGGAAACACTGGTCGAAGTCCGCGCCAGTGCCGCCCGCACCATCGCCGATCAGAAGGAGATGCGCCGCGCCATCATCCGCGCCGAAAAGGCCCAGGCTGATTGGGGCGACAAAGCCGAGCTGGCGCTAAGCAAAGGCCGTGAGGACCTCGCTCGCGCCGCTCTGGTCGAAAAGGCCAAGGCCCGCACCTTCGTAGATCAGACCGAGTCCGAAGTCGCCGCTCTTGAAGACAGTCTGTCCCTAAATGAGGCCGATATCGCCAAGCTCGAAGCCAAGCTCCGTGAAGCCCGCGCCCGCCAGAACGGCCTACTCAACCGTATCGAAAGCGCCACCCAGCGCTCCAAATTGCGCGAGATGATCAAGGGTCCGCGTGTCGAAGATGCCTTCGCCCGCTTCGAAGTCATGGAGCGCCGTGCCGATCTTGCCGAAGGTCGCGCCGATGCCCTGTCACTGGGCGGCCCCGCCCGAACGCTCGCCGATGAATTCGCAGAGCTTTCCGCCGATGATGATGTCGCAGCCGAGCTCGCAGCCCTCAAAGCGCGCCTCACCGCCCGGGAAGGTTGATCATCATGGGCGATTTCTTCACCATTGCTGCCATCATGGGCATTCTGTTCATCGGCCTGCCCTGGCTGGTCCTTCATTATCTCACCCGGTGGAAATCCGGTCAGGGCATCAGCCGAGAAGACGAAGTGCTGCTCGATGATCTCCACGAGATGGCCCGCCGCCTCGATGATCGGCTCATCAGCATCGAGCGCATAATCGCCGCCGACGACCCGAATTGGAAAGATGGCCGCCTCGCCGATAGCGCGTCGAGCCGCCGATCCAGCATCGCCCTCGCCGACGACCCGGAAATCCGCCGCCGTCTGCGCTAATCCATAATTCAGGAGACCGATTATGAACGCCCCCGCCAAACGCTTCCACCTCGACAAGCCCGCCGCAAAGCTCATGGGCGTCTGCGCCGGTATCGCCGCCTACACCGGCATCGACACGACGCTGATCCGCATCGGCTTTGTCGTCGGCACCATCCTAGGCGCCGGCTCGCTCATCATCGTCTATCTCGCCATCGGCTTCATCGCGCCGAAATTCTGAACGTCCGACAAAGGATCGTCCCATGTCCGCCCGCCGCACCAAATTCTACCTTGATAAGCGCAACAAGCGGCTCGCAGGCGTCTGTGCCGGCATCGCCGATTATTTCGGCTGGGATCCGCTCTGGGTCCGCGTCGGCGCCGTCGTCGCCACTATTTCAGGCGTCGGCTTCCTGCCGCTAGTCTATCTCGCCATAGCCTTCTTCGCCGAAGCCAAGCCGACAGCGCTTTATGATGACAGCGAAGACAATCGCCGCTTCTGGACCGGCGTCCGCGTCGCCCCCAGACGCACCGTCCGAGACGTAAACGCCGCGTTCCGCGATGCCGACCGCCGCCTGCGCGATATCGAAGCCTATGTCACCACCAACAACACCAAGCTCGCCCGCGAAATCGAAGAGCTCCGCTGATGTCCCCCCTGCTCATCCCCATCATCGGCGTCAGCATCCCGATCTTCGCGATCCTCTTCGCCGCCTTCAAGCGCTGGGTCGATCTCAAGGAAAAACAGCTCGAAGTGACCGCCCGGCTCACAGCCGAAAACGCCGCCCAATATGCCGCCAAACTCGAGCGTCTCGAAGCACATGTCGCCGTCCTCAATCGCATCGTCACCGATCGCAACGAGGGCCTGACAGCGCAGATCGATGGCCTTCGCGACACGCCCAAGATCAGCTGAGGATAGCGCCATGGCCATCGACCCGTCCGTTCTTGAAGCCTTTGCCCCTATTGGCGTCAGCGCCGTCTTTTTAGGCACTATCGGCTGGATTACCACCACCTGGCTCCGCGTCAAAAATGGCTATCCGCTCGAATCGAGCTGGGGCAAACCACTGCTCCCGGCGCAAAGTGCCGCGGCCGAAGAGCGCGTCAAACTGGTCTCGCAGGAAAATGCCCAGCTCCGCGCCGAGCTTTCCAGCGTCAAGGATCGCCTCGCCGTGCTCGAACGTATCGCCGTCGATCGCGGCGCCCGCCTCGCTGCCGAAATCGACGCGCTCGACACCAAGGCGCTCAACTGAAGATCTGAAAAGGGGGGAGGTTCAAACCATGTCCGTTTACACCATGGTCGTCATGATCGTGCTCATCGTCACCATCGGCCGCATCTATCAGAGCCGCGAAAGGGCCCGCCTCAAGTCCGGTGCCCTTACCCCGCCCGATACTGCCGAAACCCACCGCCTCCAGTCTGAAGTCAGCCGCCTCAACGACCGTATCCAGGTTCTGGAGCGCCTCGCCACCGATCCCGCCAAGCGCCTCTCCGACGAAATCGACAGCCTCAAAACGCTCCCCCCCAAAGCCACGCCCGCAAATCCGGCTCAGGAGACCGACGATGCTCAGCGTTGAAACCCTTCTCGTCCTCGGCGGCACAATGCTCACAGCCATGCTCATCATGGCCGGCCTCGCCGCCTGGGCCTGGGTCAGCTGGCTGAAGCTGCGCACCCGCGAGCTCGATCTGGCCCGCAGCCCCGGTGCCTCAGCCGCCGCCGCACCAGGTCAATCGCCACCAGACCAACCCATCGGCCAGCGCATCGATCTCGCCGATCTCAAGGAGCGCGTCCGCAAGCTCGAAGCCATCGCTTCGGGCGTCGACTTTTGATCCGCGTCGCCTGCACCGCTTGACCCCATCCAGCCCAACCTGCATGGCCTGCGCCTATGCCAATCACCACCTTCGATGACGTCGAGGCCGAATTCGCAGCCTTTGACGATTGGGACGATCGTTACCGCCTGCTGATCCAGCTCGGCCGTGATCTCGCCCCCATGCCCGATGCCCTCAAGACCGACGCCACAAAAGTCCGTGGCTGCGCCAGCCAGGTCTGGCTCCACGCCACCACCGACAGTGGCAGGCTCCACTTCACTGCCGATTCCGACGCCGCCATCGTCAAGGGCCTCGTCGCCCTCGTCCTCATGCTCGCCAATGATCAGCCGCCCGAAGCCATCAACCCCGCCACCATCCGCGCCCGGCTCGATAGCCTCGGCCTCGCAAGGCATCTCAGCTCCAATCGCACCCAGGGCCTCGCCTCCATGGTCGCCCGCATCGGCGATCTCGCTGCATGACAACCACCCCAGACGAACGCCAGCAACGCTTCATCCAGCGCTTCATGAACGGCGTCCCCCACCTCACCTCGCTCGACATCGTTTATCAAGCGCACGGGCCGGACTGGGCCGAGCTCGCCATGCCCTTCGCCGAGCAGCAGCTCGTCGATCCCGATTATGGCATCATAGCCTCAGGCGCCATCTTCACGCTGCTGGACTCCGCAGCCGGTTTCGCCGTCTTTATCCGCCGCAATGTCCTAGATCCACAGGCCACCCTCGATCTGCGCATTGATTATCTCCGGGCGCCAAAGCCCCAGGCCACCATCATCGGCCGCGGCGAATGCTATCGCCTCACCCACCAGATCGCCTTCGTCCGCGGCATCGCCCACGACGGAAACCCCGCCGATCCCATCGCCAACATGGCCGGCACGTTTATGTTTTCGGCCAATCCAGCCGGGGCTATGTTTTCGGCTCCAAAACCATGACCAGCCCCACCCTCGCCACCATGCTGCGCACCCGCGCCGAAGGCACGCTCGATACGCTGCCTTACGGTAAACTCATGGGCCTCACCTTCCGCCATGAAGATGATGATATCCATATCCACATGCCCTTCGCCCTCGGCCTCATCGGCGCCCCCGGCCGCCTGCACGGCGGCGCCATCGCCGGCCTGCTCGAAATCGCCGCTCTCGCCCGCGTCATCACAGCCCTCCCCCAGGCCGAGCACTGGCCCCGCATCCGCCCCATCACCCTCACCGTCGATTTCATGCGCGGCGGCACCCCCGAACCCGCCACAGCCAGCGCCGAAATCACCAGACTCGGCCGCCGCATCGTCAACGTCACCACCCGCGCCTGGCAATCCGACCCCACCAAACCCATCGCCGCCGCCAACGTCAACTTCCTGCTCGATTACCCCGCCGCCAAGGGCAGCGAACCTCCGGAAGCATAAAAAAGCCTCCGGCAGCTGGGGCCTCGGCCCCAGACCCCATTTCATTTTTATGCTGTCGTTTAGAAACGAGACAAAGCCTCGTAAGGCGGACTTAAACGGCTGTGAATCTAAGGATTTCTGGTGTCGGAACCTATTGAACGGGGTATGGGGCCAAGGCCTCGGTCGCCGGAGGCCCCTACTTTCCCGGCCCCACCGCCGCCACAGCTGCCGCCGGGCTGTCCGAGAACACCCCGTCGATCCCCGTCTCCAGATACAGCCTGATCTCACCTTCCGCGTCGCCGCGCGCCAGAGGCCCATCCCCCCGCCGGAATTGCGCCGCCAGAAAGAAGTTCTCCGGCCGAAACGTCCAGGGGTGCACTTCCAGCCCGGCATAATGCGCATCGGCCACCAGCGTCGTCGGCGCCCCCAGCACACCGTTCTCGTCACGCGGAATGATCAGCCCACGGTCCGGCCCGATCGCATCGGCATAATTCGCCACCTTCGCCAGCCCGATCTGCGTGCGCATATCCCCATAGTCATATCCATCGGCCGAAGCCCCTGAAGCGCCCATCAACTGCACCAGCCGCACGCCCGTCTGCTCGCGCATCGCCTTCAGATTATCGACCTCGAAGGACTGGATGAACACCGGCGCATCCGCCGTCGTCCACCCCGCCGCTGAAAGTGCGACCAGCAACACCGGCTCCAGCGGCAGCCCGATCTTGCGAAAGTGCGTCGGATGCTTCGTTTCCGGATAAATCCCGATCGTCCGCCCGGTCCGCACGCTCGCAGTTTTCGCCAGCGCAATAATCTCGTCCAGCGTCGGCACCGCCTCCTGCCCGTCATACGCCGTATTCGCCGGGCGCAGTTGCGGCAGCCGCTCCTTCGCCCGCAGCGTCTTCAGCTCGGCCAGCGTAAAGTCCTCGGTAAACCACCCCTCAAAGCGCTCGCCGTCAATCACCTGGACCCGCTTGCGCCCGGCAAATTCGGCCCGCGCCGCCACATCGGTCGTGCCCGAAATTTCGTTCTCATGCCGCGCCACCAGCACATGGTCCTTGGTCGAAACAAGGTCCGGCTCGATAAAGTCCGCCCCCTCGTCAATTGCTTTGGTATAAGCTGCTATCGTATGCTCGGGCCGCTCCGCACTCGCCCCACGGTGCGCAATAATCACCGGCAGCCCCGGCGGCGGCCCCGCCCGTAAATTGATCGGCGGCCCCGCTCTGGCCGAAGGTGGCAGTGGTGCCGCATCAGCCCCCATGCTCATCATCACCACTCCGATAGACGCAAAAAAAACTCTCATCCCGACATCTTAGGCGCACCGCATGACAGTTCAAGGACGTCCCGCACCGCCGCCAGTTTGCCCCCCTGCCGTCGCTCTGGCCGGCACCCCGGCAAAAAACACCTTGCGAAACTGTAACGCAACCGTCCGCCCCAGCGGATCAAGCTGGTCCGGCTGATAGCCAAGCGGCACGTCGCCGAGCCGGTTGCGCACCTGCAACCGCGCATTGGCCAGATTGTCTATGTTCAGGCTCACCCGGCTGCCCCGCAAAAACGACACCGCCCGCACAAGTGAACGCTGCTGCCCAAGGTCGACAAAAAGCCGCAGGTTCATCGTCGCCAGGCTGCCAAAGCGCAGATCACCATCGTTCAGCGCACCGCTCGCCGGGTCAGTGCGCACCGTTGTTGCCGAGCGCCAATCCATGCTCAGCCGCCCACCAAACCCGGCCTTGTTCGCCCCTACCCGAAATTCCACTTCGTGCCGCGGTTGCCCGCCGCGCGCGCCGGTAGCGCTGCCATCGAGCAGATCAAGATCAGGCACGCCCTCGCGTATGCGAATACGATTCACCGTGTGGAGCGTATGAAACAAGCTCACAAACACTCGGCCACCACCGCCACCCCGGCCGCCACCTAGTCCGCCAACTCGGCCGCCGCCGCCAGCACCGCCCACAGCCGGCGGTCGGCCTGACGGCGCACCGCCTGCCCCGGGAGGCCCACCAGCGCCAGCCGCTGCTTGCCCACCAGCAGCCGCACCACCCTCGCCGCGCCGCGCTGAAAATTGCGCCCGCCGCGCCTCGGCCTCGGCCAGTTCCTTGTTTGTCGGCTTCAACGCCTGAAACAGCGTTAGACCGGTCCGCAGTTCCTGCCGATCCGCCCCGGCAAAATTGATCGGCCGGTTATCGATCTGGATCAGACGGCCCGCGTCGTTCCGCACAAAACGGTCAGGAAATGCCGCCTCAATCTCCGGCGTCGCTGTCGGAAAGCCCGAAACCTGCCCGCGCAACCGGCTGTCGATAAAGTTGACGCTCAACGACAGTTCCGATTTCGAGAAGGGCTGCCAATTGCCCCCCACCTTGATCACCCGCCGGCTGTCCGCCGTCAGCCCGGCATTGCCGCCATCCAGCCGCGTAATATCCACCGTCTCGCCGTTGACGAGATCAAAAACCCGCACATTCGGCGTCACAATCAGCGGATTGCCCAGCTGCTGGATCGTCGGCGCGGCCTCTTCCTCGCTCACCGAAACCAGCAGCCGCAGCCGGCTCGCCGGGGACCAGTTCAACCCATAGCCATAGCTCATGATCGACCCAAAATCCGAAAGCTGGTCCAGATTTGCATTGAAGTTAAAAGACAAATCACCAATCGCCGGCAGCACATCGTTGCGAACGCTGGTCAGCGGTACATCAAAACTCGCCTGAAACCGGCCCTGATCGCGCCCCAGCGCCACGTCCTGAACAATCCCGCCCCGGTTCGAAGAGGCGTTCTGCCGCCGCACATCAAAGCCGGCCTTGAAGGTCGTTGCCACCGGCCCGGCGGGCAATGACAGTGCGCTGCCAGAAAACACCAGTTCCGTCTCGCCAAGGTCGTTGGCCGATCGCGCCGTATCCTGCAGCAGATCCCCGGCAATTGCCCCGGCACCAAAGGGATTGTACGCCGGATCAAGCGCATCGAGCCGCCCCTGCAAAGCTGCTGCGTCCAGCCCCCTGTCAGTCAGCGTATCGGACACCGCCCGCTCATAATTGGCATTGAGGCTCCACCGCCAGGCCCCGACATCACCGTTCAACGCGACGCCTATCCGCCCGGTGTCGTTCCCCGATTGGCGCAGAAGCGGTCCTGCCGCCGTGCCATAGCGCAGCAGCGTCGCCGGGCCAGAAAACGGGCTGAACGCGCTCGCCGCCGGCAGCGTTAGCGTCGCCCCGGGCAGCCCCAGCCGCGCCTCGCTGTTATTGCTGTCAAACCGCGCTGACAGCGTAGCAGAAACGCCGGCGATATTGCGATTATAAGTCGCCCCCAGGCTGATATCCTCGGTCTGCGGCAGCAGCGTGCGAAACGGCGTCAGGTCAGTCGTCGCCGCCACATTCGGCGCGCTCTCGGAAAAGTCACCGAGCATCAGTGGCCGCGCCGTCGCCGCACCCGGCGCCCCCACCAGCCCGGTCGGCACCCCCAGCAGTGAGGAAAGCGCGGCGTCGATCTCGCCAAAGCTGCTGGCCGTGGCCGCCGCCCCTAACCCGGTTATCGTGCCCGCCAAGGAAAACGGCTGGCCCGCCGGCGTAATGATCCGCCGCGCCGATTCCAGCAGCGCACCATTGCGCTCATATTCGCCCTCGAAGCTCAGCCGTGAGCCGTTCTGTATGCGCAGCAGATTGCCCTCGCCTTCAAAGCGCTGCCGCCCGCCATCGGTGGCGAGCCCCGGCTCCAACTCCAGCGTCACCGCGCTGAACCGCTCGCGCAGCACAAAATTAATAACCCGCTGGTCAGCCCGAAACCCGAATTTCAGCGCCACTTCCTCCGGCAGAATATCCACCCGCTCAAGCGCCTCGGGCGGCAAATTTCTGATCTCGGCAAAGCCCGATACCCGCTTGCCATTGACCAGAACCACCGGCGGCTCGCCGCCCCGCCCGCGTGCCGAGCGCAGCTGCGGCCCCAGTTCCTGCAACAGGTCAGCAAGGCTCCCCGCCCCAAAAGCCCGGATATCCGCCGCATCAAGCTGAACCTCGGCCTTGATATCCCCGGCCACGCTGCCGCGCTCGAAGGTCCCGGTGACAACAATCTCGCCCTCGCCACCCTCAACCTCAGCGGGCGGTGCTGAATCAGCAATTGCCGTCATGGCCGCTGCAGCAGCTGCATCCTCGCTACCCTGCACATCGGCAGTCACCGGCGGTGGCACAGTCGTCGCAGGCGCAGGCTGTCCCGCCGCCGGCATCGCCATAACCAGCGCCAAAACACTGGCTTCCCGCAAACCGCGGCCGAGCAAATTCATGTAAAAATCTTTCAGGCGGCAATTGCGGTTTTGGCGGTCTATCGTCCTCATACGGCCAGTCCAGCGCAAATCACCCGCAGAGCCTGCGACGTCACGCCGCAACAAGCGCTGGCGGACCGCGGAATCTGGCGCTAACCTTGATCGCAAATTGCCCGAAAAGGAACTTCCATGCGCCCGCTTCTCGTCGCCCTGCTGCTCGCCGTCCCCGCCCCGCTGCTGGCGCAGTCCCCCGCCGTCCCCAGCAATCCCACGCCGACGGACATCCCGGGCGCCATGGAAAAACCCGATCCGTCGCTCAAATATCGCATCCTCTACGATGTCTCGGCGCCCAATGCCGACAAGACAAAGCCTCACCAGACCCTGCGCCGCGCCGCTTCCCTGCTCAACGCGATGGCCGCCAACGGGATCGCCCCGGCCCCCGGTGATATCGCCATCGTCGTCCATGGCGCACCCGATTCCAATCTGCTCACCAATGCCGCCCATCAGCAGCGCTTTGGTACGCCAAATCCCAGTCATCAGCTCCTTCAGGAGCTGGCCAAGGCCGGCGTCTCCATCCGCATCTGCGGCCAGTCTTACCTCGGCCACAAATATGCCCGCACCGATCTTGATCCCGTCGTCCAGATCGATCTCATGGCCATGGTCACCATCGCCAATCTCATGGCCAAGGGCTATGGCGTGGTCCGGGATAACTGATGCCATGAGCGCCCCGCTCGCCCGCTGGCACGCCTATATCAAGGCGCCGGATCACGCCGAGCTATGGGCCATGATCCATCCCGATGCGGTGTTTGAAAGTCCCGTCGTCCACACCCCGCAGCGCGGCCGCGCCGTAACCCATGCCTATCTCGTCAGCGCCGAAAAAGTGCTCGGCGGCCCGGCCTTTCACTATCTCGGGGAATGGACCGCGCCCTACAGCGCCGTCCTCGAGTTCGAAACAATAGTGGAAGGCATCACCATCAACGGCGTCGACATGATTCATTGGAACGACGCAGGTCAGATCATCCGCTTCAAGGTCATGGTCCGGCCATTAAAGGCGATCAATCTGCTGCACCGCCTCATGGGCGAACAGCTCGCCGCCCAAAAGCCGGTCACCAGCGAATAATCCCCGGCACCACCATCCGACACACCAGCGTCACTACGCCAATCACCATCGGATACCACAGCCCCATATAGGCTATGTGATCCACCGGGCAGTGCACCGAATATACCAGCACCCCAAGCGCGCCTGCCCCTAATCCCGTCACAAGCCCGGCCCGCTCGGGGTTCACCGGCGCCCCCGCCCGCAAATACCAGACCATCATCGCTGCAAAGCACAGCCCGGCCGGAATACTCACCGCCAGACACCAGGGTGCCGATGGATGCATAAGGATCCGTATCGTACCCACCGGATCCGCAATCAGAAAGCCCAGCGTCACCAGCGGCGCACATAATGTCACCACAAGTGCGGCTCGCCACATCCGCAGCACCGGCGCGCGCCCATAGCCCACCCCAGGCCGCGCCATACGCAGCGCCGCCATCGCACACAGCCCGCCCGCGACGGCCAAAACAGCAAGGCGCACAAAAACGCTTATCGGCGCCGATCCATCCATCAGATCGGGCCGCACACCAAGCGCCAGCGCAACAAGCAGCGCACCCACAAGCAGCATCGCCACCAATCCCAGCGCCACCCGGCCATCGCGCAGCGGCGGCCGGGGCACGAGGTCCTGCGACAAGGCATCCAGAAAATCAGGCTTCACCGGGCTCATTCCTCATCTTCCACCATCATCGACAGCCGCTTAAGCCCGCGATGCACATTCACCGCCACAAGGCTTTCGCTCTGCCCCAACATCGCCGACGCTTCGGCCATCGAAAGTCCCTCGATCCGCGTCGCCCGGATCGCCGCTGCCTGCTTCGCCGGCAGCCGTTCCAGCAGCCGCTCCACCCCGAGCCGCGCAATAATCGCCGTCTCGTCGCTGGCCACACCAATGTCATCATCCAGCGCCGTCTCCGCCGCCCGGTATCCTCGCCGAAGCTGGTCGATCCAGCGATACCGCGCAATCGCCGCCAGCCACGGCAAAAACCGCCGATCCGGGTCCCATGTATCGAGCTTGCGATGCACCGACATCAAAGTCTCCTGCACCAGATCGTCGACCGCCGCCTCGGCAATCCGCCGTTTGAAAAAGCGCGCCAGGAGCGGCACACACAGCCCGAGCAACTGGCGGTACGCCACGCGGTCGCCCGCCTGCGCCGCCGCCATCAGGCGGGCGAGCGTCTGCTCATCTGCCGACATCGGTCATCCCGAAGATACGTCACAACACATAGTTATCACATTCGCTGGCCAGCTCCTGCCCATTACACCGCCCGGCATCAAGGCTGCAGTCAGTACGGCCAAAGTCAACGACATTAAGCCCGCGCCAAAGACGATGGTGCACCCGGCAGGTCTCGAACCTGCGACCTACGGTTTAGGAAACCGTCGCTCTATCCGGCTGAGCTACGGGTGCGCAAAACCGCCCTTACACCGGCCAGCCCGACGCGCGCAATCAGGCGTCGCTCGCCGCGCGCGGCGTAAACGGAAGTGGCAGCAGCGGAACCCCGTCATCAGCCAGCGCCTGCGCCTCGGCCAGTGTCGCCCGCCCATGAATACTACGCATCTCGCCGCGATCGTGCAGCCCCCGCGCCTCAGAGGCAAAGCGGTCGCCCACCCATTCGGATTTCGCCTCCAGTGTCCGCTGCATCTGCAATAATACCGCCGCCATATCGCTGCCCGCCGCCACAGGCTTTGTCTCCGCCGGCCGCACCACATCGCTTCGCCGGTTCCCCTTCGCCGGCACAGCCGGCGCCATCACCGCCTTGGCCACCTCGCCGTCGCCACACAGCGGACACGTCACCAACCCACGCCCGCGCTGCCCCTCATAATCCGCCGTCGAGCCGAACCACGCCTCAAAGACATGCCCGCCCCCACATCTCAGATCAAACACGATCACTCCGGTACCATCACAAGCGTGATGCCGGCTCAACCGGCTCAGGCCCGGTCCACTCCCTGCCATGCCGCAAATTCGGCACCCGCAACCGCGCCTCAGCCACCAGGCTCAGATCAATATCCAAAACCGCCTCGCCCACCGCCTCGCCCATATCGAGCAGCACCTCGCCCCAGGGTGCCACCACCAGCGAATGACCATAGGTCGCCCGGCCATCGTCATGCTCGCCGGTTTGGGCCGCCGCCACCACAAAGCACCCGGTCTCGATAGCGCGGGCGCGCAGCAAAACCTCCCAATGTGCCCGCCCGGTCGGCCGCGTAAACGCTGCCGGCACCGCAATCACATCGGCCCCTGCCATCGCAAGTGCTGCGTGCAGACCCGGAAAGCGCAGGTCATAACAGATCGTCAGCCCCAGCCCGCCCAGGGGCGTCGCCGTCACCACAGCCCGCCCGCCCGGCGCATAGGTCGAGGATTCGCGGTAGCGTTCGCCGCCCGGCAGATCGACATCAAAAAGATGGATCTTGTCATAGCTCGCCGCCAGACCCCCGGCGGAATCGATCACAAAGCCACGGTTCACCACCCGGCCATCACCGCCCTTCAGCGCCAGACTGCCCAGATGCACCCAAACCCCCGCCGCCGCCGCCGCCGCGCGCACCGCCGCCAGCACCGGATCATCGGCCTCGCCGGTCAGCGTCGCCATCAGCCGCGCCCGATCCTTGTCAAGCCGCCCGCTCATCTCGGGCGTGAAAACCATCGTCGCCCCGGCCGCCGCCGCGCGCGTCACTGCTGCCGCCAGCAAGCTCGCCTCGACAGCCGGATCAGTGCCCGTCGTCGTCTGAACAAGCCCGATCCGCTGCATCATCCCGCCAGCAACGGATCAAGCCCGCCCCGCCGGTCGAGCGCTGCCAGATCATCGCTGCCGCCAATATGCGCGCCATCGATAAAAATCTGCGGCACCGTCGTCCGCCCCCCCGATCGCTCGATCATCTCGGCCCGGCGCGGCCCACCCAGCGAAATATCAATCTCTTCAAACGCCGCCCCCTTGCGTCCAAGCAGCGATTTGGTGCGCGTGCAATAAGGGCAAAGCTGCTTGGTAAAAACTTCAATCCTGGCCATTCCGGTCTCCACATCGGGCGCGCGCTGCACACAAGCGCTGCGCCCATGATTTGCGTCCATGATTTGCGTCCATGATTTACGCCCATGATTTACGTAGTAACACTCTATACCCTGTCGCGCACGACACGCGCCCAGGTCAAGACATCCACCGTCGCAGCACCAGCCCGCAACAAGGTCTTTGTACACGCCGCCGCCGTCGCCCCACTGGTGAGAACATCATCCACCAGCACTACCGCCCGCCCCTCAAACCGCCCCCCGAACTGTTGCCGATCACGCACCGCAAAGGCACCGCGCACATTCTTCGCCCGCGCATCCGCATTCAGCCCCACGCTCGGCCGCGTCGCCCGCACCCGCATCAGCCCGTCGATATCAATCGCCGCACCGCTCGCTCGCGCCAGCCCCTGCGCCAGCAATGCCGCCTGGTTGAAGCCCCGCCGCCAAAGCCGCCATCGGTGCAGCGGTACCGGCACCAGCAGCGACGCCGGCCCCAGAATATCGGCGCCAGCGCGCAGCATCGGCGGAACCATCAGCCCCGCCAGATGTTCGCGGTCGGCCAGTTTGAAGCGCAGCAAGGCCGCCCGCGCCGCGCCATCATAGGCAAGGGCCGCCCGCGCCGACCGCCAGGGTGGCCGGACCGCCAGACACGCGCCGCACAGCGCCCCCGCCCCCCGGTCATGTGCAAACGGCTGGCCACAGGCATCGCACTGCGGCGCCCCCAGAAAATCCAGCCCCCGCCAGCAATCGACACAAAAGCGCCCGTCGCCATCAACAATCACCCCGCACCCTGCACAGCGCGGCGGCAGCACCAGATCGAACACCTGCCCAAGCGGCGACAAAAGACCCGGTAGCTTCATCCCGCCAGTTTACGCCTTTCGCAGCCCCGCGCCATGGCCTACCCATCCCCGCCATGCGACCACCCTTACAGCCGGGCGCCGACCCCTTCGACCGCGCCCGCCGCCGCCGCCTCCACGCGCGCAGTGCCACAAGCTTCGCCAGCGCCGATTTCCTCCATCAGGCGATGGCCGCCGAAACCATGGCGCGCATCGAGACCCTTGGCCGGCCCTTCGCTGCAGCGCTCGATCTCGGCGGCCCCTCCCCCGCCTTCGCCGCCAGCAGCTTTCCCTCCACCATCCGCCTCGCCCTATCTCCCAGCCCCGGCGCTCACATCGTCGCCGATGAAGATCGGCTGCCCTTCGCCGATGCCAGCTTCGATCTCGTCGTCAGCATCGCCGGCCTCGCTTCACTCTCCGATCTCCCCGGCGCCCTCCTTCAAGCCCGGCGCATCCTCAAGCCCGATGGCCTGTTCATGGCCTGCATCCCCGGCGGCCTGACGCTCGGCGAACTCCGCGAAGACCTCATCCTGTCCGAAGCCTACCTCCACGGCCGCGCCGCCCCGCGCATCGCCCCCATGGTGGAAGCGCAAGCCGCAGCCCATCTCCTCACCCGCGCCGGCTTCACCATGCCCGTCGCCGATACCGAGCGGCTCACCGTCCGTTACCCCTCGCTCGACGCCCTTTTCGCCGATCTCACCGCCATGGGTGCGCGCTCCCCTCTCGCCAGCCGCACCCCGCTTCGTCGGGATACGCTGGTCGAAGCCCGCCGCCGCTTCGCCGCCCGCGCCGCACCGGACGGCAAGACCAGCATCACCGTCGATCTCCTGCACCTCGCAGCCTGGGCCCCCGGCAGCCTGCCCGGCCTCGAAAGTCCCCTCGCCCGCGCCATCGCCAAAGCCATCTGACGCGCTAAACTGCCACCTCGCGCAAAATCGCATCCACCAGCGGTTGACCCGCCGGCGTCAGCCGCACGCCGCGCGCATCATCCTCCAGCAGCCCCTGCGCCACCAGCCGACCCACGCGGGCACCATCCAGCGCATCGGCCAGTGCCATGCCCGTCCGTGCTTCAAACACCGCCCGGTCGATCCCGGCCGCCAGCCTCAGCCCCATAACCAGCGCCTCGGTCGCCCGCTCCTGAACGGTCAGCAGCGCATCCGTCACCATACCATGCCCGGCACCCCGCACCCCCGCCAGCCAGGCTTCCGGCTTCTTCGCCCGCTCGCTCGCCCGCCCCAGCCGCCGCCCATGCGCGCCGGGGCCGATCCCCACATAATCGCCATAGGTCCAATATTGAATATTGTGCCGCGCCTCCGCACCCGGGGCGGCCAGATTCGAAACCTCATAGGCCATCAGCCCCCGCTCCGCCGCCCGCGCCCGCGTCAGCGCAAACAGATCGGCCGAAACCTCGGTGTCGGGCAGCACAATCTCCCCGCGCTTGAAAAGCGCTGCAAACCGCGTCCCCGGCTCGATCGTCAATTGATACAGCGAGACATGGCTGGTCCCGAACCCCAGCGCGCGCGCAAGCTCGCCCTCCCACGCCGCTACCGTCATCCCCGGCCGGTCATAAATCAGGTCAAAGCTTACCCGGCCGAAATGCCGCTGCGCCACATCCAGCGCTGCCAGCCCCTGAGCCACATCATGCGGCCGCCCCAAGAGCTTGAGCGCATCATCGTCCAGCGCCTGCAACCCCAGCGAAAGCCGGTTCACCCCAGCCGCCGCAAACCCGGCAAACCGCCCCGCCTCCACCGAGGACGGATTGGCCTCCAGCGTCACCTCCAGATCATCACCAGCACTCCAATGATCCTTGGCCGCCGCAATCACCGCTGCCACTGTCTCGGGCGGCATCAGGCTCGGCGTCCCCCCGCCAAAGAAGATGCTCGTCAGCCGCCGGCGCTCGCCGATCTGGGCAAGCAACGCCGCCTCAAACGCCAGTTCCGCCACTAGCGCCTCGCGCCACGCCGCATCGTCTACGCTGGCGCGCACATGGCTGTTGAAATCACAATAAGGGCATTTGGTGACGCAAAACGGCCAATGCACATACAGCGCCAGCCCGTCGTTCATGGCCTTCCGGGCAGCACCGGCGCCAGCAGCGCAAACGCCCGCGCCCGGTGGTTGTCCGCCTCCTTCTGCGCGCGCTGCATCTCGCCGTAGGTCTGGGATTGACCCTCCATCACAAACATCGGGTCATAGCCAAAGCCATTGTCGCCGCGCGGCGGCCACACCAGCCGGCCCTCGACGCGCCCCTCCACCGTCTCCACATGCCCATCCGGCCACGCCACACACAGCGCACAGACAAAATGCGCCGCCCGGCTGCCCTCGGCCCCCATCGCCTCATTCACCCGCGCCATCGCCACCGAAAAGTCCTTGCCCGGCACGGCCCCCGTATTGGCCCAACGCGCCGAATAAATCCCCGGCGCCCCATCGAGCGCATCGACGCAAAGCCCCGAATCATCCGCCAGCGCCGGCATCCCGCTCGCCACCGCCGCAGCCAGCGCCTTCAATTCGGCATTGGCCCTGAACGTCAGCCCCGTCTCCTCCGGCTCCGCCAATCCCAGGTCGCCGGCCGACACCACCTCCAGCCCCAGCGGCCCGACCAGTTCGGTCAGTTCCACAACCTTCCCCGGATTATGCGTCGCCAGCACCAGCCGGCCGGGCAGCAACTGCCGCATCATCCCCGGCCGGTCGCCACAAGCTGCGCCTTGAACACATCAGCACAGCCAATCCGCGCCAGCCGCAACATCCGCAGCAGCGTCTCCTCGTCATAGGGCGCGCCCTCGGCGGTGGCCTGCAACTCAACCATCCCGCCATCACCCGTCAGCACGAAATTGGCATCGGTATCAGCGCCCGAATCCTCGATATAATCCAAGTCCAGCACAGGATTGCCCTGATAGACCCCGCAGGATATCGCCGCTACCTGCAGCGCCAGCGGATCGTTCGCAAACGGCGTCTTAGCGTGGATCGCATCCAGCGCCAGCCGCAGCGCCACCCACGCCCCCGAAATGCTCGCCGTCCGCGTGCCCCCATCGGCCTGAATCACATCGCAATCGAGCGTGATCTGCCGTTCGCCCAGCGCCACAAGATCAGTCACAGCCCTGAGCGAGCGCCCGATCAGCCGCTGGATCTCCTGCGTGCGCCCGCTCTGCTTGCCCTTTGCCGCCTCGCGGCTGCCGCGCGTGTGGGTGGCGCGTGGCAGCATGCCATATTCCGCCGTCACCCAGCCCTTGCCCTGCCCGCGCAGCCATGGCGGCAACCGCTCCTCCACACTCGCCGTCACCAGCACATGCGTGCCCCCGAATTTCACCAGGCACGAGCCTTCGGCATGCGCGGAAAAGCCGGGAATCATTTCAATCGAGCGCATCTGGTCTGGAGCACGGCCTGAAGGGCGCATAGGGCATATCCTTTAAAGTCAGTCCCGCCGCCTAGCCGCCCCCGAGCCGTCTGTCACCCCGCTGTCTGTCTGGCACACGCTGGCCCGTGACAAACCGGCCATCAAGCCCTACCTTACCATCATGCAATCTCCCTCCGTGGCCGAACTGACCGACCGCGCTCGCGATGTGTTCCGCCAGATCGTCGATTCCTATCTCGCCACCGGCGCCCCCGTCGGTTCGCGCACCCTGTCGCGTCATGCGGGCCTCAGCCTTTCCCCGGCCTCGATCCGCAATGTCATGCAAGATCTTGAGGAACTTGGCCTCCTCGCCGCCCCTCACACCTCCGCCGGCCGCCTGCCGACCGAGATTGGCCTGCGAATCTTCGTCGATGGCATGATGCAGACCGCTGAACCCAGTGCCGAGGAACGCATCGCCATCGACACCAGCCTCGAACGCGGCCTCGATTCGGGCCGCACCATCGAGGATGTCCTCGGCCAGACCACCGCCATTCTCTCGGGGCTGTCGCAGTGCGCAGGCCTGGTCCTCGTGCCCCGCACCGATCCCGTCATCCGTCAGTTGAGCTTCGTGCCGCTGGGGCCGCGCCGCGCCATGGCCATCCTCGTCGGCGCCGATGGCAGCGTCGAAAATCGCGTCGTCAGCCTGCCCGAAGCGCTCCCCCCCACCAGCCTCGAAGCCGCCGCCGCCTATATCAACCGCCACCTCGCCGGCCAGACCCTGTCGCAAGCCCTTGCCGCCCTCGCTGCCGATATCGATCAGAGCCGCACCACCCTCGATTCCTTGACCGCCGAGGCCGTCGCTGCCGGCCTCGCAGTCTGGTCCGCCGATGGTGCGCAGCGCCCCGTTCTCATCGTCCGCGGACAGGCCCGCCTCGTCGAGCCATCGGTCGATCCCGAGCGCATCCGCCAGCTGCTCGGTGAACTCGAAGACAAGCAGGATCTCGTCCGCCTTCTCGATCTCGCCCGCGAGGGCGAGGCTACCCGAATCTTCATCGGCGCTGAATCCCAGCTTTTCTCACTCTCCGGCTCGTCAGTTATCGCTGCGCCCTATCGCGGCAGCGGCGGCCGTGTCATCGGCGTCGTCGGCGTCATCGGCCCTACAAGGTTGAACTACGCCCGCGTCATCCCCATGGTAGATTACACCGCAAAAACATTAAGCAGGCTTGTCGCATGATCCACACCGATACCCCCGAAACCAATACCCCCGAAAACGAGCTGCCCGAAACCGAGCTGCCCGAAACCGAGCTGCCCGAGGATGACTCCTCTGCCCCTGAAGTCGATTTCGCCGCCGAGCTGCTCGCCCGCGATGTCGAAATCGTCGACCTCAAGGACCGTGCGCTCCGCGCCGCCGCCGAGCTCGAAAATACCCGCCGCCGCCTCGAACGCGAGAAGGTCGATACTGCCGCCTATGCCATGACAGGCTTTGCGCGCGATCTCCTCGCCGTCGCCGACAATCTCCGCCGCGCCCTTGATGCGCTGCCCACCGCCGGCATCGATGGTGTCAAAAACGGCATCGAAGCCACCGAGCGCGAGCTGATCGCAGTCCTCGGCCGCCACGGCGTCAGCAAAATCGTATCAGACGGCCAGAAGCTCGATCCCAATTTCCATCAGGCCATGCTCGAAGTCCCCACCGCCGATGCCGAGCCCGGCACCATTGTCACCACACTCCAGTCCGGCTGGACAATCAAAGACCGTCTCTTGCGGCCAGCCCTCGTCAGCGTCGCCAAAACCGCCGACTGACTTTACATTATTTTGCAAAGCTTCCCGTGTGCGCGGAGCCGGTTGGCAGCGTTATCTCCTTGGTATGCCGGCATTAATCGTGGCGGCCGCCGCCCGCTTGTCCAACATTTTTTTCACAGCCCAGCCGCCAACCGCAAGCCCGACCATGCCCGCCGGCCCTAGAGTCCGCACCATCATCGGCAGCGCCAGTCCCACTGCCATCCCGACTGGCCCAGCCGATGACCCGGCCGCAGACCGCGCCACCTGCCGCGCTGCCAATCCTGTCACCAACCGTGTCATCAAGCCCATAGCAACTCTCCTCATCATCAAATTAATATATCAGGCCTTATAACCCCATTTTCCAGTGCGGGTTCCTCGCCTATCTTTGGCCAAAGGCAGGAGCGCTCATGACCACATCAGTCGCCGCCACCCCCCGCACCATCCAGGAGCCGCTCTCTTTCGCCTTCGGCCGCCTGATGGGCGTCTGGCTCTTCGCATGAACTCTGCCATCGCCGCCCTCAAAGCCTGGGCCCTCGCCGAAGTCGTCATGGCCGCGCTCTACGCCGGTCGCTGGCAAACCTTGCGTTTCGAAGATCCCTTAGCCCCACCACCCGGCAGTCCGTTAGTTGCCGGGCTGGAGCTGGCCTATCTCGCCATATTCCTCATCGCTGTGGCGCTCACCCTACGCTGGTGGCAGCAGCGCCGCCCGCCGCTCGATCGCGGCAGCCGCTGGGCCATCCTCACCTATAGCCTTACCACCATCGCCAGCTTCGCACTCTGGGATCAGGCATCCACCGTCGCCGAAGTCCGTCCGCTTTATGCGCTCGATGTTGGCATTTCACTGCTCGGCCTCTGGCCCGCCCTCAGCCTCATAGCGCTTGTCCGGCGAACGGCTGAACAGCCCTGATCTCGGCCAGTCGCGGCGCATTGCGCTCGGCCAAAATAGCCTCCACTGCTGCCAGAATCTCGGGCCGCGCCGTTGCCGGCGTCCCCCCGCCCAGCGGTGCCGGATCATATTCCAGCATCAGCTGCACCCTCTCCGCCACATCGCGCCCGTGCAGATGCTCGATCATCCGAAACGCAAAGTCGATCCCCGACGTCACGCCGCCAGCCGTAATCCGGTTGCGGTCCATGACCGTCCGTTCGCGCACAAATTCCGCCCCAAACCGCGCCAGCTCGCCGCCCCAGGCCCAGTGGCACCCTGCCCTATAACCATCCAGCAACCCCGCCGCCGCCAATATCAGCGAGCCATTGCACACGCTCGTCACAAACTGCGCCGTCTCTGCCTGCCCCCGCAGCCACGCCAGCACGCCTGCATCCTGCATCACCGGCACAACACCATAGCCGCCCGGCACCACAATCATGTCATAGCGTTCCGCATCGGCCAGCGTTCGCGTCGGCACCATCGCCAGCCGGCAATCGCTCATCACCGGCGTCAGATCCTTCCACACATAATCGACCATGGCCCCCGGCATCCGACTCAGCACCTGCGCCGGCCCGGTCATATCCAGCTGCGTCACCTGCGGAAAAAGCAGAAAACCAATCCGAAATATCGTCATAAACCCAGCGCCTCCGCCACCGCCGGATACATGATCCGCCCGTCCGCCACATTCAGCCCGGCTGCCAGATGCGGGTCCGCCGCCATCGCCGCCGCACCACCAAGATCAGCCAGCCGCAGAACAAACGGCAGTGTCGCATTATTAAGCGCAAAGGCCGATGTCCGCGCCACAGCGCCGGGCATGTTCGCCACGCAATAATGAATGATGCCGTCCACCACAAACACCGGGTCAGCATGCGTCGTCGCGCGTGATGTCTCGAAGCACCCGCCCTGATCAATGGCAATATCAACGAGCACCGAGCCGCGCTTCATCAGCCCCAGCATCTCGCGCGTCACCAGCTTGGGCGCCGCCGCCCCCGGAATCAACACTGCACCAATCACCAGATGCGCCCGCGCCACCGCCGCCGACACAGCCGCGCGCGACGAAAATGCCGTTTTTACCCGCCCCTCAAACTGCGCATCCAGCTCGGCCAGCCGTGCTGTTGAAATGTCATAAATTGTAACGTCGGCGCGCATCCCCACGGCTATCTGGGCAGCATTCACCCCGGCAACGCCGCCCCCCAAAATCGCCACCCGCGCCGGCGCCACCCCCGGCACCCCACCCAGCAAAATGCCCCGGCCGCCCTGCTCCTTCTCCAGATAATGCGCGCCCACCTGCACGCTCATCCGCCCCGCAACCTCACTCATCGGCCGCAGCAGCGGCAGACCGCCGTCGGCATCGGTCACCGTCTCATAAGCGATGCACACGGCGCCCGACGCCATCAACGCCTCGGCCTGCCGCCGGTCCGCCGCCAGATGCAGATAGGTGAACAAAACCTGCCCCGCCCGCAGCATCGCGCATTCCGCCGGCTGCGGCTCCTTCACCTTCACGATCATATCGGCGCCTGCAAAAACCGCTTGCGCCGTCGCCGCCACCGTGGCCCCCGCCGCCACATAATCGGCGTCAGCAAAGTCGATCCCCGCCCCCGCACCGGTCTCCACAATCACTTCATGCCCGCGCGCCACCAGCTCCGCCACCGATGGCGGCGTCAGCCCAACCCGATATTCATGAACCTTGATCTCCCTGGGTACACCAACGCGCATATTCGCTTCTCCCGATTCTCTCAGCTCTTTATGCCAGTCAGCGAGCCTTGGGGAGGCGGCAACCATGCTGCATTGCGGCACCACAGACCCTGTGCTACTCGCAGCGCCGCTTCTCCGCGGGACCATAAGGCACGATGTCCATCGACCCGGCACCAGCTACCGAGCTGCCAGCCCAACCCCATAAAGACAGCACTTCCCGGCTCGCCATCGGCGCGCTCGGCGTGGTTTTCGGCGATATCGGCACAAGCCCGCTCTATGCCTTCAAAGAGACATTCGTCGGCCACCACCCGATTCCCGTCGATCAGTTGCACATCTTCGGCGTCGTCTCGCTGATCTTCTGGTCAATCATTCTCGTCGTCACCGTCAAATATGTCGCCATCATCATGCGCGCCGACAATCGTGGCGAGGGCGGCAGCCTCGCCCTGCTGGCGCTCATCTCGCGCCTTTCCGCCAGTAATCGCCGCTCAAACTATCTGGTGCTGCTCGGCATCCTCGCCACAGCGCTGTTCTTCGGTGATGCCATGATCACCCCGGCCATGACAGTCATGTCCGCCGTCGAGGGCCTCACCGTCGTTGAAGCCCGGTTCGGGCCACTCGTTGTCCCCGTCGCCATCGGTATCCTGCTCGGCCTTTTCCTTATCCAGGCGCGCGGCACCGCGCGTGTCGGTGCCGTCTTCGGCCCGATTATGATGCTCTATTTCTTCACCCTCGCAGCACTCGGCATCGTCAATCTGGTCGATCGTCCGGACATGCTGTTCGCGCTCAATCCCTATTGGGCAGCCATGTTCATCTACGATGATCCATTCATCGCCTTCCTCGCCCTCGGCTCCATCGTCCTCGCCGTTACGGGCGCCGAGGCGCTCTATGCAGATATGGGCCATTTCGGCCGCCGGCCGATCACCATCTCATGGCTCTGGATCGTGCTGCCGGCGCTGATGCTCAATTATCTCGGACAAGGCGCGCTTATCCTTGATGATCCCGCCGCCGCCGCCAATCCCTTCTTTCTCATGGCGCCCGAATGGTTGCGCCTGCCGCTCGTCCTTCTCGCCACCGCCGCCGCCGTCATTGCCAGCCAGGCGGTCATCACAGGCACCTTCTCGGTCACCCGTCAGGCCATCCAGCTCGGCTTCCTGCCACGCCTGCGCATCACCCACACCAGCGCCTCGGCCGAGGGTCAGGTATTCATCCCCATCGTCAATTGGACGCTCGCAGCCCTGGTCATCCTGCTCGTGCTCGGCTTCAAATCCTCGTCCAATCTCGCTGCCGCCTATGGCATCGCCGTCACCGGCACGATGTTCATCGATACGCTGCTGCTCGGCGTCCTCCTGCTTTCGGTCTGGAAGTGGAAGCGCTGGATCGCCATCCCGCTGCTCGCAGTATTCCTGTTGGTGGACGGCGTCTATTTCGCCTCGAATCTCACCAAGGTGCCCGATGGCGGCTGGTTCCCGCTGGTCATCGGCCTCATCGGCTTCACCATGCTCACCACCTGGTCACGTGGCCGCAAGCTGATGCAGGAGCGGCTGCGGGAGAGTGCAATGCCCATGGAGGTGTTCATCAAATCCGCCTCAACAGCCGCGGTCCGCGTCCCCGGCACCGCCGTGTTCATGACCTCGTCACCCACCGGCGTGCCCCCCGCCCTGCTGCACAATCTCAAGCACAACAAAGTCCTGCACGAGCGGATCATGATCCTCACCGTCGTCGTCGATGAGGTGCCTTATGTCTCTGAGGAAGACCGGATCGGCACGATAATGCTCGGCTCGGATTTCTATCGCATCATCATGCGCTACGGCTTCATGCAACAGATCGACGTCCCCACCATCCTCAAACGCATCGAAAATTGCGGTCCCAAAGTCAAAATGATGGAAACCAGCTTCTTCCTCTCCCGCCAGACCCTCCTCGCCTCCGATCACCCCGGCATGGCCATCTGGCGCGAACACCTGTTCAGCTGGATGATGCGAAACGCCGAGTCCGCGATGGACTTCTTCAAGCTCCCCACAAACCGCGTCGTCGAACTCGGTTCCCAAGTCGAAATCTGACTAAATTATCAACCGCCAGCTCAGTCCCGTCAGAACACCACAAATCTGCCGTCACAACGTCGATCGTGGCAAGCTGATCATCGCAATTTGATCGTCGCCCCGGACGTGATCCGGGGCCCAACGCGCCCTACCCACTCCGCACCAAAATCGAGCGCAAAATAACCCGCCAAACGCTAGTTCCCCACCCGCCACAGGCGCTGAACCTCCGCCGGAAGCCCCCAAAGCCCTCAAAGCTCGCCACCCCCGGGCGTCGTCAGCCGCAGCCCCAGTGCCCCCGCCAATACCAGCGCAATACAGCCGATCTGGGCGAGGCTCAGCGATTGGTTGAATGCAACCACGCCGATCGCGGCCATCGCCACAATGCCCACCCCGGACCACACAGCATAGGCAATGCCAACGGGAATGAACTTCAGCGCCGGTGCCAGCACGAGAAAGCACAGCGCATAAACCCCGATAGAGGCCGCAGCGAAGCCCAGCTTTTCAAGCCCGTTCGACATTTTCAGCAGCGTCGTTGCCACGATTTCCAGCCCAATCGCCAACGACAGATACAGCCAGCCCGTCATTCCCGTCTCCCAAGTCTCAACGTCTCATCGTCTCAACGTCTCATCGTCTCATCGTCTCATCGTCTCATCGTCTCATCGTCTCATCGTCTCATCGTCTCAGGTCTTGCCAGCCACCCCCGTTCCTGTCCATGGAGGCCGCCATGGACGCTCTCCCTCCCACACCGCCCGCCCTTTCCGCACCTGTTGCTGAAATCATCGTCACCGGCCGCCCGCTGCCCGTCAGCGCCGGCGCCGCCGCCTATAGCAGCCTGACCATCACCCCCGAGCGGCTGACCAGCAGCGCCTCGGGCCGCCTTGAAGACGTGCTCAAGGATGTCGCCGGCCTCGGCAGCTTCCGCCGCACCGATAGCCGCTCCGCCAATCCGAGCAGCCAGGGCCTGACCCTGCGCGCGCTCGGCGGCAATGCCTCGTCGCGGGCACTGGTTCTGCTCGACGGCGTGCCCATCGCAGATCCCTTCGCCGGCTATCTGCCCTTCGCTGCCATCGATCCCGCCCGCCTCGCCTCGGCGCGCGTCACCCGCGGCGGCGGCGGCGGTGCCTTCGGCTCGGGTGCGGTCGCCGGCACGCTCGATCTCACCAGCGCCGGGCCGGAGCTGCTCAGCCCGGTCACGCTGAACGCCGCCTATGGCAGCCGGAACAGTTTCGAGGGTGCCGCCGGCATTGCCGTCCCGCTCGGCGGCGGTTTCGTCACCGCCAGCCTGCGGCATGATCGCGGCGATGGCTTCCTTCTTGTCCCCGAGCGCCAGCGCGGCCCCATCGATATCGCCGCCCCCTACCGCAACACCAGCGGCTCGCTCCGCGCCGTCGTCCCCGCCGGGCCGGACACAGAGGTTCAGGCCAGCTTCCGCGCGTTCACCGATGCTCGCACCCGTGGCATCTCGATCATCACCAGCACCGCTGATGGCGCCGATGCGTCGCTGCGTGTCATCCACCGCGGCCCGTGGCGCGTCGATGCGCTGGCCTTCGTCCAGAGCCGCAATTTCACCAGCACCTTCGGTGCCGTCGCCGCAGACCGGCGCAGCGCCACCCCCAGCCTCGATCAGTTCAAGACCCCCGCCACAGGTCTCGGCGCCCGTCTCGAAGTCCGTCCGCCGCTGCCCTTCGATCTCCAGCTCGGCGTCGATTGGCGCCGCAACATCGGGGCCACCAACGAGTTCTTCCGCTTTGCCGGCGGCCGGTTCGATGGCCTGCGGGAGGCCGGCGGCGTCACCAGCCTCACCGGCGCCTATGCCGAAACCAGCATCGAAGCATCGGAGTTCCTCACCCTCACCGCCGGCGGCCGCATTGATCGGTGGTCCATCGCCGAAGGTCGCCTCATCGAATCGGTCATCGGCACCGGCACCATCACCCAGTCACTCATCACCCCGCCCCGCTCGGGCACGCGCGGCACCGCCCGCGCCGGCGCCATCCTCAAGCCGGCGTCCACGCTGTCGCTGCGCGCCGCCGCCTACACCGGCTTCCGCCTGCCCACCCCCAATGAGTTGTATCGCCCGTTCCGCGTCGGTGCCGATGCCGTGGCCGCCAATCCCGCCCTCGATCTCGAACGCGCCCGCGGTGTCGAGGCCGGCCTTGACTGGCAGCCCCTCCCCACGGCCCGCTTCAGCCTCACCGGTTTCCTCAATCGACTCGATGGCGCCATCAGCAACGTCACGCTTGCACGCGGCCCCGGCGTCTTTCCGCAGGTAGGTTTCGTCAGCGCGGCCGGCAGCTTCCGCCAGCGTGCCAATCTGGACACGGTGGAAACCAAAGGCATCGAAGCCGATGCCAGCCTGACCGTCGGTCCCCTGACAGCCAGCGCATCCGCCGCCTATGCCGATGCCCGCGTCCAGGCTTCGGGCACAGCAGCCAGCCTGAACGGCCTGCGCCCTGCGCAAAGCCCCACCACCAGCGTCTCCGGCACATTGGCCTATAACGCCGGGCGCCTCGGCCTCAATGCCACCGTCCGCCATACCGCCTCAGCGTTCGAGGATGATCAGAACCTCCGCCGCCTGCCCCCGGCCACAACGCTGGACGCCACCGCGCGCTTCGCCATCACCCCCAGCATCGCCCTCACCCTGCGCGGGGAAAACCTCACCAACACCGAAGTCATTAGCGGCATCTCAAACAACGGCATTCTCGATCTCGCCCAGCCACGCACGCTGTGGGTTGGGCTGAGCTTCGGCGGATAGTCGCGCTGGCCGGGCATCACGCGAGGCGGGCCGCAGCGCTGCTGCGGCAGCGCCACTCAGATGCCGGCATACCATTCATATCCCCGGTCGGGCCAATACCCCCCCTTGCCGCCGCCAAACCCGTCCAGCGAGCTGACCAGCATGATCTGCTCAACATATTTCGCCTGCTTATAGCCCAGTTGCCGCTCCACCCGCAGCCGTACCGGCGCCCCATGCGCCACATCGAGCGGCGCGCCATTCAATCGCAGCGCCAGGATCGTCTGCGGATGCCAGGCGTCCACCAGGTCGATGCTCTCATAATAGCGGGATTTGGACTGCATCCCCCCCTTGTCCGCCTCACCGCCATAATTGTCCGCACATAAAAATACGACATAGCGCGCCGCCGCCTTCGCCCCCGCCGCCTTAAGCAAAGTCCCCAGCGTCGGCCCCGCCCAGCCGCCAATCGCACTCCAGCCTTCCACACAGTCATGCCGCGTGATCTGCGAGCGCGCCGGCAGCGCCTGCAATTGCGCCAGGCTCAGCGCCATCGGCCGGTCCACCAACCCGCTCACCCGCACCCGCCAGTCACCAAACCCCGCCGCCGCATGCGCCTGATACTCAGTCTCCACCGGCGAGGTCGTGCCATTGGCCTTGAATACCGGCGAAATCTCGGCCGCCGAAAATTCGCGCGCCAGCGCATCGCGCCCCACCAGCCGCTGCCAACGCTCAGTCGCCTGTTCCGCGCCCTGCACAAACCCCCGCGCCCTGGGGTCACTCACCAGCGAATCACACCCGGCCAGCAAAAGCCCCGAGCCCGCCACCAACCCTCTGCGTGTGATAATACTCATGCCCCCGTCTCCACCCGCTGCCAGCCAGTAATCATCCCGCGCAACAGCTTGAAAGGCCCAGCCAGCACCAGCATCAGCAGATGCACCACCACAAACAGCACCACCAGATTGGTCACCACAAAATGCACCGACCGCGCACTCTGCCGCCCGCCAAATAGATCGACGACCCACGGCCAGCTCGAATCCATCCCCGGCGCCATCCCGATCCCTGAAAACACCATCAGCGGCAGCAGCAGCAGCGCCGCCCCCGAATAAGCAATCTTCTGCAACACCTGATAGCGCAGCGACGCCTCCCCCTTGGGAAATTTCAGTTTCACATGCTCCACCACATCATGCCAGATGTTCCCCGGTCGCAATTCCCTCAGCCCCGGCACCAGCCTCCGCCTGAAATGCCCGCTGAAAATCCCATAGGTCAGATACACAATGCCGTTCAAAATCAGCAGCCAGGCGGCCGCAAAATGCCAGTTCCGCGCCAGCCCGAGGTCGCGCCAGCTCGGAATCGTCGCCCAATGCGGAAAGGCGATGTTCTGCATCGCCCCGTTCATCCCGGCCGAGCGTCCCAGCAGCCCCGTCGTCTCGAAGCGCGTCGTCCCGATCATCACCATGCCTCGCGGCCCCACCGAGCCGATCGCCAGCCACCGGCTGCCGGTATCGACCGTCGTGCCCTTTGACCCCCAATATAAAAAGGGATGCGCATTGAAGATGTTGAGCCCGGTCCCCAGCAGCGTCATCACCGCCACCACGGTCAGCCAATGCGTCAGCCGCACCCAGCCAGAATGCCGCTTGACCAGCGCGCCTATGGCAACGGTCCCGTCATCACCCATCTGTGCCGCCACGCGGCTATCCTCCTCATGCCGATCTGCATCTTAACCCTCATCGCCATTCGCTGCTCTCCCCAACATCATTACTGCGCCGATTGACCACGCCGCCCGCCTCGGGCACCCCTAACCGATGCTCAGCGTCCACACCCTCGCCGATGGCCGCCTCACCGTGCGGACCTTGGACGCCGGAGATCCGCTCCCGCCAGATATCCTCTGGATCGACACGGTCGCCCCCACCCCGGTCGAAGACGCCGCCCTCGAAGCCGCCCTCGGAATCGAAATCCCGACGCGCGACGACATGGCCGAGATCGAAGCCTCCAGCCGCCTCTACACCGACAATGGCGCCATCTTTCTCACCCTCAGCATCGCCACCGGCATCCTGCAAAGTCAGGATGTCCTCGCCGCCGAACTGCGCCAGCTAGCCCTGATCCTCAGCCCTGCCGCCCTTGTCACCCTGCGCTATGACGATCTCACCGTCATCGACCGCCTCGCCGCGCACTGTGCCAAAAGCGCCCCCGCCACACCGCCGGCCCTGCTCATCCAGCTGCTCGATACCATCATCGACCGGCTTGCCGATTCCATCGAGCGCATCGCCGCCGAGATCGACGCCATCAATCGTCAGGCGTTCCGCCGCAGCGCGCACAGAGGCCGCCAGCAGCGCCTCTCGAACCTTGCGCTTCAATCCCTCATCCAGCGCCTCGGCACCACGCAGGACGCCCTGTCAAAGGCCCGCGAATCCGCCGTCAGCCTGAGCCGCGCCGCCAGCTTCCTCATCCTCACCCTCCCCAAGGACGCCGCCAGAACCGCCCAGCTGAAATCAATGACCCGCGATCTCGCCTCGCTCACCGATCATGCTAGCTATCTCGGCAACACCATCACCTTCCTGCTCGACACCACGCTCGGCCTCATCAGCATCGAGCAGAACGCCGTCCTCAAAATCTTCTCGGTCTTCGCCATCATCTTCATGCCGCCAACCCTCATCGCCGGCATCTACGGCATGAACTTCACGCATATGCCCGAGCTCGGCTGGCAACTCGGTTATCCGATGGCGCTGGCCATAATGCTGCTCTCCGCTATCCTCCCCTATGCCATCGCCCGCTGGCGCGGCTGGCTTTAGCGCTTTGTTGTCGCATCGCTTTTCGGGGCGAAACTTTAATCCTCGAGCAACGCGCAGCCAAATTCCGGATCAAACCGCGCCCGGCGCTTCGCCAGCAGCGGCACCGAGGCGGTGATCGTCTGGCGCGCCACATCATCCTCGACGCTGACAATCTTCGTCCCCGCCTCAAAGTCAGTTCGGCAAGACGCCATATCGCGGTTGCCAACATAGCGGCAGGAGCACACGACATGGGCAATATAGCCCGCCCCAAGCTCGGCGCGCTGCCCAGTCGAACTATACTTCAGCCCGAACCAGCCGCCCGCCAGCAAGCACAAAACCAGCACCGGCGCCCAGATCAGCCAGCGCCGCCGCCCGCCTGAACCGCGCCCGCCCCTATCACCGCTTCCGGCGCTTCCGGCGCTTCCGGCATTTACATCGCTTGCGTTCACAAGCCCGCCCCCATTAGGTTGCCAATCATGGGGGCACGAGACGCCATGCGAGGTCTGCAATCAAGCCTGTTTCTGCTGGCCGCTCTGGCCAGCCAGCCAGCACTTGCCCAAAATCCTGCCCCCGCCTCCGCATCAGCGGCCATATCTGCCACTGCCCCCGCCCCCGCCTTCCCCCTGGCCGATGCCTTTTTCACCGATCCCCGCCTCGGAGAAACACGCGCCCTGCTCGTGCTTCAGAACGGCCAGCCGGTCTATGAACGATATGCCCCAGGCTATGGCCCCGGTAATCGCTTCATCAGCTGGTCGATGGCCAAATCGATCACCAGCACCCTTATCGGTGAGCTTGTCGCCGAAGCAAAGCTCGATCTCGATAGTCCCGCCCCCGTTCCGGAGTGGCATCAGTCGCCCGATGATCCCCGCGCCGCCATCACGCTGCGGCAGCTGCTCCATATGGCCAGCGGCCTGGCGCATATCGAAGCTGGCCCAGCGCCTGAAAAGTCGGACACAAACCGCGCGCTGTTCGCCGATCGCTCCGCCGATATCGCCGCCGCCGGCATCATGGCGCCCCTCGCCCATAAGCCCGGCACCGTCTTCGAATACAGCACGCTCACCACACACATCCTGTCAGATATCGTCACCCGCACCATCGCCCCTGAAGCCAAAACCCCGGCAGCCCGACGCAGCGCCATGAACGCCTTTCTCAAAGCCCGGCTCATCGGCCCCGCCGCCATGCCCACGCTGCTGTGCGAATATGATCCCATGGGCACCATGCTCGGCGGCTCGCTCTGCCACGCCTCGCTGCGGGATTGGGGGGCGTTCGGTCAGCTTTATCTGGATAATGGCATCGTCGCCGGCCGGCAGGTCGTCCGCCCCGATTGGGTCCGCTTCGTCCGCACCCCCAGCCCGCTCTTTGCAGGCTATGGCGGCCATTTCTGGCTCAACCTCCCTGTGCCCGCTGGCAAGGAATCCGCCCTCTTCGCTAATCAAGGCCCGGCCGACGCCTATGCCGCCAACGGCCATCTTGGCCAATATGTCATCATCGTACCGTCCAAAAATCTCGTCGTCGTCCGCCTCGGCTTCACTCCGGATGCAGACCGCGCCCCCGTCAAGGTCGCCCTCGGCCGCCTCGTCAACAGCGTCCCCGATCGCCCATGACAGCTACCGATTACCGCCTCATCGAGATCAAGCTCGATGAGCGCACCATCCTGTGGCGCAACGCCGATATCGAGCAGGAGCGGCGCGTCGCCATCTTCGATCTCCTCGAAGGCAATCTGTTCCAGCCCGTCGCCGCCGATGACTATGCCAATCACGGCCCCTACAAGCTGCTGCTCGGCGTCGAGGAGGGCCGGCTCACCATCGCCATCGCCGCCGCCGACGACACCCCGCTGGATAGCGTCGTGCTGCCGCTCGCCCCCTTCCGCCGCACAATCCGTGATTATTTCGCCATCTGCGACAGCTATTATCAGGCGATCCGCCAATCGTCCCCACAGCAGATCGAAACCATCGACATGGCGCGGCGCGGCATCCACAACGAAGCCGCCGAAGCCCTGAAAGACCGGCTAGAACCCAAAGTCATCACCGATTTCGACACCGCGCGCCGCCTCTTCACCCTTATCTGCGTCCTGCATATCAAAGGCCATTGAATGTCCGTCCTCTCCGACCGCTGGATCCGTCAAACCGCCCTGTCGCAAGGCATGATCGAACCCTTCGTCGATCGTCAGCAGCGCGACGGCTGCATCAGCTATGGCCTGTCGAGCTATGGCTATGACGCCCGCGTCGCCGACGAGTTCAAGATCTTCACCAACGTCCATAGCGCCGTCGTCGATCCCAAGAACTTCAGCCCCGACAGTTTCGTCGACCGCAAGACCGATGTCTGCGTCATCCCGCCCAACAGCTTCGCACTCGCCCGCACCGTCGAATATTTCCGCGTCCCCAAGGATGTGCTCGTCATTTGCCTCGGCAAATCGACCTACGCCCGCTGCGGCATCATCGTAAACGTCACCCCGCTTGAGCCCGGCTGGGAAGGCCATGTAACGCTGGAATTCAGCAACACTACACCGCTCCCGGCGCGCATCTACGCCAATGAAGGTGCCTGCCAATTCCTGTTTCTCAAAGGCAATGAACCCTGCGAAGTCACCTACGCCGACCGCGCCGGCAAATACATGGGCCAGCGCGGCGTTACCCTGCCAAAGCTCTGAGCCGCAGCCATCGCGTCCTAATACCGCTATAGCTCCCATGGCGCTGCGTTGCACGGCAGGCTAAGCGCAAATAATGGCGCCAATGTCCTCTGAAACCCGAACCGGACTCATGGCTGGCGCTGGCGCCTATCTCATCTGGGGGCTGCTGCCGCTCTATCTGAAGCAGCTTGTCGGTGTGCCGGCCACCGATGTGTTGGCGCATCGCGCGCTCTGGTCGTTGCTTTGGGTAGGCTTGTTGCTGCTCGCCATCGGCGGCCTGCCACGCCTGCGGGCAGCGCTGGCGCAGCCACGTCTGCTTGGGCTGCTGTTCGCCAGCGCCATCGCCATCGGCATCAACTGGCTGATCTATATGGACACAGTGCTGGGCGGCCATGTCATTGACGCCAGCCTTGGCTATTTCATCAACCCGCTGATCAACGTGCTGTTTGGCGTCGCATTGCTCGGTGAACGGCTGGGGCGGCTGCAATGGCTCGCCATCGGCCTGGCGCTCGCCGGCGTGATGCTGATCGGCCTTGATCGCGGCGCACTGCCACTCGCCAGTATCGGCATCGCGTGCAGCTTCGCCGTTTATGGCCTCATCCGAAAGCAGGTCGATGTCGATGCCGCCACCGGGCTGTTCATCGAAACCGCGATGCTCACCCCGTTTGCGCTGATGTGGCTCGCCACCCGGCCCGAAAGCCCCTTGCATTGGCCAACACCAACGCTGTTTCTGCTCGCTGTTTCGGGCATCATCACAGCAGCACCGCTCATGCTGTTCAGCATCGGCGCACGGCGGCTGAAGCTGACAACGCTTGGGCTGATGCAATATTTCACCCCCACAGTGGTTCTGCTGCAGGCTGTCTGGCTGTTTGGCGAAACACTTGATGCGACCTGGCTTGCCGCCTTCATGCTCATCTGGGCAGGGCTGGCGCTATACAGTTTCACCTTGTTTCGTCCCGTCGCAGCGACACGGGCAACCGGTTGAAATCGAAACAATCCGTTGCCACCGCATCGGCGGCATATGCCGCGCCCGAGAAGAATCAGCTCAGCGTCCTCGCCATCGCCGGGGTCGATTTCCCGGTTGCCAGCGGCCTCAATGCTGCCATCGCGCTCAACAATGTGCCGTTGCACAAAAATTCGGCCTCGGCCTCGCCAGCATCAATAATGCCGGCGAGCGCTGGGACATTCCCCTGCGCGGCGGCCTGACCTTCCGCTTCTGATCGAAAGACCGGCCGGCACAGCAGTAGCGCCGGCCGGTCTCTCGCGCTAAGCGTTCATCATGGATCAGATCGTCATTCGCGGTGGCCGCACGCTCAAAGGCCGAATCCCCATCTCCGGTGCCAAAAACGCCGCCCTCACCCTCATGCCTTGCGCGCTGCTCACCGATGAGCCGCTGACGCTGCGCAATCTCCCCCGCCTCGCCGATATCGATACCTTCGGCCATCTCCTCAACAATCACGGCGTCAGCACCACGATCGAGGGCACCCACCCCGATGAATTCGGCCGCGTCATGACGCTGCGCGCCAACCGCATCACCAGCACCGTCGCCCCCTATGATATCGTCCGCAAGATGCGCGCCTCCATCCTCGTCCTCGGTCCCTTGCTGGCCCGCGCCGGTGAAGCCACGGTCTCGCTCCCCGGCGGCTGCGCCATCGGCAATCGCCCCATCGATCTCCATCTCAAGGTGCTCGAAGCCATAGGAGCGGAAATCGAGCTAGCCGCCGGCTACGTCAAAGCCAGCGCGCCCAAAGGCGGCCTCCCCGGCGGCGATTATGTCTTCCCCATCGTGTCGGTCGGCGCCACCGAAAACGCGCTCATGGCCGCCGTGCTCGCCAGAGGCACCACCACGCTCGACAACGCCGCCCGCGAACCCGAAATCGTCGACCTGTGCCGCTGCCTGACCGCCATGGGCGCCAAGATTGCCGGCATCGGCACCGAAAAACTCACCATCACCGGCGTCAAGGATCTCCACGGCGCCACCTATGCCGTCATGCCCGATCGGATCGAGGCCGGCTCCTATGCCTGTGCCGCCGCCATCACCGGCGGCGAGATCGAGCTTGTCGGCGCACACGAGGCCGATCTCGGCGCCACCCTGTCATCTCTGCGGGAGGCTGGCGTCGCCGTCACCCCCACCGCCGATGGCCTGATGATCAGCCGCAAGAACGGCCTGCACGGCATCACCATCAGCACCGCTCCCTATCCCGGCTTCCCCACCGACATGCAGGCGCAGTTCATGGCCATGCTCAGCGTCGCCGAAGGGGCGTCGGTCCTCACCGAAACGATTTTCGAAAATCGCTATATGCACGTCCCCGAGCTGTCGCGCATGGGGGCAGACATCACCGTGCGCGGCCGCTCCGCTGTCGTCCGCGGCGCCGCCGGCCTCACCGGCGCCGAAGTCATGGCCACCGATCTTCGCGCCTCGATGTCGCTCGTCCTCGCCGGCCTCGCCGCAGAGGGCACCACAACCGTCAGTCGCGTCTATCATCTCGATCGCGGCTATGAGCGGCTCGAAGAAAAACTCTCAGCCGTCGGCGCCGATATCGAACGAATTTCGGACGGTTGATGTCGCTCACCCTCCTCGCCCAAACCCCGCAAGACCTGCCAGCGCTGACGGCGCTGCTGCAGGATGCCATCTTGCGCACCCCCGACATCGCGTTCGACGCCAAGGCCCGCCGCCTCGTCCTCCTCGTCAACCGTTACAGCTGGGAAGCCAAAACCCCCAGTCGCACGCGCGCAGCGCTCCGCATCGAAACCGTGTCGCGCGTCCAGCAACAGAAATGGCCCGCCAGCGCCGAAGCCGTCCTCAATCTGCTCACCATCGATTGGGCCGAACCAGCGCTGACCCTGACCTTTTCGGACAACATCACGCTACGCTGCACCTGCGAAGCGCTCGATCTCATCCTCGAAGATCTCGGTGATCCCTGGCCCACCGACAAATTGCCCCATCACAGTCTCTAAGAGCCACCACCCCGGCCCAAAAAGCCCTCAGAGCTTCACCAGCATCTTTCCCGTATTCGCCCCCGAAAACAGCCCGATAAACGCATCGGGTGCGCGCGCAATGCCCTCTTCCACCGTCTCCTGCCATTTCACCTCGCCGCTCGCGATCCAGCCCATCATCTCAGAGAGGAACTGCGGGCGAAGGGCAGCAAATTCCATCACGATGAACCCGCGCATCATCAGGCTCTTGCCCACCACCTGAATGATGTTGCGCGGCCCCGTCGCCGGCCCTGTCTCATTATAGCCCGAGATCATCCCGCATTCGACCAGCCGCGCAAACGGCCGCGCAGTCTCGATCGCCACCTCGAGATGCTCGCCGCCAACATTGTCGAAATAGACGTTGATGCCCTTGGGCGCGGCTGCTTTCACCGCGGCATTAAGGTCGCCGCAGGTCCGGTAGTTGATGGCATGATGCACCCCCACCGAGCGCAGCCAGTCGCATTTCGCGTCAGTCCCGGCAGTGGCCACCACGGTACAGCCCTTCAGCCGCGCAATCTGCGCCACCAATGATCCCACAGCACCGGCCGCCCCGCTCACAAAAACCGTCTCGCCCGGCAGCGGCTTGCCAATCTCCATCAGCCCGGCCCAGGCCGTCAGCCCCGGCATCCCCAACACCCCTAGAAACGCTTGATCAGGCACATTCGTCTGGCGCGGCAGCTTCTCAAGCGCTGCCCCCGGCACCACAAAAGCCTCGCGCCAGCCAAACATGCTCGACACCAGATCGCCCGGCGCCAGCCCCTCGGCCCGGCTCTCCACCACCTCGCCCAGAGCACCACCCTGCAGCGCCTCACCCAGCGCAAACGGCGGCACATAGCTCGGCCGGTCATACATCCGCCCGCGCATATAAGGGTCCACACTCATCCAGCGGTTGCGCACCAGCACTTCGCCATCAGCCAGCGGCGCCAGCGTCACCGTCGCCACCTCGAAATTGTCATGCCCCGGCGTTCCTTCCGGGCGGCTCTTCAGCCTGATCTCGCGGCTCTGCATCATGCGGTCCTTTCAACAATATCCCGTGTCTAGACCCGAGCAGCGACGGCGTCATCCTCTTCATCATCAGCCAGCGGAATCTCCCCCAAAGCCCCGCCCATCACGCCGGGATCAAAGCTGATCCGCTCGCGGATCAGCCGGTCCGCGCCCGAAAAATTATCGCCCGAACAGAGCTGCAGATCGAGCCGCTCGCCGTCGCGCCGCCGATATTCATCCTCAATCGCATCGATCATAGTCTCGGCGGTGCCAAGGCTGGCCAGCGCCTGGCGCCCCATCGCGACGCCGCTCTCGAAGGTCTCGCGCACCGCCACCTCAACCCCGGATCGCCGCAGCGACAGCCAGTGCATCCGGTCATGCGCCCGCGCCAATATCGGCAGGTCAGGCCACGCCGCCTGAATCGGCGCCAGCGTCACCGCCGGGTCCCACGCGCCATCCACCGCAAAGACCAGCAGCCCCGCCTGATCAGCGCCCGCCGCCCGCAGAATGTCGAGCCGTCGCCCGTCACCATAATAGACCTTGCTGCCAAAGCTCTGGGAAACCTCGATCAGCTCGGGATCAAGGTCAATGCCCACCAGCTCCACCCCACGCGCGCGCAGCATCTGTCCCACCACTTGCCCCACCCGGCCCATGCCCACCACAATCGCCCTGCCCTCGGTGCCTTCGCCGTGCAGCGCCGTCTCCGGCCCATCCTGCGCCACGCCAGCCACAGCGCTCGGCTGCAAGCGCGCCGCCGCCAGAAACAAAAGCGGTGTCAGCGCCATCGATACCGTCACCACCGCGCCGAACAGCTGAACCGCCGCCGGCGCCAGCAGCAGCCCGCGCTGCGCCTCGGCAAAGAGCACAAAGCCGAATTCGCCGCCCTGGCTCAGCAGCAGCCCCATCTTGAACGCCGAGAGCCAGTCCTTGCCGAAGAGCCGCGCCAGCCCCGTCACGATCAGCGTCTTGGTGCCCATCAAGGCCACCACCAGCCCCAGCACCAGCAGCCATTGATCCTTCACGACCGCCAGATCGAGGGTCATTCCGATGGCGATGAAGAAAAGCCCCAGCAACAGCCCCCTGAACGGCTCGATATCCGCCTCCAGCGCATGCCTGTAAGGGCTCTCCGCGAGCATCACCCCGGCGACAAACGCCCCCAGCGCCATCGACAGCCCCAGCGATGCCATCAGATAGGCGCTGCCCATCACTGACAGCAGGGCGGCGGCCACAAAGGCCTCGCGCGCGCCCAGCGAGCCAATGGTCCGAAACACCACAGGCAGAACATAGCGCCCCACCAGCACCAGCCCGCCAAGGGCGGCGACCGTCATCGCCGCCACCTGCCATCCCGGCGGCGCGGTCGGGTCCGGCACCCGGCTCAGCGCCCCGACAATGGTCAGCAGCGGCACAATCGCGAGATCCTGAAACAGCAGGATCGAGAAGCTGCGCTCGCCAAAGCTCGTCCCGGTCAGCCCGCGCTCCGCCAGAAGCTGCATCACCAGCGCCGTCGAAGACAGGCCGAGCGGCAGCCCGACCACGAGCGCCGCCTCCCAGCTCAGTGTCGTCATCGCATAGATCGCACCGGTCAGCGCCAGCCCGCACAGCACCACCTGTGCCGAGCCCAGCCCGAAGATGTCGCGGCGCATTGCCCATAGTCGCGATGGCTGCAATTCCAGCCCGATCACGAACAGCAGCAGCACAATCCCGAATTCGGCATATTGCAGCACCCGCTCGGGCTCGCTCACCAGCCCCAGTACCGATGGCCCGATCGCAATCCCCGCCGCCAGATAGCCCAGCACAGCCCCCAGACGCGCCCGCACAAAAAGCGGCACCAGCACCACCGATGCGCCCAGATAGACCACCGCTTCGGGCAGAAATGCCGGTGTCTCCGCCCCCGCCATGATTAGATCGGCACCGGCACAGCATCTACAGCAGCAATCGCCGCATCAAATGCCAGCAAAATCGAAGGATGCCGCGCCCGGTGTGGCCGTGCGGGTGCAAACACCGTCATCCCCGGCCAGCCCGGTTCCACATCACCGCCCGCCAGCCACGCCGCCAACGCCGTCCGCGCCGCCACAAGCCCCGCCCGGTCGCAGCCGATGATCCCGCGCCCCACAAGCGTCGCCGCCGCCTGCCCCAGCGCACAAGCCCGCACCGCCTGCCCATGCGCCGCCACAAGGCCCGCGCCATCGAGCACCACATCAGCAGTAACCCGGCTCCCGCACACCGCAGAAACCTTGACAGCAGACCCTTTCGGCGCAGTCAGCCGCTCGGCCGCACCGCCCTCAGCCGCCAGCCGCAGAATTTCCCGGTTATACAATGTATCGGACATGCCCCACGACATAGCCCAGCCGCCCCCGGCTGGCGAGCCTTCACACGGCCTCACTCAGTCCCCAGCGTCGCCTTCCACGCAGGCGCCACCATCGCACCAATCCCCTCGGGCCAGGCTAGCGAAACCTCATAAGACCCCTCAACATAAGGGCCGGCAGCATAGGGCGGCAACATCACCCGCAGCTGGTCGGCCACGCCACTTGTCGGCGACCCAAAAGGATAGACAATCTGCTGGGCCAGCGGCGGGCACGCCTCAAAGTCATCGTCCAGCTTCTCCGGCCCCCGCTTCTCGCGGCGCATCCGCTCAAGCTCGCGGCAATAAAATGGCTCGATCAGCCGCCGTGCGCGCGGCCAGTCGGAGAACAACGCATCCACTGTCATCGAGCGCTGCGCCCGTCGGTCCCAAAGCCGCGCTGCAAAGCCGCTGTTGCCATGCGCACCGCCCGTATAAGCCCAGCTCTCTCCCAAAATCACCAGCAGCCGCGGCGTCGACGCCACAACTTTCCAGTCCGTCGACGTCTCATAGCGGCGAAACGGATAGCCCTCGGCGCTCGCACCGGCCATCACCGCCCGCGCCTCCGCCCGGTCCTTGCCCAGCGCCACCATCGCCTCGCCGCGCATCGCCCGCAGCAGCGTCGGCTCCGCCCCGATATCGGCCGCCGCCCGCCAACGCCAAACCAGCGCCGGCTCTTTCACATCGATCATCAGTTCCCGTAAAACCACCGGCGCCGGACCCGCCGCCCGCTTCCCAACAGGCTTCGCAGGCGCCGCCCCCATCAGCAGCAACGCCAACAACCAAAGGGTCAGCCGCGCCGCCACACTGTCCCCCCCGGCCCATCTTCAAGCACAATTCCCTGAGCCGCCAAAGCATCCCTGATCCGGTCCGATTCCGCCCAATTCTTCGCCCCCCGAGCCGCCACCCGAGCCGCCACAAGTGCGTCAATCTCGGCATCAGCGCCAGCCGCCCCGGGCAGTTCAATCCCCAGCAGCGCCAGTCCGGCCAGCGCCGCCCCCGGCGCCTCGCGCACAGCAGCCCCAAGCGCTGCCAGCGCCATCGGCGTGTTCAGATCGTCCGCCAGCGCCGCCATCATCGCCGGCGGCGGGACGTCGTCAGCGTCAACACCCGCCAGAAGCCGCCCCCACCGCTCAAGCCGCGCCTTTGAATCCGTCAGAAGCTGCGCGCTCCATTCCAACGGCTGCCGGTATTGCGCGCTCAGCAGAGCCAACCGCAAAGTACCGCCGTCCCAGCCCTCCGCCAGCAGCGCCTCAACTGTCACCACCCCGCCCAGAGACTTCGACATCTTCTCGCCGCCGCCCATGCTCAAAAAGCCATTGTGCATCCAGATCCGCGCCAAAGCCGCGCCGCCATGCGCGCAGGTCGATTGCGCCAGCTCATTCTCATGATGCGGAAACTGCAAATCCAACCCGCCGCCATGAATATCAATCGTCTCGCCCAGCGCCTCGGCAATCATCGCCGAACATTCAATATGCCACCCCGGCCGTCCCCGACCCCAGGGGCTGTCCCACCCCGGCTGGTCCGCGCCCGATGGCTTCCACAACACAAAATCCGCCGCCGCCCGCTTATAGGGCGCCACTTCAACCCGGGCCTGCGCAATCATCTCGTCCATCGGCCGCCGGGAAAGCCGACCATAGTCGCCATGCGTCGCCACCTCAAACAGCACATGCCCGTCCGCCAAATAGGCATGGCCCAGCCCGATCAGCCGCTCGGTCATCGCCACCATCGCCGCAATGCTCGTCGTCGCATGCGGCTCAAGGTCCGGCCGCCGCACCCCCAGCGCCCCCATATCGGCGAGATAAAAATCCTCAAACCGCTGCGTCACCGCGCCTATCGACACCCCTTCAGCCGCCGCTTTGGCAATGATCCTGTCGTCAATATCGGTGATATTGCGCGCATAGAGCACATGTCCTTCGCCATAAACATGCCCAAGCACCCGCCGCAGCACATCAAACACCACCGCCGGCCGCGCATTGCCAATATGCGCCCGGTCATAAACCGTCGGCCCGCACACATACATCGTCACCCGCCCGGCGTCGCCCGGCACCAGCAGATCCTTCTGCCGGCTCAGCGTATTATAAAGCCTGATCGCCATCCCCCGTCAGATCGGCGTCGAAGGAATCTGCTTTTCCTGCCTGTCGAGCAGGTCATCCAGTGCGCTCCGCTCCGGCTCAGCATAGCCCCGATCCCGCGGACCACCATTTTGTCTCGCCGGCGGCAGCCCAAGCCCCGCATGCGGATCACCATCAGCCCCCGCAATATCAGAATCAATCCGCCGCGCCTCATCAACAAAATCCACCAGCGCGCGAGACACAATCGCCAGCGTCGGCGCAGTCCTCGCCTCGGCAATCCACATCGGCTGGCCCTGCCCCGGCAGCAGCGCCTCGGTCCCCATCAGCGTCAGCAAAAACAAAAGCGTCGCCGCCACCACGCCCTTGGCCACCCCAAAGCCCAGCCCCAGCACCCGGTCCACCGGACCAATCACCGAGGCCTTGGTCTTGCGGCTGACAATGCCTCCAACCAGCCGCACCACCACAAACGCGCCCAAAAACAGCCCGAGCAGCGCCACAGCGGCGGCCCCTGCCTCATTGTCGATCCACGGCGAAACAAAGACCTTGGCCTCGGCATGAAACAGCCGCACCGCCAAAATCCCCGCCACCCAGGCCAGCAAGGACACCACCTCCCCCACAAATCCGCGCACCAGCCCGCCGATGGCCGCAAAGCCCACCAGCACCAGCACGACAAAATCAAACGCGGTCAAACCCTCGATCATGGCTTCCGCTCTACTCAGACCCCGCCAGCCGGTCAACGAGCGCGCCGAGCGATGCCAGCGCCTCAACCCGCAAACCAGCGCCGCCGCTGGTCCCCGCCGGCACATAAGCCCCCGCGAACCCCAGCTTCGCCGCTTCCTTCAGCCTCAGCCCCGCAAGCCCCGCCGGCCGAAGCTCGCCCGATAGCGCCACCTCGCCAAACGCCACCCACCCCGACGGCACCGGCCGGTCGGTCAACGCGCTCACAAGGGCCGCCGCCACCGCCAGATCCGCCGCCGGGTCCTGCACCCGAAAGCCGCCCGCCACATTCAGATAAACCTCATGATTGCCAAACCCCAGCCCGCACCGCGCCTCCAGCACCGCCAGAAGCATCGAGAGCCGCGCCGAATCCCAGCCCACCACCGCCCGCCTTGGCGTCGCCCCGCTCGGCAGCCGCACCACCAGGGCCTGAATCTCGCACAAGACCGGCCGCGTCCCCTCCAGGGCCGGAAAAACCACCGCCCCCGAAACCTGCTGCCCTGCCTCGCGGCTCGTCAAAAACAGGCTCGAAGGGTTCGACACCTCCTCCAGCCCGCCAGCCCCCATCGCAAACACACCAATCTCGTCGGTCCCGCCAAAGCGGTTCTTCACCGCCCGCAGCACCCGGTATTGATGGCTCCGCTCGCCCTCGAAATACAGCACAGTATCGACCATATGTTCCAGCACGCGCGGCCCCGCCAGCTGCCCGTCCTTGGTCACATGCCCCACCAGAATCAGCGCGCAGCCGCTCGATTTTGCATAGCGAATCAGCTCCTGCGCACTCGCTCTCACCTGGCTCACCGTCCCCGGCGCCCCCTCCAGCGTGTCCGAATGCATCGTCTGAATCGAATCAATCACCAGCAACGCCGGCGGCGGCCCAGCCGCCATGGTGGTCAGGATATCCCGAACGCTCGTCTCCGCCGCCAGCGCCACATCCGCCCGCGCCAGCCCCAGCCGCCGCGCCCGCAGCCGCACCTGATCCGCCGCCTCCTCGCCCGAAACATAGGCCACCTTGTGCCCCGCCGCCGCCATCCGCCCGGCCGCCTGCAACAGCAACGTCGATTTCCCGATTCCCGGATCACCGCCGATCAGCACCACCGATCCCGGCACCAGCCCGGCCTTCACCACCGGGCCTTCACCAATGCCCCCCAGCGCCCGGTCGAGCTCGGCAATCCCCGTCGAAAGCCGGTCTGGCAGCGCCACCTCATCGGCCAAAGACGTCATTGCAAACCGCCGCCCGCCCGCTGCCAGCGAATGCTTCGCCGAAAACGCCGTCACAACAGCCCCGGCCTCAGCCTGAATCGTGTTCCACTCTCCACAATCCGCACACTGCCCCTGCCAGCGCGGCGCCACCGCCCCGCAAGCCTGACACACATATCTGGTCGCCGCCTTCGCCATCATCACCCCGTGAACAGACCCGGAACATAACCGCGCCGCCCGTAAAGAACAAGAGGCCTCCGGCGGGCCGTTATTATGCCTCCGGCGGGCGGGAGACTCGTCCCCTGCACCCCTTGATTTTTATGGGCGCAATGCAGCCGAAACGCGCTGATCGTCGCGCCCGCCTAACATAAACTATCCGCCGCCTGACCCCGGATGCTATGCAAAGCGATAAGCAAAAGGATTAAGCCATGTCGATGTTCCGCATGATCACAGTCGCCGCCATGCTCACCGTCACAGCCGCGCCCGCCGCAGCCCAGTCCATGCTTTCACCCGGCGCGCTGCTCGGTCAGGCCTCTGACGCCGCGCTTGATAAGCTCGCAAGGCCCGGCGCCTTCGCCGCGGATGATGCCATCCGTATCGGCTTGCCCGGCCCCCTCAACAATAGCCCTATGGGCCAGCTCGGCGGCCTTCTGAAAAGCGCCAATCAGGCCGGCCTCGGCGGCAATCTCACAAACGGCCTTAATGATGCCGCAGGCGCTGCCGCCCGCGCCGCAAAACCGATCTTCAGATCCGCCATCAGCAAGATGTCGCCCGCCGATATGGCCGGCATCATCGCTGGTGGCAGCACCGCCGGCACCGACTATCTTCAGCGAAGCGCCGGCCCCGAGATCAACGCAAAGCTCGCCCCCGTCGTCCGCGCCGCCCTGTCCCGCGCCGGCGTCCTCAAGCAAACATCGCAGCTCTCCGCCGTCGGCATGACCCCCGATCGCATCAACGATTATGTCACCCAAAAAGCCGCCGAAGGTATCTTCACCTACATGGGCCGCGAAGAAACCACGCTGCGCGCCAATCCGCTCGGCGCCGCCAGATCCATCCTCGGCACCATCACGCGGTAAAGGCGCCGCAATCCCCTGTTCCACCCGCCACAATCCTCGTCTACCCTGCGGCCATGCGCACCATCCTCGCCCCCACACTGGCCCCCACACTGGCCCCCACACTGGCCCTTGCTTTCGCGGCCCTCATCACCGCGCCCGCATTGGCCCAAAGCCCGGCCGCCTTGAAAGCCGCGCACGAAAAGATCGCCGCCGATTACAAGCAGATTGTCGCCGAGGTCGTGCAGCTCACCGAGATTCCCGCCCCGCCATTCAAAGAAGCCGCCCGCGCAGCGCGCTATGCCGAAATGATGAAGGCCGTCGGCCTGCAGGACGTCAAGATCGACGAAGCCGGCAACATCACCAGCCTCCGCCCCGGCAAAGACCGCGCCGCCAAAGCGCTCGTCGTCTCGGCGCACCTCGATACAGTTTTCCCAGAGGGCACCCCGATCAACGTCCGCCGTGAAGGCACCACGCTGCATGCCCCCGGCATTGGCGATGATACCATCGGACTCGCCTCGATGCTGGCCTTCGTCCGCGCGCTCGATGCCGCCAAAATCGAAACCAGCCGGGACATTCTCTTCGTCGCCACCGTCGGCGAGGAGGGTCAGGGTGATCTGCGCGGCGTCAAACATCTCTTCACCGTCAACCCGCTGAAAGCCCGCATCGGGGATTTCATCAGCTTCGATGGCAGCAGCGTGCGCGGCATCACAAATGGCGGCGTCGGCTCGAAGCGATATAGCGTCACTTTCAAAGGCCCCGGCGGACATAGTTACGGCGCCTATGGTATCGTCAACCCGATGGTGGCGATGGCCAGCACCGTCACCGGCCTTTACGCCATCACCACCCCCACCGATATCAAGACCACCTATGCCGCCAGCACAGTCAGCGGCGGCACGTCGGTCAACAGCATCCCCAATGCCATCACCATGGAGTTCGACATGCGCTCGCACTCACCCGCCCATCTCGCAGCGCTCGAAACCGAGCTTCTCGGCCTCATCCAGGCATCGGTTGCCGCCGAGAACAAGGCGCGTGACACCCGCTTCGGCCTCATCAGCGCCGATCCAAAGCTGATCGGGGACCGCCCAGCCGGAGAAACCGCCATAACCGATCCCCTCGTCAAGGCCGCCCAGTCAGCCCTCGCCCGCGCCGGTTATGACGCCACGCTCGGCAATTCCTCCACCGACAGCAACATCCCCATCAGCCTCGGCATCCCCGCCATCACGCTCGGCGCCGGCGGCGGCGGCGGCCGCGCCCATGCTCTCGATGAATTCATCAGCATCGCAGAAGCCCCCTTCGTCAAAGGCATCCAGACCGGCCTCGATGTCGTCCTCGCGGCGGCCGCCATATCACGCAAATGACTTGACGTGTAGGAAAAAATATGCAGTATATCAAAGTCTTGCATAGTTTTTTTGCGAGATAGATCCCAAAAAACGCCGTCCAGCCTATAGACTTCCAGTAGACTTGTTCATCTTCGGCCCTTCCCAACCCTGATCGAACAAGCCTAACCTGCCGCCATGCACCGCAAGGAACTCCGTCTGGCGCTGGTCTGCTATGGCGGCGTCAGCCTCGCCGTCTACATGCACGGCATCACCAAGGAGGTCTGGAAGCTCAGCCGCGCCTCCATGCGCCGCCACCACCCCGGGCCAGACACCCTCGCCCCGGCAGATGACAGCGAGGCGGTGTACGCAGCGCTTCTGGGGGCGCTGGGGCCCGATCTCGTCCTCACCGTCACCACCGATATCATCGCCGGCGCGTCGGCTGGCGGCATCAACGGCATCCTGCTCGCCCAGGCCATCGCCACAGGCCAGAGCATGGAGCCGCTTCGCACGCTCTGGCTGGACAGCGCCGACAGCGACCGCCTGCTCGATCCCGAAGCCGCCTCCCGGCCCTTCTCCAAGCTCTGGGCCTTGCCGCTCATCGCATGGACCCGCCGCCGCGGCCTCGGCCTCGATGATATGGAAGAGCCGGAGGTGCGCGCCGAGGCGTCGGCCAAGCTTTCCCGCCTCATGCGCTCGCGCTGGTTCGCCCCGCCATTCTCCGGTCAGGTGTTCAGCGGCCAGATTCTCGATGCGCTGGCCGCCATGGCAGAAGGTCCGGTCACCCCGCCGCTGCTCCCCACCCAGCAGCCGCTCGATCTGTTCGTCACCGTCACCGATTTTTACGGCGCCGGCGTCCGCCTCGCCCTCCACAGCCCCCCCGAGATCACCGAGACCGAGCATCGCCTGATCCTCAGCTTCCAGAGCGCCGGCGCCGGCCCCGATGGCGCCCGCCATCTCGCCGATCATGCCGAGCTTGCCTTCGCCGGCCGTGCCACCGCCTCCTTCCCCGGCGCCTTCCCGCCCGCCACGGTCGCCGAGATGGACAGCGTCCTCGCCGGGCGTCGCCAGTCCTGGCCCGGCCGGGCCAGCTTTCTCGCCCGCAGCTTCCCCCGCCATGCCGATCCGGTTTCGGTCGCCCTCATCGATGGCTCGGTCATCAACGGCCGCCCGTTCGGCCCGGCCATCGAGGCGCTCAATCATCACCGCGCCCAGCGGGAAGTCGATCGGCGCTTCGTCTACGTCGATCCCCGCCCCGGCATGCACGCCGCTGCCTCGGGCGATTCCAGCCACGCCGGTTCGGGGCGCGTGCCGGGCTTTTTCGCCACCATCCTGCGCAGCCTCGCCGATATCCCGCGCCAGCAGCCGATCAACGATAGCCTTGGCACCATCGAAGCGCTGTCCGCCCGCGTCCGCCGCCTGCGGCAGGTCACCGATGGCATGGCGCCGCAGGTCGATGCCGCCATCGAGGCCGCCGTCGGCCGCCGCTTCTTCGTCTTCCGCATCACGCCCGAGCGGCTGGCCGAATGGCGCAGCAAGGGCCAGACCGAGGCTGCCACCCGCGCCGGCTTCACCTATGCCGGCTATGGTCAGCTCAAACTCGCCCGCCTCACCGAATCGCTCGCTGCCATCCTCTCGGATCTCGGTGCCGGCCCGGCGGAGCCGCTGCGCAAGGGGCTGAGCGCCCATTTCGCCGCCATCGGTGCCGATAAGCCGGCTCAGGCGCAGGCCAAGGCCAGTGCCGGCGGCGGCGCCGGTTCGCCCTTCGTCATGCTGCTCCGCCGCTTCGATCTGGATTTCCGCGTCCGCCGCCTGCGCTTCGTCATCCGCCGCATCAACGCGCTCACTGCGGCCGGGCTAGAGCCAAAAGCCATCAAGCCGGTCGAGGCTCTCAAATCGGGCCTTTACGCGCTGATCGATATTCATCTCGGCCGGCGCAATCCCGCCCAGCTCGCCGCCCATCCCGCCTTCACCGGCCTCGATCTGACCGATGCCGAAGCCGCGCTCGCCGCACTCGACACCGCCCTCGATCTCAAGGCCCTTGATACCGAATCAGACCGCAGCATCTGTGCCCTGTTCGAGCAGCCGATGCCGGGCGCCCTCCGCCGCACGCTGCTCAACGCCTATCTCGGCTTCCCGCTTTACGACATCGCCACCTTCTCGCTGCTTGCCGGTGACGGCTCGGACGAGTTCGACGAGATCAAGGTCGACAGGCTGTCCCCCGATGATGCCCCGTCGCTCGCGCATCTCGGCGGCACAAAGCTCCAGGGCAGCCGGCTCAGCGCGTTCGGCGCCTTCTTCAGCCGCACCTACCGCGAGCATGACTATCTCTGGGGCCGCCTGCACGCCGCCGAGCGCCTCATCGACATCGTTGCCTCGGCTGCCCCCAATCCGCCCGATCTCACGCCATTCAAGAATCAGGCCTTCGCCGCCATCCTCAAGGCCGAGCGCCCGCATCTGCCGCACATCGCCGATCTCATCGACCGGCTCGAAGCGGCCCTCCCGCCTTTGGCGCCCAAATCCGCAGATGATGAATGATGATCCACATCCCCAGCACCGTCGGCACCGCCCAGAGCGCCGGGTTGAAAGCGTGCTGCGGAAACATATCGACCAGCCCCACCGATAGAAACGCCGTGTAAGCCGCAATCCCGCACGCCACCATCGCCTTCAGATGCTCAGGCACATACTCCCCCCGCCCGACCTCGGCCCGGAGCATATAGTGGAGATAGGTCGATGACGTCCCAAAGCCGATCAGCGAAATCCCGATCATCAACGGCTGGCCCAGCAGTACGCCATGCACCAGACAATTGGTCCCGGCCGCAAAAACCGCCAGCTGCAGCGCCACCATGCTCCAATGCCGGTTGGCCGCGTGTCGCCCCTTGTTGGCAATCATCGCCAGCCCATAGCGCGTCATGCTGATCGCCAGCACGCCAAGATAAATCATCATCCAGCCAAACAACCCGCGATAAAGCGCCTCGTCGGTGAGCTGCGGATGCATCGCCAGCGGCCACACCACCGAAAGCGCCCCCATCGCCAGTGCCTGCGCACTCGCCAGATAGATCGCGCCCGAAAACACCCGCCCCCAGCGCCGGTGCGCCTCAGCCCCCTTGCGCGTGGCCACAGCGCCCCAGAATGTCACAAGCGCCACCAGCCCTGCACCGACGTGCACAGCCAGAAAGAAATGGAACAGCCACGGCATCGGTCAACCATGCTTAACCCTTGGTCCCGCATCAAGCCCCCAATCGAAGCGAGCGCCCGCACACGCTGGCTTGCAACAATGCCGCCCCCGTGTTAGCCGCCCGGCGTCTCCGCAGGGCAGCAGCTCTGGCGGACCATCAACACTAACCAGCCGGAACCCGGACCCTTGGACCCTTCAACTGGCACTGCCCGCGCGACCATCGCTCAGGGCCTGTCTGGTCGCTATGCGACAGCACTCTTTGATCTCGCCATCGAGACCAAGAGCCTCGACACCGTGCTCGAAAGCCTTGAGACGCTGTCCCGCGCCGTGGCGACGTCGGATGACCTCAAGATGTTGACCACCAGCCCGATGGTCAGCCGCAAGCAGGCCGCTGCCGGTATCCACAGCCTCGCCGGCGCGATGGGCGTCGATTCGCTCACCACCAAATTTCTCGGCGTCCTTGCCGACAATCGTCGTCTTGCGTCGCTCCCCGCCATCATCCGCGATGTCCGCGCACTCGCTGCCGCCCGCCGTGGTGAAATCACGGCACAGGTCACCAGCGCCCATGCCCTGACCAAGACGCAGCAGACGGCGCTCGCCAAAAAGCTGAAGGCCGGCCTCGGCCGCGATGTCAGCCTCGAACTCACCCAGGATCCCGCAATCCTCGGCGGCCTCATCGTCCGCGTCGGCTCGCGGATGATCGATTCCTCGCTCCGCACCCGGCTCGATCAGCTCGGCCAGGCACTGAAAGGTTAACCCATGGACATCAACGCCGCAGAAATCTCGCGCGTCATCAAGGATCAGATCGCCGGCTTCGGCGCCGAAGCGCAAGTCTCGGAAGTCGGTCAGGTGCTGTCGGTTGGCGATGGTATCGCCCGCGTCCATGGCCTCGACAACGTCCAGGCCGGTGAGATGGTCGAGTTTCCCGGCGGTATCAAGGGCATGGCCCTCAACCTTGAAACCGACAATGTCGGTATCGTCATCTTCGGCTCCGATGCGAGCATCGGTGAGGGTGACACGGTCAAGCGCACCGGCACCATCGTCGATGTCCCCGTCGGTCGCGGCCTGCTCGGCCGCGTCGTCGATGGCCTCGGCAATCCCATCGACGGCAAAGGACCGCTCACCGACGTTACCCGCAGCCGCGTGGAAGTGAAGGCGCCGGGCATCATCCCGCGCAAGTCGGTCAACGAGCCGATGCAGACCGGCCTCAAGGCCCTTGATGCGCTCGTTCCCGTCGGCCGTGGCCAGCGCGAGTTGATCATTGGTGACCGGCAGACCGGCAAGACCGCCGTCGCCATCGACACGTTCATCAATCAGAAGCGCGCCAACGCCGGTGATGACGAATCCAAGAAGCTCTATTGCATCTATGTCGCCGTCGGCCAGAAGCGCTCGACCGTGGCCCAGATCGTCCGCCAGCTCGAAGAGAATGGCGCCATGGAATATAGCATCGTCGTCGCCGCCACGGCCTCGGAGCCTGCCCCGCTGCAGTTCCTCGCCCCCTACACCGGCTGCACCATGGGCGAATATTTCCGCGACAATGGCATGCACGCCGTCATCGTCTATGACGATCTCACCAAGCAGGCCGTCGCCTATCGCCAGATGTCGCTGTTGCTGCGCCGCCCGCCGGGCCGCGAAGCCTATCCCGGCGATGTCTTCTATCTCCACTCGCGGCTGCTCGAGCGCGCCGCCAAGATGAACGACGCCAATGGCGGTGGCTCGCTCACCGCGCTGCCGATCATCGAAACGCAGGCCGGTGACGTGTCGGCCTACATCCCGACCAATGTGATTTCGATCACCGATGGCCAGATCTTCCTCGAAACCGAGCTGTTCTATCAGGGTGTCCGTCCGGCAATCAACGTCGGCCTCTCGGTCAGCCGCGTCGGCTCCGCCGCCCAGACCAAGGCGATGAAGAAGGTCGCCGGCACCATCAAGCTCGAGCTCGCCCAGTATCGCGAGATGGCCGCCTTTGCCCAGTTCGGTTCGGATCTCGATGCCAGCACACAGAAGCTGCTCAATCGTGGCAAGCGGCTGACCGAGCTGCTCAAGCAAGGCCAGTTCAAGCCGATGCCGTTCGAAGAGCAGGTCGTCAGCATCTTCGCTGGCGTCAATGGCTTCATCGATACCGTCGATGCCAATGCCGTGACCCGCTTTGAATCGTCGCTGCTGGCGCATGTCCGGGCCGATCATGCCGATGTGCTTACCGCCATCCGTGATTCCAAGGATCTGAGCGCCGACACAACCGCCAAGCTGAAGGCGCTGATCGGCGCCTTCGTCAAAACCTTCGCGTAAAGATCCATGCCCAGCCTCAAGGCCCTCAAAAACCGGATTGTCTCGGTCAAATCGACCCAGAAGATCACCAAGGCGATGAAAATGGTCGCCGCCGCCAAGCTGCGTCGCGCGCAGGAGGCGGCCGAGTCTGCGCGCCCTTATTCGGAGCGCATGGCCGCTGTCATGGCCAGCCTTGCTGCCAAAGTGCAGGTAGGCCCGGAATCGCCGCGTCTCCTCGCCGGCACTGGCAAGGATCAGGTGCATCTGATGGTCATCGCCGGCTCCGAGCGCGGGCTGGCCGGCGGCTTCAATACCAACATCACCCGGCTGGCGCGCAAGACCCTTGAACAGCTCCTCGCCGAGGGCAAAACCGTCAAGCTGCTGTTCGTCGGCAAAAAAACCCGCGCACCTTTCCTGCGCACGCATAAATCACTGATCATCGGCACCATCGACCAGACGCACATCAAAACCGTCAGCTTTGCCGATGCCAAGACCATCGCTGAAGATATCACGACGCGCTACGAGGCCGGGGAATTCGATGTCGCCCATCTGTTCTTCTCGCGCTTCCGCTCGGCATTGCTGCAGGAGCCGACCCGCCTCCAGATCATCCCGGCAGCCCTCCCGGCCGTCATCGATGCCAAGCCAGCGACCGATATCCCCGCTGCGATAGAATATGAGCCCGACGAGGAATCGATTCTCGCCGAGCTTCTGCCGCGCAATCTCGCCGTGCAGGTGTTTCGCGCACTCCTCGAAAATGCCGCTTCCGAACAGGGCAGCCGCATGACCGCGATGGACAATGCCACCCGCAACGCCGGTGACATGATCAACCGTCTCACCATCACCTACAACCGCACCCGTCAGGCCGCCATCACCAAGGAGCTGATCGAAATCATCTCCGGCGCGGAAGCCTTATGAATAAGTTTGTGTTCTGGACAACGGTAGGTGTCATGACTGCGATTTCAACACCTATCCTTGCGCGGGATAGCAGTAAGATTAACCGTCCCATAAATGTTGAGATCGTGAGTTCAATAGGCGACGGTATGGTTCGGGTAGAGCTTAGAGAAAGCCTTCCTAATGCCTTTGGCGGCGCTGACATATTTGGCAGGAAGCGCAATCGGGGCATGGTTTTTTTGAGCTATTTCGGGTTGCGGGACGGGAAAGCAGTTATTAGGCGGCGTACTGTTGACATAATGTCAGATGAGACAACGGTGTCGAGAGGTGGCTTGAGCACTTTTAATGGCACTGCTACCCAATCTGGCGGCACCGTTTCAGTATCAGGTATTTCGACGAGAGCACCGCAAAGCAACGTCGTTACGTTGCCTCCGGATACTGTTGAAATTTACGTAGACGCTGTAAAAGGCGGTGTTCTGACTGTTGAAGATCAAATTATCGATGTTTTAGCTGCGGATGAGAACATAATCCGTTTCAAGGTTCGGTCGAACCCCAAAAAATAGACAGTTTTACGAGGATAAGTCATGGCCATCACCACCAACAATGTAGGGCGCGTAACCCAGGTCATCGGCGCCGTCGTCGATGTCCAGTTCGATAGCGACATTCCGCCCATCCTTTCCGCCCTTGAAACCAGAATCGAAGACCGTCGGCTCGTTCTCGAAGTGGCGCAGCATCTCGGTGAGAACACCGTCCGCACCATCGCCATGGACGCGACCGACGGCCTCGTCCGGGGTCAGGTCGTGACCGATACCGGCAGCCAGATCCGCGTTCCCGTCGGCCCCGCCACCTTGGGCCGCATCCTCAACGTCATCGGCGAGCCGATCGACGAGCGTGGCCCGGTCAATGCCGAGATCACCATGCCTATCCACGCCGAAGCGCCGCTGTTCACCGACCAGTCGACCGAAAGCGCCATCCTCGTCACCGGCATCAAGGTCATCGATCTCATCGCGCCCTATGCCAAGGGCGGCAAGATCGGCCTGTTCGGCGGTGCTGGCGTCGGCAAGACGGTGCTCATTCAGGAGCTCATCAACAACATCGCCAAGGGGCACGGCGGCACGTCCGTTTTCGCCGGCGTTGGTGAGCGCACCCGTGAAGGTAATGATCTTTATCACGAATTCCTCGAAGCCGGTGTCATCGCATCCGACGCCGATGGCAACCCCATCTCGGAAGGCTCCAAGGTCGCCCTCGTATTCGGTCAAATGAACGAGCCGCCGGGTGCGCGCGCCCGCGTCGCCCTCTCCGGCCTCACCAACGCCGAATATTTCCGCGATGTCGAAGGTCAGGACGTGCTGTTCTTCGTCGATAACATCTTCCGCTTCACCCAGGCTGGCTCCGAAGTGTCCGCCCTTCTCGGCCGCATTCCCTCGGCTGTGGGCTATCAGCCGACGCTGGCCACCGACATGGGCCAGCTGCAGGAGCGCATCACCTCGACCACCAAAGGCTCGATCACTTCGGTGCAAGCCATTTACGTCCCCGCCGACGATTTGACCGATCCGGCACCCGCAACATCGTTCGCCCATTTGGACGCCACAACGACTCTCAGCCGTTCGATCGCTGAACTCGGCATTTATCCGGCCGTGGATCCGCTCGATTCGACAAGCCGGGTCCTTGAGCCACGGACTGTCGGCGAAGAGCATTACAATGTCGCCCGCTCGGTCCAGGAAGTTCTGCAAAAGTACAAGTCGCTGCAGGACATCATCGCCATTCTCGGCATGGATGAGCTGTCGGAAGAGGACAAGCTCACCGTCAGCCGCGCTCGCAAGATCCAGCGCTTCCTGTCGCAGCCCTTCCATGTCGCGGAAATCTTCACCGGCACCCCCGGCGTGTTCGTCGCCGTGGAAGATACGATCAAGGGTTTCAAGGCCATTGTCGCCGGCGAATATGACCATCTGCCAGAAGCAGCCTTCTACCTTGTCGGCACGATCGAAGACGCCGTTGCCAAGGCCCAGAAGCTGGCAGCGGACGCTGCCTGATGGCAGCCACCTTCCAGTTTGATCTGGTGTCGCCGGAAAAGAAGCTGGCGTCGGCGCAGGTCGCCATGGTTGTCGTGCCCGGTGTGGAGGGTGACTTCGGCGTTCTGCCTGGCCATGCCCCGCTGATGTCGACCATCCGGCCAGGCGTCATTGAAATCTACGCAACCGAGGGCACAATGCCATCGGCACGCTATGAAATCGAAGGTGGCTTCGCTGAAGTGACCCCGGAAGGTCTGACGATTCTCGCAGAATCCGCTACGCTGGTCTGATCTACCGCTTGCGTCCGGCCTTTTCGTCGAGGCCGGATAGCCCTTCGCGTCGCTCAAGTTCTGCTCGAACATCATCGAGCGTCAGCCCGGCATCGGCCAGCAACACGAACAGATGAAAAAGCAAGTCCGCTGACTCAGACACGATTTCGGGACGATCGTCGTTCATGCCGGCAATAACGGTTTCAACCGCCTCCTCACCGAGCTTCTGAACGATCTTGGCGCGCCCACGCGCAGTCAGCTTCGCGACATAGCTCTGCGTTGGATCGGCCTGCCGGTTGCGCTGGATCCGCGCCAGCAAACGATCAAGAACATCTTCGCTCATATCGACCTCCGGACCCTGACACCGGCCGCGGCCAGCGCATCCTTGGCATCATTTACCGAGGCCTCGCCAAAGTGGAAGATCGAAGCAGCGAGCACGGCGCTGGCATGGCCGTCCACTACCCCGGCCACAAGATCAGGAAGCCCGCCGACCCCGCCGCTCGCCACAACCGGCACCGATACCGCATCCGCCACCGCACGCGTCAAGGCCAGATCATAGCCCGAGCGCGTGCCATCGCGGTCCATGGAGGTCAGCAAAATCTCGCCAGCACCGAGCCGCACGGCCTCCACCGCATAGTCGACCGCGTCAATGCCGGTTGCCCGGCGCCCGCCATGGGTGAAAATCTCCCAATGATCGCCGCATCGCTTGGCATCGACCGCCACCACGACACATTGCCCGCCGAATTGCGTCGCCATTTCCGCAATCAGCGCTGGCCGCGCCACGGCTGCAGAATTTATCGCCACCTTGTCGGCTCCGGCCAAAAGCAACGCACGCGCATCTGCGACCGAGCGAACCCCGCCGCCGACCGTCAGCGGCATGAAGCACTGGTCAGCGACCGCCTCGACCATGTGCAACAGCGTGCCCCGGCCCTCATGGCTGGCACTGATATCGAGGAAGCAGAGCTCATCCGCGCCGGCCGCATCATAAGCGCGTGCCGCTTCAACGGGATCACCAGCATCACGCAGGCTGACAAAGTTGACGCCCTTCACCACCCGACCATCGGCAACATCAAGACAGGGGATAACGCGAACCGCCAGTGTCATGCCGCCGCCGCCAGCGCTTCGGCAAGATCAAGCCGTCCATCATAAATGGCGCGGCCGGTAATCACGCCTTCGATGTTCTCCCGGCCAATCAAGGCAGTGATATCCCTCAAATCAGCCACACCGCCGCTAGCGATCACGGGAATGGCAACCGCCATGGCCAGCGCCGCCGTCGCCTCGATATTAACCCCCTTGAGCAGACCGTCACGGCCGACATCCGTGAAAAGCAGCGCGGCAACGCCGGCATCCTCAAACCGCTGGCCAAGGTCAGCAATCGAAACCGTCGATTTCTCAGCCCAGCCGCGCACCGTAACCATCCCGTCGCGGGCGTCCACAGCAACAACAATCCGCCCTGGATGCGCTTTGGCCAGTGCGCGCACCAGTTCAGGATTCTCAAGGGCGGCGGTGCCCATCACAACCCGCCATACGCCGGCATCGAGCCAGGCTTCCGCCTGAACAGCCGTTCGAATCCCGCCGCCGATCTGAACCTTGCCGGGAAATGCCTTGAGGATACTGCGCACAGCCGCCCCGTTCCGGCTTTCGCCGGCAAAAGCACCATCAAGATCGACAACATGCAACGCCGTGGCGCCGAGCGCTGAAAAGCGTTCGGCCTGACCGGCAGGATTATCACCATAGACAGTGGCGCGGTCCATATCGCCTTCGGCTAGCCGAACAACCTGACCACTTTTCAAATCGATCGCCGGGTAGATCGTCAGTGCCATCGCCCATCCTTGAGCCAGTGTGTGAGGAAAGCGAGACCGTAAGACTGGCTCTTTTCAGGGTGAAATTGGACCCCTGTAATGTTGGCGCGACCTACCAGTGCCGCGAATGGCGCGCCATGGTCCGAGATAGCTCGGACATCCGCCCGAACAGCCGCCTCGAAGACGTAACTGTGCACGAAATAGGCATCGCCGACGTCGACAGTGTTGCCGTCAGTTGGTGTGACCTTGTTCCAACCCATGTGAGGAATTTTCAGGCCAGGGGCGACCATGCGCGATACGCGGCCATCAATCCAACCGAGGCCGCGATGGACGCCATGCTCATGGCCTTCGGTGGCCAGGAGCTGCATGCCGACACAGATCCCCAGAAAAGGCCGGCGGCGCTCTATGACGGCTTCATGCAGCGCCGCTTCAAGGCCATCGATACTGCGCAGCGCGTTGATGCATTGCGCGAAGGCACCGACGCCGGGCAGGACAATACGATCGGCGGCAAGGATGGCGGCTGGTTGCCGCGTGATCTCGACATTCGCGCCGACTGCCGCAAGCGCGCGGCCGGCAGATCTCAGATTGCCGGCGCCATAATCGATAAGAGCGATGCGTTCAGGCACCGTGAGGGCCATCGCCGGACACGCCGCCCAGCGTCCCCTTGGTCGATGGCACGGCATCCGCCTTGCGCGGATCGATAGTGACAGCGGCCCGCAGCGCGCGGGCGACGCCCTTGAAGCAGCTTTCGGCGATATGGTGATTGTTCACCCCGTAAAGCGTTTCAATGTGCAGCGTGATGCCAGCACTCCCGGCGAAAGCGGCGAAAAACTCCTTCACCATCTCGGTATCCAGGTCGCCGAGCTTTGGCTGGGAAAAGCCCGAACGCCATACCAGATAGGGGCGACCCGAAATATCAAGTGCGACGCGGGTCAGCGTTTCATCCATCGGCAGCAGCACATCACCATAGCGAGTGATGCCTTTGCGGTCTCCCAACGCTTTGGCAATGGCTTCCCCCAGCGCGATACCGGTGTCTTCGGTGGTGTGATGGGCATCGATATGGAGATCGCCCTTGGCCTTCACGGCAATATCGATCAGCGAGTGGCGGCTGAGTTGCTCGAGCATGTGATCGAGAAAACCGATACCGGTGGAGACGTCATACTCTCCATTACCATCAAGGTTGATGGCGACGGAGATGCTCGTCTCCTTGGTGGTGCGGCTGACGGTGGCGCGACGCTGGATCATGCGCCGCGCCTAATGGAAAGCCTTGGCTCAGGCAAGCACGCTGACTGTACCACGGCGGCGGCGGGCGGAGATACCGACCAGACCGAAGCCGAGGATGAGCATGGCCCATGTACCGGGCTCGGGGACATAACCGCTGACACGGTCGATCCGATACCCCTGACCGAGATCTCCGCCGAACAAGACATCGCCACCGACGGCTGTGGTGAAGATATAGCGATCGAAGCGGCCACCGGCGGGGGTGAAGGCAAGGGTGGTGGTACCGTTGTTGGCGCCGTTGTTGGTGAAGGTCGCAGCGCCACCAAAGCCATTAATGACACGATCACTAAAGCCGAGGCGGACAAGCGAATTGTCGGCATTGACGCCGAACAATGCCAGCGTGTCATTGGCATCGATATAGGACAGGCGCAGGCCGTTGATGACAAAGCCTGTATCGGCGCTCAGCAGGATCGCCTCGCGCTGGGACGCATTGTTGGTATCGATCTGCGGGCTGGAGGCGCCGCCAGCAACACCGATCCCGGGCACGGTCTGCTGGATCAGCCGCGTACCGGCGGTGAACTGACTGAGCGATATAAGGCTGCCCGGCGCCACGAGAAAATTGAGCGCGGTAGCGACGACAGAAACACCATTGCTGGTGCGCGAGACGCTGGGCGTATTGGCAAACGTCGGACCCGGCGTGGGGAAGGCCGCGCGGCTGAAATTGAAGCTGACAGTATTTACAGCAGCAGCGGGCGCTGCAAAGGCAGCCATGGCTATGACAGCAGCAGCGGCGAACCCATTATGGCGACGATAGGTCATTTCACTCTCCATCGATCGCATGTGGCGCATCGATCATGACGGGAGCGATCGGGGATTGTGCCACGCGGGTCAATGCGCGGTTGTGCTTAATTAACTATCCTTGCAGGTGGTTGCCATTGTTTGACAATTTCGGGCGCTATTGGCCGGTGAGGATGAAGTTGTGGTGATTTTTACCGCGCGCGCTGGCATAGGCCTGCTGGATGATGGGCAGATCTTTCGCATAATCGCCGCTGGGCCAGAGCAGAATGGAAAGGCTGACGGTGCGGGTGGCATAATCCATAACGGCGGTGGCGATGGGGACGCCGGCGCCGGCAGCGATATGATAGAAGCCCGACTTCCATTTCTGGACGGCATCACGAGTGCCTTCGGGGGCGACAACGAGGATGAGATCATCGGCAGCATCGAAAGCGGCGATAGATGCCGAGACAACATCATTTGACGAGGCGCGATCAACGGGGATGCAGCCTGACCAACGCGCGGCCCAGCCGAGCGGGCCTCGGGTGAGGCTGGCCTTGCCCATATAGCGCAGGCGGATGCGCCAGGCGCCGGCGGCGGCGATCATCCAGATGCCATCCCAATTGGAGGTGTGCGGCCCCGCAGTGATGACCATCCTGGGCACCGCCGGCCAATCGCAAGCGACCTTCCAGCCGCCGAGCCGCAGGAAGATGCGGCAAAGGACATGCCAGACATCCATGCCGAGACTGCTGCGCGGGCGCGGCCGATGGGTACTCGGATCGTTGATGATCAGCGTGCCGGGCGGCGGCGTTTGCGGGAGTGCCATGGCAAATGGGCGTAATGCGGAACGAGCAGGTTGAATAGTGGTGGATTGTGTCAGGCTGGCCGGTTTAGAGCATCTCGGAGCAGCGCAAGGGCGCCTGCGGCAAAAGCTGCCATGTTGGCGAGGCGGTCATCGCTGCCGGTCTCGATGATGATCGACACAGCACAGCCCGGTCCGACGGCAGCAACGGCGCTGCGGCCCGAGGGGACGCCATAGGGATGGACGCCCGGCCCGGCGGCGCCGGATTCGGCAACGCCCCAATCGCTGGCAAAGCGCTTGCGCACGGCTTCCGCGAGGGCGAGGGCATAATCCTCGGTAACGCCTTTGAACGGGCGGAAGCTGCCGGGCTCATGATCCAGCAGCAAGCGGCGGCCCTTGATCGTGTAGATCACGCCGCCACCCTTATAATAGGCCGAAGCGCCCGGCATCGCCAGCAATCCCGCCGAAATGAGCCCGCCGCTGGCACCATCGGCGACGGCGATGGTCTGGCCCAGCGCTTTGAGGCGCGCGCCGGCGGCGTTGCCGAGAATGGCAAGAGAGCCAAGATTGGGGGGAATTTCAGGTTTCATGCGCGGGATCCTGCCATGGCGAGACCGAAAATGACAAACAGCGCGCCGGTCAGGCGATTGAACATTTTGCGGGACGCAGGCCGTTCAAGCAGCCCGGCCATGCTGCGGCCGCCGAACGCATAGGTGAAATACCAGCCGATCTCGATGACGCTGAAGGTGGCGACCATGATCACGAACTGCGGCCCCTTGGGGGCTGCGGGATCGATGAACTGCGGCAGGAAGGCGGCGGCGAAGAGTAGCGCCTTGGGATTGCTGATGCCAATGGCGAAGCCAGCGCGGAACACCCGCCATGGCGACGGATCGGCCAGGGCGAACCCCCCACCCGATTTCAGAGGCGCGCTGCCCGCACTCCATGCTTGCCAGCCGAGCCAGACGAGATAGGCCGCACCGGCATAGCACAGAAGTGTAAAGGCGCCGGGGATAGCTTCGAGCACCGCGGTAAGACCAAGCGCGGATGCAGCGAGGAGTGACAGCACGGCGAGCAGACAGCCGGCCATGGCCGGAATGGTGCGTCCAAGCCCGAGCTGAACGCTGCGCCGCATGACATGGAGCATGTTCGGCCCAGGGGTTGCGGATACGAAGAACACTGTAACGACGAAGAGCCACCAGCTTTGCAGCGCCATGCGTGTTAACCGGGATGGCGGACAGAGGCCGCCGACATCATGTTCATCCGCTCGGTCCCTGGTGGCTGGCGTGTTCGCCGGTAGATGCCCGGTCTATAGCGGCAACTAATTTAACGGAAGCCGGATGACTGGGGGCCTCATGAGGAATCATGACCTGTGTTGCTGTGAATATCCTGATGCTGCGATGTGGTTCGGGTGTGCGGGCTTTTCTTGTGCGGCGGTGCGCTTACATAGGCGGGTGAATATGATTTGAAGGTTTTGGTATGTCGGATGAATTTCAGTGGCATGGGACGACAATCGTCTCGGTGCGAAAAAATGGCCAGGTGACGATTGCCGGAGACGGGCAGGTGACGATGGGTCAGACGGTGATGAAGCCCAACGCTCGCAAGGTGCGGCGGCTGGGGGCTGACGGGCGGGTGATCGGCGGGTTTGCCGGGGCGACAGCGGATGCTTTCACGTTGTTTGAGCGGCTCGAATCGAAGCTGGAGCGGTTTCCGGGGCAGCTGACGCGTGCGGCTGTGGAGCTGGCCAAGGACTGGCGGACCGACCGCTATCTGCGCCGGCTGGAGGCGATGATGATTGTGGCGGATGCTGATGTGACGCTGGTTTTGACGGGGACAGGCGATGTGTTGGAACCGCACGGCGGGATCGCGGCGATTGGATCGGGCGGGAATTTTGCGCTGGCGGCGGCGCGGGCGCTGGCGGACAGCGGGCACGACGCCGAGGCTGTGGCCAGGCGGGCGATGGGAATTGCGGCGGAGCTTTGCATTTATACCAACGATCAGCTGACGGTGGAGACGATCGCGGCTTCGACCGGCGGCGAGGGGGCGGCGAGCGCTGTTATTGGCGGGGGCGTGCAGTGAGCACGATGGCCGAACTGACGCCCAAAGCGATTGTGGCGGCGCTGGACCGGCATATCGTGGGGCAGACCGACGCCAAGCGGGCGGTGGCTGTGGCGCTGAGGAACCGCTGGCGGCGGCAGCAGCTGGACGATGATTTGCGCGACGAGGTGAGCCCGAAGAACATCCTGATGATCGGGCCGACGGGATGTGGGAAGACCGAGATCTCGCGGCGGCTGGCGAAGCTGGCGGGGGCGCCGTTTCTGAAGATCGAGGCGACGAAATTTACCGAGGTTGGCTATGTCGGACGCGATGTGGACTCGATTGTGCGCGATCTTGTTGAGGAATCGATCCGGCTGGTGAGGGAGGCGCGGCGGGCCGGGGTGCGCGAGGCGGCCTATGCGGCGGCAGAGGCGCGGCTGCTCGATGCGCTGGTGGGCAAGGATGCGAGCGAGGCGACGCGGCTGGCCTTTCGGCAGCGGCTGCAGGCCGGCGATATGAAGGGGCGCGAGGTCGAGCTGGAGATGGCCGATGCGGGGCCGAGCTTTGACATGCCGGGGATGGCGCCTGGGCAGATGGGGATGATCAACCTTTCGGACATGCTCGGCAAGGCGATGGGCGGGCGGACGAAGCGGCGCAAAATGGCGGTGGAGGCAGCGCTGGTGGCGCTGGTGGCCGAGGAGAGCGACAAGCGGCTGGATGATGAAGAGATTGCGCGCGAGGCGGTGCGGATTGCCGAGGCGGACGGCATTGTTTTTCTCGATGAGATCGACAAGATCGCGGTGTCCGATGTGCGCGGGGGATCGGTGAGCCGCGAGGGGGTTCAGCGAGATTTGCTGCCGCTCATCGAAGGGACGACGGTGGCGACCAAGCATGGGCCGGTGAAGACCGACCATATATTGTTCATAGCGTCCGGGGCGTTTCATGTGTCCAACCCGTCGGACCTGTTGCCGGAATTGCAGGGGCGGCTGCCGATCAGGGTGGAGCTGCGCGGGCTTGTGTATGATGATTTTCGGCGGATTTTGACCGACACCGAGGCGTCGTTGATCCGGCAATATACGGCCCTTCTGGCGACCGAGGGGGTGACGATCAGCTTTACTGAGGACGGGCTGGCGGCGATTGCGCGGACGGCGGAGCAGGTCAATGCCGCGGTAGAGAACATCGGCGCGCGACGGCTCCAGACGATTATGGAGAAGCTGCTGGAGACGCTGAGCTTTGAGGCCAATGACCGGGCCGGGGAGACGGTCGTGGTGGACGCGGCGATGGTTGAGGCGCAGCTGGGGGCGATCTCGCGGAATACTGATTTGTCGAAGTTCATACTCTAGCGAGGCTTCACTTATCGGCTGGGCTGGGGCATGGCGGGGAGATGAAAACTCTTCTCGCGCTGGCGGCTTTTTTTGCAACTCCGGTGATGGCGGCGGTGCCTGTCGGGCGGCTGCCGGACGGGGTGAAGCCTGTAGCCTATGATCTTTCGTTCACCATCGACCCGGCGAAGGCGCGGTTTGAGGGTGAGGCGGTGATCGACATCGAGGCGGCGGCGGCGACCAGCCTAATTTATCTGCACGGGCTGGATCTGAAAGTCAGCGCGGCGACTGTTATGTCGGGGACGCGGACGATCAAGGCGACTTACAGCGAGGTGGACCCTTCGGGCGTGGCGCAGCTGATGCTGGCGCGGCCGCTGCCGGCGGGGAAGGCGCGGATCAGGATTCGCTATTCGGCGGCGTTTCGCACCGGGGCGGAGGGAGTTTTTCGGGCGAAGGTGGGCGAGGATTGGTACGCCTGGACGCAGATGGAGCCGATCGATGCGCGGCGGGCTTTTCCGGGGTTTGACGAGCCGGGGTTCAAGACGCCGATCACCACGACGATCAGGGCGCCCGCAGCGCTGAAGGCCTTTGCCAATACGCCTGAGACGAGTGTGACGCGCGAGGGGGCGATGGCGGTGCACAGATTTGCCGCGTCGAAACCGCTGCCGACCTATCTGATGGCGCTGGGGGTGGGGCCTTTTGATGTGCGCGGGGTGACGATTCCGGGGAATGATGTGCGGTCGCGGCCGCTGGACTTCCGGGTGATCGGCACCAAGGGGCAGGCCGGGCGGATGGATGTGACGCTGGAGGAGACGCCGAAGCTTTTGGCCGGGCTGGAGCGGTATTTCGGTATTGAATATCCTTACGAGAAGCTCGACTTCATTGCCTCCCCGATCATGGGCGGTGCGATGGAGAATGCCGGGCTGATTGTCTATGGTGACACGCTGATCCTGATGGACCGTGATGCGCCGTTCGGGCAGCTGCGTGGCTTTTCGGAAGTGGTGTCGCACGAGATGGCGCACCAGTGGTTTGGCGATCTTGTGACGCCGGTTTGGTGGAACGACATCTGGCTGAACGAGAGCTTTGCCGAGTGGATGGGCAAGAAGATTGCCAATGAATGGCGGCCTGACCTGGGGATTGCGGCGCAGGAGCTGGGCGAGGCCTTCGGGGCGATGGACCTCGATAGTCTGGGACGGGGCCGGCCGATCCGCCAGGCGATCACTGAAAACAGCCAGATTGCCAGCGCCTTTGACGGGATTACCTATCAGAAGGGCGCGCAGACGGTCTCGATGTTCGAGAATTTTGTCGGCGAGGCTGCGTTTCAGAAGGGGGTGCAGCTGCATCTGAAGCGCTATGCCTTTGGCAATGCGACCGCCGAGCAGTTTTTTGCGAGTGTGGGTGAGGCGGCGGGCGATCCGCGCGTGGTGCCGGCGCTGAACAGCTTTTTGACGCAGACCGGCGTGCCGCTGCTGCGCGTTGAAGATGGCACGCAAGTGATCAAGCTTTCCCAAAAGCGCTATGTGCCGCTGGGGGTGACGCCGCCGGTGGGCGAGCAGCGCTGGCAGATCCCTTATTGTCTGGCGCGCGGCGAGGCACGGCGCTGCGACCTGCTGACCGAGCCTTCAGAGACGGTGCGGACGCTGATCGGGACGGCGCCGGCGCTGGTGCCGAACGCGGGTGGCAATGGCTACTTCCGCTATTCGACCGATCAGGCCGGGTGGGAACGGCTGATCGATGCGGCCCCGACGCTGCCGGCGCGCGATGCGATGGCGCTGGCGGACAGCCTTTGGGCGGATTTTTCGGCCGGGGGTGCGAGCTTTGCCACGGTTGTGAAGGCGGCGGACGCGCTGGCGACACATCCCGAGCGGCTGGCCGCAGCCAATCTGGGCGGGCGACTGGCGGGCGTCGGCAACCGGATGATCAGCGATGCGCAGCAACCCGCGTACCGCGCGCTGATGACGCGGATCTATGCGCCGGCGCTGGACAAGCTGGGCTTTGACCCGGCACCCCGCGCGCATGCAAACGACCCGGCCGAGCGGCAGTCCTTGCGACAGGCGCTACTGCCGCTTGTGGCGAATGAAGCGGGCGATGCGGCGCTGAAGGCCCGGCTGGCAGCAGCAGGGCGCGCGGTGATCGACGGCAGGATGGACGCTGTGGACGCAACCTTCCGCGGGCTGGCGCTGGTGGCGGCGGTGCAGGACGGCGGACCGGCGGCGCAGCGCGCACTCTCCAAGGCGCTGCTCGCATCGCAGGACCCATTGTTTCGTGCGCAGGCGGCGAGTGCGATTGGCGCTGTGGCGACCGGCGAACAGGCCGATGTGGCGCTGGAACTGGCGTTTGCCGACGGGATGCAGGCGCTGGAGACCACCGGGCTTGTGGGCAGCGTGGCGCGGCAGCCGGCCGGGCGGCGCGTGGCGGTGAACTTTGCGGAAGCGAATTTCTCACGGCTGCTGGCGAGCTATCCGGGCTTTTCCAAGCGCGGTATCATCAGCCTGTTCAGCGGCTTTTGCAGCGAGGCCGATGCGGTGCGTGTCGAGACGCTGCTAACGCCGAGACTGACGGAGCTTGGCGGCGGCGAGCTTGAGCTTTCACAGGCTGTGGCGGGCATCCGGCGCTGCGCGGCGCTCAATGCGGCGAAGGGCGGCGAAATTGCGGCGGTTCTCAAATAAGTGGGGGTTGAAATAGTCGGGAACGGCTTTATTTTTGCGTTTGCGGTAACTCCGTGAATTTAAAATTTATTATGTTACACGCTTTTGCATCAGACATTTTCAATTGCAAAGAATTAACTGTTGAGCCCCTACGATCTGGACAATGAATCCATTTTGAGTGAATCGTTTTTAACCTAGTGTAGTAACAGTCTTATACCTAGGGATGGCTCTGGAGGGAGTGCTAGTTCGTCAACGTGGTTGGGGCAGCCGAATGAATGCACTAGTTCGCAATGATCTTGGTTACGGTTACAGCAGTTTGAGCGCTGATTGTGAAAAACCTAACTCAAATGCGATGAAGTCGCGCTTGGCAGCATTGACTCAGCAATTGGCTGACGAAATTGCCAAGTTGAATGGCCAAATCGTAGCAGATGGAGAGTTCCCAGATGAACTGCGGCTTCGGCTGCGGCGTGAGATCAAGGCGCGGCGGGCGCGCGAACGGGCTTTTCCGACCGGGTTGTTTGCCGATCCGGCCTGGGACATTTTGCTCGACCTGACGCTGGCGCGGCTTGAGCACCGGCAGACCTCGGTATCAAGTCTTTGCATTGCCGCCAGCGTGCCGACGACCACCGCGCTGCGCTGGATCAAGACGTTGCTCGAACAGGGGCTGATTGTGCGCCGGCCCGACCGGCACGATCGGCGGCGCCACTATATCGACGCCGCTGATGCGACCTATGATCAGATGATTCGGCTGATGACGGCGGGAACGCCAGCGGATGGCCGCCGGGATCACATTGAGGATGGGGGACTAGCGGCCAAGGAACGATTTCCCTGCCTTGCGAGCGCTGATCATCCCGCAAAATGATGTTCATAGGCCGGTAGGGTGAGGAAAGGTTCGAGAGCATCGGCGAGGATGAGGGTCTGGAGGATGTCGGCGGCGGCTTGATAATGGCCGGTGGCATAGAAATTGTCGCCGACCTGGGCTTTCCAGATAACGAGTTGTTCGGCGATGGTTGTGGTGATGAGGCTTTCGTCTACGGGTTCACCGCTATCGAGCGTGACGTGCTGGGTGCGCCATTGCCAGAGTTGGGTGCGGCTGATTTCGGCGGTGGCGGCGTCTTCCATGAGGTTGTGCAGGGGGACGGCGCCTTGGCCGCGCAGCCAGGCGGCGATATAGCCGATGCCGACATTGATGTTGTTTTGCAGGCCGGCCATTGTTTTGGGACCCTCGGGCGCTGTGCTGAGCGCCTCGGCTGTTGCCTCGCCTGCGGGGATGATGCCGAGCTGATTGGCTGCGGGCATGATGACATCGAACACCTCGCGGGCGAGACTTACGAGGCCGGGGTGGGCGACCCATGTGCCATCATGGCCGAGGCGGGCTTCACGCTCCTTGTCGGCGCGGACGGCGGCAAAGGCTTTTTGGTTGGCGGTTTCATCATCCTTGACCGGGATGAAGGCGCTCATGCCGCCCATCGCGTGCGCGCCGCGCTTGTGACAGGCGCGGATGACATGGGCGGCATAGGCGGCCATGAACGGGCTGGCCATGGTGACGGCGGCGCGGTCGGGCAGGACTTTGCTGGCATCGGTCTGGAAGGTTTTGATATAGCTAAAAATATAATCCCAGCGGCCACAATTGAGGGCGGTGATATGATCGCGCAGCTCATAAAGGATTTCTTCGGCCATGAAGGCGGCGGGGAGGGTTTCGATGAGCACGGTGGCGCGGATGGTGCCGAGCGACAGGCCGAGGACCGACTGGGCGAGGCGGAAGACATCGTTCCAGAGGCGGGCTTCGAGATAATGCTCCATCTTGGGGAGGTAAAAATACGGGCCGGAGCCATGGGCGATAAGGGCTTTTGCGTTGTGGAAAAAGTAGAGGCCGAAATCGAATAGGGCGGCGGCGATGCGCTCGCCATCGATGAGGAGATGCGCTTCATCGAGATGCCAGCCGCGCGGGCGAGCGATCAGGGTACAGGGGTTTTCGCCGAGCGCGTAGTTTTTGCCCTTGTCGGTGAGGGTGATGGTGCGGGCGGCGGCATCGCGCAGGTTGATCTGGCCCTGGAGCATGACATCCCATGTGGGCGCCGAGGCATCTTCGAGGCAGGCCATGAAGCATTGGGCGCCGCTGTTGAGCGCGTTGATGACCATCTTGCGATCGCAGGGGCCGGTGATCTCCACACGGCGATCGGCGAGATCATGCGGGGCGGGGCGGACCTGCCATGTAGGATCATCGCGAACCGATGACATCTCGGCGGGGAAATCGAGCGGTTCGCCAGCGTTCCAGCGGGCCTGACGATCATGCCGGGCGGCGAGCAAAGACAGCCGGTTTGGATTGAAGCTGCGGTGGAGCAGCGCCAAAAAGGCGAGCGCCGGCTCGGTCAGGATAGTGTCATAGCCGGGTTGGAGCGGGGCGGTGATCTTGATGGTCATGATTACTCCTCAGTGAAACGAAAGGGGGTGTGGCCGCGCTCACGCTCGTCGAACGCGAGATGGGCGGCGGCGGGGGGGAGGCCGCGCTGGCGGCAATCGGCACGGTGGCAGGCGGCACAGCCGGGGCCGATGGGGACGGCGGGGCCGGAAAGATCAAGACCAGCGGACCAGGCGAGCAGGGCGGCATGGCGCGCCTCGGTGCCGATGCCGATGGCGAAGCTGGGCGGCCGCGACCCCCAGGGGCCGGCGGTGGGGCGTATGGTGCGGGCGAGGGTGAGGAAGCGGTGGCCGTCTTCCAGCTCGACGAGCTGGCGCTGCATCTGGCCGGGTGCGGCGAAGGCGGCGTGGAGGTTCCACAGCGCGCAATTGCCGGCTGTGGGGAGGGGATTGGCGGCGCCTGACTGGCTGGGGGCGAAACGCTTGGAGACGGTGCCGGCACGATCGATGCGGATGAGGAAGAAGGGCACGCCGCGCGCACCGGGGCGACCGAGCGTGGTGAGGCGGTGGGCGATTTGTTCAAGGCCGCGGCCGAAACGCGATTGCAGCAGCTCGACATCATAGCCGGTGGACTCGCAGGCGGCTAGGAAGCGGCCATAGGGCATGAGGATGGCGGCGGCGGCATATTTGGCGAGCGCATGGGTGGCGGCGCGCTGGGCGAGCGGATCGGGTCTTGAGCCAGGAATTGAGCCGGCGGCCTCGGCGATCTGGGGCTTGAGCTCGATGAGGGCGAGCTGGATGGCGGCGGCGAAGCTGCGCGAGGCGGCATCGAGCAGCTCGGAGAGCTGAAGCTGGCGGGCATGGAGATCGAGACGGCGGAGCGCGTCGGGCAGGACATCGACCGGCATGATGCGGACCGAAATACTGTGGCGGGCGCGGAGGCGCTCGACAACGGCGGCGCCGAGATCACCGCCGGAGAGGCGAAGCTCATCGGCCAGCGTTTCGGCGGCGGCATCGAGGGCGGGGAAATGATTGCCGGCGCTGTGAATGAGGGCTCTGACATGGGCGAGGGGATTATGGTCGGTTTGCGCGGTGCGGGCGGTTGTGGCGAGGCGGACAAGGGCCTGGGCGATGCCGGGCTGGCGGACAGCGAGATCCCGCAGATCGGCGCGGGGCACATCGATGCCGATGAGGCGGGGATCGGTGAAGATTTTGACAAGTTCGTCGGCGAGATCGCTGCGTTCACCTTCGGCGAGCGACTTCAGATCGAGATCATAGGTGGCGGCGAGCTTGAGCAGGAACGCCGCGGAGAGGGGGCGCTGATCACGCTCGATGAGATTGAGATAGGAGATGCTGACGCCGAGATCGGCGGCCATGCGTGTCTGGCTCAGGCCGCGCGCGGTGCGCAGCGCGCGGACGCGGGCGCCGGCGAAAAGCTTGCGGTTGATCGGCTCGGGGGCGATGGTTTCTGTCAAGATTTTTACAATTTTACTGACTAAATTGGCGAAAAGGGGACTTTTTTACACGATTTATTGACTTATGCGTGTTGATCTTGGCCTAGCGCAGGCGCATCGATGCTGCAACGGCGAAACGCTGACGAGGGCCAGAAAATGGCGCGGCGAGATAGGGGAGGCGACAGCGTCGGCGGGAAGCGCTGACGCCGTCACTCATTCGAAATTTGGAGTTTTGTTATGGCTTATCAAGATCATGTTACCCGGACTGAAGCTCTGATCGGCAAGCACGGCGGGACCTGGGACGGGATCAGCGCCGAGGCTGTGGCGCGGATGCGGCTGCAGAACCGCTTTCAGACCGGGCTCGATATTGCACGCTATACCGCAGCGATCATGCGGCGTGACATGGCGGCGTATGACACTGATCCGGCAAGCTACACCCAGTCGCTGGGCTGCTGGCATGGCTTTATTGGCCAGCAGAAGATGATCTCGATCAAGAAGCATTTTGGCACCACCAAGGGGCGCTATCTGTATCTTTCGGGCTGGATGATTGCGGCACTGCGCAGCGACTTTGGGCCGCTGCCCGACCAGTCGATGCATGAGAAGACCAGCGTGCCGGCGCTGATCGAGGAGCTTTACACGTTCTTGCGGCAGGCCGATGCGCGTGAGCTGGGCGGGATGTTTCGCGAGCTGGATGCGGCGCGGGCGGGCGGCGACGAGATCAAAGCTAGGCAGCTGATGGCGGCGATTGATGGCTATGAGACGCACGTTGTGCCGATTATTGCTGATATTGATGCGGGTTTTGGCAATGCTGAGGCGACGTATCTGCTGGCGCGCAAGATGATCGAAGCCGGGGCGTGTGCGTTGCAGATCGAGAATCAGGTATCTGACGAGAAGCAGTGCGGGCATCAAGACGGCAAGGTGACGGTGCCGCATGAGGACTTTTTGGCCAAGGTCCGAGCCTGCCGCTATGCCTTTCTGGAGCTGGGCATTGAGGACGGGATCATTGTGACGCGGACTGACTCGCTGGGGGCGGGGCTGACAAAGCAGATTGCTGTTTCGAAGGCGCCGGGGGATCTGGGCGATCTTTATAACGGGTTTCTGGATTGCGAAGAGATTGACCCATCGACGGCGCAGAATGGCGATGTGATTTTGAACCGGGATGGGAAATTGATGCGGCCCAGGCGGCTGCCGTCCAATCTTTTCCAGTTTCGCGCCGGGACGGGGGAGGACCGCTGTGTGCTCGACTGCATCACCAGCCTTCAGAACGGCGCCGACTTGCTGTGGATCGAGACCGAGAAACCACATATCGAGCAGATTGCCGGGATGGTGGACCGCATCCGCGCGGTCGTGCCGAACGCCAAGCTGGTGTATAATAATTCTCCGAGCTTCAACTGGACGTTGAATTTCCGTCAGCAGGTTTATGATGCGATGGTCGCGGACGGGCAGAATGTTGCGGCCTATGACCGGGCACGGCTGATGAGCGTGGACTATGACGCCACGCCGCTGGGGGCGGAGGCTGATGAGCGCATCCGCACCTTCCAAAGCGATGCGGCGGCGCGGGCGGGGATTTTTCACCATCTGATCACGCTGCCGACCTATCATACGGCAGCGCTTTCAACCGACAATCTGGCGCGCGAGTATTTTGGCGAGCAGGCGATGCTTGGGTATGTGAAGAACGTTCAGCGCGCGGAAATTCGGCAGGGGATTGCCTGTGTGAGGCACCAAAATATGTCCGGGTCGGACCTTGGGGATGATCATAAGGAGTATTTTGCGGGCGAGGCGGCGTTGAAGGCTGGTGGCGCGCATAATACGATGAACCAGTTTGCGGCGTAGCGCGGCTGCAAATAGCGACGCTATTTGCTGACTCGCGCATGTCCGTACGGTGAGCGAAACGGGCGACGAAGGCGCGGCTTTGCCGCGTCGCGGGGCTGGAGACGGGCTGGCGGGACGGGCGGTGCTTTGAGCCCGGGGCGACGGGGAGAAAGGGGTGCTGTGGGGAGAGAGCAAAGGAAGCGGTCGCGGCAAGGCCGCGCCTTGACGTCGAACGGGTTCGGCTGGCGATGGGCTAGCCGCTCCGCCGGCCGGGCTTGCGCGAGTCGGAGGATAGCGCCGCCATCCTCGCGCCGCGCTGCGCCTAATGTTGTAGCCACCCCGCGATTGCGGCGCCGAAATCGGGCTTCGTGACGCTGCTCATGTGATTGCCGGGGACGCTGACGTACGCGGCGTTGGGGAGGGCCAGCGCGAGTTCTTCGGCGCTGCCATTATCGTGATCGGCTTCACCGGCGATGACCAGCGTGCGGGGCTGCAGGGTGCGGACAATCTCCAGCGGTGTGGCGCGTTGTGAGAGCAGCAGATGGGCGACGGATGTGGTGTCGATGGCGTTTTGGCGCATGAAGGCGTCGGCGGCAAATTCGGCGGTGCCGGGCTTGTGGGTGCCGGTGCCGGCGATGACGCCAAGGAAGAAATCGCTGCGGCCGGTGATATCGGTGATGCCCGACAGGCCCATGCCGCCGAGGACGACTTTGGCGGGCGGCGGGATGTTGCCGCGCGCCAGCAGCCGGACTGTGGTGCGGGCGCCGAGGCTATAACCGCCGAGATCATAATCGGTGAGGCCGAGGTGGGCGATGAGGCTCTCGATATCGGCGGCGAGGACATCGGGCGGATAGAGGCTTGGATCATGCGGCTTGTCCGAGGCGCCGTGGCCCCGGAAATCGGGGAGGATGAGCTGGCGGCCAGTGGCGGCGATTTCGGCGGCAGTACCGAACTTGATCCAGTTGAGGCTGGCGCTGCTGAACAGGCCGTGGAGAAGGACGATGGGACGGGGCTGATCTACGCCGATGGTTTGCCATGCGATATGGGTGCCGTCCGGGGTCTGGAAGCGGGTCATTCGACGGCTCTGAGTCCGGCATAGACGACAGCGGGCAGCGTGGCGGCGAGGCCTGAGGCGCAAAGCTCGAACACGGCTTCGAACCATGGGGCGGCGGCACCGTCCAGCCCCATGAGCAGCACCCATGAGGGAGCCAGCGCCAGCCCGGCGATGAGGCCGAGGACCATCGTGCGATCACGGTTACCCTCGGTGAGGCGGGCGGAGCGGCGGAGCGCGGCGACCGGCCCCAGCCGCTCGACCACGGCGACCGGGACCGCCGGCATGAGGGTGCACAGCGCCCATAGTGCGAGGGTGAGGAGCAGGGTGCGCAGCATGAAGCCGGCGGTGGTGCCATGCTGGGCGAAGAGCATGATGGTGAGCCCGAGGACGACGGCGGCCCCGGCGAGAAGCGCCACCTTGAGACCCGGCTGGGCGCGGCGCAGCCCCTCCCGCACAAAGGCCTCAGGCGGCAAGCCACGCCCGTCGAGCCGCGCTACGACCCCCCAGCTGACCAAGGCCATATAGAGCATGGCGAGGACGCCGCGCAGCGTTGTGACCAGAGTGGCGATATCGGGCGCATAGCCGGCGTCGGGTGCCAGCGCGCGGGCGAGCAGGCCGGGCAGGCTGACGAGCAGCAACCCGCCGGCGAGCACAACGGCGAAATCGGCGCGGACAGCCTCGATTGTTCTGTGCAGCGCCAGCACCACATCGAGGCGGGGGGTGGCGGGCGTGATGCTCATCCAGCTTTGACGGCACGCGCCTCGGCGACGGCGGCCTTGAGCGCATCATAGCCGACCGCACCCGAGAGCACCCGGTCTCCGACGATGTAGCTCGGGGTGCCGCTGAGGCCGAGCGCACGGCCGAGATCGAGGTTCTTCTTGATTTCGGCCTTTAGCGCCGGGGCTGTGAGATCGGTGGCGGTCCGGGCTTCATCGAGGCCAGCCTGACGGACGGTGGCGACGGTCCGCTCCCGCGTGATGCGGCCGCTGCCGGCGAACATGGCATCATGGAACTGCTCATACCGATTCTGCCGGGCGGCCGAGAGCGAGGCCATGGCAGCTTCCTCCGAGGCGGGCGAAAGCACCGGGAAATCGCGATAGACGATGCGGAGATTTTGGTCTTCCTCGGCCAGCCGGGCGACGTCTTCCGCGCCCTTTTTGCAATAAGGGCAGGCATAATCGAAGAATACGACCAGTGTGGTGGCGGCCTTGGGATTGCCGGCGAAGGCGCCGGCGAAGGGGGTTTCGATCGCGTCACGGTTGGAGGCGAGCAGGCGGCTGGCCTCGCGGCTTTGCAGCCGGGTCATGGCTTCGGGAATGATTTCGGGATTGGCAAGGATATAATCGCGGACGATCTTTTCTATTGCCGCCTTTTCAGGGCTGGCGGCGGGGCTTGCAGCGCCGATGGTCTGCGCCAGAACGGCACCTCCGAACAGGCACGCGGCGGCTGTGCCGATGAGCCAGGCGGACGGCACCGGGCGGGCGAGGGTTGATTTCAGACGGGCCGAGAAGCTGTTGGCGGAGAAAGGGGTGGGCATCAGCGGCGTTTCTTCTTTGAAAGGCGTTCGTAATCGTCGGCGGCGGCCAGGGCGATATCGTCGGCACGGATCCAGTCCGGCGTGCCTTTGGGAAGGCCGCCGAGGGCGAAGCGGGCGTTCATCATTGCGCCTTGGACATTGCCTTGCAAGCTCAGTCTCTCGGCAGTGGCCAGGGCTGCACGCGGCTTGTCTCCGGTGCGATCATAGATGACGCCGAGCTGATACCAGGCGAAGGGATTGCTCCGGTCTTTCTGGATGGCGCGGCGCATCAGTGCTTCAGCTTCGGGGAAGAGCGCTGGATCCTCGCCGCTTATAAGGGCGTGACCGAGCAGGGTCATGATCAGCGGCTCATCGGGGGCGCGTTCTACGGCATGGCGCAGCACGGGGATGGCCTCATCGCCCTTGCCCGATTCGAGCAGGATCTGGCCCTTCAGTTCGAGAAAATAAGGATCATCGGGCGATTTGGCGAGAAGCGCATCGGCCTCGCGGATGGCGGCATCGACATAGGCCGAGCGATGCCAGGCATAGGCACGGGCATAATGGGCAGGCACCGACTGATCGGATTCGGGATAGAGGCGCATGACGCGCGCCGGCTCTTCGATGAAGCCGGTGAGCTTGCCCTTGATCCGGGCGAAGCGGGCCTGTTTGTCGGGCGAGGGGCGGCGGGTCCAGGCGGGATCGTTTTCATAGACGGCTTGCAGATTGCTGATGCGCGTGCCGGACAAGGGGTGGGTGCGGGCGTATTCATTGTTTTGCGGGATGGCGAGGCGGAACTCCTGCCCCTGAAGCTTTTTAAAGAAATCGATGCTGCCCTGTCCTGACAGGCCGGCGAGGCCGAGATAGCGCGCGCCCGCCTGATCGGCGCGGCTCTCCTGATCGCGGGTGAAGCTGAGGAACTTGCCTTGTGCGGCCGTGGTGCCGAGGCCGAGCAGCGCCATGCCGGCCTCTCCCGCACCTGCCGCGACGGCCGCGGCGGCGCCGATGAGGCTGAGCAGCGAGATGGTGGTGGCGGGGCCTGCGCCCTCCCCGAAGCGGACGCCGTGGCCGCCGGCGACATGACCAAGCTCATGCGCCATGACGCCTTCAACCTCGTTGACCGAATCGGCGGCGAGGATGAGTCCAGAATGGAAGAAGACATTTTGGCCGCCGGTGACAAAGGCGTTGATGCTTGGATCGCCGATCAGCAGGATCTGGACAGAATTGGGATCGAGATCTGCGGCCTTGATCATGGGCTTGGCCATATCGGCGAAGAAACGCTCGGTCTCGGCATCGCGCAGCACCGACTGGGCATGGGCGGGCGCTGCCAGCACGGGTGTTAGCAGGACTGCAATGGTGAAAAGCAACTTGGGCGCGCGCATGGTCACCGATCTGTTGTATCACGGCTGAACCAGCCGTGAAGCTCTTCTAGATAAGCTGACCTTGCAGCAGGGCTGGGAGATCACCTGTTTCGCCGCGTGCCTCGGCCATGAAGCGGGCTTTGAGCGGCGGGATGCGCTCGACCGCGGCGAGGCCGAGGCGGCGGATGGCGGCGGCGGGACGGCCGGGGACGGCGAACAGGCGATTAAGGCCATCGGTGACGGCGCCGACCATGGAATTATCGAGCCGGCGCCATGCGCTGTAACGGCTGAGCACATCAGGATGGCCGATATCCTGCCCGGTACGAAGTGCTTCGACGAGGACCTGAACCAGCGCTGCGACATCGCGGAAGCCCATGTTTAGGCCCTGACCGGCGATCGGGTGAATGCCATGGGCGGCATCACCGGCGAGCACTAGGCGGTGGGTGTGATAGCTGCTGGCGTGGTGATAGCCGAGCGGCCAGACGGCCTGGGGGGCGATCACCTCAATCTCCCCGAGGGTGCCATCAATGCGGCTGGCAATCTCGGCGGCGAGCGCTTTGGGGCCGAGCTTGGCGCTGCCTTTGGCGGCGTGATCATCCACGGTCCAGACGATGGCGCTGCGCGGGCGGCCATCGGTATGATCGACCATGGGGAGCAGCGCCAGCGGGCCGGAGGGATAGAAGAGCTCGCAGGCGATCCGGCCATGCGGGACGCTGTGTGCGACCATCGAGACGAGCGCATTGTTGGGATAGGACCATTGCGCGATGTTGATGCCGGCAGCGGCGCGAGTGGCGGAGCGACGGCCATCGGCGGCGATGGCGAGCGGGGCCTTGAATTGCCGGCCATCAGTGAGGGTGAGGGTGGCGGCATAATCGCCGCGATCGAGCCTGTGGAGACTGGCGGGGGCGATGAGGGTGATGTGCGGGCTGGCCTCTACGGCGCGGAGCAGAGCTGCGCGGAGCAGGCGATTTTCGAGCATGATGCCGAGGGGGTCATCGCCATCGGGAGCTTCGAAATGCAAAAATTGAGGTGCTGTGCCATCGGTGACGCGGATGGCGCGAATGGCGCAGCCATGATCGGTGAGCAGCTGCCCGAGGCCGAGCGCGCCGAGCATGCGCGCCGAGGCGCTGGCGATGGCGCTGGCGCGGCCATCGAAGACGGCGTTGAGCGTGGTCTGAAGATCGGCAGTGTCGACGACGATGCTGGTGACGTCGTGCGCGGCGAGCGCCAGCGCCACGGTGGAGCCGATGAGGCCGCCGCCGATGATCATGACATCGGCGGTTTTGATACTGGAAGCGGTGGTATTCATGCCACAGGTCTTAGCGGGGATTTTGCATGGCCCCAAGCTCAAGCTTGACCCCAGAGTCCGGGTGCGTCACTCTCCACCGGTTCAAATCGTGAACATGAGACATGATGGCAAGCCGCGCTTCTTCTGGACCTGCATCGAATGCATCGGCTGCTGGAAAGCGGGGGGGATCTGCGCTTGGCGCGGGCCGCGCCGGGAGCCGCAAGGCGGCTCCGGGGCTGATGGCGCGGGCCGGCGCACGGATGAAGGCGGCGGCGCGGATTGCCGGGCGCTGGCTGGCCGGGGCGGGGCTGCTGGCGCTGGCGGGGGCGCTTGTGGTGGCGCTGGCATGGTATTCTGCCGATGATCCTTCGTTCAATACGGTGACCGGGCGCGTGGCGACGAATCCGACGGGCGCTTTAGGTAGCCATGTGGCTGACCTGCTGATGCAGATCTTTGGCTGGCCGGCGCTGGCGCTGGCGCTGCTGCCGCTGATGGCCGGGGTGCGGCTGTTGCAGCGGGCTGACTTTGGCGTGGTGCGGGCGCTGATTGGGGTGACGATGGGGGTGGTGGCGCTTTCGATTGCTGCCGGGGTGCTGGAATTGCGCAGCGGTGTGGGTGTTTCGAGCATGGGCGGCACGCTGGGCACGCTGGCGGCATGGGGCAAGGACAGCCTGGCCGAACAGCCGGCGATGGACGGGCTGCCGGTGGGCTGGCTGCTGGCGCTGCTGGCGGCACCGCTGGGCGTGGCGCTACTGATATGGGGATCGGGCCTGCGCGCCGTGGATTTTGATGCGTTGAACCGGATGTTAAGCCGCGATGCGGCGGAAGACGACGCCGATGAGGCGGATGCGCCGCTGGTTTTGACGTCACCGGCGGGCGAGGATGTGCGGGTGCGCGATGAGGCCGGGAGCGAGGCGCCGCGTGTAGTGATGACGCCGAAGCCGGCACCGCAGCCGACGCGGGCCAGACAACAGGGGCTGAACCTCGGCGATGCTGGGGTGCTGCCGGGGCTTGATCTGCTGAAGCCGCCGCCTGTGGGCAAAACACGGCAGATCGATGAAGCTGCATTGGCGCAGAATGCCCGGCTGCTTGAGGGTGTGCTCGAAGACTTTGGCGTGAAGGGCCGGATTGGCGAGGTACGGCCGGGGCCTGTGGTGACGATGTATGAGCTTGAGCCGGCGCCTGGCATCAAGGCCAGCCGGGTGATTGGGCTGGCTGACGACATTGCTCGCAACATGAGCGCGCTTTCGGCGCGGGTGGCGGTGGTGCCGGGACGCAATGTGATTGGTATCGAGCTGCCAAACGCCAACCGCGAGATGGTGAGCCTGTCTGAATTGCTTGGCTCTGACGCTTTTGAAAGTCGCGCGGCGGTGCTGCCGCTGGTGCTGGGCAAGGACATTGCCGGTGAGCCGGTGATTGCCGACCTTGCACCGATGCCGCACCTGCTGATTGCGGGGACCACCGGATCGGGCAAATCGGTGGGGCTGAACGCGATGATCCTGAGCTTGCTCTACCGGATGACGCCGGCGGAATGTCGGATGATCATGATCGACCCCAAGATGCTTGAGCTGAAGACCTATGACGGGATTCCGCATCTGCTGGCGCCGGTGGTGACCGAGCCGGCCAAGGCGATCAGGGCGCTGAAATGGGCGGTTGAGCAGATGGAGGACCGCTACCGCAAAATGTCCGAGATCAACGTTCGCAGCCTGGCGAGCTTCAACCAGAAGGTGCGCGAGGCCAAGGCCAGCGGGCGTCCTTTTGTGCGGCGTGTGCAGACCGGTTGGGACCCCGACACCGAGGCGCCGATCATTGAGGAGGAGATTCTCGATTTTGAGCCGCTGCCGCTGGTGGTGGTGGTGGTTGATGAGCTGGCCGACCTGATGATGACGGCGGGCAAGGAAGTGGAATTTCTGATCCAGCGGCTGGCGCAGAAGGCGCGGGCGGCGGGCATCCATCTGATCATGGCAACGCAGCGGCCATCTGTGGATGTGATCACCGGCGTCATCAAAGCCAATCTGCCGACGCGCATCAGCTTTCAGGTGACGTCGAAGATCGACAGCCGGACAATCCTCGGCGAACAGGGCGCTGAGCAGCTGTTGGGCAAAGGCGATATGCTGTGGATGCCGGGGGGCAAGGCGCCGGTGCGCGTTCATGGGCCGTTTGTTTCTGACGATGAAGTGGAGGCTGTGGCCGATCATTGGCGGCGGCAGGGCATGCCATCCTATGTTGATGCTGTGACCGAGGAGCCGGGCGAGGACTGGAACGCCGGGGGGGGCGGCTTGCCGCTTAACAGTGGGATGAACGGCGGGATGAACGGCGGGATGAATGGCGGAAATGGCGCGCGGGATAGTGCAGCGATGGAGGACGAGGATATTTATGCCCGTGCGGTGCAGGCTGTGGCATCGGCGCAAAAGGCTTCGACCAGCTATCTCCAGCGGCAGCTCAGGATTGGCTATAATAATGCGGCCCGGCTTATCGAGCGGATGGAAGCCGATGGCTTTGTTTCACGACCCGACCATGTGAACCGCCGCGAGGTGCTGGTGGACGAGCACGGGATGCGGCGCTGAGCCAAGGCGGGCAGCATGGCGTGGTTATGTTTGCTGCAGCCCATAAGTCCTTGCTCATTGTGTGTTTTACGTAGCTTCACACAGCATAAAATTAAGCGTATATGAACGGTTAACGCTGCATCGCCGTGCTGCTGTCCATGCCGGTCAGTGGCGGGCGACATTCGGAGACTAAACTTGCGCAATGACGTCGACACGATCAGGGATATCGGCCCTTTGCCGCAATCGTTCGACATCGAGCGTGCGACGACGGAAAACACCCAATACCGATCGGTCGCGTGGAGCGGGCGCTTTCTGCAGGTGACGTTGATGTCGATGCCGGCGGGGAGCGATATCGGGCTTGAGGCGCATCCCGAGACCGACCAGTTTTTGCGGCTCGATGCTGGAAGGGGCAGGGTCCAGATGGGCGCTGCGAAGGACAGGCTGACCTTTGACAAGGAAGTGTCGGACGGCTGGTGCGTGCTTGTTCCGGCGGGGACATGGCATAATATCACCAATATCGGCGACGGGCCGATGCAGATTTATACCATCTATGCGCCTGCACATCATGCACCCGGCAAGGTTCAGGCGACGCAGGCGATTGCCGAGGCCGACACGGATGATGAGCCAGCCACATGGTCTGTGCAGCCGGTGTCCGGCTCTGGTGCCGGCTCTTTGGGGGGGACGCCCGACAAGCACTGACGATGTGTGAGAGGGGCTGGCGCTAGCCGCGGATAAACAGCGCGATGGTGAGGGCGGCACCGATGGCGATGACGCCGACGCGCAGGATTTTATCTGGCAGGATGGTCAGGAGGCGGGCGCCGGCATAACCGCCGATGATGGCGCCGAGGCCGATGATGATGGCATGCGCCCAGGCGATGGTGCCGGACATGGCGAAGATGATGGCGGCGCTGAGATTAGCGAGCGACATCAGGACGTTCTTGGTGCCGGCGGCGTTTTTAACGGGCATCCGGGCCAGCGTGAGGGCGGCCAGCGTCATGATGCCTGCACCGCCGCCGAAGAAGCCGCCATATGTGGCGATGATCGTCTGGATGAGGGCGCTGACCCAGGCGGGCGGCGGCGCTGGCGGCGCTTCAGTCGTGCGGCGGCCATAGGTGCTCCATGCGTAGACGGCTGTGGCGGCGAGGACGAGCCAGGGGACCATGACAGCGAAAGTGCGCGACGGGGTGATTATGAGCAGGCCAGCACCGGCGACGCCACCGAGCAGGCTGATAATGGCCAGCGCGCGGAAGGACAAGCGCTCGGCACCGGCGACGAGCTTTCGGCCAGCGAGGCCCGTGGTGAGCTGACCGGGGAACAGCGCCATGGTGCTGGTGATGTTGGCGAGCTTGGGGTCCAGACCGGCGAGGATGAGGGCGGGCAGCGTAATGAATGAGCCGCCGCCGGCGAGTGCGTTTTGGGCACCGGCCCATAGCCCGGCTGCGAATAGCAGCGCCATGGTGGCCAGATCAAAGCTGGCGAAGGTTGGGCCGAGGACTTGCATTGGCGATGCGTTTGCCGGGGGACGGCGGCTATTGCCAGTCATTTTGGTGCGGTTGGGTCTTGGCGGGGCGGTCGGGCGAGGGCATATGGATGCAAGAGTTGCGCCAAGCGCGTGACGCGTGAAGTTCGGGAGTGAGCATGGCGGACATCGAGACGCTGGAGACAGAGGACGGGACCGACGATTTAGGCGGTGGTGCGGGTGATGGTGTTGAGTCCGAGACCGAAGCGCCGATGGATATCGTTATGCGCGGGCTTTCGGTCGACGGGATCGGCAAGCGCTATGACAAGCGGGTGGTGCTGCGCGATGTTTCGCTTTCGGTGCGGCGCGGCGAGGTAGTCGGGCTACTCGGCCCGAATGGTGCTGGCAAGACGACCTGTTTTTATTCGATCATGGGGCTGGCGATGCCGGACTCGGGGCGGATTCTGCTCGACGGCCATGATATTACCGGCTTGCCTATGTACAGGCGCGCCGCCCTCGGACTGGGCTATCTGCCGCAGGAGACGAGCATCTTTCGCGGGATGACGGTGGAGCAGAATATTCTGGCGGTGCTGGAAGTCTCCGAGCCGGACAAGACGAAGCGGGCGAACCGGCTGGAGCAGCTGCTCGGCGAATTTAACATCACAAGGCTGCGCGCGGCACCGGCGATGGCGCTTTCGGGCGGGGAGCGGCGGCGCTGCGAGATCGCGCGGGCGCTGGCGGCGAGCCCCTCGATCATGCTGCTCGACGAGCCTTTTGCCGGGATCGACCCGATTTCTATTGCTGATATCCGCGCTCTGGTGGTGCAGCTTAGGCAGCGCGACATCGGGGTGCTGATTACCGACCATAATGTGCGCGAGACGCTGGAGATCGTCGACCGGGCCTGCATTATTTATGACGGACGGGTGTTGTTTGAGGGAACGCCGCAGGCGCTGGTCGCCGATGAGACGGTGCGGCGGGTGTATCTGGGCGAGGACTTCAGCCTGTGAGCGGCGGCTGACGCTGATGGCCGGGGTTGTGTGATGGGGATAGGCCCACGTCTTGAGCTGAGGCAATCACAACAGCTGGTGATGACGCCGCAGCTGCAACTGGCGATCAAGCTGCTGACTCTGACCAATATCGAGCTTGAAACCTTCATTGCCGATGCGCTGGAGAAGAATCCTCTGCTGACAACTGCGGAGGGCGATGGGCCCGGGGAGGCGGGGGGCGCGGTGCTTGACTCGCCGCCTATTTCGGCGTGCGAGAGCGACGGGCTGGATGTATTATTGGCGCGCGAGCCGGCGACGGCGCTGGGCGAGGCGCCGCTCGACATGGCGGCGCCGGAATCCGACGGTCTGGATGGTGCTGCGCTCGATGCATCGGCGCTGGCGGCAACGAGCAATCTGGGCGGGATGGGAGGCGATGCAGCGGGCGGTGATGGGCCGGACCTTGAACGGCTGAGCAATGACCAGCTTTCGTTGCACGAGCATCTGTTGCGGCAGGCGGGGATGGCGTTTTCGGGGCTGGAGCTGATGGTGGCGCAGCATCTGATCGATCTGATCGACGAGGCGGGCTATCTGGGCGAGGCGCTGGAGATTGTGGCCGAGCGGCTGGGGCTGCCGCTGGCGCTGATCGAAACCGTTTTGACGGGGGTTCAGGCGTTTGAGCCGACGGGGGTGGCGGCGCGGTCATTGGCCGAGTGTATTGCGCTGCAGGCGCGCGAGGCGGACCGGCTGGACCCGGCGATGGCGGCGCTGATCGGGCAACTGGAGATGGTGGCGCGCGGCGACATTGCCGGGCTGATGCGGGCGACGGCATGCGACCGCGAGGATGTGATGGACATGATCCGCGAGCTGCGGCGCTATGACCCCAAGCCGGGGCTGCGCTATGGCGGCGAGCCGGCGACGCCAGTTGTGGCCGATGTGTTTGTGCGGCAGTTGGGGGCAAAACGAGGGGACGGATGGCGGGTGGAGCTGAACCAGGCGACGCTGCCGCGGCTGATCATCGACCGCGATTATCATGCGCTGCTGGTGCGCGATGCTGGCAAGAAGGCGGGCGGGGACAAGGTTGGCGCTGGCTTTTTGGGGGAGTGTTTATCCGACGCCAATTGGCTGCTGAAGGCGCTGGACCAGCGGGCGCGGACGATCATCAAGGTGGCGACCGAGCTTGTGGTGCAGCAGGAGGGGTTTTTCGACCATGGCGTGAAGGCGCTAAAGCCGCTGACGCTGCGCGCCATTGCTGATGTGATCGAGATGCACGAATCCACGGTGAGCCGAGTGGTGGCGAACAAATATCTGGCGTGTGACCGGGGGCTGTATGAGCTACGCTGGTTCTTCTCATCGGGTGTGGCATCGGCCGGCGGCGAGGGGGCATCGGCCAATGCGGTGAAGGACCGGATTGCCCGGCTGATCAGCGCGGAGGGCGAGGCTGTGCTTTCGGACGAGGATCTGGCGAAGCGGTTGCAGGGTGAGGGCTTTGATATTGCGCGGCGCACGGTGGTGAAATATCGTGAGGCGCTGGGGCTGGGATCGAGCGTGGCGCGGCGGCGGGCGCGAGCGCTGGCGCTGGCTTGAGGCTCGAGAGGACGAAGCAGGCATGTATGGGCTGATAGGCAAGATGACGGCGGTGGCGGGCGAGCGTGGGGCGCTGACGGCGATTTTGATGCGCGGGATGCAGCGGATGCCGGGCTGCCTGAGCTATGTGGTGGCGGATGATCCCGATGATGGCGACCTGCTGTGGATCACCGAGGTGTGGGATGATGCCGCGGCGCACCGGGCATCGCTGTCGCTGGATTCGGTGCGTGAGGCGATTGCGCAGGGGCGGCCGCTGATTGCCGGGATGGTGCGAGTGGCGGAGACGCGGCCGCTGGGTGGACATGGATTGGGGAACGGATGACGGCGCGGGCGCTTCGGTGGCCTCGCTTGAGCCGGCTTTAATCTTTTTGCGGCAGCTCGCTGGCGCGTTCGATGAGCAGGATGGGAGTGCCGTTTTCTATTGGGTAGGCAAGGCCGGCGATGTCGGAAATGAGCTCGTTAGTCTCGGCGTCGTGCCGCAATGGGGTGCGAGTCATCGGGCAGACGAGGATGGCCAGAAGGCGCGGCTCAATCTTGGTTTTGGTGATTGAAGGATCGCTCATTGTAAGGTGGGGCGGCTGGCGCCGCCGGACGGGGCGCCGGGGCCTTGCGCGAAGGTCATCAGCGCGGTGAGGGTTGCGGCGCGGCTGTCCAGAGTTTCAGCTTCGAGCAGCGCTTGCTTTTCGGCAGGATCGAACGGGCAGGCACAGGCCAGCGTGGTGACAAGCGATTCGTCATCAGCGTTGGTGACGGCATCCCAATCGGCAGAGAGGCCCTGCGCATCGAGATAGCCGCGCAGCACGTCCTCCAGCCCGGCGCGAGCGGCGTGACCAAGCGCTGGCGGATCATCCCGATCAGTCTGGAAGCCATGGTAATCGGCCATGACCTGCCGATAGGGGCTGGTGCGATCAAGCTCGGCAGCGATGCGGAAACGTGAGACGCCGACCAGAGCTATGAGCATGCGGCCATCCTCGGTCTCCCGATAATCGGTGATGCGGCCGAGGCAGCCGACATCGAAAAGCGGCGGCGGATCGCCCTGAGCCCGCGACTGGATCATACCGATAACACGATTGGCAGTGCCCTTGGCGGCCATGACATCGCGGACCATGGCGAGATAGCGCGGCTCGAAGATATTGAGGGGGAGCAGGCCGCGCGGGAACAGCAATGCGCCGGTGAGGGGGAAAACCGGGACAGCACTGGGAAGCGGGGCGTGTGCCTCGGGGAAATCAATGTCGAGATCGTCGCTCATGAGAAGAGGATCGAACGGAGGCGGGCGCGGATCTTGATGCTCCACGGATCACCTAGGCCGGTGGCTTCGAAAAGCTTGAGCAGCTTGGCCTGAGCCGCTGCTTCATTCCAGCTGCGATCGGCGGTGACGATGGCGAGGAGATGATCGGCGGCGGCATCATGATCACCGCGCGCCATATAGCCGTTGGCGAGATCGAAGCGCCGGGCATGATCATCCGGGGCGGCGGCGACCTCGGCTTCTAGCCCGGCTAGATCATCGACGGGGACTGCGTCGAGCGCCAATGCGGCGGCGGCGCGCGCCTTGATGACGGCTTCATCCTTGCTATCGGCGGGGACTGCGGCGAGCGCATCGGCGGCAGCTTGGAGCTGGCCGGCGGCGAGCATGGCCAGCGCCGCCTTGCCGGCGATATCGTGCCGCTCCGGCAATTCAGCGATAAGCGCACCGAAAATGCCGAGCGCATCGCTATGGGCGCCGGAATCGCTCGCCTGCTCGGCGGCATCGACAAGCGCGTTGATCTCGGCTTCCTGATCGGCTTCGCCAGGTGCGGGCGGAGCGCCAGCGAGCAGGCGATCGATGAAGGCTGTGAGCTCACGCTCGCCAAGGGCACCCTGGAAGCCATCGACGGGCGCGCCGTTCAGAAAAGCGTAGACGGTGGGGATCGACTGGATGCGGAATTGGGCGGCGAGCGTGGTGTTTTTGTCGACATCGATTTTGACCAGCTTGACGCGGGGGGCCTTGGCAGCGGCGACCTTTTCAAGGAGCGGGCCGAGTGTCTTGCACGGGCCGCACCATTCGGCCCAGAAGTCGACGAGAACGAGCGCGGATTTGCTGGCCTCGATGACATCGATGCGAAACGCTTCGATGCTGGCTTTTTCGGTGGCGGTGGTCGCGAGGCTGGCCAAGACGGGTCTCCGGTCGAATTTAGCGGCAATTTTGTATCTGGAGCACATATGGGGCTTTGGAGGTGAAATTGCCAAGGCCCGCGATGGTGTTGTGGGGTCGCATGTGATTGGGGCTTGCATTGTCGGCGCGGGCGGTGGTAGTGCCGCGCCTCTCCACGGTTGTGGACAAGCGGGCGTAGCTC
>JBBRCT010000002.1:0-293064 GCA_038204585.1 Sphingomonadales bacterium
GTCCCGGGCGTGGTGTGTCGGACAAGCGCGAGCGCGGGTTTGACCAGTTTGAGAGCGGCTTTGGCGGCGGCGACCGTTTCGGCGGTGGTGGTGGTGATCGATTTGGCGGCGGCGGCGGTGATCGCTTCGGCGGCGGCGGCGGTGGTCGTGGCGGCGGTGGCGGCTTCGGCGGCGGCGGCGGCGGCGGCGGTCGCTTTGGCGGCGGTGGTGCCGGCGGCGGCGGTGGCTTCGGCGGCCCGCGCGCACCGCGCGACATGAGCCCCGGCATCGACATTGGCACCGGCACCGGCGTTGTGAAGTTTTTCAACGCGCAGAAGGGTTTCGGCTTTGTGGTTCGCGATGATGGCGGCGAAGATGTGTTTGTGCACATTTCGGCTGTTGAAGGCGCCGGTCTGACCGGTCTTGCCGATGGTCAGCCGTTGAACTTCACATTGACTGAGCGCAATGGCCGTATTTCTGCGACCAACATCTCGATCGATGGCGAGCCGATGCCGGTGAGCGACCGTGCCCCTCCGCCGCGTGACCGCGACTCGGGTGGCTTTGGTGGCGATCGTGGTGGTGATCGTGGCGGTGACCGTCCGATGCGACGCGACGAAGCGCCGGTGACCAATGGCGAGCGTGTTGAAGGGACTGTGAAGTTTTTCAACAACCAGAAGGGCTTTGGCTTCATCCAGCGTGAAGACGGTGGCCCCGATGCTTTTGTGCACATCTCTGCTGTCGAGCGGGCCGGGCTTTCCGGTCTAGGCGAAGGTCAGCGCGTGTCGTTTGAGCTCGAGGAAGATCGCCGTGGCAAGCAGGCTGCGGTGAACATAAACGAGATCTGATCACAAATCGGTGGCAGGTGGCGCAGGCTGCCTGACATGAAATATGGATCGGCCAGCGAAGCGTTAAGCCTCGCTGGCCGATTTCTTTTGGTGGTGTTTTCAGTTTTTATCCGCGCTTGTCGGGTGGCACGTGATCCCGCTTGGGATTTGAGGCTAGTCGTAAGGCCGGGATGGTGACTGTGCTTATATTTATTCGACGGAAGCCGCTGGCTGATCAGCAAAATATGGCCTGAAACGCTGGACTATTTCATGGCTGCGGCATAATGGCGGGTCGGCAGCGGCGACGCTCGCTGGCATGAGTAAATTTCTTTTTTGTTCAGGGGTTTTGATATGGCTTCGGGTATAGCGGTCATCATGGTTTTGGGTACGGGCGCGCTTCTGGCAGCTGCCTGGTGGCTCGTCGAGGCAGTGGCGCCGCGCATGATGGCGGAACGCACACAGCGTAATGTGACGCTGCACCGGAACATTGTTGAAGCCATGAATGTGGCGATTCCGCGCGCTGGCAACGATGCTGTTCATCAGGCCCGGCTTATTGCCAACCGCGAATGGCATCTGGCGGCACTGACGGCGCTGGCGCCGGCGGAAGCGGCTCACTTTGCTTCGGTCGAATACGCCCGCGCAGCCTGACCAGCGGGGAGCATTGCTCTCCCGACCTGAACATTCCTGTAGCTCTGCTGGTGCTGCTGCGCTAGGTGCGGTGCAGCGTAGGAGGGCCTATGGCCGACAAGTTTTTTCCGGACGCCGCTACGGCTCTGAAGGATGTGGTTTTTGACGGGATGACCGTCATGTCGGGAGGCTTTGGCCTATGCGGCATTCCTGAAAAGCTTATCGCAGCGCTTCGCGATACGGGTGTTCAGGGTATAACGGCAATTTCCAACAACGCCGGGGTGGATGGCTTCGGGCTGGGCCTACTACTTGAGACACGGCAGATCGCCCGGATGATCTCTTCCTATGTGGGCGAGAACAAGGAATTCGAGCGGCAATATCTTTCGGGCGAGCTTGCGCTGGAGTTCAATCCACAGGGCACTCTGGCCGAGCGCATTCGCGCTGGCGGGGCTGGAATCCCAGGTTTTTACACAAAGACTGGCGTGGGCACGCTGGTGGCCGAGGGCAAGGAAGTGAAATCATTCGGGGGCGAGGATTATATTCTCGAAACCGGTCTGGTGGCCGACCTTTCCATCGTCAAGGTGTGGAAGGCCGACCCTTATGGCAATCTGGTATTTCGCAAGACGGCGCGGAACTTCAACCCTATGATGGCAACCGCCGGGAAGGTGACCGTGGTGGAAGTGGAAGAGCTGGTGCCCGCGGGCGCGCTCGACCCGGACTGCATCCACACACCGGGAGTGTTCGTGCAGCGGCTTTTTGTGGGCCAGAATTATGAGAAGCGTATCGAGCAGCGCACCGTGAGGGAGGGCTGATCATGACGATGGGCTGGAGCCGGGACGAGCAGGCGGCACGCGCGGCGCAGGAGTTGAAGGACGGCTTTTATGTCAACCTTGGCATCGGCATGCCGACGCTGGTGGCCAACCATATTGCCGCCGGCATCGACATAACGTTGCAGAGCGAGAACGGCATGCTGGGGATGGGGCCGTTCCCGACCGAGGACGAAGTTGACGCCGATCTGATCAACGCCGGCAAGCAGACGATCACCGAATTGCGGCGGACGAGTTATTTTTCGAGCGCTGACAGCTTTGCGATGATTCGCGGCGGGCACATTGATCTGAGCATATTGGGGGCCATGGAAGTGGCCGAGAATGGCGACCTGGCAAACTGGATGATTCCGGGAAAGATGGTCAAGGGCATGGGCGGCGCCATGGACCTTGTGGCGGGGGTGAAGAAGATCATCGTGCTGATGGATCATGTGTCCAAGGACGGCAGCCCGAAGTTCAGGACGGCTTGCACGCTGCCGCTTACCGGCAGAAGCGTGGTGGATATCGTGATTTCGGACCTTGCCGTGCTGGCGCGACCGGCGCGCGGCGAGGCTTTCCGGCTGATCGAATTGGCGCCGGGTGTGGACCTGCCGACACTGCGGGCCAAGACCGAGGGCGCGTTTCTGGCTGATTGATGTGGCGTCCGGCGGGCGGGGTTAAATTCCCTGCCCGCCGGAACTGTTATGGCCTAGAAGCGGAAGTTCAGACCGGCGTTTACGGCGTGACGTTTGTAGGTCAGGTCCGTCGCGGCACCGAGGCGATCACGGCCGAAGTCTGAATAGCCATATTCGAGGCGAGCCGAGACATTCTGGGTTATGGCGCGTTCATAGCCGGCGCCGATGGTCCAGCCGTCACGATTCTCGGTGAAGCGGGTGCCGCCGTCATCGAGATTGAACTTGGCATTGGCATAGCCGCCGCGGGCATAGATGAGGCCCTGCGGATCGATCAGGAAGCCGAGACGCGCGGTCGTGCTGATGGTGCGGCCCTGGGTCAGGCGATAGATGTCGAAGCCATCATCGAGGAAATTTTCCCCGCTGCGGCCGGTGAGGGCGGCTTCGAGGCCGAACACGGTACCGGCACCAAGGCGGAAATCATAACCGATCTGGCCGCCGTAGGTGAGGCCGTCCTTCTTGTTGCTGGCCTTGACCAGCGCATTGCCGACCTGGCTTTCAAGCGTCTGGCGGTCCTGCTGCCAGCCGCCCTGGATACCGACGAAAGCGCCGTTGAAGGCTTCGGGCGCGGTCTGGGCGCTGGCGGGGGCGGCGGCTGCCAAGACGGCAGCCGCAATGATGAACTTACGCATATTCTACTCCACTAATTTACACCGGCCATACAGCCGTTCGCCGTCTATGACGGGATGTGCCTAAACGGCGCGTGAACCGAATTAGGCGAAAACAAGGAGATGCTGGCGAGAGCTGGCTTTATGCTGCCTTTTTGAGATGCCGGCGGCCGAGGAGCTCGGCGATCTGGATGGCGTTGAGCGCCGCACCCTTGCGGAGATTATCCGAGACACACCACAGGACGAGGCCGCTTTCGACGGTGGGATCGCGGCGGACGCGGCTGATGAAGGTTGCGTAATCGCCGACACATTCGATCGGGGTGACGTAACCGCCGTCTTCGCGCTTGTCGACGAGCATGACGCCGGGCGCTGCCCGCAGGATGGCGCGGGCTTCGGCAACCGAGATGGGTCGCTCGAACTCGATATTGATGGCTTCGGAATGGCCGACGAAAACCGGCACGCGCACACAGGTCGCGGTGACCTCGATCTCGGGATCGAGAATCTTCTGGGTTTCGCGGGTCATCTTGAGCTCTTCGGCGGTATAGCCTTCATAGGCACCGTTTTCGAGGAAATCACCGATATGGGGGATGACGTTGAAGGCGATCTGCTTAGTGAATTTGTCAGGGGTGGTCGAATCGCCGACGAAGATGCCGCGTGATTGCTCGAACAGCTCGTCCATGCCGGCTTTTCCGGCGCCCGAGACCGACTGGTAGGTACTGACGACAACGCGCTTGATGGTGGCGGCATCGTGAAGCGGCTTGAGCGCCACGACCATCTGCGCGGTGGAGCAATTGGGGTTGGCGATGATGTTTTTGGCGCGGTAGCCGTCGATGGCGTGGGGATTGACCTCGGGGACGATGAGCGGGACATCGGGGTCCATGCGATAGAGGCTGCTGTTATCGATGACGGTGCAGCCCGCAGCGGCGGCGCGGGGGGCGTGGATTTTGGTGGGGGCGGAGCCGGCAGCGAACAGCGCCATGTCCCAGCCGCTGAAATCGAAATTCTCGATGTTCTGGACCTTGAGCTCGCGCCCGCTGTCTCCGAAATCGATGATGTCCCCCTGGCTTCGCGCGCTGGCGACCGCGGCGATTTCGGCGATGGGAAACTGCCGCTCGGCGAGGATATTGAGCATTTCACGCCCGACATTGCCGGTGGCGCCGACGACGACGATTTTATAGGCCATTGATGGTCTCCTGAGCGAGCGCCTGTAAAGGCTCGCTTGAAGGTTGCGGCTTTGGCTCAGCCTGTGTCGTTGTCAAGAGGCTCGTTACGCGCGAGGATGACTGTGGCGGCGACATCGGCGGTGACATTGCCGAGCGTGCGGAAGAGATCGGGCAGCATCTCGACGGCGATGAGCAGCGGCAGCACGCCGATGGGTATGCCCATGGCGATGCAGATGGGGGCGACAGAGGCGATGAAGCTGACTTGCCCAGGCAGGCCGATGGTGGCGATGGAGACAGCGAAAGCGACGGCGACGCCGGTGATGAGCGCCTGCGGGCCGAGGATCATGCCGTTCAGATGCGCAACGTAGCAAGCGACCGCGAGATTGGCGACCGGGCTGGTGAGGCGGAAAACCGAGACGGCGAGCGGGAGGACGAGGCGGGCAACGCGATCGGGCACCTGAAGCGCGCCGCTGGTGGCTTCGAGCATGGCGGGGAGGCTAGCGATGCTCGACTGGGTGCTGACGGCGACGACTTGCGCTGGCAGGACGCCGCGCACGAAGCGGGCGAAGCCGGCGCCGCTGAGGGCGACAAGCGCATAAACCAGCACGATGATGATGATCTGCACGATGATGAGGACGGCGACATAATGCGCCAGCACGCCGATGGCATCGAGCCCGGCGCGCAGGCCGACAAGCGCTGCCAGCGCGAACACGCCGATGGGGCCGAGACGAAAAATAAACTGGACGAGGACGATCATGGCACGGGTGATGCCATCGAACAGGCTGACGAGAGACTGCCGGGGGGCATCGGGGAGGCGTGTGGTGGCGAGCGCTGATGCGGCGGTGAAGACAACGATCTGCAGCGTGTTGCCGCTGGTCAATGCGGCAAACGGATTGGTGGGGATGAAGGATTTGAGCCAGTCACCAGCATTTAGCGCTTCCGCTGGCGGGGGGGCGGCGGCGCTGTTGACGAACAGGGCGGCGGCGTCATTTGCGGTTGCGGGCCAGACGCTGAGCAGCCAGGGCGTGAACAGGACGGCGAAGCTGGCGGTGCCGAGGAGCAGCACTGCGAACAGCAGCAGCGCACGACCGGCGAGGCGGCTGGCGCCAGCGGAGCCTGCGGCATCGGCGATACCTGTGAACAACAGGCCAATAACCAGCGGGATGACGGTCATTTGCAGCGCCGACAGCCAAAGGGTGCCGATCGGATCGAAAACCGCTGTTGCTGCGCTGACGACGCCCGGCGTGGCGGCGGCAGTCAGGGCGGCACCTGTGGCGAGGCCGGCGAGCAGGGCCAGAAAGATGCGGATCGACAGGCTCATTTGGCGAGCCATGCCGGGGCTATGGTCCCCATCGAGACGTAGAATTTTGCCATGTCATCGACGCCGAGCTCGGGCAGGAGGCGGACGGCATCCACAGCGACGAACATCAGCGCGCCGCCGATCGGGACGGGGGCTGTGGGCAGCATGACGAGATATTGCGGGCCTTGACCTAGATCATAGACTTTTGGCGTGGCGAGCAGCCCCATGATCTCGACCTCGGGACCGAAGCGGATGAGGGCGACCGCCATGCCTTGCAGTTCACCCGAGGGGGATTTGCCGACCATGCGGACGATCTGGGCGAGCGGGCGATAAAAGCCGCCGATGACGGGCAGTCGCCCGAGAAGCTGATCGAACTGGCCCTGCAGGCGGCTGGCGCGCGACTGGATGGCGAGGCCGAACAGCCAGATAATGGCGAGCGCCAGACCCAGCCCCGAGAGAAAGGCCAGCTCGGGCGTGCGGGTAAAAAGCATACCGGAGCGGGCGAAGACGCCGCCGATGAGTGTAGTCGGCCCCAGCAAGGCGACGACATAGCCGGCCAGCCACTGAGTGATTATGATGATAATGAGAACGGGAGCGAGAAAGACGATTCCCGTGAGAAACGGGCTGAAAATACGCGATGTGACCGACCTGGGCGGCATCAGAGGCCGGCGAGAACCGCATCGCCCATCGCGGCGGTGCCGAGATTCCCGCCGAGATCGGCGGTGCGGGCACCGCCGTCAAGGGCGGCGGCGACCGCGGCCTCGGCCCGATCAGCGAGATCGGGGCGGCCGAGACTGTGGCGGAGCGCCATGGCGAGGCTGAGGATGGCGGCGCAGGGATTGGCGACGCCGCGCCCTGCGATATCGGGCGCGGAGCCGTGTATGGGCTCATAGAGACCGGGGACACCGGCATCACCAATGGCGGCACTGGGCAGCATGCCGAGCGAGCCTGTGAGCATCGCGGCCTGATCGGACAGGATATCCCCGAACAGATTATCGGTGAGGATTGTGCTGAACTGCTTGGGGTTTTTGACGAGCTGCATCGCCATGTTGTCGGCGAGCATATGGCTGAGCTTGATGTCGGGATATTCGGCATCGCGTAGCGCCTGCACTTCCTCACGCCAGAGCAGGCCGGCTTCCATGACATTGCCCTTTTCGGCAGAGACGACCTCGCCATTGCGGTGACGGGCAAGCTCGAAGGCGATGCGGGCGACGCGGCGGATTTCGCTGCTGGTGTAGACATGGGTGTTGACGCCGCGACGCTCACCATTTTCGAGCGTTTCGATGCCGCGCGGCTCCCCGAAATAGACGCCGCCGGTGAGCTCGCGGATGAAGAGGATATCAAGACCTTCGACAAAGATGCGCTTGAGGCTGGATGCATCGGCGAGGGCTGCGAAGCACCGGGCGGGTCGAAGATTGGCATAGACGTTCATCGCGGCGCGGAGCTTGAGCAGCCCGGCCTCGGGACGATTGCCGAAAGGCTGGCTGGCCCATTGCGGGCCACCGACCGCGCCCATCAGGACAGCATCAGCCGATTTGGCACGCGCGATGGTCTCATCCGAGATGGGGGCACCCTCGGCATCGATGGCGACGCCGCCGAAGTTCGCCTCGCTGACATCGAGCGCCAGCCCCTGCGCGATGAAGCGGCCGGCGACGCGGCGCGCGACTGCAGTGACTTCGGGTCCGATGCCATCACCGGGGAGAAGGAGGAGCGTTTTGTTCATGCGCCAGCCTTAAAGGTGTGGCTGGCTGTTGGGCAAGAGGGGGGCCATTTTCAGGCCTGGGCTATAGGGGATTGAGCAATCCATGGGCGCTGGCTGGCGATTCGGGTTTCGTGTGCTGCGATGGCGCTGTCCATCGCTGTGGTGAGGCCGATTTCGTCGAGGCCATTCAGCAGGCAATGCTTGCGGAATGGATCGATGGGGAACTCGAAACGGTCCTGAAAGGGCGTGGTGACGGTCTGGTTTTCGAGATCGACTGTGATGAGGTGCTCGGCGGCGACCTCCATCAGCCTGTCGATAGCGGCCTGGGGGAGCTGGACAAGCAGGATGCCGTTTTTGAAGGCATTGCCAGAGAAGATATCGGCAAAGCTGGGGGCGATGACGGCGCGCAGGCCCATATCGGCGAGCGCCCATGGGGCGTGTTCGCGGCTGGAACCGCAGCCGAAATTATCCCCTGCAATGAGGATGGGGGCGCCGGTGTTGCGTGGCGTGTCGAAGATATTATCCGGATTTTCACGCAGCGTGCTGAACGCGCTTTTGCCGAGGCCGGAGCGGCTGATGGTTTTGAGAAACCGCGCCGGGATGATGACATCGGTATCGACATTCTCCTGACCGAAGGGAATGGCTGTGCCGGAGAGGGTGGTGAAGGCTTGCATGGCTTTGCCGATGCCATAGGCCCCCGTTAAGCGCTACCCTTTGCTGCGGGGCGCTACCCTTTGCTGCGTGGGGCTGCTAGGCGAAGATCATGGGAAAATCGCATCTCTATCTTGTCGATGGCTCGGGGTTTATTTTTCGGGCGTATCATCGGCTGCCGCCGCTGACCAACCCAGAGGGCACGCCGGTGGGGGCGGTCTATGGCTTTACCGCGATGCTGTGGAAGCTGGTCAATGAACTGAACGCGGCCGAGGCGCCGAGCCATCTGGCGGTGGTGCTCGATGCCGGGAGCCATACGTTCCGCAATGACATGTATGCTGATTACAAGGCCAACCGGCCGCCGCCGCCTGAAGATCTGGTGCCGCAATTTCCGCTGATTCGTGACGCGGTGCGGGCGTTTTCGATCCCGTGTATCGAGCAGATTGGCGTGGAGGCCGATGATATTATTGCAAGCTACGCCCGCGAAGCGCTGGCGGCTGGCTTTGATGTGACGGTGGTGAGCAGTGACAAGGATCTGATGCAGCTGGTGCAGCCGGGGCTCGACATGCTCGACACCATGGCCAACCGGCGGATCGACCGCGAGGCTGTGATCGAGAAATTTGGCGTGCCGCCGGAGAAGGTCGGCGATGTGCTGGCGCTGATGGGCGACACGGCTGACAACATTCCGGGGGTGCGCGGTGTAGGGCCGAAGACGGCGGCCGAGCTAATTGTGGACTATGGCGATGTCGAGGGGGTGATTGCCAACATTGCTTCTATCAAGAAACCCAAGCTGAAGGAAACGCTGGCCGCGTCGATTGAGCTGGCGCGGCTATCGCGCGAGTTGGTGCGGCTGAAGGAGGATGTGCCGCTGGCCGAGCCGCTTGAGGGGCTGGGGCTGCGGCCGCCGGCGCCAGCACCGCTTGCAGCGTTTCTGGGCAAACACGGCTTCAAGGCGATGCTGGCCAAGCTGGAGCGCGAGGGCGGCGATGAGGGGAAGGCAGCGTCGGCTTCCGTTCAGGCTGAACAGCCCAAATTCGTGCATGCCGATTATGAGACTGTGGTGACGCGCGAGCGGCTGGCGATATGGCTGGACGACGCGCGGACGGCGGGGGTCGTGGCGGTGGATACCGAAACCGACAGCCTTGACCAGATGCGGGCGCGGCTGGTGGGTGTGTCTCTGGCGACGGCACCGGGCAAGGCTTGCTATATTCCGGTCGATCATCGGTCGGGCGAGGGCTTGCTGGCCGAGCCTGTGGCGCAGCTTTCGGTGGCTGTCGTGCTCGATATGCTACGGCCGCTGCTCTCTGACCCGGCGGTGCTGAAGGTGGGGCAGAACCTCAAATATGACATGGTGGTGCTGCGTCAGCATGGGATCGAGACGATTGCGCCGTTCGATGACACGATGCTGCTGTCTTATGCGGTCGATGCCGGGCGGGGGCACCATGGGATGGACGAACTTTCAGCCAAACATCTGGGGCACACGCCGATCAGCTTCAAGACGGTGACCGGCGGGGTGCCGAGTGCCAAGGCGGACTTTGCGCAGGTGCCGCTGCGGGCGGCGACAGATTATGCGGCAGAGGATGCCGATGTGACACTGCGGCTGCATGCGCTGTTTCGCGACCGGCTTTGGCGCGAGCAGGCGACGTGCATTTATGAGCAGGTCGACCGGCCGTTGTTGCCTATGGTGGCGGCGATGGAGATTGCCGGGATCAAGGTTGATCGGAGCGCACTGGCCGGCCTGTCGGCGGCCTATGAGATCGAGATTACCCGGCTGGAGGGCGAGATCCATGCGCTGGCCGGCGGGTCGTTTACCATTGGCTCACCCAAGCAGCTGGGCGAGGTTTTGTTCGAGCGGATGGCGCTGCCGAGTGGGCGCAAGAGCAGCAAGACCGGGGCCTGGGCGACCGATGTGACCGAGCTGGAGCGGCTGGCCGAGGATGGAGCGGAAATTGCCGCCAAGGTGCTGGAATGGCGGCAACTGAGCAAGCTGAAGAGCACCTACACCGATGCGTTGCAGGCGCAGATCAACCCGAAAACCGACCGGGTGCATACCAATTTTGCGCTGGCGGCGACGTCGACGGGGCGGCTATCCAGCAATGATCCCAATTTGCAGAATATCCCGATTCGCACCGAACTGGGGCGGCGGATTCGGCATGCTTTTGTGGCGGCGCCCGGCCATGTGCTGATGGCGGCGGATTATAACCAGATCGAACTCAGGCTGGTGGCGCATATTGCCGATGTGCCGGAACTGAAGGCGGTTTATGCCGAAGGCGGTGATGTGCATGCGCTGACGGCCCGCGAGGTCTTTGGCGAGGTGACGCGCGATACGCGGGCGCGGGCAAAGACGATCAACTTCTCGATTATCTATGGTATTTCGGCGTTTGGGCTGGCGCAGCGGCTCGGGATCGATCGGGGCGAGGCAGCGCGCTATATCGACCTGTATTTCAGCCGCTTTCCCGGCATTCGGAATTATATGGCGGAAACGATCAATGCTGCGCGCGACTGCGGCTATGTGACGACGCTTTTTGGGCGCAAATGCCATGCCCCGCTGATTGGCTCAAAGAACCAGTCGGAGCGGCAATTTGCCGAACGGGCGGTGGTCAATGCGCGGATTCAGGGGACGGCGGCGGACATCATCAAGCGCGCGATGGTCGCGATGCCCCCTGCCCTTCACGATGCCGGTCTTCGCGCCACGATGCTGCTTCAGGTGCATGATGAGCTGGTGTTTGAAGTGCCCGAGGGCGAGGTGGATGCGACGACGGCTGTGGTGCGCCGGGTGATGGAGAATGCGCACCGGCCGCTGGTTGAACTCTCGGTGCCATTGGGTGTTGAGGTCGGGACCGGGCCGAGCTGGGGGGATGCGCATTGAGCTCAGTTAACGGGAGCGCGATTGACAGGCGGGGGCGTCAACCGCAGGGATTCTGTCGATGATTCGGATCAATACCCCCAATGGCATTCCTGTGGATGTGCCGCAGACCGATGCCGAGGATGTGTCTACCAAATTTGGCGTGGACCAGATTGACGCGGCGCGCGCCTATTATGAGACAGAGGGCTATGTTGTTTTCAAAGGGCTGATCGACAGCGACGCCTGCGATAGCATCAGGGCGCTGTGGGAGGCCGAGGTGAAGCCGTTTGGCGGTCCTATCTACCGGCAAGCGACCGCCCGGGCCGAGCGACATGTGACCAATGGGCAGGGCTGGATCATGAACCCGATCCTCAATCTGCAAAGCGTGGACCCGGCACATTTTCCGAACTTTCGCAGCTTTGCGGTGGACAGGATCTTGACCAGCGGCGCGTTGCAGACAGTTGCGCGGCATTTTTTGAAGGATGCTCCCAAGATTGTGCAATCAATGTATTTTGAGGGCAATTCGGCGACCTGGGAGCATCAGGACAGCTATTATCTCGACTCCGAGCAGGTTGGCAGCATGATGGCGGCGTGGATTGCTGTGGAGGATATCTCGGCGACGGCGGGGCGGTTTTTCATTTGCCCGAAATCGCATCTTATCGATTTGGGCGAGCAGGATATCTACAATAATATTGCCGACAATCATGATGTTTATATCGGCAAGGTAGTTGATGTGATCCGGGACCGGGGCATGGAAGTGCGGGCGCCGAAGCTGGACAAGGGCGATGTGCTGATCTGGAACGCCTGGACGATCCATGGATCATTGGCGAGCCATGATGTGGCGCAGGCCCGAAGCTCGATCACTTGCCACATGATTGCGGCGAAGGACCGGTTTTTGCAATTGCAGACGCGGGTGCTTGATCTGCCGACCGATATGGTGAACGGCGCGCATGTATTTCGGCCGAAGGATCAGGCACGGCCGGCAAACCGGGCGATGCTATGGGCGGAGAGCAGCTTTCCGGGGCCGTTTTACTGGCTGAAGCGGCAGGCGGTGAAGGCGGCGATTCGGGCCAAACGACCCTAAAGCAGGCCGAAAAATCCTGCGATGTGCGAGGTCGAATCGGTGAACCCTGGCGCGAAGTGTGGGCCGGGGACGCCGCCGGGGCCGATGGGAATGGCATGGCCGAGGCCGGGGATGGGGTGGTATTCGACGGTGCCGCCGGCGAGACCCCAGGCTTTGGCGAGATTTTCAGAATTTCGGGGATGAACGCGGTCATCGGCGAGGCCGTGCCAGAGGCTAAGCGGGGGCGGTGACACTGGAATGTGCCGGGCGAGCTGATCGGGCGATGGAACACCGCCGGCCATGGCGTTGAGGCCCGAGGCGACATCGAGGGCGACACCGGCGGGAACGCCGGCGAGCGCCGCAGCAGCGGCAAAACGGCCGGGATGGGCATGGAGCATGGCGAGTAGCATGGCCGCACCGGCAGAGATTCCGGTGACATAGATGCGGCTGGGATTGACGGCGTGCGCTGCCTCGACGGCATCGATCATGCGCATGATGGCGGCACCTTCGCCACGCGCGACCTTCGTGGGGTCATACCAGCTAAAGCAGAGGCCGGGATTATTGGCCATCGTCTGCTCGGGCAGGAGCAGCGCGAAGTTGTGACGCTCGGCAAGGGCTTGCCAGCCGGAGGACGCAGCATAAAGCGCGGCATTCTGGGTGCAGCCGTGCAGCGCTACGACGAGCGGAACGCCAGAACGGGGGGGGGAACGGGGGTGGGAACGGGGGTGGTATAACCAGCCGGTGAGGCCGGCCCAATCTCCGGCCAACGGTGCCAACGCCGTCAGTTGATGTTCATTTCTTGGGCGGCGGCGCGGATTCGGGCTTGGGCGGGCGCGTCGGCGGCGAAGGCGGCGAGGGCTGCATCGCGCGCTGATTTGGCGGCAGCGGCCTCCCCGAGAACGGTGCGGGCGCGCATCAGGCGGAGCCAGCCACCCTCATCGCGAGGATTGGCCTTCAGACGCTCTGCGAGGCCATTGACCATGCCGCGGATCATTTGTTGTTGCGCTGCAGGGGGCAGCGCCTGGACTGCGGCGGCCTGATCAGCCGTCGGGCCGGGGAGGACGCCGGCCGGAGCGCCTACTGCAGCTGCGGCGACGGCGGGCGGGGCGGGAGAGGCGACTGTGGCACCGCCGGATGCTGGTGGCCGCAATGCTGCGAGGCGAGCGGAGACATCGACGCCGGCTTCCTTTGCAGTGCCTTCGATGATGGTGCGAAGCTGGGGAACCCAGGGTGCGTCGGCCTGCGAATCGCCGAGCAGGCTAATCCAATTGTCCAAAGCGCCGTTGAGATTGCCGGTCTGGGCTTTCTGGATGCCGAGAAAATAGCGGGCGCGCGCATCCTGACCATCAAGAGCTGCGGCTTTGGTGAAAGCTTGGGTGGCCTGCGGCGTGACCTGACCGTCGGCGGCCTGCACGAGCGCCTCCCCATAGGCGGACTGATAGCCCTCGCCATCTGGTTTGAGGGCTATGGCCTTGGCATAGGACGCGGCGGCATCACCGAAGCGGCGAAGATTATAATAGCTCCAGCCGAGCATCCGCCAGCCTTCGGCATCCTCGGGGCTTTGCGCGAGGCGGGCTTCGAGACCGGCGACAAGCCGGGTGATTTCAGCGTCTCCGGCGGCCTGCGCCTCGGGCGGTGCACCATTGGGGGAGAGAGCGGCGGACGCGATTTGTGGCCCGGCGGGGGTGCTGGCCAGCTCGGGTTTGCCCATGGTGGAATAAAGTGCCGCAGCAGCAAGGGCGACCATGGCGGCGAGGCCAAGGGCGACGCCGGACAGGGCGCGGGCGGCGAAGGGGCGTGCGACATCGGCGGGAAGATGGCCGGCAGCAAGCATGCGACGCTTGATCTCGATGCGCAGTCCCTCGGCATCACCGGGCGGGATTGTGCCGGCGGCGAGCTGGACATCGACATCGGCCAGCTGGTCCTGAAGCACGGCGAGGGTGGCGGTGCGGGCATCGGCGCGGGCCTCCTGTCGGCGGACCAGCGGGATGGTGATGAGGGCGGCGACAAGCGCCGCCATGACGGTGAGGATAATCCAGAGTGTCATGCGGTGTCCGGTTCAGGAAGTGCGGTCGGAGAGGGCTGCGACGGCTTTGGCTTCCTCAGGGGTGAGGGGCGTGTCCGGCGCGCCGGGCATGTTTGGGGCGACCTTGGGGCGGCGCCAGGCGATGAGACCGGCGGCACCGGCGAGAAGAACGATGAAGGGACCGGCCCATAATGCCCAAGTGGAGGGTTTGACGGGCGGCTTGAGCAGAACGAAATCGCCGTAACGATCAGAGACATAGTCGAGGATCTGGGGATTGGAGCGGCCCATGGTGATCTGCTCGCGGACGACGATGCGGAGATCTTTGGCGAGCGGCGCGTCTGAATCGTCGATCGACTGGTTTTGACAGACGACGCAACGCAGCTCCTTGCTTATCTCGCGGGCGCGGGCTTCTTGCGCCGGATCGGCCAGCATCTCATCCGGCAGCACGGCAAGAGCCGGCGACGCTGGCAGAACGAGAAGGGCTGGCGCCGCCGACATCAAAAGGGCGGCGGCAATGAAAAAGGCTCTCATGCTTCGGCGCGCAGCTGGGCGAGCAGGGGCTTGATGGTGCCGGTCCATTGATCGGGCGAAATCGGGCCGATCTGCTTGTATCGAACGCGGCCGCGCTTATCGACAATGAAGGTTTCGGGCACGCCGGTGACGCCGAGATCGATGGCGGTGCGGCCGCGCTGATCGGCAGCGACCGCCTTGTAGGGATTACCCCATTTTTCGAGCCAGCCGCGCGAATCGGCCGGCTCATCCTTCCAGGCCAGGCCGTAAACAGGGACCCCTTCCGACGCGATCTGGGTCAAAACCGGATGTTCCTGCGGGCAGGCGGCGCACCAGCTGGCGAAGACATTGAGCAGTGCTGGCTCCCCGCGGATGCTGACCGAGGCAAAGCCGGGGCCGCCGCCGGGGACAGCCTCGATGCCGGGCAGGACGAATTCGGGCAGCGGCCTGTCGATCAGCTGCGACGGCAGCAGCTTTGGATCATGAGTGAGACCGACGCCGAAGACGCCGAGGAGGCCGATGAACCCGACGATGGGCAGAAGGAACAGCAGGCGCTTCATCTCGCGGTGATTACTCCGCCGGGAGCGGCGGGGCAACCGGCAGGACCTGCCTTGTTGCAGCACCGATACGATAACGACGATCAGCGAGCGAGGCGGCACCGCCCATCGCCATCATCAGCCCGCCAAACCAGATCCAGCCAACCAGCGGATGCCAGTAGCTGCGGACGACAAGACCATCGCCGGCCGGGCCCTGCTGGGCATCACCGATGGCAATATAACTGTTGCCGAGCAGCCCGGCATCGATTCCGGCCTCGGTGGTCTGATTGCGGCTGTTGGGATAGATGCGCCGCTCCGAGACAAGGGTGCGGGTGCGGCTGCCGCGACGGACATCGAAGCGGGCCTGGATGGCGCGGTAATTGGCGCCCTGCACTTCTTGCAGGCTGAGGTATCTGACGTTGAGAACACCGACCTCGACGCTTTCTCCGGGGCGCATGACGAGGATTTTTTCAGCCGACATTGCGCTCATCGCGCTGATGCCGGCGACGAGCACGCCGAGGCCGGCATGGGCCAGCGCCATACCGAGGACGGCGGGCGGCGTGGTGCGCACCAGCCGGAGACTGAAGCCGCCGAAACCCTGTGCACCCGCACCGCGCCAGCGCTTGACAAGCGCCATGGTGCCACCGGCGATCAGCCAGAGCGCCAGCGCCATACCGAAGGCCGAGCCGATGTTGGACCAGCCGAGGATGAAACCGCCGGCTACGAAAGTGATGATCGCGGCGAGGCCGACCCATTTGAGCTTGGGGGCCAGCGTCGACAGGCTGTCCCGCTTCCACGCCAGCATCGGGCCGACGGTGACGAGGAGGAGGAGCGGAATGGCAAGAGGTGCGAAGACCATGTTGTAATAGGGCGCGCCGACCGAGACTTTCTGATCCACGGCTTCCATGATCACCGGGTAGAAAGTGCCGAAGAACACCACCGAGGTGACGGCCATGAGGAAGAGATTGTTGAGGGTGAGGCCGGCCTCACGGCTGACGCTGGAGAACATGGCGCCCGACCGCAGAAGCGGTGCGCGCACGGCAAAAAGCGCCAGCGCGCCGCCGGTGGCGACACCGATCATGGCGAGGATGAAGACGCCGCGCTCGGGATCGACGGCAAAGGCATGAACCGAGGTGAGGATGCCCGACCGGACCAGAAAAGTGCCGATGAGGCTGAGCGAAAAGGCCAGGATGGCGAGCAGGATGGTCCAGCCCGCGAGCGCCTGCCGCTTTTCTGTGACGATGGCGGAATGGAGGAGGGCTGTGCCGAGCAGCCAAGGCATGAGGCTGGCATTCTCGACAGGATCCCAGAACCACCAGCCGCCCCAGCCGAGCTCGTAATAGGCCCAGAACGAGCCGAGCGTGATGCCAAGTGTGAGCGGCACCCACGCGGCGAGAACCCATGGGCGCATCCAACGCGCCCAGGCGGCATCTGCGCGGCCCTCAAGCAACGCGGCAACAGCGAAGCTGAAGGTGACCGAAAAGCCGACATAACCGAGATAAAGCAGCGGCGGATGGAAGACGAGGCCCGGATCCTGCAGCAGTGGGTTGAGCTCCGAGCCATTGAGCGGGGCGGGGATGAGGCGAGCAAAGGGATTTGAGGTGAACAGCGAAAAGGCAAGAAAAGCGGCCGTGATCATCGCCTGGATGCTGAGGGTGCGGGCCTGAAGGCTGGCGCGGAGATTATCCCCGAAAGCGGCGATGCCGCCGCCGAACAGCGCCAGAATGAGCACCCAGAGCAGCATGGAGCCTTCATGATTGCCCCATGTGGCGGCAAGACGATAGGGCAGCGGCTGGTCGAGCGCCGAATGCTGGGCGACCAACGCCACCGAGAAATCGGCGCGGGCGAAGCTGGCCATGAGCACGGCGAACGCGAGCGCCAGCAAGGCAGCCTGAAGCTGCGCCGTAGTACGGCCCAGCGCCATCAGCGCGCCATCGCCGCGAACGGCGCCGACCATCGGCAGCACCGCTTGGATGATAGCTGTGATCAGGGCAAGGATGAGGGCGAAATGACCGATTTCTGCCAGCATGGGACGGGGAGCGCCTTTCAGTAATCTTTCGGCACAAGTGGAAACCCGGGCCGTTTGAAATCGTATTTGCACCAAATGTGGTTGCCACTCTAGCCTGTCTGGCGCACGATGGCAGCAACTGATGTGTCGCACATTTGCTTGGGGGGCAATGGTTTGTGAGCGAGCGGGTACGCATCGCGATTGTGGGGTCTGGACCGGCGGGACTTAGTGCTGCGTCGCGCGCAGCACAGCTGGGCCTGTCCCATGTGCTGCTGGAAAAGACCGACCATCTTTCGGATACGATCTACAAATACCAGAAGGGCAAGCATGTGATGGCAACGCCGTCGCAGCTCGTGCTTCGCTCCGATCTCGATTTTGATGCCGGCAAGCGCGAAGTTGTACTGGGGACATGGGACAGCCAGACTGCGACAAACAAGGTGAATGTTCGCAAGACTGCCGAGATCAAGTCGATTGTCGGAACCGGCGAGGCGATTGCCGGATCGATTATGAAAACCGTGGTGAGGAAGCGAGACGGCACCAGCGAGACCAAGGAGATGCAGCGTCATGCGCCGCCCTATCGGCTGACTCTGGCTGACGGCAGCGAAGTGCTTGCGGATACGGTGGTGCTGGCGATTGGCACGCAGGGCAACCCCAATCTGATGGGCTGTCCGGGCGGGAATCTGCCGCATGTACAATATCAGCTCGATGATCCGGCGATGTATAATGACGAGCATATCTTCGTGATCGGCGGCGGCGATGCCGGGATCGAGAATGCCCTGGGGCTGGCAGCGGACGCGGCGCAGGGCAATGTGGTGACGCTGGTCAACCGGGGCGGAGAGTTTTCGACCGCCAAGGATGCCAATGTGAAGGCGTTGATGGCGGCGCGCGATGCTGGCCGGATTTCGATCATGCTCGGCACCACTACAAAATCGGTGGAGCCGGGCTGGGTGGCGCTGGACACCGCCGATGGAGAGGTGCGGGCGCGCTGCGACCGCATGATCGCCCGCATGGGATCGGCACCGCCGCGCGGATTTGTTGAAGCGTGCGGGGTGGAATTCGCCTCCAATGACCGGCTGGCGTTTCCGAAACTCTCCGCGGTGTTTGAATCGACTGCGCCCGGCATTTTTGTGATTGGCGCGCTGGCTGGCTATCCGCTGATCAAGCATTGCATGAATCAAGGGCATGATGTTGTCGAATTCATCAACGGCAACACCGACCTCAAACCCGCCGACGAACCTATTCTGGAGGCGAAGTTCGCGGGGCTGCCGGGGGGACGTGGCGTTGCGGCGTGGCTGGAGCTGCTGCGTTCCAACGTCGGCATTCTGAATGGGATGAGCCCGCTCCAGATGCGCGAGTTCATGCTCGATAGCCAGGCGCGGGCCTACCGGGCGGGCGAGGTGATCTTTGAGCGCAACGCGCCGGGATCGAGCCTGTTCGGCATTGCGCAGGGTCAGGTGCTGGTCGAGGTTAATGCCAGTGATCCGTCGATTACCGTGCCGCTTGGGCAGGGGGAGATTTTTGGCGAGGTCGGGCTGATTTCGGGCCGCAAGCGGGGCGCCACGATCCGCGCGGGCAGCGACTGCATTTTGGTCGAGATTTCACGGACGGCGGCGCTGAAGCTGATGAGCGCTGTGCCAAGTGCTGCTCGCGAGGTGACGCGGGTGACCACCGAGCGGTCATTGCTGCAGATCTTCAAATCCGGGCTTACCTCGGCGGATCTGAAGGATGTTGTGGCGGCGGCGAAAGTCGAGACTCTCAAGGCCGGACAGGCTCTGATCAAGGAAGGCGAGAGCGGCGACGACATCTTCATCATCCGTTCGGGATCGATGATCGTCGAGAAATCGATCGGCGGACGGCCGGTGTTCCTGAGCTATGTGCCAGCCGGCAGCTATGTCGGCGAGATGGCGGTGATTGACGGCGGCGCGCGCACCGCGACGGTGCGCGCGGCAGTGAAGAGCGATGTGATCAGGATTCCGGGCGAGGCGTTTCGGCCGTTGCTGGCAGCGAAGCCCTGGCTGACAAAGACGCTGCGCGAATCGATGGCGAGCCGGACGCAGCTCAATAATTTCATCGAATCCAAGAAGGACAGCTTCGAGGGCGTGGTCGACATGTATACCGGCGTTGCCAATTTTCTGGTGGACAATGGAGTCGGCGAAGCAACCGATGTGCTGCTGATCGACGAGACGCTCTGCATCGGCTGCGACAATTGCGAAAAAGCCTGCGCCGACAGCCATGACGGGCTTTCCCGTCTCGACCGCGAAGCGGGCCGGACCTATGCGCACCTGCATGTGCCGACGAGCTGCCGGCATTGCGAGCATCCACATTGCATGGCCGATTGTCCGCCCAACGCCATTCATCGCGGACCGACCGGCGAAGTCTATATCGACGACACCTGCATCGGATGCGGCAACTGCCAGCGCAACTGCCCCTATGGCGTGATCCGGATGGACAAGACGCCGCCGAAGAAGCCGTGGCTGATCAGCTGGCTGCTGTTTGGCTCAGGCCCTGGACCGGGGGAGCCCGGCACCAAGTGGAAGAAAAAGCATTACAACCCGGACGCCGCCAAAAAGGCGATCAAATGCGATATGTGTTCCGGGCAATCGGGGGGGCCGGCCTGTGTGCGGGCATGTCCGACAGGTGCTGCGATCCGCGTCAGCCCCGAACAGTTCCTCTCGGTGGCGCTGCTCGATCGGAAGAGTGATTGATGGCGGGATCGCGGACCATGACGGGCAAGGCGGTAAGCCGGGCGCCGCGCGACATCACGCATGAGGGCTTTCTGACGCATTCGCGGATGCGCTGGGCGAAGGTTTCGGGTGGTTTATCCTTGCTCGCAGTGCTGGCCTATGCCCTGATTGACCAAGCGCCGAGGCCCAATGGCGGGACCGCGCTGGGCTATGCGCTGGGAACGCTCGGGCTGCTGATGATAATCTGGCTGAGCATGATCGGCCTTCGCAAGCGGATCATCACGTCGAAGCCATTTTCGCTGAAAGCCTGGACCAGCGCGCATGTCTATCTCGGGCTTTCGCTGATTGTCATCGGAACGCTGCACACGGGGTTTCAGCTTGGCTGGAATATTCACTCGCTGGCTTATGGGCTGATGATGATCGTCATTGTGTCGGGCATTTATGGGGTGGTTGTTTATGCCCGGCTGCCGACCCAGCTTTCCGCCAATCGCAATGAGGCGACGCAGCCGCAAATGCTGGAGGCGATCAGGACGCTCGATCGCCAGCTCGACACATCGGCACAGCCGCTGGGCAAGGCGGAGGCCGATCTTGTGCGGATGAGCCTGGAGGATTGCGAGGTCTCGGGCGGGCTGTGGCAGCGACTGACGGCGCGGCACCCGAAATGCGGCAATGCGCGGGCGCGCGATGCTGTGCAGGCGCTGGTCAATGATCAGATGCGGCGCGGAAAGCCTGACCCTGCGCTGACGCAGATATTGTTTCTGCTGGAGCGCAAGGACGCCGGTCTGGCGCAGGCGCGGCGACACATCCGGATGAAAACGCAGCTTGAGATCTGGCTTTATCTGCATGTGCCGATGACGATTGCGCTGCTGGTGGCGCTGACCGCGCATGTCCTCTCCGTGTTTATTTACTGGTGAGGCTGGCATGAGCTTCATTGTTCGCCAGATTGCCAAGCGCGCCGACGGCGGCGACATCATCCGCACGCGGACGCTGGCTGCGCCAGAGATCATCGTCGGGCGCGGTACCGATTGCGACATCCAGCTTGCCGATCTCGGGATCATGTTGCGCCATGCGAAGCTCACACGCTTGGCAGGCGGGCGGGTGTCGGTTGAAGCGCTTGGTGGCATTCCGCTCGAGATCGACGGCAAGTTCGTCAACCGTGCCGAGTTGGATGTTTCGACCAGTCCGACGATCGGCATGGCCAGCCACCAGCTGTCGCTCTCCCGAGGCGACGACCCTGACGATGTGTCGATTACGGCCGAGCGCGTGGTCGCGGCGAGCGATTCTGCCGATGCGGAATCGGAGACCGAGATATTCTCGCTCAAGGGCGCGATGCCAACGAAGCGGGCGATGGCCTGGACGCTAGCGCTTGTGGTGCTCGCTATGGGTCTGCTGCTGCCGCTCTGGACCATGATGGGCCGCGGGCCGGTGGCCTTGCCGGCCGATATGGTGGCCGAGGCCGGGCGCCCGAGCTCGGCTGCGGCCAAGCGCGGGCTCAAGCCGGCGCTGGGCGTGTCCCCGGATGTGGCCAAGTCCGCCATGCAGCCCGATATTGTGTGGACGAGCGGGCCGATGTCGGGCGCGCACGCGGGCATTACCAACAGTTGCGGCGCGTGCCACCAGAAGGCGTTTGTGGCGACCAGCGACGGCGCGTGCACCGCGTGTCACAAGCCAGCGGTGGTGCCCGACCATGCCGCAGCATCGCGGATGGCGCAGGGGCGGTTTAGGCCGACGGGTGGTCTGAAGGCGATGGAAGCGGGGATTCATCAGACGGTGGGGCTTGAGGACGGGCGCTGTGCCGGCTGCCACAAAGAGCATGAGGGGCCGAATGGCGCGCTGATGGTGGCCGAGAGCTTCTGCACCGATTGCCACACCGGGCTGAACGGACGGTTGACCGACACAAAGATCGCCAATGTCGAACGCTGGGAGAGGCATCCGCAGTTCAAGGCAACGCTGGTGACGGCGGCATCCGACACTGCGCCGCAGTATGCGCGGGTGGCGCTGGGGGCGGCGGCAAAGGAGAATTCAGGGCTGATCTATCCGCACGACCTGCACATGTCGAAGACCAATGCGGTGGCCAACATGGCGGTTAAACAGGGGCTGCCGGTGAAGGATGGCGCGATCGGTTGCGCCTATTGCCATATGCCGGACAGCGACGGGGTCCGCTTCAAGCCGATCGAGATGGAGAAGAATTGCGGCGCTTGTCATGATCTGGCCTTTGCGCGCGACGGCGGCATTGTGCGCACGCTGCCGCATGGCAAGCCGGCGCAGGTGGCTGGAATCGTCCGCGACTTCTATCTTTCTCAGGCGGTAGCGCCGCGCGCTGGCGTGCAGCGGATGGCGTTTGAACGGCGGGCACCGGGGCGCATGGCGGAACTGGATGCGCAGACGCTGCGTGTGGCCAGCGTGGGCGATGGGCGGGTGCGGGCGGATGCGGCGGTGGACCAGATCTTCAGCAAAAATGGCGTGTGCGCGGATTGTCATGTGGTGCGTCGGACGGGGGCTGCGAATGCAGCGGAACGCTGGGCTGTGGCGGCGGTGACGATCAATGATCATTATCTGCCCAAGGGCATTTTCCCGCACAATCAACACGACAGCTATGACGGCAAGACCGGTGATGCGGCGTGCACCGCCTGTCATACCGGGGTTTCGCGATCAAAATTGTCCAGCGATGTGTTGCTACCCAAGGTGGAAGGCTGCCGCGATTGCCATGGCTCCAGCGATGTGCGGACCAATGTGGCGGCGACCTGCGATACCTGCCACGGCTATCATTTCGGGAGCGACGGGGCTGCGCCTGCGTCGGCGCCGAAGACTGTGACGGCCGCTGTGGCGCACGGCGCAACGCGGCGCCAGAACTGGAAGGGGCCGCTGCGTTCCGGGGAAAATGATTTGGTCGGCGTAGCCCTTGCGCGAGGTGCTCCGGCACCGGCTGGGCCATGAAGATGTCGTTTGCCTGGCACTATTCTGGTAGTGCTGATTATCAATATTTTTCACTAAACGCGCTTGCGCCGCACACTAGCTTGCATCAATTATGCAAGTTGCTGCGTATCTCAAGCAAATTAGGGCGCGGACCGGATCAATGCTGATTGCACAGGTCACGGATATTCATCTGGGCTTCCAGCCGGACGATCCGGCGGAGCTTAATCGCAAACGTCTTGACGACGTGGTGGCGACGCTGCTTGCGCTCAATCCGCAACCCGATGTCCTGCTGGCAACGGGTGATCTTACTGAATATGGCACTGTGGCGTCTTACGAAACGCTGAAGTCAGTTTGCGATGCCCTGCCCTTTCCGGTGCTGCCAGCCCTTGGCAACCATGATGACCGGGCGAATTTCTATCGGGTGTTCAGCGACGCGCCGATTTCGGGCGGGCATCTTCAGTATAGCTATGATGCAGGGCCGCTGCGGATTCTCGTGCTCGACACGTTGGAAGAAGGGCGGCACGGCGGCGGCTTCGATGCGATACGCGCGGCCTGGCTCGACGCGCGTCTGTCCGAAAGCGACAAGCCGACGATCATCGTGCTTCATCATCCGCCGATTGAAACGGGCAATGGCTGGATGACCGAGGATCTCGACGCGCCCTGGGTCGAGCTGTTGCGCAGCGTTGTGGAGCGGCATTCGCATATCATCCGGCTGGTGACGGGGCATTTACACCGGGCGATTGTGACCGGATGGGGCGGCACGACGCTGGCTGTTTGCCCGTCATCAGCGCCGCAAGTAGCGATTGATTTTCGCGACCTTGACCCCGAGCATCCCGATGGCCGGGACATGATCGTGGCGGAGGGACCGGGGTTTGCGCTGCATTACTGGACGGGCCGGGACCTGATCACGCATTTTGGTACCGGCGGCGACCATCCGGTTCTGGCGCGCTACAATGCCAGAATGCAGCCCACCGTCCGGCATATCATCAGCGAACGCTCAGGCGAGACTTTGGGACACGATCACTGACGGGCTGAGCCGGATCGGCCTGCTGGTCAGACGCGCATCGGCATCAGCACATAGAGCGCCTTTGAGGCATCTGATTCACGAATCAGCGTGGGGGCTGCGGCGTCGGCGAGGTGGACATCGACGCTGGCACTGCCGACCTGGCCGAGGATATCGAGCAGATAGCGATAGTTGAAGCCAACTTCGATGGCATCGGCCGCATAATCGGCCGAGACTTCTTCCGATGCTGTGCCATTTTCGGGGCTGGTGACCGACAGCGTGATTTTGCCGGCGCTGAGCGCCAATTTGACAGCCCGGGTCTTCTCGGTGGTGGCGATAGCGGCGACACGATCAACCCCTTCCGCCAGTGCGCGCGTTTCGACGACAAGGCGCTTGTCATTGGCGGTGGGGATTACCCGACTGTAATCAGGGAAGGTGCCATCGATGAGCTTTGAGGTCAGCGTGGCTTCAGCGGAGAACCGGAAGCGGATTTTTGATGGCGACAGGGCGACATCGACCGGGGCTTCATCGGCATATTCGTCGATCAGTTTGCGAACTTCGGCAACGCATTTACGCGGTACGATAACGCCGGGCATGCCTTCGGCACCTTCAGGGAGGTCGATCTCGATTCGGGCGAGGCGGTGCCCGTCGGTGGCGACGGCGCGGAGCTTGCCGAGACCTTCAGGGGCGTGAACATAGATGCCGTTGAGATAATAGCGGGTCTCCTCGGTGGAGATGGCGAATCTTGTGGCGTCGATAAGCTCCTTCAGCGCGCCGGCCGATATGGTGAACTGGGTGGGCAGCTCGGTCTCGGCGATGACGGGAAAATCATCGCGCTTGAGCGTGGCGAGGCTGAAGCGCGAGCGATTGGCGACGACGGTCATCCGGTCACCCGATGTGGCAAGCTCGACCTGCGAGCCTTCGGGCAGCTTTCGGACGATATCGAACAGCGTGTGTGCCGAGGCCGTGGTGGCGCCGTTGAGGCCGATCGCTGCCGGGATGGTCTCGACGATCTGCAGATCCAGATCGGTTGCCATCAGGCGCAGGCCCTCGTCGCGCGCTTCGATGAGCACGTTGGAGAGGATGGGGATGGTGTTGCGCCGCTCGACGACAGACTGGACGTGTGCGAGGCATTTGAGGAGCGTGGCGCGTTCGACCGTGGCCTTCATTGGTGATCCTTAATTCGGATTGAGTTTTGGCTGGGCCATTGTGTTTGTGATGGCACTATAGCGAGTGCGGATGAGCGTGCTAGGGGCTTGGCGCATGGATATTATCATTGCGCGTCATGCCGAAACAGTTTTCAACGCTGCAGCGCGGATGCAGGGGCATATGGGGCATACGCCGCTGACACGCGCTGGCATTGCCCAGGCAGAGGCGATGGGGGCTGCACTGGCGACGAGCGGCATGGCCGAGGGGCGGGACCTGTGGGTTTCCCCGAGCGGGCGGACGCAGCAGACCGCGTCGATTGTCGGGGAGCATCTGGGGCGGAGCTTCTTTGACTGGCGCCATGATGCGCGGCTGCTGGAAATCGACGTGGGGACATGGGAGGGCCGCACCTATGCCGATATCGTTGCCGAGGTCGGACCGATTGTAGATCTGACGCGGCGGCTGTTCAGCGTCCGGCCGCCTGAGGGCGAATGGTTTCCCGATATTGCGGCGCGGCTGACGCTTTGGCTGGCCGGGCTTGATCCGGCACGCCCTGTGCTGGCGATCAGCCATGGCATTACCGCGCGGGTGTTGCGCGGGCTACTTGTCGGCGGCGCTGACTGGCATGGGGTGGCGGTGGCGGATGATGCGCCGCAGGGCACGGTGTTTCATGTGTCGAGCGGGGTGGAGCGTGTGCTGCATGTGGGTTCGGGTGTGCGCGGTGTGAAGGCGGCGTAGGGAGGCTATGATGTCGGATCGGGTGTCGGACGTGGTGATAGCCGGCTTTGCCCGGACGCCGATGGGTGGCTTTCAGGGGGCGTTGTCCGGACTTTCGGCGACCGATCTTGGATCGGCTGCGGTTCGCGCCGCTGTCGAGCGGTCGGGGGTGGCGGCGGAGGCTGTGGAGCAGATCTTCATGGGCTGTGTGCTTCCCGCCGGGCTGGGACAGGCGCCGGCACGGCAAGCCGGGCTGGGGGCGGGGCTTTCCATTGCCACCCAGGCGACGACGGTGAACAGAATGTGCGGCAGCGGGATGCAGGCTGCGATCATGGCGCATGATGCGCTTTGGGCGGGATCGGCCGGGGTGATTGTGGCGGGCGGGATGGAGAGCATGTCGAACGCGCCCTATCTGCTGGGCAAGCATCGGGCGGGGGCTCGGATCGGGCATGATGTTGTGAAGGATTCGATGTTTCTGGACGGGCTGGAAGATGCTTATGAACCAGGGCGGCTGATGGGGAGCTTTGCCGAGGAATCTGCGCGGGACTATCAGTTCAGCCGCGGTGCGCAGGATGACTATGCGCTGGAAAGCCTGGCGCGCGCCCAGAAAGCGATTGCCGATGGCGCATTTGCAGATGAAATTGTGGCTGTGGCGACCCGCGCCGGGCTGGTAGGTGAGGATGAGCAGCCGGGGAAGGCGCGGCCGGACAAGATTCCGGGGCTGAAGCCGGCCTTTGCCAAGGACGGAACGATCACGGCGGCGAATGCGTCTTCTATCTCGGACGGGGCGGCGGCGCTTGTTCTGGCGCGCGGCGATGTTGCCGCACGGCTGGGGCTGCGGGTGCGGGCGCGGATTGTGGCGCATGCCGCGCACGCTCATGAGCCGGCGAAGTTTGCGACCGCGCCGGTGCCCGCGATCAGAAAGGTACTGGATCGGGCGGGATGGCGGATGACGGATGTTGATCTTTTTGAGGTGAACGAGGCGTTTGCCTGTGTGGCGATGATCGCGATGCACGATTTGAGGATCGAGCGGGCAAGGCTGAATGTGCACGGCGGGGCAACGGCATTGGGTCATCCGATCGGCGCCTCGGGGGCGCGGATATTGGCGACGCTGGTGGCGGCGCTGGAGCGGACGGGCGGCAAGCGCGGCGTGGCGGCGCTCTGCATTGGCGGCGGCGAAGCGACGGCAATGGCGGTGGCGCTGGCCTGACTTTATCCCCGTTATCCTCGTTATCCACAGGCTGTGAGTGATTTATTTCGCTTTGACGACTCGGTCAATCATGAGACCATTCACTTGTAGCCGGGAATTGACGATGGCGGAAACGCCAAAAGAAATGAAACGGTTACCGTCCTTTAAAAAGCGATTCTCTGCCTCGTGCCGGGGATTGGCGATTGGGGATCGGGGTTGGGTTACCGATCGCAGTGCTGCGAAATCGGGATCGCTGAATGTGGCAACACGGACAGCCTGAACGAGGACGGCCGCGGCAACCGGGACAGCCGATCCAGCCATGGTGGAAGGCGCCGAAAGGCTGTCCGAAAACCGGAAGCGAGTGCCGTGTGGCCAGCCGACGGGTGTGGCGGGAGGCAAAAGGCGACCGATACGGGCGCGAGCCACGCCGGACGCTGACTGAACGAACGCCGCCGATGTGGCAGGCTTGGCACGACACAGTACCCGCCGGTGGAAACACCGGCGGGTATTTTGTTGCGCAGCGCGGCTGAGCGCAAGCTCAGCTTGCAAGCGGACTTGCGCAAGCACGGCCAGCGAGGCGGCTGGGCCTTCCCCAGCCGAACTCGTCTGACGTCAGGACGCGGCTTTGCCGCGGCCCTCTATCCTACAAATTGCCTAACCAAGAGGCCCCGCTACCCCGCAACAGTCGCAGCGCTCGGCACCTGACCGCTCATCCCGGCAGCGACCTTCTCGGCCGCCTCCATTGCACGCAAAATATTGCCCCCAGCGAGCTTGGCGAGATTCTCGTCCGACCAGCCGCGACGCACCAACTCGGCGAACAGCGCGGGGTAGGTTTCGACACCTTCAAGGCCTTTGGGGCCGGCGGGGATGCCATCATAATCGGCGCCAAGGCCGATGCTGTCATGCCCGGCGACCTTGGCCATATGATCGAGATGATCGGCGACGACCTTCAAATCGACTTCGGGGGCGGGATTGGCCTTGTTCCACGCGGCCATGGCGGCAGTGGATTTTTCGGGCTGGCCGAGGAAGAGCAGGTTCTGGCGGGTGAATTCGGCGGCGCGGGCGGCGGCGTGCTGAACGGCGGCTTCCGAGATGAAGCCTGGGACGAAATTGGCCATGACGACGCCGCCATTGGCTTTGACCAGCGTGAGGACATCATCGGGGACATTGCGGGGATGATCGGCCAGCGCGCGGGCCGAACTGTGCGAATAGATGACCGGTGCCTTGGTGACGGCGAGGACGGCCTTCATGGTGCCGGGTGAGACGTGGCTGAGATCGACCAGCATGCCGATGCGGTTCATCTCGTTGATGACGGTCTTGCCGAAATCGGTGAGCGGCTGGGCGCGGGGGGCTTCGTTTGCGCTGTCCGCCCAATCGGAATGCTTGGTGTGGGTGAGAGTCATGTAGCGGACACCCAGCGCATAATACATGCGGAGCGTGGGCAGGCTGTTGTCCATCTGGCTACCACCCTCAACGCCGAGCAGCGAGGCGACCTTGCCGGTTTTTTGAATGCGGCGAATGTCGGACGCGGTGGAGGCCAGCTCGAAATCATTGGGATAGCGTTTGATGATGCCGTGAACGATGTCGATCTGCTCGATGGTGGCCTTGACGGCGGCGGGGCCTGTGACGCTGGCGGGGACATAGACTGACCAGAACTGGCCGCCGACCTGACCGGCATGGAGGCGCGGAATATCGGTGTGGAGCGGTCGCTGGAAGCGGCGGCTGTCTGCGGTCAGATCAACATCCCACCATTTTTCCCCGAAGCCACCGCGAAGTGCGCCGGGCCAATCATTATGGCCATCGATGACCGGCTGCTTTTTGAGGACCGCCATGGCTCTGGCGAGGGCGGGATCAGCAGCCTGGGCGAATGCTGGGAGGGCGGCGCTGGTGCCGAGAAGGAGTGCTGCGAGGGGAGCGATGAGTTTTTTCATGAACCTACCGTCGCATTAACCTGGCGTCACATGCAAGAGAGGTGGCGGAGATTCTCGGCTCGTCTATCGTGCGGCTTGAATTTAAGGGAGGGAGTGAGTGATGCTCGAAGTTGGCGATCGGCATGTCTATGGGCCGGAGCATTGTGCGTTCCGGGATTCGGTGCGCAAGCTGTTCGAGCGCGAGCTTTACCCGAACCTTGACCGGTTTGAGGATGAGGGTGTCGTATCCCGGGCATTCTGGCGGGCATGCGGCGACAATGGCCTGCTGTGCCCAACGGTGCCGGAGGTTTATGGCGGACTGGGGCTGGATTTTGGCTATAATGCCGTGGTCAATGAGGAGCTGGCTTATGCCGGGTCTTCGGCGGGGATCACGCTGCAATCGGACATCGTGGCTGATTATATCGTCGCCTATGGCTCGGAGGCGCAGAAGGCGAAATATCTGCCGGGGATGATTTCCGGGGAAATTATCACAGCGATTGCCATGACCGAGCCGGGGGCCGGGAGCGATCTTCAGGGGGTGCGGACGACAGCGCGGCGCGACGGCAATCATTATGTGATTTCGGGGTCCAAGACCTACATTACCAACGGCCAGAGCGCCGATCTGATCATTGTGGTGGCCAAGACCGACCCGGAGAAGGGGGCCAAGGGGACATCGCTGATCCTCGTGGAAAGTGACCGCGAAGGCTTTGCTCGCGGGCGGAACCTCGACAAGATCGGGCAGAATTCGGCTGATACCTCGGAGCTGTTTTTCAACGAGGTGCGGGTGCCGATGACTAATTGCCTGGGCGAGGAAAACAAGGGCTTCATCTATCTGATGAGCCAGCTTCCGCAGGAGCGGCTGGGGATTGCGATCTCTGCACAAGCAGGGGCGCAACGGGCGTTTGATGAAGCGGTGAAATTTGTCAAAGCGCGCAGGGCCTTTGGAAAGACGGTCTTTGATTTTCAGAATACCCGATTCCAGCTGGCGACAATGAAAACCGAATTGCAGGTGGGCTGGGCCCATATCGACTGGGGGCTTAAGCGGCTGATGGATGCCCGGCTGACGGCGGCCGAGGCGAGTGCTGCGAAGCTTTGGCACACCGAGATGCAGGGGCGGGTGGTCGATGAAGCGCTGCAGCTGCACGGCGGGGCAGGCTATATGAACGAATATCCGATTGCCCGGCTTTGGCGCGATGCGCGAGTGCAGCGCATTTATGGCGGGACATCGGAAATCATGCGCGAAGTGGTCGCACGGACGATCTGAGCGGCGCGAAGCCGCTTCCCTTGCGGGCCAGCTTGCGGCAGGCAGTCGGGGATGCGCGCCGCTGGTTTTTTGAATAGAGATGACGGGAGCCAGCGACTCGGTGGGCGAGCGGCGGCATTGCTGCTGGTGCTGCTTATCCATGTCGGGCTGGCGCTGCTGCTGCTGCTGTTGACGCCGGATGCCAAGAAGCGCTTTGGCAACGGCATAAAGGCGCTGAGCACGCGCAACATTGCGGCGGAGCAGGAGAAGGCCGCCGAGGTGCCTAAACCAGAGCCGAAGATAAAGCGGCCGGTGAAATCGACTGAGGCTGTGAAAGTTTTGACGCCGCCGCCGCCGAGTGATGCGCCGCAGCAGAATTGGGTTATTGGCGATCCGTCGCTTGCCGGATTTGACCTGCGCAAGCTGCCGACCCGAGAGGCGCCGGGGCCGGATGCGCAATTGGCGGATACGGGCGGTGGTGCGCCCGACTCGGCGCTGGCGTCTGGAACGGGTCCGGGCGGCGAACCGCTCTATCGGGCCGAATGGCAGCGCGAACCGACCGATGCTGAGCTGCGCACCTATTTGCCACCCCGTGTTCCGCGTGGCGGCTGGGCATTAATTGCGTGCCGGACGGTCGATCGTTTCCGCGTGGAGGATTGTCAGGAGCTAGGCGATTCACCGCCTGGCTCTCGGCTTGCCGGGGCAATCCGACAGGCGGCGTGGCAATTCCGGGTGCGTCCGCCGCGTGTGGGGGGCAAGGTGTTGGTGGGCGCCTGGGTGCAGATCCGCATCGACTTTACTGAGCCGCCTGAGAAGGGGGATGGGCGCGGTGCCTTCTAGGCGATGCAGGGGCGCAGCCTATCCAGTCAACGCGTGCCGTAATATCAGTAGAGCAAGCGCACAAAAAAGCCCGGGGCGGTGAGGCCCCGGGCTCGATTGGCCGTTGCCGACCGTAGGGTCAGACGGCCGGCTTGCTCTCGTCTGCAATCGCTGCGACCGGGGTTTCCGGGGTGGCAGGGGTTGCGGCCGGTGCAGCTACGGTGACGGGTGCGCCGCCGCCGTGCAGGGCCGGATAGTCCTTGAGCATCTTGGCACCGCCCAACGGACGGTTGATGCCATTGTGGCAGGTGGCGCAGTTGACCTTGAGAGGGTCACCTTCAGGGCCACGGCGGTTGCCATAAACGCCTTTGCCATTGGCTGGCCACACATCGCCGAGAGCGGAGATATAGTTGTTGTTGATGTCACGCACCATTCGCGTGCCATACCAGGCATTGACCCGCTGCTGGCGGCTGTCATCCCACTTCGCGAAGTTTTGGGAGTTGTGACAGAAGGTGCAGTTTACGCCAAGCGCCTGAGATTGATGCATCATCAGACCATATGTCAGTTCGGTCGCCGGGATGGAGGCGACATGATCGCTTGGGTAGGCCGACTTTGCACTGACGCGGACATTGCCGCTCCCGGCAAGATAGGCAGAGAAGAAATCATACGGGAGCGAAGAATAGGCCGTTTGCATCAGCGGAGTGTTCTGGCCGCGCTTGTTTCCGGCCAAAATCCTTGGATCTGCGGGACGCGCTGACCAATTGTTGACCGGAACCGGCTTGCCACGATGGCAGGTCCAGCAGGTAACGCCGGCATTCTCGGAGCTTTCGCCGTAGTTATTGTTGAAGTGCGGCGTCCAATTGGCGTTGATGGTGCGAGTCATTTGCAGCATCTTGCGGGCGACGACCTTGGTGTAGACCTCGTCCGACGCCATGTTCTCGGGATTGTGGCAATAATTGCAGCCACCGTTTTCCACCGAGCCATCTGCCGGAGCAATCCACTCGGTGATCGACGCCATCATGTAGTTGAACTCGTCGACTGAAACGTCACCGAGCACCTGAACGTTCTGATAAACGTCCTTGGCACGATCACCGGTACGCATGTCAGCGGTAAGCTCATAGGGTGGCGCCGGCACTTCGGCAGCGATTTTCATCGTTGCCTTGTGCTTTACCTGAGCAATGGCGACGCCATTGGGCCCTTGTTGCTCGACGACCTTGGTGCCGATCTCGCAGCCGCCCAGCAACAGGGCTGGGACAGCGGCGAGAAGAGTGAGGGTTTTTCTCATCATTGCGGTGCTCCCGGGAGCGTGGACGGATCGACCGTGCCTGTGGCGGGATACTGCTCGGCGAAATGATGTTCGACAGCCCAGAGATACCAGTTGTCGACAACAGTACCGGTCAGAAGGATGCCGATTCCGCCGGTGAGCGTTGTCAGCACCGCGAACCACCAAGCCCAGCGGTGGATCGATTCCATAGTGGCGTTGAAGCCCATCGTCCAACGCCAGAACAGCGCAGCGCGTTCTGACGCAGTTCCACGATCGGTGATCTGCTCGATCTCGCGCTCACCGCCGTAGCGACCGACGGCCAGAATGGTGGCACCGTGCATCGCGAACAGCAGGGTGGAGCCATAAAGGAAGGCGATCGAGAGAGCGTGGAACGGATTGTAGAACAGATTGCCGTAGCGGATCGAAAAAGCTGCAGTCCAATCGAGATGGGGGAAGATGCCAAATGGCACGGCTTCCGACCAGCTGCCCATCGCCATCGGACGAATGAAGCCGAGCACGAGATAGAGCCAGATGGCCGAGGCGAACGCCCAAGCAACATGGGTGCCCATGCCAAGCTCACGCGCGCGGCGATAAGTGCGGGCCCACCACAGCAGGATCGACGCGGTGAGGAAGAACCCGGCGATGACCCACCAGCCGCCCTCATTGAGCGGTGGCAGGACCGAAAAGCCATATTTTACGGCTGGCGGCTCGAGCGACAACCAGAAGAACTGGCGTACGAACTGGATCGGATCGTAATTGACCGATGCCGCCATGTTCATGCCCATGATGACAAGGCTTATGGCCCCGCAAATGAGCGACGCCACACCGAGCCGGCCGAGATAAATCGGCCCGAGCTGGGCGCCACCGAATTTGCCCATCAGATAGGTGAAACCGAAAGGCCCGATCCGCGGATCATTGTTCGGGCCGATGGGGACGCCTGGCTCAAGTTCGCCACGAAGCTGAACCTGGGTGAAGATATTTTGGTAAGCCATGGTTCAAGCCTCCCCTTATGCCGACCAGATCGGCAGATTGAGCCACCACGTCCACCACTCCGGCCAGCCACGTGACCAGAAGGGGCCGCTCAGGATGATGCAGATTGCACTCCAGAAGCCGGCGTTAAGCGCGAGCAGCAGGCCAACCCGGTGAATACCGAGGGTGCCGACCGAATAGCCGATCAAATCGCGGAAGAACGTATCTTCATACTCAGGCGATTTGACGTCCTCACCTTTGGCAGGATTTACCGCCGAAAGCACCAGTGCGCCATGGAGACCGAGCGCCAAGGTGGTGGTGAAGAAGAAGCTCACCGCCAGCATATGCGCCGGGTTGTAGTGGAAGTGCAGATACTGATAGCCGGTGTTCGAAACCCAGTCGAGGTGAGGGAAGATCCCGTATGGGAAGCCCCAGCCCCATGCGCCCATGAGGACGGGCCGGATGACGACCAGCGAAACATAGGCGAAAATGGCAACGGCGAAGGCCACTGGCACATGATAGCCCATGCCGAGCTTGCGGCAGATTTCTACCTCTCTTAGCGCCCAGCTTGAGAAGGCACCGATCGCGCAGATCGTTACGATTTGCCAAAGGCCGCCCTCGCGGAGCGGCGCCAGCGACAGGCCATATTTGATGTCGGGCGGGGCGATATTTATGAGCCAGGGATTCCACGTCGGGCCGATGGCGGCGCCGTAGAATATCAGCGCTGTGCCCAGGGCTGCAAAGAAGATTGTCGTCACGCCGAAGAAGCCCACATAAAAGGGCCCAATCCAGAAATCGAAAAGGTCTCCGCCGATCAGCGTGCCTCCGCGAACGCGATATTTCCGTTCAAAACTCAACAGCGCCATGGGGCACCTCCCTCCGGGCGACCACTCGGAATAGAGCAGCAGCGCGGGTATTCAGTCATTGATGCGGACGGACAGGGATGGGGTTGCCAGCCCCGTCCGTCGCGCAATGTCAGTTACCTTATCAGCACCTAACCGCGAAGTCAGGCTTGCGCGCTGACGTCGGTCACAGCGGCCGTGGTGTCCGCCGGAGCGGCGCCATCGAGCCAATTGTAACGCTCGGTGCTGAGCAGGATGAAGTGAATCAAGATGGCCAGCGTGAATAGAAACACGGCCAGCGCAGTCATGATCCGCTGCGGATTGAAGGTCTGCCAGACTCTCCACATTTTCGTTCTCCTTAGATGCGGGGTGAGGCGGCAGAAGCCGACTCAGCCATCTGGGCATTTTCAATCGAAGCGAGCATCGGCTTGGCTTCCCCGAGCCAGGGCCGCCAGGCCCAAACCAGGAAGTGGGCGATGATCGCCACGAAGGTAAAGAACGCCATCGACGCAACGAAGCCCTTGTGGAACTCCTTCGCCTCAGCGTCGGTCAGGTAGGTACCTGGACCAATCTTGCTGTCACTCATGCAGTCTTCCTCCAGTCTGTCCGCCAAACGGGGCCACAATGACCTCGCCCGACCGGCGGCTTTGCGGCGTTGGAAACCACCGCAAAGGGGTTGATGGCCAAAACGGCCAAAAGGGTGTTGGCGCCGCTCATGCAGCCTGCGCCTGATAGAGCGTGGCTGCAATATGCAACCGCTCGACTGTGACAGATTTTTCGCCGGCATCGCGCGCGGCGCGCTCGGCGGCATCACGCAGGCGCTTGGCAGCCGAGATGCGGACAAGAACTGGCTCCTTGTCGACCATCACATCGAGCTCGGAACGGGCGTTATCTTCCCATGTCACGCTTTCAAGCAGTTTTGATGGGGTGGCTTCCGCCCTGTCCATCTGCGTGCTGAGCGGCAGGATGAAAAACAGTGCGTCGAAGAGCGCATTGCAGACTTCCTGGATGAGATAGGTGGCACCCGAATAGCCCATGAAAGGCGAGCCGGTGTGGCGACGGATGGCAGCGCCCGGGAAGCTGGCGGGAATGAAGATGGAACGTGAGCCGAGCTCCGCCATATACATCCGCTCATTGTAGGAGCCGAAAACCATGAGTGGCGGCTTTGTGGCGATAGCATCACGGACAGCGGCATTATCTGGTTTGACGCCGGCTGTACGGGCGAAGCTGAACGTGCAGGGCAGGCCCATATCGTCTTCGAGGAACGAGCGGAGGCCGCGGCTATAGGTTTCGGTGGCGACCACGGCGAAGCTTGCTGTGCCGAAGAAATCCTGCGTGACTGAGCGCCAGAGATCCCAGAGTGGCTTGATCGTGGTGTGCTTTTCCTTCTCGATAAAGGGCTCGGGATCGGTGCCGGTAAGTTCACCGAGCTTGCGCAGGAACAGCGTTGTGGAATTGAGGCCGATGGGGGCCTGCAGATAGGGACGCTCGAGCGTTTCACAAAGATTGCGACCGAACTCGCGGTACATGCAGATGTTGACCTCGGCGTCTGCCAGCTTGCGGACATCGGCGAGGTGGCTGCCAAGCGGGAACACCATGTTGACCTCGCAACCGGCGCCCTCGACGAGGCGGCGGATTTCGGCGAGGTCCGAGGCCATGTTGAACGTACCGTAGATCGGCCCGATGATGTTGACCTTGGGCTTGGCACCTTCCTTGCGGGGCTTGATATCCGGCACTTTCTTGGGACCATATTGGGTCCAGAGCCAGGTCATGGCGCGGTCTGCGGCCTGCCACTGGTCTTCATCGATGGTGCGCGGCAGGAAGCGCTGGATGTTTGTGCCTTCCGGGGTGACGCCGCCGCCGATCATTTCCGCGATCGAGCCGGTGACGACGACTGACGGCAGGGTCGGGTCGAGGGTCTTCCAGGCGCGCTTCATATTGGCTTCGGTGCCGGTCTTGCTCAGCTCTTCTTCGCCGAGGCCGGTGACGACGATCGGCAGTTCATGCGGCGGCAGGCCATCGGTATAATGAAGCACCGACGTGACGGGCAGATTTTCGCAGCCGACTGGACCGTCGATGATGACCTGCATGCCCTTGATGGCGCAGAAGACGTATACTGCGCCCCAATAGCCACCGGCCCGATCATGATCGAGGATGAGCGTCATGAGCCGATAGCCTCTTCGGACTTGGCGGCGGCGATCTGCTTGGCAGCGAATTTCTTCTTGAATTCAGGGCGGTCCTTTGGCGTATCTTCCCAAATGCCGGCGGTGAACCCCTCGCCAACACCTTCGAAGAATGCCTGCATCTTGTCGAAACGGACCTTGTTGGCCAGCGCGCCGTTTATGACCTGAGCAAGGCTGCCAGCGCCGGCGGGGCCCATAAGCGGGCGGGCGGAGATGAGATTGGTGAAATAAAGTGCTGGCGTTGCTTGCTGCTTGGCATGCTGCACAACCGGCGTGGTGCCGATGGCGAGATCGGGCTTGAAGCTGTTAACCGCTGCAATGTCCTGCTCAAGGCTGGCGCGATACTGGATATGCGTGCCCTTGGCTTCGAGCCATTCGCGATCGGGATCGGACCAGCGGGTGCGCGGTGCGGCAGTGCCAACATAGGGCACATCAGCACCGCTCTCGATAAGCAGGCGGGCGACCAGCAATTCCGAGCCTTCATAGCCCGAAACCGTGATGCGGCCCTTGATCGGCTTGCTGGCAAGCGCTGCCGCGATGGCGGGCAGGAATTTGTTGTGCGCGGCGGCAATTTTGTCGGCAGAAATTCCGCACGCTTCACCAATGGCAGTCAACCAGGCGGCTGTCCCATCGCGCCCGACCGGGGCTGACCCGATAACGCTACGGCCGGCTGCCTCGAATTCGCGAACCGAAGCTGTGTAGAAGGGATGGATTGCTGCAACGGCGGCGCAATCGAGCGCAGCATAAAGCTCGCGCCATTCGCGCGTCGGGACGACGGGACCAGCCGCGAGGCCCATCGGCTCGAGCATCATCGAAATGCCAACCGGATCGGCGGGGAACATTTCGCCGAGGAGCGTGATGGTCGGCTTGTCGGGGCGCACGGCAGGCGCTGCAACCGGTCCGGCCGCCACTTCCTTGCGCGCATAATTGAGCATGGCGCCGGCCAACACGTCCTTGGCTTCGGCATGTGTGGGGACGCCGAAGCCCGGCACATCGATACCGATGATGCGGACACCATTGATGACATCGGGCAGAAGCTGCAACGGCACACCCGACGCGGTGGGGACGCAAAGATTGGTGATAACAATGGTGTCGTACAGGGCGGGATCCGCCATATCGTGCACCGCGTCCCGGATATCTTCGAAGAGCTTGCCGGTGACCAGCGACTCCGAATTGAACGGCACATAGCCGACGGTGCGGCGTGCGCCGTAAAAATGCGATGTGAACGTCAGGCCATAGACGCAGCAGGCCGAGCCGGAGAGGATGGTCGCGGTGCGGCGCATGCGGAGACCGACGCGCAACGAACCGAAGGCCGGGCACATCGACTGCGGTTGATCATGCGGGCCTTTGGGATAATCTGCTGCGTAACGATCAAGAATTTCTGACTTGCCAGCCTTTGCCGCAGCTTCGCGCATTGTGTCGGCGCCGGCATGGCAGCCGGCACCCTCTGCGGGCGCATCCGCCACGGTTGGCGGGCCGTCGAGATCAAGCGATTCAGACATCGTCGTAAACAACTTCCAGCGAAGGCTTGGTTTCGTAAACACCGCCGCGCATATCGGCCTGGGTGGCGGGGTGTAGCTTGAAGTTGCCGCCGGTATCTTCGGGCTTGAACAGGTTCAGCAGGCCGTCCTGATCGAGCGGGGTGGGGCGAACGGGCGGGGCGCTGGCGACGTTTTCCGCAAGCTGCGCGAACAAGGTGCCCCACTGGCTCTCGGAGGTGCCGATGATCTGATAATTAGCCGACTTCTTGCGGATATCGTCATGAGCCGGGATCGAAATCAGCTCGGGAATGCCGACAGCCTTGGCGAAGGCCTGCGCTTCACCGGTGCCATCATCTTTGTTGATAAGGATGCCGGCGACGCCGACGTTGCCACCCATCTTGCGGAAATATTCGACGGCCTTGCAGACGTTGTTGGCGACATAGAGTGACTGGAGATCGTTGGAGGCGACGACGATCACCTTCTGACACATGTCGCGCGCGATCGGCAGGCCGAAGCCGCCGCAGACCACATCGCCGAGAAAATCTAGCAGGACATAGTCAAAGCCCCAATCATGGAAGCCAAGCTTTTCCAGCGTTTCGAAGCCGTGAATGATGCCGCGACCGCCGCAGCCGCGACCGACTTCCGGCCCGCCAAGCTCCATCGCGAACACGCCATCGCGCTGGAAGCATACATCTTCGATCTTGAGTTCTTCGCCGGCCAGCTTCTTGATCGACGAAGTTTCGATGATGGTGGGCGTGGCCTTGCCGCCGAACAGCAGCGATGTGGTGTCAGACTTTGGATCACAGCCGATGAGCAGCACGCGCTTGCCCTGCTGGGCCATCATGTAGCTAAGGTTTGCCAGCGCAAAGGACTTGCCGGAACCGCCCTTGCCATAAATGGCGATGATCTGGGTTTCCTTGGTGATTTCGCCAGTGTGGACGGGATCGGGCTCGATGGCCGCTTCGGCGCGCAGCGCCGCCACTTCTTCAAGGAGTGCGTTTACGCTCATGCTACATCTCTCCAGTCAAAGACCATTTTCAGACACGACGGATCGGTGAAAGCTTCACCATAGGCCGTTGCGGCATCATTGGCCGGGACGCGATTGGTGACCAGACCGTCGAGGGACAGCTTGCCGTCACTGACCATGGCAATGACATCGGCGAGATCCTGCGGCTGAAACTCGGTGGCGATGCGCATGCGCATCTCGCGGCGGAAAGCCGGGGCGAAATTGAAATGCAGCGGGGCTGCATAAAAGCCGACAAGGACGATCTCGCCGCCCGGCGCCATGCGCATGACCAGCGGATCGATGATGTCAGAATCGCCGGAGCAGTCGTAGATGCTCTTGTAATCCCGCCGCTCATCGGCCTCGGCAGTCGTCACCGTATAGCCGGCAGCGCCGTCCATCCGCTCGGGGGCGATTTCCCAAACGGTGGGTGACTGGCCTTGTGCGACTGCCATGCGGGCAATCAGCCGGCCCAGCACGCCATGGCCGATGATCAGATCGGGCAGCGCGCCGCCGACCAGCGCATGACGCGCGGTGGCGGCCAACGAGAGCAGCACAGCCTGCTCACCCAACCCGGACGGGATGGACAGGACGCGGGCGGAGCCGGTGATGAGCGTCTGCGCCGAACCGCCGAAAAGGCCGCGCGCGCCGATGAATTTGGAAGAGCCAGGCACGAAAACCGATTCGCCGATGCGGCCACGGGCAGCATTGCCAGCGTCTACAATGCGACCAACTGCCTCATAGCCGGGGACCAGAGGGTAACCGAGGCCCGGGAAAACAGGCATGGTGCCATTGAACAGCAGCTTTTCCGTGCCCATGGATATTCCGCTGAAGTCCACCGATACGATGACATCATTGGCCTCTGGAGGCGAAACGCCGAGACGGCGGAGGGTAACTTCCCCCGGAGCCTCTACGACGACCGCCAGTGTTTCCATTATTGCTCCCCGGGGAGGCTGCCTGATGGGCACCTCGCCTTCTGTGCGCCAATTTATCGCATCGGAGTCTGTTGTAAAGAGAAGTTGACGCTTTTGTGCGGCAAAATATTTTTTTCAATGACGCCGGGTGGTTATGAGCCTCACGCAAATCAGCATTGTCCGGCGGCACACCGCGTTGCGGCGATGGACGGTTGCTTTGGCGGGATAGCCTGAATTCACGCTATTTTCTCGCTTCAAGCAGGCGCGTGACCATTGGCAATGGCGTCGGCTTCTCACGGATGCGCCTGAAGCCGGCGGCTTCGAGCAGATTGCGATAAGCGACAGCCGTTCGCGGACGGCCTGAGCCCATGGCCCAGAGATAGAGCCCGAAATATGCATCACCCATGGCTTCGGCACCCGCTGTGCCGGCCATCGGCTCGGCGACAAGCAGTGTTCCGTCTGGCGGCAGGGCGGCATGAACCTTGGCGAGCAGCGCCGTGACAACCGAATCATCATGATCGTGGAGGATGCGGACCAATGTTACGAGATCAGCACCCTCTGGCAGGGCATCATCACGGAAGCTCCCGCCATGTGCTGCAACATTCGGCAGGCCCCGCGCATCGAGGGCGCTGCGGGCAGCAGCCGCGACAGGCGGCAGATCGAACAGGCCCAGTGCGAGCGAGGGATGGCGCGCTGCGACTTCGGCCAGAAACGCGCCATGGCCGCCGCCGATATCGAGCAGCTTTTTGTGCCGGCTGAAATCGTGCGAATCAAGAACCTGCTCGGCGACCATAGGCTGTGAGGCGGCCATAAGGGCGGAATAGGCATGGGTGCGTGGATCGGCGGGACTCGCGGGCTCGTTTCGGCCGGCGGCCTCGGCATAGCTCCAGAACGCGGCGAGCTTGCCGCCGCCCCTGCCCTGTCGCAGCATGGAAATGGGATCAGCGAGATCATCATAGAACAGCTTGTGATGCTCGATCATGGCCAACGCGCCCTTGTTGCTGGACAGCGCAGCGCCACGCTGTCCAAGCGTCCAACGCTCGGCATACGGCGCATCGGCCGCGTGTGAACCGAGCGATTCGACGAGATCGATGGCGGCGGCGGCGGACATCAGCCGGGCCATGGCGGCCTCGGGCAGACCGCCTATCAGCGCGAGATCGGCGGTGCTGGCGGGGGATTCGGCGAGCCGGGCGATGATGCCCAGATCGACCGTGGCGGTGAGGGTCTTGGTGTAGACGAAGCCGGTGATGACGCCGAACATCGACGCGGCATGGGTCTGGGAGATGCGCCGGAAGATAGGGAGGCGCATGGCGGCGCGCTGGAAACGCGGGCTCATCAGCCAGCTGTTGCGCCACAACAGAAAGCGCTCGCGGAAGGGGGGCTTTGACGACATGGTGTCATCTTCTCTGGACAGCGGCACCGGGGCGGTCAATCATCCTGCAGCGCCTTTGGGTCAATAATCGGGAAGCGGGCATTTGGGGCGGGACGCGCCAGTGGTGATCATCGGAGCCGGGATGGGCGGGCTGACTGCCGCTGCCTGGCTGGCGGCGCGCGGTATTCCTGTGACGGTGATCGAACGGATGGCAACGCCTGGCGGCAAGCTCCGGACTGTCGATTGCGGCGGGGTGGCTGTCGATGCCGGGCCGACGGTATTTACCGCAAAGCCGATCTTCGAGGCGTTGTTTGAAGCGCTGGGCGAGACGCTTGATGACCATCTGACGCTGGTGAATACCGAACGGCTGGCGCGGCATGGCTGGCGGGATGGATCGACACTCGACCTCTGGCGCGACCCGGCACGTTCCCGCGAGGCTGTAGGGGCCTTTGCCGGGGCTGCTGAGGCACGGGGATGGGATTCGTTTCAAGCAGAGTCGCGGCGCATCTGGGATGCGCTGGAGACGCGGTTCATGACGGCGCCGGCGACATCGGCGATCGGGCTGGCGGCGCGATTCGGGCTTTCGGGCATGCCCGAGATGCTGGCGATCAACCCGTTTCAAACGCTCTGGAAGGGCTTGCAAAAGCATTTTCGCGATCCTCGATTGCTCCAGCTTTATGGACGCTATGCAACCTATTGCGGCTCATCGCCCTTTGAAGCGACGGCGACGCTGATGCTGATAGCGCATCTGGAAGCGCGCGGGGTGTGGCTGGTTGAAGGCGGGATGCACAAGGTGGCTGAGGCGGTGGCTGGGCTGGCGGCGCGGCATGGTGCGGTTTTTCGCTATGGTGAGCAGGTGGAGAGCATTCGGGTCGATGGCGGGCGGGCCACGGGTGTTGTGCTGGCCAGTGGCGAGGTGATTGAGGCCGGTGATGTGTTGGCCAATTGCGATGTGTCGGCGATTGCCGATGGCCGGCTTGGGACGGCAGCGGCTGGTTCGGTGAGCGGGGTGAAGGCGAAGGATCGATCATTGTCCGGCTTTGTGCTGATGATGACGGCCGAAGCGCAGGGCTTTGAGCTGGACCGGCACAATGTGTTTTTCTCGGATGATTATGCGCGCGAGTTTCGTGAGATTTTCGGGCAGAAGCGGCTTCCGTCGCAGCCCAGCGTCTATGTTTGCGCTCAAGATAGGGGCGATGGCTTGACGCCGGGCGCTGTTGAACGCTTTCAGTTGATTATCAATGCCCCGGCTACGGGCGATCTTGTGGCCGGCGATCTGGGGGATGGGCGAAGCCCGACGAAAGAGGAGATGGATGCATGTCGGACGGCGACTTTCGAGGGCCTGGATCGCTGCGGGCTGATACTGACGCCCAAGGATCTGGTGCAGGTCGATCCGATGATGTTCGAGGCGCTTTTCCCTTCGAGCGGTGGGGCCCTTTATGGTCGGGCCTCGCACGGGTGGCAGGCCAGCTTCCGCCGGCCGGGCAGCAGGACACGGCTGCCGGGGCTGTGGGTGGCGGGGGGATCGGCGCATCCGGGGGCGGGCGTGCCAATGGCGGCCTTGTCCGGCCGCTTGGCGAGCGACGCGATTCTGAAGGCCCGCGCTTTGACCAGGACGTTTGCGCCAATGGCTACCGTTGGTGGTATCTCGATGCCGAAAGCGACGACGGCCGCTTCGGACTGACAATCATCGCCTTTATCGGCTCGGTGTTCTCGCCCTATTACAAGGCCAGCGGGCGGGGGCGGCCGGAGAACCATGTATCGCTGAACGTGGCACTTTATGGTGCGAAGGGACGGCGCTGGGCGATGACCGAGCGGGGCGACAAGGCGCTTTGGCGGGACAAGACGACGCTGAGGATCGGGCCGAGCCAGATGCATTGGGACGGCGAGACGCTGGTGATCGATGTGCATGAAATGAATGCGCTGATTCCGCTGCCGGTGCGCGGGCGCATCCGGCTGCGCCCGCAGGTTTTGGGGCAACGGCGATTCCGGCTCGACCCATCAGGCAAGCATGTCTGGGAGCCGCTGGCGCCGCGCGCGCGGGTGGAGGTTGAGATGACCGATCCCGATGTGCGCTGGACCGGGACGGGCTATCTTGATGCGAATCATGGTTCCGAGCCGCTCGAAGACGGCTTTGCAGACTGGCAATGGTCTCGCGCGCATCTGGCGAACGGCGATACGGCGGTGATCTATGAGGGCAAGCTGCGCGGTGGCGACGACTTTGGCATGGCGCTGAGGATCGGGCTGGACGGCAATGCCGAGGTGGCTGAAATGCCGGCCCCGGTGGTGCTGCCCAAGACTGGCTGGCGGGTGGCGCGGACGACAAGGGCGGACCCCGGGCATCCGACGGTGATCAGGGCGACCTGGGAGGACACACCTTTCTACTCAAGGACAGCGCTGGCGACGCAATTTTGGGGTGAGCCTGTGCATGCAGTGCATGAATCGCTGTCGCTCGATCGCTTCCGCTCGGGGATTGTGCAGTGGATGTTGCCGTGGCGGATGCCGAGGCGGGGCTGATTATTTGTCGTCCCGATCTTTGGAATCATCTTTGTCGCCGGGTTTTTCGCGCAGGCTCCAGAAGGTCCAGGCGGTGAAGCCGCCGACAATGGCGAACATCATCACCATCTCGATAAGGCCGTAGTATTTTGAGTCCATCAGGCGAGGATGCCGGTTTCCCGAGCGAAGTCGAGGATTAGTTTGGCGTGGGTATCCGGATCTTCCTCATGCGCGAGATGACCGAGGCCCGGCAGGATGAGAGGCCGGGCGTTTGGCAGGCGGGCGGCGACTTTGGTGGCGACCGAGGGCGGGATGGTGCTGTCGTTCTGGCCATGGGCGAGGAGGATGGGGAGGTTGAGGCTTGGCAGTGCGGCTTCGAGCGGCTCCAGATCCCAATTGGCCATCAGCGCCAGCGCGCCGCCGACATGACCTGATGAGCGCATGAGCCGTTCGTAGAGTGCGACACCGCGGGCATCGATTTGCGAGCCGGTGGAGCTGGCGAGGAAGCGGCCGACCTCGCCGGGGGAGCGCGCGCGCATGGCGAACAGCTCGGGCATGAAGGGATTGACGAAAAGCATCCGCGCCATCGCCGGGAACAGTTTGCCGGCCATGCCGGGGAAGGGCAGCAGCGCGCCGCCAAGGCCGATGATGGCGTGCGGGCGGGCGAGGTGCTTATCGGCCATGGTGAGTGCCAGCGCGGCTCCGGCGCTATGACCGATGGTAAGCGCCGGGGCGAGGCCGAGCGAATCGGTGAGGGCGGCGACGGCGGTGGCGACCGCGACGGGCGACGGGCGGCCGAGGCGGCTTGAGAAGCCATGGCCGGGAAGATCGGGTGCTACAATGGTGAAATATGGGCTGAGCAGCGGGGTGAGATCGCGCCAGCTATGGGTGCTGGCGGCGGTGCCGTGCAGGAGGAGAAGCACCGGGGCATCAGGCGTTTGCAGGCCGGATATTTGTACATGCCAGTGAACGCCGCCAGCCTTGATGAACTGGCTGGCCTCGGCGAGCGGCCAATCCTTGCCGTCGGTGGGCCAGTGCGGTGCGCTCATGATATGGCCTTTTGGGCGATTTCGACGGCGGCGACGACGGTTTTTGCGTCCAACCTTGGCAGCGGCACATGCGGGGCGCCCATGGCGGCGGCGAGGGCCGGGCCTTCGAGGCGGGGGCGGGCTGCGCAATCGATGAAGACGCATTTGATGCCGCTGGCGGCGAGTGCGCGCGCCTCGGCAAGCGCTGCTTCCTGCGGGGTCTTGCCGGACGGATCGGCGACATTGGCGCGACCATCGGTGAGGATGACGATGAGCGGTGTGCGGCCCCGGCTGCGTTCGGTTTCGGCGACGCGCCTGGCCAATGCCAGACCGGCGGCGATCGGCGTCCCGCCTCCGGCAGCGAGGGCGGCCAGCTCCTTTTTGGCGCGGGCGAGGCTGCGGGTGGGGGGGAGCGCCAGCATGGCTTCGGCGCCGCGAAAGGCGACAAGGGCAACTTCGGCGCGCTTCACATAGGCTTGCGCCAGCAGCAGCTCGATGGCGCCTTTGGTTTCGGCGAGGCGGGTGAAGGCTGCGGAGCCCGAGGCATCGACCGCGAAGATCGTAGTGCTGGCGGCGCGGGCGACGAAGCGGCGGATGCGCAGATCGTCATGGCGGATGCTAAGCCGCCCGTCTTCGCGCGGGGGGCGTAGCTTCTGGCGGGGGGCGGCGGTCTTGATCGTCTCAATGATGGCGAGTCGCGCACCGCGACCGGGCGCGCCTGCGCGCACGCCGGCAGGGCGGCCCGATGTGATCGAACGGAGCTTGGCACCCGCGCTGCCGCTGGCACTATTCTTGCCGGCGAGGCCCCTGGACAGGCTGTCGAGCACGCCTTGCGGGATGGTGGCGGCGGCGGCTTCGAGCACGAGATCGGTCAGATCTTCGGGATTGGGGGTTTGCTGCTCGTTCTCGGGCGGATCGGGCGGCGCATCCGGCGGCGTGTCAGGATTGGGCGGCGGCGGCTCATCGGGGGGCGGTGCCTCGTCATCCGGCGTCTGCTGCGGATCGCCGGGGGGCAGGCGCGTGGCGCGCGGGCCAAGAACAAGCGCAGCGGCGAGCTGAAGATCGGGGGCGGCGGGGGCGGACCTGCCATCGGACCGTGCATGGGCATGGGCGAGGCGCAAAGCGTGGAGCGGTGCCCGGACTGATGCGATGCCAAGGGCGACGGCGGCGCTGGCGAGATTGGTGGCGGGATCATCGACCGGCGACATGTCGCCCTCCGGCATGAACGGCTCGAGATAGGGGGTTTCGCCCGCCAGAAGATTGGCCATGGGCAGGCGCACGTCGGTGAGATCGAGATGGATGGCGAGTCTTTCGAGAAGCGATTGCGAGATGGGATTTTCGGGCGGCTCGCCGGGCTCGGGCGGGGGCGATTCATCGAGGAGAACGATGGTCGGGGCGCCATCATCGAGCGCCGCCGCCAGACGGGCAGCCAGCGCCTGGCTGAGACGCTCGGCCATCGGCACCAGCAGGACACCGTCACCAAGCTCGGCCAGCAGGCCAGGACGGGACACCGGGCGACCGGCAGCGAGCGTGGCGGCAAGATCGAGCCCGCCATCAAGCGCATCGGCATCAGCGCTGCTGGGCAGGCGGCGAACGGGCTTGTGCATCGCCAGCGCCTCGCACCAGACATCGCGGACGGGGCCGGCGGCGGCTTTCATCCAGACGCCGCCGAGGCTTGCGTTTTCAGCGATGAGCGGGATGGCGGCGAGAGCCAGCGACCAACGGGCTGCGGCAGCTTCAGCAGGATCGGGGGCTTCTGGTGGGGGTTGGAACAGCCCGGCCTTGGCCAGGTTGCTCATGCCGGGATCAGTTCGGCAACCGCACGGTCGATACGGGCGGTGCTGCCGGTATCATCAAGGACATTCTTGCGCATGCGGTGGCGGAGAGCCAGCGCGGCAACGGCGCCGACATGATGCGGATGGACGTGCTTCTTGCCGGCCAGAGCGGCTGTGGCGCGGGCGGCGCGCAGCAGGGTCAGCTCACCGCGCAGACCATCGGCGCCAATGGCCTGACATAGCCTTGTGCCGAGTTCGAGGATGCTGTCGGGCACATCGACCTTGGGGAGCTTTTTACGCGCGGTGGCGATGAGGGCCAGTACATTGGCTTCTTCGGCTTCAAAGCGGGCGGCGAAGCCGGCGGGATCGCGGTCGAAGGCATCGCAGCGTTTGACGATCTCGATACGGTCCTTGATGTCGGTGGGGGTGCGGACATCGACCGAGAGGCCGAAACGGTCGAGGAGCTGCGGGCGGAGTTCGCCTTCCTCCGGATTGCCCGAGCCGACGAGGATGAAGCGCGCAGGGTGGCGGATGCTGAGGCCCTCGCGCTCGACGACGTTCTGGCCCGAGACGGCGACATCGAGCAGCAGATCGACCAGATGATCTTCGAGCAAGTTGATCTCGTCGATATACAGAAAGCCACGGTTGGCCTTTGCGAGGAGGCCGGGTTCGAAACGCTTCTCGCCGGTTGCCAGCGCGCGTTCGAGATCGAGTGAGCCGACAACACGGTCTTCAGTGGCGCCGAGCGGCAGATCGATGAAGGGCACCGGCACTTGCTGAACATGCTTGCCAGCGCGCTCCCGGCAACCTTCGAAGCACGGCGAGGCATCGGCGGGGGCGCAACTGTATCGGCAGCCGGGGACAACCATCATCGGCGGCAGCAGGGCGGCGAGGGCGCGCACAGCGGTGGATTTTCCGGTGCCGCGATCCCCGAAGACCATGACCCCGCCCAGCCGCGGCTCGACGGCTGCCATAAGCAGCGCCTGCTTCATTTCGGACTGACCAACGATGGCGGAGAAGGGGAAGGCTTTGGGCATTGGCGGCAGGTTTAGGGGGGCAGCGTGCTGCGGGCAAGGGAGCACATCAACGTCCGCAAAGCGCCAGACCGTCGCAGCTATTGTCGCCAGACGGGCTAGCGTTCACCTTTAGAGGCGTTTGATCATGAAGATTGTCTATCTTACTCTGGCTTGATGTCGCAGGCATGGCTGGCAGCCGCTGAAGCGAAGGCGGCGCCTATTCCGGCGGCCCCATCAATCTTCGCCGAATTTGTCCCGGACCAGATTGGCCAGCCGATCGACGGCTTCATCGGCTTGCGCGCCGGTGGCGCTGATTTCGATACTGTCACCGATGCCGGCGGCGAGCATCATCAGGCCCATGATCGAGGTGCCGGGCACGCTGCTGCCATCATGAGTGACAGTGACCTCGGCATCGAAGCTGCTGGCCAGGGTGACGAATTTCGCACTGGCGCGGGCATGGAGGCCGCGCTTGTTGGTGATGGGGACGTCGACGGGCCCGGCGGTCATTGAGCGATCAGGCAGCTTCGCCGAGCATCTTGGACGCGACCGCTATATATTTGCGGCCAGCTTCCTGTGCGGCTTCTACAGCGGCGTCGATGCCCATCGTCTTTCGCACGCTGGCGAGCTTGATGAGCATGGGCAGATTGATGCCGGCGATGACCTCGATGCCCGGCGCCAGAAGCGAGATAGCGAGATTGGACGGGGTGCCGCCAAACATGTCGGTCAGCATGATGACGCCCTTCCCGCTATCGACCCGGGCGATGGCGGCGGCGATGTCGTTACGGCGGGCCTCCATATCGTCTTCGGCGGCGATGCAGATGGCTTCGACACGTTCCTGCTTGCCAACGACATGCTCTGTCGCGGCAACAAACTCATCGGCAAGATGGCCGTGGGTGACGAGGACGAGCCCGATCATTCGGCTGGGCGTTGGACCGGCAACGGGGGCGGTGTCAATGATTCGTCATTCTTTGATGCGGCGAATGGCTCCGGGATTGAGTCGGCGCTGATTATCGCGGCATCGGAGCCGGGGCGCTGCAGATCACGGTGATCAAGGCTGGCCACAAGGCCGGCAGCAACCAGCCGGGCATGGAGATCACGCGCCACGCTGACCGAGCGATGACGGCCCCCGGTGCAGCCGATAGCGATGGTGAGATAGGCTTTGCCCTCGCGGCCATAGCCGGGAATAAGCGTTTGCAGCAGATCCGCGATACGATCGACGGCAGGGGCATAGGCAGGATCGGCGCGAACAAAGACCTGGACAGGCACATCCTCGCCAGTGAGCGGTCGCAGTGCCAGATCCCAATGGGGGTTGGCCAGAAATCGCATATCGAAGACCAGGTCGGCATTTCGTGGCAGGCCATGGGCAAAGCCGAAGCTCTGAACGGTGATGGTGAGCCGCGTGCGATCGGTCTGGCCGAGCCTCTCGGCAATGCGGCGGCGGAGATCGGTGACGGACAGATCCGATGTGTCGATGACCAGATCGGCCCAGCGCTTCAGAGGCTCGGTCAGCTGACGCTCCCGGCCGATACCATCAGCGGCGGGGCGATCCTGTGCCAGCGGATGGCGGCGGCGGGTCTCGGAGAACCGGCGGACCAGTTCATCATCCGAACAATCAAGATAGAGCAGGCGGATATTCGTGCCGGCCTGCTTCAGCGCACGCAGGCGGTCGATCAGCGCTTCGGCATCGAAGGCGCGGGTTCGGGTGTCTATTCCGAATGCCAGCGGCCGAGGTTCGGCGGTATGTGTGCCTGCTGTGTGCGGAGCGGCGATCAGGGCATCGACCAGGGCGAGGGGCAGATTGTCGACAACTTCATAGCCCATATCTTCAAGCGCATTGAGCGCTGAGGATTTGCCGGCGCCTGACATGCCGCTGACAGCCAGAAGGGGCAATGAAGCCGGAAGGGATGCAGAATCGGCGGACATCCCGCTAGTTTCGGGCGGGAGGCCATGATGTTGCAAGGCTTGTTCGACCCGCAGCGACGCTGAGTCCCCGAAAGCCGCAAAGCCGAGGCGGGGGATGGGCCGGTGGATATGTCCGGCGGCGTACCATGGCTTTGCTTGCGGCAGGCGCTCCATCGGCGCAGCGAGATCCAGAACAAGAGCGACTGGGACAGGGCCGCGAAGGGGTATGGGGACGGGCTTTGCAGGCAGGATGCCGACACCGCGAACCTCCAGAAGACCCTCAAGGATCGCAGGGGCGCTGGCGCAGAGGCGGTCGTGATCGACGGCGAGGACAACGCGATCATCAGCGATCAGGCTCCAGCCGCGATCCTGAAGGCGCAGCGCCAGATCGGACTTGCCCGACCCCGACGGACCGAGCAGCAGAACGGCGCGGGCGGGCTGGCCGGGAGCAGCCATGGCGGTCGCATGAATAGTGGCGGGACGCATCAGGCGGCAGGCAATGTGACGATGAATGATGCCCCCTGCCCGGCCGGCGGCTCGGTGACACGGATGCTGCCGCCATGGGCTTCGACAATGCTGGCGACGATCGACAGGCCGAGGCCGGAGTGGCGGCCGAAATCCTCGGCCTCGGGGCGCTGCGAATAGAAGCGCTTGAAGACATCAGCGCGATTTTCGCGCGGCACCCCCGGACCTGCATCGGTGACGGAAAGCTGCACGTCGGCCCGGGTCTGCACGACGGCCAGCGTGACGGTGCCGCCGGACGGCGAAAATGACAGCGCATTGTCGATGAGATTGTGCATGACCTGCGCCAGCCGCGCCGGATCCCCCTCCACCAGCGCCGGGCCGCTGCCCGGATCGAGCGAGATATGCAGATCACGCGGCAGGCCGGCCGTGCGATAGGCATCGACAAGCCCGGTGGCCATGGCGGTGGCATCGATTGTCTCGAAACGCGAGCGAGACAGCTCCGCATCAAGGCGGCTGGCATCGGAAATGTCGGTGATGAGGCGATCGATGCGGGCGACATCATCCAGAATAACCGCCATCAGCCGCGCCCTGAGGTCGGGCGCTCCGATCTGGCCGAGCGTATCGACGGCCGAGCGTAGCGAGGCGAGCGGATTCTTGATCTCATGGGCGACATCGGCGGCAAAGGCCTCGGTGGCATCAATCTGGCCGCGCAGCGCAATCGACATGTCGGACAGGGCGCGGGCAAGGGCGCCGATTTCGTCACGGCGTTCGGGCAGACGCGGTACGACGACCTCCCGCGAGCGACCGAGCCGGACGCGGTGGGCGGCGATTGCCAGCATGCGCAGCGGCCGGACGATGGTGCGGGCGAGATAGACCGAGAGCGTGACGGTGAGCGCGGTGACGGCGATGAGCAGCCAGAAGCTGGCAAGCCGCTCGGCCCGAACGATGCGGGAGAGGTCTTCAGCGCTGTCGGTCAGGTGGATCGAGGCACCTGAACGGTCGGGGAGAGGGCTGGCCGCTGTGATGATGAGGCTGGCGTCAGTGGCGCGGCGAAGCTCGGCTACAGGCGAGCCTGTGGCGGCAGCGCGGGCAAGCTCGGACCATTGCGACGCGATGTCGGGCGTCGCTTCGGCATAGAACGCAGGCGAGCGGGTGCGGTTGATGCGCTCAAGCGCCTGATCGATGTTGAGCGCCGAGCGGCGGCGCCAGCTGGTGGCGGCGGGATCTTCGAGCACGAAACGCGGGACATCGGCCTGACGCCAATTGTCTGCGGTGAGTGCGCCTGACGCTGCATAGAGGCGGACCCTTGTGCCACGCTCGAAGCCGAGGCCGCCAAGCACTGCGGTGCGCTGGCCGGGGGGCAGGCTGGCGGCTAGGCTGGCGATGGTCGAGGCTTCCCGCGCGAGTTCGGCAGTGCGCTCATCGAGAAGTCGGGCGCGCACGGTATCGATGTAAAGCAGCATGATGGCGAGGGCGAGAACCGCGATGATGTTGACGGCGAAGATGCGCGCCCGGAGCGAGCCGAAACCGAGACCGCGCCGCCATTCCTGCACTTCAAGTGGAGGGTCTCGCTGGGGAGCCCCCTCACGCCTCATTGAAGCGGTAGCCGACGCCATAGAGCGTCTCGATGCCCTTGAACTGATGATCGACGGCGCGGAACTTCTTGCGCAGCCGCTTGATGTGGCTGTCGATGGTGCGGTCATCGACATAAACGTCGTCGCTATAGGCAGCGTCCATGAGCTGTTCACGCGATTTGACGAACCCTGGACGCGCGGCGAGCGTTTCGAGAATCATGAATTCGGTGACGGTCAGGGCGACATCACCGGACCGGCCCTCGCCGCCCGACCATGTGACGCGGTGGCGCGCCGGATCCATGTTGAGGCGGCCACGGGTGATCGGCTCGGCGATGGGCTCCCCCGGCGCCGCATCGGGCAGGGCCCGGCGGTTTGCGGCGCGGCGAAGCACGGCGCGGATGCGCTCGATGAGCAGGCGCTGGCTGAACGGCTTGCCGATATAATCATCGGCCCCCATGGCCAGCCCCAACGCTTCGTCTATCTCGGTATCTTTGCTGGTCAGGAAGATGACCGGCAGCTCTGATTTATCGCGCAGCCGGCGCAGCACTTCCATGCCGTCCATTCGCGGCATCTTGATATCGAGGACAGCGAGATCGGGGGGATTCTCAGTGAGCGCCTTCAACGCAGTGTCACCATCTGAATATAGGCGCACGGCAAAACCTTCGGCCTGAAGCGCGATGGAGACCGATGTGAGGATATTGCGATCATCATCGACAAGCGCGATCACCGGCGGGGCGGGAAGGTCCGACATGCCGCCGCTTGTCGCGCGGGGTGCTGATTATGGCAAGAGGGCGGGTTCTGTCGCTGCATAGCTGCAAGCCGTCGCTTGCATTTTGACGCAGGCGGTATGGGCGGTTATGCGCAATTCTAATAACTATCCGACCGGGGCCAAATTTGGCGCCTGAGTTTGGGAATTGTCTGGGAAGGATCGGCGCGTGTCGGCTGCAAAAGGATCTGGGGTGAAATCGGACTTCGGGCTGGGCGAGATGGGCTATACGTCGCCGGCCGAACAGCATTGGAACTTGGGCACTGCACCTTTGATCGAGATGGCTGTGACGCGCGGCGAAGGCCTTTTGAGCAAGCATGGCGCGCTGGTGGTGAAAACCGGCAAGCACACCGGGCGCAGCGCGCAGGACAAGTTCATTGTACGCGACGCTGTGACGGAAAGCACAATCTGGTGGGGCAAGACCAACAAGGCAATGACGCCAACGCAATTTGCCAATCTTAAGACAGATTTTGCAGCCGCACTGGCAGCGACGCCGACACTTTTTGTGCAGGATCTCTATGGCGGGTCGCAGCCCGAGCACCGGGTAAAGGTGCGGGTTATCACTGAAATGGCCTGGCACAGCCTGTTCATCCGCACGCTTCTAGTGCGGCCCGAGATGACGACTTTGGCTGATTTTGTGCCGGAGTACACGATCATCGACCTGCCGAGCTTCAAGGCTGATCCGGCGCGCCATGGGGCACGCGGCGAGACGATTGTGGGCGTGGACTTTGAGGGCAAGACCATCCTGATTGGCGGGACGGCTTATGCCGGCGAGATGAAGAAGAGCGTGTTTTCGATCCTCAATTATCTGCTGCCGCAATCGGGGGTGATGCCGATGCATTGTTCGGCGAATATCGGAGCAAAAGGCGACACTGCGGTTTTTTTCGGGCTATCGGGCACGGGCAAGACAACGCTGTCTGCCGATGCCAGACGGACACTGATCGGCGATGACGAGCATGGCTGGTCCGACACTGCGGTCTTCAACTTCGAGGGCGGCTGCTATGCAAAGGTGATCCGGCTTTCCGCCGATGCCGAGCCGGAGATTTTCGCCACAACGCAGCGCTTCGGCACGGTGCTGGAGAATGTCGTGATTGACCCGGTTACGCGCGAGATCGATCTTGATGACAACAGCCTGGCCGAGAACAGCCGGGGCTCCTATCCGATCGATTTCATTCCCAACGCCAGCGCCGACAATCTGGGTCCGGTGCCCAAGAACATCATTATGTTGACGGCCGACGCCTTCGGGATACTTCCGCCGATCTCCAAGCTGACGCCGGATCAGGCAATGTATCACTTTTTGTCGGGCTATACAGCGCGGGTGGCGGGGACAGAGATTGGCGTGACGGAACCCGAGGCGACCTTTTCGACATGCTTCGGCGCGCCGTTCATGCCGCGGCACCCGAGCGTCTATGGCAATTTGCTGAAGACGCGGATTGCCAGCGGCGGCGTGGATGTGTGGCTGGTGAATACCGGCTGGACCGGCGGCGGTGCCGGCACCGGGGGTGCGGGATCGCGCATGCCGATCAAGGTGACGCGGGCGCTGCTGGGGGCTGCCCTCGATGGGTCTTTGAAGACCGCTGCCTTCCGGACGGACGAGAACTTCGGCTTTGCTGTGCCGGTATCGGTGCCGGGGGTGGACCCGATGATCCTTAACCCGCGCGAGACCTGGGCCGACAAGGCAGCCTATGACGCGGAGGCGCGGGCGCTCGTTGGCATGTTCATCGAGAATTTTGCGCAATTTGCCGAGCATGTGGATGTTAGCGTCATGGAGAGCGCGCCCAAGGCTGCTTAGGGCTGGCGGGTGGCCAGATGTGGATTTTTGGTCACATGTTTCAGAAATGTAATTTTTCAATAAGAAGAGATGGTACCAAAGAGCGAGAACAGGCTAGCGGGGGATAGGGGGGTAGTTTGCTCTGGAGTACCTCACATGCGACTTTTTTTCCGCACCGCTCTTCTGGGCGGCACCAGTGTATTTTCCGCGCTCTTGCTGGCGATCCCCGCCTTTGCCCAGGCGGTTGCCGAGACTGAAGCGAACGACGAGGCGATTATTGTTACTGGGTCGCGCATCGTGCGGCCCGAGATTGCCTTTCCTAACCCGGTTCAGTCGCTGAGTGCGGCGACCATCGAGGCTTCGGGCGACACCAACCTTACCGAGTTTCTGCTCGACTCGCCGGCGCTGGTCGGCTCGCTGTCCAACCAGCGGAATTCCGGATCGAACGGCACGTTCCAGTCCGTCGGTCTCAACCTGCTTGACCTGCGCAACCTTGGCTCGCAGCGCACGCTGGTGCTGGTCAATGGTCGGCGGCATGTGAACGCCTTTCCGGGGGAGAACTCGGTCGACGTAAACACAATCCCTATCGATCTTATCGAGCGCGTCGATATTCTGACCGGCGGCGTTTCGGCGATTTATGGCGCTGACGGCGTTTCGGGCGTGGTCAACTTTGTCACAATCCGCAATTTTGAAGGGCTGAAGGCGCGCGGGCAGATCGGCATTTCCGAGCGTGGCGATGCTGGCAACCGGTTTGGATCGGTGGTGGCGGGCAAGAACTTTGCCGGCGGCAAGGGCAATGTGACAATTGCCTATGAGTATAGTCAGCAGGACCGTTTCAACGAGCGGCAGCGCGATTACCTCGGCGACACCGGCCGCAACTTCCAGCTGCTGCGTGATCCCAATGACTTTCCGGACAATCCCGGCGTGTTCGACCGGATCCTGCAGAACAATGTGAGCTGGGGGGACAGCGCGCCTAACGGCGCTGTCGATGTGGATCTCGATTTCTCGCCCGATTTCGAGGGCGGTGGCCGGGTCTATGATCCGGGCCAGTTTTTGTCGGGGACCGGCGGCCGGGCGATCAACAGCTCATCGAATACGCCGACGGCTGGCTATTTCGGCGATCTGGCGCCCTATCTGGAGCGGCACAACGTCAACTTCATGACGAGCTATGAGTTCAGCCCGGCGGTGCGCTTCTTTGCCGAGGGCAAATTTGTTCGGGTGAATGCGCTGAGCCTCTCGCAGCCTTCGTTCGATTTCTTTACCTTATTGGCCCCCGACAATGCCTATCTGAACGAGCGCTTTCCCGGGCTGGCACCGGACGGCGCGCTGGTGAGCCGGGACAATTTTGACCTTGGTGTCAGCAGTAGCTCCGCCAAGCGCGATACCTACCGGTCCGTCATCGGTTTCGATGGCACGCTGTCCGAAGGCGAAGGCAGTGGCAATCTGCGCTACGAAATCTCCTATGTTTACGGCCAGGCGAGATCGACGGTTACGGACAGAAACAACCGTGTGACCGACCGGTATAATGCAGCCCTCGATGCCGTGGTTGATCCGCGCAACGGGCAGATCACCTGCCGGATCAACCTACCGGGCGAAACAACCATTTCGGGCAGTCAAGCCGAACTGATCGCCGACTTCGGCCTGCCTAATTACGTCGGCCCGGCGCTCAGCTTTGCGCCGGGACAGTGCGCGGCGCTCAACATTCTGGGCGAAGGTGTGTTCAGCCAGGCAGCAAAGGACTTCACTTTTGTCGACAGTATCACCCGTGCCAAGAGCGAGCAGCATGTAGTTTCGGGGTCGGTGTCGGGCGATCTGGGCTTTCTGTTCAATTTACCCGGCGGGCCGATCGGCTTTGCTGCGGGCGCTGAGTACCGGAAGGAATCGACGCAATCAACACCGTCCGAGTTCCAGCAGCAGGGCTTTTTCGATGGCGGTGCGGCGATTTTGCCGAGCGGCGGGTCGTTCAATGTGAAAGAGGTCTTTGGCGAATTGAACGTGCCATTGCTAGCTGACGTGCCGTTTGCCAAGAACCTGTCGTTCGGCGGTGCTGTGCGCTATTCGGACTATTCGACGATTGGCTCGACGCTGACGTGGAATGTGAACGGCACCTATTCGCCGGTCGAGGACATCTCGTTCCGGGGGACCTATTCACAGGCAGTACGGGCGCCGAACATCACCGAGTTGTTCAGCCCGTTGCAGGGCGGATTCGAATTCCTCGACGATCCCTGCGACCCGACCTTTCTGCCGGAAGGTACGACCTTTAGGGCGGCGAACTGCAATGCTTCGCTGATTGCAGCGGGCCTGACGCCGGCGCAGATTGCCAATTTCAGCCCGGAGACCGACCCTCAGCAGAGCACCAGTCAGCCCGGGCTTTCAGGTGGCAATCCGCGTTTGCAGGAAGAAACGGCAAAGACCTGGACGGCAGGCGTGGTGCTGCGGCCGAGCTTCTTGCCAGGGCTAGCGATCACGGCGGACTGGTATGACATCACGATCAGAAACGCTATCAACACGCCGGAAGTGAATGACGTTTTCAAGCTCTGCGTCGACTCGCCGACGCTCGACAACGCATTTTGCAACAGCTTTGGACGAGCGCCGGGAACCGGCTTCATTCAGAACTTCGTTGTCTCGGCGCAGAATGTTGCCGAGTTCACCACATCCGGCCTTGAGGTCAGCGTCAATTACCGACTGCGGCCAAAGGCGGACATCGGGACCTTCAATTTCCGCCTTCAAGGTGGTTATCTGAACGATCTGACGTTCATTGCCGCCGTGGGCGGGGTGCCGGAGCAGCAACGCAACCGGACCTACCGTCCGAACTATGTCGGCAACTTTGACCTGACATGGAACCGCGGCCCACTGACGGTGAATTATGGCTTGGCATGGCAGGGCAAAACCCAGCGGTTCACGACAATTGAGCTGCGGGCTAACCCCGATCTGGTTGATCCCAGGTTCTTTAATTTCAAGGAACGCTGGGAACATGACATTCAGGTCTCCTATGACGTGGATGAGCGGTTCCGGGTGTTCGGAGGGGTCAACAACCTGACCGACCAGCAGCCGGACCTTTCTTCGAACATCCCGGTGAGTGCGATCGGCCGCTACATCTTTGTCGGCGCCAAGGTGCAGCTCGACCGGATATTCTGACTGCCGGGTGAGACATGAAGAGGCCGGCGCTGCTGCGCCGGCCCTTTTTTGCGCGGGCTTGAGGGCTGGATAGACTGGCATATCCGACCGCTATGGTTGCCGACGGCGTTTGAACCTGGCACCTGTCTCGCATGCGGCGGGCGTATTATTCAGAGCGCGGGGCAGCTTTTGTAGACGCTGACCCGATGGCAATCTTTGGGCAGCTGAACGATCGGCTGCCATTCGCTTCCGAACAGCCGCAGCAGACGGCTTGGCATTTCGAAATTGCCCATTTGCAGGCAATCGCCCGCGAGCTTCCTGATGCGCACTATTTTTTGGAGTTTGCTATTCCCCGAATGGGCCGCCGCGCCGATGCTGTTATTGTCGCTGGCGGTTTGATTTTTGTGCTGGAGTATAAGGTTGGGGAGGCAAGCTTTCCGGGCCATGCCATCGAGCAGGTGCATGGCTATGCGCTGGACCTGAAGAATTTCCATGTCACTAGCCATGACAAGGCCATTGTGCCGATGCTGATTGCCACTGAAGCCGAGCCGCAACAGCTGGAATTGGGATTTTGGGCGCTTGATCGCGTGCATTCGCCTGTTCGTCTGGGGCCTGATGATGTACTTCCGACGATCAGACAGATGCTGACGAGCAGAGACGCGGCAGACATTGACGCGACTGTGTGGGCCGCCGGGGCCTACCGTCCGACACCCAGTATCATTGAAGCCGCAGAAGCGCTCTATCGCGGGCATAATGTGCGCGAAATCTCCCGATCCGAAGCCGGGGCGGAGAATTTGAGTGAGACGGCGGGCGCTGTCGAGGCCGTGGTGAGCAGGATGAAGGCGACTGGCGGCAAGGCAATCTGCTTTGTGACCGGGGTGCCCGGGGCCGGGAAAACGCTTGCGGGACTGAACATCGCTTGTGGCCGAATGGCGCAAGATGTTGGCGAGGATGCGACGTTTCTTTCCGGCAATGGGCCGCTTGTTGATGTGCTGCGCGAGGCGCTTAAGCGCGACGTTCGGACTCGAAAAGGGCGGCAGGGAGTCGGTGAATCCGGGCATTTGGCTGCGCGCTCCCCTGATAAATTTGTACAGAATGTGCATCATTTCAGGGACGAATATCTCGATACGACGCAAATTCCGTCGGAACATGTGGTCGTGTTTGATGAAGCGCAGCGCGCCTGGAACAAGGTGATGACTGCCGACTTCATGCGCAAAAAGCGCGGGCAGGCTGGCTTTAACCAATCGGAGCCAGCGTTTCTGCTGAGCGTGATGGATCGACGGCCGGACTGGTGTGTTGTGGTGTGTCTGATTGGCGAGGGGCAGGAGATCAACCGAGGCGAGGCCGGCGTGGCTGAATGGGTCCGGGCGCTTCAGACTGAGCTGCCGCATTGGAAGATATTCATGCCACCGCATTTACTGGCGGAGGGATCTTCTTTGGATGCGGGTTTGCGTTGGCACCTGGCACATCGAGTCGAAAAGCCTGACCCGGCGCTGCATCTGGCGGTGTCGGTACGCTCGTTTCGGGCCGAACGGGTGTCTGCTTTTGTGGGGGCGCTTTTGGGAGACAATTCTGCAGACGCGTTCGAGCAGAGCTTGATGCTGGCGCGGTTTCCATTGGTGCGGACGCGTGACCTGTCGGCGGCGCGCCGCTGGCTGCGGAAGAAGCGGCGGGCGGGGGAGCGCGCGGGATTGCTCGCATCTTCAAACGCGATGCGACTGAAGCCTGAAGGCATTTTCGTGAAATCCGAGATTGATGTTTGCAACTGGTTCTTGAACCAGACTGACGACATACGGTCGTCAAACAGCCTGGAAGATGCGGCAACCGAATTTGCGGTCCAGGGTCTGGAATTGGACTGGGCGTGTATTGCTTGGGATCTAAACTTTCGGCGGGCTGATGGCTGGGAGGCGCGCGAATTCCGCGGTACGAAGTGGACTGCCATAAGAGACAATGGCGAGTCGCTGGGGCGCGCTGATTATGTGCGAAATGCGTATCGTGTGCTCCTGACGCGGGCGCGGCAAGGGATGGTGATTTTTGTGCCTGCCGGGGATGAGGCAGACGCGACCCGGCCGCCCGCGGATTATGATGCGATTGACCAATGGCTGGCGGATTGCGGCGTGCCGGCATTGGCCTAAGGACGGCGGCGGCGGGGCTCTGGCCGCGAATAGCGGAATCGTCTGGACGAAGCAGAGATCATTGCCGCCGACCGGGATATGCCTGGTCGGCGGCGTTTTGCTTATCCGAACGTTCGCTGCCACCAGCCCTTGCGGGGCGGGCCGGCGGGGGCTTTGTCTGCCGCAGGGGCTGATTCGCTGCCGGCGACTGTTTCTGCGGCCGGCCCTGCGACGGCCTTGGGTTTGCGGCTTCGGCCCTTGGGCGTTGCTGGGGCTTCTGACGGCGCCTCTGGCGCAGCTTCTGGTGGCGCGGCGGCGGCGGCTGCTGGGGCGGCTGCTGCGGCGGCTGATTCTGGGGCTGCGACAGCTTCGGGATTGGCCTTGGGCTTGCGACCACGGCCTGGCTTGACCGCTTCGGTCACTGGCTCGGGCGCTGCTGGTGCCTCGACGACCTCGGCAGCCGGGGCTTCGGCCTTGGCGGGGCGGCGGCGGCCGCGGCTTTTGGGGGCCTCGAGGTCTGCTGCCGGGCTGGGCTCGACTATCGCTTCGGCGGTCGGCTCTGCTGAGGTTTCGGTGCGGGAACCGCGCCGGCGACGGCCACCGGTTTTTGCGGGCGCTTCGGCGTCGGCTTGAACCTCGGACGGCGCATCGGCATCGGGTGCGCCGTCGGCATCGGTCATGGTCTCACGGCTGCCGCCACGGCGGCCGCGACGGCCGCGACGCCGACGCTTGCGGTCACCGCGCTCGGCCTGCTGCTCGGGCGTTTCATCGTCCGACGCCGCATCGGAATCTGCTGGCTCGGCATCTGCCACGGCGGCGCTTTCGGCATCGGCAGCATCGCCGTCGGCAGGATCACTGTCGGCGGGATCACGGTCTTTGCGGCGGCGGCTACCTCGATCATTGCCTCTACTGCGGCCTCGGCCACGCTCGCGGCGGTTTTCGCCTTCGTCCTCGTCGCGGTCATCTTCGGCTTCATCGGCGAGATCATCGGGATCATCCTCGATGCGAACGACAGGCGGCAGGGCGCGCATCTCGACCTTTTTCGACGGTGGTGAGCCGGCGGCGTCGATGTCGAAATTGGGGCCGATAAGATCAGCATCGGGAACAGTATGGATGGTGACGCCATAAAGCTCCTCAAGCTCGGCCAGCTCGATGCGCTTCTTGTTGAGGATATAGACGGCGACGGCTTCCCCGGCGCGCAGGGTGAAATCACTGGCGCGGCCACGAAGTGCCTCGGCTTCGAGCGCGCGGAGTGCTGCAAGCGCTGCCGACGAGACCGAGCGCACCATGCCGGTGCCCTCGCACATCGGGCAGATATGCGTGCTGGCTTCAAGGACGCCGGTGCGCAGGCGCTGGCGGCTCATTTCGAGCAGGCCGAAAGACGAGATGCGGCCGATCTGAACGCGGGCGCGATCTTTCTTCATCGCGTCCTTCATCGCCTTTTCGACACGGCGGATGTTGGAGCCATTTTCCATATCGATGAAATCGATGACGACGAGCCCGGCCATGTCACGCAGACGGAGCTGGCGGCCGATCTCTTCGGCGGCTTCGAGGTTGGTCTTGGTTGCGGTCTCCTCGATGCCATATTCGCGGGTGCTGCGGCCCGAATTGATGTCGATGGAGACAAGCGCTTCGGTCGGGTTGATGACGATATATCCGCCGGACTTCAGCTGCACGACCGGCTGGTACATGCCTTCGAGTTGCTGCTCGACACCGAAGCGCTGGAAGAGCGGGACATTATCCTCATATTCGACGACCTTGGCGGCGTGGGCGGGCATGAGCATCGACATGAAACGCGAGGCGGCGTCGAAACCGCCGCGGCCTTCCACGAGGATCTGCTCGATCTGGCGGTTGTAGACATCGCGGATGGCGCGCTTGATGAGATCGGAATCCTGGTGAATGAGTGCGGGGGCCATGCTGCCCAGCGTGCGCTCGCGGATCTCGTCCCACAGCCGCGTCAGATAATCGAAATCGCGGCGGATCTCTTCTGATGAGCGCTTGAGGCCGGCGGTGCGGACGATGGCGCCCATGCCCTGCGGCAGACGCAGATCGGTCATGATCGATTTCAGGCGCTTGCGGTCCGCCGGATTGGCGATCTTGCGGCTGATGCCGCCGCCATGCGCTGTATTGGGCATCAGCACGCAATATCGACCGGCGAGGCTGAGATAGGTGGTGAGGGCGGCGCCCTTGGAACCGCGCTCCTCCTTGACGACCTGAATCAACAGCACCTGGCGGCGGTGGATGACCTCCTGGATCTTGTAGCGGCGGCGCAGCGACTGGCGCTTGCGGCGAAGTGCGTCCGACGGCTCGTCCTGCTGACCGCCGGTTTCGGAGATTTCGCCTTCCTCATCCTCCTCCTCATCATGAGGTTCGTCGTGATCGGCGGCGAGCTCGGCTTCTTCCTGAAGCAGGGCTTCACGGTCTTCACGCGGGATCTGGTAATAATCCGGGTGGATTTCGGAGAAGGCGAGAAAGCCGTGGCGATTGCCGCCATACTCGACAAAGGCAGCCTGAAGGCTGGGCTCTACACGGGTGACCTTGGCGAGGTAGATATTGCCCTTGAGCTGCTTGCGGTCAGCGGCTTCGAAATCGAATTCATCGATGCGCTGGCCATTGACCACTGCGACCCGGGTCTCCTCCGGGTGGCGGGCGTCGATCAACATGCGATTTGACATGATTATACTCCATGGCGTCCGACAGCCCGGCACGATAAGCGGGGCGGCGACGCAGATGATGACCGGACGGACCAGAGGTCGAACCAGAAGTCTCCGGCGAATTGTTTGGGGAAATGGGTGAAAACATGGGCGAGGCTTGACGGGATGCAGCCGAGGCGGCGACGGCGCGGCCAGAGACTGCCGAACCGGCTGCTCCTGCCATGCTGCTGCCGATGATGTGCATTCCGCCCCTCGAAGTTCGTGCCGGCGCTCGGAAACACTCCGGCCGGGAACCCCTGGCCCTCCGTCAAACGCGGCTTATGACGGCAGCAGGACTGGGGTTTGGGGTGATCAAACGACCTGCCCCTTGGGGATGCCGCTGACGTAAGATGACTAGCAGCGGATGCACGCTGTAGCAAGTAGCAGGCTGCGACCACACAAAAGGGCGCGACGCCAGTCAATGCCGAGCGCCGCGCCCTATGGATCATTTCAAATTAGCGGCTGTAGAACTCGACGACCAGATTTGGTTCCATCTTCACCGGATAGGGCACTTCGTCGAGCGTGGGGACGCGGACATAAGTGGCCTTGTGATCTTCGACGACGACATATTCCGGCACGTCACGCTCGGTGAGCGAGCGGGCTTCGAGGGTCAGCGCCATGTCCTTGCCCTTGGCGCCGAGCTCGACGACGTCGCCGGGCTTGATCTTGGCGGAGCCGATGTTGAGGCGGCGGCCATTGACCAGGATGTGGCCGTGATTGACGATCTGGCGCGCGGAGAAGACCGTGGGGGCGAATTTGGCGCGATAGACAACCATGTCGAGGCGCTGTTCGAGCAGGCCGATGAGGTTCTGCGATGTATCGCCCTTCATGCGGACGGCTTCGTCGTAAACCTTGCGGAACTGCTTTTCGGTGACATCACCGTAATAGCCCTTGAGCTTCTGTTTGGCCTTGAGCTGGATGCCGAAGTCCGACACCTTGCTCTTGCGGCGCTGACCATGCTGACCAGGGCCGTATTCGCGCTTGTTGACCGGCGACTTGGGGCGGCCCCAGATGTTCTCGCCCATGCGGCGATCGAGTTTATACTTGGCGTTATGACGCTTGCTCATGCTGGGTCCAATTTGCTGTTGCTTCAAAGCCCCGGCCTCGCACCGCACGACCTGCTGAAGACCAGCACCCGGGCGCGGCCACTGCTTCACCGGGGGTGCAGGGCCAATTGCGAAGTGCAGCGCTCTAGGCGGGCTGGAGGGAGAGGTCAAGGCAGGCGGGGCTGAAACGGGTAATAACCTTGACTCCTGCGCGGGGCGGCGGCATGACGCCGCCTCCCTACACGTCCGGAGTTTTCGCCCATGGCGCGCGTTACCGTCGAGGATTGCGTCGACAAGGTCCCCAATCGTTTTGATCTGGTGCTGCTGGCAGCGACCCGGGCGCGCTCGATTTCGAGCGGTGCTGAACTGACGATCGAGCGGGACCGCGACAAGAACCCTGTGGTGGCGCTGCGTGAGATTGCCGAGGAAACTGTTTCGCCGGCGTATCTGAAGGAGGCCCTGACGGTCTCCTTGCAGAAGATGGTGGCGGATGATGATGATACGCCCGATGTTATCGGTTCGCTTTCGGCATCGGCTGAAGCACTTCGTATTACGGCGGCTCAGCCGCCACGGAACCAGAATCTGGGGCCGGATTACGAGTGAATTTTTGGCCGGTTTTTGGCTGAAGATGAACAAGTCTACGCGAAGTCTATAGGCTGGACGGCGTTTTTCGGCGTTTTCCTCGAGTCGGTTGCGCGCTGCAACACCCTGTTTATATTCAGATAATATCCTACAAGTCAAGCCCTGCCAGTTAATGGCGGCGTTCCATGATGATGCCGTCCCCGTTGGTGGTTTCACCGAGCCAGGCTTTGTCGGTTTGCGCCAGCCGGGCCATCGAGCGGCCGGTGCGATCGGTGAGTTGCAGCTCCGCGCCAGTGAGGCGCCAGCGGCTGACGGCGAAGAGATTTGGCGGGCAATTGGAGCCGATTGAGGCGGTGGACAGACCTTGGCCCCAGGGGTGGTTGCTCAGGCTGATGGCGCAGCGCGTGCCCCGGCGGCTGAGGCCGAGCGACCACTCACCGATCAATGATGCGCGGGGCACTGGCTTGGGGACAGGGTCTGGCTCGGGCGGGGGAGATGGATCGTTGGCTTCCGGCGCTTCAGCAGCAGGCTCGGCGGCGGCGGCTTCCTTGGGCACGTCGGGACGGCGGCGGATGATCTCGGGTAGAGGTTGGGCGAGGCCGAGAAGGAGTGCTGTCAGCATGGCGTGATCAAGCGCCTCTGCCGCGGATGGGTCAAGAGTGTGTGGTGGTTGCGCTTGGCGGCAGCTGCGCCCAATATCCCATCATGTTGCGGCAGTATGAACTTGTTGAGCGGGTGAAGGCTTATGACCCGGATGCGGATGAGGATCTGCTGAACCGGGCCTATGTCTTTTCAATGAAGGCGCATGGCAGCCAGCTGCGCGCCAGCGGCGACCCTTATTTCAGCCATCCGATCGAGGTGGCGGGGATTCTGACCGACCTGAAGCTCGACCATGAGACGATCGTGACCGGGATCCTGCATGACACCATCGAGGACACGGTGGCAACGCAGGCGGAGATCGACCGGCTTTTTGGCAAGAATGTCGGGCGGCTGGTCAACGGCGTGACCAAGCTCTCAAAGATCGAGGCGCAAACCGACACCGAGCGGCAAGCGGAAAACCTCCGCAAATTTCTGCTCGCCATGTCCACCGACATCCGCGTGCTGCTCGTCAAGCTCGCTGACCGGCTGCACAATATGCGCACGCTCCACCATATCAAGAAAGAGGACAAGCGGCGGCGGATCGCGCGCGAGACGATGGAGATCTATGCGCCGCTGGCCGAGCGGATCGGCATGTATGGCTTTATGGACGAACTGAACGAGCTGGCCTTTTTGCATCTCGACCCCGAGGCACATGACTCGATTCTGGCGCGGCTCGAACAGCTTCGGCAGACCGGGGCTGGACAGGTGGATTCGGTGGCCGATGGCATTCGCACGCTGCTGGCCAGCAAGGGCATCGAGGCGCAGGTGAGCGGGCGCGAAAAGCGGCCCTATTCGATCTGGCGCAAGATGCAGGGGCGCGGGCTTTCGTTCGAGCAGCTTTCGGACGTGATTGCATACCGGATTTTCGTGCCCGACGAGGACAGCTGCTACCGAGCACTTGGTGCTGTGCATGGCCGCTGGCCGATGGTGCCTGGGCGGTTCAAGGACTTTATCTCGACGCCCAAACGCAACGGCTATCGAAGCCTGCACACAACGCTGGTCTATGGCGAAAATTCCCGTATCGAAGTGCAGATCAGAACCGCCCTGATGCACGAGGAGGCCGAGCTCGGGCTGGCAGCACACTGGGCCTATAAACAGGGCGGCGACGGGGCTGTGGCGCGCGAGGCATATCCGTGGATCGAAGATCTGCTCGATGTGTTGCAGGATGCCGCCAGCCCCGAAGAGCTGCTCGACAACGCCCGGCTGGCGATGTTTCAGGACCAGGTTTTCGTCTTCACCCCCAAAGGCGCTTTGCACCAGCTGCCCAAAGGATCGACGCCGGTGGACTTTGCCTATGCGGTGCATTCCAATGTGGGAGATGCCTGTGTGGGCGCCAAGGTGAATGGCCGCGTCGTGCCGCTGCGCACCGTGCTGATCAACGGCGATCAGGTGGAGATTCTGCGCGGCAAGCACCGCACACCCGACCCTGCGTGGGAGAGCTTTGTGGTCAGCGCCAAGGCGCGGACCGGCGTGCGGCGGCATGTGCGGCTGAAGGCCATGACCGAGCGCAAGGCGATGGGCGCCAAGCTTATCGAGGCGCTGGCCAAGCGGATGAAGCTGACCATGGATGCCGAAACGATGACCGGCGCGCTGGGGCGGCTGAAACTGCCCGACCAAGCCGCACTCGAGCTGGCGATGGCTAACAACCAGCTTTCCGACGCGATTGTGGCCGAGGCGCTGGTGCCGGGATCAAGCGCTGGCGCACGGCCACGCCGGACGAAGCGCGGCAAGCCCGGACCGGCAGCCGTAACCATCCACGGGCTGGCAACCGGCGTTGCGTTCGCGCTCGGCCAATGCTGCCATCCTGTGCCGGGGGACCGGATTGTCGGCGTGCGGCACCCGGACCGGCCGATCACCGTCCACGCAATCGACTGCTCGGTGTTGACCGACGAAACCGGCGAATGGCTGGAAGTGGGCTGGGGCGATGAAAGCGATGGCGCTGTGGCGCAGCTCGCCGTGGTGGTGCACAACCAGACCGGCGCGCTGGCGGCGATGACATCAGTGCTCGCCGCCGAACGGGCGAACATCGTCAACCTCAGCCTGAAATACCGCGACCGCGAATTCCACACCGATATCATCGATATCGAAGTCGAAAATCTGAAACAACTGACCAGCATTGTCAGCGCGCTGCGGACGCTGCCTGCTGTGGTCAGTGTGGAACGGGTGCGCGGGTGAGTTAGGTTCCCTGGCGGCCTTTGGTGCCGCCGGAGGCCGAAAAACCGCCGGCGGCTGGGAGATCAGCGCGCGACGGCGATGGCGACTTCGGGGACCCAGCCCTTGCTACCGAGCTCATCTTCGACTTCCCACAGGCCGTTGGTTTTGACGCCGGTGGGGTAGAGCATTGAGCCGGCGTCGAGTGGCTTGAGGACTTTGGACTTGATGTCGGCGGCGGTGAACATGCGGCCGGCGTTTTTCATGGCGACGGCGCGCTCGGCCTGCTGGCCGCCAATGGCATCTTGCATGCCGCCAAGATCGTTGACGAGCTTGGTATAGGCATCGAGATAGGCGAGCGCGATGACCTGCCCCATTTCTGTATTGTCATAGCCTGACGCGCCGCCGGCGCCGAGGAAACCGCCAGTGAAGAAGCCACCGCCGGCACCGAAACCGAGATCGGACTTTTTGGACTGGCCTTCGGCGACGAATTCTTCCGAGGACTTGTTGTTGACGACGTTAAGGATGACGTTGGCAGAGCGCTTCTTGATGTCGAGGCCGCCGAGCAGCGCACCGGCAAAGCCGGGGACGAAGCCGCCGAGCAGGCCGCCGATCTTGAGGCCGCCCTTGTTGTTGTTCTGGGTGACGATATCGGGGATGACAGTGAAATCGGCTTCGACCATCTGGCCCTTGCCGAAGCTGCCGCCGCGCCGCGTTTCACCGGCGGAGGCGAGATTGCGCTCCTGCGCCATGGCGGCCATGCCGCGATTGGAGCGATTGACGAGACGGAAGCATTTGGACTGCTGGACATAAACGCGGATCAGCGCCTCAGGCGAGGACAGGCCGAGATCGGTCCACCAGCGGTTTGCGAGATTTTCGGGTTCGGCGAGCGCGATAGTGCCGAGCGGCTTGGCGCAGATGGGCAACTCTGCGGTCTTTTTGGCGCGGTCTTTCTCGATTTCCCTGCCAGCTTTCGACTTGATCTGGGCGGCTGTGGGGACAGCTTGCACGGTCAGCGCCAGGGCTGTTGCGAGTGCCAGGCTGCGAACGACTGTTTTCATGTGACTTTTCCCCAGGGATGATGATCAGAAAAATGCTATATATGTGTGCCAAATCCGGCGTCTTGATACAATCTCGTTTACGAATGTCTTACACTTAAAGATGCGGATTTTGACTTTATGGCCGCGCCAATTTGCAGCTATGGGCTGGCCGTGGCGTGATGTTATGGCGGCTGATGATGACTGATGATCAGATTCTTGAGGAATTCCGGGCGGCTGAGGCGCTGCTTGAGGGGCATTTCATCCTGTCTTCGGGGCTGCGCTCGTCGCGCTATCTGCAATGTGCGCGGGTGCTGATGGACCCGGCCCGGGCGGCGCGTCTGGCGACAGCATTGGCGGCGAAGATTCCGGACGATGTGAAGGCGGCGGTCGATGTGGTGGTGGCGCCGGCGATGGGCGGGCTGATCTGCGGGCATGAGCTGGCGCGGGCGCTGGGTGTCCTGTCGATGTTTGTCGAGCGGCCGACGGGGGTTTTTGAGTTGCGGCGCGGATTCAGCCTGATGCCGGGGCAGAAGGTGCTGCTGATGGAGGATGTGGTGACGACCGGCTTGTCGGGCCGTGAGGCGATTGTGGCGGTGCGCGCGGCGGGCGGCGATGTGATCCATGCGGCCGCGCTGGTGGACCGCTCGGGAGGCGCTCAAGATGATGGCGATAGCCTGCTTGGGGTGCCGTTTACGCCGCTGATCCGGCTGGGTGTGCCGAGCTATGCGGCTGATGATTTGCCGGCGGACCTTGCTGCGCTGCCGGCGGTGAAGCCGGGGAGCCGGGCGACATGATGCGGGCGCCGACGATGCTCCGCCTGGGCGTCAATATCGACCATGTGGCGACGATCAGGAATGCGCGCGGCGGGGCGCATCCGGACCCGGTGCGCGCGGCGATGGTGGCGGCGGACGCCGGGGCGGACGGGATTACGGTGCATCTGCGCGAGGACCGGCGGCATATCACCGACCCTGACCTGACACGGCTGGCGGCGGCGACGCGGCTGCCGATCAATCTGGAGATGGCGGCGACTGACGAGATGCTGGCGATTGCGCTGGCGGCAAAGCCGCATGCGGCGTGCATTGTGCCCGAGCGGCGCACCGAGCGGACCACCGAGGGCGGGTTGGACGCTGTAGGGCTGCACAACACGCTGGCGCCGATGGTGCGGCGGCTGCGCGACAATGGCTCACGGGTGAGCCTGTTTGTGGCGCCCGACGCCGAGCAGCTGCGAGCGGCGGCAGATATGGGGGCGCCGGTGGTGGAGCTGCACACCGGGCCTTATGCGCATGCCGAGGGCGATGCTGTGCTGGCCCAGCTGGAGCGGCTGCGGGTGGCGGCGGAGCTGGGCGTGCGGATGGGGCTGGAGATCCATGCCGGACATGGGCTGACCTTTGAGAATGTGACACCTGTGGCGGCGATGCCGACGCTGGCCGAACTGAACATCGGGCATTTTCTGATTGGTGAGGCGGTATTTATCGGGCTGGCACCGGCGATCCGGCAGATGCGAGCGCTGATGGATGCAGCGCGGGCATGACGCTGCCCGCCGGCCTGAGGGTTTTGGGGCTGGGATCGGACCTTTGCAACATCACGCGGATCGAAAGCAGCATCGAGCGATTCGGGGCGCGGTTTATCGACAGGATTTTCACCGATATCGAGCAGGCCAAGGCTGATCGGCGGGTGATGACGCGGGCGGCAACCTATGCCAAGCGCTTTGCTGCCAAGGAGGCGTGCGCCAAGGCGCTGGGCACCGGCATCCGGCGCGGCGTGTTTTTCAAGGATATGGGGGTGGTGAACCTGCCATCGGGGGCGCCGACGCTGACGCTGACGGGGGGTGCTGCGCAAAGGCTGGCGCAGATGACACCCGCGGGGCATAAGGCGACCATTCATCTGACGATTACCGACGACCATCCTTGGGCGCAGGCGATTGTCCTTATTACAGCGGACCCCGAATGAGCGAGACCTCGATGACCGTGGCCAAGAAGCCGACAAACTGGGCGCATGAGCTGTGGCAGTTGTTTTTGCTCGTGATGGCGGTGCTGGCTGTCCATAGTTTTGTGGCCAAGCCGTTTTATATTCCGTCGGGCTCGATGCTGCCAACACTGTATATTGGGGATCGGCTGATCGTATCGAAATACCCTTATGGCTATTCCTATCTGTCGCCATCGCTTGAGGTGGTTCCGGAGATGTCGGGGCGGCTGCTGGGATCGATGCCCAAGCGCGGCGACATTGCCATCGTCAAATCACCGCGTGATCATGTTGACTGGATCAAGCGGGTGATCGGGCTGCCGGGCGATACGGTTCAGATGAAGGACGGCACGCTGTGGCTCAACGATGCGCCGGTGACGCGCGAAAAGGTGGCGGACACTGTGATCCCGGTTTCGGCGAACAGTGACTGCGAGACGATTATCGATGCGCAATATCGCACTGTGAACGCCATGGGGGTGCCGGCGTGCAGCTACCCGACGTATCGCGAGACGCTGCCTGGCGGGCGGACCTATCTGACGCTCGATCTTGGCGAGATGCCGCAGGACAATACTGCACCGGTGATTGTGCCCGAGGGGCATGTGTTTTTGATGGGCGATAACCGCGACAACAGCCAAGACAGCCGCTTTGATGTGAGCCGTGACGGGCTGGGGATGCTGCCGATCGAGAATGTTGTGGGACGCGCCGAGTTCATCACTTTCTCGCTCGATGGCTCGACCGACTGGAACCCGATGACGTGGTTTGGCGCGCTGAGGAACCGCTATCTGATCAACCTAACCAAGTAACGGCTTGGTTTAAGCTGTTATTCGGCGGGGCGGATGGCGAGAAGTTCGATGTCGAACTCCAGGACGGCGCCGGGCGGGATGACGCCGCCGGCACCGCGCGCGCCATAGGCAAGCTCGGGCGGCACGACGAAATGATATTTGGAGCCGGTGGGCATGAGCTGGACACCCTCGGTCCAGCCGGGAATGACCTGATTTAGCGGGAAAGCCGCGGGCTGGCCGCGCTGATAGCTTGAATCGAACACCGTGCCGTCGATTAGTTTGCCCTCATAATGCACGAGAACAACATCGCTGGCGGCGGGCTTGGGCCCCTTGCCTTCGGTGATGACCTGATATTGCAGGCCGGAACTGGTGGTGATCACGCCGGGCTTCCCCTTGTTGTCGTTCAGGAATACCATGTCGGCGGTGCGCACGGCAGCGACCTGGCTCTGGGTGCCGGCCCATATGCCCAGGCCGGCAAGAAACACGACGGCAACCCCGCCGACGATCCAGCGGGTTGCGCCCGGGGTGCCAGCGGTCGATTTTGGAGTCGATTCGGTGGCCATTGATTTCAAATCCTAGGGACAGGCAGTTTGGACGCTAACGGCTTATTTGACGCCGTCGCGTTCCATGCGCTTGCGCTCGAGCTTGCGGGCGCGGCGGATAGCGGCTGCCTTTTCACGGGCGCGCTTTTCCGAAGGCTTTTCATAGTGACGGCGGAGCTTCATCTCGCGATAAACACCTTCGCGCTGCAGCTTTTTCTTGAGGGCGCGCAGCGCCTGATCAACATTGTTATCGCGAACCATGATTTGCATGCAGCCATACTCTCCATTCACGTCGAGGGGGCTGGCACAGCACCCACGCTTGTCAAAAAACAGATGATTCCGGCGGGCGGACCTGCCGGAGCGAAGTGGGCGCATAGCAGAGGGTGGGGAGGGAGACAAGCTGCAGTTGCGGCATTGAAACGCTGGAGGCGGCGCTTGAACACGGCTATAGCAGAGGGATGACGATAGCTGATGATCCCCATGATGTGCCGCTCGAAATGCTGCGGCCCAAGCTGATCGAGGCGATGCTGCCGCATGTGCCTTTTGAGGGCTGGTCGGCGGCGGTGCGGGATGCGGCAGCGGATGATTGCGGGATTGACCGCGACATAGCTTCGCTGGCGCTGCCTGATGCGACGAGCATGACCGATGCTTACACCTTTCGCGCCGATGCGATGATGACCGACGCGATGACGGCAGCGGGTGTGCTTGAAATGAAAATCCGGGAGCGTATCCGGCTGGCGCTGGTGACGCGGCTGGAGCAGGCGGCGATGGACAAGGAAGCGGTGCGGCGGGCGCTGGCGGTGATGACGATGCCGGCGAATGCCGCCATGGGCTTTCGCACGCTATGGCGGACAGCCGATGCGATGTGGCGGGCGGCGGGCGACACGGCGACCGATTTCAACCATTATACCAAGCGGGTGATATTGGGCTCGGTCTATTCGGCGGTGCTGCTCTATTGGCTGGATGATGACAGCGACGATATGGCGGCGACGCGCGGCTTCATTGACCGGCGGATTTATGATGTGATGAAGATTGAGAAAGGCAAGGCGCAGGCGAAGGAAGCTCTGGCCTGGGTGCCGAACCCGGCGCGAATTCTGGGGCGGCTGCGCTACCCGGTTTCCTGAGCGCGCATTGGCACAAGACTCCGCTGGCGCTTGAGGGATGCACATGATAACGGCTCGCATTATACATTGCGAGGTCCCCTGCCCTTCATCATGGCCGATACCCTGACACCAACAACGCTGATTATCGACCGGCTGCAGCACGGCGATCATGCGGTGATCATTGCGATCGACCGGGGCGGGCTGGACCCGCTGACGGCGCGGCGGCTGCATGAGCTGGGCTTTGACGAAGGCGTGGATGTGGAAGTGTTGCACCGCGCCCCCTTTGGCGGCGATCCGCTGGCGGTGCGGGTGGGCAATATGGTGGTAGCGCTGCGGCGATCGATGGCGGCACTTATTGAAGTCGAGCTTATAGACGTAGAGCGGGTCGACGTGGTGTTGGCGGTATGAATATGCCGCTGGCCATGCCGGTGGTGGCGTTGGTGGGCAACCCAAACGCTGGAAAGACGAGTTTGTTCAATGCTTTGACCGGATCTCGCCAGAAGGTTGGCAATTATCCGGGTGTGACGGTGGAGCGCAAGGCCGGGCGGCTGCCGCTGGCGGACGGGCGGGTGGCCGAACTGATCGATTTGCCGGGCACGTACAGTCTGGAGCCGCGCAGTCTGGATGAGGCGGTTACGCGCGATGCGGTGCTGGGGCGGCTGCCGGGCGAGAAGCCGATTGAGGCGATTGTGGCGGTGATCGATGCGACCAACCTGCGCAACCATTTGCGCTTTGTGCTTGAGCTGAAGGCACTGGGCAAGCCGATGGTGGTGGCGCTCAATATGATTGATCTGGCGGCGCGCGACGGGATCGAGATCGATGTGCCTGCGCTTGCGGCGATGCTTGGGCTGCCGGTGGTGCCGACGGTGGCGGTGCGGCGGCGCGGGCTGGAGGCGCTCGGCGAGGCTTTATCTGGTGTGCTGGCCGTGCCTGTGGCTGAGCTGGCTGGGCCTGGCGCGCGGGCGGCAGGTGATATTGCGCCGTTGCAGCGCGAGGCGCGGCGGATTGCAGCGGCGGCGACGCTGACAATTGGCAGCCCGAAGCGCTGGTCGGACCGGCTGGATGCGGTGGCGCTGCATCCGGTGGCGGGGCCGCTGCTGCTGGCGGCGGTGCTGTTTTTCATTTTTCAGGCGGTGTTTGCCTGGGCTGAAGCGCCGATGGGCTGGATCGAGGGGCTGGTGGCGCTGGCGCAGGACGCGGTGTCGGCAGCGCTGCCGGCGGGACCGCTGCGCTCGATGCTGGCCGATGGGGTGCTGGCGGGGGTGGGGGCGGTGATCGTGTTTCTGCCGCAGATCCTGATTTTGTTCTTCTTCATCCTGCTGCTCGAACAATCGGGCTATATGACGCGCGCCGCGTTTATCATGGACCGGCTGATGGCCGGGGTGGGGCTGAACGGGCGGGCGTTCATTCCGCTGCTCTCAAGCTTTGCCTGTGCGATTCCGGGCATCATGGCGGCGCGAACGATCGACAGCGAGAAGGACCGGCTGACAACGATATTGATTGCGCCGCTGATGACATGCTCGGCGCGGCTGCCGGTCTATGCGGTGATTATCGGGGCGTTTATTCCGGCGACCACGGTGGGCGGGCTGTTCAATTTGCAGGGACTGGTGCTGACCGGCCTGTATCTTTTTGGTGTGCTGGGGGCGCTCGTGGCGGCATGGGCGCTGCGGCGGACGGTGACGCGCGGGCCGAGCCCGACGTTCTTGATGGAAATGCCGAAATATCAATGGCCGACAGTGCGTGATGTATCTATCGGCCTCTATCAGCGCGGGGTGGCGTTTCTGGTGCGCGCAGGCACGATCATTCTTGTTTCGACGATTGCGCTCTGGGCGCTGGCGACATGGCCCAAGCCGCCGGCGGATTGGGACCGGCCGGCGCTGGACTATAGCTTTGCCGGGCGGATCGGCGAGGCGATCGAGCCGGTTTTCCGGCCCATCGGCTTCAACCGCGAGATTGCGCTGGCGCTGGTGCCGGGGATGGCGGCGCGCGAAGTGGCGGTGAGTGCGCTGGGGACGGTCTATGCGCTGAAGGATGTGGACGAGGAGAACACCGGCTCGCTGGTGGAGACGCTGCGCCGCAAATGGGAGCTGCCGACGGCGCTGGCGTTTCTGGCGTGGTTTGTGTTTGCACCGCAGTGTCTTTCAACGCTGGCGGTGACGAAGCGCGAGACGGGTGGGTGGCGCTGGCCGATCTTCATGTTCAGCTATTTGTTTGCGGCGGCGTGGATTGCGGCGGGGATAACCTATTGGACGGCCCGGGCGCTGCTCTGAGCGCTCAGATGCTGCCACAGATGACCGGAGCGTTGATCGGCGAGCTTAGCGGGACCGGGCGGAAATGGAACAGCTTGCGGACCCATGCCGGATGCTCGAGGCCGCCTTCACGGGCGATGATCTCGGCGGCGGGGGCGGGGGCATGGGCGACGCCATTCAGCGTATAACCGACGCGGGCGCCGGGACTTTTGGCGAGGATGGCTTTGAACTGATAGGGGACGAGGCCGAGGTCTTTGGTCGCGGCGAGCGAGGCGAGATAGGGCTGGCCGGTGGCGCTGTCGATTGTGACGACGCGATCAAGATAATGGAAGGGGCCGGGCGGGCCCGAGAGTATGAGGTGGTTGTTGATGCCCGCCTCGATGCGCAGATTGGAGAACATGTTGATGGCCTGTGCAGACTTGAGGCCGAGATAGGGCGAAAGGCAATTGATGAAGAAGAGGAGGCCGATAGCATTGAGCGGGACGAGCCTTGACCAAAGCAGCCAGGCCTTTGGCGGTTCTCCGCCGATAGCACCGCCATATCGGAAGATGGCGAAGAGCGGCAGCACAAGAAAGGCGAGCCAGACGAGGCCTGCGGCGGAAAAATCCTTGAATAGTGCTGCCAGCGCGATGGTGCTGAACAGCGCTACGACGATGGCGGCGCCGAGCGGGCGGCGGAACAGCGCGTCGAACAGTTGCCATGGGCGGCTGGCGGTGATGGCCAGCGCTGCATCGGGGCTGAGGAACAGCAGGTGCAGCATGACGGCGAGGGTGGAATAGGGGGCGTAGAAATCATGATTGCTGAGCGCCAGCAGCGCGTGGAAGCCGATGCCGAGCACGATGCCGAGCGGACGACCGCGCGGGATGAGCAGGAGCAGAAAGACCAGCCCCTCGCTGGCGAAGGTGCCATAAATGGCGAGCTCCCGCATGAGCGGGCTATCGAGCGCTGCGAGCGGGGCCGGCATCTTTTGCCACAGCAAGACAGCGCAACTGACGGCGGGATTGAGGAAATCGGCGTTGATCTTGTGAAAGACGCCGAAGACATACATCACCAGAAGCAGCGCGCGGCCGACGGGTCGGACATCCTGAAAGAAGCGCTGCCAGCTGCTGCCGGCGAGCATGTGCCAAGCACCGCCCAGCACAATGGCGAGGCCGAGGAAGGCGCGCATGATGGTGTGATTGGACAACATCGGCGCGTGCAGCCAGAAATCGATGAGCCCGATGATGATGGTGAGGACGAATCCCGGTCGCCATTCCGGCCGGAACATCAGGCCGAGGCCGAGGCCGAGCAGCACCGGCATGGTCGGCTGCATCTGCAGCGGCTGATAGCGCAGATAATAGATCATGAAATCGAGCACAGTGAACAGGCCGAGCATGCGCGCGAACATGGCATAGAGCGCGGCTTCCCCGGGGCTGCTGGTGCCGAAGCCAGACCGGCCCATGAAGAAAAGGGCGGCATTGCGGCCGGCGCGGAGCCATGGATAAAGCAGGCGGGCGAGCAGGGCGTTGCTGAAAATGGCCGCGGCGATGCGATTGAGGATGCCGCTCCGGCTGCTCATCAGGCTGATGGCGTTCATCGCATCGGCACCGTGATAAAGGCGGCCCGCCGTCTCGACGATCATTCCGTCATCGGGATTAAGGCCTTGCGCCTTGAAGCGGGCGAGGGCTGCGGGAGCATCGCGAAGATTGACGAGGCTGACCGGGCCGGCGGCGGCGCGGAGGCGCACAAGGCCGACATAGCGCGCGCAGAACGGGCAATCGCCGTCATAATGAATTATCATCGCCACTGATTTCGCCTTTACGCGGCTGCGGCGGCTGTGAGCAAGGGCGGGACTTAGCGCGGTTCGCGGTGGGTTGCGATGAGGTATCGCTGGCCGCCGGGGGTGGTGCCGATATGGGCGGCGACGCCATAGGTCTCGGCGATGCGCTGCGGCGTGAGCACTTCGTCGGGCGGGCCGGCGGCGACGACCTGGCCGGCCCTCAGCAGCAGCACGGCATCGGCGACGCGCAACGCCTGATTGAGATCATGGAGGACGACGATAACGCCGGCACCGGCTGTGGCTACGGCGCGCAGCAGATCCAGCGCATCGAGCTGATGGGCGGGATCGAGATTGGCGAGCGGCTCATCGGCGAGGAGCCATTCCGGCGCACCGGCGAGAACGCGGGCGAGCAGCACACGGGCACGCTCGCCGCCGGAGAGCGATGTGACGGGCCGGGCGGCGAACTGGCTGACATCGGTGGCCGCCATGGCGCTGGCGATGGCGGCACGGTCGGCCGGACTTTCTCCCCAGCGGCCACGATGTGGGTAACGACCGAGGGCCACGAGCGTTTCGACATCGACATCCCAATGCACATCGGCGGTCTGCGGCAGGAGGCCGATGCGGCGGGCGAGATCGCGGCGGGGGATGGCGGCGCGGCGCTGGCCATCAAGCACGACTTCGCCGCTATCTGGCGTGCGGAGCCCGGCGAGGCAGGCGAGGAGCGTTGACTTGCCCGCGCCATTGGGGCCGAGAACTGCCGTGACGCGACCGGGCTGGAAGGCGGCGTCGATGCCACCCAGCACGCGGCGGCCGCCGAGGGTGAGGGTGAGGGCATTGACGGCCAAGCTGCTCATGCGAGGTTCCGCCGCATACGCAGCAGCAGGACGAGGAAGAACGGTCCGCCGATCATTGACATGGCGATGCCGAGGCGAAGCTCGCTGACGCTGGGCAGGGCGCGCACCGCGACATCCGCGACAAGCAGCAGCAGTGCGCCGGCGAGGGCGGACGGTAGCAGCACCGCTGAGGGGCGATGGCCAACGAACGGGCGCACGAGATGCGGCACGATCAGCCCGACGAAGCCGATGACCCCTGCTGCGGCCACCGACGCGCCGACGCAGAGCGCGACGCCGGCGACGACGAGAAGCTGAAGCCGCAGGGGATCGACGCCCATTGAGCGGGCGGCACTTTCACCCAGCGTCAGCGCATCGAGGGTGCGGCCGGTGAGGGCGAGAAGGGCTGACCCCGCGGCGATGAGCGGCAGCGCCAGCCAGACATCATCCCAGCTGCGATCGGTGAGCGCGCCCATCAGCCAGGTAACGATCTGGGTGGTGGCAAAGGGCGTGGGGGCGAGGCTGATGGCCAGCGCTGTCATCGACCCGGCGACGCTGGAAACGATGACGCCGGCGAGAGTGAAGACGATGATGCTGCCCGACCGGCCGACGAGCAGCGCCAATATGGCCATGGCGGCGGCGGCACCGGCGAGGGCGAAGGCCGGGAGCAGCCAGCCGCTGGCAAAGCCGAAGAACAGCGAGAGGACCGCCCCCAGAGCTGCTCCGGCGGACACCCCGAACAGGCCCGGATCGGCGAGCGGATTGCGCAGATACCCCTGCATGACGGCACCCGACAGCCCGAGGCCGCCGCCGACCAGCAGCGCCAGCAGCGTGCGCGGCAGGCGCAGCTCGGCAATGATCTGCCAGCGAGGATCATCGCTGACAAAGGCTTCGAACGGCACCCAGACTTTTCCGGCCAGCAGCGATGCTGATGCAGCAAGGACGATCGCTGCGAGAAGGCCGAGACTGAGGCGGCTCATAACGTGCGCCGTATGGCGGAGAGATGGCCGAGGGCTGCGATGATCGTCGGGCCGCCGCAATGCAGGAGGCGCTCGGGGAAGGGGCGGACTGTAATGTGTGCGCCGAGGCTGGACAACACGGGATGGCTGAGCATGCGGTCGGTTTGGGCGGGTGCGCTTATCGACAGCAGCAGGCGCGGCGGGCGGGCGACGAGATGTTCGAGTGGGAGGACGTCCCAGCTTTTCAGGCCATAATCGGCGCTCATGTTGCGATACCCGCTGACGGCGAGCAGTTCACCGGCGAGCGTGCCATCGCCGGGCACGAGGCCGCCTCCCTGCCAGATGAGTGCCGGGATGGGGTATATTGCGGGGCGGCTGGCGCTGCGCACTGCTTTGCTGATACGGTTGTTGAGGGCGGCACCGCGATTGGCATGGCCGACGGCTTTGGCGATGGTGGCGATCTGGGCCTGGCTTTCGGCGATGGTGGCGGGAACGCCGATCTGGATGAGCGGTATTTTGAGGCGAGCCAGAGCGGCGATGGTGGCGGGGGCGACATGACCGCCGGCGATGACGAGGTCTGGGGCGAGCATCACCACCTCCTCGACGGTGCCCGAGGTGGCCGGGAACTGCCGCGCAAGGGCGAGCGGCAGTGATGTGGCGCGCGGATCCTGCGAATAATGGCTGATGCCGGCGATCTGCGCGCGGTCTGCCACCTGCATCATCACGGCATCGACACAGGGGTTGATCGACACGACCCTGAGCGGGCGCGCGGGCGGCGGCACAGCATCATCAGCCGCCGCTGTGCAGCCGCTGATGGCGGTGAGCGCCAGAGCGGCGGCAAGGCTTTTGCGCCAGCGCATCAGACGCGCAGCCGCAGGCCGACATAGCCGGCGCGGCCCGGCGTGCCGAACTGGAAGACGGTCTCATAGCGGGTGTCGAACAGGTTTTCGACACGGGCGTAGAGATCGATCTGGCGGGTGAGGGGGAAGGATGCGCGCAGATCGGCGAGGATATAGCCTTCAACGCGGCGGCTGTTGCTGGCGGTATCGAAGCTGGCGCCGACATGGGTGAGGGTTGCGCCGGTTTCCAGTCCGAAGCCCCAGCGATAATCGATCAATGCTGTCAGGCTGTGCTGCGGCCGGCGGACGAGCTGGCGGCCGAAATTGGCGGCGCCGGGGGAGCGGTTGGACGACTTTGTGTAGGTGTAGTTTGCCTGAACGGTGAGGGCTTCGACCGGGCGTAGCGTCAGGCCTAGCTCGACACCTTCGGCGCGGGTACGGGCGACGTTGTCGTAGGTGCCGAACGGGCGGCCGGTGCAGATGCCGGTCTGCGCCGGGCATGAGATGAAGATGATGAGATCGGTTGAGGTGCGGCTGAAATAGGTGGCGCTGGCTTGCAGTGTGCCTTCGAGGACCGTTTGTGTCAGCCCGGCGTCCCAGCCCTTTGAGCGCTCGGGGCGAAGGCTGGTGTTGCCGAAGTTGCTGAACAGCTGAAACAGCGAGGGCGCTTTGAAGCCCTCGGCATAGCTGGCGCGCAGTGTTGTGCCGCTGGCGGTGGAGGTCCAGACGCCGCTGGCGCCGAAGGTGGTGGCGCCGCCGAAGCGGTTGTGATCATCATGGCGCAGACCGCCGGTGAGGGTGAGGCCAATGAGGGGGGTTGCGACGAGCTGGCCATAGAGGCTGTCGATCCGCGCGCTCGCACTTGTGGTGGCCGGGCCTGCTGCACCGGTTTCAAAGCGCGAGGTTTCGCGTTCCAGGCCGGCGGTTGCCTGCCAGCCATCGGCGATATCGAGGACGCCTTGATATTCGAAGCGCTCGTTGCGGCCATTGCCGAAGAATGTCTGGCGGGGTGTGCCGGCGAGATCGATGTTGCGGCGGCGGCTGTCGGTATAGGCAAAGCCGAGGCGATTGCGGAGGCGGCCTTCGAGCAACGCGGCGTTAATGCCGGTATAGGCGACGATCTCACGGGTGCGCTGCTCTTCGTTGGTATCACCAAAAGCGAACGCCGGGGGCGCAAAGCCATCATTGTTGACCCGGCCATTTGAGAACCAGCCGCGCGCATCAAGCGAAATCTCGTCGCTCAGCGCGAGGTTGATAGTGGCGTTGGCGCCGAAATTCTCATAGCCGTCCTTTTCGGTGCCACCGCGCGCTTCGTTGAACGATGATATGCCATCGGTGCGGAACCAGCCGGCCCCGGCACTTGCCGAGAGCGGTCCCGCCTTGCCGGAGACATTGCCGACGAGCTGCCCGGTGTTCCGGTAACCATATTCTCCGCTGAGGTTGATGGCGAGCTGATCGGTGGGCTGACGGGTGATCATGTTGACCACGCCGCCTATCGCCTGGCTGCCCCAGAGCACCGATGATGGCCCGCGCAGCACTTCGATGCGCTCGATATTGCCAACCAGCAGATTGCCGAAGCTGAAGCCGCCGCCGGGGGCTGCGGGATCGTTGAGCTTGACGCCATCGATAAGGGCGACGGTCTGATCACCATCGGCACCGCGGATGAACACCGATGTGACTCCGCCGACGCCGCCGTTTCGGCCGATGGTGACACCGGGAAGCGTGCGCAGCACATCGCCGACGGTGACGGTCTGGCGGCGGCGCAGTTCGGCTGCATCAATGACGCTGACCGACTGACCAACGCGCTCGATTGGCTGCGGTGTGCGGTTGGCGGTGACGATGATGACGGAATCTGCATCTGCTTCTGCCGCAAGGGCTGCGCCGGATAGGCAGAGGAGCAGGATAGTCAATGGAATTGCGATTTTCGCTTCAGATGCGCACATGGTTTTCCCTTATCAACAACAAGGGGTTGCGCGCACAGGCACTAGTATCGTCGCCGGCTTGTCACCCGCGCACGCCACCCCGACCGATGTCGTCACGCGAGGAAAACCCTCGATCACGCTGAACACCCCGTCCGCGCAAAGGACCGACTGCGTCAGGCAGGTCTCCTGGCTCCCGGGTCATCACTTTCGCCCCGCCTTCCCAGCCGCAAGAGCGGCCAGTGGCATGATGGGGCGACCGCTCGCCGGTCACAGTTGCGGGGACAGCCGCAGGGTACAGGCCGGAGCCTGCTTCTGCGTTCCCTATTAATCCCGTCTCCGGGAACCTGTCGCGCTGCCGGTATATGGGCGGTGCTGAACGAGCGCAAGGCGCGGAAGACGCGAGACGCGAGACGCGAGACGCGAGCTTTGATCACCGTCTTTTAAAAATGCATTCATTTTTGTCGAATTTTTACAATATTTGCATTCTTTTCCGGGGTCTGAGTGGGCTTGGCTTTACAAATGTTAACCGCAGGCAATATCGGGAGCGTTCTACCCTTGCCGGCACATTGACCGCGCTGTCGGCCGGCGCGCAGGCTTTGCGTCCTGATCAGGGGGATTATGACATGCGCCGTTATGCAGAATTTGTGGTTGCCCGGCGCTGGCTGGTGCTTGGCTTGTCGATCTTGGTGACGGTTGTGCTCGGGTTCCAGCTTCGCAACCTGAATGTCATCGTCGATGCTGATGAGTTGCTGCCGCATGATCATCCGTTTGTTGAGGTGACGGAGCGCGTTCAGGCGATTTTCGGCAATCGCTACACGGTTGTTGTGGGGATTACGGCCAAGACTGGCGATGTCTTTACGCCCACCATTCTTGGCAAGGTTCTGGACGTGACCAATGCGTTTGCGGCTATGCCTGGGGTGACGCCGGGCAATTTGCAGAGCCTGGCGGCACCGCGCGCCAAGGATATAGGCGGCAACAGCGAGGGTCTGATCGTCAGCCGGCTGCTCGACGCTGTGCCGGCGGACCGGACGGCGGCGCTGCGGATCAAGGACCGGCTGGCGGCCAACCCGCAATACAGGGATGTGCTGGTGAGCCGCGACGGGCGGACGGCGGCGATCTATGTGGAATTCAAGAAGGACCCCAAGGGCTTTGGCGAGATTGTTCGCAAAGTTAAGGCCGTCATCGATCCAGTGCGCGATGACAGTGTTTCTGTCGCGGTTTCCGGTCAGCCGATCTTTCTTGGCAAGCTTGAAACCTATTCCAAGCGCATGGCCTGGCTGCTGCCGATTGCGATCCTGTTCATCGCGCTGATCCATCTTGAGGCGTTCCGCACCGTTCAGGGGCTTATCCTGCCGCTGGTGACGGCAATTTTGGCGCTGGTCTGGTCGCTTGGCATCATGACGCTGGCGGGCGTGCATCTCGACCCGTTCAATAATGTTACTCCGATCCTGATCCTCGCGGTGGCGGCGGGGCATGCCGTGCAGATGCTCAAACGCTATTATGAGGCGTTTGACAGCATCGGCGCATCGAGCGTGGACGCCAAGGCGGCAAGCCGCGCCGCTGTGGTTGAATCGATCGTCAGGGTGGGGCCGGTGATGGTCGCGGCGTGCACCATCGCTGCCTTGAGCTTCATGTCGCTCGTGGTGTTCGACATTCAGGCGATCCGGACCTTCGGGATTTTTTGCGGGCTGGGGATCATTGCCATTGCGATGGTTGAGCTGAGCTTTACGCCGGCGTTGCGCGCCATTTTGCCGGCACCCCGGCTGCGCGAGGTGACGGCTGAGGCCACGTTCACCATGTGGGACCGGGTTGCCGCGTTTTTTGCGCGGCAGGTGACGAGCACGGCCGGCCGCACGCGCATCTTTGCTGTCTCGACAGTAGTTTATGTCGTTTTTCTTGCAGCGGCGTCACAGGTCACAGTCAATAATTCGCTCCGCAGCTTTTTTGCTGACTCGATCCCCGAGCGGCAGGATGATGCCGCACTCAATGCTGCGATGGCAGGAACCAACACATTTTATGTCCTTGTTGAGGGCAAGACGGATGATGCCATCAAGTCACCGGCGGTGTTGCGGGCGATGGAAAAAACCCAGGCGTTTCTCGCGCGCCAGCCGGAGATTGGCCATACGCTGTCGCTGGTCGATATGCTGAAGGCGATTAATGGCGGGATGAACGGCGGACATGCATCGGCGCATGTGCTGCCGGATGATCCTGCGCTGATCTCGCAATATCTGCTGCTTTATTCGATGTCGGGCGAGCCGGGCGATTTTGATGGGCTTGTCGATTATCCCTATCGCACCGCAATCATACAGGCGTTTGTGAAGACCGACAGCTCGGCATTTGTGAGCCGGATTGATGCCGATATTGCGCCGGTCATCGCTGCCAATTTTCCTGACACTGTGCGGGTGCGGCTGGGCGGCAGCGTGACGACGCCGACAGCGATGAACGAGGTGATGATCGCCGGCAAAGTCAAAAATATCCTGCAGATTCTGGTTGTCGTGTTTGTGGTGGCGGCGATCATGTTCCGCTCTCCGCGACTGGCGGCGCTGATCTTGGTGCCGCTGCTGGCGACGACTTTTGCTGTGCTCGGCACGATGGGGCTGCTCGGGATTCCGCTGCAAATCGCTACGGCGACGATGGCGGCATTGGCCATCGGCATCGGGGCTGATTATGCGATTTACCTGACGTGGCGGCTGCGCGAGGAGCTGCGCGCGCAGGCTAATGAGGCGGATGCGATTGCTGCCGCCTTTGCCAGTGCGGGCAAGGCTGTGATGTTTGTCGCGACTGCGGTGTCCGGGGGCTATGCTGTGCTGATGGCCTCGGTGGGCTTCAACGTACACATCTGGCTCGGGCTGTTGACAATGGTGTCGATGGTGGTTGCGGCGCTTAGCACGCTGACGCTTTATGCGGCACTGCTGCTCAATATTCGGCCGAAGGTGATTTTTGCGCCTTCAAAGCGGATATCGGGTGAGCGTGCTGAGGCTCTTGGGCAACAGGTGACAACCGCTATGGCGGTTGTTCTGGCGCTGGGGGTGGTGGCGGCTCTGACATTGCCTGCGCCGGCGATGGCGCAGGCGGCCTCGGCGGAGACGCTGATGGCGGACAGCTTGAAGGTGACCAAGGCGCTGAAATCGGTTTCGCAGGGTCGCTTTGTGCTGACCAATGCGGCTGGACAGGCGCGTATTCGCCAGACGAGCAGCGTTTCCGAGCTCAAGCCCGATGGGGCCAGCAACAAGCGCATGGTCCGCTTCACTGCACCTGCCGATGTTGCAGGGACCGCTGTGCTGACCATCGAGAACGCTGAGGGCGATGATGATATCTGGGTTTATCTGCCGGCGCTGAAGAAGGTTCGGCGCCTGCCCGCATCGGGCCGCAAGGACAGCTTTGTGGGCACTGATTTTACCTATGGCGATGTGCTGGGCCATCCGGTGGATGAATGGACCCATAAGCTGATCCGCAACGAAGTTCTGGACGGGGTGGCGGCGCATGTCGTTGAATCGACTGCCAGGGATGCAAAAATCATTGCCAATACCGGCTATAGTCGGCGCGTCACATGGCTGCGCGCTGCTGATAATGTGCCGCTAAAGGTTGAATATTATGGGGCGCAGGGGGCGCTCGCCAAGGTTTATACGACCGCCGACATCCGGCTGGTGGACGCCGCGAACCGGCGCTTCCAGCCGATGCGCCAGACGATGCGCAATGTCGCCACCGGTCATAATACGGTGATCGACTATTCGAGCTTTCGCACCGATGCGCCGGTGGGTGCCGACCAGTTTCAGCCGCGCGCGCTTGAACGCGCGTCTTGATCGCTGTTGGCGCTGGCATGAGGCGGTGCGGCCCTTTGCTATTTGGGGCAACGGCGTTTTACCTGGCGCTGATTGCGGCGCCGGCTGTGGCGCAGGATGCTTTGCTCGAGGTGGAATCGCCTGGCCTGATCGAGCGGTCCGGGCTTAAACTATCGTGGCGCGGAGGGGCCTGGACGAACGACCGTGAACTGGGCAGCGACGACCTGACCGCGACGGGCGGGCTTCGCGCGCGCCTCGCACCGCGACTGAGCAGCGCGCTCGATGGCTTTGCCGAAGGTTATGTGCAGGCGGACAGCGCCAATGGCACCCGCGCCGATCTGACCGAAGCGTGGCTGCGCTTTATGTCGGGCGCGTTTGAGCTGCGGGCCGGCCGCCAGATCATTGTATGGGGGCGTGCTGACCGGCTGAACCCCACCGACAATCTGGGGGGCCGGGATTACACGTTGCTGACGGCCAGCGATGACGAGCAGCGGCAGGGGCCGATGACGGTGCTGGCGCGTGTCGGGCAGGGCAGCTGGACGCTCGTTGCGTTGTGGCTACCCGAATTTCGCCCGGTGCGCTTTCCGGTGGAGCGGGACCGGCCGGGGATATTGCTGCTGCCCGACGCGCAGCCGCGCGATACCGGGCAATTTGCGGTGAAGCTCGACAATAGTGGGGGCAGCGTTGATTTTTCGCTGAGCTTTTTCGACGGCATTGATCGCAATCGGGATTTTGTGGCGGTGGCGGCGGCTGTGACGGCGGCTGTGACGGCGGCTGTGACGGCGGCTGGGCCTACCGTTCAGCAGCAATATCCCCGGATTCGCGTGCTAGGCGCTGACCTGGCCGGGGCATCGGGATCGATTGGCTATCGTGCCGAGGCTGCTGTCACGTTTGTGCGCGGGCTTGAAGGGGCTTTTCGCAAGCAATCGAACCTGTGGATTGTGGCGGGGTTTGATACGCCGACGCCGGGCGGGTGGAACCTCAATTTGCAATATAGCTACCGCCATGTCTTTGACTGGCAGGACCCTGATGCGGTGGCCGGACCGGTGGCGCGCGCTGTTGCCACTCTTGATGCCGCGGTGAGCAACCAGCTTGATGCGGACCAGCATGGCATGACAGCGCGGCTTGCGCGGAGCTGGATGGCCGAGACGCTTGATGTGGAGCTTGCGGGCATCGTCTATTTTACGCGCGGCGACGCTGCAATCAGGCCACGGCTTGGCTACCGCATCAACGATCATCTCCGGCTTGCCATGGGGGCGGATATCTTTGTCGGCCCGAGCTTGAGCTATTTCGGCCGGGTGCGCAGCCTGTCGGGCGGCTGGCTGCAGCTGACCTCGGGGTTTTGAGCAATGAACAAGCTCTTTGGACGCACGATCCCGGTGCTGCTGCGCAGCCACAAGCTGAGCCGCAAATTGGGGCCGCTGCACCCACTCGACACCGACAAGACGTCGTTTCGCGTGCTACCGCATGATCTTGATCTCAATCTTCATCTCAATAACGGCCGGTACCTGCAGCTTGCTGATCTTGGGCGTCTGAGCTGGCTGCTGCGCACCGGCATTGCGGGCATGGCGATGCGCGAGCGGATGAAGGCTGTGCTGGGGGGCACGAGCATCCAGTTTCGCCGCGAGCTGAGGCTTTGGGAGCGCGGCGAGGTGCATTCCCGCCTGCTCGGCTGGGATGACCGCTGGTTCTATCTTGAGCATCAATTCACCACGACCGAGGGCCGGCCCGTGGCGACGGCGCTGGCCCGGGCGGCGTTTCGCAAGGCCGGACGCTGGGTTCATCCGGCCAGCGTTCAGGCTGCCTTGGGTTCCAATATCCCGGCACCCTTGCTGCCGGCTTCGGTTGATTCGTGGAAGCATCTTGATGCAGCGCTTGATACGCGATTGCAGATAGCGCGGATCACCCGGACTGATACTGCGGATGCGGGATGAAGTTGCTTTACGGCGGCGAGATGGGCACTCTGTGCAGCGTGTCGTGGGAAGCGACAGGTGGAGCCATGCGTGCGCGACGTGACCAACAGAATCGGGGCGCCAGAGCAGGCGCAGGGTGCCAGCGATATTGGGGACGCAAACACCGCTGATAATCAGGGGATTGTGCTGATTGTCGAGGATGATCCTATTGTGCGGGCCATCACGACGGCGGCACTCGCCCGCGCCGGCTATGACTGGCTTGAAGCGATCGATATGGCCTCGGCATGGGCGTTGTTTACGACCCGGCGTGTCGACCTGGCGATTATAGACGTCAATCTTCCCGACGGCTCAGGCTTTAATTTGGCGGCACGGATGCTGAGGCGCGGCCCGGTGGGGCTGATACATCTGACCAGCCGCGACACTCCGGACGATCTGATTCATGGGCTTGAGAGCGGCGCTGATGATTATATCGTCAAGCCGGTTGATGTGCGCGAGCTGGTAGCGCGGGTTGGCGCTGTGCTCCGCCGCACCCGCCGCACCGGCTCTGACCCGCTGATGCTGATCGGGCGCTGGACGCTCGATCTTGTTCGCCGCGAGCTGATTGACCCCTCGTGCGAACCTGTGCGGATGACGCGCGGTGAATTCGATCTGCTGGCGGCACTTGCCCAGGCGCGAAATACTACGCTGTCACGCGATTATCTGCTTGAGGTTGTGGGGCGGCTTGAGAACGACAGCAGAAGCCGGACGATCGATGTGATGGTCAGCCGTATTCGGCGCAAGCTCGGGGACAATGCAGAGGCGGCGCCAAAGATCATTACGGTAAAGGGTCTTGGTTATCGGCTGATTGGGCCGGATGGCTGATATGGGGCGGCAGCCGCTGACGCTCTCGTTCGACCACAGCGAGCGCTTGTTTGGCGTCCGACGGGTGAGCGGTAGAGGATATGGCGGCTTCGAGCGCCTGCAATGCCTCGGCGATTGCATCCTCGGCCAGCATGCTGGCGGCACCCCTGAGCCGGTGGACGCGCGCCGCAAGGGCTCCAGCCCCTTCCGGCAGAATGGCGACGGCGGGCGGCAGCGCATCGAGCTGGACGGCAAGATCGCACATAAGTGCTTTCAGCCGGATCGACCCGAGCACTTCGATCAACGCCGCGCGCCGGTGTTTTTCAGCCATGGCCTCCCCCCTTGTCGGCGCTGACTATGCACCGGCCGTTTCTAGCGTTGCAACCGCCGGCGCCGCTGCCGGTCAAGTCGGTTGTTGCGCTCAATGTCGCTGTGATGCTGGCGTGTGCGCTGACTGGCTATGCCGGCTTGCAGATCGCCGCCATCGGACAATCGGTGACGTTGTTCTGGGCGCCGGCGGGCATCGCTTTTGCGGCACTTTGGCTGGGGGGTGTTCGCCTTGTCAGCGGTGTTTTGCTGGGCGCGTTACTCGTCAATATCGTAGCTATCGGCGCGGTGCCGCTGGCGCTGCTGGTGGCGGTTGGCAACACGCTGGCGCCGCTGGTTGCCACGCTGGTTTTGCAGCGGCATGCAGCGCGGTATTCGCAGGCCGGCGAACTGGCGCGGGTTTTGTGGTTCATTTTTATCGCCGTGCTGGCTGCTACAACGCTTAGCGCTACCGTGGGAACACTGGCGGTAGCGGGCATAGCCGGGATTGGCAGCTCGGTTTTGGCGACATGGCTTTTGTGGTGGATGGGCGATGCCATGGGGGTGTTGATTGCGGCACCGCCGATACTGTTGTGGCGACGATTCCTGTCTGTCACCGTCAGCTTGCGCGCAGTTATTGATACGTTGGCTTTTGCCGCTGCTGGCCTTGGAATTATCAGCGGATTGCTGCTGATCGACGATCCTGTATGGGCTGTCGAACTGTGCAAGCTGTTGACCTTGTTGCTTAGCCTTTGGGTTAGCATGCGCTTTGGCCTGATCGGGCCTGTGGCGATGACATTGCTGATGGCGATGGGGGCGGTGACGGTGACGCTGCTGGGTGCCGGGCCGTTTGTGCGGGGCAATTTCTATGACAGCTTCGCACTTCTCCACGCCTATTTATTTGCCGAGGCGGTGGCGGGGATGCTGCTTGCCGCAGCGCTTGCCGATCTGCAGAACACGGCTGCTGCTGAAGCCAGTGCGCGCGCGGCAGCGGACGCGGCATCGGCCAACCGCATCCGCCTTTTGACGATGATCAGCCATGATGTGCGGACGCCGCTGGCTGGCATGGCAGGCGCTTTCGATGCGCTGGCGGACACAAGGCTCGATACCGACCAGGCTCGGCTGGTCGGGCTGGGCCAGCGGTCCGGCCATACGCTGAGGACGCTTGTTACTGATATTCTTGATGTAGCGCGCGCCGATTCCGGCCGGATCACGCTCAGCCCGGCGCCGTTTGACCTGCGCCAGAGCCTGTCCGACATCGCCGCGATTCACCGCCCGGCGGCTGAATCCAAGGGACTGACGCTGGCACTTACCGGGATTGACGCCCTGCCCGAGCGCGTGACCGGCGACCGCGCCAGGATCGAACAGCTTGTCGGCAACCTTATCGTCAACGCCGTGGCGTATACCGGGGCGGGAGGGATTATTCTTGACGCCGGTCTGACTGGCGGGGGGGAAATCCGCATTGTCGTTTTGGACAGCGGCCCCGGGTTGCCGCCAAGCGCTGTGCCTGTGCTTTTCGATGCGTTCACGCTTCTGCCGCGCGCTGGCAATCGTAGTGCTGGGCTGGGGCTGGGGCTGCATATCAGTTACCGGCTTGCCGGGCTGATGGGGGGCACGCTCGACTATGCGCCGGGCGCTGGTGGCACGGGCAGCTGCTTTACCTTTAAAGCGCCGCTGCCCAGATCGCCGGCGGCCGGGATTGCAGCTCGGCCCGATGCGGACATTCCGCTGTCTATTCTGCTCGTTGAAGACGATCCGATCAGCGGTGAGATCACCATGCGACTTCTCGGCGCTCTGGGCCATCGTGTTGCGATTGCCTGCACTGAAGCCGATGCTGTGATGCAGGCATGCTCGGAAGCTTTTGATCTGGTCTTGATGGATATGCAGCTTGGCGACGCCGGATCAGGTCTTGATGCGGCAAGGCGGATTCGGGACGGCGCGCCAACCCCGCCGCCGATCTTTGGGCTGACCGCCGATGGCAGCGAGAGTCGGATGCGCGATGCGATTGACGCCGGGCTGAGCGGGCTGATCATCAAGCCGATCGAGCTCGGACAAGGTTTGACGGCGGCACTTTCGACTGCGCGCTTTTCATAGGCACGCAGCACTGGCCATTGTCGTGGAATCTTTTACGCATCATCCAGATATTCCGGCGCTGCGGCGGCTTTGTTCACTTTTTTTCAATGAAGATTACTGAGGATTTTCAGAATATTTTTGTCGATTCAAATGCTTGTAAGTTGTCTCGGGGTTAGATACGGTAATTGTAATTTCGCCGCTTACAGTGATTCTTTAGCGAGTGGGAAAAGGTCGCATTCCTGATGTTTCAACCGCTCTGCGGGAGGTACAGGCGTGGCCAATACTGCAGGCATTCCGCTCGTTGAGCTGTTCGATATCACGGACCGCATCAACGACGTGCTGCCCAGACAGATTCAGGACTTTATCGGCCGATTCTCGGTTTCGGGGCTTGATTCCCTCGCGTCACCTGCATCCATCATCCATTCCGGCAGGCTCCAGCCGCTGGCACCGGCGTTTGGCTCCGATGTTACCGAATTCGATCTCGGGATCGGCTCGCTCAGCCTGCCGCTTCTGCATTCCGGCGTGCCCTTTCAGCTTGCCCTCATTCGCGGTGCCGCTGGCGCCGGCGAAAATCTGGAGCCGGCGGCGAGCGGCTGGCGGCTCGATCTTAGCCTCGCCGAACTGATCTTCACGCTTTACGGGCTCGAATCCGCGACCTTTGTGCCGGAAACGGGCACCACGGCGCGGCATCTGCTGCGCGATCCGGTGCCGACGCCGGTTCGCATCATCGGCTCGGCGACACTGCGGCTGCAGAAACTCGATGCCGCAGCCGATGTGCAGCTGCTGTTCGTCGACAGCCCCGATCCGCTCGATCCCGCCGCCCCGACCGGCGCTGTGGTCGAGCTGGCGTTCTCGCCGCCGCACTTTTTCCTCGGCTCGTCCGAAGTCGGCCTGACAGTCGGCGGGCTGATTTTCGACGCGTCAGAATCCTATTCGCCGCCGGCAGTTCTGGAGCGCGGACAGGGCCCTGGCTGGGTGGGCATGATGATCCAGGAGGCGACGGTCTATGCGCCGCGCAATCTGCCGGTCATCGGCGACCTGTCGGGCGGCATCAAGAATGTTCTGTTCGGGCAGCCGATGGGCATTCAGGGCGAATTCGAGCTGCAATTCGGGCGCACGGCGCTTGATCCGGCGACGTTTCAATTTTTTCAGGAGCCGGGGGCGACGCCGCTCGCGGTGACCGGCAGCGGCCAGTCCCGGCTTGTCCAGCTGACCGGCAACCCCGACGAAGCGCAGACCATTCGCTGCGGATTTACGCTGCCCGCACCTCCGGGCGGCGGCACGCTTGTCGAATGGAAGGCCAAATGGCGTTTCCCCGGCATTGGTGTTCAGGAGGGGGACAGCGCGCAAGGCGTCATCCGCCACGGCGAGGTGCTGAAAGTCCAGCCGATCGAGGAAGTAACGGTCAGCGGCGAGACCGAAGAATTCAACCACCCCGAGATCGCCTTCCGCTTTGTGGCGCTGGGCGCCATTCCGAGCATCAGGGCCAATGTTGGCGGCACCGATGTTGATGATGTCATCCATCTGGCGGGCACGCCTGCCGACATTGGCGCGGTTACGCTCACGGCGGTCTCCACGGCGCCGGGGACCAGTGTGTATAATTGGGAGATCCTTGGCACCGATCGGGCCGGGAGCGGCAGCAGTTTTCAGCCGGACTTTACGGGCATGGTCAACGGCTGGACGATCCGCCTGTCCGAGGTTGTGGCAGGCGAAACCTCGGCGCGCACAGCGCATCTGGCGATCACGCTGGTCGAGCAGGGCCGGCTGCTGATCGGCAGTGTTGGCGGTGTGTCGGAAGGTGCGGCCCCCGGCACAGCGCTGCCGCTGACGGCGGCTGAAGCCAGCTTCTCGCTCACCGACTTTCATGCCCGCGGGCAATTTGTACCGGTGCCCGATTTATCGACGCTTGATCCGCTGTCCCCGACCTTTGTCGATGTGCAGCCCGACGAATTTGCCCGGGTTGTGGTGTCTGAAGGCGGGGCGCCGCCGGTTTTCGACTATGATCGCCATGTTCAGGTGCTGATGGCCTTCGAGCAGGATACGGTGCTTGGCTGGGGCGATTTGCGCCCTGCGGGCGCCGCCACCACGCCGTCCGATGCGGCGGCGCTGCAGGAGCAGCTGCTGGCCTGGGCTGCCAACTACCCGAATGCCGAATTTCTGGTGATTGGCCGGTGCGATGATATCGGCTCGGGCGGCGACGCCAGCCCTGCGGTGGAAGCGCCCGATACGTTCAACATCCAGCTGGCCAAGGACCGTGCGGCCCGCGCCCGCCGCCTGCTGAGCGCGCGCGAGCCGGGGGCTGCGGCCGGAGCGCTGATCCCCATGGCGCGCGTGCTGACGCGCGGGGAAAGCTCGGCCTGGGACGCCAGCTCGGCCAGCGGCGATACCAAGGAGGAACGCGCCGACATTGCGCTGACCGCGGCTGAAAAGTCGGAAAGCCGCAGCGATGCCAGCCTGTTCAACGGCTGGCTGATCAAGCACAGTTTCAACGGCCAGCATCAGGGCTGGGGCAACCGCGAAAACGCCGATCCGACCAGCGAGGGCATTCGCCGCAAATTCCGGCGCGTCGATATCTATGCGGTCACCGATGCCGCCCCGCTTGCCGGCGCCCAGCGGCGCACGCTGTCACCCGCTGTCGATGCCACGCTGCGCCGCTCCTATGTTCCCAGTTCCAACCGCGACCCGCTGCCGGCGCCGGTCGGCGACCCCGCGATCGATTACCGGGTGAAGCTCGTTGTCGGCTGGGACAGCCCGACCGCCATCGGCTTTCAGGACGCGGTGCCTTCGATCATCGAGGCCGAATTCGCCTGGAGCCCGACGACGGCGCCGCTGCCCCCCGTGGCGACAGGCACCTCGACCACCAGTCCTGTTCCCATCGATCGGGAAGTCCTGACGGTCTATGCCAAATGGGTTCATGACAGCCGCACCGGATTCACACGGGCGACGCTGGGCATAAAGTCGGATGGTGATCCAAACGGGCTGTTCAGCACCGACCAGCCCAATATCACCATGGCCGCCGCGATCGGGCCGATGCTGCTCTCCGGTGTCGATCTCGACAATGACATGATCGGCTCGGGCGCGCGCATTGCGGCTCTTCTTGGGGTGTCAGCGATTGCCGGCATCAATTTCGGGGGCGGCGGGCCGCTGGTCGGCGCCGGCTCCAAGGTCGCGATTCTGGCGCTCGAAGCCGAGGCGCAGACGCGCGCGCTCTCGGACATCGGCGCCGATTACCAGCTTCAGCTGACCACCGATTATGTCTGCACCCTGCACATCGACAGCGGCCAGCTCGGCATCAAGACATCGGCCGATCATCCGGTCAAAATCCGCTATAAAGACGTTGGCATCAGCTACGACAATACGAAACCGGGCTGGGAAAAGATCGGCATTGCCTATGCCACCGACAGCATGGAGATCGAGGACCCGGGCAAATGGGAAATCGACGGTGCGCTGGGGGAATTGCTGCGCATTGTCGAAATCTCGATGGGGCGCGGCTCCTTCTGGGTCGAGATGCGGATTGCGGCCGCCCTCGATCTGGGGGTTGTCGAAGTTACCGAGGCGATCTTCCGGCTGACATGGTCGGCCGGCAATCCTGTGCCGGGATTCGAGCTGCGCGGCTTTACGGTGACGCTCGATGTTGCCGAGGTTGTGTCGGGCGAAGGCCGGCTGCGGATCGAGGATGGCGGCATCATCCGGGCCGGGGTGGACGCCAATGTCGTGCCGCTCGGGATCGGTGTGCAGGCCGGGCTTGCGATGGGCAGGCCGCCGGCCATCGCACCGTCGATCTTCCTTGAGCTGTTTCTTGGTGTGCAATTCTCGACACCGTTGCCGCTCGCCCAGTCGGGGGCGGCACTTTACGGCTTCAAGGGCATGTTTGTGGCCAACGGCGAGCGCAAGCTCGGGTCAAACCCCGATCCCGTCGGGCGGGAGCTCGATTGGTGGCGGGCGCCGCCGGGCAACAAATATCAGCCGCGCAAGGACCAATATGCCATCGGCGTCGGGGTTGTTGTCGGCACGATGCCCGATGTCAGCTTCTGCTTTTCGGCCGGCGGGATGCTGGTTGTCGGCTTTCCCGATCTTGAAGTGGTGCTTGGGGTCGATGTCGAGATCATCTCGGTGCCCGAAACCACCGCCACGGATGAAGGCGGCCAATCGGGGACGATCACCGGGCTGATCGTCATCAACGATGACGGTGTGAAGGTTGCGGTGGCGGCGCAATACACCATTCCCAAGCTGCTCTCGCTGCAGATTCCGTTCTCGGCTTATTTCCCGGCATCGCTGCGCGGCTCTTATGTGCGCCTCGGTTCGGACGGTGTCACGGCTGTCAACAGCGCCGGCAATTCGGTGACGCGCTACGGCGAGCCGGTGACGCTGACGCTGCTGCCCGACACGCTCAACGTCGAGGTATGGGCCTATATGATGGTGGAGCAGGACGGTCTGCCGTCGCTGGGCGGCGACCCGCGCTTCACGTTCGAAGGCTTTTCGGTGGGCTTCGGGGCCGGCTGGGGCATCGACTGGTCGGCCGGGCCTATCTCGCTCTCTGCCAGTGCCAAGGTGCTGGTCGGCTTCGGCACCAACCCGCTGCTCATCAAGGGCGGCGTCTTTGTGCAGGGCAAGCTCGATCTTGTCGTTGTTTCCATTGCGGCGCGCGGGGAGCTGATCCTCACCTATTTCCAGGAGAGTGTGTTCCTTGACGGCGAATTCTGCGGCGAGGTCGACCTGTTCTTCTTCTCGCTCAAAGGCTGTGTCGGGGTGAAGATTGGCGGGGCTACCGTCCCGCCGCCGCCGCCGCCCGAGCCGCCGATCGTCAGCATATCGCTGACCGACCGGCGCGACCGGGTGATGGGCGAAGCAGCACCGATCACCACGCCGATCGCCGCTCGCCCGCTCTTCGACCTCAGCAGTGGCATCAATGCCGGTGTGCCGCCCAAGGAAAACAATACTGTCTGGGCCGATACGGCGCCCGTCTTGCACTTCCGCCATTCGCTGACCGAGGACGACCAGCAGAACCAGTTTGCCATCCCGGCCCTGCCCGGCCAGGCTGAATGGTTCGGCAGCAACCGCATCAAATATGCCTATCGGCTTGACCGGCTGATCCTGCGCACAAAGGGCGGCGCACCGATCAGCAGCACCCCGGCCGGCCCGCTCCAGTCGGTCTGGATGAGCACCCCTTACCGCCAGCCGGATGCTTCGGGGACGGGCGGCAATCCGCTGCCCTCCGAGCATGAAGGCCCCAACCTCAAGCTGCTCGACTGGAACCCCTGGAATTGGGCGGTCAACCTCGACGATGGTGGCGCGGGCACCGATGGGGCGCCCTCGGGCACCGCGGGCGAGCTTTGCGATCCTGTGCCGACCCCGCGCCGCGCCTGTGTGTTTGCGGAAAATGCGACGGCTTATGGCCTTTATGGCGCGCGAATGGCCCCCGACGGCCCGCCGCTGCCGCCCTATCCCACCCGCTTCATCGCGTTTGGGGAGCCGTGCATCCGCACGCCGCTGGGCAAGATCACCGGCCGCGACCTGCAAACCCTCGCAGCCCTCGCCGGGCGCACGCTGGAAGGCGGGGGCGTTGTGCCCACGCCGTCTCCCATCCCGCTTCCCGGCCGCACGGTCACGGCCGGTGTGCAGCTGCCATGGCTTTGGCACGCAACGCCCACCGGCACGGAAGAAACAGCACTGCCCTATGATGTGAACTTCGACCGCAGCCTTGTCGATCCGACCATCACGCTGCTGGTGTGCGACGCGACCGGCCGCCCCGGCGGCGCCACCAAGCAATGCACCGATTTCAAGGACCTGCGCCCGAACGGCAAGGCCGTCACGACCCGGACCAGCGGCTATACGCTGCGGGCGCTCGACCCGCAGCAGCCATTCGTGCTGACCGATCAGGTCGATGCCTCGCAGGCGCCGGACCGGCCCGGCAGCGATGGCACCACCGACATTGCACTGCCCGATGCCGGGATCGAAATCATCCCCGACACCCCGGCCATCCAGTTCGAGCTGCATTTCCTCAGCTTGCGCGGCCAGCCCTTCGAAGTCCGCGCCTTTGGCGCCAATGGGTCGCAGCTCGACTCAGCCCAGCTTGCCGGCCTTGCCGGCCGCCCGGTGGTGGCGCGTCTGACCGGTCTTGCCGGCATCACCCGCCTCGATGTGCGCGGGGGCCTGAATACCATCGTTTTTTACCGTATCTGCCGCAACGGCGAGGCAACGCCCGACAAGCCGCCTGTGGGCGATGACCGCCGCTGCATCACCTTCAGCAACCAGCCCAAGGGCGGCGATGTCAAGGTGATCAAGGATGACTGGCTGACGCTGACACCGGCCGACAGCCAGACCAGCTTCCGGCTGGTCGACATGATAGACCAGAGCGGTCCGAGCCCGCGCAAGGGCCGCGACGGCAACGGCGAGCCGATGCTGCCTGACAGCGGCGCCATCATCACCCTCAAGGGCTGCACGCGCCTGGAGCTTGGCTTTGTGCGCATGAACGCATCACCGGTCGAGATGATCGGGCTCGATGCGGCGGGCAAGGTTATCGCCAAGGCCAGCGCCGACGGCCCGCAGGGTCAAATCGAATTCGTGATCCTTGAAAGCCGCAGCGGTGCGGCGATTACCGAGATCCAGATGAAAGGCGGGCAAGGCGAGGCCCTGCTCTTCCGCGTCTGCTGCCTGACCGGCATGCCGGACGTGGGCTGCATCGATTTCACCAAGCTGCGCGTTGACAGCGATATGCCGCGCGTCGATCTCGGGCGGCTTCAGGTGACGCCGATCAATCAGACCGAACAACTCAAGCTCGTCGATCTTGTGGACCAGTCACAGGATCCGGCACAGCCGGGCAGAGACGGCGGGGCGGAGATCCTCATGCCGCCGGGCGGTGTTCTGCTGACCCTCAACCCCGGCGCCACGACTGTCGCGCTGTCGATCATGCTCTTTGCCGGGCCGGTCAAGGCCACAGGCTTTGATGCCAGCGGTGTGCCTGTTGCCAGTGCGGTGACACCATCGGTGCAGGGGGTGGCCCATGTCCTGACCCTGAGTGCTGGCACACCGATCGTGCGCATCGCGCTGGAAGGTGGACAGGGCGAGGCTGTGTTCTTCCGGGTTTGCCCCGATGGCCAGGGCAAGCCGGGCGACGCCCGCTGCATCAACTTTGCCGGGCTCGATCTGCCGCGCGGCATCGGCAAATTTGCCCACCGCGATATCAGCTTTGTCGATCCCACGGGCCGTGGTGCGCTGATGTTGATGGACAATGTGGCGGACGCCGGTGCTGCCACCGCGCCCGGCAGCGATGGCACGCCCGAGCTTTATTTCGGCAGCGATGCTCTTGAGATCACCCTGCCCCGTCCGGTCAGCACGATTACCATCAGGCTCATGTTGTTTGGCGGCCTGGTGAAGGGACAGGCGCTCGACACGAATGGCGCTCGCGCCGCGACGGCCGCGACCAGCGCTGACCAGAATATCGTCCAGACCCTGACCTTTACGGGGCGGGACATCATCCGGATCGAACTCTCCGGCGGCGATGGCAAGGCCGCGATCATCGAAATCTGCGGCGAGGCCGGGCGCACGGAGATCGACAGTCCGCTGCGCCTGATCCCGGCGAGCCTGGAGCCCATGTTCCGTCGCCTGCCGTTCATCAGCAGCGTTCCGGCATTCGCCACCGCCGCCGCCACGGCTGCTGCCGCCGCAGTACCTGCCATTGTGGTCAAGGGCATCAAGGGTGAAGCGGTCGATGCAGTCTGGCCCGGCCGGGTGATCCGCCGCATCGGCGCCTGTCAGATCATTGAATACCGGCCGCCTGCCGGGCAACAGGCGTGGGACGGCGCGGAGATTACCGCACCCGCGGGCAAGCGGGTCACGCTGCTGAGTGCGTGCGGCACCGATGTCGCACAGGTCCGCCGCGCCGCCGCCGATCAGGCGCACCGCGACGACCTTCAGAGCCTGTTGGTCACGCTTCTGCCGCTGTCACCCGAGGAGCGCCGCGAGATGCTGCTCGTGCCGGGGCAGGCCTATGAAATCGTCGCCGAATGGTCATGGGCAGTGTGGCAGGCAAACAAGGAAGCCACCGACAGCCCGCCTGCGATTGCCGCAGCCACCTTCACGGCCGGCAGTCCGCAGGTCTTCCACTTTGCCATTGCCGATGAGGTGCTTGATTCCGGTCTGACGCAGGACGGCCTCAACGAGCATGTGTTCGATCCGCGTGACATCGCGCGCTACATCGCCACCGTTGAGCCGGCAGACGGCCGTGCCTCGCAATTCACCGACGATCCGATCTGGGTCCACTTCAGCGCCGGTCATGTCAAAGCGCTGCTGGCGATGCATGACCGCAAGGTTGGTGTCCGGGTTGCCCGCACCGATCCGCCGCCGCAATCCACACCGGATGACCTCATCATCGTGCTCACGCCGCTGGTGCCGCTGAGCGAGATCGCGACCGCCTTCCCGGCCAAGCTGGCGCCCAAAGCCTGGACGCTGATCGAGGAGGCGCTTGGCGAGGCGCACTGCATTCCGGGCGTGCCGTTCGGTGACGGTGTCTCGATCGCCACGCGTTTTGCGCTGGAGCCGCTGGCCATGTACGACCTTGCCGTCACGGCGCCGCGCACCGACGATTCCGACGCAATGACTGTCTGGCCCACCCGCTTTGTCACGTCGCGGTACAGCGGGCCTGCAGCGCTGATTGCCGATCTCGGGCTTGCCACCGCCGGTCCGGCACCGTTCCGCCCTGCCGAGATCATCATCGATCCCGCCGCCAGCATCCCCGGCGGTGCGCTGGAAATATCGGATCAGCAGCTTGGCGCGCTGCTGGCTGCCATTGGCGCCGATACGCTGCCGCTGCCGACGCGCCGGCCAGAAATCCATCTTGTCTGGCGTCTGTCGGGCACGAGCTGGCAGATCGAGGGGGTTTTGGTGGACAGCCTTGAAAGCCTGAACCGCACCGGCGCCTTCCTGATCAATGCCGACCAGCCGGACGAGCGCGCCGAAATCGGCACCCGTTTCAAACTGAATCGCGCCCGCATCGGCGGCGCCTCGCTGGAGGTTCACCGCGCCACCGAAAACTGGACCCGGGTGTTCCTCAAGCCTGCCACTCCGATTGTGCTGCCGCCCGGCGACCATAGCCTGACGTTCGATTTCGGCTCGAGCGATGGCCCGATCAGCGCCAGCCGCAGCATCACCAGCCGCCCCGCCATGCTCGATCGGGAGGGCCTTTGAGCCATGCCACACCCCCTCGCTTCCCCCATCCTCTTCGGCGCCCATGCCCTGCCGACGGGCCTTGCTGAAGATCATGCCCGGTCGGGCAATCACCTTCGGGTCCACCATCATCCGATGCTCGGCCTGCCAGTGGCGCCCTTTGTTATCGACCGCGCCGTGCATCAGGGCACCAAGGGCCTGAAGCTCCGCAACACTGCCTTTTTCTATGCCGCCGATGGCCAGCAGCTGCTGCCGCCGTTCAATGTGACGCCGGGCATGGTGATCACGGCGCGGATCGGTGTTGTTGCCGGACAGACCTGCATCTGGGCGCAGCTGCTCACCACTACTCCGCCCAAAGAGCGCGAACCGGTTATTCCCGTGCCGATAGTTCGCGATCCCATCATTCGGGGCCCGATCCGCATCGACCCGAGACGACCGTTCGGGCCGCTCCCCATCGGGCCTCGCATCGGGGTTACGACAAGTGCTGTCACGGCGGGGCTGCGTGTGTCCGCCTATATCAGCGCTGCGACCCAGCCGGCGTTCATCGGGCGCCGGTCCCAGCCGCGATACGCTTTCTCGGGCCCAGGCCTGATCCAGCTTCGTATCGAGGGCAGCGGCACTGTGCTCGGGGTGCAATGGCTTGAGGCGGGCGATGCCAACCGGCTTGATTGGCAACCTTTCACGATCATGGCGCTGCCGCACAAGGGGGGCGCGCGCTATCTCGGCCTCAATAATGCCGAGGCTGCGGCGCACGCTCGAGTCAAGGCGCAGGCGCCCAAGCGCCGGCCATTGCAGGATGCGCTCGGCGCCCCCGATCCGGCCAGCGCGCCGCTGTTCACCGATGCCGAGGAACTGGACCGGGTTGCGTCGCTGACAGCACAGCTGCCGACCGATCTCGATCCGCTGATCAACGATCTGACGACACCGCCGCTGGAGCAGACGACGCAGGACAAGATCCTCGACGGGCAAGGCAATGTCATCGGCACCGCGACGCAGCTGCGCATCCACCGTGTCAACCAGCATCAGTCCGATCCCGGTGCGGCCACACATCTTGGCTACAAGACCCTCGACGACGATTGGGTCGAGCATGACAACACGTTGGTGTTTTACCGCACCACCGGCTTTTTCCGCGATTTTCCGGCGCCCAAGCCCGGCCCCACACTGGCGGTGCCGGGACAGACGAAGCGGCCGTTCGACGAACTGATCTTCGACATGTTGCTGGGTAGCGTGCCGCAGGCAAGCCGCACCATCGGCCGCCACCAGCTTTTCGAGATTGCCGCCAGCGGTGTGGGCTCACGGGGCTTCAAGCTCGGCCCCGGCCAGAGCGATACGCTTGAGGATGTCCGCGATTATATTGCCATCGACTGCATTGCGGTTGCCGATCGCGCCTGCCCGCTCGACCCTGTCGATGCCCCTGCCATTTTTGGCGTCGAGCATCAGGACTGGCTGCCCACCGCCGGCGGCACGCCGATACGGTCGGTGGATATCGGCATCGGCGGCATCATGGTCGCCGGTCTTGTCGCAGCGCAGAAGCGCACGCCGCCGGCCGGGGCCGGGAGTTTTGCAGCGCTGAACCGTCAAAATGCCAAGGGCTGGCATCTGCCGATCATCATGGGGCTTTCTGTCAATGTCTCGGGTCAGCCGATGCCGCCCCCCGGCACCGGGACGCTGACCGACGACCGCGCCGATGCCGGCCCCATCCGCTATCTTCTTGCCCAACAAGACAGGTTCGGCCGCTTTTCGAACTGGACCGCCGCCAATGCTGCCGCAGGCCCCCGCCCCAAGCCACCGCGCCCCGATGTGACAGCCTATTACACGGCGGTTCCGGTCGCCAATGCTGCCACGACCGGTGGCCCGGTGCTGATCCATGTTCCTGTTCCCAGCCCGGCGACGCTGGCCCCGGCCAGCTTTCCATTGAACAGGGTACGCCTGGCCATCCGCGACCAGCGCTTCGGCACCACCACGACGATTGAACCCCCTGTTTCCGGTCAGGTGGCGATCCCCACCCAGCCCGGCATGTTTCGCATTGCTGTGACCCACACCGGCCCGATTCTCGATGCCATGGAAGAGCGCTATCTGCGCATCATTGCGACCTGGATCGACACGGCCGGACAGCTCTCGCAGGAATCGGAGCCATTCCAGCTTCGCCTCCGCGATCTGCGACCGCCGCCGCAGATCGTCGTGCCGGATCAACTGCAATATAGTGCCCGACCGGATGTGACGGGTCTTGCCTGGATCGAGCATCGCTGGATGCCGCAGCCGGGGCAGGCGCGCTATGCCGCATTCTATTCCGACGAGAACCGGCTGACGGCGCATCTGAGATCGATCAACCGCGCCGATATTCTGGGCGAGCTCGCCGATGCTGCCAATGCGGCTGCCCGCGCCACGCTCTGGCGCACGCATCAGGCGCTGCTGCCCGATCATCTTTTTGAAAAGCTTGAAGGGGCCATTCGCGATACCGCTACGGGCAAAGCCTTCCGCCACGCTGTTTCAGGGAGCCTGCGCGTGCTCAGCGTCTACAAGATCGCGGCTGAAACCGCCTCGGGCGCCAAGCCTGCGCTCGCCGGGCTGCCGATCATTCTCTATGGCGTGCCCAACGCTGACCCGCCGCCGCGCCCTGTGCTCGAAGCCCGGCCGGCGACGCCTGAAGGGGCCGAGCATGCCACGGTGGCCGAGATCACCATTCGCCTAGCGCCCGGCGCCACAGCGGGACAGGGATGGCGGCTGCGGCGCACAGCGACAAGCGGCACCAACGCGCTGGCCATGCCGATCGTCAAAACCGGGAGCTTTGGTGCCGTCGATGCAAAGGGTGAACAGACGGCGATTGCCCGCGATGACGGACCGCTGATCATCGCTGACACAGCCCGGCTCAAGCCGTGGTTCCGCTACGCATGGGTGGCCGAGGCGCAAGGTGCTCCGGAAAGTGGCTCGGCGGCGGCAGGCAGCCCGGTGCCGGGCCTGTGGAGCGCCCCTTCAAACCCGGTCAGCCTCATCATCGTACCCCCCGTCGGGCCACCCGCCGCCGCCATTACCGGCATCACCGGGACGACAGCCGCCGGTGGCCTTACCGATGTCAGCATCGCGGTGAGCCATCCCGGGCCGCTGCAGGGCGGGGAAATGGGGGACTTCACCGTGCGTCTTGTCCGCCGCCAGCCCGGGGGGTTGCCAGTGATCATTCACGAAGCGGCCATCGCCAATGACGGCAGCTTCATCTTGCCCGGCAGCAGCAGCGGCGAGACTGTGCCCGACAATAGCGAATATATCGTCATCCTTGTCGATCCGATCGGCCGGTCCAGCCCGCCGGCCTCTGCCACCCTGGAACTGGTGTAATCCCATGGCCGATCTTGTCCCCGCCCCCGCCGATCTTCACCTCGCATCGCCAGCACTCGGCCCGTGGTTCACCCATGCGTCGGCGACGCCACTTCTGCCGCTCCCCGACGGCGATCTTGCCGTGGGCGTGAACCTCGGGACCGACATGGAATGGCGCGCGCCAGCAAATGCCTGGCGCCGCTATGGCTTTGCCAGCAGCCCGCGCCCGCCGGCGCTAGCGGCGCTGCGCAAGGAAAACGGCACGCCCGCTTTTACGGATGGTGCGCTGGTCGTTCTGCTCACGCTGCTGCCCGAAGTGGAGGCGCGCCTCGCGGCGCTGACAGCACCCTTGCCATCGCCCGATGGTCAGCCGCTTCCCGCCGGGGCGATGGCGCGTCCGCGTGTTCGTCACTTTGCCATCGAAGTGCCCGCTGCCGATGCCGACACCATGGCCAAGATCGAGAACCTTCGTGCCGCCGACTTCGATACATCGCCCCCCGGCTTCGATGCCGCGCGCTTCATCGGCCTTGAGCCCGGCACACCGCCGACCAATGGCACCATCGCAGTCACCGAACTCTGCCGGCCGGACACAAGCTCGGCTGTGGCGCTCAAGAACCGTTCCGGCGCGGCGCTCAACGTCAAGCTCTGGTGCTTCGATCATCGCGGCCGGCCGCTTGATGCCGGTGCTGTCGCTGCATGGTGGGCCGCCCTTGCGACGACCGGAACCTGGGATAATCTCTGGGCCTCCGATACCGCTGCGGACCAGCGCACGGCCGATGTGGCCGATGGGCTTGTCGTGGCACTCGTCAATGCGCATGAAGGCCCGCTCGATGCCGCCACCATCGCGCGTCTCGACCTGACCGACCTGACGGCGGTCAGCGGCGCCACAGCGCTTTATACGGCCGGCGCTGCTCCTGCCGTGGCACTCACGGCGGCCGCCACGCCTGATACCGACATTCTTCCCATTGCCCGGCTGGCCCTGCTGCCCAACGGCACGTACACAGCACCCGGCGCCGCCACGCCCTTTGCCGGATGGACCGGGGCTGCCTGGCCCGCCACGTTCAAGCGGGATTTCGCCCGGCTGGCGCTGACCGACATTGAAAGCCATCTGGTTGGGCGCACCCGCGCCAACGCCACACAGAGCAATCCGCGCCTTCGCACGACAGCGGCGCGCAACACAGCTGTGCCGGCGTTTCTCACCACCACCGAGGCTGTGACGACACAGGCCATGGCGACGCTGGCTGCCGGCAACGCCACGTTGATGAGCCCTGTCCTTGACCGCGACTGGGGCGCCACTGCGGCCCCCGCCAGCTTCGGGACCGGCCCGCTGCCCGCCAGCCTCGACTTCACGCCCCGTGCCCTCGCCGGCGAGGGCACGGCGAGCGGCAGCGGCGGCTCGGTTGCCGGCCAGTCGATCGCGCTGCACTTCGAGGCCGGCAGCTTGCCCCCGGCCAGCTGGGTCCGGGTCTGGACGCATGGCATCGACGCTGAAACTGGCCGACGCGTCCGCCAGACCGGCGGCAGCGCCATCGCCGACATCAATGGCGAGGCCTTTGTCATTCTGGCCCTTCCAGACGGGCAGGCGAGTGCCCGCCTGTCCGCCGATGCGCTTGTCGTCATCGACGGCGGATCGCGCTATTTTGCCGACCTTCGCTTCGACCGGCCCGCAGTCGCCGCTGGCAGTCGCGTTTCACGGTCAGCCCCTGGTGCGGCCAGCTTCATCAACACCAGTCGCGGCCAGCCTTTCGTTATCGGGGGCAGCGGCTGGCGCTCGGGAGATCATGTACTGGCAGACACGGCCGGAACGCTGGCGTTGCTCGACACGACGACCCTGATCGCTGCCGACATGGTGACGGCGACATTGCCTGTTGCAGCCACCGCCGGCGATGTGCTGATCATCACCCAGCCGGCATTTGGCCAGACCCCGGAAGGCACGCTGACCACCGCACCCGCCGGCACGACTCTCAACCGGCGAATCCGCAACGCTCTTACCCGCGTGACGGGATGGGGCCAGCCTGTGCCCAGCCAGGAACGGCGGGAGCTGGCGGCGCGCGATGCGACGGGCAGGGCTGTTATCGGCGGCACCCCCGGGCTTTCCAGCCTTCATGAAGCGCCGCCTGCCCAGCTCGGCCACCCCGGCATTCCAGCTGGCCCGGAAATCCATGGTGCCGGGCTGGCCATCGCCGGCCCCGCCGCCGATCCGCTGCGTGCCCTGATGATCGAGCGCCAGGCCACCAGCATTCTGGACTATGTGCCGCTGGCCGGCCGCCCCATGACCGCGACGGCCGATCCCGGAACGTCCGGCGGCTGGACATCGATCCTCGAGACAACCACCCATGGCATGCACGGCGACGGGGTGATCCGCGCCTTTCTGGCGGCGAATGGCGGCAGCTTTATGCCGGGCCAGAGCTGGACCGATCTGAAGACCGAAATCGAGACAGCGACCGGTCAGGATCTCGACGGCGTGATCGACACCGCCAATTTCGATGATGATCTTGCCGCACGCTCGCTGGACCGGCTGATCCTGAAGTCACGCGACGGCGCGCAGGAATTTGCGACTGCCGCGCTAGCTGCGATCGGCCGCGCCGAAGATCTTGTCTTTATCGAAACGCCGGCTCTGGACGCTCAGGCCGGCACCAACGCCCTGATCAGCGCGCTGACCGCGCGTCTGGCTGTGCGGCCCGGCCTCGTGGTCATCCTGATCATTCCACAGCGCTTCCTGCCCGACCAGACGGCCAAGCTCGAAGCGATCCGAAAGGCCGGAATCGGCGCAGCCCTTGCCGCGCTGCAAACCGCAGCGCCGGACCGTGTGGCGCTGGTTTCGCCCATTGCCGGCCCCGGGCGCACGATGCATCTGGGCAGCACAACCCTGATTGTTGATGATGCCATCCTCATCACCGGCAGCGCCCATGGCTGGCGACGCGGGATGACGTTCGACAGCGCGCTGTCGGTAGCTTATTTCGACGAAGCCATTGCCGAAGGTCGCCCCGCCACGATCCGCGCTGCGCGTATAGCGCTGATCGGCCAGGCGCTTGGGCTGGCTGCGGCCAACACGCCCGAAGATCCGCTGGACGCGGTTCGCGCGTTGCGGCGGCTCGCCGAGCGTGGCGGCAAGAGCCGGATCCAGCCCGGCACCTATCCCGCGGTCGCCGACCCCACGTCTCAGGCAGACCATGACATCTGGAACCCCGACGGCCGACCCGGCGTCATCCCGGACTGGTTCATCTTCCTGGCCGCGCTGACCGGCCCGGCGTCCACGGAATTCAATAACGCTGTGCGCTGACCGGTGCGAGTGGCGGAGAGGGTGGGATTCGAACCCACGGTGAGCTTGCACCCACAACGGTTTTCGAGACCGTCCCATTCGACCACTCTGGCACCTCTCCGCGAGGGCATGGCGTGTGCTGGGCACCTACCGGCCGAAGCGGCTGCGTCTAGCGAAGCGCGCCTCACTTGCCAAGCCTTGCATTGCAGCCCTTCACGCTGGCGCAAGGCTTCCTATATCATGCTTGACGATATGCTTGCTTCAAGGGAGTATTTTGGAACGGAAGATGATGACAACGCCACACGACACTAACTATCAGGACGCTACGCCGGCCACCTTCACCATCGGTGATGTGGTGCGGCACCGGATGTTCCCGTTTCGCGGCGTGATCTTCGACGTTGATCCGGTGTTCAACAACACAGAGGAATGGTGGGCATCGATCCCTGAGGCGGTGCGGCCGCGCAAGGACCAGCCTTTCTACCATCTGCTCGCCGAAAACGACGAATCATCCTATGTCGCTTATGTCAGCCAGCAGAACCTCATCCTCGAACGCGATGGCGAGCCTGTGCAGCACCCGGCGGTTCAACAGATGTTTGAGGGCTTTGACGGGGGTCGCTACCGGCTGCGGCCAGAAATCCGGAATTAAAATCTGGCTTTAGGCGGCCTTTTCAAGGCTTGCCGCGCGGCGGCGCTCGGTGAACCAGATGCCGACGATTGATAGTTCGTAGAGCAGTATGAGCGGCACGGCCAAGGCGATCTGGCTCCAGACATCGGGCGGCGTGATGACCGCAGCGATCGCAAAGGCGGCGACAATAGCATAGCGGCGACCGGCCTTGAGCTGGGTGCGTGTGATGATGCCGGCGCGCTCAAGCAGCATGAGGAGGACGGGCAGCAGGAACGAGATGCCAAAGGCCAGGATCATGCCGGTGACAAGATCAAGATACTCACCCATGGCGGGGAGCGCCTCCTGGGTGATGCCATTGACTGCGCCATCGGTTTGAAACGAAAGGAAGAATTTGAACGCGGCGGGCATGACGCCGAAATAGGCCAGGCTTGCACCCATTGAGAACAGGATCGGCGTTGCGGCCAGAAACGGCAGGAAGGCCCGCCTTTCACGACGATAAAGGCCCGGCGCCACAAAGGCCCAGAGCTGATTGGCGATGATCGGAAAAGCCAGGCAGATGCCGGCAAAGGCAGCGACTTTGACCTTCACGAAGAACGCTTCGTAGAGCTTGGTGTAGATGAGCTTACCGACAGTATCCGGGCCATAGGCATCAACCAGCGGCTGCACCAGAATCCCGAACACGCGGTCGGCGAGGATGAAGCCGATGATGAAGCAGACCAAAAAGGCGGCGACACAGCGCACTAGCCGTGTCCGCAATTCGATCAGATGATCGAGCAGCGGCGCTTTGCTGGCGTCGATTTCGACTTCGTCTTCACCGCTCATCGGGTTGCGGTTCCGACGTTTTCTTGGGCTTGCGCTTGCGGGTGGGCTTAGGCGCTGGCAGCGCTGATATTGGCGCCGGATCGCCGTCTGGCGGGCTGGTTTCCGGCGCTGCAATCTCGGGCAGCGGATTGCCCGGGTCCATGAAAGCGGTTGGATCCATCTCGGTGGCTTTCATGATCGCTTCGTTCTGCTTGGCCCAGGCCTTTTGCATCTCGTCCAGCTCGGCTTCGCGAACCATGGCATCAAAGCCGTTGCGGACATGGCGGGTCATGGCGCGGCCCTTGGAGACCCATTGACCCACGACGCGCATGGCAAGCGGCAGCCGCTGCGGACCGATGACGAGCAGCGCCACAAGCCCGATGATGAAAAGCTCAGAAGAATCGATGCCGAACATGGGCGGCCCCTCCGGCCGCGGTTAGCGCCGCGCGTCTTCGGGGGAGGCTGCAGGCGTGATGGTCTTGCCGCTGGCGTCGGTGATCTGGGCCGGCGGCGCCTTGACCGCAGGCGTGCTGTCATCGTCAGCCAGCCCCTTTTTGAAGCTGTTGATACCCTTGGCGAGATCACCCATCAGATCGGAGATACGGCCCCGACCGAAAAGCAGGATGACAACGAGGATCAGGACGACCCAGTGAATGAGGCTGAACGAGCCCATGGCAGATACCCTTGTCAGAGATGACGAAACACCCCCTGTCTACTCGCTTGCTACGGCGCTGGCCAGAGATTCGGGCAGGATAGTTCAGGCGGGAAGGGGAATGGTGCTGCCGGGGAGGATTGAACTCCCGACCTCAGCCTTACCAAGGATGCGCTCTACCACTGAGCTACGGCAGCATTCCATTTCCTGACGCGAACGTCATGAGAGGCGCGCCTATGAGGGAGGGGCGGCGGCGTGTCAAGGATGGCGGAAAATGCCGAGGCAGGGGTGGCACCTGAGGAGGGGGCAGGCTATTGCTGATGGTAATATGACCGATAGCCTCCCCGAAAGCCGTGAAGCCCGCCTTGCAGCCGCTCTTCGGGCCAATCTTGTGCGGCGCAAAGTCTTGTCCCGCAGCCTGGGCAGCAACGATGACGCTGCAACCCAAGCCAACATCAAGCCCGACTCCAAACCCGATTAGCGGCCTGCTTCGAGCGCCTTGTCGAGGGCACCGACGAGCTCGGGCGCCTGCGGCGTGACCTTGGACGGGAAGGACGCGATGAGCTTGCCATCACGGCCTACGAGATATTTATGGAAATTCCAGCCGGGGGTCTTGTCCTGGCCCAGCGTGCTGGCAGCCCAGCGATAGAAGGGCACAGCAGCAGTGCCCTTGACCACGGATTTCTCGGTCATGGGGAACTTCACCCGGTATGTCGCCTCGCAGAAATCCTTGATCTCGGCGTTGCTGCCCTTCTCCTGCTCGCCAAAGTCGTTGCTGGGGACGCCGATCACGGTGAAGCCCTTGGCGGCATATTCATCCTGCAGCTTCTGAAGGCCCTCATACTGCGGGGTGAAGCCACAGAAGCTCGCGGTGTTGACGACGAGCAGCACCTTGCCCTTGAACTGCGACCATGGCATCGGCTTGCCGTCGATCGTCTTGGTGGTGAACTGGAAGGCCGACTGCGGGCCGGCAGGTGTTGCTGCGATTGTCGCCATGGCGATGACAGCGGCGGCGATAGGCTTCAGCATGGTGGTCCTTCCAAGAAATGGTGATGCGCCATAGCATATTAGTGCGAGGGCGCCAAAGAGGCGCGCTTTGCCGCAGGCTCAGGCCAGCCGGGCACGCAACCAGATGCCAGCCTCTGCGGCAGCGACTTCTGCCACATCGAGCGGGCCGATCAGCGACAGAAAGCCATGAATCATCCCCGGCCAGACCTTGGCGCTGACGCTAACTCCGGCACCTGCCATGGCTGCGGCATAGGCCTGCCCCTCATCGCGCAGCACATCAAAAGCTGCGGTGTGCACAAGCGCCGGCGGCAGACCATGAAGATCAGCGCGCAGCGGCAGCAGGTCGATGCCGGCGGCGGCGCTGCCGGCATAGAGGCTCCAGTACCAGGCCATGTCACTGGCGGTGAGACCATAGTCCGCACAGGCATCATAGCTTGGATATCGGCTCGGATCGGGAAGATCGATGACCGGATAGATGAGATATTGCGCCCGGATGTCGGGCGTGCTGCGATCTCGACAGCGGCGCGCCAAAACGGCGGCGAGATTGCCGCCTGCACTGTCTCCAGCCAGCGCCATGCGCGTGCAATCAAGGCCTTGATCAGCCCCGCTCGCGACCACCCAATCTAGCGCTGCCAGCCCGTCCTTGATGGCGGCGGGAAAGGGAAGCTCAGGGGCCAGCGCATAATCGACCATCAGCACCGCAGCCCCGCTGGCGGCTGCCAGCGCATCAGCCAGCGGGGTATGGGTTTCGTTATCGCAGACAACCCAGCCGCCGCCGTGGAAGAATACGATGACCGGGCGCAGGCCCTCGGCATCGTCTTGAGGCGTCAGGAGTCGGACCGGCAGGTCGCCGCCTGGTCCGGGCACATTAAAATCCCTGATGGCGCATTTGGGCTCAAAGGCTGAGAGCAAGGGCGCCACCCTGCGCTTCATGCTGGCGCGCGCTTCTTCGGGTGACTGACTGCCCGCAGGTTGGCGGGCGTCCATCGTCAGGAGATGTGCGAGGAGCGGATGGAGTGCGGGACTGAGCGCCATGCCATCAATGCTAGCAGCAGTTCCCGCACGGGGCTATGGGCTTGAACATGCTGGTGCTGGGCCTTGAATCCTCGTGTGATGAAACCGCTGTGGCGCTGGTCACCGGCGACCGGCGAATCGTGGCACAGCGCATCGCCAGCCAGGATGAGGCTCACCGGCCGTTCGGCGGCGTTGTGCCCGAGCTGGCGGCGCGGGCGCATACCGAGCGACTCGTGCCGATGATCGAGGCCGTGCTGGCCGAGGCGGGGATAGCGCTGACCGAGGTTGACGCGATCGCGGCTACCGCGGGGCCGGGCCTGATCGGCGGGGTAATGGTCGGGCTGGTCACCGGCAAGGCCCTGGCGATGGCCGCAGACAAGCCGCTAATCGCAGTCAACCACCTTGAAGGCCATGCGCTTTCACCACGGCTGGCGGATGCAAGCCTTGAGTTCCCCTATTTGCTTCTGCTTGTCTCAGGCGGGCATTGCCAGCTGCTGGCTATTGAGGGCGTGGGCCGCTATCGGCGGCTGGCGACGACAATCGACGATGCTGTGGGCGAGGCCTTCGACAAATCGGCCAAGGTCATCGGACTTGGCTTTCCCGGCGGGCCGGCGGTGGAACGAGCGGCGAAAAATGGCGATGCCCGGCGCTTTGCCCTGCCACGGCCGCTGCTGGGCGCGGACGAGCCGCACTTCAGCTTTGCCGGGCTTAAATCGGCGGTCCTGCGCGGCTGGAACGCGCTGGCCGAAAAAGATGCACAGGCACAGGCCGATATGGCGGCGGCGTTTCAGACGGCAGCAACCGACTGTCTTGTTGATCGGACGGCGCGAGCACTGGCCCGGGCGGACGGCGCACTGGTGGTCGCTGGCGGTGTGGCATCCAATGCCCATATCAGGGCAGCACTCGCGGGGTTGGCCGAAGCGCATGGCCGACGATTCGTGGCGCCGCCGCCGTGGCTCTGCACCGATAACGCAGCGATGATCGGCTGGGCCGGTGTGGAGCGACTGGGGCTGGGGCTGATTGATGATCTGATGGCGCCGGCGCGGGCGCGCTGGCCGCTCGATCCGGGCGCGGAGCCGGTGCGCGGGGCGGGCGTTCGGGCATGACGATCGGCGTGATCGGCGGCGGCGCCTGGGGCACGGCGCTGGCTCAGGCAATGGCATCAAGGGAGGACGTGCTGCTCTGGGCGCGCGAGCCAGCGGTTGTTTCAGACATCAACGGCGACCGTGAAAATCACGGTTTTCTGCCCGGCGTGGCGCTTTCATCGAATGTGCGGGCGACGGGCGATCTGGCCGCGCTGGCGGTGGCCGATCTTTGGCTGGTGGTATCGCCAGCGCAACATCTGCGCAGCGTGCTGGCAGGGGCCCCACTGGCGCACCGGCCGACGCTGGTGTTATGCGCCAAGGGTATCGAGGCTGGATCGCTCCGGCTGATGGGCGAGGTGGCCGCGAGCATCACCGATGCGCCGCTCGCCGTGTTGTCCGGGCCGACCTTTGCCGCCGAAGTGGCGCGCGGGCTGCCAACCGCCGTGACCCTGGCATGCAGCGACGCGGACATGGGAGCGGCGCTGGTGAAGCGGCTCGTGCGCGGACATTTGCGACTGTATCTCTCCGACGATGTGATCGGCGCCGAGATCGGCGGGGCGGTGAAGAATGTCCTCGCGATCGGCTGCGGCGTTGTGGAAGGTGCGGGACTCGGTCTGAACGCGCGGGCAGCGCTGATAGCGCGCGGCTATGCCGAGATGCTGCGCTTTGGCGTTGCGCGCGGTGCCCGGGCCGAAACGCTGGGGGGGCTGTCCGGCCTCGGTGACCTCGTGCTGACATGCACCTCGACCAACAGCCGCAACTTCACGCTTGGCGTCGGTCTTGGTCAGGGCCGAGCAGCGAAAGACCTGCTGGCCGGCGCAACCACCGTGGCGGAAGGCGCGGCCACAGCACCCGTGCTGGTCGCGGCGGCTCGGGCAGCCGGTGTGGATATGCCAATCGCTCAGGCTGTTGCGGCGCTGCTCGCCGGGGCGCCGCTGCGCGAGACAGTCGATGCTTTGCTGTCCAGACCCCTCAAGGGGGAATAAACCGCTACCAGATGCTGAGCAGCTTGGCGCCTGCGACGAGCAGCACCGCTGCCAGCAGGCGGAAAAGCACCGGCTGGGACACTTGAATGCCGAGCCGGGTGCCGCCCAGCGCGCCGATGAGGACGGCGGCGGCATAGAGCGGCAGGGCATCGGGCAGGGCCTTAACCGAGGCGAGATTGCCGCTGAGACCGGCAATCGAATTGGCAAGAATGAAGGCGGCAGCGACACCGGAGGCGATCTTTGGTGCGGACCATCCGGTGAAAAGCAGGATTGGCGACAGGAAGATGCCGCCGCCGGTGCCGGTCAGCCCCGCCAGCAGGCCGATCAGTGTGCCGGCGAGAATACCGGGTACGACCGGCGGATCTTTGGGTGAGGTGACGCTGGGAAGCGGCGTTGGCCATAGGAGGCGGGCAGCGGAAAACCAGAGGATCAGACCGACAAGCGGCCGATAGAGCGTGGTCGGCAGCGTGATGCCGCCGCCGATGAAGGCAAAGGGCACGGCCCCGATCAGAAAGGGCCAAAGCGTGCGCCAGCGGAACAGCCCGGCGCGGGCATAACGCCAGGTGCCGAAGCTGGCGACAAGGACATTGAGGACAAGCGCTGTGGGGCGCATCTCCTCGGGCGCCACACCGGCCAGCGCCATCAGAGCGATATAGGCCGAGGCGCCGGCATGGCCGACGCTGGAATACAGCAGCGCACCGGCCATGAGCCCGAGCGCCAGAAGAAGGGTCTGCGTATCAGCCAAGGCTCAGAAGTCGACGGCGATGCCGCCCTTTTCCCAATCACCATATCTGACCGGATCGGGGCCTTTTCGGCCGCCGATTTCTTTTGCTGGCTCGGGTGCTGGTTTAGCGGCCGCATCGGACTTATCGCTTTGAGGGGCTGGCGGTGGCGTGGTTTCTTCGTCCATGGAAGACGCAATACGCCTCGCAGCGTATGGGCGAAAGAGGGCGTGACGAATGAGCATTCTGGATGGCCGGGCAATTGCCGTGACCGGCGCTGCAAGTGGTATCGGCCGGGCGCTGGCCGTGACCCTGGCCCGGCGCGGTGCCAAGCTGGCGCTCGCCGATCGGGACGCAGAGGGATTGGCAGCGACGCGAGCGATGTTGGGCAATGCCCATGTGATGGCGCGGACCTTCGACGTGACCGACACCGCAGCTTTGCAAGCCTTTGTCGATGCTGCAGCTACGGAATTCGGGCGGCTTGACGGCATGATCAACAATGCCGGGCTGACTGTGGTGGCGCCGTTCACCGAAACACCGCGCGAGAAATTCGATCTTGTCATGCGTGTCAATTTCGATGCGGTTGTCGAAGGTTGCCGCGCCGCCATCCCACATCTCCGGAAGTCCGATCAGGCATGGCTGGTTAATGTCTCATCGGTGTTCGGGATGATGGGCTATCCGACGCAATCGGCTTATAATGCCAGCAAATTTGCGGTGCGTGGGCTCACAGAGGCCTTGTATCTGGAGCTTGGGGCCACAGACCCGCAGATTGCGGTGATGCGGGTGCACCCGGGCGGCATCAAGACCAACGTGGCGAGGAATGCTGAACGGGTGGGAATGATGCCTCGAACGGAAGCAAATGCCGATACAGGGGTGGACTTTGCCGCCGAATTCGAGAAAGCGGCTCGCACGACGCCCGATGCGGCGGCGGAGACCATCGTGCGCGGCATGGAGAAGCGGCAACATCGGGTGCTGATCGGCCCCGATGCGCGGATAATCGACTGGATGGTGCGGCTGTTCCCGGTAAGCCATGCGCGGCGAATCGGTGCATTTTTAGGAGGCGGTAATCGCAAAGGTTGAAAAGCAGCGCGAGCCGGTGGCCGCAGGGGTTCCGGCACGGCGCTCGGCCATGAAACTACTGATGGCAGTGCTCGGCCGCGGTACGCCGCTGGAGCTGGCCCTCGATGCGGCGCTGACCGAAGTCAAGCTGCCGCAAGACCGGGCATTGGCGCGAAACCTTGCGGCCACGGTGTTGCGATGGCTGCCCGACCTCGATGCGCTGATCGATTCGGCCACACCCCGACCACTGCCCGATGATTCGCGGGCACGAATGGTGCTCCGGCTGGCGGTCGCCGGCTGGCTCAAGCTCGGCACACCGCCGCATGCGGTGGTGGCGACTGCCCTGCCATTGGTGGAGGGCGGGCCTCGCCGGCTTGTTCATGGTGTGCTCGGAACGCTGCTCAGAGGCGATCTGCGGCTGCCCGACGCGCCGCATCTGCCGGATTTGTTCGCTATCCGCTGGGCGATGGACTGGGGCCCCGATGTGGCCGACGCCGCAGCGCGGATGCTGACCGACGAGCCGGCGACCGACCTGACGCTGCGTGATCCTGCAATGACCGACACATGGGTGGCGGCGCTTGGCGGCCAAAGTCTTGCCCCAGGCCATATCCGCGTGCCGCGATCAAAGGCGCTTGGACAACTGACCGACTGGCCCGGCTTTGCCGAGGGCGCCTGGTGGGTGCAGGATCTGGCGGCGTCCCTGCCGGTGCGTCTGCTCGGCGTGCAGCCCGGCGACACTGTGCTCGATATGTGTGCTGCCCCCGGCGGCAAGACGCTGCAACTGGCAGCACTAGGTGCGGAAGTGACGGCGCTCGATGTGTCGGACACGCGGCTGGAAAGGGTGCGCGAGAATCTGGCGCGAACCGGGCTGACGGCGCATCTGGCAGCAGGCGACGCGCTGCGTTGGGAGCCGGGGCGGTTGTTCGACAGAATCCTGCTCGATGCCCCCTGCTCGGCCACCGGCATCTTCCGGCGACACCCCGATGTCCTGCATTTGAAGGGAGGGCGCGAATTACAGCCGCTGACGCTTCTGCAGGCCGCGCTGCTGCGGCGCGCGGCAAACTGGCTGAAGCCCGGCGGCACGTTGGTTTATGCGACGTGCTCGCTCGATCCGCGTGAGGGCGAGCGGATTGCCGAGCGGATCATCGCCGGGCTGCCGCGCTCACCGATCGAGGCCAGCGAGCTGCCGGCCGGCCTTGCGCCAACCGGCGAAGGCTGGGTGCGGACACTGCCGGGCCATCTGGAAGCCGATGGCGGGCTCGACGGGTTCTTCATCGCGCGGTTCAGGAAGCTCTAAAGTAGCGCGCTAGCTATGGTCCACACGCTTGTCAGGGTGAGCACGCCGCCGACGAGGGAAAGCAGCATGCGCGGACGGATGTGATGGGCGACCCAGGCCGCAAATGGCGCTGCGATGACGCCGCCAATCAAGAGCCCGAGCGTGGCTGTCGTAAAAGCGGTCAATCCCATGGTGGCGATGAAGGCGAGCGATATCGAAACGGTCAGACAGAATTCAGACGCGCTGACCGTGCCGATAACCTTGCGGGGGTCGCCGCCTTGAATCAGCAGGTTGGAGGTGACCACCGGTCCCCAGCCACCGCCGCCCGCGGCATCCAGAAAGCCTCCGGCCAAACCAAGTGGCCCAACAAAGCGGGGGTCGGAAATCCGCGGCTTGGGAAAGCGCCAGGCGCGGTACAGCAGAGAAACACCTATGATCGCCAGATAGACCATGATGAACGGACGCATCACCGCGCCATCAATCGCCGTCAAAACATAGACACCGAACACCCCTCCGATAACGCCGGGCACGGCAATGCGGACGAACAGCCGCCAATCGATATTACGAAACCAGGCGTGGCTCAGGCCCGAGGCGCCGGTGGTAAAGATTTCAGCTAAATGCACGCTGGCCGATACCTGAGCCGGCGGCACGCCCAGAACCGAGCCGAGCAGCGTGCTTGAAATCACGCCAAAGGCCATGCCAAGCGCGCCATCGACGATCTGCGCCGCCAGGCCGACGAGTATGAACGGCAGCAGGTCCATAATCTCAAGAGCAGAAAAATTCGGCAAACGGCGCGCCTTGGAAGTGAGACGAAGCATCTTTGCTACACGCGGGGCGCGGCCACTGCCATGCCCCCTGCGCCAGTTTGATGTCCGGTCTTGTCCCGGCTGGACCTTTGGCAATGCCGTGCGATAACCGCGCCCTATGCTCACCGACCCCCGAACAAGGCGTTTTGCCGCCATTTTGTCTGGCACCGCCGGTTATATCGATGCTGTGGGCTGGCTGACATCGGGCGGCCTGTTTGTCTCGTTCATGAGCGGCAATGTGACGAAACTCGGGTTGGGTCTGGCCGGTCGGCTTGGCGATGTTGCGCTCGGTCTAGGGCTGATCGGCTCGTTTGTCGGCGGCGTTATTATCGGCTCGCTGACCGGCCGTCGGGCGGGACGGCGCCAGCGCGGTGCTGTGCTCTGGCTTGTTACCGCGCTCATTACGGCGGCCGCGCTGACGCTGGAACTGGGTGCAATGGTGCCGGCAGTACTTTTGCTTGCCGCCGGAATGGGCGCCAAGAATACGGTTTTCGCTGAAGATGGTGAGGTGAAGGTCGGGCTGACCTACATGACCGGCGCGCTGGTGCGGATAGGCAAACGCATCGCCACCGCCATCCTTGGCGGTGACCGGTTCGGCTGGGTCGCGCCGGCGATGCTGTTTTCGGCGATGGTGGTGGGGGCAACGCTGGGCGGGCTGACCCAGACGGTACTGGGGCCGCGAGCCCTGTGGGTGGTCAGTGCTGTCATGGTGCTGCTCACCTTGTATGCCAGAACTTTGCCGAGCGCTGCGCAAGGTCCGCTCGAACACGGCCCGCCGGGCGTATAGGCTCTCGGCCGCCACGCGATTGAGACCCCCGCAGCATGCCATGACTATGGTGTCGGTACAGGAAAATACTGACTGGCTGTCTGGCGGCGGAGTGCATGGTTCGGACGACCAGTGACAGAAATGGCGACATCGGCCCCTACCCGGCGCGGTTGCGCGCTGCTAGAGCGTGTCGATGCAACAATCCGTTCGTATCGCTCCCTCAATTCTCTCCGCCGATTTCGCCCGTCTGGGAGAGGAAGTGCGCGCCATTCAGGCGGCCGGCGCCGACTATGTGCATGTCGATGTGATGGACGGGCATTTTGTGCCGAACATCACCATAGGGCCGATGGTCGTGAAGGCCATCCGGCCCCATACGACGCTGCCCCTCGATGTACATCTGATGATCTCGCCAGCCGATTCGTTTCTGGATGCCTTTGCCGAGGCTGGCGCCGACATACTGACCGTGCATCCTGAAGCCGGGCCGCATCTGCACCGCTCGATCCAGCGCATCAAGGCGCTGGGCAAGAAGGCCGGCGTTTCGCTCAATCCCGCAACACCTGCGAAGATGCTCGATTATGTGCTGGAGGATGTCGATCTCGTGCTGGTGATGAGCGTCAACCCCGGCTTTGGCGGGCAGAGCTTCATCGATAGCCAGCTTCGCAAGATCGAAGCTATCCGAAAGTCGATCGACAAGACCGGCAAGCTGATCGACCTTGAAGTGGACGGCGGTATCGATGCTATCACAGCGCGGCGCGCCATAGACGCCGGGGCCGATGTTCTGGTCGCCGGCACAGCGACCTTCCGCGGCGGAGAGGCGCATTACGCCGCCAACATTGCCGCCATCAGAGGCTGACGTGGCGAAGCCGCCCGCCAGCGAAATACCCAAGGAGCAGCGCGAGACGCTGCAGCGTGTGGGCGGGGACAAGGGGCTCTCACTGTCCGAACGGCTGACATCGCGCCTGACCGCCAGTCTTTATGCCAGTCCGCTGCACGCGCTGCGGCTGCGCGGCCAGTATCCGCTGAAGCTGCTGGGCGTGGCGCGGGACCCTGTGCCCGGGGATCCGGTGGTCGGCGAGCGAATCGTCGCCGGGCGGCTTATCCATGCCGGCCATACAGCGATGGTGCGTGATCTCGATTTTGGCGCTGCCGCACATCCGCTGGCCTGGCATGAATGGGCCGATGGCTGGCTCTGGCTCCGTGATCTTGCCGCTTTTCAGCCCGATGTGAAGATCGCAGCGAGCATCGCCGAGCCGCTGGCGGCGCGGTGGCTCTCGCGATTCTCGAATTTCGATCCTCAGGCCTGGCGCGCCGATATCAGCGGCCAACGTATGTTGATGGCGCTCGGCTACGCACCGCTGATCCTGTCATCCAAGGATCAGATCTATCGGTCATTGTTGCTGTCTGCCCTCGCCACATGGGCGCGCCATCTCGATCGCGCCGCCTTTCGGATGCCGGACGGTCTGGGCCGCGCCACGGCACTGGCCGGCCTTTGGGCAGCGGGCCTGCTCATCCCCGGCGGCGAGGCGCGCGCTGCCAAGGCGCTGGCAGGCCTTGAGACGCTTCTCGGCTCGTTGGTGCTCGCTGATGGCGGTGTTGCCAGCCGCGCGCCGGTCGACGCGCTGGCGCTGGCTGACGTGCTGCTGCATGCCGGCGCCGCCGCCGAAGCTATCGGCGGCCGGTCACCACTGACTTTTGCCGAAGCGCTGGCGCGGCTTGTGCCCGGATTGCGCGGGATGGCGCTCGGCGATGGCGTGATCGGCGCCTGGGCCGGCAGCGCCTGCCTGCCGCCAGCGCGGCTGGAACGCCTCTCCCGGCAGGCGGCGAGCGGCGGCACACTCAGCCGGGGGGGCACCGGATCAGGCTATCATCGGCTGGCAGCCGGCAAGACCATTCTTGTCATCGACGCAGGACCGCCGCCATTGGCGCGGCTCGCGCCCGAAGGCCATGCCGGCACGCTGGCCTTTGAGATGAGCGATGGCGATCAGCGATTGATCACCAATTGCGGGGGCGTGCGCGGCCTCGCCAGCCCCTTGCCGGGGCCGCTCGCTGCCGGACTTCGCACCACGGCGGCGCACAGCACACTGGTGGTGGCTGATACCAACAGCACCCGAATCCGGGAGGACGGGACTCTGGGCCTGGGCGTGGAATCGGTGAGTATCGAAAACCGGTCGAGCAGCGAGGGCCTGTGGCTGGAGGCGAGCCATGATGGCTATGCCCGGCGCTTCGGTCTGACCGTGCGGCGGCGGCTTTGGCTTTCACCCGACGGGCTTGATCTGCGCGGCGAGGATGCGCTCGAGCCGGCAGTTACCGGCGCGCTCAAACGACGGACCCCGCGCGGCTTCGATATCCGCTTCCACCTCGGCACGGGCATTGCGGCCACGCCCACAGCCGATGGGACCGGCGCCTTGCTCAAGCTGGCCAATGGCAAGGTCTGGTCGATGAAGGCCAAGGGCGGCAATGTAGCGATCGAACCCAGCCTTTGGGTCGGTCCTGATGGTCAGATGGCGCGCACCCAGCAACTCGTGATCTCGGGCAATTCCGAGGGCGGCAAGGCATTGGTTGGCTGGAGCTTCCGGCGAGCCGGGCGATGATAGATTTATTCAGGTGATGACATGACAGATGTGGTGACAATCAAGCGGGCGCTGCTTTCGGTGTCTGACAAAGCAGGGCTTGAGCCGCTGGCGGCGGCTTTGGTGGCAAATGGCGTGGAGCTTGTCTCCACCGGCGGGACAGCCGCGGCGCTGCGCGCCATGGGGCATATGGTGCGCGATGTTGCCGAGCTTACCGGCATTCCGGAAATGATGGACGGACGCGTGAAGACCCTCCACCCTCGCGTTCATGGTGGCCTGCTCGGGGTCCGCGACAATGCCGATCACATGGCGGCCATGACCGAGCACGGCATCGCGCCCATCGATCTTGCGGTCATCAACCTTTATCCTTTCGCCGCGACCGTGGCCAAAGGCGCAGCGCGCTACGAGATCATCGAGAATATTGATATCGGCGGCCCGGCAATGGTGCGCTCGGCAGCCAAAAATCACGCCGATGTGGCGATTCTGACCGACCCCTCGCAATATCCGGGCTTTCTGGCCGCGCTAGCCGAGCACAAAGGCGCCACACCGCTGGCGCTGCGGCGGCAATTGGCAGCCGCAGCTTATGCCCACACAGCGGCTTATGATTCAGCGGTGGCAAGCTGGTTTGGCTTTGCCGATCAGGGCGAGCAGTTTCCGCCGCTGCTGCCACTGTCGCTGACCCGGGCTGACACGCTGCGCTATGGCGAGAACCCGCACCAACAGGCAGCGCTTTATTTGCCACAATCGGGTGCGCAGGGCGTGGCCGCAGCGCGGCAGGTGCAAGGTAAGGCGCTCAGCTATAATAATCTGAACGACGCCGATGGCGCGCTCGAGCTGATCGCCGAATTCCGCGAATCCGGCCCCGCCTGTGCGATCATCAAACATGCCAATCCCTGCGGCGTTGCGACCGGCGCTACGCTCGCTGCAGCCTATGAAGCGGCCTTTCAGTGCGATCCAGTGTCAGCATTCGGCGGCATCATCGCCGTCAATGCACCGCTCGATGGGCCAACCGCTGAAGCCATCACGGACATCTTTACCGAAGTTGTGATAGCGCCCGATGCCGATGCGGACGCTATCGCCGTCTTCGCCCGCAAGAAGAATCTGCGCCTGCTGCTGACCGGCTCGCTGCCCGATCCGCGCCGCCCGGGCCTGGTCCTCCGACAGATCGGTGGCGGCATGCTGGTGCAATCGCGTGACAATGGCGCGGTGACCCGCGCCGATTGCCAGGTCGTGACGAGGCGCGCGCCGAACGAGGCGGAATGGGCCGACATGCTGTTCGCCTGGATGGTGGCGCGGCACGTAAAGTCCAACGCCATCATTTATGCGCAGGGCGGGAGCACAGCGGGCATCGGCGCCGGGCAGATGAGCCGCCTCGATTCAACGCGGATCGCCGCGCGAAAAGCCGAGGATGCAGCACAGCGCTGGGGGTGGCCGCAGCCCCGCACCATCGGCTCCGCAGTTGCATCGGACGCATTTTTCCCTTTTCCGGATGGCTTGCTGGCCGCGGCCGACGCAGGGGCGACGGCAATCATCCAGCCGGGCGGCTCGATCAAGGATGCCGATGTGATCGCCGCGGCGGATGAACGCGGGCTGGCGATGGTGTTCACCGGGATGCGCCACTTCAGGCATTGATCAACCGATGATGCAGACAAGAATCGAGGCCGCGCTGAAGGCCGCACTGGCCGGCACAGGCATTCCGGGCGCGGTGGCGTTGGTCGTTGACCGAGATGGTGCCCGCGCCGAGGTGGCACTTGGCCATGGCGCCGATCGGCGGTTTGCACTGGCCTCCATGACCAAGGCCATTGTCTCGGTGGCAGCACTTCGGCTGGTCGAAGCGGGGCGGCTCAGCCTCGATGCGCCGCTGGGAGATCTGCTACCGGCGCTCGCCGCGCCACAAGTCATCGCCGGCTTCGATGGCAAAACCTCGATCCTGCGCCCGGCGGCGGGCCCGATCACGCTCAAGCACCTCCTCACCCATACATCGGGCTTCGGCTATGATTTCGTGCAGGTCGAGGTCGGCCGGGCGCGCAAGGCCCCGCCGGTGCCGGGTACCATGGACAGCATCACCATGCCGCTGCTTTTCGATCCGGGAAGCGACTGGGCTTATGGCGTTTCAACCGATTGGGTCGGTCTGGCCGTAGCGGCGGCAGCGGGCGAGCCGCTTGATGTCTTTTTGACGCGCGAAGTGCTGGCGCCGCTCGGCATGGCGGCGACGCTCTATGGCGGTGGCGACGTGCCGCTGCTGATCCGCGGCGCTGATGGGGCGCTCACCCCCTTTCCGGCGTTTTCGCTCTATGCTCCGTCGCACGAGTTCGTGCCGGGCGGGGCTGGGCTTTCGGGCACAGCAGCCGATTATGGGCGCTTCATGCAGATGATCCTGCGCGGCGGTGACACCATTCTGTCTGAGGCGATGGTGCAGGCCTTTGGCACCAACCAGATCGGTGACCTTCGTGCCGGGATCATGCCCTCGGCCCTCGCCATGCTGGCTCAGCCGTTCGAAGCCATGCCCGGCCAGCATTGTGGCTGGGGGCTGGGCACGTTGATCAATCCGCTTCCCGGCCCGGACGGGCGCTCGGCTGGCAGCCTGAGCTGGGCTGGCATTGCCAACACCTATTTCTGGATTGATCCGGCAGCGGGGCTAGCCGCTGTCCTGATGATGCAGCTGTTGCCCTTCGCCGACCCGGGCGCACTGGGCGTGATGCGGGCTTTCGAACGGGCGGTATACGCCGCTTAAAGCTCAAGCTTCGCGCCGCCAGGCCGTAGCTCTTCTGTCACCGAATTGCAGGGGAGCATGGATGCGCATTGGCGAGTTGTTGGTTGCAGCCGGGCTGGTGACGACGGCTGATGTGTCTGCAGCGATTGGCCGGCAGCGGCGCGAAGGCGGGCGGCTGGGGCAGAATCTCATTGCCATGGGGGCGATTGAAGAAGCGGCGCTGGCTACGTTTATCGATGGCATTCCGGCAGAACCCTTGTCGGCCAAGGAAACCGGGATCGATGAAAAGTCTCTCGTCGATCTCATCCTCAAGACCATGGCGACGACACCGGCGGAAACGCTGTTCGATCTGTCTACCGCCCTCAAATTGCCGCCCAAGGTCGTCACCGATCTTGTCGATATGGCGGTGCGCGGCCAGATTCTGGCGCTTGCCGGCAGCGGGAGCGGCGGGGACGCGGGCGGCATGATGAGGGCCCGCTACGAGATGACCCAGCAGGGCAAGCGACGCGCGCAGGAGGCGCTCGAACGCTCCCGCTATATTGGTCCGGCCCCCATCACGCTGGCGGCCTATGGCGAAATGCTCATCCGCCAGAAAATTACTAATGAAGCGATCGACGCCGCTTCGATGCACGCGGCCTTCTCCGATCTTGAAGTGCCACGCGCTTTTGTCGATCAGATCGGCCCGGCAATCTGCGCCGGCCGCGCGCTTTTGATGTATGGGCCGCCCGGCAACGGCAAGACATCGGTGGCGCAGCGGCTGGAGCGGGTGTTCAAGCAGATCATCTACATCCCGCATGCAGTATGGGTGGAAGGCCAGATCATGCAGGTGTTCGATCCCGATGTGCACCGGCGTGTGTTTCCGGACGAAAGCCCGCTCTTCGATATCAGCCTTCAGCGCGATGAGGCGGACGCGCGCTACGTCGCCTGCAGGCGACCTTTCATCGTCACCGGCGGCGAACTGACACTAGAAATGCTTGATCTGAAGCACGAGCCGCTGGCCAATTTCTACGTCGCCCCGCTGCATATCAAGGCATCGGGCGGCTGCCTGCTGATCGACGATTTTGGCCGGCAGATCGTCTCGCCGACGGCGTTGCTCAACCGCTGGATCGTGCCGCTGGAAAATCGCGTCGATTATCTGAAGCTGCACACCGGCAAGAGCTTCCGGCTGCCGTTCGAGGCCATCGTTATTCTCTCGACCAATCTTGCACCGTCGGACCTGATGGATCCGGCCTTTCTGCGCCGCATTCCCTATAAGCTGGAAGTCGGCGCACCCGCCCCTGACACATGGCGGCGCATCTTCACCTCGGTGGCGCAAAGCTTCGGGATGGGCGAACGGCTCAGCGACAGCATCATCGGCCAAGTCCAGCACAGCCTGACCGAAGTGCATGGCCTTGAGCTCGCTGCCTTCCAGTCAAGATTCATCATCGAGCAGATTGTCGCCGGGTGCCGCTTCCGCGGCATTGCGCCTGATTTTCTGCCCGATCTGATCGACTATGCGATCGCCAATCTCGCCATCGGCCGGACCGGCGGGAGCATCACGCCAACGCTGGCCAAAGTCGCCTGACGGGGTATCAGCCCGTGCGAAAACCATGGGTGATCGGATAGCGCCGGTCCCGCCCGAAGTTCCGCCGGCTGATCTTGACCCCCGGCGGCGCCTGACGTCGCTTGTATTCGGCCAGATGCAGCAGCCGTTCGATGCGCGCAATGAGTGCAGCATCAATGCCCTGCGCTTCCAGATCGGCAGCGGACTGGTCGTTTTCCACCAGCCCGATCAGGATGCGGTCGAGCAGGTCATAGGGCGGCAGACTGTCGTCGTCCCGCTGGTCAGGACGCAGTTCGGCCGATGGCGGTCGGTTGATCGTCCGCTCGGGGATGACCATGCCCGACGGTCCGAGCGCAAGGCGAGGATGGTGCGTATTGCGCCAGCGCGCCAGCTTGAACACTGTGGTCTTGTACACGTCCTTCAAGACCGAATAGCCACCCGCCATGTCACCATAAATGGTGGCATAACCAACCGACATTTCCGACTTGTTACCGGTGGTCAGCAGCATCGGCCCGAATTTGTTAGACAGCGCCATCAGGGTAAGACCCCGGATGCGAGACTGGATGTTCTCCTCGGTCGTATCGGGCGCCCGGCCCTTGAAGCTGTCTGCCAGCATCGCATCGAGCGCTGTCATGGCAGGTCCGATGCCGATCGTATCGAGCCGGCAGCCTAGGCGTTTCGCCGTTTCAGTGGCTTCCTCGAGGCTCAAGTCAGCAGTGTAAGGGGACGGCAACATCACGCACCACACCCTGTCGGCGCCCAGCGCATCAACCGCCACTGCAGCCGTAACCGCACTGTCGATCCCGCCCGAAAGCCCCAGCACAACACCGGGAAAGCCGTTACGGTTCACATAATCACGAAGGGCGACCACCATGGCATGCCAGATGTCAGCGGGATCTTCGTCGAGCGTCGCGCGCGGGCCTGCATCACAGGTGAAATGGCCCGAAAGCGTCGGGCGGGTCCAATGAGTGAGCGTCACCGCCGCCTCCCAATCGGGCTGCTGAACCGCCAGGCTGCGATCGGCGTTCATGACAAAGCTCGAGCCATCGAACACCAGCTCATCCTGCCCGCCGACCCGGTTTAACCATGCCATCGGCAGCCCCGTTTCGCCCACGCGCGCCACCGCCATGGACAGCCGCTGGTCGATCTTGCCCATCTCATAGGGTGAGCCATTCGGCACCAACAGCAGCTCGGCCCCGGTCTCGGCGAGGCACTCCGGCACATCGGGAAACCACACATCCTCGCAGATCGCCACACCAAGCCGTGCGCCCCGAAATGCCAGCGGGCCGGGCAGCGGGCCAGGAACAAACACCCGTGCTTCATCGAACGTGCCGTAGTTGGGCAAATTGTGCTTGAGGCTGATCGACAGCTTGCCACCATCGAGCAATGCGGCGGCGTTGTGCAGTCGGCCTTGCGCGAGCCATGGCAAACCGACGAGCAGTGCTGGTCCGCCATCCTCGGTTTGAGCGCGGAGCCGCTCAAGGATTGCCGCCGCAGCCTCGACCAGCGCCGGCTTGAGCACCAGATCCTCGGGCGGATAGCCGATCAGGCTGAGCTCAGGCGTGGCGACAAGATCGGCATCGGGCTGGCTGGCACGGGCGGCCAATATGGCATCGGCATTGGCCGCCAGATCACCGACGTGCGAATTCAACTGGGCGAGGGCAATCGCGAGCCGCTTGGTCATGTCCCGGCTTTAGGCGGTGGAGACCTGCCGGGCAACCAGACCCGACCGAATCAGCGTCACTCGTCGAACCCGACAAAGCGGGCAGCTTCAGCCACGGACTTGCGGGTCGACACTACTGCATTGGCCGGGAAGCCCTCATCGGGCCAGCCAAGGGCTATGCTCTTCATGATGATCTGATCATCAGCGATCCCGGCATGCTCCCGCACGACGGGTGACTGCATGATGCCCTGACTGTTGATGACAGCGCCAAGACCGCGCGACCAGGCGGCGTTGACCAGCGCTGTGGCCACAGCGCCGCAATCGAACGGCGTATCGTCGCTGCCATCAAGCGCCCGGTCATAAGTTACGATAACGCAAACCGGCGCATCGAACTGCCGGAAACCGCGCAACACCCAGTCATGCCGCCTCGCCTGATCGTCGCGGGCAATACCCATCGCGGCAAACAGCTGCTTGGCCACGCCGACCTGCCGGTCGCGGTGCGGGCCGGCAAAGGCCTGTCCTGTGCGAAACTCACGCGATTGCGGGATGCCGGCGATCATGCGCTCGGTGTTGCCGGCGCGGATACGGTCGAGCGGCTCGCCCGTGACGATGGTGAAGTTCCACGGCTGGGTGTTCATCGAGGAGGGTGCCCGCATGGCAAGGCCGATGATCTCCTCGATCAGCGCTTTGGGCACTGGATCGGGCTTGTAGCCACGAATGCTGCGGCGACCGTAAATGACATCATCAAACTGCATGTGACTATCCCGAATTGCTACTGCGCGGCCTTCTCGCGTTCGACTTGCGCCGCAACCGAGGCCAGCAGCGCCGGGGCGTCGAACACAATGCCATCGCGGATCGTCCAGCGGATTCCGCCGATCCGCTCCTGCTTGTTGGTAGCGTCGTTCAGCCGCTCGGTGCCGGTGCCATAAAGCGTCTTGAGATTAGCCAGCGGGTTCTCCTTGGTCACTACCAGATCAGCCCGCATGCCAACCCGGACAAGGCCGAAATCGGGAACCAGCCCTTTCGGCTCCATCAGCGTCGTCGCCCCGTTAATGGTCGCCGACTGGATCACTTCGAGCGGCGCAAAGCCGGCCTCGCGCAGCAATTCCAGCTCAAGGATATAGCCAAAGCCCCAGCTCTGCCAGATAAAGCCGGGGTCGGACCCGGTCGTTACGCGCCCACCCATATTCTTGTAATCATTCACCAGCCGCATGTAGCGCTCATAGAATTTGCGCCATGTGACCTCGTTTTCGGTGGTCCAGTCGAAGAAATAGCTGCCGTGATTGTCCCGGTTCGACAGGAAGAAGTTTCGCAAAACCGGCGGTGTGTAGCGTTCATGCCAGTCCGCATTGCGTGCTCGCATGAGGTCGCGCGATGCCGAATAGATATTGAACGTCGGGTCGAATACCACGCCGGTCGCCTTCTGCGCCTCGAGATAGGCCTTCCATTCCGGCCCACCCGGCTCGTGAATCTGGTTCCAGATTTCGGCGATGCCGCCGAAGCGCTTCTGCTCATCGTTGAAATTATAGCCCGCCGGTGTGTCCTGCACCCGCCGGTCTTTCAGCAACGATTCGAAATGACCGTAGAAATGAGTGACCGTGCCCAACCCTGCCGCCGCTGCATCACGGGCATTGAATTCAGCAATATTGGGCTGGCTGAGATGCGCTACCGTACCAAGGCCCAGTTTCTTCGCCTCGTCGATGGCGGCACGGTCAATGGCGGGCGTCTCGTCGCCGCGATTGAAAAACTTGATGCCATCGATTCCGGCCTTGGCCGCCCAGCGCACCCATTCACGTGCTTTCTCTGGCGTTTGCACACGCCCGCCGCTCCAGCCTGAACCGAGCGTCTGATAAACGAAGATGCGGGGTGCAGTGATCTCACCCGCCGCCGACCGGCGCTTGTCTTCCAGTGCTAGCGCAGCATTGCTGCCATAAAGCGGATTGCCACGAATGGTCGTCACACCGTGCGCCAACCACAGTCGATAGGCATAGCTCGGGTCCGGCATCTTTTCCGTATCGCCCTGATGCCCGTGCATATCGACAAAGCCGGGCAGCACGAACATGCCGCTGGCATCAATCTCACGGGTCGCGTCTGCCGGTGGGCGCCCTTCGCGCATTTTAAGCCCCGGCGTCCCGGCGCTGCGAATCTCGGCGATCCGCCCGTCCTTGATGACGATATCGGCTGGGCCATAGGGCGGCCCGCCATTGCCGGTGATGATCGTGGCGCCGCGAATGACCAGCGATGGATACGGCCCCTGGCCTTCGGCGGGCGTGCGCGCCGCCAGCGGCATCATGCCTTGAGCAAGCGCAGGCCCGGCAAGTGCAAACAGCATGGCCGCCACTGTCGCCCGCATCATCTTCATATCAACCCCCATTTCGGCGCCAGCATAAGCACTTGGCGCGGGCTTTCAATTGCGGCAAGCCTTTGCCGGTGGAATTGGCGCAACTCATCTGGATATTGCCCGGCTATCTGCTCGGGTCGATTCCCTTCGGCCTGCTGCTGACCCGGATGATCGGCATCGATATCCGCACTGTCGGCTCGGGCAATATCGGTACCACCAATGTGCTGCGAACCGGCAACCGATCATTGGCCGCGGCAACGCTGTTGCTCGATGCAGGCAAGGGCGCCGCGGCAGTTTTACTGGCAAGCCACTTTGCTGGCGCAGGTGCCGCCATGCTCGCCGGTCTTGCAGCCTTTACCGGCCATGTCTGGCCGATCTGGCTTAAATTCAAAGGCGGCAAGGGGGTGGCGACGATGCTCGGCATCGCCCTCGCCGCCGTGCCGCCGGCCGGGCTGGCGGCATTGGTCACATGGCTGGCGGGTGCTGCACTCACCCGCCATTCCTCGGTTGGCGGCATGGCGTCGGCTATCGCCGCACCGCTCGCCGCTCTCGCACTTGGCAAGCCCCATTCGGCGGCAACGCTGGCTGTGATGGCGGCGATGCTCATCTGGAAGCACCGGGACAATATCGCCCGCCTGCGCGCCGGCACCGAAAGCCGCATCGGGCAAAAATAATGCAGGCGCATGTTCCGAATGACGCGGTCGACCGCTTGCGCCTGATCCGCACACCGACCATCGGTCCGATCACCTATCGTCAGCTTCTTGCCCGGTTCGGCTCCGCCTCAGCTGCCCTCGCAGCCCTGCCCGATCTGGCTGCGCGCGGCAGCCGTCGGCTCGAAATCGCCAGCGCTGCTGCCGCCGAGGCTGAGCTTGATCGCCTCGCAGGCCTTGGCGCCATGCCGCTGTTCATCGGCACCCCCGACTATCCAGCACTGCTCGCCGCGACCGAAACCGCACCACCTATGCTCGCCGTCCGCGGCAGGCTGGCGCTGTTCGATCAACCCGCCATCGGCATTGTCGGGGCTCGCAATGCCAGCGCTGCCGGGGTGAGGCTGGCCCGGCGCTGGTCCATCGAGCTAGCCGGGGCCGGAATGGTCATTGTTTCTGGCCTTGCGCGCGGGATCGACACCGCAGCACATGAAGGCGCGCTCGATGAGCCAGCTTCCGGTGGCACGATTGCTGTCATCGCTGGCGGCATCGATATCGCCTATCCGCCCGAGAATGCTGCGCTGATGGAGCGGTTAGCCGAACAAGGCCTGGTCATCGCTGAACAGCCACAGGGGACCCAGCCACAGGCGCGCCACTTCCCGCGCCGAAACCGCATTATTGCCGGCCTTGCGGCGGGCACGCTGGTCGTCGAGGCCGCACCACGCTCGGGATCACTGATAACCGCGCGCCTTGCCGCCGAATTCGGCCGCGAGGTGATGGCAGTGCCCGGCTCGCCGCTCGATCCGCGCGCCCAGGGCTGCAATGTCCTGATCCGCGAGGGCGGGACGCTGGTGCAATCGAGCGCCGATGTCCTTGAAGCCTTGTCAGCTTTTGATGCCGATGGCAGCGGTAGCACGCTTGGCGGTCGTTTCCAGCTCGCCGATCCCGCCGGCGTCTATGCCGAGGTGGCAATGAATGCCCCGGATGATGCGCGACCACGGCTGCTCGGCCTTTTGTCACCCACGCCGGTCGCAATCGATGAGCTCGTGCGCCAATCCGGGCTGCCCGCCGCCATTGTCGCCCATGTTCTGCTCGATCTTGAAATGGAGGGTGTGCTGGAACGGCATGCCGGCGGCCGCGTCGCAAAGACGTGACATTCTTGCCCGCTTGACGCATTGGCCAGCGATTCTCCACCCTCGCGCGTATACGTGAGAGAAAGTGTCAGACCGCCCCATGCAGCTTGTCATCGTCGAATCGCCGGCCAAGGCGAAAACCATCAACAAATATCTCGGCAGCGACTATGAGGTGCTGGCCAGCTTCGGTCATATCCGCGATCTCGCTGCCCGAGACGGCTCGGTCGATCCAGCCAATGATTTCGCCATGGACTGGGAACTCTCGGCCGATCGCAGCCGCCAGCTGAAAGAAATCGGCGAAGCTGCCAAGCGCGCTACCAACATAATCCTCGCCACCGACCCTGACCGCGAAGGCGAGGCGATCAGCTGGCACCTCACCGAATGGCTGACCAAGAAAAAACTGATGCCAAAGGGCGGGGCCCAGCGCGTCACCTTCAATGCCATCACCAAAGACGCGGTCACCACCGCCATGGCCCGCCCACGCGAACTCGATGTGGCGCTCATCGACGCCTATCGCGCCCGGCGCGCGCTCGATTATCTCGTCGGCTTCACCCTCTCTCCGGTACTGTGGCGCAAGCTGCCCGGCGCCAAAAGTGCCGGGCGCGTACAGTCTGTTTCACTTCGCCTTGTCTGCGAGCGCGAATCGGAGATCGAGGCGCATCACCCCCGCGAATATTGGACCATCACCGCGCACATGGCCTCGGCGATGGGTGAGGCTTTCAGCGCCCGACTCGCAGTTTATGACGATAAGAAGCTGGATCAGTTCGACCTCGCCACCGAAGCCGCTGCCCATGCCGCGCGTGATCGTGTGGCCAAGGCCAGCTTCACTGTGACCAGCGTCGAGACCAAGCCGGCCAGCCGCAACCCTTATCCGCCCTTCACCACTTCGACGCTCCAACAGGAGGCCTCGAAGAAGCTCGGTCTTTCCGCCGATCAGACGATGCGGCTCGCTCAGCAACTCTACGAGGCCGGGCGGATCACCTATATGCGCACCGACGGCGTGCAGATGGCGCCCGAGGCCATTCAGGCCGTCCGCGCTGTCATCGGCGAGGATTATGGCCGGGGGCTGGACACGCTGCCCGAAAAGCCACGCCATTATTCGACAAAGGCCAAAAACGCCCAGGAAGCCCATGAGGCCATTCGCCCGACCGACCTGTTCGCCCGGCCCGCCAAGGCTGCGGCCACCGAGGCCGATAGGCTCTATGCGCTGATCTGGAAGCGCACCATCGCAAGCCAGATGGCCAGCGCCAGGATGGAGCGCACGACGGCTCTGCTCGAAGATGTTGATGGCATGCTCGGCATGCGCGCCAATGGCCAAGTCTTGGTCAGCCCCGGTTTTCTCGCTGTTTATACCGAAACCCGCGAGGATACCTCCGCCGACGATGCCGACGATGACGATGACCGCCGTCTGCCGCGCCTCACCGTGCGCGACCAGTGCAAGACCCGCAGTGTCGACGCCAAGCAGAGCTTTACCCAGCCGGCGCCGCGCTACACCGAGGCCAGTCTCGTCAAGCGCATGGAGGAGCTTGGCATCGGGCGCCCGTCGACTTATGCCTCGATTCTGCAGGTGCTGAAGGACCGCGCCTATGTCCGGCTCGAAGCCAAACGCTTCCACGCCGAAGAAAAGGGCCGTCTGCTCACCGCCTTCCTCGAGCGCTTTTTCGATACCTATGTCGGCTATGATTACACGGCCGGGCTGGAAGGCCAGCTCGATGAGGTGTCAGCGGGCAACCATGACTGGTTGTCGCTGCTGCGCGATTTCTGGGCTGATTTCGAGGCGCGCACCAAGGAAGTCATCGAGATCCGCCCGTCGGATGTCACCAAGGCGCTCGACGAATGGCTCGAGCCAATGCTCTTCCCGGAGCGTGCTGATGGTGAAGACCCGCGCCTCTGCCCCAACTGCAGCAACGGCCGGCTTGGTCTCAAGACCGGCAAGTTCGGGGCGTTTGTCGGCTGTTCCAACTATCCCGAATGCCGCTTCACCCGGCAGTTCGGCACGGAAGGCGGCGCCAAGGAATCAACCGGCCCGATGCTGCTCGGCATCGACCCGGGCTCGGGCGAGCCGGTGACGCTGCGCGATGGCAGGTTCGGCGCTTATGTGCAGATCGGCGAGGGCGAGAAGCCGCCACGGGCCAGCATCCCCAAGGATATGACAGTCGCCGGGCCAGATGACCTTGAGACCGCGCTCAAGCTGCTGAGCTTGCCCCGCACGATCGGTAACCATCCCGAATCGGGTGATCCGATCACCGCCAGCATCGGGCGCTACGGTCCCTATCTGGCGCACGCCGGCAAATACGCTCGCCTCACCAGCTCGGCCGAGGTGTTTGAGACCGGCATGAACGCCGCCGTGGTCAAGCTGGCGGAAGCCGCCGCCGGGCGTCCGGCCCGTGGTGTTGCCCAGCCGCCGCTGAAGGAACTGGGTGCGCACCCCGCCAGCGGCGCCGACATCAAGCTGCTCAATGGCCGCTTCGGGCCTTATTTTTCGGATGGCACGACTAATGCCAACGTCCCCAAAGGGCAGGATGGCATGACGATCAGCCTTGAGGAGGCCGCAGCCCTTCTCGATGCCCGCGCCGCCATGCCGAGCAAGGGCAAGAAGAAGCCGGTGCGCAAAGCCGCCACGAAGAAGACTCCCGCGAAGAAGACTCCCGCGAAGAAGACTGCGGCGAAGAAGACTGCGGCGAAGAAGACCCCCGCCAAGAAAAAGCCTTCGGCATAAGAGGCCTTAGCTGGCAGACACATTGATCGGCGGCCTTAACCGCGCCATCACCAGTGCAGCCGCAATCAGCAGCGCGCCAACAAGATCGAGCGGGCCTGGCACTTCACGATAAAGTACGGCCCCGAGCGCTGCGCTGATGATCGGCTGCACGAGCAGCGACAGGCCGATGACCAACGGTCTGAGATGGCTGATCGCATAGACGATCAAGCCCTGGCCAAACACCTGGCTGCCCAATGCCAGCGCCACCACCGGTGTCCAGCGGCCGACCGACAGTCCACCCTCCTGCCAGAGCGCCATTGGCAGCAGCAAGGCTGCGCTAAGGGCAGAGACAATCGCCAGCAAAGGCAAGGCTGCGAGGCTGCCCCGCAGCCGGTCGACGGTGACCAGATAGCCAGTGTAAAACACAGCCGCGAGCAGGCAGAGCATATCTCCCTGCAAATTCGCCGGGGAAAGCTCCGCACTCCGGCCGAGCAGCAGCGCGGTGCCTAAGGCTGCGAGACCAAGGGAGGCCAGCCCGGGACAGCCGATTCGCTGGCCAAGCATCAATACCCCCCAAAGCGGCAGCATAAAGGTCGCTGAATTGGCCAGAAGCGTCGCATTGCCGAGCGTCGTCCTGAGGATGCCAAGATGCCAGACGGCAAGATCAGCGGCAAAGAAGCCTGCCGCCATCAGAACAAGGGGGAGATGAGCGCCGATCGGCCGCAGCGCAGCGCCGGTCAACCGCGCCAGCGCAAACAGCGGCAGCGTTGCCAGCGCCAGCCGCCAGAAAGCCGAGGTGAGCGGTGGTGTCTCGGCCATCCGCACCAGCCATGGCCCAAAGGCGAGGGCCGCGCTGCCTACCAGCATGGCAGGGAGCGCCAGACGTGGTGCTGCAAGATGAGGACGAGGGGCCATCAAGGCAGCCGCGTAGAACCAAGCAAAGTTTTCGGCAAGCACCGCTTTTCTGTCGGAAATTTACAATATTTGAAAAATCGCCACTGCTATCAGGATGGTGCGACCCGAGAGGAACCGCAGGACCGGCAAGTCGCCGCCCCGCAGTATCCTCATACTTTCCGGCCCGAAGTGGAGACCCACTTCGGGCCGTTTTTTTCGAGTCTGATGAAGCGTCCGACACACGATGCTTATCGTAAAGATTCATGTGTTAGTATGATTCGCATTCAGGACGGAATTCCAGGGGGGGAGGTGTTTATGGCTAGTATCCGCTATTTTGCGCCTGCCGGCGCGCTGCGGAGCTGCATCTCCTCCTATTATTGGTTTACCAGTGACCTGCCGCTGTTCAGCGACCTTATGCGGGCCGAGCTGCCGCAAATCCGTCTCGTCATCGAAGGCCACGCCGCAAATCACTATGTCAGCGGCGAGATCATCGAGGGCAGCCGTGCATTGCTGCAAGGCCCGACCAGCGCCCCCGTGCGCTTTGTCGCCGCCGGGCGCCTCCATGTCTTCGGCCTCGGTCTACTGCCACTCGGCTGGGCGCAGCTTGTCGGATGCCCCGCCGATGAGCTGGCTGACAGCGGCATAGAGCTCGATCAGATCTTCGGATCGTGCGTGGAAACACTGGTGGCGCAAATCACCAGCGCACCCGACGATGCCGCCCGAGTTGCCGCCGCCGACAGCTTCTTCCTCTGTTTGCTCGATCGCGCCCATGCAGCACCGCGCTGGTTCACCCAGCTCACCGACAATTGGCTGACAGATAGTGCAGCGCCCGATGTAGACTCGCTTGTCGCCGCCTCCGGCATGTCACAACGCTCGGTCGAACGCCTTTCCCGCCGTATCTATGGCGCCTCGCCCAAGCTGCTCGCCCGCAAGTATCGCGCGCTCGGCGCTGCTGTCCGCATGGGCAATGAGGAGCTGCAAAGCTGGTCGGACGCTGGCGACGGATTTTACGATCAGGCCCATTTTATCCGTGAGTTCAAGCAGTTCACTGGTATGACACCGAAACGTTTCATGATCGAGGCCGCGCCCGTCACTCGCCTGACCATCGCCCGGAAACGGCTGATGCCGGGCCTGCCCAAATTGGCGCTTTTCAGCTAGCGGCTCGCCGCAGCGGTTGACATGCCCGGCCTGCACCGTCATTAAAGTCGGACTGTTTTGCTCCACTTTGAAGGATCATCGGTGATCCGACTGACCAACCTTGCTGATTATGCCGTCGTGCTGATGACCGCAGCCGCTCGCGAGCCCGAGCAGCGCTTTTCGTCGGCCCGCGCGGCAGACGCCACGCTGATTCCGGCCCCCACGGTCGCCAAGCTCCTCGGCACGCTGGCGCGCGGCGGCCTTCTGGTGGCGTCTCGCGGCGTCGCTGGCGGCTTTGCGCTGGCGCGTCCAGCCCAGGCAATCAGCGTGGCGGCGATCGTCGAGGCCGTCGATGGACCGATTTCGCTGACTGCTTGTGTTTCGGGCGAGGCCCATGATTGCGCGATCGAGGGTGTCTGCGGCGTCCGTGGCCATTGGGGCCCGATCAATGCTGCGGTAAGGGCAGCGCTTGAAGCCGTCACCCTTGCGGACCTTCTTCAAAAACCACTTCCCAGGACCAGCACCTGCAAGGCCGAGGCCCTGACATGAATGAAATGGACGCCATGACCAATCAGATCGACGAAGCGCCTGTGCAGGACGCAGCCGCCCGCGCTGCGGTTGAAGATCTCAGCACCTATAAATGGGGCTTCAGCGCTGACATCGAGCAGGATTTCGCGCCCAAGGGTCTGAATGAAGACACTGTCCGCTTCATCTCCGCCAAAAAGGGCGAGCCCGAGTGGCTGCTCGCGTGGCGGCTCAAGGCCTATGCCAAATGGCTGACGATGGAATCGCCCGATTGGGCCAAGCTCGATATCGCCCCCATCGACTATCAGGATGCCTATTATTACGCCGCCCCCAAGGCGAAGCCGACGCTGGCCTCGCTCGATGAGCTCGATCCCGAAATTCGCCGCACCTATGAAAAACTCGGCATTCCCATCGAAGAGCAGAAAATGCTCGCCGGTGTTGAAGGGGCCCGCCGCGTTGCAGTGGATGCGGTGTTCGACTCGGTCAGCGTCGCCACCACCTTCCGCGCCGAGCTTGAAAAAGCCGGTGTCATCTTCCGCTCGATCTCCGAAGCGGTGAAGGAATATCCCGAGCTGGTGAAAAAGTGGCTCGGCACAGTTGTGCCGGTGGCGGACAATTATTTCGCCTGCCTCAACAGCGCCGTCTTTTCGGATGGTACCTTCGTCTACATCCCCGAGGGCGTGCGCTGCCCGATGGAGCTGTCCACCTATTTCCGCATCAACGCCGCCAACACCGGCCAGTTCGAGCGCACCCTGATCATCGCCGACAAGGGCAGCCATGTTTCCTATCTGGAAGGCTGCACTGCCCCGATGCGCGATGAAAACCAGCTGCACGCTGCCGTCGTCGAGCTGGTTGTCCTCGATGACGCCGAAATCAAATATTCCACCGTCCAGAACTGGTATCCCGGCGATGCCAATGGGCTGGGTGGCATCTATAATTTTGTCACCAAGCGCGCCAATTGCATGGGCAAGCGCAGCAAGGTGAGCTGGACGCAGGTCGAAACCGGCAGCGCCATCACCTGGAAATACCCGTCTTGCGTACTTTCCGGCGATGATTCAGTTGGCGAATTCTATTCGGTCGCCGTGACCAACAATCGCCAGCAAGCCGATACCGGCACCAAGATGATCCACCTCGGCCGCAACACCCGCTCAACCATCGTCAGCAAGGGTATCTCGGCCGGGCGTAGCCAGGGCACCTATCGCGGCCTCGTCCGCATCGCCGCATCGGCCGAAAATGCCCGCAACCATACCCAGTGCGATTCGCTGCTGCTGGGCAGCGACTGCGGCGCCCATACCGTGCCCTACATCGAGGTTCGCAACCCGACCGCGACGCTCGAACATGAGGCGACCACCAGCAAGATCAGCGAAGACCAGCTGTTCTACGCCCAGTCGCGCGGTCTCGATGCCGAGGCGGCGGTCGGGCTGATTGTCAACGGCTTCTGCAAGGAAGTGCTGAAGGAGCTGCCCATGGAATTCGCCGTCGAAGCCCAGAAGCTGCTCGCGATTTCACTTGAAGGGAGTGTTGGATGATCCGCGCCTTCGCCGCCACAGCACTGCTGGCGCTCGCCGCTTGTGAAGCGCCTGCCCCGCGCATCGATAGCGTCGGGGAAGCTGCCCGCACTGCGATGGACGCCGCCAGCAAGGCATATGCCGGATGCATCGACTCCGGCGCTAGCACAATGCCTGTGGCCGATGAGGCCGCCGGCGGTATTGCCATCCGCGCCACCGCCGCCTGCAAGCCGCAGCGCGCCGCTCTTGTTGATGCCGTCGCCGCCTTCAACAAGATCGGATTTCCCAGCCGCGCCCAAAACCAGATCGACGCTGTTGCCGAAGCTTCGGTGAAGGTTCTTGAAGACGAAGCGCGCAACGCGGCGGTGATCACCATCGTCAAGCGTCAAACAGAAATACCTGCTGCCGAAACCAAATCAGAAAGCTGAACTGTGCTCATTATCGACAACCTCACCACCGAAATCGACGGCAAGACCATCCTGAACGGGCTGACGCTAACTGTGAATGCGGGCGAGATTCACGCTATCATGGGACCCAATGGTGCCGGCAAGTCAACGCTATCCTATGTGCTCGCCGGCCGCAGCGGTTATGAGGTCACAGGCGGCACCGCTACCTTCATGGGCGAGGACCTGCTGGCTATGGCGCCGCACCAGCGTGCCGCCGCCGGTCTGTTTCTCGGCATGCAATATCCCGTCGAAATTCCCGGCGTTTCCAATCTGCTGTTTCTGCGCACTGCACTTAACGCCCAGCGCACATTGCGTAGCGAGCCTGAAGCCTCGGGCGCTGAATTCATGAAGGCTGCCAAGGTCGCGGCCGCCGACATGGGGCTGGATTTCGAGATGATGAAGCGGGCGGTCAATCAGGGCTTCTCAGGCGGAGAGAAAAAGCGCAACGAAATGATCCAGATGGCGCTGCTCAAGCCAAGGCTCGCTGTCCTCGACGAGACCGATTCCGGCCTTGATATCGATGCGCTGCGCGTCGTGGCAGATGGCATCAACCGCATGCGTTCGCCGGAGCGCGCGACTTTGCTCATCACCCATTATCAGCGCCTGCTCGATCATGTGCAGCCCGATCATGTCCATGTCCTGATGGGCGGCCGCATCGTTCGCTCCGGCGGCCCTGATCTCGCCCTTCAGCTTGAGGCCGAAGGCTATGCCGGCATTGCCGCCGAAGCCGGGCTCGCCAACATCATGGACGCTGCCGCATGACAGCGCTGCCAACTCGCAGGAATGAGGCCTGGCGATATGCCGACCTGAAGACACTGGGCGCTCTCTGGCCCGAGCGCCACGAGACGGTCCGGTCGCTCAACGGCAAATCCCTGACTCTTGATGACCGCATCACCGGCAGCGGCTGGACCAATGAGCGCGTCGAGATCACTATCACCGACGGCGGCACTCTCACCGGCACTATCGAGCAGGCGATGGATGCCGATGGCGTCACGACGCAGCTCTACAGCATCATCCTTTCAGCCGGCGCCACCGCCGATCTGACCATCCTAAACAGCGGAGGTCGCTATGGCCGCCTCGCCCTCGATATCTCGCTTCACGAGGGGGCTGCGCTCACGCTCGGCGGCGCTATTGTCGGCGGCGGCCAGCAGGCACTCGAAATCATCACGCATGTCCGCCATCTTGGCCCCAATACCACCAGCCGCCAGACCGTTCGCGCTGTTCTCGGCGGCACCGCCACCGGCAGCTATCTTGGTCAGGTCGCGGTCGCCCGTGCCGCTCAAAAGACCGATGCGGAGCAGAGCTTCAAGGCGCTGTTGCTCGGCAGAGGTGCCACGGCCAATGCCAAGCCGGAGCTGGAAATCTTCGCCGATGACGTGAAGTGCGCGCACGGCGCCAGCGTCGGTGAGCTCGACAAGACAGCATTATTCTACCTTGAATCGCGCGGCATCCCACCGATGCAGGCCGAAGCCCTGCTGGCTCAGGCCTTTGTCGATGATGCCATCACAGCCCTACCGGAATGTGCTGCTCGCGATGCCTTGCTTGCACGCCTTGCCGCCCTTGTGAGCGCGCGTTGATGGCAACAGCACCCGCCTTCCCTGCCACCAGTTACCGTGACGACTTTCCTGGCCTCGCCGGCAATTGGGCCTATCTCGATACCGCCGCCACAGCCCAGAAGCCGCAGGCCGTCATCGATGCCATCGCCAGCGCCTATGGCCCTGATTATGCGACCGTGCATCGCGGTGTCTATGCCCGCTCGGCGGACATGACGCTCGCCTTTGAGGCGGCGCGTGAAAAGACCGCGCGCTTCATCGGCGCTGCTTCGCCCGACGAGATTGTGTTCGTTCGCGGCGCCACCGAAGGCATCAACCTCGTGGCGCAAAGCTGGGGGGAGCGCCTCCAGTCCGGAGACCGCATCCTGATCTCCGAGCTTGAACATCACAGTAATATCGTCCCCTGGCAGATGCTCGCCCAGCGCAAATGCCTGCACATTGATGTCGCGCCGATCACGGCCGATGGCCGCATCGATGAAACAGCGCTCATCGCCCTCATCGGCCCGCGCACCCGACTTGTCAGCATCGCGCATGTTTCGAATGTGCTGGGCAGCGTCGCCGATATTCCGCGCATCGCCGCCGCAACCCATGCCGAAGGCGCGCTTTTGCTGGTTGACGGCTGCCAGGCAGCGCCCCGTCTGGCGCTCGACATGCAGTCGCTGGGCGCGGATTTCTACGTCCTTTCCGGTCACAAGCTCTATGGCCCGACCGGCATCGGCGTGCTCTGGGCGCGCGCCGAAATCCTCGAATCGATGCCGCCATGGCAGGGCGGTGGTGCGATGATCGAGACGGTGACGTTCGAAGCCTCAACCTATGCCCCGCCACCACAGCGGTTCGAGGCCGGCACACCGCATATCGCCGGCGCCATCGGCCTCTCCGCCGCCATCGACTATGTGGAAGCCATTGGGCTGGCGGCAATCCATGCCCATGAGGCCGAGCTCGTGCTCGCCACCCGCGCTGCGCTGTCGCGCATCAATTCGGTTCGCCTTTTCGGGCCTGAGGATTCAGCCGGAATCGTCTCCTTCGCCATCGATGGCGTGCATCCACACGATATCGGCACCATCCTTGATGAAGCCGGCGTCGCCATTCGCGCCGGCCATCATTGCGCCCAGCCGCTGATGGGCATACTCGGCGTTCCCGCCACCGCACGCGCCAGCTTCGGCGTTTACAACGACATGTCCGATGTCGCCCGCCTCGCTGCCGGCATCGAGCGTGTCACCCGCATTTTCGGAGCCTCTGCATGACCGAAACCAGCAAGATCGATATCGAGGAAGTGACCGAGGCCCGGCCTGTGCCCAAGGCGCCGCCGCTGCGCGCTGTTCTGGAGCGCGCGCCGGACTATCTTGATGGCTTCCTGAACGACAAGCCCGCTCCGGAGCCCGCCGAATCCGCCGGAGACTCCCTTGTCGAAGAGATCGTCGCAGCCCTCCGTCAGATCTACGACCCCGAAATTCCGGTCAACATCTACGATCTCGGCCTCATCTATAATGTCGAGGTCGATGCCGGCCACGCCAATGTGACGATGACCCTGACCACCCCACACTGCCCGGTCGCCGAGACCATGCCAGGCGAGGTGGAGATGCGCGTAATCTCTGTGCCGGGCGTTGCTTCCGCCGATATCAATCTCGTCTGGGATCCACCGTGGGACCCTGGCCGGATGAGCGACGAAGCCAAGCTTGAAATGGGCATGCTGTAATGGAAGCGCCCGTCCTGCGCCGTCCGCGCGCCGCGCCGGTCACCGTCACCGAGGCTGCCGCCACGCGCATCGCCGCAATCATCGCCAAGGCCCCGGCAGAGGCCATCGGCGTCCGGCTGACCACGCCCAAGCGCGGCTGTTCGGGCCTCGCTTATGATCTTCAATATGTCACCGCTGCAAAGCTCGGGGACGAACCGGTCGAAACCCCCGGCGGCACATTGTATATCGATGGCGGCAGCCTGATGTATCTCATCGGCTCGGTGATGGACTGGCGCGAGGATGATTTCTCCGCTGCCTTCGTCTTCGAAAATCCGAATGCCAAGGGTTCGTGCGGCTGCGGCGAATCCTTCACAATCTAAGCCTTCAGCCGACGAGGCCGCGCTTTGTTTCCGACCACCCGCGCCGCAGCGCTTGAGCAGCTCGAGGCGTTCCTGCCGCGCGCAGGCCGCGCCTATGCCTCGCGCCGCAATCATGACAATGGTCCCGGCACCGAGCGGACTACTTCGCTGCTCTCGCCCGCCATCCGCCGCAAGCTCATCTCCGAGGCCGAGGTTTGCACCCGCGCGCTGGCCACCCAGGGCTATGCCGCGTCAGAAAAGTTCATCCAGGAAGTCTGCTGGCGTACCTATTGGGTGGGCTGGCTCCAGCAGCGTCCCGCCGTCTGGACACAGTATCAAGCCGAGCTGGCTGATCTCAAGGCGCGCATCCCGCTCGATCGCCCCCCCCAGCGCCGCTACGCTCAGGCCATCGCCGGCGAAACCGGCATCGATGCCTTTGATGCATGGGCGCAGGAGCTGGTCGAAACCGGCTGGATGCACAATCACGCCCGCATGAACTTCGCTAGCATCTGGCTCTTCACGCTCAAGCTGCCATGGCAACTCGGCGCCGATTTCTTCTACCATCATCTCCTCGATGCCTGCCCAGCCGCCAATACGCTATCATGGCGCTGGGTCGCCGGCATCCAGACGCCCGGCAAAACCTATCTCGCCAGCGCCGACCGTATACGCGCCGCTCATGGTGACCGTTTCACTCTGAAAAGCCCGCTCGCGCGCGAAGCCTCACCGCTCACGCACAGCGAGCCGCCCGCAATACAGGCCATCAGCGCCGCCGAGCGCTTCAACCCCGCCCTGCGCACCGGCCTGTTCATCACCACCGCCGATCTGAGCCTAGAGACCCAGCCGCTCCCGCCCATCACTGCAGTCGCCACCACGTCGCATATCGGCGGTCACCCGGCGGCCCTCAAGCGCGCGCACGCCGAATCAGCCCTTACCGATGGCCTCGCTCGCGCCGCAGCCTTTGCGCGCTGCGAGCCTGACCGCCTCGACGAGGCCAACCCTGTACACGCCATGCAGGTCTGGATGGCCCGTCACAATCTCCAGCAAATCATCACCGGGGAGGCGCCTGTTGGCCCCGAGGCTGATCGTCTCGCCATGCTCAAGGCCGCCGGCATTCCCCTCGTCCGCCTCCGCCGGGCGTGGGACAACACCGCCTGGCCGCTCGCCACCAAGGGCTTCTTCCCCTTCAAGGCCGGCATCCCGAAATTGCTGGCGCTTTCGTAACCCGAACATGCGACTGTGCAGTGATGCGCAGTCTTGCGATCCTGCCCCTGCTGATGCTTGCCGGCTGTATCAGCACGGCAGCCAAGATCATCACGGCACCCGTCCGGATTGTTGGTGCGGGCATCAATGTCGGGGTCGATTCCGCCACGACCACGCAGAAGGAAGCCGACGAAGACCGGGGCCGCGCCATACGCAAACAGACGGAAGCCGACGCCAAAGCCGCGCGAAACGCCGAAAAAGCGCGGCGCAAAGCCCAGAGCGACGCTATTCGACGATCTGATTAAGCTCCACAAGCGTTCCATCAGGATCGAAGAAATTGCAGCCGATCACGCGGATCACCGGCCCGCCGTTGCGCCCCGGATAGCGCTGCTCGCGCGGCTCGGCGGTGAAGGTTACCCCCGGAACCGCCTTGGCCATGGCACAGCGCTTCGTCGCATCATCGGTATTCAAAATCAGCACATGCCCCCCAGCCTTGAGCCGCTTGGGGTACTCAGCGTCAGCCTCCAGCGGCGGGTCGAAATATTCCATTAGCCCGATCCACCCGACAAACGGATCATTGCCGTTGAGCAGCACCAGCCGCACCTTGTTTCCCGGCATACCCGCAGGCAGCCCCACGCCGGAGACCGTCAGCCGCTCGTCATAATTCATCTTCAGCCCGATCACATCGCGGTAGAGTTTCAGGCTGTTTTCCATGCTTCGCACCAGAATTGTCAGCCGCCTGACATCGGTCGGCAGACGCTCCTTGGGCGCCTCAACCCCGGCTGCCGCCCGGCCCGTCGCCGTTTGTGCCGTTGCCCCCCCCGCCAAGCCAACTCCAGCCAAGCCGGACCCTGCCGCCAAAGCTGCCACCATCATCACCGCACGCATCATCATTCTCCTCAATCGTCAGGGCCCAAACTCGGATCAAGATCACGCGGCCGCACAAATATCGTCAGCTGCGCCCGCCCGCCATCAACCTGCGCCCAGCGCAGGATATCAAGGTCCAGCCGCGCAATGGTCGCCGTCGGATATTTGGTTTCCGCCTCATCGCGCGCCACGCCCGAGCCGCGCGGCACAAGCTCCATCAGCAGATCTTCCAGCCCGGGATTATGCCCGACCAGCAGCGCATTATCATGATGTTCGGCAAACCCCGCCACCAGCTCGACCAGCGTCGCCGATGAACTCAGGTAAATCCGCTTCTCATAAATCGGTGCCAGCGGTGATCCCAGGCCCTCCTCCACGCCTTCGATGGTCTGGCGGCAGCGCACCGCGGGTGACGCGGCAACATGGTCAAACTCCGGCATGTCACCCTTGCGCTGTGCGGCGCGCAGCCATTGCCCGATCTTGACCGCCGCCCTGCGGCCCCGCTCATTCAGCGGCCGGTCGAAATCGCGCAGCAGCGGGTCATCATAGCCCGATTTGGCGTGGCGCAGCAGCGTCAGCGTCTTCACCCGGTCTCCTTATTGCCTAATCCGTCGCTGAACTCGGCATCATCATGGCAGGCGATGCCATCCGCCTGCAAGCCCGCGATGATCCGTACCGCCTCATCCAGAGTCACCCTGTCCACCGGCGTGCCGGGCGGAAACGCCGCCTGCAACCGCGATGGCACGGCAGCGCCGATCAGTACGAAATGCCCGCGGTCATCGGCACGCCGGATCAGCCGCCCGAAAGCCTGCGCCAGCCGCCCCATCACAACCCGGTCATCGAAACCTTGTGCACTCGTCGCCGCCGCCCGACGCGCGCTGTGCAGCACCGTCGGCCGCGCCCAAGGCACGCCCTCCATGACCACCAGTCGCAGCGATTCGCCCGGCACATCGACGCCGTCCCGCAAAGCATCGGTCCCCATCAAGGACGCCCGGGGTTCCGCCCTGAAAATATCAACAAGCGTACCCGTATCGATCGGATCGACATGCTGGGCATAGAGCGGCAGCCCGGCGCGCGCCAAGGGATCGGCAATCCGCGCATGCACCGCGCGCAGCCGCGCAATCGCCGTGAACAATCCCAGCGTGCCGCCGCCCGCTGCCTCGATCAGCGCCCGAAACGCCTGTGCCAGCCCAGACACATCGCCCTTGCGCACATCGGTCACAATCAGCACCCGTGCGCGCCCCGCATAATCAAACGGGCTATCCACCGCAAAATGCCGCGCCGGCGCCTGCAGATGGCGCACGCCAGTCAGTGCATCGGCTTCGTCCCACCCGTCCGCCTGCCCCCTCCCGCGAAGGGTAGCTGACGTGATGAGAACGCCCTGTGCCGGCGCCAGCACAGCCCGTGCAAAGGGCAGCATCGGGTCCAGCCAGTGCCGGTGCAGCCCGATATCCCAATCCCGCCCCTCGACGCGCGGCACAGCCAGCCAGTCGACAAAGGCCGGGTCCGCCGGGCCACCAAGACGCGCCAGCAGGCTACCCCAGGCTGCCAGCAGCTCGAAGCGCAGCGTCAGGCCGTTTGAGGCACCCTCCACGCGCGCCCGACCCGAAACATCCAACCAGTCCGGCGGATCATCGAGCACCGCCACCAGATGCGCCGCCAGCGCCGCCATTGGCCCGCTGATCTTCGCCAACGCCGCCGCCGCCTCAGCCGCCGCCTCGATCAGCAACGGCAGCGGATCGGCAATCTCGGTCTCCAGCCCATAGGCCGCATCGATATCGCGCGCCGCAGCATGCGTCAGCACCTCTGTACGCACCGCCGCCAGCAGCGCCTCAACGGCGCCGTCCGGCTCTCCACCCGCGGTCCTGGCCAGCCAGCCCTCGCCCGGCAGGACCCGTGCGGCCTCCGTAATGCGCTCCACAAGGGCGGCCGCCGCATCATCATAGCTGGCAATATCGGCGAGCCGCGCCGCCAGCCCGCGCCGCCGCCCGGATTTCGCCGTCGGCGGCCCCAGCAGCCAGTTCTTCAGTTCCACGGCCTCCCGGCCGGTCAGCGCCACCGAAAAACCATTGTCCGCCGCATCGAAAAGATGATGACCCTCGTCAAAGACCATCCGGCTCAGCGCCTGCCCCTCAGCTCGCCCTCGCACGGCATTGATCATCACCAGCGCATGATTGGCGATGACCAGGTCTGCCTGCGCCGATGCCCGCGTCGCCCGCTCAATAAAACAGATCCTATAATGCGGGCACGCTGCATAAATGCACTCGCCGCGCCGATCGGTCAGCCCGGCAAAGCTCGTCCGCCCGAACAGGCGCGGCAACCACCCCGGCAGATCGCCGCCCACCATATCGCCATCACGGCTATAATCCGCCCAACGCGCCACCAGCTGCGCAAAATGCGCCGCCCGGTTCTGAAACCCCCCCTGCACGGCGTCCTCAAGATTGAGCAGGCACAGATAATTCTCGCGCCCCTTGCGCACGACTACCCGCCGCGTTTCCCCACCTTGCGGGACCACCCGCGCCGCTTCCGCATCGAGCTGCCTTTGCAGCGCCCTTGTATAGGTGCTCAGCCACACAGTGCCCCCGGCCTGTTCGGCCCAGCTTATCGCCGGCGCCAGATAGCCCAGCGTCTTGCCGATGCCGGTCCCGGCCTCCGCCAGTACCACTCGCGGCACCCCCGGTGCTGCACGCGGCTGAAAGGCCTCGGTCACAGCCGCTGTATAGGCCTGCTGCCCCGGACGCGGCTCGGCCCGCTCGCCAACAATACTCGCCAGCCGCGCCTGCACCAGCGCCGGGTCCAGCAGCACAGGCCGCGGTGCCTCGCGCGGTGCTGCCTCCTCCCAGCGCGGTAGTGCGGTAAACAGGCTGCGCTCCCCGGCATCAGGCGCTGCCAGCAAAGGCCGCACCAGCGGTGCCCAGGCCCAACGATGCCGAGCCAGCCCGACAAACACGCTATGGGCGCCGCGCCTTGCCGCCCAGCCCTTATCGGCCAAAGTCTCCAGCATCGCCCGCGCCGCGCGCACCAGAAAGCCAGTGTCCGCCTCACCATCAGGCCCGTCGATGCTCAGCGCCTCAGCCAGCCCGCGCGGCGTCGGCACCGCAAATTTCGCCGGATGCACAAAGGCAAACAACTCCAGCAGATCCAGCCCCGACAGCTCGGGATAGCCCAGACGGCTCGCCGTCACCGGCGCATTGATCATCAGATGCGGCGAATCCCCGGCCCGCGATATCGCCTCCCGGCGTGAAACTCCGGCCGCCGCAGCACCACCGCGCGCCACCCACACGCCGGCATGCGTCGCGATCAGCGCATCAGGCACATTCCGCAGGGCTTGCGCGCCCGAACCTTCACCGCCAGAAGCCATCACACAGGGATAGACGAGAAACCATGACAGACGAAACACTCCGTGCAGCCGCGCTCGAAAACAAGGCTTGGCCCTTCGAGGAAGCCCGCAAGCTCATCGCCCGTTATCCAGACGGCTTCCCCGCCGATGGCGTATTGTTCGAAACCGGCTATGGCCCTTCCGGCCTGCCACACATCGGCACCTTCGGCGAGGTCGTCCGCACCACCATGGTCCGCCGTGCCTTCGAGAGCCTGGCGCCGGGCGTCAAGACCCGCCTCATCGCCTTCTCCGATGACATGGACGGCCTGCGCAAGGTGCCCGAAGGCGTGCCCAATCCGGAGAGATTGCGCGAAGCATTGCACAAGCCACTCACCCAGGTCCCCGACCCCTTTGGCACTCACAGCAGCTTCGGCGCGCACAACAACGCTCGTCTGCGGGCCTTCCTCGATAGTTTCGGCTTCGAATATGAATTCCTGTCGTCCACCGATTGCTATAAATCAGGCCAATTCGATGCCACGCTGCTGAAAATCCTCGAAAACTACGACGAGGTCATCAATGTCATCCTGCCCACCCTCGGGCCGGAGCGTCGCGCCACCTACGCCCCCTTCCTGCCCATCGATCCCGTCTCGGGTCATGTCCTGCAGGTCCCGCTCACCGCGCACGATGTCGCCGCCGGCACCGTCAGCTACATCCGACCGGGCACAGTGGAAACCGTCACCGTCCAGGTCACGGGCGGCCATTGCAAGCTGCAATGGAAAGTCGATTGGGCGATGCGTTGGGTGGCACTCGGCGTCGATTACGAAATGGCCGGCAAGGATCTCATCGATTCTGTCACGCTGTCGGGCCGCATCGCCCGCGTGCTCGGCGCCCTTCCGCCCGCCGGCTTCAACTATGAGCTGTTCCTCGATGCCGAGGGCCAGAAGATCAGCAAGTCCAAGGGCAATGGCCTGACCATCGAGGACTGGCTGGTCTATGGCCCGCCCGAAAGCCTCGCCCTCTACATGTTCCAGAACCCCCGCAAGGCGAAGCGCCTGCACGTCGATGTCATCCCCCGCGCCATCGACGAATATGCCGATTTCCTCGCCCGCTACCCCGAGCAGCCGATCGAGCAGCAACTCGGCAACCCCGTTCACCATATTCATGACGGCACGCCGCCTGCCGCTGACCTGCCCGTCACCTTCAGCCTGCTGCTCAATCTCGCCTCGGTCGCCGCCACCGACGATCCCGCCCGCCTCTGGGCCTATGTAACCCGCCAGGCCACCGGCACCTCGCCCGCCACCCATCCCCTGCTCGACAGACTGGTCCATCACGCCGCCGCCTATGCGCGGGATTTCGTCATCCCCCATCTCGCCCGCCGCGCGCCGACCGAGCGGGAAGCCGAGGCCCTGCGCGATCTCGACAATCGCCTCGCCGTCCTCGGCGCCTGTCAGCCAGCCGAAGCCTATCAGACTGAAGTCTATGAAGCCGGCAAGGCGCACGGCTTCGAAAATCTGCGAGACTGGTTCAAGGCGCTTTACGAAACGCTCATCGGCAGTTCACAAGGCCCGCGTATGGGTAGCTTCATCGCCCTTTACGGGCTCGATGAGACACGCGGTCTCATCGCCGGAGCCCTCGCCCGCGTATAGGTTGCCATAATGAAACATGCTTTTCGCGCCGGTCTAGCCGCCCTCTCCCTGGTCATCGCCCACCCCGCACTGGCCGATGCAGAGGATTCGTTTCGGGAGGGCCGCTGGGCAGAGGCCACTCGCGAAGGCCGCGCCGAAGCTACTGTCCAGAGCCTCATCTACGCCGGCCGCGCCGGCCTCTGGCTCGCCGGCTATGAAACGCGCGACCGGACCCGCGCCGATGCCCTGATCGCCGCCGCCGAAAAGGATTTCGATGCCGCCATCGCCAAGGCGCCATCAAACCTTGATGCACAGCTACAAAAGGCGGTCGCCATCGGCTACCGGGCAAAGCTCGCCAAATCGCCCGGCCTCGCCAAGGAGTGCCGGGATCGGTTCACCGCTATCCGCGACAAGCAACCATCGAATCCACTCGCCTGGTCCGCCATTGCCAGCTGGCATGGCGGCGGCGTCGCGTCGCTCGGCGGCTTCATGGCCAGCGCCGTCCTCGGCGCCAAAGCCAGCGAATTCGAAGCCGGCTATGCCCGCGTTTTCCAGCTGGCGCCGCGCAACCCGGCATACCGCACCCTCTACGCCACCGGCCTGCTGGATCTGACGCCCAAGAATGCGGCCAAGGCCGCAGCAGCACTCAAGGGCATCGAAGCCATGCCCGCCGCCGATGCCTTTGAACGCACACTGCGGGATCATGGCGTCCGCGTCGCCGCAGCGCTCGCCAAGGGCGATGCCAAGGCGGCACAGACGCTGGCGCGGCAGCTTGCAGCCTTCGGGACTTTGGCCTGATGCGGCGGGCCGCTGGAGCCTGAAGCTCTTCTACTTCTGCCCCGCCACCCAATCGGAAATCTTTTTCTCCAGCACCGCCATCGGCAGCGCACCGGACATCAGCACCTGCTCATGGAAGGCGCGGATGTCGAACTTGCGGCCCAGTTTCGCTTGCGCGTCGGCGCGCAGGCGGCTGATCGTCAGCTGGCCGATCTTGTAGGCAAGCGCCTGCCCCGGCATGGCGATATAGCGCTCGACTTCGATCGTCGCATCGGTGCGGCCCATCGCCGAGTTGGCCATCATATAGTCGATAGCCTCGTCTCGGCCCCAGTTCTTGGCATGCAGGCCGGTGTCCACGACAAGCCGCATGGCGCGCAGCATTTCGTCATCGTAGCGGCCCTGCAACTGCATCGGGTCCTTGAACATGCCGAGTTCGGGCCCGAGGCTCTCGGCATAGAGCGCCCATCCCTCGACAAAGGCAGTATTGCCGCCAAACCGCTGGAAGGAAGGCAGCGTGTCATTTTCCTGCGCAAGGCTGATCTGGAAATGGTGCCCCGGCACCGCTTCATGAAGGTAGAGCGTCTCGATGCCCTGCGTGGTGCGCGAGGGCAGATCATAGGTATTGTAATAGAAGATGCCCGGCCTCGTGCCATCTGGCGTGCCCGGCTGGTAGGAGCCGGCGGCATCGTTCTTCTCGCGGAATTCCGGCACCGGACGGATTTCCAGCGGCGCCTCCGGCAAGGTGCTGAACAGGCTGGCCACCGTCTGGTCCACGCGCTTGCCCACGGCTTCGTAGCGCTGGCGCAGATCGTCCTTGCTCTTCGGCTTGAAGCGCGGATCGGTGCGGATGAAGGCAAAGAAATCGGCCAAATCACCCTTCACCCGCATGCGCGTTTGCACAGCGCTCATGCCCTGCCTGATACGCGCCACTTCCTTCAGGCCAAGCGCGTGAATCTCATTGGCCGTGAGGTCGGTGGTAGTATTGCTCCGGATCAGATGTTCATACAGCGCCGCCCCGCCGGGCATGGCAGACAGGCCAACGCTGTCACGCGCCGCCGGCAGATACTCGGCCTTCAGGAAATCGCGCAGCCGGGCCAGCGCCGGGTTCACCTGCTCGCCGATCACCTTGGCATAGTCTGTTGTCAGCCGCGCCTTGTCGGCATCGGAAAAGCTGGCAGGGAAATTACCCACAGGCTTCATCATCACCGATGCCGTCGTGCCGCCCTCCAGCAGCGTGTCGAGCTGGCTAATGACATTGTTCACCACGATCTTGGGCTGCACCACCCCCGCCGCCATGCCCTGCCGGAACCGGGCAGTCCCGATATCGAGCTGAAAGGCAAAACTGGCCAGCCGCTTGAGGCCATCCTCATAATTCTTCACGGTCTTGTAGGCAGCAACGCTCTCCCCGGTCGAAATACCGGGAATGTAGGTGTGGATTCCGTTCATATGGTCGATCGGCCGGCCCTGCGATGCGGCGATGAGCGCCGGCGCTAAGCCCTTCAGGTTGGTTTCGGTCTGCCAGCGAAACACGTCATAGCTCACCCGGTCCTGTGCGGAGAGATTTGCGCGTTCGATAGCATCAAGCGCGGCCAAATCGGCCTCGGCGGCCGCCTTTTCGGCATCGAGTGCTGCATCGGAGAAAAAGTCGCCAATCTGGTCGGCATAGCGCTCGTCGCCGCGATCCAGCGCTGAGAGCGGGCTGCGCTTCAAACTCGCCTCATCGGAATCGGCGAAGAGCTTGCGCAGCCTGGCGGCGTCATCGGCCGGCGCCACCGCAGCCTGGGCTACCGCAGCCTGGGCTACCGCAGCCTGGGCCACCGCAGCCTGGGCCACAACCGGTGCAGCCAGCGGCACCATCAGGCAAAGGCCCACCGTGGCCATAAAAACACCGCGTATCGTCAATCCCTGTCCAATCTCTCTATCATCCGACCCAAGCGGCTTTACTCAAGCACTACGCTCCGCACAATCATGACATCCGGTCGCGCCAAGCGTTGTTTTTTACGTATATTTTTATCGTTTCCTACTGGCCGAAGCAGAGTCGCCTCACATTTTCGACCGGCTTGCCATTTCATCAAGGCTGACCGAAGGTCGGCCCATGGGAGAGACCAGGGTGCGTTTGCCAATCAGCCGGTTGCTGGCATTCAGCGCGCCGTGCCTGCCCGTGGCCGCCATCGGCCTTCCTGTCGTGGTTCACCTTCCGCCCTATTATGCGGGCACGCTGGGGCTGGACATCGCCGTCGTCGGCCTCATCTTCTTCATCGTCCGCATCATCGATGTGCCGCTCGATCCGATTCTGGGTTTGCTCATCGACCGCTCCAAAGGCCGCTTCGGGCGCTTCCGCCCTTGGCTGGTTGGCGGTGCCCTGATCCTCGTCTGCGGCGTGCTGGCAGTGTTCTTCGCCCGCCCCGGCATCTCCGGCTTGGCAGCCCTCGCCGGGCTGATGCTGATGTACATCGGCTATTCGGTGGTCGTCGTCGCCCACACCGCCTGGGGCGCCGTCCTCTCGGATGATTATCACGAACGCTCGCGCATCTTCGGCTGGTGGATGGCCTTCAACATGATCGGCATGTTGATCATCCTCGCTGTCCCCCCCGCAACCGCAGCGCTGTTCGATGCCGATCGCACCACCGGCATCCACGCCATGGGCTGGATCATCGCCGCCGCAATCGTTCCCACCATGCTGCTCGCGGTCCTTGTCGTGCCCGAACGGGCTTCGCGCTCAAAGGATGGCCATGCCCATGGCTGGCGGGAAATGCTGGCCGCGATGCGCCTGCCGCTCCTCCGCCGCATCCTCATCGTCGATCTGCTGGCCAATCTCGCGCCCGGCATCGCCGGCGCGCTGCTGCTGTTCTTTTTCGAAGCCGCGCGCGGATACACGCCAGCCCAGGCCAGCCTGCTGCTCATCCCCTATTTTCTCTCGGGCCTCATCGCCGCCCCGGTCTGGATGGCCTTCGCCCGCCGCACCTCGAAACACCACGCAATCCTCTGGGCAATCGGCGCCTACATCGTCTTCCAATCCGGCACCCTATTCATCCCGAGTGACAATATGCTGATCGCCGTTATCGGCATGGCGCTCGCCGGTATCCCTTATGTCGCCCCCGCCTTCCTGCTGCGCGCCATGCTCGCCGATTATTCCGATGCCGAAACTCTGAGCAGCGGTAACGAGCAGACGGGGCTCTTCTACGCTCTGCTCACCGCCGTTCAGAAGCTTGGCTATGCCATCCCCGTCGGCCTCACCTACCCGCTGCTCGGCCTGATCGGCTTCGAACCCGCCCTCGGCCCCAAAAATAGCGAAGACGCCATCACGGCGCTCACCTTCCTGTTCATCATGCCACCAGTAACCTTCGCGGCCATCGGCGGACTGATCATCCGCCGATGGCCGATCACCGCCGATACACAGGCCATCAATGCCGAGGCACTCGCTGCCGACATATGATGGAACTCTTGAGCCGCGGAATCGTTATACTTTCATATCGTGTCCGAAGGAAGTATCATGAGGTCGCTCAGTTTCTCCATTCTCGCCGCTTCGGCCAGCCTCGCACTGGCCGGTTGCACAACTGATCAATATGGTGATCGTCGCATCTCTCGCCCCGTCCAGGGCGCTGCCATAGGCGCGGCAGGTGGCGCAGGCGTTGCCGCCGTCACCGGCGGCAATCTGCTCACAGGGGCCGCCATCGGCGCCGCCGCAGGGGCCATTCTCGGCATAGTAACCGAAGACAAAAACCGCTACGAAGACCGTGACGGTTACCGCAATTATTATGACCGACGGGGGCGCGAATACCGGTATGATGATCGCCGCCGTAAGGTTTACATTCGACGCTGACCCGAACATCAGTGGGTCAGGCTCTTACCGGATTAGTCTGAACGGCCACGGCTGCGCTTCAGCCGACCGTGAACAATCCCCGTCTTAAATCTCGATCAGATGATCCGGCAATTCGTTATCGTCATCGGGTAGCGGCGGGAAGTTCGCTGCGAGCACACTGCCTGCAAGGCCGATGGCTGCAACCAGCCCGTCCGCTGCCTTGCCAGCCTTGATGCCTGAGGTGAGCGCTTCGATAGTGTCTGCCCAATGGTCAGCAGACACCTTTCCGAAAATAGCACTATCGGCTACAACTTCGGCAATATGGTCGGGTTCATCGACATAGAGCAGCACACCCGTCCGCCCTGCCGTTGCATCAAGCCCGCGCGCCCTGAATTGCGAAAGTGCAGTCCGATGCACCCGGTCGCGCCGCAGCCCTTCGGGCGTCAGCCTCCGCCCCAGCGGCGTGAACCAGCCAAGCGCCAGCACAGCTGCAAACACCAGCGCCTGCAAAACAATCAGCGCCTCAAGGCTGCGCCGTTCATGATCACGCGGTGTCAGCACATCCCAGTCAGGCAGGAGATCAGCGGGGGACCAGCCAAACACAACAGCTGTAAGCGGCAGCGTCAGCGCCAGCAGCGCCGCCGATGTCAGCGCGGTCGTCAGGTAACGCTGCGGCTGAGTCGAGACGATCACGACAATCTCGCCCGACGTCGACGATTCCGCTGCTTTTATGGCAGCAGAAATGCGCTGCTGGTCGTCGCTTGAAAACATCATCACCAGCTCCCCGACGACCCACCGCCGCCGAATCCGCCGCCACCGCCACCAAAGCCACCGCCACCAAAGCCACCGCCGCCACCAAAGCCGCCACCACCACCGCTGCCCCATCCACCGCCGCCGCCACTACCGCCGCTCCAGCCACCAAGACCGGGGCCCCAGACAATCGAACTGCCACGCCGCCGCCCGCGGTTGCCGCGTGCCACAGCAATGAAAATCCACAACAGGATGATGAGAATCCAGACAATCACCGAAAAGGCATTCGGCGTTTCCGCCTCGCTGGCACGCGATTTCGCGGCCAGCGCCGCCGCCTGGGCTTCCTCCGGCGGCAGCTGCAACAGCCGGATCAGTTCGGCGGTGCCGGCCTCGACGCCGCCAGCCATATCGCCGGCCTTGAAGCGTGGGATGATCTGCTGGCGGATCACCTGAGAGGTCATCGCGTCAGTCAGCACGCCCTCAAGGCCATAGCCTACTTCGATCCGAACCTTGCGCTCGTTCGGCGCCACAAGCAGGATCGCGCCATTGCTGCTTTCCTTCTGGCCGATGCCCCAGGCGCGGCCAAGCTGATAGCCAAAGTCCTCGATCTCATATCCTTGGAGATCGGGAACCGTCGCCACAACAAGCTGCTGGTCGGTCGCTGCCTCAAGTGCTGCCAGATCACTCTCCAGCCCCGCCTTCGATTCAGAGGTCAGCAATCCTGCCGTATCGGTCACCCGCGCTTCCAGCTTGGGAAACACCGGCTGCGCGCGCGCCTCGCCTACAATGCCGAACACCAGCGCCACCACGCTGGCAATCGCCACCAGGATCAGCGAAATCCCGCTCAGCCGTGATTCTGCAGCATAGTTCCGAGCACGCTTATCATTCTCGCGCGCCCTATCAGTCCCCCGATCAGACCGGCCAGAGCCCATCAGAACGCAACAGTCGGCGCCGCCTCGGCCCCTGCCGTCGTCGCCTTGAACGGCGCAATCGGCTCGGCCCCATAAACCACCTTGGCCGCAATGATCGCCGGGAAAGTCCGAATTTCAGTATTATACGTCTGCACCGCCTGATTATAATCGCGCCGCGCCACGGCAATCCGGTTCTCGGTGCCCTCAAGCTGCGATTGCAGCTGCAAAAAATTCTCGTTGGATTTCAGCTCCGGGTATTTCTCCACCGTCACCAGCAGCCGGCTTAACGATGAGCCAACCTGCGCCTGCGCCTGTTCAAAAGCAGCAATCTGGTTCGGATCTGAAAGCTTGGTCGGGTCAACCGTCACCTGACTGGCACTCGCCCGCGCCTTGGTCACCGCCTCCAGAACCTCGCGTTCCTGCGTCGCAAAACCTTTCACCGTGTTGACCAGATTGGGAATAAGATCAGCGCGGCGCTGATACTGGTTCTCCACATCGCCCCATTTCGCTTTCACGCCTTCCTCGGCGGTCGGGATACTGTTAATTCCGCAGCCTGAAAGCGTTACTGCCATGGCAGTAACCAGCCCAATCTGAGCCATGCGGTGAAATACGGCAGCCATGGAGCCTCCCCTTCATCAATCATCGGTTGACCATAACCGGTCGAACACAAGATAGTGTGCCACAACCATTTTCAACAGGGGGCATCATGCTTCAGGAGTTCAAAGCCTTCATCGCCAGAGGTAACGTCCTTGATCTTGCGGTCGCGGTGATTATCGGCGCCGCCTTCGGCACGATCGTTACCTCGTTCACCGAAGAGCTGGTCATGCCGGTGATCGGCCTCGTCACCGGTGGCGTCGATTTTTCAAGCCTGTTCGTCGCCCTCGGCCCCATCCCGGTCGATTACAAGGGTTCGCCCACCGATTATGAAGCGCTTAAAGCCGCCGGCGTGCCGTTGCTTGGCTATGGCGCGTTCATCACCAAGGTCATCAATTTCGTCATCATTGCCTTTGTCATCTTCCTGATGGTGCGCGCCGCTGCAAAGATGATGAAGCCTGAAGAGGCCGCACCCGCTCCCGGCCCTAGTACTGAGGAAATGCTGCTCACCGAAATCCGCGATGAGCTTCGCAGACGCGGCGCATGAGCCAAAGATCATGGCCATGCTCGCTGCTCACGGTTGGCGCCGCGCTCTCGCTAGCCGCCTGCAATACCAACGAAACCATGCGTGTCATGAAGGGTGAACTGCCGCCGCTGGGCGGCAGCCTCGAAGGTGGTCCATGGCTGATCGAGGATCTGAATGGCGGCGGCGTCCCCGATAATGCCCGCCTCGATCTGACCTTCGAACCCGGAGATGGTGATACAAGCCGCGTCCAGGGCAGTTCCGGCTGCAATCGCTTCTTCGGCCGCTGGACTCAAAACGGCGCCAGGGTAAGTTTCGGCCCACTCGCCGGCACGATGATGGCCTGTCCGCCAGCGCTGATGGATATCGAGCAGAAATTTCTGAAAACCATGGAATCGGTTACCACCGTCAGCTTTGACGTGACAGGTGCAGCACTTTTGAAATCAACCGATGGCCGGACGATCAAGATCCGCCGGGAAACCCCAAAAACCGGATGATCAGGCTCAGCTCGCAACCTGCTCCTGCGACAGATGAGCCAGCGTTGTGGTGTCGAGGATCGCCGCCGTCTGGTCGCGCACCGTCAGCATCACTTTGCGGATCACGCAAATCGATTCCTCAAAACAATCGGCACACCGCTGATAAGCGCTCACTGATACACACGGCACCAAAGCAATCGGCCCTTCGATCAGCCGGATGATCTCGCCAAAGCTGATCGATTCAGCCGTCCGCGCCAGCCGATAGCCACCCATCTTGCCGCGATAGCTGTTTACCAGGCCGCCATGCTTTAGTTCCAGCAAAATAATCTCAAGGAATTTGCGCGGCAACTTCTGGTCCGCTGCAATTACCGAAATCGGCACCGGCGCCGCCCCTCCGTCGCGGGCGATGAAAATAAGCGCGCGCAACGCATAGCGGGACCGCTGGGTCATCATGCTCAATCCTACGCACAAGGTGGGGATGAGAGCAAGTTAACTGCAGCAATTTTTCATGCATATTTTCGGTATTTTTTCCCAATTTTCTGCATATTTTTACACATACCGTATTATTTATATATATCAGTAATCGAGCAACCTATTGAATAATAAAGGATTTCTCTACGAACAAAAAACTTGGCACGCTCTCTGCAGTGCTGCTGTCATCGATGGTGCAGGATTGTCCAGCCTCCATCGCAACGGGAGATTAACAATGTTCGCCTTCGCTCAAAACACCGCCAGCAAAACCGCTCTGGGTATCCTCGGGACCATCATTGGCGCCAGCCTGTGCCTCGGCGCCGCCGCCGGACCCGCCAACGCCCAGAGTGCGAATGTCGATGCCAGCGATGCCCCTCGCACCGCAAAGGTCGTGTTCAACGATCTCAATCTCGCCAAAGCTGATCACCGCAAGCTGCTCGATGCGCGCCTCAGCGACGCCGCCCGTCGTGTCTGCGCTATGGGCGGCGGTAGCGTCGCCGAACGTGCCGCCGAAGCCCGGTGCCAGCAGGCCGCCCTCAAAGCGGCTGCCCCGCAGCGCCTCGCTGCCACCCTCGGCGGAGTCGGCTGAAACATTGCTTCGGGAGAAGCCGGGCAGCCCTGTCCAAATCTCGGTGTACTGGAGCCCGCCCTCATACCCCGACAAAGGTCAAACGTCGAGGTTGGCCACGTTCAGCGCATTATCCTGAATGAATGCGCGGCGTGGCTCAACGACATCACCCATCAACTTGGAGAATATATCGTCGGCCAAGTCCGCCTCATCGGCCGTCACCCGAAGCAGCGTGCGCGCTGCCGGATCAAGCGTCGTTTCCCAAAGCTGCTCGGCATTCATCTCACCAAGCCCCTTGTAGCGCTGCACCGACAGCCCCTTGCGCCCTGCATCGAGCACCGACTGTAGCAGGTCCGACGGCCGCGAAATCCGCGCCCCGCCCAGCTTGGCAAAGCCGCTGTAAGTCCCGGCTTCCTGTGCCGCCAAAGCATGCAGCCGCGGCGCCTCGGGCGAATGGATAAAGCCGGCATCGATCACATGATGGTCGGCCACGCCGCGCCAGTCACGCCGCATATGATAGCCGCCCTCCGCCGCCGGCTGAGCCGTCCAGGTCCCGCCCTCGCCGTCGCCCTGCGTCAGCCATTCTGCGGTCGCCGCCGCCGCCGCTCGCGCCGCCTCGGGACTCATCCCCGGCGCCAGCCCGCCATTCAGGGCAAGCGCCTCGATCACGATTGCCGGATAGCGCCGCGGCACATAATCCATCAGCGCCCGGAACCGCCGCGCATGATCAACCAGCGCCCGCAGATCCTCGCCGCCGCGTGGCCCCGCCGCCGTCTCCAGCATCAGCCCTGACAAGCCGCCATCGACCAGATAATCCTCAAGTGCTGCATTATCCTTGAGATAAACCTCGGACCGTCCGCGCGCCACTTTGTAGAGCGGCGGCTGCGCAATGAACAAATGCCCGCCCCGGATCAGCTCGGGCATCTGCCGGTAGAAAAACGTCAGCAGCAATGTGCGGATATGTGCCCCGTCGACATCGGCATCGGTCATGATGACGATCTTGTGGTAGCGCAGCTTCTCCAGCTTGAACTCGTCGCGCCCGATCCCGGTCCCCAGCGCCTGAATCATCGTCCCGATTTCGCGGCTCGAAAGCATCCGGTCAAACCGCGCTCGTTCAACATTCAAAATCTTGCCGCGCAACGGCAAAATCGCCTGAAACTGCCGGTTACGCCCCTGTTTGGCCGATCCGCCGGCGCTGTCTCCCTCAACCAGAAACAGCTCCGATTTCACCGGATCGCGCTCCTGGCAATCCGCCAGCTTACCGGGCAGCGAAGCAATGTCGAGCGCCCCCTTACGCCGCGTCAAGTCACGCGCCTTGCGTGCCGCCTCGCGCGCTGCCGCCGCATCGATGATCTTGCTCACAATCGCCCGCGCACTCGGCGGGTTCTCCTGCAGCCAGATCTCAAGCCGCTCGGCAATCAAGCTCTCCAGCGGCTGACGTACTTCGGATGAGACCAGCTTGTCCTTGGTCTGGCTTGAAAATTTCGGGTCCGGCAGCTTCACTGACACAATCCCTGTCAGCCCCTCGCGCATGTCATCGCCCGTCAGCGAGACCTTCTCTTTTTTCAAAAGCCCCGAGCTTTCGGCATAATTGTTCAGCGTCCGGGTCAGTGCCGCCCGAAACGCCGCCAGATGCGTGCCGCCATCGCGCTGCGGAATATTGTTCGTGAAGCACAGAACCTGCTCATGATAGCTGTCGTTCCACTGCAGCGCGACTTCGATGCCAATATCCCCCGATCGCCCGGTGATCGCCACAGGGGCTGGAAAAAGCGGCGTCTTCGACCGGTCGAGATACTGCACAAACGCCCCGATCCCGCCCTCATAATACAGTTCGACCGTCTGGGCCTCGGCATGCCGCGCATCATTCAAAAACAGCCGCACACCCGAGTTCAAAAATGCCAACTCCCTGAACCGGTGCTCCAGCCGCGAAAAATCAAACTCGATGATCTTGAACGTCGCCGGTGATGGCAGAAACGTCACCCGCGTGCCGCGCCGCCCGTCCGCATCACCCATCCGCTTCAGCGGCGCCTCGGCCTCGCCGTGCCGGAAGCGCATCCAATGCTCTGCCCCGCCGCGCCAGATCGTCAGCTCCAGCCACTCCGAAAGCGCATTGACCACACTCACCCCAACGCCGTGCAGCCCGCCCGAAACTTTATATGCATTGTCGTCCGAATTATTGAACTTCCCGCCTGCATGCAGCTGGGTCATAATCACCTCAGCCGCCGAAACCCCCTCCTCGGAATGAATTCCCGTCGGAATCCCCCGGCCATTGTCGGTCACACTCACCGACCCATCGGGATTCAAGGTAATATCAATCCGGTCGCAATACCCTGCGAGCGATTCATCAATCGCATTATCACTCACCTCAAAGACCATATGATGAAGCCCGGACCCGTCATCGGTGTCCCCGATATACATACCCGGCCGCTTGCGAACCGCCTCCAGCCCCCTCAGGACCTGGATCGAATCCGCGCCATATTCATTGTCTGGATTGCTGCTGTCGTCGCTCATTCCACCCCTATAGAACGCCCGCCAGCATTGTTACAGAAGGAAGTGACCATCGGGTCACAAAGAGCCTTCGGCGGCAACTCAGACCTTCCGGAGACATCGAAACTGCCGCCAGGAGGCCCTCAGCCTAAGCCAGCACCCGCGCCGGACGCGGTACCGCCGAAAGGTCGGACGTTCTATCCAGCGTCATCAGCGGTTTGATCAGTCCATCGCGCAGATCATACACCCAGCCATGCAGCATCACATCCTGCCCGCGCGCAAAGGCTGCTTGCACAGGCGCCGAACCTGCCAGCCGCACCAGCTGGTCGCGCACATTGCACTCGACAAAGCGCGAGAGCCGGCTGTCCTGGTCCGACATGGCATCAATTTCTTCAAGATTATTGTCGTAAACCTCGCGCGCCGGCGCCAGCCATTGGTCGATCAGGTCGCGTGCGTCCCCCCGCAGGGCCCGTGCCAGGGTCAGGCAGTCATAATTGCCACACACGATAATATGGCACACATTCAGATCGGCCAGCGCATGCTCCACTATCGCCATCAGGCTGAGGTCGCTGTCCGATACCAGATTGCCGAGGTTGCGGTGAATGAGCAGGCTGCCGGGCGGCGCACGGGTGATCCGCTCGGGCACCACGCGGCTGTCCGATGAGCCAACCCATAGCACGACCGGACTTTCCGGCCCGGCATGACGCGCAAAATAATCGGGGTCATCCTGCTGCTTTTCCACCTGCCATGCCATATTGGCGAGCAGCAACTGCTTATAGACCGGCATGTCGGCTAACCTTTCAGGGCCATAGCCATTGTGGCCTGTGGAATCGTTTCGCCCGTGATCCCGATCAACGGTGCATCGATCAACGGCGCAGATCGCCCGGCCGGATCGCCTTTCACCCGCACATTGATGTCGCGATACGGTGCCCCTTTGATGAAGCCGTTGATGATGTCGATATTATCGAGATCAACAAAACTGGTGCTCGAAAGGTCGATAATCAGCCGGCTGCCTGCGGGCACCTGGCCAAGTGCCGCCTGAAGCTGCGGCTTGTGTATGAAATAAAGATCGCGCCGCGCCCGTACCATCACCATCCCGCCGCTCTCCACATAACTGACCGCGGTGCGAAAATTACGTGCAATTACAAATACAAAGCCAACCACGAGCCCGATACCGATACCGATCAAAAGGTCAGTGAACAAAATCGCCGCCACAGTGACGACAAAGGGAATGAACTGCGTAAAACCCTGCTTCCACCGCGCTACGAACAGGCTCGGCTTGGCCAGCTTATAGCCCGTCTGGATCAGAATTGCCGCCAGGGCTGAAAGCGGAATTAAATTAATGATCGTCGGCACCAGCACCACTGCCAGCAGCAACCAGCCACCATGCAGCATCGTTGAAAGCCGCGAGTCCGCCCCCGCTTCGACGTTGGCCGATGATCGCACGATCACGCTCGTCACCGGCAGCCCTCCCACAAAGCCGGAGACGATATTGCCCACCCCTTGCGCCAGAAGCTCCCGATTCTTGTCGGTCACCCGGCGCTTGCGATCAATTTCGTCTACAGCCTTCACGCTCAGCAGCGATTCAAGGCTCGCCACAATCGCCAGCGTCAGCGCCACAGTCCAAACCGCAGTATTGCCGATTTGCGATATAGCGGGAAAGCGCAGCAGCCCGGCCAGTTCGCCCAGCCCACTCGCCACCGGCACCTGAACCAGATGGTCGGCCGGCACCATCAGCGACGGGACCGCCTGAATGAACAAAAAATTGGCAAATACGGCCATAAGCACCACCACCAGCGGCCCGGGCAACAGCTTCAGCGCGCCCGTTGCGGGCCGCGCCTTTTCCCACCAAAACAGAAACATCAGGCTCGTCGCCGCGATCAGCAGCGCCCCCCAGGCAATATCGGTCCGCACCATCGCCACCAGCTCGCTGAACGTATTGCGCCCGTCGCGCTGAAAAAATTCGTTGCTACCCTCATAATCGCCCAGATACCCGACAGCGTAAGGCAGCTGCTTCAAGATCAGGATCAGCCCGATCGCCGAAAGCATGCCAATGACCACTGAAGAGGGCACGAATTCCGCAAGATAGCCGCCGCGGGAAACCGAAAAAATCAGCTGCAAAACCCCGGCCAGACACACTGCGAGCAAAAACGCCTCATAGCTCGGCAGCGTCTCGATCGCTGAAAACACAATCGCCGTCAGCCCCGCCGCCGGGCCGGAAACCGACAGCGCGGACCGGCTGAGCGCTCCCACCACCAGGCCGCCGATAATCCCGGCAATCAACCCGGCCAGCGGCGGCGCACCGCTCGCCACCGCAACCCCCAGGCACAGCGGCAGCGCCACAAGCGCCACCACAATCGACGCCGGAACATCCGTACGCCAGCTAGCCGTCATCGCACTCATTGTTTGTTTACAATCATCAATTCACACCACACCCAGGGCCGACCAAATCCCCAATGACCGAAAAATCCCGAAAGACGCAAATCATACGTTTCAGTCTGCCCGCACAATCCCGCCCTCAAGCTGAAGCCGCGTCGCCACCCCCGCAGCTTCAAAAAGCGCCCGGTCAGTTCCCGTCATCCACACTTGCGCGCCTGTTTCGGCCAGCCGCTCGAACAGCCGCTGCCGCCGGGCGCCATCCAGATGTGCAGCAATCTCGTCCAGCAACATAAGCGGCGGCGTACCCATCCGCGCCCTGACCACCGCCGCATGCGCCAGTACAATAGCAATAAGCAGCGCCTTCTGCTCCCCCGTCGAGGCTTGCCCCGCCGGCACGCCTTTGCCACCATGCATCACCCTCAAATCGGCGCGGTGCGGCCCCACAAGCGCACGTCCTGCCGCAGCATCCTGCGCCCGGCCCCGCTTTAGTGCCGCCTTCAAGCCCTCCACAAGCTCGCCCGCAGGAAAGTCCGGCATCCCGTTGTCCAGCCTCATTAGCGGCCGGGCAAAGCCATCGTCCTGCGCCGTCTCAAGCACCCCCGCCAGTGCCGAGACCGTCTCCGCCCTCGCCAGGTGCACCGCCGCCCCATGCTCGGCCATCGCCGCCTCCAGCGCCGACAACCACCCCGGATCGCCCCCCAATTCCCCGGCCAACAACCGGCTCCGCGCCCGCATCGCCGCCTCATAGCGCACCGTCTCGCGCGCATGGCCGGGATGCAACGCCAGCACAAGCCGGTCCAAAAACCGCCGCCGCCCGCCCGCACTCTCAGCAAACAACCGGTCCATCGCCGGCGTCAGCCACACCACCGACAGCCACTCCCCAAGCGCCGACGCCGGCCGCGCCGCACCGTTCACGCGCACCACCCGCCGCTCCGGCGCTGCCGCCAGAGCGCCAGTGCCCAATTCAACCTCGCCCCCCACCGCCATCACCGTCGCCGCAATCGCAAAGCCCCCGGCACCACCCACCCGCGCCACCTCGCCAAGCGACGCCCCCCGCAGCCCCCGCCCCGGCGCCAACAAACTCACCGCCTCCAGAATATTGGTCTTGCCCGCCCCATTGTCACCCGTAATCACCACCAGCCCCGGCCCCGCCACAAGCACCAACGCCGCATGGCTCCGCACATCCGTCAACGTCAATCGTGCCACAGCCACCATGGCGCTGTCCTAACAGCACCACTCACCTGAAAGAAGGGCTTCCGGCGGAGGCTCTTAAGGCCCGCCGGAAGCCACTTACGTCAGCCCCTCCAAAAACGCCCCAGCCTGCGCCTGTATCCGTCCCTGCTCCGCTGCGTCGAATCTATCCCACCCGTCATACATCCGCAGCAGCCGGTGGTTCCGGCCTAGCGCATCGCGGTTGCGCGCCAGAAAATCCCAGTACAGGCTATTGAACGGGCACGCCCCTTCACCCGTGCGTTTTTTCACATCATAGGCGCATCCCCGGCAATAATCGCTCATCCGGTTGATATACGCCCCGCCTGCCGCATAGGGCTTGGACGCCATCATTCCACCATCGGCAAACAGCCCCATGCCGATCACATTGGGCGTCTCCACCCACTCATAAGCATCGGCATAGACAATCAGAAACCACTCGCTCACCTGCGCAGGCTCAATCCCCGCCAGCAGCGCAAAATTGGCCAGCACCATCAGCCGCTGAATATGGTGCGCATGGGCGTTCTGCTTCGTCGCGCGCACCGCCTCGGCCATACAGCGCATGTCGGTCTCGCCCGTCCAGTAAAAATCCGGCAGGTCGCGCGTCGCCCCCAGATGATTGCGCAGCCCATAATCCGGCCCGGCAATCCAGTGGATCCCCCGCACATATTCGCGCCAGCCAATGATCTGGCGAACAAAACCCTCCACAGCATTGAGCGGCGCCTCGCCCGCCTTCCAGGCATCCTCCGCCGCCCGGCAAACCTCCAGCGGCCCTAAAAGCCCGCAGTTGATCAGCGCCGAAAGCTGGGAATGAAACATCCCGTCCTCGCCCGCCACCATCGCATCCTGAAAATCACCAAAACGCGGCAGCCGCACCTTCACAAAATCACCCAGACATTCCAGCGCCTGCACCCGCGTCACCGCCCAGCCAAACGGCCGCAAATCACCAAAATGATTGCCAAACCGCTGCCCCACCAGCGCCAGCACATCCTCAGTCACCGCATCGGCTGCAAAGCGCGGCATCGCCGGATACTCCATGCCCTTGGCGGGCGGCTTGCGATTGTCGGCATCAAAGTTCCACTGCCCCCCAGCCGGCTGGTCGCCGTCCATCAAAAGCCCCGTGCGCTTGCGCATCAGCCGATAAAAATCTTCCATCAGCAGCCGCTTGCGCCCCTCAACCCACTCCGCAAACCAGTCCCGGCTGACCAAAAACCGATCATCTGCCAGCACCTCCACAGACACATCCCCACCCCAATCAGCCTGCGCATCAATCACCCGCCACTCGCCCGCCTCAACGGTCACAATGCGCGTCGCCCCATGCCGCGCCAGCGCCCGCTTCACCTCACCCGTAAAGCTCTGGCTGTTCCCCTCATCATCAATCGCCACATAATCCACGCGCCAGCCCGCCTCGCGCAAAGCCGCCGCATGATGCCGCATCGCGCTGAACAAAAAGGCAATCTTCTGTTGATGATGCCGAACCGAAGTCGCCTCATCAGCCACCTCCATCATCAACACTACTGCCTCACCCCGGTCCACCGCCCGCAAACTCGCCAGATCAAGCGAAAGCTGGTCCCCCAGCACAGGAATAAGCACAGTCATGCGCCCGTGATATCTCCGGAGCGTAACGCGTCAACAGACACGACGTCGCCCATAGGCCGAGATATGCCTCCGGCGGCTGGGGCCTCAGGCCCCAAATAAATGTCCTTCCTATGTATTGGCGAGACCATGCGAAATTGATCTAGAGTAATGCGGTCAATAATGCTTTGTGATCGCGTAACATGAGGGCATCTACTATCATGGATTTGATCGATGTTCGCTGCTTGGTGTGTGGCCATAAAGGCAGAGCGGATAACGAAAATTTTAAGTTGAATAAGTTAAAATGTTCAAAGTGCGGAAAGAAGCACTTTGAATCGTTTAGCTACCATCGTGGCATGGCCCCCCCACCATCCAAGCCGAAAGTAACATATGGAAGACGGTGTCGTTGGTGCGATACTCTTATATCTGAACAATGGTTATCTAAGCACCCGAGTGCCGCACGGTGTGAGGCGCATTCTGACCGACGCATGCGTTGACCGTGCAACGCATGGGCGCTGCATTATAAGTTTGCGAACTTCACTTGCGTGAAAAACATCGCAGTTTTGCTTTGGGATTGAGTGGGGTCTGGGGCCAAGGCCCCGGCTGCCGGAGGCCACCCTAGTTCGCCGCAGTCCGTAGAGGCGACCAGTTCGCCATGTTAGGCGTATCCGATACGGTGAATCGCTTGCCGTCCGGCCCGATGAACAGCGCCTCCATTTCCTTGCGCGTAAACGGCCGCGCCCCCAGCCGCCCGACCACCGCCATCTGATGCCCGCTCTCATCCACCGCCCGGTCGCGGTCCAGTCCCTTGGCCACGGCGAGTGCGGCCTGTTTCGTCCGCCGGAAGGCGATCAATTCGGGCTTGGGTGCGGCCGAGAAGCCATAGAAGTTCGGCTGGCTTTCGGGGGACTGCAGCTGAAGCACCTTCATCCCCGCATTCCCATCGGCGACATAGGCAAACAAAGAGGCGTTGGTGGAAGCCACCACAACGTCTTCGGCGTCGGTCAGCTTGCCGTCGGCGGTGTAGCGCATATAGATCGAAGCGCGCCGCGGTGCCTTCACATCGACAATCACCAGCCCTTGGCCCTTGGCCGCGACATAGGCATAGGTCCGCGCCACATAGACTTTCCGCGCGTCACCGATTGCCACCGTCGCCTGCGGCAGATGCACCGGCCGCGCCAGATCGGTCACATCGAGCAGTTCAAGCCCGCGCGCCGTCGTCACCCACAGATAGCGGAACTGAATGGCCGATGCCCGCGCATCCGGGAGCGGCACTTCTGCCGTCACCTTGGGGCTCGCCGGGTTATCAAGATCCACCACCACCAGCCCGCGCGGCGTGGTGATATAAGCAAAATGCCCGCCCAAGATGATGTGCCGCGCGCCGGTCAGCACCCCGCCGGGGTTGAACGCCGTCGCCCCATCGGCCAGCTTCAGGCGGCGGAAGAAGTTGTTGCGCGGCTCGCGGTCGTTCAGCGTGTCGATATCGGTGACGATCAGCCCCTCCACCGCATCGGTGATGAAAGCGTAGCGATAAACCGGGTGGAACGCCTGTTCCTGGTTCATGCCCCCCAGCGGGTCCGCAGGCACCTTGCCCTCTGCGCGAAGCGCCTGTTCGGCCATCATCTTGTCATTGCGCACCACGGCAATCGGCTGCGTCGTGGCAATCGCAAAGCAGGTCGCGTTCTTCGATCTGATCCGCGTATCCTGCCCCAGCGGCGAGAATGGCGCGGTCACGATGCGCTCGGATACACCCTTGTTGCCGATATTGGCGATGTCATACGCCCGAAATCCGCCCCGCCCTTCCGCCACATACAGATATTCGCCGCGGTTCTGGATGCACTGTGCTGCCCCCGCCGTGCCCTGATGCACATTGGCAAATTCCTCGATCGCGTCCGTCTCGCCCGAGAATTTCTTGTCGAACACCTTGCCGCGCGTCCAATTGATCAGCTCGCGGCCGTTCTTCTCCACGTGCAGCTTGTAATAGTCGGGATAGGCAAAGCGCTGGAGGTATGATCCGATCACCGCCTGCGGCTCGCCGAATTCGGTCACGCGCACAGCCTCAAAGCCGCCATCCAGCCCCACCCAGGCGTTCAGCCCGACAAAGTTCACGAAATTCGTGCCGAGCAGCATGAGTTGCGCCATGACCGCGTTATTGTCGTCCTTCTCGCTCACATGGCAGTCCGAGCAGGTCTTGGTCTCTTCCTTGCGCACCGTATGCGGAAAATGCGGCGCAAACGCCTGGCTCGAAAAGCCCGAGGCCGCAATCGGCGGCTGCTGCACATAAATCCGCTCGCGGTTGATGTTGGTCGAGGTCAAGATCAGCGCCGAGCTGGAGCGGATCGGCGCCACAATCCCGCCTTTGCTGGTCTGGTGGCGGCCAAGCTGGAACATGTCATCGCGCGCCACCTGCGGATTATAGGTGGCAAAATTGCGCGTTTCGCCCTCCTCATATTTGTGGCTTTCGGTCTTCCAGTTCGCCTCGATCGGCAGGTGGCAGCCGCCGCAGCTTGTCGTCCAGCTCAAATGGCAGGTGAAGCACGCCATATTGTCGTCGTCATGCGCCCGGTCGCCCTTGGCCACGCCGGGTCCAAAGCCATCGCCCACCTTGCCGATCAGTTTGGCCCGCGCTGATTTCTCGTTGAAGTCCGGGTGGCCCTTGGTAACCGAATCCTTCACCAGACTCAGCGTCCATTCCAGCTTGGGGTCGCTCACCGAGCGCTGCACCAGCCGCCGCAGGCCGCCATCGTTGACCCATTCGAACCGCCGCCGCCCGTCGGGGTTGCGAATGAGGCTGAGGTCCTTGCCCTCGGGCCGCGCGGCCAGATTGCTTGTCCTCAAGCTTGGGTAGGCATCCGCCGTGCCATGGCAATCCTTGCAGCCGATTTCCACCGCATTGGCCACTTCACCATGGATAAAGCCATTGCCATGCCCGTCCTGTGCAAAGTGACAATCAACGCATTGCATCCCCACTTCGGCATGAATGGAGAGCATATGAACGGCCTTGCCATTCTGTCCTGCACCTGGCGTCGACGCAGGCGCCGCAAACAGATCGGCGCCGGTCCGGTTGAACTTCTCCGGGTCGTCATTGGCCACCACAGCGCCCTTGGCATCGAGCAGATTGCCGTCCTTGTCGCGCTTGTAGACCGCGCGGAAGTTCCAGCCATGCCCATGGTAATCGGCAAACTGCGTGTCCTTGTTCAGCCCGTTGCGGTCCGCCACCGTTCGCAAAAAGTCCATGTCGCGCCAAAGCCCGCGCGCCGCCGCCGCCTCCGGGTTGCGCTCATTGATCTCGCGGGTTTCCGCCGCCGTCGGATAATATTGCGACTTGTAGATCCGCTGATACTCGGCGTCGCTCATCCCTTGCGGCTTGGGCAGCCGGTTCTCCGGCCCCGGCCACATCGAAGCGGCGTCGGACTCATAATCCCACATCGTAAAGCCGTAAAAGCTGTTCACGAACACATTGGGCTGGTGCATGTGGCAGTTCATGCACTGCGCACTCGGGATGGCGCGCGTGAACTCATGGCGCAGCGGATGCCCCGGCTCGTCCTTCGCAATCGTCGGATCGGCGGTGATGCTCGTCCCGTCGCGGCCATATTTGGCATAGATCGTCGAATGCTTCGGGTCGCGGTCATTGGCATAGACCGAATGGCATGCCCCGCAGCCCGATGTGCGATAGTCGCCCGGCTGGTCGTTGGTCCCCATGAACCAGGTGAAGGGATCATTGAGTCGCGTCTTGTGAATATTGATCACCGGCACCGCGATCCGCAGCCCCGTCCCCGCCCCGCGATTCGATTGCCTGATGTCGGGCCGCCCCGGCTCCTCCAGCCGCTGGATCGCCCCCAATGAATTCGGCAGGCCGATCTCGGGAAAAATCGGATTGATGTTCCGCCCGCCGCGCTCGAACACCCGGAAGATATCCGCCGGCGGCAGCACCTGCCATGCCGGCAGCGGCACCATGAACGGCAGCGCCCCGCGCGCCCGCTCGGCATCCGTCAGCCCGGACTTGGATCCCACCAGTGGCGAGAAGAACGCCGCCCCTTCGGACGGCACACCATGTCCACCCTTCACTGCGCCATGCCCGCCCGCGGCATCCCCCTCGCCATGAAGAGCCTCAAGGGTCTTGGGTGAGCCCTCCCGAGAATAGGATTCGCCAAACACGTAATTCTTGTAAGGCGCGATGCCGTTGTTATACGCCGCGCCGCCAAACAGCATGGCGCCGGTCGCCATCAGGCTGCGCTCCGCCGCTTCGATCGTGCCGAGATGGCACGCCCCGCAAGCCTCGCGGGCCACGCGGTAGTCGGATGGATTGACGAACTTGACGAACTCCGGCGCCTCCTTGTTGAGCAGTGTGTAGCTGCGCTTGGGGTTGGCGCTCGATGGCCAGTGCCAGCTCTCAGGATAGCGCGGCAGCACATGCGCATCGGCCACCAGCTTGTCATAAGCCGCGTCCTTGCGCGCCATCGCCGCCGGCGCCATCACGCTCACATCGCCGCCATGGCAATCGGTGCACCCTAGGACCACCGACGCAGCGGCGTGCATCGTCTTCTGGTCGCTCGCCGTGTGACACGAAATACAGCCAGCGCTCTTGGCGTCGGCCTCGGCCCAGCTCTGCACCTTGGGCGCTGCGGGCGCCCGCACCCGCGTATAATCCCGCGTGACTGGCAGCTCGCCTTCCGACGCGATGCCCGAGCCCGTTGCCATCCCCAGCGCCGCCGCCAGCGCCAGCATCATCCCGGTAAAAAGCCCCCGCATCCGCATCTCAATACGCCAGGACAGCATTGAAAAGCACGGAATAATAGCGGCTGTTGCGTGGTGAATTGGCAAACAGGTCCTTGAAGCCCTTACCCGGCTGCAACGCCGCGCCCGAAAGCCTGAACACCAGATTCTGGTTCATCTTCGGTCGATAGATCGTCGCCACGCTCAGATCTGCCCCGATCTCTCGCGGAATCGAACCCTCGACCCGCAGCGCCTGCAGGGTCGCCGTATTGGCAAACCACAGGTAATTCGCATTCCCTGTCACACGCAGTTCGGGCAGCACATCAAAATCCGCCCCCATGCCGAGCAGCACCGTCCCCGGATTGGTGAAATTGCTCTGCCCCTGCTCCTTCGATGATCGCAATGAGTTCAAAATCCCGTTCCGCCCATTGACCGCAATCGCCCGCCCGCCGCCGGCAAAGGGAATCGTCTGGCGGATCCAATAGCTCGTATCGCTGCCCGCAAACTGCGGATTCTCGAAGATCGTATCATAGCCACCGTCGGTATCGTCAAACGGATCGCCGTCGCCGCTGGCATAAAGCCCGCTCAGCCGGACGCGTACCCAGTTGAAATCGATGCTCGGCTCGGCCGCCACAAAAAACGCCCTGATCTTTGATGCCCGGCCGGTGAAGATGTTGTTGCGGTTGGTGCCAAGCAGATAAGATGCGCTGGCCGTCAGATTGACCCGGCCCACACGCCCATCGGCATTATAACTCAGATACACAGCATCATAATTCCGCCCACGCAGCTCGCCCACAAGTGCCGGCCGCACCGGAAAGCCGTTGGTATCAACCTGCACATCGTCGCGTTCGCGGTTGATGTTCCACGTTACCGCCAGCTGGCTCGTCAGGCCCGGCAGCGGCAGATCCTGCCGGTAAACATTGGCCGTCAGCACAAAATCATCGCGCGGGCTTCGCAAAATCGCGTTCAGCCCCGAATTGGTGTCCTTCTCCAGCCGCCAGAATGCCGCCAGATTATATTGCAGCCGGTTGTTGTCGCGCGTCCCGAACAGCCGCACGCCAAGCTGGTTATCCTGAAACAGAAAACCCCGGAAATCCGAGCTGAACGGCTGAATGCCGATCCGCACCGAATCAAAATCAAAACGGTCCGATACGTTGCGCAGATGCTTGTCATAAAACAGCTCCTGCACCCCCACAAACGCATCGGAGCGCACCGACCGCCGGGATGGCTCCACCCGCAGCACACGGCGCTCGCTCACATCGACATGGTTGAACTGAACCGCAATCGCCGTCCGCAGCTCGAAGTCAGGCGGCTTGAACGCCGTCGAGCCCTTGGTCAGCGCCGCCCCAACGATAAACGTCTGGGCAAAAACCGTCGAATGCTGCCGCCCGAACACGTCATTGTTGCCCGGCCGCTCGGTCGTCTGCACCCCCACCGGCGTCGGAAAGCTTCGCGGCTCGGCAATCGTGTCGGAGATCATCGTCAGCTGGAAAAACTTGTCATGCGTCCCGCACAGCGGCCGGTCGCCCTTCAATGTGTTCTGATGATAGGGGTCCTTCCAGTCGCTCTTCACCAGCCCCAGCGTCTCCACCAGCCGCCAGCGGTCGGGCACTGGCAGATGATCGCGCGGATAATTGCTGTCCTCGGGCAGCGCCACAGCCCCCGGGTTCGCCTGCCGCACCCTGTCCTCCAGATCACGGCTGAAAAGCCCCGGTCGCCGCCGCCCCTCAAGCTGGGGTGCCGCCTCCCCGCCTTCACGAACCGGCGCTTCCGCCGCCATCCCCTCGGGCGGCGTCAGCGGCGCGTAGCAATCGAAATACTTCGAAAACAGCCCCGCCTGTGCCGGTGCCGCCAGCCCCATCAGGGCGCCGCCAAGGAGCAGACTAGAGCGCCTGACAGACATTTTGTTCAGCCGTATCGACAAAAGGCGCAAACGGGCAGCCCACAAAGCGCAGCCGCACAGAGTTCCCGCCCGGCACCGGTACCATGATCTGATCAGACCGGATCGCCGGCGCCGGCAGCCCGATGCCGCCCACCCGCAACCCGGCGTTATGAAGCCCCAGAAACGCCGTCATATCATCCTGATCAATGCCATCGCCCGACACGCCGATCGCCCCCACCAGCGTCGCCCCGCGATAGATCGGCACCCCGCCCGGAAAAATCTGCAAGCCATTGGCCAGCCTGTTCGACCCCCCCGGATGGTTCGGCAGGAACGTGCACCGCGCCGATTCCGTGCCCCCCAGAAGGGCGGCCAGATTCTGGACAATCAACGCCGATTGCAGCCCATTCGAAAACGGGGAAAACTGCGCAATCGGCCTTGAAAGCGGCCCCGGCGCCTGCGCCACCTCGCCATCCGGAAAATACGGCCGCGCCACCACGCCGATCGCCCGGTTCGTCACCGCAAACTGGCCTGTAAAGCCGCCATTGGCCGCACTGAAAAACTGCGTGATGCGCGGTCCGAAGTCGCGCACATTGGCATCCGCAGCACCCCCGGCGGTCACCACGCCGCCCAGTTCCGCCTGCACCCGGCTGCCCGAGAAAAACGCCGTTGACCGCGCCTTCTGCACGCTCACATCCGCCCCGAAGATCGGCGCATCCGGCCCACGCACCAGCCCCAGCACAGCGCCCCGCGTATCGACCACACTCATCGAAACCTGCGCCCGGCTGTCTCGCGGCTGCCTGATCTGCCCGCGCGCCCGGCTCATGATCCGGAACGCTTCTTCCAGAACCGCGCGCACTTCGGTCACTGTCAGCGGCAGCGCCACCTCCCCCGCATCGGTCGCCGCCCGGATCGGAAAGCGGTTGTTGCCCGCCCCGTCGCTCGCCACAAAGGCATCGGGGCTATTGAATTCCGCCGTCGTCGCCGGTCGCAGCCCGCTCGCCTCGCTGCCATAGGCCACGCCCGGCACAATGCCGCCGGCGTTGAAGCCGGTCACCGTCACCAAGCTGCCCGAAAGCCCGGCAAAAGCCGGCGCCGCCGCCGGATTGGACCGAAAGCCTTCGGGCTTCGCATCACTATAGCGCAGCAAAGTCCCGTCCACCGAAATCCGGTTCGCCAATATCGTTTCGGGGGGCGTAAAGCCGGTCGTCGCCGCCAGGGCAATATGCTCCTCGTCGTCAATATCGATATCGACGATCTCGGGATCGAACCCATAGTCACCGTCGCCCATCACCCCGACACCGCCGACCATCACGCCGTTCTTGTAGAGTGGAAAGCCGCCCGGATCAGCCGCCAGTCCCAGCGGCGAACGCTTTGGCCCGATCATCGGTGCGCCGGCGCCGAAGCGCGTGTTGAAATCCGAGCATGGCAGCTGTGAAAACTGCACGCCAAACAAAGGCCCCGATTCCAGCCCCCGCGTGTTCGCACTCGGCGGAAAATGCTCCTGCACGATCATCGACGCCGTCCGCGATGAAAACGCATTGCCGCCCGATGAAAGATAGGCGCCGGTAATCGCCTTGGCGATCGCCGCCAGCTCGGCCGGCACCGTCACATTCTGCACATCAAGACTGCCAACCGATCCCGCTCTTGTCGTCGCCGTCGCCCGCGCCCCCGCCATCCGATAGACCGCCAGCACATTGCCCACCCGGTCGACCACCGCCACCACCACAGGCAGCCCGCGCGCATTCGCTTCCGCCGCCGCCCGCGCAATCACCTGCTGAACATCCGTGGTCGTCAGCGCTTCCAGCGCCGGCCGCTCATAAACACTTGGCGGCGGCGCAGGAGAGGGGGACGGCGTCGCTCCACCCACCCCGCCACCGGTCACCGGACTTGGCGCACCGGACCCGGTATCGCCGGTGCCACCGCCGCAACCCGCGATCATCAGCGCCAGCAACGAAACCCCTAGCCGCCTCACCGCAACGCCCGCACCTGCCCGGCCACACCGGCAAGGGCTGTCCGCAGCTCGCCGGGCGCCCAGCGATTGGCGTCGCGCGCCGCAGCATAGGCCCGGTCCAGCCCAGGCCGCATCGCCGCCGCCTGTGCCGGCGTAATCGCCCGGTCCTTGACCAGCGAGGCTATCAGCGTGTCAGCCGCCATCACAGCTTGCGCCCCGCCCTGATAGTCGGTCAGCGCCCCCGCTTGCCCGATCAGCACGGCATCGAGCATCTCGAATGTCTGCGCCCGGTCAAACCGCATCGCCTCAAACGTTCCCGCCAGCCGGTTCGCGGTGCCCGCCAGCGCCGACGCCGCCTTCAGCGCGCCCGCCCGGTCACCGCCCACCGCCGCATGAAACGCCCGCGAGCGCGCCACCAGCTCATCCGCCATTCGCGGTGCCGCCACCCGCGCCGCCGCCGCCAGCATGATCATGCTCTCGTCGTTCCACACCACAGCACCCGGTGCCAAGGGCCGGCCGGGGTTGCTCCGCCCCACCACATCCACCGTCAGATCGTCCGAAAACGTCCGGTGGCACGACCGGCAGTCAAAGAAGTAAAATTCGGGAAAGGCCCCGCCAGCCCGCGCCGGGTAGAGCGAAAGCGCCCGGCTCACCGCCTGCGCCTGTCCAACCGCCCAGAGCTTCACCCCCGGCACAATGCCCTTGCGCGCTGCATAGTCGCCATCCTCGTCGTGATGCGCCTGCAGACTGGTGAACAGATCTAGCTCAAAGGCGATGCGCGGATGCCCTGCCGCCATGATCCTGTGCGTCACAAACTGCCCGGGCTTGCCCGAGCCGAAATGGCAGTCGAGGCAGATCCCGGCCCGCACTCCCGGCTCATTCACCGCCCAAAGCCCGCGCGCCACATTGTCGGCATGGCTCGCCCCCACCGCCGCATGGCTGGCCAGCCAGCCGGCACGCTCATCGCCAGCACCGCCATGGCAGGCCTCGCAGCCCACGCCATCGTCTTGCAAAGAGCGCGGCCCCCGGCTCGCCGCCGGATCACCATGGCATGCAATGCATTCAGACGCTTGCTGCGGATCACCAATCCCAAGCTTGCGCGCAATCGACTGACTGCGCGCGCCTGCCAGCACGGCCCAAGCCCGCGAATGGCTGCCAGTCAGGCTGGCCGGGTCCTGCCAGGTCAGCATCTCGTTCTGCCGCACGCGCGGCCCCGTCGCCTCCTGCCGGCCGTGGCACGTCGTCGAGCCACAACTCGCAACACCCTGATGCACCGCCAGATCATGCCGCACTGTCGAAGGTGCCGCGGCCAGCGGCGCCCGCGTCAAACCAGCGCCCAGTCCATTCACCAGCCAAACCAAAGCCGCCACGAGCGCAAAACCAGCCATAGTCCGCAACCGCCGGACGAACGACCCGCCCTGAGCCGACCCGCCCTGAGCCGACCCGCCCTGAGCCGGCCTGCCCCCAATATGCTTGTCCCCCCGACCGATCATCATTATCCCCGAATTGGTCGTTCCACTATCACCCCATAAATACGCTAGCAAAACTGGTCACGGATGCAAAGCAAAGCCCGAAATCAGCACTGTTTTTTCGAACTCGACAAAGCCCGCCCTCACCCTGCGTCAACCCCGACCTGCGGCATAGATGCACCGGATCGCACTACCAAGGCGCATTGACCCCGCCCCATGCCCAGCCCTATTCTTTTACAAAGTCCGGCAAAAAGGTGCCCGTTAGATGGGGTTCCACGGCGGCAACACCGGGGAGGACATCATGGCCAGCGCCGTTACGATCTCGGTTGACCTTGCTGAGAAGCTGGGAGCGGTCACTATCACTGAGGTTGTCGATATCAGCCGCGCCGCTGCAGCACTTAGAGATATCGCCGCCGATCTCGCCGATCTCCGGGTCGCCGCCTGGGATAATATCGCCAGCAAGCAGCCGATGGAGGATGAAGCCGGTCAGGTGCTGGCCGCGAGCAAATTCGGCTGGTGTCCCGAGACCGAATGCTGGTGGAATGACTCGCGCCTTGCCCTGTCCTCGCCGCTACCCCGTGCCTGCCGTTATGAGAGCGATCCTTTCTGGGCCAATGCGCTGGGCTTCTACACGCGCCAGCCCAACCGCTATCTCGATCAGATTTCGCTCCACGATTTCGAAAAGCGCGCCCTCACCCGCGCCGCCATCGTCGCTCCGGCCCATCTCCCGTTCGGCCAGATCGGCATCGTCACCTTCAACAGCCGTGATCCGGCGCGGGACGATCTTTCCGCCGAATATGCCGCCCATGGCGATGTACTGGCGCTGCTCGCCCAGCGTTTCGTCGCCGGCTATGCCAAGGCCAGCCGCACCCGCTCCACCCATGGGCGCCCCAACAATGGCCGCCATTTGCTGCCGTCCGATTGCCAGCTCACCAAGCGCGAGGTCGAATGTTTGCGCTGGGCCAGCTTCGGCAAGACTGACCGTGAAATCTCGCTCATCCTATCGCGCAGCCATGCCACAGTCCGCTTCCACATCCAGAACGCCGGCGAGAAGCTCTGCGCCGTCAACCGCAGCCAAACCATCTTCAAAGCCGCACAACTCGGCTTCCTCGCCGTCGCAGCCTGACCGCGCCCAATCTTGAGCGTACAATTTGCAGGTTCATGGACGCGTAACCTGCCGCACGGCATAGACCTGTTCATGAAACACGCATTAGCCCCCGCCATCCTTATCGCTTCCCTTATCGCTGCGCCCGCCGCCGCTCAAACTTCAGCACGAACTTCAGCACAAACTTCAGCACAAACTTCAGCACTGGGCGCCATCTCGCTCGCAGACGTCTCGCGCTCGCTGGCGGCCACCACCAGCATGACCGCGCGTTTCACCCAGACCGCCAGCAGTGGCGCCACCCTCGCCGGCAAAATGGCGCTCGCCCGCCCCGGCAAGGTCCGCTTCGAATATGACAAGGCCAAGATCCTGCTCGTCGGCGATGGCCGCAACCTCACCTTCGTCGATTATGCCGTCCGTCAGGTCAGCCAATGGCCGGTCAAATCCACCCCGCTCGGCATCCTGCTCTCCGCCGAGCCGGATCTCACCGGCCTAGCCACCATCATCGGCACCAGCGATGCCGGGCTGATCGTCGAGGCGCGCGATCCCAAGCGCCCGGAGTTCGGAACGCTGGCGATTCGTTTCACGCGGCAGCCAGATGCGCCCGGTGGACTGGCACTGGCCGGATGGACCGCGCGCGATGCCCAGGGCAACACCTCCGAAATCCGCCTGACCGATGTTCTCTACAACGCCGATCTCCGCAAGGCGGACTGGAGCTTCCGCGATCCGCGCCGCCAATCACAACGCGCAGGCTAAACCACAAGTTTTTATCGGCAGTATCGCTTTTTCTTACAATTGTTCATTCAGGGGCAAGGTTGGCTTGGTATAACACTATTACGAGTGGCGTTGGTGCTGGAGTTCGCCCCCTGTTATCCAGCCCATAAAGACGCCATTCCATGCGTGACGAGCGCAGACCCGACCCCCGCACCACGCCCCCGGTGCGGGGGTCAATTTTTGTTGGCGCCGATTTTATCAGTCGCGTGCCCGCTAACTATACCATCGCCAGCACACTCAGCGCCGCCCGCTCGCCGCTCTCCATAGCGCCTTCCATGCCGCGCGCCGTCGCCGCAGTGTGCTCGCCGGCAAAAACCACCCGCCCGGCATCAGCCCCTATCAGCACTGCATCCCTTGAAATCTCCCCCGGCGCCCAACATGCATAGGCGCCGCCCGCAAGCGGGTTCAGCCCCCATCGCACCAGCCGCACTGCCCGCATCGCACCCTTGGCGGCCGGCCGCAGCGATTCGATCTCCGCCTGCACCCGCGCCATCGCTGCCGCCTCGGTCATCCGGTCAAGCGCTTCGGCCTGCCGCCCCGAAACAAACGCCAGCAGCGATGTCACTGTCGCATCCTGCCCGCCGCGTACCGGAAACACGCGACCCGCCAGTGTGTCGGTCCAAAGGCCCGGGGAACCCCCACCAGCCAAAATCCCGTCCGCCTCCCACCACGCCCGGTCGACAGCAAAATGCACCTGGCTCACCGCATTATAGGGCAGGCTCGCAATCGCCCGCGCCTGCGCTGGCGGCAAAGCAGGCGTCATCTTCACCCGCCGCAGTGCGGCCGCCGGCAGCGCCATCACCAAGGCTTTTGCTTTGAGCGTCACGCCCGTCTGCCGCCCGCCAAGCCGCACTTCAACACCGTCTTTCAGCGCCGCCACCGCCGCCACCGCCGCGCCAAACCGCACCGGCGTTTTCAGCGCCGCTGCCATCGCCTTGGGAATCGTCTGATTCCCGCCCACCGCACCAAAAATTCCCGGCCCCGCCGCAATCATCACCGACAGATTGCTCTGAATCTGCCAACTCATCAGCGCGGAAAGGTCATCAGCATCATGCGCATAGCCAGGGTTGATGCCAAATCCGAGCGCCAGCGCCGCCTCGCTCCATCCCCGCGCCCGCAGAAGCGCCCCCACGCTCTCATCGCGCGCCGCCAGCGCCGGGTCGCGCCAATCCTCCGGTCCCTTGAGCGGGTTGAGCGGCCGCAGCGCCGCAGCGCCCGCCACCCATGGCGGCAAGGCTCTCAACGCGCCATCAAAGGGGTTCGCCGCATCCCCCGCCCAGTCCTTCATCTCGATCAGCCGCCCGCCCAGCGCCATCACAAGCCCGGCATTGGCCGGATCATTGGCATCGGTCCGCCGCAGCGCCACACCCAGCCGTTCCGCACGGTCCACCAGCCGTGCATAGCCCCGGCCGATCACATTTGCCCCGGCCTCGGGCGTCCCCGGCACATCGTCCAGGCTCAGCACGCGCCCGCCCACCCGGTCGCTCGCCTCAAGCACCTGCACCCGCAGCCCCTGTTCCTCCATCAGCAGCGCCGCATTCAGCCCGGACAGCCCCGCGCCCACCACGATCACGTCGATGTCCTGCCTCATACGCAAACTTTGGGCGCGCGCATTTTGGGGTTGCATTGACGCCATCCCCGCCATCCCCGCCGCCAGAATCAGGCGACGAGAGATCATTTCGTATTCTCGGTTAGCCAGCCGATCACCGCTGCCCTGTCCTCCGGTTTGGCAATCCCGGCAAACAGCATCTTCGTCCCCGGCACCAGCTTTGAAGGCCCGGCCAGATACCGTCCCAGCGTCGCTTCATCCCAGACCAGGCCAGCGCCTTTCAGCGCATCTGAATAGCCGGCAAATCCCGTTCGCCCTGCCGCGGCCGCACCGATGATGCCATTCAGGTTCGGCCCGATCTTGTGCGGCTCGCCCGCCTTGAAATTATGGCAACTCCGGCATTGCAACGCCAAAATCCGACCCCGCTTCGCCATGTCCACCTCAGGCTCCGCCGTCTGCGCCAAAACCGGTGCGGCCAAAACGGCCCCGGCCGATACCAGCAACAACAATCCGGCACGCTTCATTTCGGTTTCCAATCCACCTGCGGCACACTCGCCGCAATCTCCGGCGGCGCCGCCTTCAGCGCGCCCAGCTTCGGCCACCTCGCCGCCACACCCGGCGGCGGCGCATTTTCAGGGTACACCGTCACCGTAAATTCGCCCGCACTCGGATCGAGCCGCAGCAATTTCAGCCGCTCCTGATATTCCTTGGAATACCAAAAGGTCCGCGCATGGGCAAAGCAGGGAAAGCGCACCATCAACATGCTCGACGTCGCTGCCGGCGCCCCCTCAAATGTCGCAATACTGCGCGGTATATTGATGTAATAGCCGCCTAATTTGTCATATAGTCCAGAATCTCTGATCGCCGCCCCATAGGCTCTGATCCGCGCCCAGTCCTTGATATCCCCCGCCACCAGCATGATCACCGGCTTGCCGTCACACACCGCAGGGTCAAGCCCCTGCTGAGCCCGCACCGGAGCTTGGGCCATCAGCAATCCAACGAGCAAGATCGTCCGCATGTCCGGACATTTGCGCCGCACTCGGCCAAACGCAAGCCCCCCACTTATCTTCACCCCTCTTTTCACCACAAGCCACTCCTCCTAAGACCGTCTCATGCCCGTCACCATCGCCAGCTGGAATATCAACTCGGTCCGCTTCCGCCTCGATATTGTCGAGCGGTTGCTGCAAGAGGCCGCCCCCGACATCCTGTGCCTGCAGGAAACCAAGGTGATGGACGATGCCTTCCCCCACGCCATGTTCGAGCGGCTGGGTTATCATCACCGCCTGCTTCACGGCCAGCGCATGCACCACGGCGTCGCCATCGTCTCCAAAATCCCCCTCAGCGAAGCCCGCCGAAACGACTGGCAGGACAATGGCGAAGCCCGGCACATCGGTGCCCGCCTGCCAAACGGCCTGCTCATCGAGAATGTCTATGTCCCCGCCGGCGGCGACGTGCCCGACCGCAGCCTCAATCCCAAATTCGGCCAGAAGCTGGATTTTCTCGCCCGCATGACCCGCTGGTCCGAAACGCTGCGGGAGCCGTGCGTTATCGTCGGGGATTTCAACATCGCCCCGCTCGAATCCGACGTCTGGAACCACAAGGCGCTGCTCGATGTCGTCAGCCACACGCCGCTGGAAGTCGAAACCCTCGCCGCATTCCAGCAAAGCCACAACTGGACCGATCTTGGCCGCCGTTTCATCCCGGCGCCGGAGCGGCTCTATACATGGTGGAGCTACCGCGCCGCCGACTGGAAGGCATCTGATCGCGGCCGCCGCCTCGATCACATCTGGGCATCGCCCGATCTCGCCGCCTCGGCAAAGGCGTTCCACGTCCTCGAAGACGCGCGCAACTGGGGCAAGCCCTCCGATCACATCCCCCAGCTCGTGACGCTGGACCTGTGAGCCCGTCGCCCGACGATCTTCAACCAGCCTATGCCGCCGTCGCCGCGTCGGACGCACTGCGCCGTGGCCAGATCATCGGCATCAGGGGTTCGGGTGGCAGTCTCGCCGTCCTCGCTGCAGAGCTTGCCGATGATGCCAGCCTGGCTACCCTTGAAGCGACCACCCGCGCCGGCCTCATCATCACCGCGCGCCGCGCCGCCGTCCTCAATCTCGCCAATCAGATCGCCGCCGCCCATGATCCCGGCGCCGCCGATCCCGAGCCAGTCTGGGTCACCCGCCCGCCCTGGCTCGATCTCGCCGGCAGCCGCGCCGTCGCCGATCCGGTACTCGATCTCGCCACCCCCCTGAAAGGCCCGTTCCGCACCCGCACCCTCGGCGCCGATCTGGCCAGCGCCCGGGCCGCCATCACACTGGCCAAGCACGCCGGCCTCCTGCCCAGCGTCTATGCCGTGCCGCTCGCCGCCGCCCAAGCCGTCCTCACCACCGCCGCCGAAGCCGCCCTTGCGCTGCCCGCCGCCGCCGCTCGCCTCCACATCTCGTCGCGCGCCCGCCTGCCGCTGGCCCTTGCACCCAACACCGAGGTCACAGCCTTTCGCGCCGCCGATGGCGGGCCGGAGCATCTCGCACTCGTCATCGGTAATCCGGTCATCAAGGCTTCGGGGCAAAGCCAGCCCGTCCTCGCCCGGCTCCATTCCGCCTGCCTCACCGGCGACATCCTCGGCTCGCTCAAATGCGATTGCGGCCCGCAGCTTCACGCCGCCCTCAGCACCATCGCCAAAAACCCGCATGGCGGCATCCTGCTCTATCTCCAGCAGGAGGGACGCGGCATCGGCCTGCTCAACAAGCTGCGCGCCTATGCCCTGCAGGATCAGGGCTTCGATACGGTCGATGCCAACACAAGGCTGGGCTTCGAGCCTGACGAACGCGATTTCGCCATCGCCGCCGCCATGCTCAAGGCGCTCGGCGTCCAGTCAGTGGAGCTGCTCACCAACAACCCCGCAAAGATCGCCGGCCTGCAAGCCCATGGCCTCACCACCACCCGCCGTCCGCATAGCCTGCCCGCCAATCCCCATAACGCCGATTATCTGGCCACCAAGCGCGACCGTCAGGGTCATCAGCTTTGACGCTACTGGCAAATGTCAGCGGCGCCACCCTCAGCTTGGGTCAGGAATCAATCGCCGCGGCTTTCGGGAAAAACGGCGCCTGCCCCGCCGCCGACAAGCGAGAGAGCGACGGCAAGACTCCGCTCGGCCGCTACCGTCTGGTCACAGCGCTTCTGCGCCCCGATCGCATGCCAACCCCCGCCACCATGCTGCCATGGCGCTGGCTCCGCCCGTCAGACGGCTGGTCGGACGATCCGCATGATCCCGCCTACAACCGACCCGTCCGCCATCCCCATGCCTTCAGCGCCGAACGCCTGTGGCGCGATGATCACGCCTATGACATCGTCATCATCCTGTCGCACAACACAGCCCCTGTTTCAGGCCCCAAGCCCGGCGCCGGCAGCGCCATCTTCCTCCATTGCACCCAGCCCGATCGCCGCCCCACCGAAGGCTGCATCGCCGTCCCGCGGGATACCCTCGCCCGCTGGCTCGCGCACATCACCCCCACCACCCAGATCACCATCGAATAGCCATGCGCACCGTTTCGAGCACCGCCACCGTCCGCCTCTATCATCTCGATGCGTCCGATCCCCTCGCCCACACCCTCTTCTACGGCCCCCTCGAAGACGCCCTCATCCTCGCCGCAGAGCAGCCCGAAGCCATCCAGCAAAACCTCTGGATCGCCACCGACAACGACGTCATCGCCTTTCTCGATCTCGAAAGCTGACCCATCACCGGAGCGAAACCATGCCGAAAATCGCCCTTGAATCCCTCCCCCAAACCAACGCCACCGGCTATCCGCCGCCTTTTGATGCCCCGGTCGCCGGGCGCCACTACCGCCGCCTCGCCCCCCCATCGGGCCTCAGCCATCTCGGCGCCAGCCACGTCACACTCGTCCCCGGAGCCTGGTCCTCACAACGCCACTGGCACGACCGCGAGGACGAACTGGTCATCATGCTCACCGGCGAAGCCGTGCTGATCGAAGACGATCAGGAAGCTGTCCTGTGCGCCGGTGACATCGCCGCCTTTCCCGCCGGCATCCGCAATGGCCACCATCTCGTCAATCGCAGCACGGAAAACTGTACCTTCGTCGCCATCAGCAGCGGTCCAAGACACGGCGGCGGCTATTCGGATATCGACATGCTCTTCAACGCCGATGGCCTCTATACCCATAAGAACGGCAGCCCCTACAACACCCGCCGGGTCTAACCACCAGCCAATGGCACAGCTTCAGCCGGTAACTAAGGGCCTCCGGTGGTAGCTTCAGGCCCCCGGTGGTAGCTTCAGGCTTCCGGTGGTAGCTTCAGGCCCCCGGTGGCTGGGGCCTTGGCCCCAGACGCCTTTAATTTCGGCAATCGTATCGTTTGCAAACCCGGACGTTGGCGACCGGATGTGGAGGGTGATGGAATGGCGTAACCTGCCTCACATTCATCCTCCGGCAGTTGTCAGCGAAGCGCCCACTCGCGCCTAAGCTGCCGCTCGCGCAAAGCCAGGACCGGTATCCGACTACAACGCTTTCTTACCGAAATTGGAAAAATGCGCTAAGCAGTCGCTCCATCACCGGCGCCAAAGCCTTTCAAGCATAAACAAAGTGAGCTAGCCCATGTACGACGAATTCGGTTTTACCGGCAACGCTGACTTGGACCATGCCGCGCCTATTCTGGAAACATTCGTATACTGCAGTCGCGCCGCGGAAGGCGTTGACGACGTCGAGGTCGGCCGCATCATCGAGTGGTCACAAGGCCGCAATGTCGACCGCGAGATCACCGGAGTGCTGGTTTTCGGTAGCGGTGTCTTCTTCCAATGGATCGAGGGGCCGCCCGCAGAGGTCAAGAAACTGATCCAGATCCTCCATGACGACCCGCGCCACTATGATATCGTCCCGCTGGACCAAAGTGTGGAAAAGCGCGATCGCCTGTATCCGAATTGGGAGATGGAGCTGGTCGGCGCCGACGATATCCGCGCAGTACTGCAAGAAGCGCTCGAGAGCGCCGAAGACAAAGACAACATCGCGACACTGAAGCGTATTCTGGAGCACATCGATTCTGGCCCGCTGAATACACTTGGGCGGCGTTAAATCAGTTGGCAACGCCAAGCCAAAATCTCAACCCTAAAGAGCGGCAGGCAATTAATAGCGCTTAGCGCAGTCCAAAACTCTCGAATATTTTCCCCAGGCAACGAATGGGGTCTGGAGCCAAGGCCCCAGCCGCCGGAGAGTTACCACTTGAAACCCTGCTACTGGCCCTCCGCCACTAGCGCCGGCGGCGTCGCCTCGCGGCGGAAGGGTGCTGCAAATTGCCCGGCTATTCCGTCCGGCATCGGTGTGTCGATGCCATAGCCCGCCGGCAACGCATCGGGCAGGTGCAGGGTGCCGAACATCCGGTCATAGATCGGCAGAATGGCGGCAAAGTTCCGGTCGCGCGGCTGGCCGAGGCTGTGGTGCCAGTGATGAAAGGCAGGTGTCGAGACCAGTCGCTCCAGCCAGCCCAGCCGCCAGCGCACATTCGCGTGAATGAAGAAGCTCCAGATGGTGCCTATGATCGTCACCCAGGCCACAACCGGATCAAACCCGACCTTGGCCGAGGCCAGACCGAGCAGATACACCGGAATCAGCCCGGCGAGCCGCACCAGCACCATATCGACCGGGTGCGCACGCGTATTGACCAGCCAGTCCATATGCGGTGCTGAATGGTGCACGGCGTGGAAGCGCCACATCAGGGCATTGCTATGCTGCCACCGATGCATCCAATAGGCACCGAAATCATTGACAGCGAGCGCCAGCGCCAGCTTCGCCAGCACTGGCAGCGAGAGCACAGCACTATACAGTCCCAGCGGATCAAGGCCCTGCAGCCCCCGCGCAAGCGCTGCCAGCGGCACCACGATAATAGCGGCGGGCAGCAGCGAATTGATGAAATACCAGCCGAGGTCAGTCAGCCACCCGGCGCGGCGCAGCGGTGCAGGATGCACCGCTGCCACCCGCTCGAGGGGCACGAAAATCGCCACCAGCAGCACCAGCCAGACGGCCAGCCGGGCTACATCGGTAGCGAAGTCCAGCATCAACCAAGCATGGCCTGACGGTTCTCACGCCCACGACGCCGCGCCACAGCGCCCACCAGACCGAAGCCCAGCACCAGCATCGCCCAGCTCGAAGGCTCGGGGACCGCCGAAACGCTCACACCATCAAGCAGCGCAACCGGTGGCAGTCCGGTCGGCGAACCGACCGACAGGAAGCTGAGCAGCTGGCTGGTGCTGGTCGCGGTGAACCGCTGTGTCACCGACGTCCAACCATCGAAGCCATGAGTTTCAATGGCTTTTGTCGGTGTCGAAAAGCTGCTGCTACCAAAGCTGACGTCGAGACGCTCGGTCGTCGCGCCAACACGGTTCTGAAACTGGGTAGCCGCCCAGAAGAACGAAAGCTGATATTCGTTCCCGACGGTCAGGCCATTGATCGTCTGGGACAGTGCCCCATTGGCAAAAATATCGCCATCAAGCCCTACAAAATTGCCGCCATCCGGGCTTGCATCACCATAATTAAGGATCGACAGCGTCTGCGTCTCGCTGGCGGTGTACTGAGTGTTTGGGCTGATCGTCGTCGCCGTCGCGCTGTTGAACAGCACGTTAAAGGCGTTATTCGAGTTCGTGCTCGATCCCGGCGCGGAATTCCAGCCGGTCAGATTGCCGTTGAAATTCCAGTTCTGCCCGAGCTGAAAGCCCTGCACCGGGCTATCGGGGGCTACCATCTCAAAGCCGCCGTTGGTCACAAGGTTTGCAGCCAGCGCTGGCATCGACAGCAGCGATGCCGACAGAAGTGCCATCTGAGCGATTTTCATCATGATGTGGTCCCCTCGAATTAATGAACCACATCCTTTCCAGAATATTAAGATACCGTCAATTAAGTTTAAATTAATGTTATGTTACGTTAACGATTGCAAGCGGCTCTCCCCGCCTCCTTATCAGCGCCGCCCCCGCTTTATCCCCTTGGGAATGCGCGATTGCCCAGCCCGTCGCCCCATCCTCACTCGGTCGTTCCGGGGCCTGTCCACGCCCTTGAAATCCCCCTCGCCAAACGGCAGTTCAAACCGCAAGGCGCCGGTAATCGGGTTCGCCTCGACGAGTCTCAGGTCGAGTCGCTGCCCGCCCACATAGCGCGTGCCGGTCTGCATCCCCTCCAGCACCCGCGCATCCTCGTCATACACAAAGCGCTCGGCGCCCAGCATGCTCACCGGCACCAGCCCATCGCCGCCCAGCCCGTCCACCTGCGCAAAAAACCCGAATTTCTGCACACCGGTAATCCGTGTGCGCATCACCTCGCCCACCCGTTCCGAAAGATAGGCCGCAACATAGCGATCGAGCGTATCGCGCTCCGCCTCCATCGCCCGGCGTTCGGTCAAAGACACATGCTCCGCCGTCCGCCCCATCGCCGCCTGTCCGGCCTCATCGATCCCGCCCTCGCCCAGCCCCCACGCACTCACCAATGATCGATGCACAATCAGATCCGCATAGCGCCGGATCGGCGACGTAAAATGCGCGTAAGACCCCAGCGAAAGCCCGAAATGCCCTTTATTGTCCGGTGAATAAAACGCCTGCGTCTGTGTCCGCAACACCTGCTCCTGCACCTGCACGGCGTAATCTTCGTCTTTGGTGCGCGCCAGAATCCGGTTGAACACCGCCGGCTTGATCACCTGGCCCATGGCAAATGGAATCTTGAACGTCTCCAGCCAGTCTTTCAGCGTCATCAGCTTCTCGCGGCTCGGCGGCTCATGGTCGCGGTACATGCAGGCGGCCTTCTTGGCCTCCAGCGCCTTGGCCGCCGCCACATTGGCGGCAATCATATAATCCTCGATCAGCTGGTTCGCCGGGATCGTCTGCCGGAGCTCGATCGAGGCAATCCGCCCCTTGTCATCCAGCACCACCCGCCGCTCCGGCAGGTTGATCGCCAGCGGCTCGCGCTTGTCCCGCGCCGCCTTCAGCAGCGCCCAGCAGTCCCAAAGCGCCTTTAGCGCCGGGTAATGCGGGCCGTCACCCGCATCAAAACTCGCCTGCGCATCCTCATAGGAAATATTCACCGTGCAGCGGATCACCGATCGCGCAAACCGTTGGCTCACCACCCTGCCGTCAGGCCCCACCAGCAAATGGCAGGCCAGAACCCCCCGGTCCTCGCCCTCCATCAGCGAACACACATCCGCCGAAAGCCGTTCCGGAAGCATCGGCACCACCCGGTCCGGAAAATACACGCTGTTGCCCCGGGCGCGGGCTTCCTTGTCCAGCGATCCGCCGGGCCGCACAAACCAGCTCACATCGGCAATCGCCACCACAGCAAGCCAATGCCCCGGCTTGTCCGGGTCCGGCCCAGCCCACACCGCATCATCATGGTCCCGCGCATCTGCCGGATCGATCGTCAAAAACGGCAGGTGTCGCAAATCTTCGCGCCTTCCTAATTCGGGCCCAAGCCCCCGTCCCGCACTCGCCTCCGCCTCATCCAGCGTTTGCGTATCAAAAACATGCGGAATCCCCTTGGCGTGAATCGCAATCAACGAAAACGCCCGCGGCGCAAACGGATCGCCCAGAATATCGATAATCCGCCCCTGCATCATCGGCCCGCGCCCCTGCGGCTCTGCCAGCACCAGATCGCCCACTTGCGCCTCGCCAAGCTCGTTCAGCGCCAAATCAAACCGCGCCTTCTTGTCCACCGGCACCAACCGAAATCCGCTCCCCTCCTTGCGCACAATCCCCAGCACAAATTCAGCCGATTTCATCAAAACCTTGATCGGAAACGCCTGATATCCGGCGCCGCGCTCCTCGATGCGCGCCAGCACCCGTTCGCCAATCCCCAAAGCCTTGCCGCCCCGCCGCTCGATCACCCGCACCCTCGGAATCACCGCCGTCCCCTCCCAGCGTTCCGGCACCGCAAACAGCCCCTCATCAATGCTCTCGACCACCCGCAGCACAGTCACCTTGGGCAGCCCCCCGCCCCGGTGCAGTGTTCGCCCCGGCCCGAGGTCGAGCAGTCCGTCGTCCTGCATCCGCCCGAGCAGCGCCTTCAGGGCAATCTTGTCGGCCCCATGCAGCCCGAACGCCCGCCCGATCTCGCGCTTTCCTACCGCCGTTTGCTGGGTCCTGATCCAGTCAAGGATCGCTTCAGGTGTGGGGAGATCGGCCATCGGGATACCATGCCCCACTTGCCGCCATCGCCACCAGCCCCCATTAACACCTTTGCATGCGTCATCTCTCCGCCCCCCCGCCCGGTGCCAAAGCTGATTTCAGCACGCTCCGGCGCTTCCTACCCTATCTCTGGCCCGCCGGCCGGCCCGATCTGCGCATCCGTGTGGCCATTGCCATGGTGCTCGTCCTCGTCGCCAAATCGACGCTGCTCGTCATGCCCTTCGCCTTCAAAGGCATCATCGATCGCATGTCCGGCCCCGCAGCCGGCGCGCTGCCGCCCGGCACGGATATCGCCGTCGCCCTCGTTATCGCCTATGCTCTGGCCCGCTTCGGCGGCGTGCTGTTCGACAATATCCGCAATTCCGTCTTCGAAAAGGTCGGGCAGGAAGCCGCCCGCCGCCTCGCCCTCGATGTCTTCACCCACATTCACCAGCTCAGCCTGCGCTTCCATCTCAATCGCCGCACCGGGGCGCTCACCCGCATCATCGAGCGCGGCACCAAGAGCATCGACACCATGCTCTATTTCCTGCTCTTCAACATCGTGCCCACGGTGTTCGAGCTCACCGCCGTCAGCATCATTTTCTGGTTCAAGCTCGGCCCGGCCATGATGTTCGCCGTCCTCGGCATGATGCTCGCCTATATCGGCTTCACCCAAAAGGTCACCGAATGGCGCGCAGCGCTGCGGCGTGACATGGTGGAGACCGACAACAAGGCCAGCGCCCGCGCCGTCGACAGCCTGCTAAATTATGAAACCGTCAAATATTTCAATGCCGAAAACCATGAGCGGGACAATTACGGTCGCGCCATCCAGCGCTATGCCCTTGCCGCCACCAAGTCCGAACAGTCCCTCGCCTGGCTCAACATCGGGCAATCACTCATCACCAACCTCATGCTCGCCGCCGCCATGATCTTCACCGTCCATGGCTGGGCCGTCGGCCGCTTCACCCCCGGTGATGTCGTCCTCATCAACACGCTGCTCATCCAGCTTTTCCGCCCGCTGGACATGCTCGGCATGGTTTACCGCGAGATCAAGCAGGGCCTCATCGACATGGAGGCCATGTTCAGCCTCATCGACACGCCGGCCGAAATCAAGGATGCAGACCACGCCGATGATCTTCACATCGCCGGCGCCGCCATCGCCTTCAAGAACGTCCGCTTTGCCTATGAGAGCGACCGCGAGATCCTCCACGGCATCAGCTTCCACATCCCCGCCGGCCACACCACCGCCGTCGTCGGCCACACAGGTGCCGGCAAGAGCACGCTCAGCCGCATCCTTTATCGTTTCTACGAGATCAGCAGCGGCAGCGTCGAGATCGACGGTCAGGATATCCGCACCGTCACCCAGTCCAGCCTGCGCGCCCATATCGGCATCGTGCCGCAGGACACAGTGCTCTTCAACGATACCATTGCCTACAACATCGCCTATGGCCGCGCCGGCGCCACACAGGAAGATGTCGAAGCCGCCGCCCGGGGCGCGTCCATCCACGATTTCATCCAGCGCCTCCCGCAGGGCTATCAGACCCAGGTCGGCGAACGCGGCCTCAAGCTCTCGGGCGGTGAAAAGCAACGCGTCGCCATCGCGCGCACCCTCCTCAAAAATCCCCCCATCCTCATCCTCGATGAAGCCACCTCAGCGCTGGACACCGCCACCGAAGCCGAAATTCAGTCGGCGCTCAATTCCGTGGCCCGCAACCGCACCACCCTCGTCATCGCGCACCGCCTCAGCACCATCACCGGCGCCGACCAGATCCTCGTCATGGACGCCGGCAAAATCGTCGAACGCGGCACCCACGAAGCCCTGCTCCGCCAAAATGGCCGCTATGCCGAAATGTGGGCGCTGCAAGCCACCGAATCCCGCGAAGCCGCCCTCGCAGCCGAGTAGCAGCGCCGCCGCCTGCCGAGGGTATCAGGCCCGTGTCCACGCGCGCCGTGTCATCCCCACAAAGCCGCTCACAGCGCCGCCGACATTGCGTCCCAAAACCTCGCGCAGCGTCCCCGAGCCCTCGATCGCGGTCAGCCCCATGTCGGTAAACGCCAGCCGCCGGTTGTTCGGGTTGCCCCAGACATGCTCGCTGAGCAGCGGGTTGGTCAGCGCCTGTGAAAAAGCATCCATCGCCACCATCGCCGAGACAAGCTCGGGCAGCGGCCCGTTCTTCTCCACCCGTTCGGCAAACAGCCCGACATAGAATTCGACGTTATCGACCTCGCCGTAAAGCGCTTGCAACCGCGCCGCCAGCGCCGCCAACCGCGCCGCTTCCGCCGGGTCGTCGCTCGATCCAACAATGCTGGCAAAGTTCCGCGCCGGCTCCATCCCCATGGCGATGCGATAGTCATTATAGCCCGCCAGATTGTTCAGCCGGGCCTGCGCAATCGCATTCACCTCGGCATCGATCAAAAACGACGCCGCATTCTCCAGCCCCAGCGCCGAAGCCTGGTTCGCCGAAATCTGCACAAAGGCATTGGCCAGCCCGCCGCCCAGCAGTAGAGAATTATCGAGCAGCATCGCCCGGCCCGGCCATTCCGCCCCGCCCCAGCTCACAGTTTCTTTCACCAGCCCGTGCCAGCGGTAGAGCAGGCTGAACTCCACCGTCATCCAGTTCGGCCGGTTCCACCTCGCGCCCCACGCCGCCTGCGGGTCGGCCTGCAACGGAAATTCGGTGGTATTGATGTGATTGATATACTCCTCGACCACGATCTTGATGAACATCACGATGACGATATTGCGCGCCGTCTCGAACACCCGCTCATCGTCCCAGTCCGGATGCGCGGCCTCCAGCCGCGCCGCCAGCCGGTTGTGCTCGCGCAGCCAGAGCGTGTTGAGCATCGCCGTCTGCGGGGCAGCATTCACCCGGTCGCCGCCCACCGCAAACAGCGTCGCCCGCCCCGCCGCCGAAGCGTTCTTCAGCCCAAGAGGCATATCGAGCAGCGGCTCGCCGGTCGCCGTCGCAAAGCCTGCCGCAATCGATCCGTCCGCCGAAAACAGAAACGGTGAAAATTCCTCGCCGCCGACCATCTGGCTTTTCAGCCGCCCGCGCGCGCCCACAGCCTCGCTCATCATCCGCAGCGCCGCCGTCTGCGCTGCGTTGCGCCCATAAAGCGGGCTCATATCGATCTCATGGTTCGATGTCGTCCGCCGCCGGTCGATCAGAGCATGGTCATTGTGCAGCTGCGTGCGAATAAACCCGTCGGTCAGATATTGTGCAAACGCCGGAAACAACCCCGTCGATTTCATGCAAAGCCGCTGCTGCACGCCGTCCGGCCGTGCAAACAATGCCGCCACATCGGCCAGCGGCGGACGCCGCGTCCCCACCGCCTCAATATCTGGATAAGGCTTGGCCGGCAGCAGCCGAGCATTATATGTCCGGTCGGTCAGCCCGCTCCACGAGATATAATCATGCTTCGTCGACCATGGATGCGGCCGGCTCCGGGAAATCTTGACCGCCCGGTCGATCACAAACCGGTTCACATCATCATCAAGGTCCAACGCATCCAGCGCCTTCACCAGAAACGACAGCAAGGACATGTCCGCCTCCCCAAATCCTGCGCGATAATATCAGTACAATCTTAGCAAATCTTTCACGCGCACCACCCCCCTTCACCAACCCTGCCCAAACCCCTAAACCCCCCCTTATGGTCATCACCCGCTTCGCCCCCAGCCCCACCGGCCGTCTCCATGCCGGCAATGTCCGCACAGCGCTGGTCAATTGGCTCCTCGCCCGGCAGAGCGGCGGGCAATTCTACCTCCGCCTTGATGATACCGATCAGGCCCGCTCCACCGAGGAGGCAGCACAGGCCATCCGCGAAGATCTCGCCTGGCTCGGCCTGACCCCGGATGCCGAAGCCAGACAGTCGGACCGTTTCGCCCTGTACGATGCCGCCCTCGAAACGCTGGCCGCGCAAGGCCGCGCCTACAGCGCCTATGAAACCCCCGAAGAACTCGACCTCAAGCGCCGCGTCCAGCAGTCGCGCGGCCTGCCGCCGCTCTATGACCGCGCCGCCCTCGCCCTCACCGAGGCCGATCACGCCCGGCTGGCTGCCGAAGGCGCCGCCCCGCATTGGCGCTTCAAGCTCGATCACGCGGCGCCCATCGAATGGACCGATGGCGTGCGCGGCCCCTGCCACTTCGATCCCGCAGCGCTATCCGATCCCGTCATCCGCCGCGCCGATGGCAGCTGGCTCTACATGCTCCCCTCCGTCGTCGATGATATCGACATGCGCATCACCCACATCGTCCGGGGGGAAGATCATGTCACCAACAGCGCCGTCCAGCTCCAGATCTTCGCAGCGCTGGGCGCCAATCCCCCCCATCTCGCCCATCTCGCCCTGCTCACCGGCGCCGATGCAGCCCTCTCCAAGCGCATCGGCAGCGAAGGCGTGCCAGCATGGCAGGCTGAAGGGATCGAGGCGCTCGCCGTCCCCGCCCTCCTTGCCCGCCTCGGCACCAGCCAGCCCGTCGAGCCAATCACCAGCCTCGACGCCCTCATCGCATCCTTCAGCCTCAGCCATTTCGGCCGCGCCCCCGCCCGCTTCGATCCCGAAGAGCTGAAAGCGCTCAGCGCCCGCATCCTCCACACGCTGACGTTTAACGATGTAGCCGCCCGCGTCCTCACCCTCTCCGAGCCAATCTGGACCGCCATTCGCGGCAATCTGACCCGCCTCGAAGACGCATCACATTGGCAGCAGGTCATCAAAGGCCCCATCACATTTGAATGTGACGAAATCGACCGAGACTATCTCGAAAGCGCCGCCCAAACACTCGAATCCCTGCCATGGACCCCCGAAATCTGGGCAAATCTCACCGCCGCCCTCAAGGAATCTACCGGCCGCAAGGGCAAATCGCTGTTCCTGCCGCTCCGCCAAGCCCTCACCGGCGAGGTCCATGGCCCCGAAATGACCCTCATCATGCCCCTCATCGGCCCCGAAAATTCACTGAATCGCCTCAGGTCCGCCATCAAAAGCCCCGGCGTCGCACCGCTGGCATAACAGCATCACCCGCGATAAAGTCCCAGATCATGTCCTTCCTCAATCCCTCCAAGGCCGATCGCCGCCGCCGCCTGCTGCTTGTGGGCGGCAGTTCAGTCGTCATCACCGGCATCATCATGTACGGTTTCCTTATCGAGAACCGCTCGGGCTATATGAAACCCGATGACAAACTCACCTATGCCGAGAGCTGGCCCGAGGCCCGCACCCGCGATGAGGCAGTCGCCGACCAGCGTTCCACTCAGACAGCCCGTGAAGCAAAGCTCGCCAAAGCGCGGGATTTCATCGCCACCCTGTCCGGCCCCGCACGAAAAGCCGCTCAGGATCAGTATGACGCCTATGTCGCCGGCGGCGCCATCAAGAAGGATGTCCCCTATGTCGCCGCATCCGAACCGTCGGTGATGTGAGCGATCATCGGTGGATGGGTGCGGCACTGGCGCTGGCAAGCCGCGGCATCGGCACAACCTGGCCCAATCCCAGCGTCGGCTGCATCCTCACCAAAAACAATATCGTCATCGGGCGCGGCCACACCCAGCCCGGCGGCCGCCCCCACGCCGAGGCCCAGGCGCTGCATGGTAACAACGCCAGGGGCGCCACAGCGCATGTCACCCTCGAACCCTGCGCCCATGAAAGCACGAGCGGCCCCGCCTGCACCGACAGTCTGATTGATGCCGGCGTCAGCGCCGTAGTCATCGCGGCACAAGATCCCGATCCGCGCACAAATGGTCAGGGCATCGCCCGCCTCCGCGCCGCCGGCATCACCGTCCGCACTGGCATCCGCGCTGCCGAGGCAACAGCCCAAATGGCCGGCTTCTTCAGCCAGACGCAGCATGGCCGGCCCAATATCACTCTCAAGCTCGCCCTCAGCCTCGATGGCTGCCTTGCCCTGGCCGACGGCACCAGCCGCTGGATCACCGGACCGCGCGCCCGCGCCCATGCCCATCTCATGCGCGCCCGCGCCGATATCATTCTCATTGGCAGCGGCACGCTCAACGCCGACACCCCCAGCCTCAGCGTCCGCCTGCCAGGCCTTCAGGCGCGCAGCCCCACCCCCGCCCTGCTCGGTCGCGGCCCCGCCCCGCAAGGCTGGCAGCATTTCGCCACCCTCACCGATCTCACCCACTCATCCGCGCATCATGTGCTGGTGGAGGGCGGCGCCCGTGCCGCCGCCAGCCTTATCACCGCCGATCTTGTCGATACGCTGCTGCTCTACCGCGCCCCCATACTGCTCGGCGGCCAACCCGGTCTCAGCGATATCGGCCTCACCCAAATCCCTCATGATCGCTGGCAGCCCCACCCCATCCTCACCCTCGGCCCGGACAGGCTTGAGACCTTCACCCGCATCCGCTAGGCAAAATCCATGTTCACCGGCATCATCACCGACATCGGCCACATCGAATCAACCGAGGATCGCGGCGATCTGCGTGTCACCATCGCCACCACTTACGACACCACCACCGTCGCACTCGGCGCCTCGATCAGCTGCTCGGGCGTCTGCCTCACCGTCGTCGAAAAGTCGCCAAACCGCTTCAGCGTCGATGTCTCGGCCGAGACGCGCCGCCGCACTGCCGCCAACCAGTGGACCAACGGACGCCGACTCAATCTCGAACGCGCCCTTAAAGTCGGCGATGAGCTCGGCGGCCATATCGTCACCGGCCATGTCGATACCATCGGCACCATCCTCACCCGCACCGCCGAAGGGGCCAGCACTGGGTTCGAAATCAGCGTCCCAGCCGATTTCGCCCCCTTCATGGCCGCCAAAGGCTCCGTAGCGCTCGATGGCGTCTCACTCACCGTCAACACCGTCGAAGATCGCCCGGACGGCACAGTCTTCACCATCAACATCATCCCCCACACCGCCGAATGGACCACCTTCGCCACCAAAAATCCCGGCGACCAACTCAATATCGAGATCGACATCCTCGCCCGTTACCTCGCCCGCATGCGCCAGATCGCCGATTGACATCGTAATGTGACGAGCGCAGTGCGAAATCACATTTTGATGTGAGGTCTGCCCGTGTCTCTCCCCGCCCGTATTCGAGCGCTCGTCAATTCCGGCGAGGAGACCCGCTCCGGTCTCGCCCGCGCCGCCGGCCTTCACGCCAATTCGCTGCGCAATCTCGACGAAGATGATTGGAACCCGACAACCGAAACCCTGCGCAAACTCGAAGACTATCTGAACACGCGCGACGAAGGCCCCTCTCTGTCGCCCATCGAAGACATCATCAACGAAGCCCGCAACGGCCGCATGTTCATCCTCGTCGACGATGAGGACCGCGAGAATGAGGGTGATCTCGTCATCCCCGCCCAGATGGCCACCCCCGATGCGGTCAATTTCATGGCCCGCCACGGCCGGGGTCTCATCTGCCTGTCCCTCGCCGCAGATCGTGTCCGCCATCTCGGCCTGCCGCTGATGGCGCAGCACAACCGCACAAGGCACAGCACCGCCTTCACCGTGTCGATCGAAGCACGGGACGGCGTCACCACAGGCATCTCCGCCGCTGATCGCGCCCGCACCATCGCCGTCGCCATCGATGCCAGCAAAGGCCCCGAGCATATCGTCCATCCAGGCCATGTCTTCCCGCTCATCGCGCGGGACGGCGGGGTTCTCGTCCGCGCCGGCCATACCGAGGCCGCCGTCGATGTCTCGCGCCTCGCCGGGCTCAATCCGTCCGGCGTCATCTGTGAGATCATGAACGACGATGGCACCATGGCCCGCCTCCCCGATCTCATTCCCTTTGCCCGCCGCCATGGGCTGAAGATCGGCACCATCCGCGATCTCATCGCCTATCGCCATCGCCACGACCGTCTCGTCGCCTGCGTCGCCGAAACCGAGATCGAAAGCCATGTCGGCGGCCGCTGGAAGCTCAGCACCTATGCCAACACCGCCGACTATGCCGAACACATGGTCCTGCAAAAGGGACGCATCGATCCCGACCGCCCCACGCTTGTGCGCGTCCACACCATGTCGATGTTCACCGATCTATTCCACGAAGCCAATGACCGCGCCGGTCAGCTGCTGCGCGCCATGGAAGCCGTCGCCGCCGAAGGTGCGGGCGTCATCGTCATCATTCGCGATGGCAGCCCCACCGCCATTTCCACCCAGATGCGCGCCAAAAACCAGAACGAACCCCTCGATCTGCGCGATTATGGTATCGGCGCCCAAATCCTCGTCGATCTCGGCATCACCGACATGATCCTCCTCACCAACAAACACCGCAACATCGTCGGGCTCACCGGCTATGGTCTCAATGTTGTCGGTGAACGCGCCATCCCGCCCCATCCCGAAACAAAGGCCTGAGTAGCATGACCCATATCCTCATCGTCGAAGCCCGATTCTACGACGCCATTGCTGATGCCGCTCTCGAAGGCGCCACCGCAGCCCTGAAAGCCGCGGGCGCCACCTTCGAGCGCATCACCGTGCCCGGCGCGCTGGAGATTCCCGGCGCCGTCGCCCTCGCCGATGCCACCGGCAAGTTCGATGGCTATGTGGCGCTGGGCTGCGTCATCCGCGGAGAGACCTATCATTTCGAGGTGGTCGCCGGAGAAAGTGCGCGCGGCCTCATGGCTCTTAGCCTCGATGGCATGGCCATCGGTAACGGCATTCTCACTGTCGAAAATGAAGCCCAGGCCTGGGCGCGCGCCCGTCGCACCGAGAAGGACAAGGGCGGTGAAGCCGCCAAGGCAGCTTTGGCGATGATCGCCCTCCGCCAAAGCTTTCTATAGCTCGCAAAAAAAGGGCGGCCTGTTCCCAGGCCGCCCCTTCATGCAACGCTACTAAAAGCTTATGGCATCAGCACGGTATCAACGACATGGATCACGCCGTTGGACTGGTTCACATCGGCAATCGTAACTGTCGACTTGCCGCCCTTGGCATCGGTCAGCACAACCTTCCCGCCAACAATCGCCCCGGTCAGCTTGCCGCCCTGCACGGTTGTCAGTTCAGCCTTTCCACCGCCAGCGGTAATCGCCGCGATCACATCCTTGGCGGAAAGCTTTCCGGCCACGACGTGATAGGTCAGGATCGACGACAGCATACCCTTGTTCTCAGGCTTCAGCAGCGTATCGACAGTGCCGGCTGGCAGCTTGGCAAACGCAGCATTGGTCGGCGCAAACACGGTGAAAGGCCCGGCGCTCTTCAGCGTCGCAACAAGATCAGCAGCCTTCACCGCCGCAACCAGCGTCGTATGGTCCTTGGAGTTCACGGCATTGTCGATGATATCCTTGGTCGGATACATCGCGGCACCACCCACCATCACAGTCTGGGCAAGCACAGGGGCAGCAAGACCCAATGCCAACGCCGCAACACCGGCGCGCACAAAGCTCTTTGAAACGATCATAAAGTCTCCTGAAATCACAAAATAGGTCCCAACCCGATCGGGCTGTTACAATCTAATACGATTTCGAAGCTTTCACTGATGTGACTGTTTTGCCGCGCGGCGTATTTGCCGCAGGCCGGGCCGGTCAGACTGTGGCGAAACGTCGACCAACTGGTAATGTTGGTCGATCCACTATCAAAATTTGAAGAAAAGCTATCGGCCCTGGGCAGCCAGACTGGAGGATTTTCACCCCGGGGCTGCCCAGAACCGATGCCGATTCCACAGAGCCGCCGCCAGACTGCGTGATCAGACGGTGCTCAGCTTACCGGTTGCGATCACCGGCCCGGTCGGAAGGCCGGTGGGGCTGCCACCGATCGGTTCAATGGAAATGGCAAGCACTGCCCCAGGTTGCAAGCCAGATATCGCCTGCGACGATATGGCATGGGCATTCGGCGCCTGAATCGCGATCACCCCGAGGGACCGTGGCGGCTTGTCCCCTTCAATGACCCAAAGCTCCGCATCCTTGCCCGCATCATCCCGGATCGTCGCCGGCGTCAGCACAACAGTTCCCCGCAGCGGGTCCCAGGTGGCGGCCAGCAACGGCTTGCCATCAGCGCCTGCCAGGCTCGCTGAAAGCAGTGCCGGCGGCGCCTCGGCAACAGCTACCGATATCGGCGGCGGCACCGATGGATTGAGCGCGACAAGCGCCAGTGCGGCGAGCGCAGGCCCGCCCAAGCCCAGCCCCCGCCACAGCGGTAAGCTGTTCCAAAGCCCGCGTTTTTCAGGCGCCACAGCCCCCCCGCCCTGCCGTGGTGAGATCTCCGCCGCCACAGCCTGCCACACACCCGCCGGCGGCGGCACAGCCTCAATCTCCTCAGCGAGCGGGCTCAGCAGCGCCTGCCAATGTTCAACCTGCGCCCTGAACCCAGCATCGCTGCGCATGCGCACCTCGGCGGCCTTGCGCTCGGTCCTCGGCAGCGCCCCCAGCGCCATATCCATCGCCAAAGTTTCGTCAGGCGTCATGTCCGGCTCACCGCTCATTGGACAGCGCTCGCATGCATCGCATCGCGCATCTTGATGATTCCGCGCCTCACCCAGCTCTTCAGCGTCCCCACCGGCACACCTTCACGAACAGCCAGCTCCTCATAGGTCAGCCCCTCGAAGTAGCAGCTGCGAATCGCCGCCGCCTGCCGCGGGTCGAGCATCGCCAGCGCCGCCTGAACGCTGGCCGCCCCGCGCGCACTGTCGATCAGCGTATCGGCCAGCGGCGCCGTGTCGGCCACCATGCCAGCATCCTCCAGCGGCGATGTCGGCCGCGAGCCCTTGGCCCTCAAGCGGTCGATCGCGCGGTTGCGGGCAATCGTCGCCGTCCATGTCACAGCACTGGCGCGGCTGGGGTCAAACTCCGCTGCCTTCCGCCAGATCGTCACATAAACATCCTGCAACACGTCTTCCGCCTCTCCTCGTTCAGGCAATATACGCACGATCACGCCAAACAGCTTCCCGGCGGTACGGTCATAAAAGTCACGGAATGCAAGTTCGTCGCCGTCGGCGGCGCGCGCCAGCAGGGCCGCAAGCTCGGCAGCGCCGCTCACAACCGCCTCAATTGCATCTGAATGGGGCCGTCTGCCCGGCCATTGATGAATTGATCGACATAAGGATTGTCCGCACTATCAATGGCCTCGCGTGGTCCCTGCCAGATGATCGCGCCATCGTAAAGCATTGCCACCCGGTCAGCGATCCGCCGCACACTGCTCATATCGTGGGTAATTGTCAGCGCGGTGATCCCAAGCTCCGTCACCAGCTGGCGGATCAACGCATTGATGACATCGGCCATGATCGGATCGAGCCCCGTCGTCGGCTCGTCAAAAAAGATGATCTCCGGCCGAATCGCAATCGCCCGTGCCAGCGCCACGCGCTTCTGCATCCCGCCCGAAAGCTCGGAAGGCTTCAGATCGGCGACATCGGCACCCAGCCCCACCCGCGCCAGATTGTCGATCGCCGCCGCCCGCCGTTCAGCGGCAGATCCAGTCAGCGCAAAGCTGATATTGCGCCAGACACTCAGCGAATCGAACAGCGCCCCGCCCTGAAACAACATCCCGAAGCGCGCCTGATGCGCCGCCAGCGCCCGGCCTTTCAGGCCCACAATCTCCCGCCCGTCCACCATGATCGACCCGGCATCGGGCCGGATCAGTCCCAGAATGCACTTCATGGTCACCGATTTTCCGGTCCCCGAGCCGCCGATGATCACCAGCGATTCGCCCTTGGCGACCTCAAGATCGACCCCGCGCAGCACCGCCTTGGTCCCGAAAGACTTGGCAACCCCGCGCAAACTGATCATCGGCCCGCTCATTTGCCGAACACAATCACCGTGATGATAAGGTTCGACAACAAGATCAGGATGAACGCGCTCACCACGGCATTGGTCGTCGCGCGCCCCACGCCCGCCGCACCGCCCGAGCTGTGATAGCCATGAAAACAGCCCATAAGGGCGATAAAAAAACCGAACACCGCCGCCTTCACCATCGACGACACAATATCGTCCATCTTCAGATATTGCGCCGTGGTGTTGAGATACGCCGCCGAATTGAACCCCAGGCGCCCGGTCGCCAGCAGCCACCCGCCCATCACCCCCAAGGCGTTCGACACCAGCACAAGTAGCGGCATCACCAGCACCGCCGCCAGCACCCTTGGGCCGACGAGATAGCGCATGGGATCGGTCCGCAGCGTCGTCAGCGCATCGATCTGCTCGGTCACCCGCATCGTGCCAAGCTCGGCCGCCATGGCGCTCGCCACGCGCCCCGCCACCATCAACCCGCCCAGCACCGGCCCCAGCTCGCGCACTATCCCGATCACCGTCACCGCCGGCACCGTGCTCGCCGCATTGAAGCGGCTGCCACCGATATAAATCTGCTGCGCCAGCGCCGAGCCGGTAAACAGCGCCGTCAGCCCCACCACCGGCAGCGAGAACCAGCCAATCACCATGATCTGTTCCAGCACCTGCGCCGGATACCATGGCGGCCGCACCATCCGCCCCAGCGCCGTGCCAGCAAAGCGCGCCAGCCGCCCGATCGTCGCAAACAGCCTGATGACCACCGCGCCAAGCGCGATCAGGGCATGAACAAGGGTTTCAACAGCGCCACTCATGAATACACACGGGCATAGCGACGCCCAAGCCCGGTAAGCAACTCATATTCCGCGCGCCCCGTCGCTGCCGCCGCCGCCCGCACATCAAAGTCCACCGCCAGCCAGCCCCCCTCCGCCACCGGCGGCGCATCGGTCACATCAAACGCCGTCAAGTCCATCGACACCCGCCCGATCAGCGGACAGTGCACCCCATCCACCACCGCAGCCCCAAAGCCCGCCATCGAGCGTGGATAACCATCGGCATAGCCCAGCGCCGCCACCGCCACCCGCGTCGCCCGCGCCGCCACAAACGCCGCGCCATAGCCCACGCTCGCCCCTGCTTTCACATCGCGCACCTGCAGCACCGGCGCCTCTATCGCCACCACAGACCGCAAATCCTCACGCGCCGCCGATGGCCCGGCCCCATAAAGCCCGATCCCCGGCCGCGTCAGATCAAAGCAATAGTGCTCACCCAGCCCGATCCCGGCCGAATTGGCCAGCGCCCGCCGCGCACCCCCCACATCCAGCGCCCGAAAGGCCGCCAGCTGCGCTGCATTGAGCGGATGCGCCGGCTGGTCCGCACAAGCCAGATGGCTATGCACCACCTCGATCGTCAGCCCCTCCAGCCCTGAAAGCCCGTCCAGCCCGAGCCGGTTCATGCCGGTATCAACCATCACATCTGCCGATCTGCCGAGCTCCCGCCAAAGCGCCACCTGCGACCGCGTATTCAAAACCGGCCGCACAGCCGGCCCCAGCCGCACCGCCATGTCCATCTCGCCGGGCGTCACCCCATGCAGCACCGCCACCCGAACCCCCGGCGGAAGCGCCCCAAGTGCTTCTGCCTCAGCCCAGCTCGCCACAAAAAAATCGCGCGCACCCTCCCCCGAATCCGAAGACGCGAGAGCATCCAATACCTGTCGCGCGCCCACACCATAGCCATCGGCCTTGATCGCCGCCCCGCAAGCCGCCGCGCCACTTGCTGCCGCCAGCAGCCGCCAATTGGCCACCACTGCCGCCAGGCTCACCCTCAATCGCGCCGCAAACTCCATCCCGGATCGTTAGCCGCCGTCCGGCCGCAACACAAACACCAGCGCATCACGGTTCATTTCACGGCCAGCTTGAAATCGCTACAAGCATTGCCACATTAGCAGGACTATGAGCAAAACCATGAAGACCATCACCAAAACCGCCATCGCCGCCTTCGCCCTGGGCGGTATCGGCATCACATTCGCCATGGCCCAGCCGCAGCCCCGGCCCGATACCGAGTTCTGCGCCAAGACGCGCGCTCAGAACCCCGGCGGCATCTGCAGCCCCAAGGGTGAATATGTCACCGCCGAAAAAGTCTATCTGCCCGACGGTCGCGTCATCAACCGCACCACCGGCTGACGTCAGGCCCCGACCTTAATCCCCTTGCCCTAATCCCCCCCGGCCCTAATCCCAAAGTGACGAGACCGAGCTTTCCTCGCTTGTCCGCCGCATCGCCTCGGCAAGCAGCGGCGCAATCGTAATCCGGCGGATTTTGCTGGCCGCCTTCACGCTCGCAACAGCCGAAATCGAATCGGTCACTACCAGCTCGGTCAGCGCCGATGCTTCAACCCGCGCCACAGCCCCGCCCGACAGCACCCCATGGGTAATATAAGCCGTCGCCCCTTTGGCGCCCGCTTCCATCAGCGCCGCCGCCGCGTTGCACAGCGTCCCGCCCGAATCGACAATATCGTCCACCAGCACGCAATATCGGTCCTTCACATCGCCGATGATGTTCATCACCTCGGATTCGCCGGCCCGCTCGCGACGCTTGTCGACAATCGCCAGCGGCGCATTGCCCAGCCGCTTGGCCAGCGCCCGCGCCCGTACCACCCCGCCCACATCGGGGGAGACCACGGTAATCGCATCGCGCGGCAGCCGCGTCTGGATATCGCTGGCCATCACCGGCGCCGCATAAAGATTGTCGACCGGAATATCGAAAAAACCCTGGATCTGCCCGGCATGAAGATCGACCGAAAGCACCCGGTCCGCCCCCGCCATAGTGATCAGGTTGGCCACCAGCTTGGCCGAAATCGGGGTGCGCGGCCCGGCTTTCCGATCCTGCCGTGCATAGCCAAAATAAGGCACCACCGCCGTGATCCGCCGTGCCGACGCCCGCTTCAGCGCGTCGATGCAGATCAGCAACTCCATCAGATTGTCATTCGCTGGCGCCGCCGTCGGCTGCACCACAAACACATCCTCGCCGCGCACATTCTCATGTATCTCGACAAAAATCTCCTCATCGGCAAAACGCCGCACCGAGGCCTTGGTCAATTCCATGTCGAGATAGGCGGCAATCGCCTGGGCGAGCTCAGGATTACCATTGCCTGCGAGAATTTTCATGCGCTCAGCCCCTATCGTGTGGCCCGCGCATAGCCGCCCCTTACCCGGTCTGCAATGTCACACCCGTGCAACACGCCGCTATAATCGCCGGCACCAGCGGATAGTCCGCCGGCGGCATCGCCAGCCCGGACAGTTCTTCCGCCGCCACCCACTGCAGCCGCTGCTCCAGCCGTCCCTCAGGCTCCCCAGCCCAGCGCCGCACCGCAAAAAGCAGCATCACAAGATGAAATCTCTCATAGCCGTGGCTCACAAAGCTCAGAGCCTCGGCGCCATCGATCACGATACCCAGCTCCTCTTCCAGCTCACGTGCCAGCGCCGCCTCAGGCGTCTCGCCCGGCTCGATCTTGCCGCCCGGAAATTCCCAGAGCCCGGCCAGGCTGCCGCCCGCCGGCCGCTCCGCCACCAGCACCCGCCCCGCGCCATCGATCAGCGCCCCCGCCGCCACCTGCACGATAGGCCGCATTACCCGCCCATTACTCCGCCCGATATCACGCATCAGCCGCGCGTAATGAGCTTGACCCGGCTGCCCGGCACCAGCGGTGCATTGGCGTCGATGCCGTTGAGAATGGTGAACCGCGCTACCTTGTCGTCGGTATAGTCCATCCGCGCTGAAAGGCTCGCCACCGTGTCGCCCTGCCTGACCCTGACAACACTCACCCGCCGTCCCTTGATCGCCGCCACTTCCTGAGGCGACAGTCGTCGCATGGAGTTAAGCAAACCCTGAAAGCCGGGGTCACGCCCCGCCGGTGCCAGCATCAGCATCTGGTACCAGGCATCATCGCTCCACCGATAAACCGCCAGCACAGCATCCACCTCACCGCTGTTCGAGCGCGTCCGCAGCGACGATACCGCCGTCTCAATGCCATTGATTTGCCTGATCTGCACTTGCGGCGCCGATTGCGCCCCCACAGCGGCCCAGACCTTCGCCGAATAAGCCGCCAGCGTTTGGCCCTCCGGCCGGCCGCCGCCAAACTGGAACCGCCCGGCATTGCCCCGAGCGCCGTTCACCGATGTCGGCGTGTTCTCCAGCACAAAACCGGCCGGTGCCTCAAAGGCCATGCGCAACCCCGGATGCCGGAAGCGCGCGCCCTCGATCACCCCCTGCGATGCGTCATCATCATAAGGCAGCCCATCAATGGCATCCAGAAACGCATCGCGGTTCGTCGCACGCGCGCCGGCGCGCGACACAAAGGTCTGCGCCTCCCGCCTGATCCGCGCCACCCGCTCACCATTAGCCGGGTGTGTCGAGAGCCAGCTCGGCCCGCTCTGCGCCGCACGCCCCGCCAGCCTGCCCTCCAGCCCTGTCTGAGCCCCCAAGGAGTTCAACGAGCTGGCACTCGACATCGGGTCATAGCTCGCCTGCGAAAGATAACGCAGCCCGAGACTGTCCGCCTGGCGCTCCTGATCGCGGCTGAACCCGAGCGTATAAAGCTGCGCCCCCGTGTTCGCCAGCTGGCCCACGATGTTCGATCCGGTGACAGCCCCCAGAATCGCCGCCCCGATCCCGGAGATCGTGCTGCGTGACTGGCGTTTCTGGGAATGCTGGGCCGCGACATGACCAACTTCATGCCCCATTACAAAAGCAAGCTCTGCCTCATTATTCAACAGCGCCAGCAATTGCCGTGAAATATAAACATAGCCCCCCGGAAGAGCGAAGGCGTTGTTGATGTTGGAATTAAGCAGTGTAACCGTATAGTCCTGCGGCCGCGCCGACATGCCGGACTGTCCCGCAATCCGCTGCCCGACCGACCTCACATAGTCCGCCGCCCGCCCCTGCATCGGGCCACCGAATTGCTGCAACAACTGCGGATGTGCATCAGCTCCAATCTGGCGCTCACTGGCAGAAAACCCCGGCCCCTGCGCCGCACTGGGCACTACAACAAAACCCGCAGCAAGCGCCAAAGGAACAAGAGCAAGAGCAATTTTCTTCATAAATGCACCCTAGACGCTGAACAGCTCACCGAAAAGGCTCTCAGCCCCGATACCTCAGAGTGAGCGACCCATATCGAGGAACTTGGCCCGCCGGCCCTTGCGCAGCCCGGCTGCATCCATCGTCAAGAGCGGCGCCAGCTCGGTCGCCAGCGCCATCGCCAGCGCGGCCACAGCCGCCGCTGGATCGCGGTGTGCACCCCCCAGAGGCTCGGCGACAATCGTGTCGATCACCCCCAGCTTCTTCAGGTCGCCCGCCGTCACCTTCATCGCGTCCGCCGCGTCCGATGCATGGTTGGCCGCCTTGTCGGCCGTCCGCCACAGAATGGAAGCGCAGCCTTCCGGCGAGATCACCGAATAGATCGCATGCTCGAACATCAATACCCGGTCTGCCGCCGCCAGCGCCACAGCGCCGCCCGAGCCGCCTTCGCCCGTAATCGCCGTCAGCAGCGGCACAGGCGCTGCCAGACACGCCTGTGTCGCCCGGGCAATCGCCTCTGCCTGCCCGCGCTCCTCGGCATCCAGCCCCGGAAAAGCCCCCGCCGTATCGACCAGCGTAATGATCGGCACATTGAACCGCCCGGCCAGCTCGATCAGCCTGATCGCCTTGCGATAGCCCTCGGGCCGCCCCATGCCGAAATTATGCTTCACCCGGCTGGTCGTATCATGGCCCTTCTCATGGCCGATCAGCATCACCGGCATGTTCTGTCCGCGCAGCCGGCCCAGCCCGCCAATGATCGCATGATCCTCGCCAAACGCCCGGTCGCCCGCCAGCGGCGTAAAATCCTCGACAAGCCCGGCCACAAAGTCCTTGAAGTGTGGCCGCGCCGGATGCCGCGCCACCTGCGTCTTCTGCCATGGCGTCAGCCGCGCATAGGTCTCGGCCAGCAGCCGCCGTGCCGCCCCTTCGGCATGCTTGGCGCCAGCCTCGTCGCCCCCCGCACGATAGTCGTTGGCCCGCGCCTGAATGGTCTCAACAGGCTTTTCAAAATCAAGATAAGACGTGCTCACGCCGTCGCGACTATGCGGATTTCTGGTTTCGGTCAATCACAGCAGGCGCAGCGCCCTCGCCATCCGCCGCGCCAGCAGGCTCGAAACCGCGCCCGGAACATAGTCCGCATATCGTGCCCGCACCGCCGCCGCCGCCGCCCGTTCCGGCGCGCCATCCGCCGCCAGCCCGTCCAGCGCCGCCCCGATCGCCTCGGCCGTCCAGGCTGCCGGCCGCCGCCCCAGACCCTGCGCCTCAAGCTGCCGTGAATGCGCCTCCGCCTCCAACATGTCGGGCAGCAGCAGCATCGGCGCCCCGGCGCGCAGCGCATCCAGCGCCGATGAATGCCCGACCCGCGTCACAAACAGCCGCGCCTCGCGCAGCGCCCGGCCAATGTCGATCGGCTCCACCTCATGCCGGATGGTCGCCGGCAAGTCCCCCTTGAACGCGCTCGCACTCACCCACACCACCGGCCAGCCGCGCGCCGCCAGTGCCGCCACGAGCGGCGCCGCTTGCACCCGCTCAAACGGCAGATAAACGAAGATGCGCGGACCCCTTCCATCAGGCCAGTCCGGCGCCACGTCGAGCGCCAGCCCGTCCATCGGCCCATAATAGTCGCTGTCCGTCCGCCCGGCATTGGCATCAAGCTCAGGCCAGCTCGTCACAAAAGGTGTCGCCGTCGCCAGCAGCTCCGCCACACCGGTCAGCATCGGCGCCCGAAAATGCCGGCAAACGGCGCGCACCACCCGGTCAGCCACCGCATCATCGCCGCCAGTCGCCGCCCTGATCCACGGCATCACGCCCGGCATAGGCCGTACCGCCGGTGGACATGTAAACGGGCTGCCCAGCCGTGCCGCCGGTAGCCGCGCCACATGCGCCGCCAGCAGGCTGGCCGGCGCATGCTCTCCATAAATCCCCACCGGCACCACCAGTTCAAACAGTGCCAGCCACGCCCGCACCAGCTCGATCAGCCCTTCCTCGATCAAAAACCCGCCGTCGCCGATCACCTGCCCATAGCTGAACGTCGGCACAGCCACCCGCTGCCGCACCCACAGCGGCGCCTGCACCACGCGCGCAAACGGGCTGCCCGCCAGCGTCCCGGCCGTCACAACATCGCGGCTCGCCACCCAGCTCTCATGCCCCAGCAGCCCAAGCGCCCGCGCCGCCGGCGCCAAAAGGCTCAAATGCCCGTGCCCCAACCCCAGTTCCCAACATGCAAGCAGCCTGGCCATGCCCTAACTCTTAATCTAACAACCTGAACGCGGACAGCATCCGCCGCGCCATCAGCATCCCCGCCGCCCCCGCATCATAATCCGCATAGCGCACCCGCGCCGCCGCAGCCGCCCCGCGCTCGGGTGCATCCAGTAGAATCAGCGCATCAAGCGCTGCCCCGATCGACGCCGCATCCCAGCCCTGCTCAATCCCGTCGATCCGCCGCGCCAGCCCATGGCCGGCCAGAGCGCGGGCATTGCGCTCGGTCTCCAGCGAATCCGGCAGCAACAGCATCGGGCAGCCCGCCCGGACCGCATCCAGCGCCGACCCATGCCCGCCGCGCGCCACAAAAATCGCCGCTTCATCCAGCGCCGTCCGCATCGCCAAAGGCTCGGCCTCATGCCGGATATTGGCAGGCAATTGCCCCTCGAAGCGCTCCACGCTCATCCATGCCACAGGCCAGCCGCGCGCCCCAAGCGCCGCCACCAATGGCCCCGCCTGCGCGCTGCCAAATGGCAGGTAAACCAGCACGCGCGGCCCCTTTGCCGTCGGCCAGTCCGCCGCCGCCGCTGCTGCAAGCCCGTCCAGCGGCCCATAATAGTCGCTGTCCTGCCGCTCAGGCCCCAATCCAATCTCGGGCCAGCTCGTCAAAAACGGCGCCGCTGTCGCCAAAAGCTCCCCCAGCCCGCTCAGAACCGGCGCCCCGAAATGCCGGCACACGGCGCGCACCACCCGGTCCGCCACTGCATCATCGCTGGCCTGCGGCCCCCTGATCCACGGCATCAGACTCGCCGCTGCCGGACCCGCAGCTGGGCAAATAAATGGCGTCCCCAGCCGCACCGCCGGCAGCCGCGCCACATGCGCCGCCAGCAGGCTCGCCGGTGCATGCGAGCCATAAATCCCCGCCGGCCGCACCAGCTCAAACATCGAAAGCCATGCCCGCACCAGCAGGCTCAGCCCCTCATCATCAGCAAAGCCGCCCCATGCAATCACATGGCCAAAGCCGTATGTCGGCGTCACCGGCGGGCGCCCATGCCAGATCGGCGCCTGAACGACATGGGCAAAAGGCTTATCCGCAACCGCCTTCACCGCCGTCACATCGCGGCTGGCGAGCCAGCTCTCATGCCCCAGCGCCGCCAGCGGCCGCGCCGCCGCCGCCAGCTTCGCCACATGCCCGAAGCCGCCGCCCATCTCCCAAGCTGCGAGCAATCGGGCCATGCGTCACTCAGGCCGACGTCGAAACCGAAAATACCAGACCGCCTTGCCCTCGCGCAGCGCCTTTTGCTCATAGCGCGTCGGCGGCCAGTCGGCAGGCCGGTGGTTCCAGTCATCGGGCGATGCCGCCAGCCACTCAAAGTCCGGGCTCGCCTGCATCTGCATCAGCGTCCAATGGCAATAGACCGGGTGATCGGTGCCGATGCGCAGTTCCGCCCCCGGCTTGAGCGCCCGCGCCAGCAGCGCCAGCGGCCCCGGATTCACAAATCGCCGTTTGGCATGGCGCACCTTGGGCCACGGGTCGGGATGCAACAGAAAAGCCCGGTCGAGCGATCCCGGCGCTAGCCGGTCGAGCACCTCAAGCGCATCGCCGTGGTGCAGCCGCACATTGCGCGCGCCGGTGTCGCGCAGTCCCGCAAGCGCCCCCACCACACCGTCCAAAAATGGCTCGGCACCAATAATCCCGATCCCCGGATTGGCCGCCGCCTGTGCCACCATATGCTCGCCGCGCCCAAAGCCGATCTCAAGCCACAGCGGTCGCTTATCGCCAAACACGGCCTCCGCCGTCAGCGGCCCCTCACTCGGCACCTCCAGCCCCGGCAGATCCGCCTCCAACATCGCCGCCTGGCCAAGCCTGAGCTTATGCCCGGTGCGCCGCCCATAGAGCCGCCGGATCGTCGTCGGGTCCGAGAGGGACACCGTCAGATCGCGGCCTTCAACACATCCACAAGATCAAGCTTCTCCCAGGAAAAGCCACCGTCAGCATCCGGCGTGCGCCCAAAATGCCCATAAGCCGCCGACCGTTGATAGATCGCCCGGTTGAGACCAAGATGTGTGCGGATGCCTCGCGGCGTCAGCGCAAAGCCCAGCTTGCTGATGTCGCCCAGAATAGCTTCAAGCCGCGCCTCGGCAATTCTGCCCGTGCCATGCAGATCAACATGAACCGAAAGCGGCTCAGCCACCCCGATCGCATAGCTCAGCTGAATGGTGCAGCGCTTGGCCAGCCCCGACGCCACAATGTTCTTCGCCAGATAGCGCGTGATATACGCCGCCGACCGGTCGACCTTGGTCGGGTCCTTGCCACTGAACGCGCCGCCGCCATGCGGAGACGCACCGCCATAAGTATCAACAATGATCTTGCGACCCGTCACCCCGGCATCGCCGTCCGGCCCACCGATCTCGAAGCGCCCTGTCGGGTTGATATGGATCACCGTCTCCTCGGTGATGAAGTCCGCCGGCATCACATCCCGAAACACGCCCATCACATAATCGCGGAGCACCGTATATTTGGCCTGATCGCCGCCCTTTTCGATCGTGCCATCGGCTTTGTGACTTTCCCACGGCAGGCAATAATCGACCGCATGCTGCGTCGATACCACCAGCGCCACCGCCCGCACCGGCACTTCATCACGATATTCCAGCGTCACCTGGCTCTTGGCATCCGGCTCCAGAAACGGCGCCGCGCCCGAATGCCGGTCCGCCGCCATCCGCTCGAGGATGCGATGCGAATAATAAAGCGTCGCCGGCATGAAGTCGGGCGTCTCATCGGTCGCATAGCCGAACATGATGCCCTGGTCGCCAGCACCTTCATCCTTGTTGCCGCTGGCGTCCACGCCCTGGGCAATATGCGCCGATTGCGGGTGCAGATGATTCTCGAAGTGCAGGTTCTGCCAGTGGAAGCCATCCTGCTCATAGCCGATCCGTTTCACCGTCTGGCGCACCACGGTCTGGATTTCCTCCTGCGCGCCGGCGGCCCAGTTGCCCTCGGCGTCGATCATGCCACGCCCGCGCACCTCACCAGCCAGAATCACCCGGTTGGTCGTCGTCAGCGTCTCGCACGCCACCCGGGCTTCAGGGTCCTTGCTCAGAAAGAGATCGACCACAGCATCCGAAATCTGGTCGGCAACCTTGTCGGGGTGCCCCTCGGATACCGATTCGCTGGTGAAGATGAAGGAGGAACGCGCCATGACCAATTCCAATCTGAAATCCAGCCCGCCTGCTACAAGCCGCACCGCGCCCATGCAAGGGGCATAAAGATTGCTTTATATGATAGAAAGCCTTTACCGCGCGTGCCACCGCCTCGATAACCCAACCCCGGCCAGCACCAGCACCAGCGCCATGCCCAGCGGCATCGCATCACCCGTATTGGCGTAAAGTGTTGCCGGCAGTGGCGGCGGCAGGGTTAGCGCCAGCGTCCCCGACGTACCCAGCGGCAGGCTGCCAAACACCCGCCCGCGCGGCCCGATCACAGCGCTCATCCCCGTCGGCGTCGCCCGCGCGATCGGCAGTCCTTCCTCGATAGCGCGCAGCCGCGCCAGCGCCAGATGCTGCGGCGGCCCGGTCGGGCCAAACCAGGCGTCGTTGGAAATATTGGCAATCCACGCCGGCCGCTGGCCATATTCCGTCACCCGCGCACCAAAGATGATCTCGTAGCAGATCATCGCACCAAACGGCGGTATCCCCGGCAGCACCAGCGTCCTGGGGCCGGGGCCGGGCGTAAAATCGATCCCGCCCGGCGCCAGCCGCGCCAGCCCGATCCGCTCCATCAGCGGCCGCATCGGCAGATACTCGCCCAGCGGCGTCAGATGCGCCTTGTCATAGCGTGCCCGCAGCACGCCCCTCGCATCGAGCACAAACAGGCTGTTGCCCAAGGTCAGCACTTCGCCGCGCGCATCGCGGTTCGCCGCCACACCGCCAAAGATCAGCAGATCGCGCGGCCCCAGCACACTCGCCAGTTTCATCCGCAGCGCCAGGTCCTCCTCAGGCAGGCCAAACACCGCTGATTCAGACCACATGACCAGCCGGCGCCGCTCGCCAGGATCAGCCCGCGCCAGCATTTCCGAAAGCGGCCGCGAATCCGGCACAGCACCGCCCGCCCCGTCGATGCCCTCGTTGGGCGCCGCAACCGGCCGCCCAGCCCCATCGGTCGCCCGCATTCCCGCCGCTTCCGCTGCTGTGGCCCCAGCCTCCCCGGTCCCGGCCGCCACCGTCCGCGCCTCGCCAGCCTCGCCGCCATTCAACGCCGCCGCGGTCATCGCCAGATAAGTCTCGAGGTGCCGGCCATTGGCGCCCGGCTCATATTTCACATCCTGCCCGATGTTCGGCTGCACAATTACCAGCAGCGGGTTGTCAGGATAATAAACCTCCTGCTCCAACGACGCACCCGCCGCACCGCACAGCACCAACACCCCCACCAGCGCCACTCCCTGCCGCCGCAGCTTCGCAGCATGCCCCGGTGCCGCCATGAACCACAGCGCGCCACCGGCCAGCACCATCAGCCCGCTCAGCCCCTGCGCGCCGCCAAATTGTGCCATCTGTACAATGCCCGGCGCTTCCATCCACACCGCCCCCAGCGGGTTCCACGCAAAGCCCGACAGCAGCACACCGCGCAGCCATTCCGTCACCATGAACGCACCCGCCAGCACCAGCAGCCGCGGCCAGCCACCCCCCACCAGACCTCGGGCCAGCAGCGCCGCCAGCATCGGATACAGCGCCAGAAACATCGACAGCAGCACCACCGTCACCCAGCCCATCGCCGCCGGCATCGCCGCCTGATAGGTAAAGGCCGTGGCAATCCACGTCAGGCTGGCCGCAAACATTCCCAGCCCCCACCACCAGCCGAGCGCGGCGGCATGCCGCCGCGTCGGCGCCAGCTCGATCAGCCCAAAAAGCCCCGCCGTCCCCACAATCGCCAACGGCCAATAATCAGCCGGCGCAAATCCGGCCGCCACCAACAGCCCCGCGCCAAAGGCAAACAGCAAACGCAGATACAATGGCATGGCGGTGTCAATATCCTCGGGCGGCTGAAGCCGTTCATCTAGGGCGTCAACGCCCGAATGTCATGCCCCACCCAAAACACCGCAATTGACCGCAGCCCGCCCCCCGGCAACAACAGCACCATGCCCGTCACGCTCCAATATCAGCGCATCAGCGTGTCATATGGCGGCAAAGCCATTCTCAAGGATATCGATCTCACCATCCCAGCTGGCGCCCTTGTCGCCCTCACCGGCGCATCGGGCGCCGGCAAAACCACGCTGCTGCGCATCACCAACCGCCTGATCGCTCCCGCATCCGGCCAGCTTCTTATCGATGGCCGCAACGCCACAGCCGAGCCCGCCGATCAGCTCCGCCGCCGCATCGGCTATGCAGCACAAGGCGTCGGCCTCTTCCCGCACTGGTCGGTCGCCGACAATATCGCCGCCGTCCCGTGGCTGAACGGTGACAGCCGGCAGGCCCGCGCCGCTCGTGTCGCCGAGATGCTCGATCTCGTCGAGCTTCCCCAAAGCTTCGCCACCCGCATGCCCTCCGAGCTCTCCGGCGGGCAGGCCAGCCGTGTCGGCCTCGCCCGCGCCCTCGCTGCCCGCCCCGGCCTGCTCCTCCTCGATGAGCCATTCGCTGCGCTCGATCCCGAAACCCGAACCGAGCTCGCAGATCGTATCGAGGCGCTCCACAAAGCTCAGGGCCTCACCACCCTCATCGTCACCCATGATCTTGCCGATGCGCTCACCCGCGCCACGCGCATCCTCGTCCTCGATGATGGCCGCCTCATCGCCGACGACACGCCGCAGGCTCTTGTCGCCAATCCCAACCCGGCCGTTCAAGCGCTCATCGCCTCGCCGCTCGATCAGGCCCGCCGCCTCATGGCGCTAACAACCCCATGATCCCGGCAGAAGCTTGGGACCGCGCCCTCGCCCTCGTGCCAGACCGGCTCGCAGCACATCTCGGCGTCAGCGCCGCCGCCGTCGGCCTGGCCCTCGTCATCGCCACCCCCCTTGTTCTCATCATGGCCAGCCGCCCCCGCCTGCGCGCCGCCATCCTCACCGTCGCCGCCGTCATCCAGACCGTCCCCGCCCTCGCCCTCATGGCGCTCTTCTATCCCCTGCTGCTCGTCCTCTCGGCGCTCACCACCCGCCTCGCCGGCTTCGGCGTTCCGGCATTGGGCTTCCTCCCCAGCCTGATGGCGCTCACCCTTTATGCCCTGCTGCCCCTGCTGCGCGGCGGTGCCGACGGTCTCGCCAGCGTCCCCCCCGCCACGCTCGATGCCGCCGATGGCATCGGCATGACCCGCAGCCAGCGCCTCCTCCATGTCGAGCTGCCCATGGCCGCCCCGATCATCATGGGCGGCCTGCGCACCGCCGCCGTCTGGACCATCGGCGCCGCCACCCTCGCCACCACCGTTGGCCAGAAGTCGCTCGGTGATCTCATCTTCGCCGGCCTCCAACTTGAAGATTGGGCGCTCGTCGTCACCGGCTGCCTCGCCGCCGCAGCCTTGGCCATCCTCACCGACATGGCGCTGTGGCGCGTCGAGACCGGCCTCGCCACCCGGCGCTGGCGCAAGGCAGCGTTCGGCGGCGCCATGCTTGCCGCCATGGTCGCCGTCGTCGTCGGCGTCTGGTGGAACGCCCGCCCCCCCGCCGCCGCCCAAAAGCCCGTCGTCGTCGGCGCCAAATCCTTCGGCGAGCAATATATCCTCGCCGAGCTCATCGCCACGCGCCTGCGCCAGCAAGGCGTCGCCGTCACCGTCCGCGCCGGCCTCGGCTCCGTCGTCGCCTTCCGCGCCCTCAAGGAAGGCGATATCGACGTCTATGTCGATTATAGCGGCACCCTCTGGTCGAGCGCGCTCGGCCGCACCGATGTCGCCCCCCGCGCCCGGATGCTCGCCACCCTCCGCACCGAGCTGCCGCGCCAACACAAGATCATCGTCGCCGCCAGCCTCGGCTTCGAAAATGCCTATGCCCTCGCCATGAAACGCAGCGATGCCGAGCGCCTCGGCGTCACCAGCCTCGCCGATCTCGCCGGCACTGCCCCAAGCCTCACCCTCGCCACCGATACCGAGTTCCAGCAGCGCGACGAATGGCGCGCCCTGCAGCGCGTCTACGGCCTGCGCTTCGCCCGCCTCACCGCCTATACCCCCACCCTCATGGTCCGCGCCCTCACCTCAGGGGAGGCCGATGTCATCACCGCCTTCTCCTCCGATGGCCGCATCGCCGCCGACAATCTCACCCTGCTCACCGACCCCAAATCAGCCCTCCCAACCTACGACGCCCTCCTCCTCATCGGCCCGAACCACCCCGAGCTCGCCGACCGTCTCAAATCACTCGAAAATCGCATCCCGGTCGAAACCATGCGCCAAGCCAATTGGCTGGTCGACCGCACACAGGACAAACAAACGCCCGAACAAGCCGCCCGTTGGCTCGCCGCCGAAATCGGGCTGGGACAGTAAGCAGCCTCCGGCGGTTAGCAACTGGGCCTTCAAGCCCGCTCAGTGCGCCAGCACTGCCAGCAGCAGCAGCGCAACGATATTGGTGATCTTGATCATCGGGTTCACCGCCGGCCCGGCCGTGTCCTTATAGGGGTCGCCCACCGTATCGCCGGTCACCGCCGCCTGGTGCGCCGGTGAGCCCTTGCCGCCATAAGCACCCTGTTCGATCACCTTCTTGGCATTGTCCCATGCCCCGCCGCCAGATGTCATCGAGATCGCCACGAACAGCCCGGAGATAATCACCCCCATCAGCAGCGCGCCAAGGGCAGCAAAGCCATTCCCTTGCCCCGCCACAGCGGTGATCGCAAAATACACCACCACAGGGGCGAGCACCGGCAGCAAAGACGGCACGATCATTTCCCTGATCGCCCCGGCAGTCACCAGCCCGACCGTACGCGCATAGTCGGGGCGCACCTCGCGGGTCGCAATGCCGGGGTTCTCCCTGAATTGCGCGCGAATATCCTGTGCCACAGCCTGTGCCGTGCGCCCCACCGCCGTCATCGCCATCCCGCCAAAAAGATAGGGCAGCAGCGCGCCAAGCAGCAGTCCGACCACAACATACGGGTTGGACAGCGAGAAATCGACCGCCACCTCACCAAAGAACTGCGCCAGATCCTCGGTATAGGTCGCAAACAACACAAGGGCGGCCAGCCCCGCCGAGCCGATGGCATAGCCCTTGGTCACAGCCTTGGTGGTGTTCCCCACAGCGTCCAGCGCATCTGTCCGCTCGCGCACCTCGCCGTCCAGCCCGGCCATCTCGGCGATCCCGCCGGCATTATCCGTCACCGGCCCATAAGCATCCAGCGCCACGATCATGCCGGCCAGCGCCAGCATCGCTGTCGCTGCAAAGGCAATCCCGATCAGCCCGGCCAGCTGATGGGTCGAAATAATCCCCACCACGATCACCAACGTCGGCAGCGCAGTCGATTCCATCGACACCGCCAGCCCCTGGATCACATTGGTCCCGTGCCCAGAATCACTCGCCTGCGCGATCGACTTCACCGGCCGATATTCGGTGCCGGTATAATATTCGGTAATCACCACAATAAACGCCGTCACCACCAGCCCGATCATCATGCAATAAAATAGCGCTCGCCCGGTAAACGTCCCGGTCTCCCCGCCAATCACAGCGTTCATGTCGGGAAAGATCGATGCCGTCGCAAACCATAGTGCCGGCACCGACAACACACCCGTCACCACCAGCCCCTTGTACAGCGCGCCCATGATCGACCCGCCGCCCAGCCGCACGAAATAGGTGCCGATGATCGAAGTCAATATGCACACGCCGCAGGCCAGCAGCGGCAGCGTCATCAGCTTCGCCGCATCGCCGCCGCCCACCAGCAACGACACCAGCACCATCGTCGCCCCGATCGTTACGACATAGGTCTCGAACAAATCCGCCGCCATGCCGGCGCAGTCGCCCACATTGTCCCCCACATTGTCGGCGATCACCCCGGGGTTGCGGTCATCATCCTCATCAAAGCCCAGCTCGTTCTTGCCCACCATGTCGGCGCCCACATCCGCCGCCTTGGTGAAGATCCCGCCGCCCAGCCGCGCAAAAATCGAAATCAGCGATGCGCCAAAGCTCAGGCTCACCAGCGCATTCACCACGCCGCGCGATGTCGGCTCCATGCCGCTCGCCACCAGCGCATAAAAATATCCCGCAATTGCCAGCAGCGCCAGGCCGGCCACCAGCATCCCGGTCACAGCGCCGGAGCGAAACGCCATCGTCAGCCCGCCCTGCAAGCTGCCTCGCGCCGCTTCCGCCGTGCGCACATTCGCCCGCACCGAAATGTTCATGCCGATAAAGCCCGTCACGCCCGACAGCACAGCCCCCAGCACAAACGCCCCCGCCTCGACCAGCCCGAGCAACATCGCCACCAGCACCGTCACAACCACGCCCACCACCGCAATCGCGGTATATTGCTTGGCCAGATACGCCCCAGCACCCTCCTGAATCGCCTTGGCAATCTCCTGCATCCGCGCATTGCCCGGGCTCGCCGCCATCACTTGCCGTGATGTGACCACCCCATACACAACTGCCAGAAGTCCAAAACCAATCGCGACCAAAACCGGATCCATGCCCATTTCCCCCAAGGCCGCACCGTCGCGCGGTTGTTTGCACGGACCATGACACCGGGCGGCAAGAAGTAAAGGGCCGCAGGAGGCCCTAGATAGCCGCCGACGACGTTACAGCGCATGCTCCCACCCCAGCCGCGCCGGCAGCGGCACCGCCAATCCATTCAGCGTCAACGACAGCCCGGCACCGCTGGTCACGTTGCCGATAATGCTCGCCCCATCGGGCAACACAGCATCCGGCGCCGCCGTAAACAGCAGCTCATAATCATCGCCACTCGTCGCCGCCATAATCGCATCAAGCCCCATCGCGCGGGCCTGAATACTCAGCGGCAATCGCCCGAGGTCGATCGCAAGGCACACACCGCTCGCCGCCGCCAGTCGCCCTGCATCGATCAGCAGCCCGTCGCTCACATCCATGCACGCCGTCGCCCGGCCACGCAGCGCCAGCCCGAATGCCAGGCGCGGGCTCGGCCGACGTAGCCGCTTCAGAAGCCACGGGTCGGGCGGCAACGCGCCCTGCGCCATCCGCAGCCCAAGCCCGGCGTCCCCGATCGTGCCGCTCACCCAGACCTGGTCGCCAGCCCGCGCGCCGCCGCGTCCCAGCGCCATGCCGGGCTCAACATGGCCGATCACCGTCGCCCCAAACACCGCAGCGCTAAGCCCCGACACAGTGTCGCCGCCCCAAAGGTCCATCCCGAAGGCCGCCAGCGCCTGTCCCAGCCCGCGCGCAAACGCCCGTTGCCAGCCGGCATCTTCTTCGGCGGAAAAGCCCAGGCTCAACAGCACGCCAGCCGGCTGCGCCCCCATCGCCGCCAGATCGCTGGCGTTCACCGCCAGCAGCTTCCACGCCACATCATCGGCCGGGTCACTGGCCAGAAAATGCACGCCGCTCGCCATCGTGTCATGGCTCAGCACCAGTTGCCGCCCCAGCGGCGGTGTCCAGACTGCGGCATCATCCGCCAGCCCCCGCGCCGCAATAGTCCCGGCCAGCGGCCCCATCAGGTCTCGAATGAAATCCTGTTCAGCCACGCACCTGCCGCGCCACGGTATCGAGCAGACCGTTCACAAAGCCCGCCTGCTTGTCGTCATGAAAGGCCTGCGCCACACCAACATACGCCTCGATCACCACTGCCGCAGGCACATCGGCGCGCGCCACCAGCTCATAGGTCGCCAGCCGCAGCAGCGCCTGCATCGGCCGGTCGAGCCGCGCCAGCGTCCAGCCCTCGGCCAAGGCACCGCTCACCAGCGCATCCAGCTCCGCAGCGCGTGCCGTCGCCCCCATCACCAGATCGTCGAAGAAGACGACATCGGCATCGGCCATTTCCAGCCCGAGCGGCGCCTCTTCGGGCAGCTCGGCCAGCCGGTGATGATGAAACTCGGTGAGCAGCCGCGGCACCGTGTCCCCGGTCATCGCCTGTTGATACAGCGCCTGCACAGCCCCCAGCCGCGCCACGCCGCGCGCCCGGTTGATATTAGCCGGAGATTGAACTGCCGATTGAACTCTATTTTTGGACATGCCGCCGCTCTAGCGCCGCCCCGCCGGATTAGAAAGAGGCCGCAAGCGCACACACGGCCCGCAAGCCTACCCCGAAAATCGCACCAAAACCTTGACTTGTAAGAATTATTCTGTTATATTTCAGATTGTTAAATGGGAAATCAGAAAGCCGAAAAACATCGTCAAGCGCATAGACTTCCAGTAGACTTGTTCATATTCGCAGCCGAAATCGCTGCCGCCTGTCAATTTCAACCTATCCACAGAACCGCCCCGAACTAATTCCGCCGCCACATTGCACCCCAGGCCCCCATGCGCGACAATTAGATCATGGCCACTGTTCCTCCCCTGCGTCCCCCGCTACATATCGTCGAACCTGGCGCTGAATTCGCCACGCTGCCGCAAAATCTCGAAGCCGAGGCAGCACTGCTGGGCGCGCTGATGATCGATAATCGGCTGGTCGAGGATGTCATGTCGAAGCTGCGGCCCGAGCATTTCGCCGAGGATCTGCATGGCCGTATCTACGCCCAGATCCTCACCCTCACTGATCGCCGGATGACCGCCAATCCCGTCACCTTGAAGCCGCTGTTCCAGTCCGATCCGGCGATGGCCGAGCTTGGCGGCCCTGCCTATCTCGCCCAACTCACCCAGAACGGCGCCGGCCTGCTCGCCGCCAAGGATTTCGCCCAGCAGATCTACGATCTGGCGCTGCTCCGTGAGCTGATCCGCGTCGGCAGAGACATGGCGAGTTCCGCCGCCGACACCTCGGTCGAGGTCGAGCCGATCAAACAGATCGAGGAGGCCGAAAAAGCACTCTACCGCGTCGCTGAATCGGGCGATGTCGGCGGCGGCGCCAAGCATTTCCGCGCCGCCGCCAATGAGGCGCTGGAGATGGTCACCCGCGCCATGAAATCAGGCGGCAATCTCTCGGGCTATACCACCGGCCTCGATGCGCTCAATACCAAGATCGGCGGCCTTCATAAATCGGATCTGGTCATCCTCGCCGGTCGTCCCGCCATGGGCAAGACAGCGCTGGCCACCAACATCGCCTTCGCCTGTGCCGAGCGCTATATGCAGGATCTCGCGCGCAGCCTGCCCGCCAGCGAATCATCCGGCGCGCCTGTCGCCTTCTTCAGCCTCGAGATGTCGTCCGATCAGCTCGCCACCCGCATCCTGGCCGAGCAGGCCGGCGTCAATTCGGAATTGCTGCGCATGGGCAAGATACGTCAGGAGCAATATACCCAGCTCGCCCGCGCCTCCGGCGCCCTCACCACCCTGCCACTGCTCATCGATGATACCCCGGCGCTGTCCATCGCCGCCCTCCGCACCCGGGCGCGCCGCATGAAGCGGCAGCATGATATCGGCCTCATCGTCGTCGATTATCTTCAGCTCCTGCAAGGCTCGTCGCGCAGTGGCTCAGAAAACCGGGTGCAGGAAATCTCCGAAATCACCCGGGGTCTCAAGACACTGGCCAAGGAGCTTCAAGTTCCCGTCCTCGCCCTGTCGCAGCTCAGCCGCGCCGTCGAGCAGCGCGACGACAAGCGCCCCCAGCTCTCGGATCTGCGCGAATCGGGCACCATCGAGCAGGACGCCGACATCGTGCTGTTCGTTTACCGCGAGGAGTATTACCACGCCAACAAACAGCCCGATCCCGAAGAAGGGGACAAGTTCGCCAAATGGAAGGACAAGGCCGAAAAGGTCTTTGGCCTCGCCGAAGTCATCGTCGCCAAGCAGCGCCACGGCGCCACCGGCATCGTCGAGCTGACCTTCGACAAGAACGTCACCAAATTCAGCGACCGCGCGCCCGACAGCTGGCGCCGCGAGGATATGGACTAGGGCGCGCTGGACGCAAAAGGCAGGCGCAGCAAAGCCTCACCGTCGGACGGGTTCGGCTGGCTGAGGGGCCAGCCGCCCGCCCGCAGCACTTGCGTGAGTCGGGCGATAGCTTGCGCTATCACCTCGCCGCGATGCGCTTACGGCTTTACAAACTTCAGCGTCATCCGGTCGCTTTCGCCGATCGCCGCAAACTTCGCGCGGTCCTTATCCTTCTCGGCAAAGGTCGGTGGCAGCGTCCACACACCGCCAGGATAGTCTTTGGTATCCTTGGGGTTTGCATTCACCTCGGATGACCCGACATAGCGAAAGCCCGCCGCCTCGGCGAGCGCGCGCACGGTCGAAACCTTCATATAGCCGCTCTTCGACATATCGGCGTCAGGCCGGTCCTCGGGCAGCCGGTGATCGACCACACCGAGCGTACCGCCCTTCTTCAGCGCCCGAAAGAACGCCTTGAAGGCATCCTGACCATAGCCGCCCATGTGCCAGTTATGAACATTGCGGAAGGTCAGCACAGCATCGGCCGATCCTTCGGGCGCCACCTGATCATACACGCCCTTGGAAAACACGCTGACCTTGGCCTTGGGCGCATAGCCGGCGAGTGTCGCCTTGAAACCATTGACCGATTTGGCCGAAGCCTCGCTCGCTGCCGGGTTGCCGGCCGCCGCAATATACTGGCCATTGTCGTTCAGCCACGGCCCGAGAATTTCGGTGTACCAACCGCCTCCGGGCGAAATCTCGACCACTGTGTCGCCGGGCTTCACACCAAGGAACGCCAACGTCTCGGCCGGGTGGCGATACTGGTCGCGCGCCTTGTTGGCCTCGCTGCGCTGGGCACCGGCCATCGCCTCCGTCAAAGAAGCTGCCTGAACCGGCGAAACAAACACAGCCGCCACCAGGGCACCCATCAAATAGCTATTCATCGTCATCTCCATAAATCTCCCAGATGCCGCCTCTGGCGGTCACCCCCAAACATGCAGTAGCGCAGCCGCGTGTCTCAAGAAACCACAATCGCGCTGCTCGCTGCATCAATCGCGCTGGCGGCCCTTGGCTGGCTCGGAGACCACGCTCGCCGTAAGGCGCCGCTTGCCTGGCACGCCCATCTGCCCTGGAACGCCATCATCTTCGCCAGCCTCACCCTCAGCATATTGCTCGCAGCCCATCTCCTCACCCTGCTCCGCGCCGCCTGAACAGCAACACTCTGAATAGCAACACTCTGAATAGCAACACTGCCGATTTGGATATGTTTGACCTTTCAACCCCTTAATTTATCCGACAAAAAGCGTATGACACTAACAACAAGTTAAGAAAGTTTCCTGTCATGCGCTCCTCTATTCCGGCCACAGTTATTGCCACACTGGCCCTCGCCATCATCGCCAGTCCTGCGGCTGCGGTCATCACAATCGCATCAAGCATCGCCGGCGCGCCCGATCCTGCCATCCCCAATGGCTTCACCACGGTTGTCTCCTTTGATGCGCCCAGCGCTCTGGGCATCGTGAACACGATCAGCGGCACTGCAAATGCCGTCATCACCGGCGCACAGAATGTCGGCGGCGTCCGTGCCGCTCCTGCCGGCACCGCGCAGGGCGGCATTTACCAGTCGATCGGCACCGGCGGCGTCAGCACCTTTGATTTCACCAACTATCTCCAGCCTAACCGCTTCCTCACTGGCTTCAGTCTCTATTGGGGCTCGGTCGATGCCGGCAACATCATCGATTTCGTCTCGGCCAGCGGCGCCGTCATCAGCACCTTCACCGGCAATCAGCTCCCCAAGTTCGATGGCAATCAGACCGGTTCAGACACCAACCGCCGCCTGACCTTTGCCATGAGCGGCCTCGATCAGATCACCAAAATACGGCTTCGTTCAACCAACAACGCCTTTGAATATGATACTTTTGCCGTCACCATGGGGCCCATCCCCGAGCCTGCAAGCTGGGCCATGCTCATCACCGGCTTCGGTCTCATCGGCGCCGCCATGCGCCGCCGCCGCACGCTCGCCGTTCAAGCCTAAACCATCACCGCAGAAAAGGCGCCGCCACATCGGCCGACACGCGCACCAGCCGCCGCGTGACCGCATCGAGCAGCGCCCATACCGTGAGCGCCTTGCAGCGCAGCCGCCCATCGGCGCCGATAATCTCGACATGCCGGTCAAAGCGCGCCCCCGCTGGCGTCCCCACCCATGTCACCACCGTCAGCGTCTCGCCCGCCAGCGTCGGCGCCAGATAGTCAATCTCGTGTCGGCTCACCACCCAGATGAAGCGATCCCGGTCCTCCGCCCGCGCCGTAGCCGCCCAATGCGCCACAGCCGCCGCCTGCACCCAGCGCAGGTAAACGGCATTATTGACATGCCCCAGTTCGTCGATATCCGCCGCCTCGGCCGTCACCTGAAGCGAAAACGCCGTCCGATCCCCCGGCGCCGGCATCAGCGCTTGATGCCAAATTGGTCCAGAATGAAGGCATAAGTCTCTGCCAGCTCTTCCAGCGCATCAAACCGCCCCGATTTGCCGCCGTGCCCCGCCCCCATATTGGTCTTCAGCAACAGCGGATTATTGTCGGTCTTGGTCACCCGCAGCTTCGCCACCCATTTCGCCGGTTCCCAATAGGTCACGCGCGGATCATTCAGCCCGGCCGTGACCAGCATCGGCGGATAGGCCTGCGCCGTCACCTGCTCATAGGGCGAATAGCTCCGCAGCAGTTCAAACGCCGCCTTGTCGTTGATCGGATCGCCCCATTCCGGCCATTCGCCCGGTGTCAGCGGCAGAGATGTGTCGAGCATCGTGTTCAACACATCGACAAAAGGCACCTCGGCCACCACCGCTCGCCAGAGGGCTGGCGCATCATTGACTACCACCCCCATCAGCTCGCCCCCGGCCGAGCCGCCGCTCGCCGATATCTGCCCTTCGGACGCATAGCCCCGCGCCGCCAGCCCGCGCGCCGCATCGACAAAATCATTAAACGTGTTGGTCCGCTTCTTGAGCTTGCCATCCAGATACCATTGATACCCCAGGTCATCGCCGCCGCGGATATGCGCAATCGCATAGGCCACCCCCCGGTCGAGCAGGCTCAGCCGGTTCGCCGAGAAGCTCGGCGGCACCGCATAGCCATAGGCGCCATAGGCATAAAGGTGCAGCCGGTCGCGTTTCCAGCCCTTCCGATACACCAGAGATACCGGCACCATCACCCCGTCGCGCGCCGGGATCATCAGCCGCTCGGTCACATACTGCGATGCATCATAGCCCGAAGGCACATTCTGCACCTTGCGCGTCACCAGTTCGCCCTTGGCCACGTCAAAGTCGAACACTGTCGCCGGCGTCACCATCGAGCTGTAGCCCAGCCGCAGCCTCGGCGCGTCCGGCTCACGGTTGTCGCCAATCTCCGCCGTGTAGCTCGCTTCCTTGAACGGCACGCGCACCTCGCGCCCGTCTTCAAAGCGCAGCCGTAGCTGATCCAGCCCCCGGTCGCGCTCGCTCACCGCCAGATACGACGTAAACGCCGTGATCCCGCGAATATAGTAGCGGTCGCTGCCCTCGATCAGCGTCGTCCAGTCCCCCGGCCGCGCCACATGCGCCGTCGCCACCCGGAAGTTCGGGTGCGTGTCATTGGCCCGCACAAACAGCGTGCCCCCGCGCACATCGACGTCATAGTCCATCCCGACCGACCGCGCCTTCACCAGCACCGGCGCCGCCAGCGGATTTCCCGCCGGCACCAGCCGCACCTCGCTCGTCACATTGTCGCCCGTCGCCAGAATCAGCCATTGCCCGTCCTGGCTCTTGCCCACCGTCACGGCAAAGCCGATGTCCGACTCCTCATAAAGCGTCGCATCAGCGCCGGTGACGCCCAGCCGGTGCAGCCGCACGCGGAAGCTCCGCCAATTATCATTCACCTCGTTCCACGCCAGCGCCCTCGAGTCCGCCGTCCACTCCGGCACGCCCACGCTCGTCGTCGCCACTGTCTCGAGATCGCGGCCGGTCGCCAGTTCGCGCACCTTCAGCGTAAACCGCTCGGCACCGCTGTCATCGAACGCATAGGCCAGAAGCTTGCCATCAGGACTGACCGAAATACCAGAAAGCTCAAAATAGTCCTTGCCCGCCGCCAGTGCCGGCTCGGAGAGGATCAACTGGTCCGCCCCGCCTCCCACAGGCCGCCGCCACCATTGCCGATACTGCGCGCCCGCCTCGAACTTCCACCAATATTCAAAGGCCCCTTCGCGCACCGGCACGCTCGCCTCATCAGGAGTCACCCGCCCCTTAAGTTCATTAAAAACCGTCCCCACCAGCCCCTTCAGCGGCGCCATCCCGGCCTCGAACCACGCATTCTCCGCCTTCACATAGGCCAGCACATCCGGATCATCGACCTTGGGATAGCTCTGGTCCTTCAGCCAGAACCACGGGTCCTCGATCGTCATGCCATGCCATTGGCTCACATGCGCCCGCTGCTCAGCCCTAGGCGCGCCCTCCTGTGCCATCACAACTCCTGTCATCCCGAACGCCGCCAATGCGGCCAAAAACTGGCGTATCATCGCGCAACTGCCTATGCTGTCTCCGCACCATAGCTAGTCCGGGAATCCCGAATGTCCACTGCCTCCGAACGCCTCGGCGCGCTCCGCACTGCCCTCACCGCACAAAATCTCGCGGGCTTCGCCATCCCCCTCACCGATGAGCATATGAGCGAATATATCGGCACCTATGCCCAGCGCCTGCAATGGCTCACAGGCTTTGAAGGCTCCGCCGGCAGCGCCGCCATCCTTGCCACCCGCGCCGCCATCTTCACCGATGGCCGCTACACGCTGCAGGTCCGCGCCCAGGTCGATGGCAGCCTCTATGAATATCAGGATATCCCCGCCACCAGCCCCGCAGAATGGCTGGCCAGCCACGCCCAACAGGGGGACCGTATCGGCCATGATCCCTGGCTTCACACCCGCAGCTGGGCGCGCGCCGCCGCTGCCAGCCTGAAAGCCCGGGGCGCCGAGCTCGTCGCCGTTGAGGCCAACCCCATCGACACCATCTGGACCGATCGTCCAGCGCCCTCTTCAGCCACCATCGAGCCGCATCCAGATCAGTTCGCAGGGCGCAGCCATGCCGACAAGCGCGCCAGTCTCGCCGCCGCGCTGCGGGATAAATCCCTCGATGGCGCTGTCATCTCAGCGCTCGACTCTATCGCCTGGCTGCTCAACATCCGCGGCCGCGATGTATCCAGAACCCCGGTGGCGCTCGCCTTCGCTCTTTTGCATGCCGATGCCAGCGTCGATCTTTTCATCGATCCGCAAAAGCTCACACCGGATGTCCTTGCCCATCTCGGCCCGCACGTCCGCACCTATCCGCGCGGCGCCTTCGCCGATCACCTCGCCAGCCTCAGAGGCAAGCGGATTCTTGTCGATCCCGCCAGCGCCGTTGCCGCCATCTTCAATGCTCTGGAAGGCGGCGGCGCCCAGATCGTCGAGGAGCGTGATCCCTGCGTGCTCCCCAAAGCGATCAAAAACGACACCGAAATCGCCGGCACCCAGGCCGCGCACCGCCGGGATGGCGCCGCCCTCACCCGCTTCCTTCACTGGGTGAAAGCCCAGCCCCCCGGCACGCAGGATGAACTCAGCGCGTCCGATCATCTCCATGCGCTCCGCCGCGAAACAAACATGCTCGAAGATCTGAGCTTTGACACCATCTCCGGCAGCGGCCCCAACGGAGCGATCGTCCATTATCGCGCCAGCCCGGCCACCAACCGCCGGCTCGAACCCGGCAGCCTCTATCTGTGTGACAGCGGCGGCCAATACCGCGATGGCACCACCGACATCACCCGCACCATGGCCATCGGCACCCCCAGTGCCGAGATGAAGGACCGCTATACCCGCGTCCTCAAGGGTCATATCGCGCTGGGCACTGCTGTCTTCCCGGCCGGCACGCGCGGCGGTCAGCTGGATGCCCTCGCCCGCGCCCCGCTCTGGCAGGCCGGCCTCGATTATGCCCATGGCACCGGCCATGGCGTCGGCTCCTATCTCGCCGTTCATGAAGGCCCGCAGCGCATTGCCTCATCCGCCGCCTACGCCGGGTCAGATGAGCCGCTGCAAGCCGGCATGATCCTCAGCAACGAGCCCGGCTATTACAAGACCGGCGAATACGGCATCCGCATCGAAAATCTCGTGCTCATCCGCGAAGCCCATGTCGCGGGAGCTGAAAAACCCATGCTCCGCTTCGAAGAGCTCACCCTCGCCCCCCTCGACCGGGAGCTTATCGACACCGCCCTGCTCACCCCCACCGAGATCGGCTGGGTCAACGCCTACCACGCCCGCGTCCAGTCCGCCCTCTCCGATGATGTCCCGGATGACACCCGCATCTGGCTCGAAGCGGCAACCTCGCCGCTGTAATTAGCTGCCTCAGCGGGCAGGAGACTTATGCCCTGCACCCCATGACTTGGGCTACCGCAGCTTTACGGCGTTGACTCCAAAAAATCGAGGTCTGGGGCCAAGGCCCCAGCCGCCGGAGGCCTGTTCTCTCAGTGCATTTCCTCGCCACCCGAGACGTTCAGCGCTTCGCCCGTCACATAAACCGCATCGCTTGACGCTAGCCAGGCGCACGCCGCCGCCGTGTCGCTCCCTAGTCCCGGCCGCCCGAGCGGGTTCTTCGCCGCCATATTCGCCAGATAAGCCTCGACCGAAGCAAACCCGAGCAGCTTTGAGAAATAGGCATTTTGCGCCGCGCCCAGCCCGGTCGTCACATGGTTCGGGCAGACAGCATTCACCGTGATGCGGTGCGCCCCAAGCTCCACAGCGTTGGATCGTGTCAGCCCGATCATGCCATGCTTGGACGCCGTGTACGGTGCCATGTGCGGAAATCCTGATTTCGCCGCCTGCGACGCCACATTGATAATCCGCCCGGCGATGCCGTCCGCTCCCGGCCCTTGCGTGACGAACTGCCCCGCCGCCGCCCGCGAGCACAGGAACGCGCCCTTCAGATTGACATCGAGCACCCGGTCCCAATCGGCGCCCGACGTTTCCAGCAGCGGTTTCATCAAAAATCCGATGCCGGCATTATTGATCATCACATCGAGCCGCCCGAAGTGCCCGACAGCAGCCGCCACCAGCGCCTCACATTGCCCTTCGTCGGTGACATCGCACGGCTGGAGCAGAACATCGGCCCCGCGCGCTTTCAGTTCGTCGGCCACACCCTGCGCATCGGCCGCCGAAGCTATCCCCGCCCCATCCCCCTGCACATCGGAGACGACACACATCGCCCCCTCATCGGCAAATCGCTGCAGAATCGCCTGCCCCAGCCCCCTCGGCCGTCCCGATCCCGTGACCACCACCACCCGCCCGGCAAAGCGGCCCTTCATGCCACGATCAACTCGCGCGTCGTCAAAAACAGTGGCGCATCGGCCCAGTCCTGAAATTCCGCTGCCACCGCCTGCATCTCCGGGGAGCCAAGATCCTTTAAAAACTCATCCATCTCGACAATGTCGATGACCTCGGCATATTCAAACGGCGCCTTGCCGTCGGAGCCGAACAACCCCGTCACACCGAACGCCCGGAAATCCTTGATCGACATCAGCGCCCGCACATTCGGAATGTCGCGCGTCTTCGCCCAATGCTCATAGTCCGCCGCCGTCACGCCGGGCTTCAGATTGAACAAAACCAAAATCCGCATCTCGCTCTCCTTACGCAAAACCTTCGGGTATCCGATACGCCCGCAAAACACCGTCAAGCCGCGCGGCCAGCGCCAGCAACGTCGCCTCCTCGCCCGGCCGCCCGACAAGCTGCACACTCACCGGCATGCCATCATCGTCGATGCCGGACGGCAAGGCCAGTGCCGGCACCCCGGCAATATTGGCCAGTGCGGTAAAGTTCGCCTGGTCATTGGGGGCAGCCCCGTGCTGAAATGCCGCCTGAGGTGCGGTCGGCAGCAGCAGCACATCGGCCGTCTCCAGCGCCAGCAGCACGGCGTCGCGCGCCCGGTTCATCGCCGCCGTCGCCGCAGCCACGCGCCGAGAGTCAGCCTGCACGCCATAATCGATCAATCCGGCAAAGGCCGGGGAGATGCCCCCCGCCGCCCGGTCATCGGCAAAGCGCCAGGCCGCCTCGCGCGCCGCCTCATAAAATCCGCCCATCCGCGCCGCCGTCAGGTCGATACCCATGGCCGGCAGACTGGTCGCCCCCAGCGCCACCTTGGCCCGCACATAACCATCGCGCACTGCCGGCTGCATCGCCGCCGTCTCCACCTCCGCCAGCGTCGCCACCCTCAGCCCCTCGCGCGCTGCGCCAAGCGGAAACATCACCGACGCCACAGCCGCCAGATCAGCCACCGAGCGTGCTAGCGGGCCCACCGAATCGAGCCGCCCGGCCAGAAGCGCCAGCCCGTCATGCGGCAGCAGCCCATGGGTCGGCTTCAACCCAAAGACGCCGCAATAGGCCGCCGGAATCCGCACCGATCCCATGGTGTCGGTGCCCAGCGCCACCCGGCACAAGCCCGCCGCCACCGCCGCCCCCGAGCCACCGCTCGATCCACCGGGCGTCCGCCCCAGCCGATGGGGATTCTCCGTCCGCCCGTAAAAAGGATTGTCGGTCGTCGCCCCCAAAGCCGCCTCATGCATGTTCACATGGCCGATGATCGCAGCGCCCGCCGCCCTCAATGCCGCCACCACCGGGGCATCGCCGGCCGCCACCGCATGTCGCCGCGCCTCAACCCCCGCCGTCGTCGCCAGCCCGCGCACATCGATGTTGGCTTTCACACCAATGGTGAAGCCAGCCAGCGGGCCTGACCCGAAAGCCGCTCCCTCATCCAGCGCCGTAAAGGCCTTCAACCCAGGGTTAAATTGCGCAATACGCGCCAGCGCCTCAGCCACGCTCATCGTTCGTCGATCAGCCGCAGCGGTTTCTGCCGCACATCGATCTGCGTCGCCGCCGCCGTCCCGCCCGGCGGCACCAGCATTACCGACACCTCGACGCCCAGCCCCTGCCGGAGCAGCGCCATCAGCGGCGCCACATCGGCCGCCGGTTCGCGATGCTCGATTGTCACCGTCATCCCGCCAGCGCGCATATGGCAAACATATTCGCCCGTCAGCTCGGCCCGGTTCTCGATCAGTGCGCCAATGGCATGCGGAAAGACGTTGATGCCCTTCAGCTTCACCATATTGTCCGACCGGCCCAAAAAGCCCTGGATCCGCCGGAACGGAATGCCATGGACATTCGCATCCGTCCGAAACGCTGAAACATCATGGGTATTGAAGCGGATGCACGGCGCCACATCATCCTTGTAGAGACAGGTCACCACCATATCCCCCTTCTGCCCCGCCGGCACCGGGGCGCCGGTGTCGACATCGCACAACTCCATGAATTGCGCATCCTCCCACACATAGAGCCCGTCGCGCTCCGGGCCTTCGCCCGCGATGCAGCCCGTGTCGCCAACGCCATACCAATCATAGGCCCGGGCGCCGCCCCAGGCATCCTCCACCCCGCGCCGGTCCTCGGTTCCCAGATGCCCGATGATCATCCGCAGCCTTATGTCCTCGCCGGGCACCAGCCCTTCTTCCCGCGCCACATCGGCCAGCTTGCGGATATAATCGATAAACCCCACCGCCACGCTCGCGCCAAAGTCCGCCATCAGCCGCACCTGGCTCGCCGACCGCGTCTCGATCCCGGTCCCGGCGCTCATGAAAATCGCGTTGGTAAAATGCGTATAGGCCTCGCGGATATAATGCCCGCCATTGATCATGCCGTGCCCATAAACGCTGTGCACCACATCGCCGTCCTCCAGCCCCTGCCAAAGCGCCATCCGGCCCACCAGCAGATTGCCGACCTCGCGCCCCTTCGGCCCGAACAACAACACTTGCGGCTTGCCGGTCGTCCCGCTCGTCGTATGCAGAATCGCCGGTGATCGCCCCACGCCGCCGGGAATGCCATGAAAGTCCCCGAACGGCGGATAGCCAGCAATCGAATCCATCAGGTCTGATTTGTCATAGCTCGGCAGCTTCGGCAGATCGTCCAGCCCGCGGATATCGCCCGGCTCGATCCCTAGCGCCCCCCAGAGCCGCTGATAAAACGGCACCTTCCAGCCAGCCGCCATCAGCCGGGCAAACTGCCGCTCCTGGCGCGCGCGCAGCGCATCAGCCGACATGCCGGCATAGGTCTGCAGAAACGCCGGCCCCACAGGATAGTCCCGCAAAAGCGTTGGCACATCTGCACGCGAAAAATAATCCCGTGACATCAACCTGTCGCTCCCGTCAAAAGCCCCAGCGGGTCATCCACAGCCATCGGCACCCGCCCCATCCCCAGCGCAAAATCCGTTTTCGCCCGCATTTGCGCCTCGCTCAGCGGATTCGCCGGGCTGCCCAACATCGCCGGCACATCAAAGCGCTGCACCGAGCCATCGTCATATCGCACCTTTATCTGTTGCGGTCCCAGCGCATTGGGGTCGGTATTGCCGTCAGCCCGCACCGTCAGCCGCCCCCCCAGCGCCCGCAGCCCCTGGTCGCAAAAGCTGGAGGCCGTAAACGCCCGTGGATCGATCCGCCCGTCCCGCAGCATCAAGGCCGTCAAAAACGGCAGACACAGGCGCGCATAAGCCGGTGTCATGTCAGCCAGCCATGGCCGTCCGACCAGCCGGGCCACCAGTGGTGGCACTTCGGCCTCCGCCGTCGCCACAGCCTGCAAACCCGGTAGCGCGCCCAGCACCCCCAGCACGCCATGGCTCGCTCGCCCGCACGGCCAGGGCTTCACACTGATCTCGGCCATCCGCCATGTCGATCCGAGCGCCGCCAGCAGCGGCCCCGGGTCGCCCTGATCGAACACCGGAAAATAGCCGAACGGCCCGGTCAGCGCATTTTGGGGCCCCGACAGTCCCGCCCCAACAAGATCCACCGCCGTCACCGCCGCTCGCGCCGCCGCCGCCACCTGAATCGGCAAGGCGATCGATCCCTCGACATGCGCCTGCATCGTTCCCGCCACCTGAGCATGGGCCAACCCCAGCACATCACCATATCGGTCCCGCGGCAGCTCCTTCAGCCGCGCCCCGGCCAGTGCCGCCCCGATCAGACCCGCTGTCGCCGGCCGAAAGAATTTCAGCGGCCCGGTGGCGGCCACCCCCAGCAGACAGGCTGTTTCAACCCCCACCACCAGCGCCGCCAGCGCCGCCTCCCGGTCCTTGCCGCGCGCCAGTGCATGCACCACCGCCGTCACAACCGACATGGCATGAACCACTGCCGGCTCATGCACCGCATCCCATTCAAGGCAGTGGATCTGAAATCCGTTCACAAAGGCCGCCCCCGCTGCCGGCAGCCGCATATCCCTGCCCAGCACCGGCACACCCTCGCCGCGCCCCCAGCCGCTCGCCGCCGCCAGCACGCCGTCCGCCCCCGGCGCGGTCGAGCCAGCCACACCCACCGCCAATGTATCTGCCAGCAGCGCCAGCGCCCGGGCGCGCACCACCGCAGGCAGCATCAGCGGCCCATGCGCAAAGTCCAAAAGCCGATCCGTCATAGCCAGCGCCCCAATAACGCTAGCAGCGCATCCACCGATGCCACATCGATGGCAGCATCCGCTTCATCCGGCGGCAGCCCGCCCCATGCCACAAGCGTCCGCAGCTTCGCCTGCGCCCCGGCCGCGTCGAGCGGCCATTCCGGGTCCCCCCAGGCATCGGCCACGCCGGCCATTGCCCCGCCGGCCAGCACGCGCGCCCCGAAATGCGCCGGATAGGCTGCATCCAGGTCCTCCGCCTGCCGCACCATCACCCGCCGCCGCGCCGCGACGATGTCAGGATCGTTCACCGCTTCCATCTCAAAGTCCGCCAGTCCCGGCCGCCCCCGCACCGCCACAAGGGCCACTGCATGCTGCAAGGAAAACTTCGCCTCACCCACCGTGCGCGGATCGGGCCGATCACAAAACCGCAGCGCATCCTCATAGGTCTCGACCAAGACCGGACCAGCCACAAGCGCGCCGGGCGCCAACCGAAGAGCGGCGTCGATCGCCGGATGCGCATGCCTGCACGCAGCCCAGGGCTTGAAGCTGATCTCGCTCATCAGCCAATCGCCCCCTCCCGTCAGCGCACTCGGCTCCGGCGTTCGCGTCATCGCAGCAAACAGCCCCTGCGGGCCTTCCAGAATAAACCGTGGCCCCACAGCGCCGGCGCGGGACAGTCGCGCCTGCCACAGCCCGGCAGACGCCGCCGCTGCCACATGCACCGCCTTGGTCATCGCAGCCGGCTCATGCCGCACCTGCCACAGCCCGCCCGCCAGCGACCCCGCATGGCCCAGTGCCCAGACCGTCCGCTCGGCATCAAGCCCGAAAATCGACGCTGCTGCAGCCGCCGCACCAAAATGCCCCGCCGTCGCCGTCGGGTGCCAATGCGCATAATGATGGTCATCGAGCGCCCGGCCGAGGCGGATCATCGCTTCATAGCCGCGCACCGCCCCGTCGAGCATGGAGCCCAGATCGGCGCCGACCTCGCGCGCCGCCAAAAGGGCCGCCGGCCAGATCACCGGCCCCGGATGCAGCCGCCCGAGCCGGTCGACATCGTCCATTTCAAGCACATTGCCGAGCAGCGCTGCCCGGGTCAGCGTATCGGGCTCAGCCGCTGCCACAGGCCAAAGCGCCGAAGCCTTGCCCCCAGCAACACAGCCCAGCCAGTCGATCAGATGTCGCCCCGCCCGCGCCCGGGTCGACGCGTCGACCGGTCGCGCCAAGGTCGCCGTCAGCGCCTCGGTCAGTGAATTCCCCGCCTGTCCGGCCATGCCAGCCCTTGATCGCTGCAATATTTGTCCGGACTTATTGCGGATAGTCGCCGCTTCACGCAAGGTGCTCGCATCAGGCGGCGATCAACGGATAGACAGACAATGACGCGACCCAGCGGCGGCGAACCCCGTTACGCTCAAGTGGCAGCCGATCTCAGGGTCGCTATCCAGCGCGGTGATTTCGGCGAGGGCGCACAACTGCCAACTGAAAATGCCCTGTGCGAACGCTATGGCATTTCGCGCTTTACCGTCCGCGAAGCGCTGCGTCGGCTCCAGTCGGAAGGCCTGATCCGCCGCCGCCGAGGCTCTGGTACCGTCGTCGCCAGCCCCGAACAGAGCCTGCGCCAGCCGCTGTCCGATGTGGCGGAGCTTTTGCAATATGCCGCCGAGTCGCAATTCCAGTTCGAATCATGCGGCGACGTCACCCTTTCAGGTCCCAGAGCCGAGGAATTGGGCGTTCCCGGCGGCAGCCAGTGGCACCATCTGACCGGCATCAGGCGAATGTCGCCGACCGGCCCCGCCATCGCCGTCACCGACGTCTATATCAATCCAGCACTCGCCGCCCATGTACCGGATCTCAAGCCCGGCTCAAAAACGCTTTTCCAGCAATTGGCGGCGGCGGCCGGCTTTCGGGTCGTGCAGGTGTTGCAGAATATCAGCGCCATGGCCGCCGGAAATCATGAAGCAGCGAGCCTCGGCATCGCCCGCCGTGCGCCCGTGCTGCGCATCGTCCGGGTCTACCGCGATGAGAACGCCCGCATTGTCGAGATATCGGTTTCATATCATCCCGGCGAACGCTTCACCTACTCAATGCACATCGATCAATAGCCGTGCGCATTTGGTCATTTGCTCGCCATCCGTGATGCTCTACAACCGACATGTCGAAGTCACGGAGAGTTTGTGAATGCGCGCGTTCGTGTTGCTGCTGGTCGCCACAGCCTGGGCTCCCGCCTTAGCGCAGACAACCGAGGTCAGGCCAGTCAAAGGCCCTCCGGTTCCCGGCTCGGAAGCGCCCAGAGAAACGCTGCCCAGAACCGAAACCATCATGGCAGATCGCGCTGAATCTGATCCCGCCACAACGCTTCGCTCAACGTTGAAGCCAGCAGATGCGCCCGGCGATGGCACTCAGCCCCGTCAGCGACTCGTTACAGTATTCGGCAACGAGGCCTGCCCTAAGCCATCATCGCCCGATGAGGTTGTGGTCTGTGCCCGCCTCCCCGAATCCGAAATCTACCGGATACCAACGCAGCTGAGACAGGCCGATCGCCGCAATAGTCCCTTTGAGGAAAATCGAGCACTTCTCGTCGGCGATGTCGCTGGCGGCGGTATCGGAAGCTGCTCCGCTGTCGGCGCCGGCGGCGCTGTCGGTTGCAACCGCCGTCAGGTCGATGCCTGGGCCAGTGACCGCGCCGGCCGAATGGGCACAGAAGAAGAAATTCCGCGCCAATAAGACCGGACAAGTTCTGACGCCGAACGTCGACGCCAGAACTTGTCCAACCTATTGTGTGGCCGGCCCTTATCTTCCGGGACGAACCGTTGGCGCCACGCCTGGCTTTGCCGGGTCAAACTTGACCCGCACCGTCTCTCCGCTGTTACCAGGGAAATTCGTGAAGATCGCAGTCACCAGATTCGGCACCAGCTGTGTCAGGTTGTTCGAGCTGCTCACCGTCTCGGCCCGGCCTTCAAACACACTCGATTTGTCGGCGGTGCGCGTGATCTTCAGCGCCACAGTCGAATTATACTGCGTCACCGAATAAACATCATTGCCACCGAAACCGCCGCCAAAGCCGCCGAAGCCACCGCCCCAGCCGCCAAAACCGCCTCCCCAACCGCCGCCCCAGCCACCAACACGACCCCAATATGGATTCCAGCCAAAGCCAGGCCCGAAGCCGCCAAAACCACCACCCCAACCCGGGCGTGACTGAACTTTCTCGCGAGGAGCACCCACATCATAGTCGAGCATGACCGTCAGCGCCGCGGCATCAGCATTTGGCGCTTCGCTATAGCCGCTGGACAAAAGCTTCTGCCGCACAAGGTTCGCATAGGTAGCGAACTCAAGCCCGCCAACATTTTCCTTGTCGCGCGGTTCAATGACAAAGCTCTGCCCTGAAGGAGGCGGCAGTTGCTGGAAGCGCGCCACCCGCGCCTCGAAGGTCGGCGCACAGCCGGCGAGCGCCGCAAGGGCCGTCAGCGGAATCATCGTCTTCAAAAAGCGCGACATGGACCTGTATCCTTAACTAGAACATCTACCAATTGGTGTTGAATTTACGGATGTGCAAGTGAATTGGCGGTGAATATCCGCTGAACATTCTTGTCGCAGGCCATTAACTCGTAAAGCCCATCGCACGGTGCACCTCGGCCAGGACCGGCTCGGCAATCGCCCGCGCCTTGGCGGCGCCGCTCATCAAAACCGCGTCGAGCGTCGCATCATCATGGCGCAGATTATTAAACCTTGCCGTAATCGGCCCAATCGCTTCGACCATCATTTCTGCCAGCGCCGGCTTGAACGCGCCAAAGCCCTTGCCCCCCCATTCCGCCAGAACCTGCGCCACGCTCTGCCCGGACAATGCCGCCATCAGCCCGACCAGATTGGCCGCCTCGGGCCGCCCGGACAGCCCGGCCGCCTCGCCTGGCAAGGCATCGGCGTCGGTCTTCGCACGCTTGACCTTCTGGGCAATCATATCAGCCGAATCAGTCAGATTGATCCGCGCTGCATCGGCGGGGTCCGATTTGGACATCTTGGCCGTGCCATCGCGAAGGCTCATCACCCGCGTCGCCGGCCCCTCGATCACCGGCTCGGGCAGTGGAAACAGCGTCACGCCCATATCAGTGTTGAATTTCATCGCAATGTCGCGCGCCAGTTCAAGATGTTGCTTCTGATCCTCCCCCACCGGCACATGCGTAGCCTTATAGGCCAGAATGTCCGCCGCCTGGAGCACAGGGTAGGTAAACAAACCAACACTCGCCCCCTCGCGGTCCTTGCCGCTCTTCTCCTTGAATTGCGTCATGCGATTGAGCCAGCCCATGCGCGTCGTGCACATCAGCACCCACGCCAGCTCGGCGTGCACTCTGACCGCACTCTGATTGAACAATATGCACTTGTCAGGATCCAGCCCGGCAGCCAACAGCGCCGCGGTCATCTCGCGGATGCCAGCGCGAAGCACCGCAGGATCCTGCGCCACAGTAATCGCATGCAGATCAACGACGCAAAACAGGCATTCCTGCTCATCCTGCATCCGCACCCAGTTGCGGATCGCGCCAAGATAATTGCCCAAATGCAAATTGCCCGTCGGCTGGATTCCCGAAAAAACGCGCCTCATATCTTGCCCCTTCTCAATTGCGCCTTCAACTCAGCGAGCGTGAAAGCGCCCGTCACCAGCGCTGTCGCCAGATAGACAGCACCGCCGCCGCCAATCAAAACCGCCAGCCCCAGCGCGCGCGCCGGCATGGCGCCCGCCATCAGATCATCGACCACCAGATCAAGCCCGATCACAGCCGCCGCCATCACCACGCTCGCCGCGATCAATCGCGGCAAAACACGCAGCAGCCGCGCATCCAGCGCAAAATGCCCCCGCCGACGCAGGACGATGAATAAAACCCCGGCATTCACCCAAGCAGCCAGCGCCGTCGAAAGCGCAATCCCGATATGCCCAAGCGGCCAGATCAAAACCAGATTGCCCAGTAGATTGACCAGCATCGAACCCACCGCAATGCGCACAGGCGTCGCCGTATCGGCGCGCGCATGAAACCCCGGCGTCAAAACCTTGATCAGCACATAAGCCGGCAAACCGCAGGAAAACGCCGCAAGCGCCGCCGCTGTCGCGCGTGTATCCGCAGCACTAAAGGCGCCATATTCAAGCAGCCCGTGAATGATCGGACCGGCGGCAAGCGCCAGCCCCACCGCCGCTGGCAATGTCAACAGCAGCACCAGCTCGATGGCCCGGTTCTGCGTATGCCCCGCAGCGCCCTCGGCGCCAGCGCCAATCTGGCGGGAGAGTGTCGGCAGCAAAACCGTTCCCACACCAATGCCGATTATCCCCAGCGGCAGCTGGTTGAGCCGATCGGCATAATAGAGCCATGACACCGAGCCCTCGGGCAGGAAACGCGCCGCAAGTGCTGTCGAAATCAGCAGATTGACCTGAACCGCCCCGGCCCCAAGGGCTGCCGGCACAATCAGCCGCATCAGCGTCCGCACCTTTTCGCCCAGTCGCGGCGTCCGCAGCCGCAACTTGATGTCAGCGCGCAGACACGCCCAGACCAACCACAAAAACTGTGCGATTCCCGCCAAAGACACGCACAGCGCCTGAACCCGCGCCGCGTCCACCTGGCTCGCCCCGTCCGAAAACACCAGCCCGGCAATCAACACCAGATTGAGCAGGATCGGCGCTGCCGCATTGACCCAGAACCGCCCCAGCGAATTCAATATGCCGCCCAGCAAACTCACCAGGCTGATCAACAGCAGATAGGGAAAAGTCATCCGCGTGAGATCGACCGCGAGCGCGAATTTCTCCGGCGTCGCACCCTCAAAGCCACCGGTCAGCGCCCAGACCACCGGACCGGCCGCAATCACCATCACCGCCGTGAACACCACCAACACCGGCAGCAGCACCGAAAGCACATCCTCGGCAAAACGCTTGGCCCGGCCAAGATCGCCATCATCCTCGCCCACCTGCCGGTTGAACATCGGCACAAAGGCAGCCGAAAACGCCCCTTCGGCAAACAGCGCCCGAAACAGGTTAGGCAGCCGGAAAGCGATCAGAAAGACATCGGCCGCGAGACCCGCGCCAAGCACCGTCGCCATCATCACATCGCGAACAAAGCCCGCCACCCGGCTGACCAGCGTCAGCCCGCCGATTGTCGCCGTGGCGCGCAACAGATTCAAGAGAGCGCCGCCCCGGACCAAAGCGCCGGACCCAGAGCCGGTCGATAAAGGAATATCATCATCATGCCCCCACTAGGCACATGGGGTGCTGGGGACGAGTCCCCAGGGCAAGCAATTTCTGTCCGAAACGACGATCAGGCGTTGCCGATGGGCTGCCCGTCCGGCCCAATCCCGCGCTGCGACATGTAGAGTGAGTGGAAGTCGATCGGGTCGAGCATGAGCGGCGGAAAGCCGCCGTCGCGAACCGAATCAGCAATGATCCGCCGAGCGAACGGAAACAGGATTCGTGGCGCCTCGATGATCAAGAAAGGCTCCAGCGCCTCCTCCGGCACATGTTGCAGACCGAAAAGCCCGGCATAAAGCAGATCGACAACAAAGCTCGTCGTATCATCATTCTTGGCCGTCGCCGTGATTTTAAGCTCGACCTCGAACATCGTGTCATTCGCCCGGCGCGCATTAACACCGACGTTAACATCGATCTGCGGCTGGCCTTCCGCCTGCAAAGATGCAGGCGCGTTCGGATTCTCGAACGACAAGTCCTTCACATATTGCGTGATGATCGCGACCTGCGGCAGTGGGCCGTCCATGCCCTCCCCGTTCACGTCAATACCATTCACATCGATGCTGTTCTCGTCAGCCATGGGTCAAACTCTTTTCCGGATCCAAAAGGGCAGGGGACACTGAGGTTATCAGACGCCAGATCAATCCTCGCCGTCAAAAACCTCCACAGGCCCGGAATCCTGGCCCTTGGCGCTAGTATCACGGTCAACAAACTCGATGATCGCCATCGGCGCCGCATCAGAGCGACGGCTGCCGGCCTTGATGATCCGCAGATAACCGCCCGGACGATCAGCATAGCGTTGCGCCAAAACCTCGAACAGCTTCACCAGCTGGGCATCATCACCCAGACGAGCCATGGCGAGGCGGCGGTTCGAAAGCCCGCCAGTCTTGGCCAGCGTGATCAGCTTCTCAAGGTACGGGCGCAGTTCACGCGCCTTGGGCAGGGTCGTGCTGATCTGCTCATGCTTGATGAGCGCCGCCGACATGTTGCGGAACATGGCGAGGCGGTGGCTGCTGGTCCGGCCCAGCTTCCGATGGGCAACACGATGACGCATGATCTTCTCTCCGTTCGTTCCGGGGCCGTATCAGGTACCCCGGGCCAGGCTGTTGATGGGGCAGCCAATTGACCCCTGTCTCCGCCGGCAGACGCCGCGCCCAGGCGCGACTACGGCCAGCCAGCTCAAAACTCCTGTTCGAGCTTCTTCGCCATTTCCTCGATATTCTCGGGCGGCCAACCAGAAATCTCCATGCCGAGGCGCAGCCCCATATGGCCAAGGACTTCCTTGATCTCGTTCAGAGACTTGCGGCCAAAGTTCGGGGTGCGAAGCATTTCGCTTTCGCTCTTCTGAACCAGATCACCGATATAGATGATGTTGTCGTTCTTCAGGCAGTTGGCCGAACGAACCGACAATTCAAGCTCATCCACCTTCTTGAGCAGATAACGGTTGATGGCGGTGTTGTCGTCCACTTCGATCGGACCACCTGTCGGCAGAGGCGCCGCAACCGGAACCACCACATCCTCGAAGTTGACGAAAAGCTGCAGCTGATCCTGAAGAATCTTGGCAGCATAAGCCAGGCTGTCCTCAGGGGTCACCGAGCCATCAGTCTCAACCGTGATCGTCAGCTTGTCATAGTCCAGCTCTTGGCCAACGCGCGTGTTGTCAACCTTGTAGCTCACCTGCCGAACCGGCGAGTAGAGCGCGTCAACAGGGATCAACCCGATCGGCGCATCCGCCGGACGGTTGGCGCTGGCAGGCACATAGCCCTTTCCGGCCTCGACAATCAGCTCCATGTTGAGCGTAGCACCCTCGTCAAGCGTGCAGATCACGAGATCCTTGTTCATGATCTCCATGTCGCCGGTCACATTGATCTGACCCGCGGTCACTTCACCCGGCCCGGTCGCGTTCAGATGAACGCGCTTGGCCTGGTCACCTTGCATGCGGATCGCCACCTGCTTGATGTTGAGCACCATGTCGGTAACATCTTCGCGCACACCGGCAAGGCTGGAAAATTCATGCAACACGCCATCAACCTTTATCGCGGTCACAGCAGCACCCTGCAGAGAAGACAGCAGCACGCGGCGCAGCGCGTTGCCAAGCGTCAGGCCAAAGCCACGCTCCAGAGGCTCGGCTATAAAGCTCACCTTGCGGCGAGTGTCCGCGCTCGGCTTTGACTCAAGCCCGTTGGGCTTCTTCAGTTCGGTCCAGTTCTTGGCAATCACAGCCACAGGCTCACCTCATCATCATCAGGGCAGACGGGTCGTCACCCGCCCACCCCCGGCATCAAAAAACGCTCATGCTGTCGCGCCGGGGGACACGACCGCACACCCGTGCACAAACTCAGACGCGTCGACGTTTCGGCGGCCGCACACCGTTGTGCGGAATCGGCGTTACATCGCGGATAGCAGTAATCTGGAACCCGACAGCCTGCAGCGCGCGAAGCGCCGACTCACGACCGGAGCCCGGACCGCGGACTTCCACTTCAAGTGTGCGAACACCGTGTTCGGCGGCCTTCTTGCCGGCATCTTCCGCCGCCATCTGCGCGGCAAAAGGCGTCGACTTGCGGCTGCCCTTGAAGCCCATGGTACCCGCCGAGGACCAGGCAATAGCATTGCCCTGAGCGTCGGTGATCGTAATCATGGTGTTGTTGAAGCTGGCGTTCACATGAGCGACGCCAGATGTTATGTTCTTGCGCTCCCGGCGCTTGATGCGTGCGACTTCGCGTGCCATCGAATTGATCCTGTTCCGTATCTGCTGGTGAAAAAGAAGTGGCTGAAGCGCTTACTTCTTCTTGCCGGCGATCGGCTTGGCCTTGCCCTTGCGGGTGCGGGCGTTGGTGTGGGTCCGCTGACCGCGTACCGGAAGCCCCTTACGGTGCCGCAGGCCGCGATAGCAGGCGAGGTCCATCAACCGCTTGATGTTCATCTGGGTGGTGCGACGCAGATCGCCCTCAACCATAAGTTCGCGATCGATCTTCTCGCGGATCAGCAGCACCTCGGCATCAGTCAACTCCTGCACCCGACGCTCGGGCGGAAAGCCCAGTTCAGTGGAAAGCCGCTTGGCGGTGGTCCGGCCAATGCCGTGAATATAAGTCAGCGCGATTTCAACGCGCTTGTTGGTCGGGATGTTAACACCCGCAATACGTGCCACAGACTGTTCCTTCCATGCTCCACAGGAACCGAGGGCAACGGTTCCCATCTCAAAGCAGAATTCAAACGGACCAGACGCCGTTCGAACAAAATTCCGGTTAATCGGAGTGAGCGGCGGTACAGACCGACCCCAACAGAGTCAAGCCCCAATCAGTCCGAGCCGCCCGCATCCCCGATAACAACATCAATGCTCGAAGCAACGGCATCCATGTCAGCCATGCCATCAAGTCTGCTGACCAGACCCTGCGCCTCATAATACGGCAGGATCGGCGCCGTCTTGGCGCGATACTCTGCCATCCGCGTCCGTACCGTCTCGGCATTATCATCTGGGCGCCGCTTGAAGCTGGTCGCGCCGCAAACGTCGCAAACCCCTTCCACCGCGGGTCGCTTGAACACGTCATGATACCCCTCGCCGCATGACCCGCATGTAAAGCGTCCAGTGATTCGCTCGACCAGAGCATCTTCATCAACCAGAAGCTCGATCACATGATCAAGAACCATGCCTTTGGCCGCCAGCATCGCATCCAGCTCTTGTGCCTGCGCCGGCGTGCGCGGATAACCATCGAGAATGAAGCCATGGTGCGCATCATCATGGTCCAGCCGCTCCGACAGGATACCGTTCACGATCGCATCGGAGACAAGCTCGCCGGCTTCCATGACCTTTTGGGCGGCGATCCCGATCGGCGTCTGGGCTGCCACAGCAGCCCGCAGCATGTCGCCCGTGGACAGCTGGATCAACCCGCGCTCTTTGGCAAGTCGACCAGCCTGAGTGCCTTTGCCCGCGCCTGGCGGGCCCAAAAGAATGAGGTTCAACGCCGTCCGCCCCGCAGTTTCGATTTCTTGATCAGCCCCTCATACTGATGGGCCAACAAATGGCTCTGAATCTGAGACACCGTATCCATCGTGACATTGACCACGATCAGCAGCGATGTGCCACCAAAGTAAAACGGTACCGCAAGGCTCGAAATCAGAAATTCAGGCAGCAGGCAGATGAGGACCAGATAAGCGGCGCCAACAACGGTGATGCGGTTCAGCACATAATCCAGAAATTCTGCCGTCCGCTGCCCAGGCCGGATGCCCGGCACAAAACCACCATATTTCTTGAGATTTTCAGCCGTCTCCTCAGGATTGAAGACGATCGCCGTATAGAAGAACGCAAAGCCGGCGATACCGATCGCGTAAAGCGCCATATACAGCGGCGCCCCATGCTGAAGTGCCGTCGTCACAGTGATCAGCCAGTCAGGCCCGGATCCGCCCTGCGCCGCAAACTGCGCTACCGTCAGCGGCATCAGCAGCAGCGACGATGCAAAGATCGGCGGGATCACACCCGCGGTGTTGATCTTCAAAGGCAGGTGCGAGCTTTCGCCCTGGCTCATCCGCGAGCCCACCTGACGCTTGGGATATTGGATCAGAATCCGCCGCTGGGCCCTCTCCATCAGACAGATGAACGCAATCGTCGCCAGCGCCAACACCAGCACCAGCAGCACAAAGCCACCCGAGATAGCGCCGGTCCGCGCCTGCTCGAACATCGTCGCAGCCCCACTCGGAAGCTGCGCCACGATGCCCGCCATGATGATCAGCGAAATCCCGTTGCCGATGCCACGGCTGGTAATCTGCTCGCCCAGCCACATCAGGAACATCGTGCCGCCGACCAAGCTGATAACCGTCGATATCCTAAAGAACATTCCGGGGTCGATCACAGCACTCGAACCGTCTGCCGCACCCCAGCTCTCAAGCCCCACGGCAATGCCATAGCCTTGCACCATCGTCAGGAACACTGTCCCAAAGCGCGTATACTGGTTCAGCGTCTTTCGCCCCGTATCGCCTTCCTTCTTCAGCGCCATGAAGCTCGGCACCAGTGAGGTCATCAGCTGCACCACGATCGATGCCGTGATGTAGGGCGTCACACCGAGCGCAATAAGGCTCATACGCTCAAGCGCACCGCCCGAGAACATGTTGAAAAAGTCGAGCACGCCACCTTGCGTCTGCTGAAACAGCGACCCCAAAGCCACCGGATCGATTCCGGGCAACGGCACAAACGACACAAGCCGGAAGACGACGAGCGCCCCCAGTGTAAACCACAACCGCTTCTTGAGCTCTGTGGCCTTGGAAAAATTCGCGAAGCTAAGGTTCGCGGCCATTTGTTCGGCGGCTGATGCCATCGTCCCTGCCTGTCACCCTCACCGGCGGATGCCGGCATCAAATCAAACTCGGCCGGATTGGCCGGCTACCCACTAAACCCTAGTCGATAGCCCTGTGCTCGCTAGATAGGGTGGACCGGCTCGCAGCGCCATCCTGCTTTTTTGACCGGTCCTGAATTTCAGGCTTATTGGGCTGCCTTCGCCGCCCGCGCTTCAGCGCGTGCAGCCTTGGCTTCATCCTTGCTCAGCGGCGCAGGTTTTGCTGCTGGCAGCTCGATCGAGCCGCCCGCAGCTTCCACAGCCGCCTTGGCCGAGGCACTGGCCCCGGCCAGCTTCAGCTTGACCTTTGCCGTCAGCACACCCTTGCCGAGCAGACGCACACCGTCACGCACATGGGTGATAATACCCGCCGTCTCCAGCGCATCTGCATCAATGACATGCTTGATATCAAGCCGCCCGGCATCGACCATCGCCTGAAGCGTGCCGAGGTTCAGCTCGGAATATTCCTTGCGGAACACATTGTTGAAGCCGCGCTTCGGAATCCGCATGTGCAACGGCATCTGACCGCCCTCAAAGCCCTTGATGGCAACGCCCGAGCGCGAGGTCTGGCCCTTCTGGCCGCGCCCGGCAGTCTTGCCAACGCCGGACCCGATACCGCGACCGACACGGACCCGATCCTTGCGGGCGCCGGGATTGTCATGGAGATCATTAAGCTTGGTCATAAGATGCACTCGCTTTCGCTTTGGTCGCGCGTTGAAAAAAGAACGTCAGGCCGCCGGCTCAGGCGAGCTCTTCGACCTTCACCAGATGCGCCACAACGCGGATCATGCCACGCACCGAAGGCGTGTCTTCCAGCTCGCGTGAGCGGTTCATCTTGTTAAGACCGAGGCCGATCAGCGTCTGCTGCTGAACCGGGGCGCGGCGAATCGGCGAACCGACCTGGGTGACTTTAAGCTTGGCCATATGCTTGATCCTTATGCCACTGCTTCGGCGTCAGCTTCAGCAACACGTGCCGAAACATCACCGCGCCGCGCCATCAGATCGGCAATCTTCTTGCCGCGCCGCTGCGCCACGCTCTTCGGGCTTGTCTGCTCCGAGAGTGCTGCAAAAGTAGCCCGGATCATGTTGTACGGATTGTTGGTGCCAACCGACTTGGTCACCACATCTGCAACGCCCAGTGATTCAAAAACAGCGCGCATCGGACCACCGGCAATGATCCCGGTGCCCTGCGTCGCCGAGCGCACATAAACCTTGCCAGCACCGAAATGGCCAAAGCCATCATGATGCAGCGTGCGACCATCGCGCAGCGGCACACGGATCATGGCCTTCTTCGCAGCCGCCGTGGCCTTCTGGATAGCCTCCGGCACTTCGCGCGCCTTGCCATGCCCAAAGCCAACCCGGCCCTTGGCATCGCCAACCACGACAAGCGCTGCAAAGCCGAAGCGCTTGCCGCCTTTCACGGTCTTGGACACGCGGTTGATATGAACCAGCTTCTCGACCAGTTCTTCACCAGCCGGTTCTGCACTCGCATCACGACGACCGCGACCACGGTCATCACGACCGCCGCCACGACCCGGACCGCGGCCACCATCACGGCCACCAGACCCACCACCGGGACCACCCCGGCCACCACCGGGTCCACGACGGGTCTGGGGCTGTTCGGCAGTTGCGCCGGCGTCAACAATCTCATCAGCCATCTTAAAACTCCAATCCGCCTTCGCGGGCACCGTCAGCCAGCGCCTTGACGCGACCATGGAACAGGAAGCCGCCACGATCGAAAACGACCGCTGAAACACCAGCTGCCTTGGCGCGCTCGGCGAGGCGCTTGCCCACATCCGCCGCTGCGCCCTTGGTTGCACCTGTGGTCTCGCGAACCGCCGGCTCCAGTGTCGACGCCGAAGCGAGGGTCACGCCCTGCGCATCGTCGATGACCTGCGCATAAATATGCTGCGACGTGCGATGGATCGAAAGCCGCGGCCGCGCACCACCCTTGGCACGAAGCGCAGTACGAACGCGCCGACGACGCTGCTCGAAGAGGGACAGCTTGGCCATTATTTCTTCTTCCCTTCCTTGCGGAAGATGAACTCGCCGCGATACTTGATGCCCTTGCCCTTATAAGGCTCCGGCTTGCGCCAGCGGCGGATTTCCGCTGCCACCTGGCCCACGCGCTGCTTGTCCATGCCGCTGATCTCAACTGTCGTTTGGTCAGGTGTCTTGATGGTGATACCGTCCGGGATCGCATAGTCGACATCATGGCTATAGCCGAGCTGCAAGCGCAGGTTCGATCCCTGCACAGCGGCACGATAGCCGACGCCGGTGATGTCGAGGGTCTTGGTAAACCCGTCAGTCACACCCTGCACAAGATTGGCAACCAGCGTGCGCTGCAAGCCCCAGAAGGACCGCGCCCGCTTCGTCTCATTCGCCGGCGTCACGCCGATCTCGCCATCCCGCACATCATAGGCAATGTCATCAGACAGCACTAACGCCAGAGCGCCCTTAGGGCCCTTAACGTTGAGGACCCGGTCCTCAATGGTAGCAGTCACACCCGCAGGTACAACCACCGGCTTTTTTCCAATGCGCGACATGATCAGAACACCTGGCAGAGGACTTCGCCGCCCACGTTCTGCTCGCGTGCTTCCGCATCCGAGAGAACGCCACGGGGCGTCGAAACAATAACGATACCGAGGCCATTGCGGACCCGCGGCAGTTCAGTGGCACCGGAATAGACCCGGCGGCCCGGCTTCGACACGCGCGAGACGTGCTGGATCGCCGGCTGACCTTCAAAATACTTCAGGTCGATGCGCAGCGCCGCAGACGTCGTGCCGTCATCAGCCTTGCTGTAACCACGAATATAGCCTTCGCGCTGCAGCACGTCGAGAACGCGGGCACGCAGCTTGGAGGCCGGGGTGAGAATCGAATCCTTCTTGGCCTGCTGGCCATTGCGGATCCGGGTGAGCATATCACCAAGGGGGTCGGTCATTGACATTCGTCAGGCCCTTACCAGCTCGACTTCGTCACACCGGGAATCAGGCCCTTGTTGGCCAGTTCACGGAGCATGATGCGCGAGAGCTTGAACTTGCGGTAGTAAGCACGGCTGCGGCCGGTCAGCTCACAGCGGTTGCGAACCCGCGTCGGATTGGCGTTGCGCGGCAGCTCGGCCATCTTCAGCCGCGCCATCAGCCGCTCATTGTCATCGCGCGTCGTGTCGTTCGCAATGGCCTTGAGCACGGCAAATTTGCCCGCATATTTCACCACCAGCGCCTTGCGACGCTCGTTCTTGTTAATCGAGGAGAGCTTCGCCATGGCTCAGGCCGCCTTCTTGTCTTCGGTGAGGCCAATGAACGGAAAGCCAAACAGCGCAAGCAGCGCGCGGGCTTCGTCATCGGTCTTCGCCGTGGTGGTCACAATCACATCCATGCCGCGGACCGAATCGATCCTGTCATAGTTGATCTCCGGAAAGATGATCTGCTCCTTCAGGCCCATGGCGTAGTTGCCACGACCATCGAAGCTCTTCGGGTTCAGCCCGCGAAAGTCACGCACGCGCGGCAGCGCAATGGTGATCAGCCGGTCAAGAAACTCGAACATCCGCTCGCGGCGCAAAGTCACCTTGCAACCAATCGGCATGCCCTCGCGCAGCTTGAACGTCGCCACCGACTTTTTGGCTTTGCAGATCACAGGCTTCTGGCCGGCGATCAGCGCCATTTCAGCGGCTGCAGCGTCAACCTTCTTCTTGTCCTGCGTTCCTTCGCCAACACCCATGTTGATGACGATTTTACCGATCTTAGGGACCTGCATCGGGTTGGTATAACCAAATTGCTCGGTCATCGCGGCGCGGATCTTCTCAGCATACAGCGTCTGCATGCGCGGCGTGTAACTCGTTTCAGCGCCGGAATTAGCCTCAGAATTAGCCATTGACCACCTCCCCCGACCGCTTGGCGAACCGCACCTTGCGACCATCTTCCAGCACCTTGAACCCAACCCGGGTCGGCTTGCCGTCCTTCGGGTCAGCCAGTGCAACATTAGAAACCGCCATCGGCGCTTCAATCTTTTCCAGACCGCCATTGGGGTCGCTCTGGCTCGGCTTCTTATGGCGGGTCATGATGTTGATGCCCGAAACCACAACCTTGCCATCACGCGGAAGTGACTTGGTCACTTCGCCCGACTTGCCCTTGTCCTTGCCAGAGAGGATGACGACCGTGTCGCCCTTCTTGATCTTCGCAGCGCTCATTACAGCACCTCCGGCGCAAGGCTGATGATCTTCATGTGCCCCGTCGCGCGCAATTCGCGCACAACTGGCCCAAAGATGCGGGTGCCAATCGGCTCCTCATTCTTGTTGATGAGAACAGCAGCGTTGGAGTCGAAGCGGATCACCGAGCCGTCAGCACGGCGGATGTCCTTGGCTGTGCGCACCACTACAGCGCGGTGCACATCGCCCTTCTTCACCTTACCCTTTGGCTGAGCCTCTTTCACCGACACGACGATAACATCGCCGACGCCCGCAAAACGACGCTTCGAGCCACCGAGCACCTTGATGCACATCACCTTCTTGGCGCCACTGTTGTCAGCAACGGCCAGGTTCGTCTGCATCTGGATCATTTTTCGGTCTCCAGCACTTTCCAGGTCTTCAGCTTGGAGATCGGTGCGCACTCTTCAATGCGAACGGTGTCACCAGCCTTGACGGTGTTGCCCTCATCATGGGCGTGATACTTTTTCGAGCGGCGGATGATCTTGCCATAGACCGGGTGCGCAACCTTGCGCTCGATCAGCACGACCACCGTCTTGTCGCCCTTGTCGGACACGACAGTGCCCTGCAAAATGCGCTTCGGCATGTCTTAAGCTCCTTCGCTTGCCGACGGTTTGCGAACCGTCTGCAGCGTCTTGATGCGCGCGATGGTGCGGCGCACCTCACGGATGCGGCCCGGCTTTTCCAGCTGGCCGGTAGCCGCCTGGAAGCGCAGGTTGAACTGCTCGCGCTTCAGCTCGGAAAGCTGGCCCGCAAGCTGGTCATCGGTCTGGACCTTGAGGTCCGCAATCTTGGTCAGTGCCATCGCCTCAATCCTGCTTCGCCGTCGATTCGCCCAGGCGAACCACCATCTTGACCTTGATCGGCAGCTTGGCTGCCGCGCGCTCGAAAGCGCCCTGCGCCACATCGTGCGGAACACCATCGAGTTCGAACATGATCCGACCGGGCTTGACGCGCGCCGCCCAATATTCCGGTGCGCCCTTGCCCTTACCCATGCGGACTTCGGCGGGCTTGCTCGACACCGGCACATCCGGGAACACGCGGATCCACAAACGGCCAGCACGCTTGATATGCCGTGAGATCGCCCGGCGAGCCGCTTCGATCTGGCGTGCGGTAATCCGTTCAGGCTCCATGGCCTTCAGGCCGAAGGCGCCGAAGTTCAGCGCGGTGCCGCCCTTGGCATCACCATGGATGCGGCCCTTGAACTGCTTGCGGAATTTAGTGCGCTTTGGTTGCAACATCTCTCAATATCCCTCAGCGCGCCGGCCGAACGCCGCTGGTCTGCGATTCCATCATAAGACGGTCCTGCGCCATCGGGTCATGCCCAAGGATTTCACCCTTGAAGATCCAAACCTTCACCCCACACACGCCATAAGCAGTGTGCGCCTGGGCTTCGGCATAATCGACGTTACCGCGCAGCGTGTGCAGCGGCACGCGGCCTTCACGATACCATTCGGTCCGCGCGATTTCCGCGCCGCCCAAACGGCCCGAGCAGGTGATCTTGATCCCTTCCGCACCCAGACGCAGCGCCGACTGAACGGCGCGCTTCATGGCACGGCGGAACGCAATGCGGCGCTCGAGCTGATCGGCGACACCCTGTGCCACCAGCTTGGAATCGATCTCCGGCTTACGGATTTCAACAATGTTCAGGCTCACGTCGGAGCGCGTCATCTGCGCGATCTGCTTGCGCAGTTTCTCGATGTCCGCACCCTTTTTGCCAATGATCACACCGGGACGCGCCGCATAGATTGAAACCCGGCAAAGCTTGGCAGGCCGCTCGATGACAACCTTGGAGATCGCCGCCTGCGCATGATGCTTCACGATGAATTCGCGAATCCGCAAATCTTCCAGCAGCAGATTGCCATATTCGTCGCCCTTGGCGAACCAACGGCTGTCCCACGTCCGGTTAATCTGGAGCCGAAGCCCGATCGGAGAGGTTTTATGACCCATTATGCCTCACTCCCGACATCATCGCCCAATTCACGAACAACAACCCGCAGCCGGCTGAACGGCTTCTCGATGCGGGCTGCACGGCCGCGAGCACGCGGGGTGAAACGCTTCATCATGATCGCCTTGCCAACACTGGCTTCCTGAACAACCAGCGCATCGACATCGAGGTTATGGTTGTTCTCGGCATTGGCCACAGCCGAGGCCAGAACCTTGCGAACATCAATGGCCATGGCCTTCTTGGAGAAGGTCAGGATGTTGAGCGCCTCGGAGGCCTTGCGACCACGGATCAAACCGGCAACGAGGTTCAGCTTGTAGGCCGAGCCGCGGATCGAAGACCCAACAGCCAGAGCCTCACGATCGCCAACCTTGCGAGGGGATTTGGGCTTGGACATTAGCGCTTGCCCTTCTTATCGGCGGCGTGACCGGGGAAGCTGCGCGTCGGCGCAAATTCACCCAGCTTCATCCCCACCATGTCCTCAGACACCGAGACGGGAATATGCTTCTTGCCGTTGTAAACATTGAACACCAGACCAACGAACTGCGGCAGGATCGTTGAGCGGCGCGACCAGGTCTTGATCGGCGCACGCGCACCGGAAATCTGCGCGGTTTCGGCCTTCTTGAGAAGGTGCAGGTCCACAAAAGGACCCTTCCAGACGGAGCGGCTCATCGGCCCTTACCTCTTTTTCTTGGCATGGCGCGAGCGGATGATCATGTGATCCGTCGCCTTGTTATGACGCGTCTTGGCGCCCTTGGTCGGCTTGCCCCATGGCGTCACCGGATGGCGGCCGCCCGAAGTCCGGCCTTCACCACCGCCATGCGGGTGATCGACAGGGTTCTTGGCAACACCACGGGTCAGCGGACGATGGCCCAGCCAACGATTCCGCCCGGCCTTGCCGAGGTTGGTGTTGCTGTTGTCCGGATTCGACACAGCACCCACCGTCGCCATGCATTCGCCGCGCACATAACGCTGCTCGCCCGAGTTCAAGCGAATGATCACCTGCCCACGGTCACGACCCACAACCTGAACGAAAGTCCCGGCGGCGCGTGCCAGCTGCCCGCCCTTGCCAGGCTTCAATTCAACATTGTGGACAATGGTGCCAACCGGAATCTGGCTGATTTCCATGGCATTGCCCGGCTTTACATCAACCTTCTTGCCCGCGACCACCTGATCGCCAACGGCAAGGCGCTGCGGCGCAATGATGTACTGCTGCTTGCCATCAGGATAGCTCACCAGTGCGATGAACGCCGAACGGTTAGGGTCATACTCAAGCCGCTCGACCGTGGCCGCCACGTCCCAGGTCCGCCGCTTGAAATCGATCATGCGATAGAGCTGCTTATGACCGCCAGCGATGCCGCGCGCCGTCGCATGGCCCATGTTGTTTCGGCCACCCGACTTGCGCAGACCGATAGTCAGCGACTTCACCGGGCGACCCTTGAACAGGCCGGAGCGATCAACCAGAATCAGGCCACGACGGCCGGGACTGGTCGGATTATAATTTTTGAGAGCCATCCGATGTCCCCCTTAAATGCCGGAAGTGACATCGATACGGTCGCCATCAGCGAGCGTAACAATGGCCTTCTTTTCGTCGGAACGACGATATTCCTTGCCCTTCCAGCGCTTGGTCTTGCCCTTCTGGATCAACGTATTGACCTTCAGGACCTTGACGCTGAACAGCGCTTCGATCGCGGCCTTGATTTCCGGCTTCGACGCCGAATTCGCTACCTTGAAGACAACCTGATTAAATTCGGACACCAGCGTCGACTTCTCGGTGATGACGGGCTTCGTCACCACATCATAATGCTTGAGGTCGATGACCTTCGGTTCAGCCTTAGCCATTTGCCCGGGCCTCCAGAGCAGTGACCGCAGCGCGCGTCAGCACCAGCGTGTCATGGTTGAGAATGTCGTACACATTGGCGCCGATCACCGGCAGCACATCGACATGCGGAACGTTGGCAGCGCCCAAAGCGAAGCTGCGGTTGACTTCAGCACCGTCGATGAACAACCCCGACGTGATACCCAGCCCACCGAGAGCGCCGATCACAGTCTTGGTCTTGCCCTCAATCTCGAGGTCCTCGAGAATAATCAACTTGCCCTCGGCAGCCTTCACCGACAATGCGGTGAACAGACCGAGCGTGCGGATCTTCTTGTTGAGACCAGGATTGAAATCCCGAACCCGCGGACCGTGCGCCTTACCGCCACCGGTAAACTGCGGCGCAGCGCGGTTGCCGTGACGAGCGGTACCGCCGCCCTTCTGCTTTCCGAGCTTCTTACCGGTGCGCGCAACTTCCGAGCGCTCACGTGCCTTGCGGGCAGTGCCACGACGCTTTTCAAGCTGCCATGTGACAACGCGGTGCAGAATATCGAGGCGCGGCTCGCGGCCAAACACCGCCTCCGACAGCTCGATCTCGCCCGCATCGGCAGCGCCGATCGTCTTGACCTGAATTTTCATGAGCCTCAGGCCCCCGTTTCTGGAGTTACGGTATCGCCGGCCGTCACAGCAGCATCAGCCACTTCAACAGGTGCCGGGTCATTATTCTGCTCCGGCGCTGCGTTGCTCTTCAGCGACGCCGGATAGGGCAGATCGGCCGAGTGCTTGATCTTCACAGCATCGCGAATCAACAGCCAGCCACCCTTCGATCCCGGCACAGAGCCGCGAACAAAGATGAGACCACGTTCCACATCGGTCGAAACAATCTCGAGATTCTGCTGGGTGCGCTGACGGTCGCCCATGTGGCCGGCCATCTTCTTGCCCTTGAAGACCTTGCCCGGATCCTGGCGCTGTCCGGTCGAACCATGCGAACGGTGCGAAACCGAGACGCCGTGCGTCGCGCGCAGACCACCGAAGTTCCAACGCTTCATAACACCAGCAAAACCCTTGCCCTGCGTCACCCCGGTTACGTCGACCATCTGGCCGGCAATGAAGTGATCAGCCGAAATTGTGTCGCCCGGCGCCAGCACGGCGTCCTCGGATACGCGAAACTCGGCAACCTTGGCCTTGGGCTCAACTTCCGCCTTGGCGAAATGGCCGCGCTCTGGCTTGCTGGTGTTCTTGGCCTTCTTGGCGCCTGCACCAAGCTGGACAGCCACATAGCCATCATTATCGGCGCTGCGAACTGCAACAACCTGGTTATTCTCAAGGGCAAGAACGGTAACCGGAACATGCCGACCGTCGTCGCGGAAAATCCGCGTCATCCCCATCTTCTTAGCGATCACGCCAGTGCGCATGATCAATTCCTTTCCATCAGAGGCCCCCGGGAGAATTCCCAATAAGGGGCGTGACCCTTCCGAAAGTCGCTCCGCGTCTTTCAGCTAGTCAGTTACTTTCCGAGCTTGATCTCGATGTCTACACCAGCGGCGAGGTCGAGCTTCATCAGCGCGTCCACAGTCTGCGGGGTAGGATCAACGATATCGAGCAGCCGCTTGTAGGTGCGAACCTCAAACTGCTCCCGGCTCTTCTTGTCGACATGCGGTGACCGGTTCACAGTGAACCGCTCAAAGCGCGTCGGCAGCGGGATCGGGCCACGAATGGCAGCACCCGTCCGCTTTGCCGTGTCAGCGATCTCGCCCGTGGCCAAGTCCAGCACACGGTGGTCAAAAGCCTTCAGGCGAATGCGGATGTTCTGCGTTTCCATGACTACCAATCTTGTATCGGACAATAAAACTGCTGGCCGCGCGACCCCCTGAGAGGTCAGTCGCCCAACCCGGCAACATCATCGTCAAAACTCTTTGCTCCGGCGTTATTCGAAGCTCGACGAATCGGGCCGCTCCCCAGAGGAAGCGGCCCTATAGCGTTACTTGGTGATCGTTGCAACCACGCCGGCACCAACGGTGCGACCGCCTTCACGAATAGCGAAGCGAAGGCCTGGATCCATGGCAATCGGTGCAATCAGTTTCACCTTCAGCTGGACGTTGTCGCCCGGCATCACCATCTCGGTGCCCTCAGGCAGCTCAACGGTGCCAGTGACGTCGGTGGTACGGAAGTAAAACTGTGGACGATAGTTGGCAAAGAATGGCGTGTGACGGCCACCCTCGTCCTTCGACAGCACATAAACCTCTGCGGTGAACTCGGTGTGCGGCTTGATCGAGCCGGGCTTGCACAGCACCTGACCACGCTCAACATCTTCACGACCCACGCCGCGCAGCAGTGCGCCGATGTTATCGCCGGCCTGGCCCTGATCGAGCAGCTTGCGGAACATCTCGACGCCGGTGCAAACCGACTTGCGCGTGTCCTTGATACCGACGATCTCGATTTCTTCGCCAACCTTGACGATGCCCGACTCCACGCGGCCGGTCACCACGGTACCACGACCCGAGATCGAAAACACATCTTCGATCGGCATCAGGAACGGACGATCGAGCGGACGCTCAGGCTGCGGGATATAGGCATCAACCGCCTTCATCAGCTCAAGGATAGCTTCACGGCCAAGCTTCTCATTGGTGCCATTGAGGGCACACACAGCCGAACCACGAATGATCGGAATATTGTCGCCGTCGTAATCGCGCTTGGAAAGCTCTTCACGAATTTCCATCTCGACGAGTTCGAGAATTTCTTCGTCGTCGACCAGATCGCACTTGTTCATGAACACGACCATCGAAGGCACGCCGACCTGCTTGGCGAGCAGGATGTGCTCCTTGGTCTGCGGCATCGGACCATCCGTGGCCGAAACCACCAGAATCGCGCCGTCCATCTGGGCAGCACCGGTGATCATGTTCTTCACATAATCGGCGTGGCCTGGGCAATCGACATGCGCATAGTGGCGTGCGGCCGTCTCATACTCGACATGTGCGGTCGAGATGGTGATGCCACGCTCGCGCTCTTCGGGCGCCTTATCGATGTTGGCATAGTCCACAAAAGTCGCCCCACCGGTTTCGGCGAGAATCTTGGTGATCGCCGCTGTCAGCGATGTCTTGCCATGGTCAACATGACCAATGGTGCCGATGTTGCAGTGCGGCTTGTTCCGCTCAAATTTTGCCTTGCCCATGGGGTAAACCTCTTCCTGGAATGTCGTTTCACGAATCTGATCAGATGAATGGCGCTAGCGAACCAACCTGCCTGAAGGCGGGGTCACTAGCTACACGCACGAATAAATCAAGCCAATTTGAGCTTGAGCTCCTCCGCCACATTGGAGGGAACCTCGTCATAGTGGCTAAATTGCATCGAATACTGCGCCCGACCCTGGCTCATCGAACGCAGTTGATTGACGTAGCCAAACATGTTCGCCAGCGGCACCATCGCCTCGATAACCTGCGCATTGCCACGCGTGTCAGTACCCTGAATCTGCCCGCGGCGGCTGTTCAGATCGCCGATGACATCGCCCAGATAGTCTTCCGGGGTCACGACTTCAACCTTCATGATCGGCTCAAGGATCTTGATACCGGCCTTCTCGGCAGCTTCGCGCATCCCGCCACGACCGGTGATTTCAAACGCCAGTGCCGACGAATCGACGTCATGATAGGCGCCGTCATAAAGCTTGGCGACGAAGTCGATCAACGGGAAGCCGATCTTGTGGCCCGAAGCGGCGACCTCGCGGATTCCCTTTTCGACCGACGGAATATATTCCTTGGGAATATTGCCGCCCTTCACTTCATCGACAAAGATGATACCCGACCCGCGCTCGCCCGGCTCAACCGAAAATTTGATACGGCCGAACTGACCGGAACCACCCGACTGCTTCTTATGGGTGTAATCAACGTCAACCTTCTTCGCGAGCGACTCGCGATACGCCACCTGCGGCGCGCCGACATTGGCTTCCACCTTAAATTCACGACGCATGCGATCCACGAGGATTTCGAGGTGAAGCTCACCCATCCCCTTGATGATCGTCTGACCGGATTCCATGTCGGACGTCACGCGGAACGAAGGATCCTCCTGCGCCAAGCGATTGAGCGCTATGCCCATCTTTTCCTGGTCGGCCTTGGTCTTCGGCTCGACAGCAACTTCAATGACCGGCTCCGGAAACTCCATCCGCTCCAGAATGATCGGCTTCAGCGGTGAACACAGCGTGTCACCCGTCGTCACATCCTTGAGGCCGACGAGCGCAACGATATCACCAGCAAAGGCTTCCTTGATGTCTTCGCGGTTGTTCGCGTGCATCAGCAACATGCGGCCGATCTTCTCGCGCTTGTCCTTTACCGAGTTGAGCACAGTCGAAGCCGCTTCCATCTTGCCCGAATAAATCCGAGCAAAGGTCAGAGTGCCAACAAACGGATCGGTCATGATCTTGAACGCCAGCGCCGAGAATGGCGCCTCATCCGACGCTTCGCGGATCTCGTCCTCGTCCTTCAGATTGATCCCGTGCATCGGCGGAATGTCGAGCGGGCTCGGCAGATAATCCACCACAGCGTCGAGCAAGGGCTGCACGCCCTTGTTCTTGAATGCCGAACCACACAGCACCGGCACGAAATCGAAGTTCAGCGTGCCCTTGCGGATCAGCGCCTTCAACTGCGCCACAGTCGGCTCAGTGCCCTCCAGATACGATTCCATCAGAGCGTCGTCCTGCTCGACAGCCATCTCAATCAGCTCGGACCGCGCAACCGCCGCCGCAGCCTTCAGATTGTCCGGAATGTCCTCATATTCAAACTTCGCACCCAACGACTCGTCGAGCCAGACAATCGCCCGGTTCTCGACCAGATCGACGAGGCCAATGAAATCGCCCTCAAGCCCGATCGGCAAATAAAGCACCGCCGGACGCGCACCGAGGCGATCCTTGATCATCTGCACGCAACGGTCAAAATTCGCACCCGTGCGGTCGAGCTTGTTGACGAAGCACATCCGCGGAACCTTATACTTGTCCGCCTGGCGCCACACCGTCTCCGATTGCGGCTCCACACCGGCCACGCCGTCAAAGCACGCCACAGCACCATCAAGCACGCGCAACGACCGCTCGACTTCAATGGTGAAGTCGACGTGCCCCGGCGTGTCGATGATGTTGATCCGGTGATCATTCCAGAAGCATGTCGTCGCAGCAGACGTGATCGTGATGCCACGCTCCTGCTCCTGCTCCATCCAGTCCATCGTCGCCGTGCCTTCATGCACTTCGCCGATCTTGTAGGACTTGCCGGTGTAATAGAGGATTCGCTCGGTCGTCGTCGTCTTCCCGGCATCGATGTGAGCCATGATGCCGATATTGCGATACCGCTCGAGCGGATTGGTGCGTGCCATGTCTAACCTGCCAGACGAAAGAGAAAAATTTACCAGCGATAGTGTGAGAAAGCGCGGTTGGCTTCAGCCATCCGGTGCGAATCTTCACGCTTCTTAACAGCCGCACCACGGTTCGATGCCGCATCGAGCAGCTCGCCCGAAAGCCGCTGCGCCATGGTGTGCTCGGACCGCTTGCGCGCCGCTGCAATCAGCCAGCGAATCGCCAGCGCCTGCGAGCGCTCGGGCCGCACTTCGACGGGAACCTGATACGTCGCACCACCCACGCGGCGCGACCGCACTTCGATGCCGGGACGCACATTAGCCAGTGCGTCATGAAACACGCCCACAGGCTCACGGCGGCTCTTGGCCTCAATGGTTTCAAGGGCCGAATACACGATCGATTCAGCGACGGACTTCTTCCCCTGGAGCATCACCAGGTTCATGAACTTCGAGAGAACGACATCACCAAACCGGGGATCCGGCAGGACTTCACGCTTCTCGGGACGACGACGACGAGCCATTTCAATCGATCCTTACTTCGGACGCTTTGCGCCGTACTTCGAACGGCTCTGCTTACGGTTCTTCACGCCCTGGGTGTCCAGAACGCCACGGAGGATGTGATAACGCACACCCGGCAAATCCTTCACGCGGCCACCGCGAATCAGCACAACCGAGTGCTCCTGCAGGTTATGGCCTTCGCCGGGGATATAGCCGATGACCTCGAAGCCATTGGTCAGACGAATCTTCGCCACCTTGCGGAGGGCGGAGTTCAGCTTCTTTGGCGTCGTGGTGTAAACGCGGGTGCAAACCCCACGCTTCTGCGGGCAGGCCTCCATGGCCGGCACCTTGTTCCGCGCCTTCTGCGGATCGCGACCCTTGCGGATCAACTGGTTGATTGTTGGCATCAATTCTTCCTGTCGCTTCGGCTCCAGCCACCATGGCAAGGGCCTACTTCAGAGCCGCCCCGCCCCAAGATGGGCATAAACCCATCCAAGGCATAAGCGCATCAAGGCCAACCAATAAGGCCGGCCAGACGCGCGCGGTGCACCCTGTCGTTCCTGTTCCGTCGTCCGCAACCCCGACACCTCGATGCCAGTCAGTCACCCACAACGGAAGGCGCCGCATAGTCCAGCCCCCCCATTTCGTCAATCGCCTTCATCAATCCGCCTTCCCCCTCCCGCGTTCTCTCGCGCCCCAACCCGCCACGCTAAACCGCACGACGCTAAAGCCCACCAGCCTGAACATCACGCTCTCGCCATCTGTCGGGCAAGCCGCTAGCGTTTCCAGCCCTTGTCTTCCGAAGAGCGCCCAGCCATGACAGCCAACCACCCGGAGTCCCCAAGGCGCACCGCCGCGCCAATTGCCGCACAGGCCTGCCGGCTTTGCGCCGGGCCGCTGTCCCCCCGCTTCGAGGGACAGATCCTTTGTCGACACACCATCGGCTATTTCGCCTGTACCGCCTGCGGCTCGCTCCAGACCGAGCCGCCCTTTTGGCTGGATGAAGCCTATGCCAACAACCTCGCCGAACTCGACACTGGCGCTGCCCAGCGCTGCTTCGTCAATCTCGGCGCCAGCCACACCGTCGCCCGGCTCTTCGGCCTCCGGAACGTCCTCGATTTCGGCGGCGGCGATGGCCTCCACGCCCGACTGCTCCGCGATCACGGCCTCAACGCTTTTGTTGAAGACGCCCATGCCCGCCCCGGCTATGCGCAGGGCTTCACCACCGCCGAGCCTCCGGGGCCGGATTTCGTAACCCCCGATCTCGTCACCAGCTTCGAAGTCATGGAACACTTCGCCAATCCCGCCCAAGATCTCGCCATGATCTTCGGGCGCGGCGCCAAAGCCATCCTCGCCTCGACCACCCGCTGGCACGGCGAAGGCGCGGACTGGTGGTATCTCACCCCCGCCACCGGCCAGCACATATTCTTCTATTCAGACGCTGCCATCGCCCTCATCGCCCAGCGCTTCGGCTACATTCTCGCGGCACGCGGCAACTATCTGCTGTTCCTGGACCCCAGCCTCGCCAAGGGCTGGAGATCCCGCCTCGCCAGCCTGCTGCTGGGCAGCCGGCTTCCCCGGCTGCACGCCAGCCTGCTGCAACTTCGCGCGCCGTCCGGAGCCGATTCAGATTTCCAGCGACTGACAAGCCGTCGCCAAGACCAATTCTAGCCAGCGAGACGCATGGCAACCGCCACCCACATAGCCAAGAGCACCATTGTCGAGGCCAGATACGCCGCAAAGCGCAGCATCACATGGTTAAACGTGCAATGAACCACCGAATGCACCAGCCGCAGCCCGACAAATCCCCAACTTCCCAATACAAACAACCGATCCGGATATCCCGTCACAGCCAACGCCAGACACAGCGCATAAAACAGCACCGGAAGCTCGAACAGGTTCATCAGATTATCGTTCGCCGCCATCTCCTGTGCTGACAGCATGGGCCGCGTCGCCCTGATCCTGAACAGGTCGAGCGGCACAGGATCACTCTTCGCTTTGGGGATACGCCGCAGAAAGAGCATCGCCCAGACACCGAATGTCACGAAAACCATCGCCACCATCGGCCATAGCGCCGCCGCGTTCATGCGAGCCGACCCCTAAGGTCTCAGATGACGCCGTGGCAGTGTTTGAATTTCTTTTCACTGCCACAAGGGCACGGCGCGTTGCGCGGCACTTCGCGCAGCCATTCCGCCCGCGTTTCATCGTCCACCTCCACAAGCTCGGCCGTCGCCGCCATCGCGCCGGCCAGCGCGCCAGGCGGCAATGATCCGAAAGCGTCGAGCGATGGTCCGCCATAAGCAGGCTGGCCAAACCCGCCCGCATCATTCTCGCCGGTAAACGGATCGATATGCGTCGTCACAAAGCCCGGCAGATTCTGGGAAAGTGCGGGCTCACTCGTCGGCTCCATCGAGAATTGTGCATTGGCCAGCATCCTCGTCACATCCTCGCGAACAATCACCAGCATCCGCTCAAAAAGCGCAAACGCCTCCGACTTATATTCGTTGAGCGGCGTCTTTTGCGCATAGGCGCGCAAGTGAATCACCTGCCGCAGCGCATCGAGCGTCGAGAGATGCTCCTTCCAGTGATGATCGAGCGCCTGCAAAAGGAAATTCTTCTCGATCGAAACCCAGCTCTCGGTCGGCACATCCGCGGCCTTGGCATCAACCATCATATCGGCCGCCAGAATCAGCCGCTCCACGATCATCTCGGGGTCAATAGCATCTTCCTGCGGCCAGCCGCGGACATCGAGGTCCAGTCCCAGCGTCTCGCTCGCACCCTGCTGAAGCGCCTCCATGTCCCATTGCTCGGGGAAGCTCCCCTGCGGACAGGCTTCAGACACAATCGCGTTCACCGTTTCGTGGCGCATGTCGACCACAACATCGCCCACGGTCTCTGAATCCATGATATCGGCGCGCTGCTCATAAACGACCTTGCGCTGGTCGTTCATCACATCATCATATTGCAACAGCTGCTTTCTGATGTCGTAATTGCGGGCTTCCACCTTCTTCTGCACCGTCTCGATAGCCTTGGAAATCCAGGGGTGAACAATCGCCTCCCCCTCTTCCAGCCCCGAGTTCATCATCCGGCTGAGCATCGATTGCTGGCCAAAAATCCGCAGCAGATCATCGTCAAGGCTGAGGTAGAACCGCGACAGCCCCGGATCGCCCTGCCGGCCCGACCGTCCGCGCAGCTGATTGTCGATGCGGCGGCTCTCATGCCGCTCGGTGCCAAGCACAAAAAGCCCGCCAGCAGCCCGCACTGCCTCGCGCTCGGCCGCCGCCTCTTCGCGGATCGTGGCTGCTGCCGCGTCCTTTTCCGGCCCGTCCGCCATCTCATCGAGCTCGCGCGCAATCCGCGCCTCGGCGTTGCCGCCCAGCTGAATATCGGTCCCGCGCCCTGCCATGTTGGTGGCAATCGTCACAGCCCCCAGCCGCCCAGCCTGCTCAACGATCTGCGCCTCCTGCTCATGGTAGCGGGCGTTCAGCACAACATGCTTCACCCCTTCCTTGGTCAGAAATTCCGAAAGCATCTCGCTCTTCTCGATCGACACTGTGCCAACGAGAATCGGCTGGCCCTTGGCCGAGGCCTCGCCAATCGTCTTCACGATCGCCTTATACTTGTCCGATGCGCTCTTATAGAATTCATCGTCCACATCGATCCGCTTCACCGGCAGGTTGGTCGGCATCTCAACGACGTTGAGCTTGTAGATGTCGTAGAATTCCGAAGCTTCGGTCGCCGCCGTCCCGGTCATGCCCGAGAGCTTGGGATACATGCGGAAATAATTCTGGAAAGTAATCGAAGCCAGCGTCTGATTCTCCGGCTGGATCTTCACGCCCTCCTTGGCTTCCACCGCCTGATGCAAGCCGTCAGACCAGCGCCGCCCGTCCATCATCCGGCCGGTAAATTCGTCGATGATCACCACCTTGTCACCGCGCACGATATAATCGGTGTCGAGCCGGAAGATCACATTGGCGCGCAGCGCCTGATTCAGATGATGCACCACTTGGGTGTTCTCGAAATCATAAAGGTTGGCGCCTTCAAGCAGCCCTGCAGCTTCCAGCGCGCGCTCGGCCTTTTCCGTGCCATCCTCGGTGAGGATGACCGATTTCGCCTTCTCGTCGACGATATAGTCCGGCGCTTCCAACGTCTTCACCATCGCATCGACAGCGATATAAAGTTCGCTCTTGTCGTCGGTCGGGCCCGAGATGATCAGCGGCGTGCGCGCCTCGTCGATCAGCACCGAATCGACCTCGTCGACCACGGAGAAATAGAATGGCCGCTGCACCATCTGTTCGCGGCTATATTTCATGTTGTCGCGCAGATAATCGAAGCCAAACTCGTTGTTGGTCCCATAGGTGATGTCCGACGCATAAGCCGCACGGCGGCTCGCATCATCTAGGTTGGGAATAATAACCCCCACCGTCAGCCCGAGAAAACGATAGACCTGCCCCATCCACTGCGCATCGCGGCTGGCCAGATAGTCATTGACCGTCACAACATGCACACCCTTGCCGGTCAGCGCATTCAGATACACGGCAAGCGTCGCCACAAGCGTCTTGCCTTCGCCGGTCCGCATCTCGGCAATCTCGCCCCGGTGCAGCACAATCCCGCCCACCATCTGCACATCGAAGTGCCGCATGCCGAGCGCGCGCCGCGCCGCCTCGCGCACCGTGGCAAAGGCTTCCGGAAGGATACTGTCCAGCGACTCGCCGTCCGCCACCCGCACCTTGAACTTGTCGGTCTGCAGCCGCAGCGTCTCGTCATCGAGCGCCATCATCGCCGGCTCAAGCGCATTGATCTTCTCGACAATCACGCCGAGCGACTTCACGTAGCGCTCATTCGCCGATCCAAACAACCGTTTGGCGATTCCGCCCAATCCGAGCATGTTAATCCTGACACTTGGCTGACGACGAGCCCAAGACCCGCCAGAACAAGCCGCCGATGTAAGAGCCAGCCCCGCCTTCGTCAATCAAACGCCCGCCAAAGGCCGGAAAGAGCCACCCTCAGCCCTGCTTGCGCTGCTCCAGCAGCCGCTGCCGCTGCCACCACCGCCGGCCCGCCGGCGCCGTGGTAATCAGACCCTGCTTGCGACGCAGACCGAAGTTCACAGTCTTGCGAACCCGAGGGTAATTGCGCGTCCAAAGCAGATAGCGTCGCTTCGCCCAGCGTGAGTTTCGCAGCACCAGAGCAAGACCTATCGCAAAGATCAACGTCCCGAAAGGCGGCGGCGTCGGGATCGCAGCCACAGGCGCAGCCAGCATCAAAAGCCCGCCCAGACCGATCTGGGCGATACGCATCGGCCTGCTTTGCAGCAGCCACTTGATAGACTCAATCGTCTTCACGTTCGCGCTCTATGTGTCCGATGTGGCAATCACAAGGCAGATACGGCCCGGATGCCCCATAAATTGCGACAGAGCCTTGAGAATTTCAACTTCGGACTCTAAGTGTTGCCGAGGGTCAACAACTTCCGCAGATTCGCTGTTTTTGGGGGGCCCATGGTCGCACTTGTCGGAACCGTCGCTTTCCTGGGTCTCGAAGCCCGCCGAGTCGAAGTGCAGGTCCAGATCAGCAGCGGTGCCGCTGCCTTCATCACCGTCGGCCTGCCCGATAAAGCCGTCAAGGAAAGCCGGGAGCGCGTCCAGTCCGCCCTCCATGCCATGGGCCTGTCGCTGCCGCCGCGCCGCATTGTCGTCAATCTCTCGCCCGCAGACCTTCCCAAGGAGGGTTCGCATTATGATCTGCCAATAGCGCTGGGCCTGCTCGCCGCCATGGGAATCATCCCACCCGATGCGCTGTCCGAACATCTCGCCGTCGGTGAGCTCGGCCTCGATGGCCGCCTCAGTCCCGTGCCGGGCGTTCTCCTCGCAGCACTTCATGCCGCCGAAGCCGAGCTTGGCCTCATCTGCCCCGCAACTCAGGGCTCCGAAGCCGCCTGGGCCGGCGATGTCGATGTCCTCGCCGCCCCCGATCTTCTGGCCCTGCTCAATCATCTCAAGGGCACCCAGCTCATCTCGCCGCCCGAACGCCTGCTCGCCCCTTTCACCCGGTCAGGCCCCGATCTCGCCGACGTCAAAGGCCAGGAAACCGCCCGCCGCGCCCTCGAAGTCGCGGCAGCCGGCGGCCATAATCTGCTGATGTGCGGCCCCCCCGGCTCGGGCAAGTCGCTCATGGCCGCCTGCCTTCCCGGCATCCTGCCCGAGCTGACCCCGTCTGAAGCGCTGGAAGTCTCGATGATCGCCTCGATGGCTGGCACACTCGAAGGTGGCCGCCTCATCCGCGCCCGCCCCTTCCGCTCGCCCCATCACAGCGCCTCGATGCCCGCCCTTGTCGGGGGCGGCGCCAAGGCCCGGCCCGGCGAGGTCAGCCTCGCGCACCTCGGCGTGCTGTTCCTCGATGAGCTGCCCGAGTTCCAGCGCACTGTCCTCGATTCCCTCCGCCAGCCGCTTGAAGCCGGCTCGGTCTCGGTCGCCCGCGCCGCCGCCCATGTCAGCTATCCCGCCCGCGTCCAGCTCATCGCCGCCATGAACCCCTGCCGCTGCGGCCATCTTGATGATCCAGCCCGCGCCTGCTCGCGGGCCCCACGCTGCGCTGCCGATTATCAGTCCCGCCTGTCCGGACCACTGCTCGATCGCATCGATCTTCATATCGATGTGCCGGCCGTCTCGGCGCTCGATCTCACCCTGCCGGCCGCCGCCGAGTCCAGCGCCGTTGTCGCCACCCGCGTCGCCGCAGCCCGCGAAGTTCAGGCCATCCGCTATGCCAAAACCCCCGTCCGCACGAACGCCGAAGCCGATGGCAAAACCTTGGAAACCCATGCCACCCCCGATGAACCAGGCCGCCAGCTGCTCGCCCAGGCCGCCGAACGCCTGCGCCTTTCCGCGCGCGGCTATACCCGCACCCTACGCGTTGCCCGCACCCTCGCCGATCTCGCCGGCGCCGAAACAATCGGCCGCACCCACATCGCCGAAGCGCTCAGCTACCGTTTGCGTGCACCCGTAAACTAGGGTCAGACGAACAATTGTTCCGGCAAATCCAGATCGACAATTTAGTATTTTGTCCCGTCCTCACATCAAGGACTAGCGAGCGCGATATGGACATAGCCAATATCTTGGAGAATAAAACTTCTTACCGATAGCTGACAACGAACAAGGGGCTTCACGATGCAAAAGTCGGCCATGCACTGGATGTTTGAACCGCTGCGCAAATACGCCGTTTTCGGCGGCCGCGCGCGCCGCGCCGAATATTGGTGGTTCTCTCTGCTTGTAGTCCTGATTTCAATCGTCGCCGCGTTTTTCGACACCATGGTCACAGCACCGCTCGGCGCACCGGAACCGTCGGACGCCAATCCTTTCGGCAATGCCGGACTCGGTGTCGTCAGCGTCCTGGTGTCGCTCGCATTCCTGCTTCCGGGCCTCGGTGCCAGCGTCCGCCGCCTTCACGATGTCGACAAGTCGGGCTGGTGGGTACTCATCGCCTTCATCCCCCTCATCGGCGGCCTCATACTGCTGTTCTGGTTCTGCACCCGAGGCACTCAGGGTCCCAATAAATATGGGGATGATCCGCTTCAATCACCACAGTTCTTCACATAGTGTCAGTGGCTGGGGTCAGGACCAATCAGAGCTCGGCCATCAAGCCCATTTCCGGGTCCGCCAGCATCGCCATCCGCGCCGCGGCGGTCCGCGCAAATCGTAGCATCATCGCCTTGCGCCGCCCCGCATTCAACGCGCCCCAGGGCGCGTCGCGTAGCACCGCCGCATCAAAACGGTCTGCCACCAGAACGCCAGTCCGCTCCGGCGCAAACGCCGTGCCCATCGCCATCCCGGCGAGCGGTTCAGGGACCGCCCAAAAAAACCGGTCACACCAGTCTAAATAGTCAGGCCACTTCCGGTCGCCCCGCAAATCACCCACCGACACCTTGATCTCAATCAACGTCAGCCGCCCGGCCGCATCCACGCCCAAAACATCCGCCCGCCGCCCACAGCCCAGCGTCACCTCAGCCAATGGCATCACCCCGGCCCGCATCAGCCACCGGCAAACTCCCCGCCTGACATCCCGACTCTCCATGCCGTCACCATATCAGAACGAAGAAAGAACAAAAGAGCCGCTACAGCTCAGTCTCGCGCCAGTGTCTCGGCCACAAAGGATGCCGCATCGGCAATGTCGATTTCCACCACCCAAAGATCAGGGTCACGGCGGCGCGCGCGCTCGATCCACCCCGGCACAGCCTCCCCGCGTGCACTTTCAACCCATTCATATCCGCCAGATATCGCCATCACCGGCGCCAGCAGCAGTTCCTCTACGCCCTCGCGCACCGCCACGGCGATACTGCCCGATTGCTCGTCGCCCCGCGCCAGCACAGTCGCAAAGCCTCCCGCTGCCGACACGGCGCGAAGCAACGCCGAAACCTTTAGCCCCGCCGCCAATCTCATTGTCAGCCCCGCATCAGGCAGCGCAAACCGCAGCCATCGGCGGCCGGTCGATCGCAGCCCGCAGCGCGTCGACGGTTTGCGCATCGCGCATCGCGTCCAGAATATGCGGGTTTCGCAGCGCCCGGCTGATCCGCGCCAGCGCCTTCAGATGGTCCGCCCCGGCATCCTCCGGAGAGAGCAGCAAAACAACGATATCGACAGATCCGCCGTCAAGCGCCCCAAAGTCTATCTCGCGCGCCAGAGTCGCCACCACGATCGTCACCTGCGCCAGTCCGGCCAGCCGGGCATGCGGAATAGCCGCCCCCTGGCCAAAGCCGGTCGAGCCCAGCGTCTCGCGTTCGCGCACCCGCTCTAAAATGAGGCTCGCCGGTTGCCCGGCAATCGGCGCCGCGCGTTCGGCGAGCGCCGCCAGAAGCTGGCCTTTATCGGGCACATCCAGCCCCAGAAAAATCGCCTCCCCGCGCAGCAGATCAGCGAAATCACCACCGTTCATAACACACTCCAAAAGCCACTAGACCCGGCGGGGTTCAACCCAGCCGATGCTGCCATCTTCACGCCGATATACCATATTATGGTCACCCGACGCTGAGTTTACGAACAGCAAAGCATTTGTGTTGCGAAGATCGAGCATCATCACCGCATCACCGACCGTCGATCGCGGGATATCAACGCGGGTCTCGGCAATCACCAGCGGATAATCACCATCAGGTTCAACCTCTTCCGACACCGAGGCAAAGACCTTGTAATCGGCATTGTCGACCGAAACCAGCAAGTTGCGCTCCGCCGCCACCTGCGCACCCGGCCCATGGCGATCCTTCAGCCGCCGCATATAGCGCCGCAGCTGCTTGTCGATCCGCTCGGCCGCACCGTCAAAAGCGAGATGCGCCTCAGCGCCGCGGTTCGAACCTTTCAGGATCAGGTCGGCCATGACATGCATCACGATATCGCATTGAAAATGCCCGTGAGGTGCTGCCCCAAGCGTCACATGCGCCGTCAGCGCACGCGGAAAATACTTCTCCACCATCGTCTGCAGCCGCTCGCGAACATGCGTGCCAAAGGCTACACCGGTGTCGACCTGGTGCCCTGAAATCCTGATATCCATCAATATCCTCCTCGGCCGGAAGTCCCGGCCTCCATCGTCACGACAGCCTGAGTCGTCACTTTACGATTGTGCGACAAATCCAACCGCTTGTCCTCATGCTAAAGCGACAATTCGGTCAAAAAAAGCATCGCTTCATCCCAGCCAGACCGGGTCCTTCAACCCGTCGACAAAGGCCTGATGCCGCGCCAGCTCCTCGTCACTCGCCACAGCCGCAATCGCGGCGCGCGGTGCCCCGGGCTTCATCCCCCCGCCACCAGGCCCAGCAACACTGAAATCCAGCGGTTGATCCCCGGATTCGAGCGCCGTCATCAGCTCAAAACCAATCTGCCGACCACCCATCAGCTCCACATATACCCGCGCCAGCAGCTCGGCGTCGAGCAGCGCACCATGTTTCACCCGTGAAGACAGGTCGATGCCATAGCGGTTGCACAGCGCATCGAGCGTATGCTTGGCGCCGGGATTCTGCTTGCGGCTAATCTCCAGCGTGTCGATCGCGCGGGAATGCGGAATAATCGGCCGCCGCGCCCGCTTCAGCTCCCAGTTCAAAAATTCCATATCAAAGGCAGCATTATGTGCCACCAGCGGCGCATCCTCGATAAATGCCAGAAAATCGTCGATCACCATCTCGAAGACCGGCTGCCCCGTCAGAAAATCAGACGAAAGCCCGTGCACATTCTGCGCGTCCCTCGGCATCGGCCGGCACGGATCGATATAGGTCTGAAAGATCCGCCCGGTCAGCACCCGGTTGACCATTTCCACCGCGCCAATCTCAACAATACGGTGTCCATCCCCCGGCATAATCCCGGTGGTCTCGGTATCAAAAACAATCTCGCGCATGCCCAGACTCTATCGCAGCCTCGCGATAATGAGAAGCCCGGCTAGAGGCTCTGAACCACCCGGCGCACAGCATCAAGCGTCACCCGGCGCCCGCGCCCGGTCTCGATCACCACATCGGCCAGCCGGCGCTTCTCACGGTCAGGCATCTGCGCCTTCAAAATCGCCTCGAATTTCGCCGGCGTCATGAACGGCCGCGCCAGCACCCGCGCCCGCTGCACCCTGAGCGGCGCCGATACCACCACCGTCAGATGACATCGTCGCCAGCCACCCTTCTCAAATAATAGCGGCACATCGAGCACCACCGCCCGCTTCAGCCGGTGCGCCCCCAGAAACGCCGATTGCGCTTCAGCCACCAGCGGATGCAGAATCCCCTCCAGCCGGCGCAAAGCAACATGATCACCAAACACCGCCGCCCCCAGCCGCTCACGGTGCAGCCCGCCAGCATGCGTCGTCCCCGGAAATTCAGCCTCGATCGCCGCCAGCGCCCGCCCCTGCGGACCCTGCAACCGCCGAACCTCTGAATCGGCATCAAACACCGGCACCCCAAAGCCGCTAAACATCCTCGCTACCGTGGATTTACCCATCCCGATGGAACCCGTCAGCCCGATGATAATCATGCCGTCAGCAACACCCGCAATTCCGCGTCATGCTTTCTGGGCGCCGCTACACCGTAAATCAGTTCAAACGCCACCGCCGCCTGGCCGATCAGCATCTCCAATCCATCGATAGCCACAAGCCCACGCGCCCGCGCCGCGGCCAGCAGCGGTGTTTCCAGCGGCACATACACCGCATCAAAAACAATCCCGTCAGCCGCCATCATGCCAAGATCAATTGCCAGTTCAGGATGCCCCACCATCCCCAATGTCGTTGCATTGAACAAAAGGGCGGCATCGGAAAAATGCCCGTCCATGTCGATGATCGTCGCCGGCTGGTCCAGCGATTTCATCATCTCAACGCCCTTCATCACATTACGCACCATGACCGTTATCTTGCTCACCCCAAGGCTGGTCATAGCCACCACCGCCGCCCGCGCAGCACCCCCCGCCCCCACAATCACCACCTCACGCCCTGCCAGCCGGCGCCCCAGCAATGGCTGACAAATCCCGTCGATATCGGTGTTGGCCCCGCCGAGCCGGCCATCCGCCAATACCGTGACGAGATTGACCGCCCCTACCGCCCGCGCCGTTTCATCGAGCGTATCCAGATGCGCCATCACCGTCACTTTGTGCGGCACCGTCACATTCACCCCGCACATCCCCAGCGCCGCCATCGTCCGCACCGCCTGGCCAAGCAATTCGGGCACCACTGGAAAGCGTGAATATTCACCGTCCACACCCGTCTTGCCGAACCAGAACCGATGAATCACCGGTGATTTCGAATGCGCTACCGGCCAGCCTATAACGCCGGCCACAATCGGTTGAACCATCACATCATGCCCCTGGACGTCATGAGAGCAAGACCCCGCGATCACGCAACCATCCAAGCAACCCAAGCAGCGGCAACCCACGAATAACAAATTGATCACCCTCAATTCGCGTAAACAACTGCGCTCCCAGCCCCTCGATCCTGTAGCAGCCCACACAGCCCAGCACTGCCTCACCCTCCCGGTCGAGATAATCGGCAATAAAATTATCAGACAAAGTGCGCATCGTCAGCCGCGCCACACCGTCCGCGCGCCAAACAGCCTTGCCACCCTCTGCCACTACCGCTGCCGAAACCAGCCGGTGCGTCGTACCTGAAAGCTTCCGAAGCTGCGTCTCGGCCCGGCCGCGCGTCTCCGGCTTGGCCAAAAGCGCGCCATCCGCCATCACAGCAATCGAATCCGCGCCCAATACTAAACTATCGGGATAGGCCCGGGAGATTTTCACCGCTTTCAATTCAGCCAGTGCATCGGCAATTCGCGCCGCCGGCGCCCCCGCCAGGCTCGCCATCACACCGTCCTCATCAACATTCGCCGGCATTACCTCAAAGCTCACACCCGCCGCAGTCAGCATCGCGCGGCGCGCCCCGCTCTGGCTGGCCAGAATAATCATTCGCCATTGCCCGAGTCACGATCGGCCCGCGCCTGCACCAGATTGATGATCGCCGCCGCCGTTTCCTCAATCGAGCGCCGTGTCACATCGATCACCGGTATGTCATGATCAGCAAACATCCGCCGCGCAAACGCCGTCTCGGCCTCAATCTGCTCAAGATCGACATAGGCGGTATCAGGCGCCTGCCCCAGGCTCAGCAAGCGATTGCGCCGCACCATCATCAGCCGCTCCGATGCTGTCGTCAGCCCCACCACAATCGGTTTTGTCAGTGAAAATAACGAGACAGGCGGTGGAGATTGCGGCACAATCGGAATATTCGCCGTCTTGAACCCACGGTTGGCCAGATAGATCGATGTCGGTGTCTTCGATGTCCTGGAAACCCCGGCCAGCACGATATCGGCTTCCTCCCAATTATCATGCCCGGCACCATCATCATGCATCATCGTATAGTTGATCGCATCAACGCGTTTGAAATACGCCGCATCCATGATGTGCTGCCGCCCCGGCCGGCTCATCGCCACCTGTCCCAGAAGGCTGGAGAGTGCCGCCACCGTCGGGTCAAGCGGGCTGACCATCGGCAGTCCAAGTGCCGCACAGCGGCTTTCCAGCCTGTCGCGCACGCGACCATCCACCAGCGTGTGAATCACCAGCCCCGGCCGCCGCGCAATTTCCTCTATCACCCGGTCAAGATGCCCCTCCGACCGAACCAGCGGCCAGAAGTGCTTCACCGCATCCACACCCTCGAATCGCGCTAGACCGGCCTTGGCGATAATCTCCAGCGTTTCGCCGGTCGAATCGCTCACAAGATGAAGGTGCAGCCGGGTAGATCCTGTGCTCATCCAAAAAAAACCCCCGGAACAAGCTTGTGAATAACCGGTGCAACAGCCGGGTCAAGCACCCCGGAATCACCCCCAATACCCCACATACCTCCAAATCCACCCAATCTCACCCAGCCTCAACCCCCAGTCATCCGCCTGTGAAAGACTCCACAGCCCCCCTGTGGATAGCGGGGACAATCAATCCGACTCGCCCGACGCCACAGCGTTGCCGACCCTCAACATGTGCACAAAATAACCCGCAAACTCTTATCCCGATGATTCCCACCCCCAACAACTACCATCTGATTCAAAAGATTCATGATTGTAGGAGGACTTGACCGCCAGCATCTGCCCCGCAATGAAAGCGCCATGACCGCACTCCAGGCTTCTGCCACTACGCCGCTCGCTGATCCGCCGCTTCTCGCGGTGCTCAAGGGTGACCACCGCGATCCCCCGCCCGTCTGGTTGATGCGCCAGGCTGGCCGCTATCTCCCTGAATACCGTGCATTGCGCGCCGAAAAGGGCGGCTTCCTCGAGCTCGTCTATGATTCCGATGCCGCCTGTGAAGTTACCATCCAGCCGCTCCGCCGTTTCCACATGGACGGCGCCATCCTGTTCTCGGATATCCTCATCGTCCCCCATGGCATGGGTCAGGGCCTGACCTTCGGCCCCGGCGAAGGCCCCCAGCTCTCCCCGCCCCTGTCTAAGGCCGAGTGGCAGCAGCTTATCCCCGCGCCCGGCTATTTCCAGAAAATCTACGATACCGTCAGCAAGGTCCGCGCCGCCATCGATCCGTCGGTCACCATGCTCGGCTTTGCCGGATCACCCTGGACAATCGCTACCTATATGGTCGCTGGTCATGGCTCCAAGGATCAGGCTGAAACTCGCGCCCTTGCTTATCAGGATCCGTCCGCCTTCCAGTCGATGATTGATGCCATCGTTGCCACCACCGTCACCTACCTCTCCGGCCAGATCAAAGCCGGCGCTCAGGCCGTCCAGCTGTTCGACAGCTGGGCCGGCACACTCAGCCCCGCGCAGTTCGAACGCTGGGTCATCGCCCCCACCGCCAGCATCACCAGTCAGCTCATGGCGCTGCATCCCGATACCCCGATCATCGGCTTCCCCAAAGGGGCCGGCGCCAAGCTCGCCGCCTATGCGGCAGAAACCGGCGTCGATGCCGTCGGCCTTGATGAAACCCTCGATCCCGCCTGGGCCGATGCCGTCTTGCCCGTCGGCATGCCGGTGCAGGGTAACCTCGATCCCCTTGCGCTGCTGGCTGGCGGTGATGCCCTTGTGTCGTCGGTTGCGCGCGTCCGCGCTGCCTTTGACAGCCGCCCGCATATCTTCAATCTCGGGCATGGCATCATCAAGGAGACTCCAATCGCTCATGTCGAGGCGCTGATGGATCTGGTCCGGAAGCCCTTTACATGACCGGTTGGCTCGGTGACGCCTATCTCTGGATCAAGTCGCTCCATGTCATCTTCGTCATCTTCTGGATGGCCGGGCTGTTCATGTTACCGCGTTTCCTGGTCTATTGGATGGTCGCGGCGTCCCCGGCCGAAAATGAGCTCTGGGCCGATCGCTGCCGCCGCCTACGCCGCATCATTCTCACCCCCGGCCTGATCATCAGCTGGGCCGCCGGCCTCAGCCTCGCCTTTCACCTTGGCTTTGCAGGGAATGGCTGGCTTCATGCCAAGCTCGCCATCGTCCTCGGCCTCACCGGATTTCACGGCTGGGCCACTGCCACCACCAAAAAATTCGCCCGCGGTGAACGCCCCTACAGCGAAAAGGCGCTGCGCCTCGCCAATGAAATCCCGTCGTTCGCCACCATCGGCGCCGTCATTCTGGTGATCGTAAAGCCGTTCTGATCCAGAATCACGGCACTAGCACAGTCGATCCAGTTGTCCGCCGCCCCTCAAGATCGCCATGCGCCACAGCTGCATCGGCAAGCGCATAGCGCTGGTCGATATTGACCTTGAGCACCCCCGCCGCCACCAGCGCCAACACCCGCCCTGCGTAGCGCTCGATATCATCGCGGCTTGCATAATAATCGAACAACGTTGGCCGCGTCGCAAACAATGATCCCTTGCGCGCCAGAATCCCGAAATCGACCTCACCCACCGGCCCCGATGCATTGCCGAAGCTGCAATAGAGTCCGCGTTTCGCCAGGCTGTCGAGCGAAGCCTCGAACGTCGCCTTGCCCACACCGTCAAACACCACATCGACCCCGCGGCCACCGGTCAGCGCCCGAATGTCAGCCGCCATCGTCGGTGATTGCACTACCCCATGATCAGCACCGTGTGCCGTCGCCATTGCCACCTTCTCCGCCGATCCCGCCACCGCGATGACCGTAGCGCCTATATGCTTCAGCCATTGCACCAGCAGCAGCCCGACGCCGCCTGCCGCCGCCTGCACAACCACCCATTGCCCGGCCTGCACCTTGGCGCAGCGCTCGATCAAAAACTCCGCCGTGCAACCCTTGAGCAGAACAGCCGCCGCCACATCCTCAGCCACACCCTCGGGCAAAACCACCACCCTATCTGCCGCAATAAGCCGGTGCGACGCATAAGCCCCGATCGGCCCCCAGCAATAGCCGACCCGCGTGCCGACCGTCAGCGAAACACCGTCACCAACCGCCTCGACAATTCCCGCTGCCTCCAGTCCAATCCCGCTCGGCAAGGTCAGAGGATAAAGCCCGGTACGGTGATAAGTATCGATGAAGTTCAACCCGATTGCCGTTTGCCGGACCATAATTTCGCCCGGTGCTGGCGCTGCCAGTGTCACATCCGCCAGCCGCAAAACCGCCGGTCCGCCCGTCGTCGCAAACATCACAGCCTTCATGACATACTCTCCATGTTGCGCAGCAAGCCGCTGATTTAATAAAGATTATTTTTAAAAAACTCAACCGTTCTCGCATCAGCCTGCTCAGCAAGCTCAGGCACACGGCTCGATCCAACCGCGCGCGCAAAGGCATGGTCAGCCTTATAATTGAACAGCGTCACTCGCGGATGAGCATCGAGCGCTGCATGCACTGCAGCCTGTGCCTCAGCAGGCACAAAACCATCATCCGTCGCCACGTGAAGCATTAGCGGATTGGCAATGCCATGCGCCTCGCCCAGCTTCCCATCAATCCCGACACCATAATAGCCCACGCTCGCATCAGCATCGGTCCGGCAGGCTGTCAGATAGGCCAGTAAGCCGCCAAGGCAATAACCGACCACCCCGATTCTCTCGCACCCGGCATCACGCAGCGCCTTGATCGAGGCTGCAATATCTGAAATCCCGGCATCGACATCAAAGCGCTGATAAAGGCCAAATGCCGTCTGCATCTCGGCGGGAATATCTGCATCAAGCTCGATCCCGCTTTTCAGCCGCCAGAACAGGTCGGGCGCCACAGCGCGGAAGCCGAGCGCAGCCCAGTCATCGACCATCTGCCGGATTCCAGCATTCACGCCGAAAATCTCCTGGATCACGACAATTCCGGCCTTGGCGCTCGCCGGTCCATCAGCATAAGCCGAAAATGACCCCGCATCATCAAGGCTCGCAATATTCACAGTCTCACCCATAACGCTCTCCTCATACCACAAGGCACACCCTAACCAATGGCCCGGCGAGAGAGCAGCGCTTTCTCTTTCAGCTCATGCTATGCACGCATCCACCATAATCAGAGGTTTTCGCCATGAAGGTCAATTTCCAGATCGAGTGTACTCCGGAAGAAGCTCGCGCTTTTTTCGGCCTGCCGGACCTGTCGCCGATCCATGATGCCTATGTCGACAAGATGAAGTCGATGATGAGCGACGGCATAGCCCCTGCCGATTTCGAGAAGATGACCCGAAGCTGGATGCCCGGTGTCGCTGACGGCTTTGATCAGTGGCGACAGATGATGCTCGCCGCCATGCCGAAAACAACGACAAGTAAATAGCCCGCCAACCATGGCATCGACCATTGTTGCCCTCGCCTCAGGCCGGCCGCCTGCCGGTATCGCCGTTGTTCGCGTCTCCGGTCGCGCCGCCGCACACGCCTTGCAAAGCATCAGCGCTGCCCCTCTGCCCCTGCCCCGCCGCCTGACGCTGCGCACGCTCTGCGGCCCTGAGGGGCTGATCGACCGGACGCTCGTCGCATGGTTCCCAGGACTGCACAGCGCTACCGGCGAGGACACAGCCGAGTTTCATCTCCATGGTGGCCCCGCCGTTATCGCCGGTCTCATCGAGGCATTGTTGGCGCTCCCCGGCATCCGGCTCGCTCTCCCCGGTGAATTCACCCGCCGCGCCTTTGAGTCCGGTCGGCTCGATCTGGCGCAAGTCGAAGGTCTCGCCGATCTCGTCGCCGCCGAGACCAGCAGCCAGCGCATTCAAGCACTGGCGCTCGCCGGCGGCGCTCTCTCCGCTCTCGCCGAGCACTGGCGTAATCGCTGCCTGACGTTGCTGGCCGAAGCCGAAGCCGGTCTCGATTTTGCCGAGGATGAGGCAGACGTCGCCGAGCGTCTTGATCAGGCCGCCGCCTGCAGCCTCGCCGCAATGGCAGGCGAACTCGAAACCTTGCTCGACAGTAGCCGCAACGCCGTCCGCGTCCGCGATGGACTAACCATCGTTGTCAGCGGCCCGCCAAACGCCGGTAAATCTAGCATTGTCAATGCCTTGGCAATGAAGGACGCAGCCATCGTAACAGCCATTCCCGGCACCACCCGTGATCCTGTCGAGGTTCACATGTCGCTCGGCGGCGTTGCAGCCACGCTTATCGACACCGCCGGCCTTCGCGATACGGATGATCCCATAGAGGCGGAAGGGATCGCCCGCGCCCGCGCCCGTGCCGCTGCCGCCGATATCGTGCTTCACGTCACCGATGATCCCCAAACGCCGCCACCCAAAGACGGTCTGCTGCTTCTCAACAAGGTCGATCTTCACCATGGGGCCGTCGCCACCGGCCATTTCGCCCTGTCCGCCATCACCGGTGCCGGCGTTGCCGATCTGCGGCACCATCTCATTCAATGGGCGCAGCAAGCAACACGAGCTACCGAATCGACCCCCCTCGCTCACGCCCGTCACCGCGAAGTCTTTGCCGCCGCTGCCGCCGCCCTTCACGCCGCCGCCGCCGCCCCCTTGCCCGAGCTTCGTGCAGAATCGCTTCGTCACGCCGCCCAGGCCTTCGCCCGCATTGCCGGCCGCATCGACATTGACGATGTCCTCGATCAGATCTTCTCCCGCTTCTGTATCGGCAAATAGACCTCACCCTCTTTGTTTCACGTGGAACACAAGCTAAGAACTAGCCGCCATGGCCCCCTTCGATGTCCTAGTTATCGGCGCCGGCCATGCCGGTTGCGAAGCCGCAGCAGCCGCAGCGCGGCGCGGGGCGCGCACAGCGCTGCTGACACTGGATGCCAATGATCCCGGCACCCTGTCATGCAATCCCGCCATCGGCGGCATCGGCAAGGGCCATCTCGTCGCCGAAATTGAAGCTCTTGGCGGCCTCATGGGCCGCGTCACCGATCAGGCGCGCCTCCAATCCCGCATCCTCAATCGCTCCAAGGGCCCCGCCGTCCATGGCCCCCGCGCGCAAGTGGACAGGTGGCGCTATCGCGCAGCTATGGCCAAAGCTCTCGCCGAGCAACTAAATCTAAGCGTCATCATCGGCCAGGCAGAATCTCTCATCATCGAAGATGGAACCGTGCTCGGCGTCATAACGCGCAGCGGTGACATCCGTGCGGCTACTACAGTTCTCACCACCGGAACATTTCTCGGCGGCGTCATCCACCGAGGTGCCGAACGCGAGACAGGCGGCCGGGTCGGCGCCGCCGCCTCCAATCTCGGCGATGCCCTGCGCGCGCTCGGGCTTCCCGTCGCCCGCCTCAAAACCGGCACCCCGCCAAGGCTTGACGCCCGAACTATCGACTGGTCGCGCCTTCAGCTTCAATATGGCGATCCGGACGATCCTGGATTTGCCGTCACAGATCGGAGCCGAACACCCCCGCTGCCGTGCGGCATCACCCGCACCACGCCCGAAACGCATCAGCTGATACGGGACAATCTCCAGTCATCAGCGCTCTACGGCGGCCACATCAGCAGCATCGGCCCACGCTATTGCCCCTCAATTGAAGATAAGGTCGTTCGCTTCGGTGACCGTGATGGCCATCAAATCTATCTTGAGCCGGAAGGCTATGATGACCTCACAATATACCCCAACGGCCTGTCCACCTCGCTTCCCGCCGATGTACAGGCGCAAGTCATCGCGACAATCCCGGGCCTCGAAAACGCCCGTATCCTAAGGCCCGGCTATGCCATCGAATATGATCACGTCGATCCACGCGCGCTAAATCTCAGCCTCGAATCCCATAACATAAAAGCCCTGTTTATGGCTGGACAGATCAACGGCACGACCGGCTATGAAGAAGCCGCAGCTCAGGGCCTGATCGCCGGCGCCAACGCCGCCGCCCTCGCCTGCGACCTCACGCGGATGAGCATCGATCGAACCCAGGCTTATATTGGCGTCATGATCGATGATCTCATCACCCACGGCGTCAGCGAGCCCTATCGCATGTTCACATCGCGCGCCGAGTATCGTCTGCTCTTGCGCACTGATAATGCAGACGAGCGACTTGGCCCCCTCGCCGCCGATCTCGGGCTACTCACCCCCAGTCGGGCTGCTGCGCTAACGGTCAAGCTCGACGCCCTCAGCAAGGCCCGGTCCCTGCTCCACACCCTGTCTGCCACCCCGCATGATCTCGCCCGTCTTGGCATCGATACCAGTCAGGACGGGATCAAGCGCTCAGCCCATGAATGGTTGCGTTTCCCCATGGTCGGTCCAGCCGAGGCACGCGCCCTTTGGCCCGAGCTTCGGTCCGTCAATCCGCGGCTGCTCAGCATCCTCATCGTCGATGCGCAATACGCCACCTATGTCGCGCGGCAAGCGGCCGACGTGTCCGCGTTCCGCCGCGATGAAAGCCTCCGCCTGTCCGCCGGCCTCGATTACAACACGATACCCAGTCTCAGCCACGAAATGATCGAGCGTCTTTCCGCAGTCCGTCCTGAAACCTTGGGTGCCGCGAGTCGCATCCCGGGCGTCACCCCTGCAGCGCTCACAGCGTTGTTGCCATACGCCCGCCGCGCCGCATGATCGACCGCGCCGCCTTCGCCGAGCATTTCAATGTTCCACGTGAAACACTGGAAAAGCTCGATCAATATGCGCTGCTGCTGCTCGAATGGCAGACAAGGATGAATCTCGTCGGCCCAAGCACCTTGCCCCATGTCTGGCACCGTCATTTCGCCGATTCGGCGCAGCTTCTGCCGCTTTCCGGCTCTGGCAAGCATTGGCTCGATATCGGTGCAGGCGCCGGTTTTCCCGGCCTCATTATCGCTACACTTGATCCCGCTGCGCGCGTCACCCTCGTCGAATCGATTGCCAAGAAGTGCCGGTTCCTTGAGACTGTCGCCAGAGAGTTAGAATTGGATGACCGCGTGACCGTCGAGAACCGTCGTATCGAAGCGCTGCCCCGCCAAACCTTTGATATCATCACTGCCCGCGCCCTCGCCAGCCTCGAAAAACTCATGCACTGGGGCCGCCCTTATTCCGGCCAAAACACCCTTTGGCTCCTACCCAAAGGTATGCGCTGGTCGGAAGAACTCATTGAAGCCAAACAGAAATTTCGCTTCGAAATCGAAACGCGGCCAAGCCTCACGGATCCAGAGGCCCGCCTCCTCCTCGCGCGCGCCGTCACACCCCTATGATCATCGCGCTGGCCAATCAAAAAGGCGGCGTCGGCAAAACGACCACCACCATCAACCTTGCCACAGCCCTTGCTGCGACCGGGCTCAGAGTACTCGTCGTCGATGCCGATCCGCAGGGTAATGCCTCCACAGGCCTTGGCATCGATCGCAAGGCGCGCAAGGCCAGCACATATGAAGTGCTACTCGGCCAAATTGCCCCTTCGGAGGCGCTGTTGCCCACGGTCATTCCAGGCCTCATGATCATGCCGTCCACTGCAGCACTTTCGGGCGCCGAGGTTGAGCTCATCGAGTTCGAGCAGCGCAGCCACCGTCTCGAAATCGCCCTCGCCGCCCTCCCAGCCTTCGATCATGTCCTCATCGATTGCCCCCCCTCGCTCGGCCTGCTTACCCTCAACGCCCTTGTCGCGGCTGACAGCGTTCTCGTCCCTCTCCAGGCCGAATTCTTCGCGCTCGAAGGTCTTAGCCAGTTGATGAACACCATCGAGCGGGTCCGCGCCGGTCTCAATCCCCGCCTCAGTCTGCTGGGCATCCTCCTCACCATGGTCGATCGCCGCAATCGGCTCAGCGAGAATGTCTCCGATGATGTCCGCGCCGTCATGGGCGCCAAGGTCTTTCAGACAGTCATCCCCCGCAACGTCCGCCTGTCCGAAGCGCCGAGCCACGGCCTCCCAGCCCTGCTTTACGATAGCCGCTGCGCCGGCTCCGAAGCCTATATGTCGCTGGCCCGGGAGCTTCTCGCAAGGCTCCCCGAACGACTCAAGGAAACTGAGCTAAATGGCTGATACAAAAAGACGTTCCGGCTTGGGTCGCGGTTTGTCCGCGCTGCTCGAAGAAGCGTCTATCCCCACATCGCAGAGCAGCAGCGCCGCACGGCTGGCGCTGGCGGATATCGTCGCCAATCCGCTTCAGCCGCGCCGCCAGTTCGTCCCCGAAGCCATGGCCGAGCTCATCGCATCGGTCCGGCTGCACGGTGTCCTTCAGCCGATCCTCGTCCGGTCAAAACCGGAGGGTCGCTATGAAATCATCGCCGGTGAACGCCGCTGGCGCGCGGCTCAAGCCGCCGGCCTTCACGAAATACCAGCCCTCGTCAAAGACCTTTCGGACGCACAAGCCTTTGAAATTTCGATCATCGAAAATATCCAGCGCAGCGATCTCAACGCTATGGAAGAAGCGCGCAGCTATAAACGTCTGATCGCCGAGTTCGGCCACACCCAGGCCGCACTTGCGGAAGTCGTCGGCAAATCCCGCCCCCATATCGCCAATCTCCTCCGCTTGCTCGATCTTCCCGAGGCCGTCCAGACGATGGTCGAAGACGCTAGCCTGTCCATGGGCCATGCCCGCGCCCTCGCCGCAGCCGTAGATCCTCTCGCCATAGCCCGCCGCGTCGTTGCCCAGGGCCTGTCAGTGCGTGCCACAGAGGCGCTGGCTGCGGGCGCCAAGTCGGTCAAAGCAAATCCCCGTCATGCGCTGGCCCCGACAAATGCCGCCGACCCCAATCTCGACGCGCTCGAGCTTCAGCTTACCGAGCAGATCGGCATGCCCGTCGCCGTCAGTGTCAGCCCCGCCAACACCGGCAGCCTCACCATCCGTTTCGATAGTCTGGATCAGCTCGATTGGCTCTGCGCCAGGCTCGGTCAGTAGCTGCCAGCAGCTCCCGCCAGATCAAGCAGCAGCCGGTGCACCTCCAGATCGCCCAGACTGCCAACCGATTTGACCGCCCGCTCCGCCGCCAGCGTCGCCGCCAGCGCCTGTGTCAGATCGCCGCTTGAAAAGCGTTTCAAAGCCGTGACATGCACCGCCTTCTCTTTCCAGAATACCGGCGGCCGCGCCGCGTCGACCACAGCCTCGGCGCGTTGACCCGCGTCCATCGCCCGGCGCATTTCAGCCAGCGCTGTCAGCCGCCCCGCCAGCGCGCGCGTCGTCGGCACCCACAGCCCGTCTGGCATGGTCGCCAATATCCCGGCCGCCTCCGTCTGCCGCCCGCCCAGCACAGCAACAATCAGCCCATTCTGGTCAAACGGCTCGATCCCGGCGCCAACCGCCGTCACCGTTTCAACGTCCAGTGGCTTGGGCGCTGCTGGCGAGGCGTCGAGATAAAGCGCCATCTTCTCCAGCTCGCGCCGCATCAGCGAGCGTTCTCCGGCACAGGCATCAAACACCGCGCGCGCCGCATCCCGGTCCGGCCTCAAGCCAAATTCCCCAGCTAAATCAGACAGATCGCCGGGCCGTGCTTCCTTGCTCTCAATCGCCAACACCCCCGGCCGACCGGCCAGCGCCAGCAGCGTGCTGGTCTTCTTAAGCCCCTCCGCCACTGCGATCACAGGGTTGCCCTCCGGCCCTTCGAGCAAGCGGGACAGTGCCAGCGCCGCCTTGTCGTCAACAGCGTCGATGCGGATGATCGTCTGCGTCCCAAACATCGAAATAGCGCCGGCCGCAGCCATCAGTGCCTCGGGGTCCGCCACAATCTGCTCGCCCGTCAGCCGCTCCAGCCCGGCGGGGTCGGCGGGGTCGACAAGCCCGCGCACAATCCGCCCGGCATGGTCCAGCGATGCGCTAGGATCATAGCCATGTAACAGCAGCAGCCGAACCCCCTTGGGCCAGCGCTGCGCAATATCGGCGATCCGCTGCGCTGACATAACCTAGCGATTGACGCTGTCGCTGCGCGCAAAAAGCGCCAGCCGCGCCGCAATCTGCCGGGCAATGTCGCTCGAAAGCCGTTCCAGTGCGGTCGCTTCCGCCGCCACAACAGCATAGTTGGAGCTCACCCGGTCAATCCCCGAATCAGCCCCCGCGGTCGCATCGAGCACAGTGCCGTTGTTGGTCGTATCGACCAGCCGGTAGCGCGCCCTCAGCGTCCGTCGTTCGCGTGCCGCCGAATTGTCACCGCGCACCCCAAAAGCCACGATCTGGTCGTCCAGCTCCACTTCCAGCCGGTATCGCGCTGTCTCATGCGCACCGCCCAGTCGGCCAATCAGCGCCTGGCGCACCAGAAAACCCGAGCGGTCGGGAATCGCCGCTACGCTGATATTGTTCAGGCTCGCCGCCGCCGGCCCGCTGCCGCCGCCCGAATAAACCGGTGACAAGCCACAGCCCGCCAGCCCCAGCGCTGCGGACAAAGCCAGCGCTGCACCAAAGGCCCGACCCTTAGCCAACAAGGTTCACCAGCCGGTCCGGCACGATGATCACCTTCCTCGGCGTCCGGCCCTCCAGTGCCCGCACAACCTTGTCGCGCGCCAGCACTTCTGCCTCCAGCTCAGCCCGGTCGCGGCCCTTGCCAGTCTCAAAGCTGTCGCGCAGCTTGCCGTTCACCTGAATGGCTATCGTCACCTGATCATCCACCAGCAGCGCCGGATCAGCCACCGGCCAGTCAGCATCGCACGCCATCCCGGTCATGCCAATCGCCGCCCAGCCTTCCTCGGCCAGATGCGGACACATCGGCGCCACGAGCAGCATCAACACCGTAATGGCCTCGGTCCGCGAGCCAGAAGCCGCTGCTCGCTCAATCGCGTTCACCAGCTCATAAAGCCGCGCCACCGCCTTGTTGAACTGCAACCGGTCAATATCTTCAGTCACCCCGGCAATCGCCTTATGCAGCGTTTTCAGTAGCGTAGCGTCCACACCCGAAGCATCGCTGCCCGCTTCACTGGCCAACCGCCAAACCCGCTGAACAAACCGCCATGCGCCATCAATGCCCGATTCCGACCATGCCAGATCACGCTCCGGCGGGCTGTCCGAGAGCATGAACCACCGAACCGCGTCAGCACCATAAGTCCCCAGAATAGCGTCAGGATCGATGGTGTTCTTCTTGGATTTCGACATCTTTTCGGCGCGCCCGATCGTCACAGCACCGCCCCCGGCCCGCTCAAACATCGCGCCATCGCGCCGCTCGACAGCACCTGGCTCCAGCCACGCGCCAGCGGCTGACTTATACGTCTCGTGCGTCACCATGCCTTGCGTAAAAAGCCCGGCAAACGGCTCACTCACGCCAATCCGACCGATCCGCGCCAGCGCCCGCGTCCAGAACCGCGCATAGAGCAAATGCAGAATCGCATGCTCCACCCCGCCGATATACTGGTCCACCGGAAGCCAGCCATCGGCGACCGACCGGTCAAACGGCGCATCCTCCGGCGCGCTGGCAAAGCGGATGAAATACCAGGACGAATTCGTGAACGTATCGAGCGTATCGGTCTCCCGCCGCGCCGCCTTGCCACATGCCGGGCAATCAACATGCTTCCAGCTAGGGTGCAGGTCGAGCGGATTGCCCGGCACATCAAAGCTCACATCCTCGGGCAACACCACCGGCAGCGCGGCCTTGGGCACCGGCACAGCGCCGCAGTTCTCGCAATGGATAATCGGGATCGGCGTCCCCCAATAACGCTGGCGTGAAACCCCCCAGTCGCGCAGCCGATATTGTGTCACAGCCTCGCCCCAGCCCTCGGAAGCCGCCCGCGCAATCACCGCCGCCTTGGCTTCGTCAACGGTCATACCGTCCAGAAACCGCGAGTTCACCAGCCGCCCCGGCCCGACATAGGCGTCATCCTGAATCGCCGAAACATCGCCCTCCGGCGCCACCACACGCGGCACTGGCAGCGCATATTTCCGTGCAAAATCAAGGTCGCGCTGGTCATGCGCCGGGCACCCAAAAATAGCCCCCGTACCATAGTCCATCAGCACGAAGTTGGCGATAAACACCGGCAGCCGGATAGTCGGATCGAGCGGATGCACTACGCTCAGCCCGGTATCGAAGCCGCGCTTCTCCTGTGTCTCAATGTCCGCCGTCGCCGTGCCCCCGGCGCGACATTCAGCAATGAAGCTGGCCATCGCTGTGTCGCTCTCGGCCATCGCCAAAGCCAGCGGATGCTCGGCTGCCACACACGCAAAGCTCGCACCAAACAGCGTGTCAGGCCGCGTCGTAAACACGTCGAAACCATCATCACGATCCGCCAGCGCAAAGCGAAACCGCAGCCCCGTCGAGCGGCCAATCCAGTTCTCCTGCATCAGCCGCACTTTTTCGGGCCAGTCCGCCAGCCCCTGCAGCCCGTCCAACAGTTCATCAGCAAAATCAGTGATCTTCAAAAACCACTGGCTCAGCCGCCGCCGTTCTACCAGCGCCCCCGAGCGCCAGCCCCTGCCGTCAATTACCTGCTCATTGGCCAGCACTGTCTGGTCCACCGGGTCCCAATTGACCGCCGATTCCTTCCGATAGACCAGCCCCGCCGCCAACATGTCCAGAAACAACGCCTGCTCCTGTCCATAATAGTCAGGCTCGCAGGTCGAAAGCTCGCGTGACCAGTCGAGCGCAAAGCCCAGCCGCTGCAGCTGCGCCTTCATGCTGGCGATGTTGGCGCGCGTCCAGTCGCCGGGGTGCACACCGCGTTCCATCGCAGCATTTTCTGCCGGCATCCCAAAGGAATCCCACCCCATCGGGTGCAAAACCTCAAAGCCCTGCGCTCGCCGCGTCCGCGCAATCACATCGCCCATAGTATAGTTGCGCACATGCCCGATATGAATCCGCCCCGAAGGATAGGGAAACATCTCAAGCACATAGGCCTTGGGCTTCGGGCTCAGATCGTCCGCCCGGAAGCTCCCCGCCTTTTCCCATATCGCCTGCCAGCGCCGCTCGGCGCCTTCATGGTCGAATTTAGCCGCCATGCCGCCGGGTCAGACCGCCATCTGCGCGCGCCGCAGATCGCGCGCCCGGCCGAGGATCACTTCCTCCAGCTTCTGCACCGTGCCGGCGCGCACCGCAGCGTCCACCCAGCCCGAGCCCGCCAGCGTCTGCCGCACCGCCGAGACCTTCAGCGCGTCGGCGCGAAGCTCAGTGTCCAAAATCGCCACCGTAACCTTCACCCGCTCATTGGGCGCTGCCGCCGTCGAATACCAATCGGTCACAATCACGCCGCCATTCGAGTCAATCTGAGCAATCGGCATGAAGCCCAGCGTGTCGAGGCTGGCACGCCACAGATAGGCGTTGACGCCGATCGTCGCCATACGCGCCGGCGCTTCCAGCCCCAGCTTCGGCGTTTTCGAGCGGGAGCATGCTCCCAGCGATGCGGCAAGCGCAATGACAACAAGACCAGTAGCAATAGGACGCATCAAAAAGAGCTTTCAATCAACCACGTTCGGCCTGCTTATAGGCGCGCCCCGCCGCCCCGCCAAGCGTCCCGCACCACAAGTGTGCGCATCTGAACACAGAGTCGAAAAAAACAGGCAAATTCCCCTGCTCGACTGTCGTTAACCTATGGGCGGCATAACATTGTGCTGATAAGGAAAACGCATGAGGGCAAACAACGATTCGCGTGAGCTTCGGCTCGCCCGGCCTGAAAGACTGGCAGCACAGGCAGTGCCTGTTTTCGCGTGCCTGTGTGTCGCTGCCGCCCTTGTCGCAAGTCCGGCTGTCGCTGCCAAGGTGCCTACCAAGGCCAAAATCGTCCTTGAAACCCCGATCACACCCTTCCAGCCCGAACTCGGGGATGCCACGAATTTCAGCTTCACCGTGCCCGGCGCCGCCTCGTCGCGCGCACAGACGGTCGATCGCGCCTTCCGCTTCACGCCGTCAGGCCAGTCCGATAATCGCAAGGCCTTGTCGGTCGGCGTCGCTGCGAGCGTCCTCACCCCGATGCCCAGCACCCGCACACTCGCCGCATCAGCCGAGCCTGTGGTTGCCGGCCGCGCCTATAATGTCGATGTGTCGGTCGCCTGGAAGGGCTTCGCCCTCAACACCGGGTATACGCATTCCGATGGTGCCGTCCGCGTCTCGCCGCTCACCGGCACGCGGGATGCTGTCGATATCGGCCTCAGCTATGGCGGCAAGAATTGGCGTACCAGCCTGCAGGGCACCGCAGAAGAGCGCACCAATCTCGCGTTCACCCCGCTTGAGCGTCGCTATTCGGTGGCGCTCGGTGGTGCCTATATGGTCGCCCCGCGCCTGTCGGTCACCGGCGGTGTCCGGTACAAGCTGCCGCCCGAGCCGGTCAATTCGCTCACCGTGGATCGGCCGGATCAGTCCGTCTACGTCGGCACCAACATCGCCTTTTAAGGCATGATCGCAGCGGAGCGTCTCGCCGGCATCCGGTCCCGCATGGCCGCCGCCAGCAAGGTCGCCAGCCGCCCACCCGCCGCCACCACCCTCATCGCCGTCAGCAAGACTCATCCTGCCGATGCCATCGAGCCCCTCATCGCCGCCAGCCAGCGCCATTTCGGTGAGAACCGGGTTCAGGAAGCCGCCGCCAAATGGCCGGCCCTGCGCGCCGCCACGCCCGATCTCACGCTCCATCTGATCGGCCAGCTCCAATCCAACAAGGCCGCGGAGGCTGTCGCGCTGTTCGATGCCATCCACACCGTCGATCGTCTCTCGCTCATCACAGCGCTTGCAAAAGCGATGGATAGCCAGGCAGGAAAACGCCCCTGGATGCTGCTTCAGGTCAATATCGGCAATGAATCGCAAAAGGGCGGCTGCGCCCTTGCCGATCTCCCGGCCTTGCTAGCCGAAGCGCGGAATCACAGCCTGGACGTGCGTGGCCTGATGGCCATCCCCCCCGCCGATCTCGATCCAGCGCCCTTCTTCGCACTTCTCGCCAAGCTCGCCACTGATCTCGGCCTGCCCGAGCGCTCGATGGGCATGTCCGCCGATTTCGAAGCCGCCATCCAGCTCGGCAGCACCATGGTCCGCATCGGCAGCGCCCTATTCGGCGATCGCTCACCCCTCAAACCGTCGGACGCCCTCGCGGTCTGACCTGTCCAGCGCTGGACGTCGCTGGCTTGGGTAGCTTTGCCGTCTCCGTCTCGGGCGCAACCACCGCCGGTGGCGGAATCAGCGCCGCCGTTTCCAGCTGCCGCAGCGCCTCTTCCCCGGCCGAAAAGCGGTCGGCAGCCTCCAGCCAGCGGTCCACCGCCGCCGGCCGTGGTGTCGGCAGCCGCCGCAGCTGCGCCGCCGCCGCCGTCACATCGCCGCGCGACAAGGCAGCATCAGCCGCAGACCGTGGTTCAGGCCCGGGAACCCCGTCGACAGGTCGCACGAGCCGTGAAACCCGCGCCGAAAACACATCCCACCAGCTCTGCCCGCTCCCCGGCCGCTCACCCTCCAGCGGCCCAAGTGCGGCAAGCTCGCGCCGCAGCCGCGCCGCACTCACCGGTGCCGCACCCAGCGTCGTCACCGCGCGCACAGCCGCGGCATAGCGGTCATCAAAAGCGCGGCGCAGCGGCGCCTCGATGGCGCCCAGGGTGCGCCCGTCCTCAATCGCACGGCGCGCCAGAATCACCGCCAGCATCGCCTCGCTGCGCTCAGAAGCGCCGGTCACAATCCGCGTCGCCGTTTCAATCCGCGCCCGGTCGGCGTCCAGAAGCGCTGTCAGCGCGGCCACATCGGCGTTCAGCTTGTCGATCCGGTCGGCCTCGCGCGCCAGCAAATCGGTGCTTGTTTCAACCCGCGCTTCGGTGCGCGCCAGCCGCTCGGCGGGCGGCGCATCGGCGTTGGTGTCGGGCGCTTCAAGCGCCGCCAGCCGCGCCTGCACCGCCGTCAACGTCGTCAGGGCCGTCAGGGCCGCCGCATCCGCCGGCGCCGCCTCGCCAAACGGCAGCCGGTCGCGCACTATTGTCTCAAACCACGGGCTGGCAATCATCCCGGCAGAAAACAGCGCAAATCCACCCGCCGCCACCCAAGGCAGCAACTTGCGGCCCACGCCATACCCAGCCCCGCCCCCATCGCGCTCGCGTACCCGCTCCTTGGCCAGCCGCTGCCGCAGACGCTCTGTCGCCTCCATGCTGGCCCGGTCAACTTCGCCACGATCAAAGGGAGTCTCCATAGCCTCCCTATAGCCCGGCATCGGCCAGCGCCGCCAGCATCGATGCCTCATTCGGCGCCGCCGCCACAATCACCCGCCGCCAGTCGGCCCCTGCAGCCACCGCCACTGCCGCACTCATCGCCACCACATCAAGCGCCCGCTCGCGCCCTTCCCATTCCATGGCAAAATGCGCCGCACTGCGCACGCTGTAGAGCATCACCACATCCACCGCCCCCGGCTCGGCCAGCGGCAGCAGCCGCGCGCGATAGACCTCGCGCACCACCACGCTCAAACCCTCGGGCACAAACACCGCCGTCCGGTCCTCGCCAGCCAAATGTAACAGCCGCGCCATCCCATCGGCTGCCGCCCGCGCCAGCACGGCCGCCACATCCCCACCCACAGCTTCCGCCCGCTCGAACCCACTCGCCCGCGCCGCCGCCGCACAAGCCTCACCCACACACAGCGTCGGCAACTGCCTGTAGGGGTCAGCCCCCGCCACCGCATACCCAGCACCCGCATGCAGCGCTCCCGCCGCGCTGGTCAGCATCACCGCATCAAAGTCGCCCTCCGGCGGCGCCCAGTCCAAGGCCTCGGTGTCCATCAGCGGCCTCACCACGGCCTCATGCCCCACCGCTGCCAGCGCCGCCGCCGTCCGTGTCGCGCCCGGCTCCGGCCGTGTGACCAGAACCCGCGCCATGTCAGCCGGCCTCGAACAGCCCACGCACTGCCGGGCTAGCCTCGCCCAGCAGCCGCAGCGCAAGCGCCGCTACTTCCTCAGCCGCATGCGCGCGTGGCACAAAAAGCTCGCCCTTCAGCCGCTCCGAGCCATCCTCGGCCAATATCTCACCCCTGAAATGCACAATATCCCCATCAAACACCGCCAGTGCCGCCACCGGGCTATGACAAGTGCCGGAAAGTGCCGCCAAAAACCCCCGCTCCAGCAGCACAGCCGCATGCGTTTCGGCATCGTCGATCGCCGCCAGCAGTGGCAACACCACGCCGTCGCCGGCCCGCGCCGTAATCCCCACCGCCCCTTGCGCCGATGCTGGCAGCATCACGTCGAGCGGCACCAGATGTCCCGCCGCCACGCCCAGCCGGTCGAGCCCCGCCGCCGCCAGCAGCGTCGCGTCAAAAGCCCCTGATTCAACCTTCGCCATCCGCGTCGCCACATTGCCGCGCAACACCTCGGTGCGAAGGTCGGGTCGCAATGCCTTTAGCTGTGCCGCCCGGCGCGGGCTGCTGGTTCCCACCAGCGCGCCCTGCGCCAGCGCGTCCACGCTTTCCGCCCCCAGCAGCCGTTCGCGCACATCAGCGCGCGGCAGCATCGCCACCAGCGCAATGCCGTTCCGAAGCTCGGTTTCCACATCCTTCATCGAATGCACGCCGCAGTCGATCCGCCCGTCGAGCAGCGCGGCATCCAGCTCCTTGGTCCACAGCGCCTTGCCGCCGATTTCCGCCAGCGGCCGGTCCTGAATCTGGTCGCCCTGGGTGTTGATGATCACGATCTCGGTCGCATCCTCGCCCCAGCCATGCGCCGCCCGCAGCGCCGCCGCCGTCATATTGGCCTGCGCCAGAGCCAGGGGAGAGCCGCGAGTGCCGATCTTGAAAGTCATCCGCCGCTCATGCTGTCCTCTGCGCCTCGGCGCAAGAGGGACAAGCTAATTCAAAATCCCCGAAACCACCATTCTGCAAGCCCCCGAAACCCACAGCAAATCCGCGTCCACCGCTTCCAGATGCACCCGCCCGTCGTGGCCGATCGCCCGCCCCTGCGCCGCCACCCAGCGGCCCGAAGCCAGCCCGCGCCCCACCAACCATTGCGCCACAGCTGCATTGAAACTGCCGGTCACCGGGTCTTCGCGCACCGCCAGCCCTTGATCGGTGAAAAAGGTGCGCACCTCAAAAGCCGCATCTCCCCCCGCAGCATGGGCGCCAACAATCCCCACATCAATCCGCCTCGGCCAGCGTCGCGCCGGGGTTAGCGCCAGCACAGCGTCCGCATCGCGCAACTGCACAGCAATCCACCCCGGCCCATTGTCCGTCCATGCCATCGCCACAACGTCCGTATCGTCCACGCCGAACAACGCCAGCACATCGGCACGCTCCGCCGCCGTCACAGCACCCGATTTCAGCATGGCAGGTGCCGCAAAGCCAATAAGATCGCCGTCCATCCGCAGATCGACCCGCCCGACGCCACATTGCTGCACCAGCCGGCCCGCCCCATGCGGCACACCGCCAGCCGCCATCCACGCAAACGCCGATCCCAGCGTCGGATGCCCGGCAAACGGCAGCTCGCGGTCCGGCGTAAAGATCCTCACCCTATAGTCAGCGGCCGCGTCCGTGGGCGGCATCAGAAACGCCGTCTCCGAAAAGTTGAACCACCGCGTCAGCCGAAGCATCTCGGTATCGTTCAGCCCCTCGGCGTTATGCACCACAGCCAGCGGGTTGCCACTCAGCGGACCACTCACAAACACATCGATCAACGAAAATGCTCTGCTCATGTCACCCGCATAACCAAATTCCTTGACTTGTAGGACATTATATGAACTATATCAGCCTGTTACTCGATTCTTGTGCCTAATTTTTAGGCAGAGAGACCGAAAACCACCGTCCACCCTATAGACTTCCAGTAGACTTGTTCATATTCGAGCTCCGATCCTCAGCAGCCAGCCGTAACCGAATAGACTCAGCATGCGCCGGCAGCCCCTCGGTATCGGCCAGCAAAGCCCCCGCCGGCCCGATCGCCGCCAGTCCCTCGGCCGAACAATCCAGAAACGTCGTGCGCTTCATAAAGTCCATCACCGATAGCCCCGACGCAAACCGCGCCCGCCGTGCCGTCGGCAAAACATGGTTCGGCCCGGCCAGATAATCACCCACCGCCTCAGGCGTATGCCGCCCCAGAAACACCGAACCCGCATGCCGAAGTGCCGCAAAGATCGGCGCCGGATCAGCCACCATCAGCTGCGCATGCTCGGCGGCAAGCGCGTTCAGCAGCGGCACCGCATCGTCCAATGTCTCGACCAGAATAATGGCCCCATAGCGCACCCAGCTCGCCCGTGCCGCCGCTTCGGTCGCCAGCGTCGGCAGCAAAGCCTCCACCGCGGCCACCACAGCATCGGCCTCTTCCGCACTCGTCGTGATCAGGATCGATTGCGCCAGCGGGTCATGCTCGGCCTGCGCCATCAGGTCAGCCGCCAGCCACGCCGGATCGTTCAGCCCGTCGGACAGAATCACCACTTCCGATGGCCCGGCAATCATGTCGATCCCCACGGTGCCATAAAGCTGCCGCTTCGCCTCGGCCACCCAGGCATTGCCCGGCCCGGTGATCACATCGACCTTCGGCACCCGCGCTGTCCCCATCGCCAGCGCCGCCACCGCCTGCGCCCCGCCAATCCGGAAAACGCGCGAAACCCCGGCCAGCCGCGCCGCCGCCAGCACCAGCGGGTTAGCGTCGCCCCCCGGCGTCGGCGTCACCATGATAAGCTCGCGCACCCCGGCCACCACCGCCGGAATCGCGTTCATCAGCACCGATGATGGATAGGCCGCACGCCCGCCGGGCACATAAAGCCCCGCCGCATCCACGGGCGTCCAGCGCACCCCGGTCCGCACCCCCGCCGCATCCACCGCGTCATTCCCGCTCGGCTTCTGTCGCTCATGAAAATCCCTGATCCGCCGCACCGCCAGCTCAAGTGCGGCGCGCAGCTCCCCCGAAAGCCCATCGAGCGCCGCATCGAGTGCCGCCCCGGGAATCTCCCAGCCGGCCACATCCAGGTCAACCCCATCAAATCGCCGCGTCAGATCAGCAATCGCCGCATCGCCCTCGGCCGCCACGCGCGCAATAATCGCCCGCACATCGCCCGCCACATCATGCCCGCCGGCCCGCACATCAGCCACGAGTGCGGCAAAAGCCTCGGCAAATCCGGGCGCCCCGGCCTCAAGCCGCAGAGGCATGGTTGCCGGCATCGTCACCCTCCACCAATCCGCGCAACCGCTCGACCAGCGGCACCACGGCCGGATGCGTCTTCCACGCCGCGCGGTTGACGATCAGCCGCGACGTCACCCGCGCAATCACTTCAACTTCCACCAGCCCGTTTTCGGCCAGGGTCTTGCCGGTGCTCACCAGATCGACAATGCGCGGCGCCAGCCCGGTCAGCGGTGCCAGTTCCATCGCACCGTTCAGCTTCACACATTCAGCCTGAATCCCCCGCGCCGCAAAGTGCCGCCGCGTAAGCCCGGGATATTTCGTCGCCACTCGCACAGCAGAAAGCGCTGCCATATCCTCATCAAGCGCGGCTGGCTGCGCCACCGAGAGTCGGCAATGCCCGATGCCCAGATCGACCGGCGAATAAATCTCGGAAAAATCAAATTCCAGCAGCACATCATTCCCGGCAATGCCGATTTCAGCCGCACCAAAGGCCACAAAGGTCGCCGCATCAAAGCTTCGCACCCGAATGATACGCACCCCAGGATCGCTCGTCTCAAAAACCAGCTTGCGGCTGGCCTCATCAAAAAAATCCGCCTCCGGCACAATCCCGACGCGCGCCAGCAGCGGCAGCGCCTCCTTCAGAATGCGCCCCTTCGGCAGGGCAAGAGTTAATGGCTTCACCATAAGCCGTGCCCCTAGCGCACCCCCGCCGCCTTGGCCAGCGTGACTCACCGGCGCAATCCGGCAGCGGCAGCCTATTTGCCCGTGAACACCCCGGCGCGCTTCTCCACAAAGGCTGCCATGCCTTCGCTTTGGTCTTCCGAGCCGAAAAGCCCGTGAAACAAGCGCCGCTCCAGCCTGATCCCACCGCTTAAAGTTGTCTCAAAGGCCGCATCCACCGCTTCCTTAGTCGCCATCGCCGCCAGCGGTGCCATCCCGGCAATCGCCGCCGCCGTCTTCAGCGCCTCGGCCACCAGATCGGCCGCCGGCACCACCCGCGCCACCAGCCCGGCGCGGTCGGCCTCGGCTGCATCCATCATCCGCCCGGTCAGGCACATTTCCATCGCCTTGGCCTTGCCGATGGCGCGCACCAACCGCTGCGATCCGCCCATCCCCGGCATCACCGCCAGCTTGATCTCCGGCTGGCCAAATTTCGCAGTGTCGGACGCGATAATGAAGTCCGCCATCATCGCCAATTCGCAGCCGCCGCCAAGCGCAAAGCCCGATACCGCCGCAATCCAGGGTTTCCGTGTCGCCGTCACCCTGTCATACCCCGCAAAGAAATTGCTGCCATACATCTCGGCAAATGAGCGGGTCGCCATCTCCTTGATATCAGCCCCGGCCGCAAACGCCTTTTCCGATCCCGTCAGCACAAGGCATCGCTGGCCGGCATCGGCGTCATAGTCACCAAACACCGCAATCAGCTCGGTCAGCACAGCCGAGTTCAGCGCATTCAGCGCCTGCGGCCGGTTCAGCCGCACCAGCGTCACCGCGTCATGCCGCTCCACAAGCAGCGTCTCATAAGTCATCGTCATTCCTCTCAGGCTGCCGCACCAAGTGCACAAGGCGCCGGGCATGTGTCCGTCCCGGCCTCAATCTGGAAGGTCGCATGCCCGATGCCAAAGTTATGCGCCATGAGATGCGCCATCGCACCAAGTGCGGCATCGCCCGGGTGCCCGCCCGGCATCACCAGATGCGCCGTCAGGGCCACTTCGCGGGTCGTCATTGGCCAGATATGAAGATCATGCACCTGTGTCACCCCATTCGCCGCCAGCAGCGCCTCGCGCACCTTGATTGGGTCGATATGCGGCGGCACAGCATCAAGCGCTGCCGCCACCGATTCCTTCAGCAGTCCCCAGGTCCCCTTGACGATCAGCAGCACCACCAAAAGGCTCAGTACCGGGTCCACCCAATGCGCGTCCGTCAGCAGCATCACCAGCCCGGCCGCCACCACCGCCGCTGAAATCCCGGCATCCGCCATCATGTGCAGATAGGCGCCGCGAATATTCATATCGTCTTTGCGGCCCTTCAAAAACAGCATCGCCGTGCTAAGATTCACTACAACCCCAATTCCCGCCACAATCATCACAATCCCGCCCGGCACCGCCTCGGGTGCGCGCAGCCGCTGCACCGCCTCCAGCGCAATCGCCCCGCATGCCGCCAGCAGGATCATCGCATTGGCCAGTGCGGCCAATATAGTCGATCGGCCAAGCCCAAAGGTAAAGCGCGCGGTCGCCGGCCGCGCCGCCATCGCCACCGCCGCCCAGGCTAGCGCCAGCCCCAGCACATCGGAAAGATTGTGCCCGGCGTCCGCCAGCAGCGCCATTGATCCTGTCGCCAGCCCCGCCCCCGCCTCGGCAATCACATAGCCAAGGTTCAGCGCTATCCCCAGCCGAAACGCCGGACCCTGTGCCGCCAGCGCATCGCCCTGCGCATGGTGGTCATGGTGTCCATGATGGTCATGATGATGCCCGGCCATGCCAGTCCTTTAGCAGACCCTGCCGCCCAAGCTCAAACGCCCGTCTCGTCGCGGAAGATCAGCCCGGCATTGGCCGCCAGCCGCAAGGTCAGCGCCTCTCCCAGTGCTGCCCCCGGCACCCAGATGCCGCCCACCACATCCGGGGTTTCGATCAGGCAAAGCGCTGCCTCTGCAATGATCTTGGAGGTTGATCCATAGCCGGGGTCGCGGTCACCAAAAACGCCGGCGCGTACTTGCCGGCCATCCGCCGCAATCCCGACAAACAACAGGTCATACGAGCCCGCGTCGCGCGAAGCCCGGTCCGGCCCCTCGCCTGGCTTGGGCGCATCGGCCTCCGAAAGCCCGGGAAATTCAGTCTGCACCCCGGCCCGCACCACCGCCATCTCATCATATTGGAAATCCGCCCCCCAGGCATTTCCCTGCAGTCTGTTGGAGCGGTGGACGTTCTTGGTATTGATCGCCGCCATCATGAACGGCCCCACTTCTTCGCCGATCACCTCGTCAAACCGCGCCTTGTCCCCGCGCGGCTGCTCAGCGCCCTTGAATCCGGGCGTTAGCGCAAAGGGATCGAACATCGTCGCCATCAGCGCCGGGTTGGCCTGAATAGCCGCCATCGTCGCCCGCCCGCTCGCCGCCGTTCCGCCCGAAAGCCCGCCCTTCAGGTCGCGAACCCGCCCCAGCACGCGCGGCACCACGCCTCCCAGATGCTGCCGTGCCAGCCCCTGCACATAATGCACGCCCAGCTCGAACGGAATCGAATCGAATCCGCATGAAAACAGGATCCGCGCCCCCGATTTTGCCGCCGACTCAGCATAGCGCCCGATCATCGCCGCCATCCATAGCGGTTCACCCGAAAGATCGAGGTAGTCAGTGCCCGCCGCCGCACACGCCGCCACCAGCGGCTCGCCGTAAAGCTGGTATGGCCCGACCGTGGTGATCACCGCTTTCGTCTGGCGCACCATGGCGTCCAGCGAGGCGGCATCGTCCGCATCCGCCACGATGAGGGGCAGTTCTGCAGGCGCACCCAGCGCATCGCGCACCGCCGCCAGCTTATCGGCGCTCCGACCGGCCATCGCCCACCGCACAGGCCCGCCCACCCCGTAGCGCCCAAGCAAATGCTCGGCCACCAGCTGGCCGGTAAAGCCGGTCGCACCATAGACAATCAGATCAAGCGGGGCATTGGGGTTCATCGCTGGGTCTCCTTGTCTCTACCCTAGCCGCGAAGCCTCTTCAAAAACAGGCCCGACCACGGCACAGTCTCGCCATGGTCACCCCCATCGAACTTGCCAGCCTGATAGAAGCCGGCAGTCCTCCGGCAAGTGCTGCCCCGATTCTTGTCGGCATCACAGGCTCGGTCGCCGCTGGCAAATCCACTCTTGCCGCCCAGGTCGCCAATGCCCTTGCCCCGCGCCACAGCGTCGCCGTCCTCAGCACCGATGGGTTCCTGCGTCCCAACGCCGATCTCGATGCCGCCGGCCTGACGCTCCGCAAAGGCTTCCCCGAAAGCTATGATGCGTCAGCACTGGCCTCAGCCCTCAAGGCCCTGCGGCGCGGACCTGTCAGCGTGCCGGCCTATTCTCACATCAGCTATGATATCGATCCGGCACAAAAGCTGACCATCGGACCGGCCGGCGTCATCCTTGTCGAAGGGCTGGCGCTCACCCCCGAAAACGCCCCGCTGCTCGATCATCTGATCTATATCGACGCCGCCGAGGCTGATCTCGAAACATGGTTCGCCGCCCGCTTCATGGCCTATTGGCACGCTGCTGCCGCCGATCCAGCGTCATTCTACGCCCGCTTCCGAAGCCTCGATGCTGCCAACGCAGATGTTTTTGCCCGCTCGGTCTGGACCAGCATCAATCTGCCAAATCTGCGCGATCACATTATCCGCGCCAGAGCTGCCGCCACCGTCGTCCTCGAAAAGTCAGCCGACCACAGTCTCAGGCTCGTGCGTCCGAAGCCCGCGCCTTCATCGGCGCAATGACCGTTTCGGCAAAGTGCGCCATCTCCTCGGCTTGCGGGCTCATCTGCAGCAGGAGCAGATCGACCCCGGCAGCCGAATAGTCGGCAATCTTCGCCCTGACCGTCTCCGGTGTGCCCACCAATCCCGGCCGCAGCCCGCGGTTGGACACCGAATATTCCTGAATCTGGAACGCCCGCTCCAGCTCGGTGCCCGACAGCCATTGCTCGAAATTCGCATAGCCTGGCGGCGGATCGCCACTCAGCGTCGTGATCCGCGCCAGCTCTGCCTGCGCCTCGGCCTCGCTGTCCCGCACAATCGCATAGGCCGCCATGCCAAAGGTCATTGGTGCAAGCCCCAACGCCGCCCGCCGTGCCCGCATATCGGCAATCTTCGCCGCCACTACTTCCACAGGATCGCCGTGCATCACATAGCTGTCGCAGGCCGTCGCGATCATCGATTTCGCCGCCTCGCTCTCCCCGCCGGCATAAACCCGCGGGCGCGGCGCTGCACGCGGCTTGGGCGCGCAGATCGCTGCATCCAGCTGGTAGAATTTCCCCTGATGGGTGAAGCGGTTCTGCCCCCACAGCCCGTCAACCACCGCCAGCCATTCGCGCGTCCGCGCATAGCGGTCGTCATGCTGGTCGAATTGCAGCCCATATTGCCGCGCCTCGTCCGCCCACCATGATGAGACGACATTGAGCGTCAGCCGCCCGCCGGCAATATTGTCGATGTTCGCCGCCGCCTTGGCAAACAGCGCAGGGTGGTGAAAGTTCGGCCGCACCGCCACCATCAGTTCAAGTTTGCTGGTTACCGCCGCCAGCGCCGCCGCGGTCGACCAGGCATCCAGGGCAGGGGCCTCAATCCCCTTGATGTCGTTCAGGTTCAGCTCGGCAATCAGGGTCAGGTCATAGCCGATCTGTTCCGACCGCCTGACCAGCCGCGACAGCGTCTCCCACGACGCATCGGCCTCGCCCTCGACGTTCCGCAACCATCCGCCGAAGACGGGCGCCCAGTAGCCGTACCTCATGCCGTCTTCGCCTTTTCCTGCGCCACAATGCCCTTCAGCCAGTCGACCAGATTGTCGTGCGGGTCGAAGCCCAGCACCTCGTGCGGTTTGGCCACGAAATTCGACAGGGCGTTGATGTCGTAGAACAGCACCGATCCGTCCCGGTCGTCGATCAGATATTCGACGCTGCCGATTTCGAGGCGGCTGGCGGCCGCGATTCGTTCGACGGCTTCGACGATCTCCGGCGCGGGTTCGACCCGGGTCATGGTCAGGGTCGCCGCAC
>JBBRCT010000003.1:0-141394 GCA_038204585.1 Sphingomonadales bacterium
AGGTGCAGGCGTATTGACCCTGAGCGGCGATTCGGGAGACTTCGGCCTCGATATGCCGGGCGACGACGAAGCGTCTGACAGCCAGGGTTCAGCCCGATTCGCGCCCCAGTCCGCGCCCCAGTCCCTGTTCGCCGCTCTCACCGCGCCAGACAGCTTTGCAAGCATCGTCGCTATCGAGGCCGGAACGCTGAACGTCACTGGCTCGCTTGGCGGGCTGGTGCATGTCACCGACGGCGCGACGCTGGCGGGGACGGGGCAGCTTGGCGGCGAGGTAACTGTCTTCAATGGCACCATCGCGCCTGGCGATATCGGGGCTGTCGGCAATTTGATGCTGGGGGCTCTGATCCTGACTGAAGACGCGAGGCTCGACTTTCAGCTTGGCGCGCCGGGAATTCCCGGAGTTGGCAGCGACCTGATATCGGTTGGCGGCAAACTGGTGCTGGATGGCACCCTCAATGTCAGCGATGCTGGCGGCTTTGGCGCCGGGCTTTACCGCCTGATCGATTATGCCGGCAGCCTGACCGACAATGGCCTGGACATTGGCACCACGCCCGAAGGTTTTGCCACTGCCGATCTGGCGATTGTGACCGCGATCGCTGCGCAGGTGAGCCTGCTGGTCGGCGTGCAGGCTCCCATTGGAAGCTTCACCTTCTGGGACGGAGCGGGGACAGTCGCCAACGGGATTATCGATGGCGGCAGCGGCACCTGGAGCGCCACCGGCACCAATTGGACACCGGACAATGGCGCCAGCAACGGTGTTTACGATCCGACCGCATTGTTGATGTTTTCCGGGGCAGCTGGAATGGTCGCGGTCGATAACGGCGCGGGAGCTGTGTTTTTGGACAGTGGTGCTCAATTCGCCGTCGATGGTTACCGCGTTACCGGCGGCGCGTTGCGGCTGGATGCGGCGGAGACGATGATCCGGGTGGGCGACGGCACGGCGGCGGGTGCCGGCTTTGTCACCTCCATCGACAATATGATCACCGGACCCGGCGGCCTTGCCAAGACCGACCTCGGCACATTGGTGCTCAACGGCGCCAACAGCTTTGCCAGGCTTGCCATTGCCGCCGGCACGGTACGCTTAGGCAGCAACACGGCGGCCGGCCTTGGTAGCATTACAATAGGTAGCGATGCCACGCTGCAATCGGGTGGCGCGGCCATATCGCTGGGCAACGGCGCGACAATAGCCGGCAACGGCCTGATCAATGTTGGCGCGGGTGATTCGCTTGCGTTGAAAGGTGTCGTCGACGGTGCCGGCAGCCTTACCAAGACCGGCGCCGGGACGCTGACGATGACAGCGGTGAGCCCGTTCTCAGGCGCCACGACAGTCACCGCCGGACGCTATGTGGTGCGCGGCTCGCTCGCCAATTCAGCACTTACCATCCAGTCAGGCGCCGCACTGGGCGGCAATGGCACGGTTTGCGCCTTGACCGTGCAGGCGGGCGGCAGAGTGGAACCGGGCAATTCGGTAGGCACGCTGACAGTCAACGGCGCGTTCACCCTTGCGTCCGGTGCAACCTATGTCGCGGAACTTGACGCGGCCGGGAGCGACCTGCTTTTGGTGAACGGCCCGGCAACGATCTCAGGCAATCTTGCGCTCGTGCCAACCGGCAGCTTCAGCAGTTTCAACGCCAGCTACACGCTAGTGTCCTCAACAAGCCGCACCGGCAACTTTGCCAGCGTCACCGGGCTGGATGGATTCGGCGCGGCCTTCCGGCCGGTGCTGGTCGATAGCGGCACTTCGGTCAGCCTGCGCCTCGCCCCGGCCTCGCTCTTGGCACTGGGTGGCGCTACGCTGTCGGGCAATGCGCTTGCGGTGGCATCAGCCTTCGATCGGGCGGTAGCCGCCGGCTATAACCCGCAGTCATTCTTCGCGCTTTATAATCAGGCATCGAACCTGCCGGGTGCATTCGCCCAGCTATCGGGTGAGGTGCACAGCGCCGAACGACGTGTGCTTATGGAATATACGCGGGTGGTTCGGGAAGCAGCCTTTGACCGGCTGAACGGCGGCCTGTTGGCAGCCGGCGGCCAAGCCGTGACGACGACCAGTGGCGACAGGTCGATCACCGCTTGGCTGAGGGGTGCCGGTTCCTGGGGCACCGCCTCGGCCGATGGCACCGGCAGCAGTTTCACTACCGAACACACAGGCCTGTTGACCGGGCTGGACTATGCCGCAAATGGCTTCAAGATCGGCGCCATGTTCCATTACACGCGCAACGAAATCGAACTTGCCACTCTGGGCAATTCGCGCCTCGAAAGCACCGGCGGCGCCCTCTATGCCGGCTGGCGCAGAGACGGTGGCTTTGCTTTCGGTGCCGGTGGCAGCATCGCCGGCAACCGGGCCCGCGGCACGCGCGCCGTCACCGCCCCGGGCCTGGTGCAATCGCTCAGAAGCCAGACCAGCGGCACAACCTATCAGCTGTTTGGAGAAGTCGCCTTTGATCTGGCCGCTGCCGAACAAACACGGGTCGAGCCGTTTGCGCGCATCGCATATGTCAAAGTTGCTTCAGCTGCCCTGAGCGAGACCGGCGGCTTTGCCGCGCTTGTCGCCGGCAAGCAGTCCGTTGACCTGACACAGACGACCTTGGGGATGCGCGGCTCATTTGTCCTTGGACGGACCATTCTGCTTGGATCGGCTGGTTGGCTGCGCTCCAGCGGCGATCGTTCGGGGGCTACGATCTTGGGCATCACCGGTTTGGGCACGGTATCCAGCATCCAGACAGTCGCGCTCGATAAGGATGGGCTCGCCCTCGAAGCACAAGCACGTGTCTTGATGAACGACAGGGTCACGCTGGGCGTCGGGTACAGCGGCATCATAGGCAGTAAAAACAATGATCGTGGCGCGCGCGCGACCGTGACAATCGGTTTCTGAGCCACTCTGATCTTAATTGGCAGCCTTGGTAGGGCGGGTCCTTGTAACCTATGACGATTTCAGAATTGACTCGACGGAGATACAAGACCCCATCAATGCATCCATCCGATTGAAACCGTTGCGAGAAATTGACTTCGACTTGAAGCAAGAGTAATTGCGACCTTGCGAAATTTTTGCCGGTGAATGTGGGAGGGTGTTGCCAAAGGCCGCCACAGTATCGGCCCCGCGCTGCTTTTTGGTGATGCGAGGGTCACGACCGGCACGAAGGACCTTTCTTGCCAGATCGCGAGCATCGCGCGCTTCGGTCAGCGTCACCTCGGGATAGGGGCCAAAGTCGAGGCCCCGTTCCTTGCCTGCAAAGCGATACATGAGGCGCCAGGCCTTGAAGCCAGTTTGGGTGATGTAGAGGTAGAGGACGCCTGATTTGTACAACCCTGTGGCGGAAGGGGTGGGATTCGAACCCACGGTGAGGTTTCCCCCACGACGGTTTTCAAGACCGTTGCCTTAAACCACTCGGCCACCCTTCCTGATCCGTGCTCCATGCCGTCCCATTCACGTACAGGCAAGCCCGATGCGTTCATCCACAACAAATGCTGCCCCACACCTTTCGACCCACCGCCGCTTGTGGCAGACCAGCGGAGTGATGCGTACGCTATGCCTGATCGCCGCCCTTATCGGCACCGCTGCTTCGGCCCAGCCAGTTTCGACTCCGGCTGCCAAGCCCGATTTTAGCCGCTGGTTGGCTGACTATCGCGGCAAAGCCGAAGCTCGTGGCGTATCAGCGGCCACCCTCGACACCATGCTCTCGGGCCTGACCAGCAATTCCCGCGTTGTCGATCTTGATCGTAATCAGGCTGACGAGAGCAGCATAGCCAGCACGCCGGCTCGCTTCGACAGTTATCTTGCCCGCAGACTCGACGCAGCACGCATCTCCGGCGGGGAAAAAGCCGCTGCCCGCCTGAACGCCCCGCTCGCCGGCATCGAAGCGCGCTATGGCGTCCCCGGCCCCATTCTGCTTGGCATATGGGGCATGGAATCAGGATATGGCAGCTTCACCGGCAATTTTGATGTAACCCGCAGCCTAGCCACGTTGGCATGGGACGGCCGACGTTCAGTACTCTTCACCAGCGAGCTCGACGCCGCTCTCACCATCGTCGAAAAAGGTCTGGCCACCCCTGCGCAACTCAAAGGCAGCTGGGCCGGCGCCATGGGTCAGCCGCAATTTCTGCCAAGTTCATATCTCGCCTACGCAAAGGACGGTGACGGGGACGGCAAGGCGGACATCTGGTCATCCGACGCTGACACGTTGGCATCGATAGCAAATTACTTGCGCGAGAACGGCTGGCAACCAGGCGTTCCATGGGGTCTCCCCGTAATCGTGCCCGACAGTTTCGACCGGGAAACCGTCCGAAATCCCGTAAAACCCACCAGTTGCGTGCGGCCGCTTGAGCGGCACAGCCTGCCTCTTTCGGCCGCCGAATGGACGCGACGCGGAATCACCGCCAAAAAACCGCTGCCCGCAGCGCCACTGACCCTCGTCGAGCCCGACGGGCCGGGGCAGGGCGCCTATCTCGTGACCGCCAGCTACCGTGCACTCATGAACTATAATTGCTCCAATTTTTATGCGCTCTCTGTTGCGCTCCTCGGCGATGCGCTGGCTTCCCCGTCGCGCTGAATCGTCGCTTGCCGCAAGCCTGCTTCTCGCAGCCTGCGGTTCGCCCGGAACCCCGCCGCCAAAGCTTCAGCCGGCGCCGCCCCCCGTAAGCAGCCCCGCAAGTAGCGCTTTCAAGATCGGTAAGCCCTACACAGTGTTCGGCAAAACCTATTACCCCGCCGATCACACGAGCTATGACGAGCGCGGCATCGCAAGCTGGTATGGTCCGGGCTTTCACGCTCTCGCCACTGCCAATGGTGAAACCTATAATCAGGATGATACAACTGCCGCGCACAAGACCCTGCCGTTGCCAAGCTGGGTCGAAGTTGAAAATCTCGACAACGGTCGCAAATTGATCGTGCGGATCAACGATCGCGGCCCCTTTGTCGATGGGCGCATTATCGATCTGAGCCGCCGTTCGGCTCAGCTGCTTGGGGTCGATAAAGTCGGCCTCGCCCGGGTCCGCGTCCGCCGTGTTTATCCCGATGGCCGCCAAAGTCCCCCGGCTCTCGCCCCATCTATAGTTCCCGCCCCCGTATTGGCCGACACCCGGCGGGGCAATATCTTCGTTCAGGTCGCAGCACTGTCAGACCCGGGCCGCATTGCTTGGCTGCGCGGCTATCTCGGCGCCTTCGGCCGTGTCGTCACCCAGCAAGCCCCCGGAGGTCTCACCCGACTCCGCCTCGGGCCCTACGACAACCCGTCAGAAGCCAATACCACGCTGGCGCAGCTGCGCGCGGCTGGCTATGCAGACGCACGCCTCATTAATCCATGATTTTTCGGAGAATCACCGTGTCCTTGCGTCATCAACTGCTCGCCGCCCTAGTCATCGCCACACCGGCTGCCGCGCAAGACATGACGACAGGCTTCACAACGCCAGCCCCCTATGCCTTCCTCAAGGATGTTGGCACCGGCACCATCCTCTATTCCAAGGGTGCCGACACAAAGATACCGCCCGCATCCATGGGCAAGATGATGACCGTTCTGGTCGCCTTCGAGATGCTCAAGCGCGGCGAAGCCCAGCTCAACCAGAAGATCACCGTCCGTCCCGAAACCTGGACCAAATGGCATAGCCAAGGCTCCACCATGTTTCTTGCCGTCAATGAGCAGGTCGCCGTGGAAGATCTCCTCAATGGCATCGTCACCCTGTCCGGCAATGATGCCTGCGTCGTCCTCGCCGAAGGGCTTGCCGGATCAGAGCAGGCCTATGTCGACTTGATGAACAAAACGGCGAAAGAGCTTGGTTTGAAAGGCTCTCATTTCGCCAATCCTAATGGTTGGCCAGATCCGAACGAGTATGTCACGTCGCGTGATCTGGCCGCCATCGCCGAGGCCACGATCCGCCGTCACCCTGAGCTCTACAAACGATTTTACGGCAATACGAGCTTCACCTGGGGCAAGACCATGGACGGCAAACCCATCACCCAGCCCAACCGCAATCCGCTTTTGGGCCGCATCACCGGCGCTGACGGTCTCAAAACCGGCCACACAGAAGAAGCCGGCTATGGCTTCACCGGCTCCGCCGCACAGGATGGCCGTCGGATCGTCATGGTTGTCGGCGGTCTAAGCTCAATGGGTCAACGCACAACAGCTTCCGTTGATTTCATGAGTTGGGGTTTTAGCGGATGGATGCAAGTCCCTGTTTTGAAATCAGGCGCCAGTGCTGGTATGGCGCCAGTCGCTGGGGGCGCAGAGCGCGAGGTCAGCCTCGTCGCACCGCGTGATCTTGCCATCGTCGTGCCGCGTGGCCGCAGCGCAGATAAAACAACGAAAATGGTCATAGACAAGCCGATCATAGCCCCGGTCGTCAAAGGTCAGCGCCTGGGCACGCTCCTCGTCAGCGTCCCCGGTCGCCCCGCCACGCGCCTGCCATTGGTCGCAGCCAATGCCGTTGAAGAAGCCGGCATCTTCCTTCGCGGCTGGTACTGGCTGAAAGGCCTCGTCGCCTGATGACCGGCCGCTTCATCAGCTTCGAAGGCGGTGAGGGCAGCGGCAAGTCCACACAGGCGCACCGTCTTGCAGAATCCCTAACCCTGTCTGGTAAAAAGGTCATCCTCACGCGCGAGCCGGGCGGCACTGAGGGTGCGGAGGCCATACGCCAATTGCTGGTCTCCGGTGATCCCGGACGCTGGAATGTATGGTCCGAACTTTGCCTCGTAAACGCTGCGCGCGCCGATCATGTCGAGCGTGTCATCCGCCCGGCCCTCGCGCGCGGTGCATGGGTGCTCTGTGATCGCTTCATCGACAGCACACGCGCCTATCAAGGAGCTGGCAAGGGCATTCCCGATGCTGACCTGTTGGCGCTACATGCTCAGGTTATCGGCAATCTCTGGCCCGATCTGACGCTGGTCCTCACCCTGCCGCCTGATCAGGGGCTGGCACGAGCCGAAGCCCGCTTTGCCAAGTCAAGCGGACCAGAAACGCGGTTTGAATCGCACGACTTTACGTTTCACGAGCGAATTCTCGTTTTTTTCGAATCCCTGCCCAGCGCCGAACCAGACCGCTGCATCGCCGTCGATGCAAGCCGCTCCATATCGGCAGTAGAGGCTGACATCGCCAGCATCATCGAGGCAAAAATATGGGCCTGATTGGCCATAAAGATGCGACCGAGGCCTTCAAGTCCGCCATCGAAAGCGGGCGGCCGCATCATGGCTGGCTGCTCGCAGGCCCTCCTGGCATCGGCAAGGCCAGCTTTGCCGATGCTGCCGCCATCTGGCTTCTCGCCGGCATGCCAGAGGGCAGCGGTTTCGGCGCTGCCGAGGGCAGTCAAGCCGCACGCCTCGCAATGGCCGACAGCCATCCCGATTTTCGCCGGCTTGTTCGCACTACGGATGAGAAGGGCAAGCTCCGCACCGTCATCCGCGTTGACGACGTTCGCGCCCTCGAACCGGTCCTGCTTCAAACACCGTCGATAGCCCCATGGCGGGTCATCATCGTTGATAGTGCTGATGAGCTAAACATAAACGCTGCCAATGCGTTGCTTAAAAATCTTGAAGAGCCACCGCAGAAGACGATCTTTCTGCTCGTCAGCCACTCGCCCGGCCGGCTTTTGCCGACCATCCGTTCGCGCTGCCGCCTTCTCCGGATGAAGCCACTGACTGACACAGAAGTCGGCCGCGCCCTGGACACACTCGCACCTGATCTCGGCCCGGATGACCGCGACGCACTCGTTCGCCTAGCAAACGGCGCGCCAGGGGCCGCCCTGCGCATGGCGGAGCCCGGCATCGCAGCCCTTGATGCAAGCCTTGCGCAGATCGCGACCATGCCCGCGGCGCAGGCCGAAGCTGCCGCCCTGAGCCTGGCCCGGAGCCTCAGCGGAAAGACAGCTGTTGGCAGATACACCGCCTTTCTCGAACGTGTCCCAGCAATCCTCGCAGAGGCCGCGCGCACCCGGTCCGGCCCTCGCATGGCCCAAACAATAGAAGATTGGCGAGACGCATCGGTGCTGGCGGCAAGCGCTGGCCCCCTGTCGCTCGATCCCCAAACGGTCGCTCTCGAGCTCGCGCGCAAGGTCGCACAGCTCGCCAAAGCCTGAAGCCCCGTTGCCATGGCGAGAGGAATCCCGCATTGCCGCAACCATGTCGAAACGCTTCTACGTCACCACCGCTATCGCTTATCCCAATGGCAAGCCGCACATGGGCCATGCCTATGAAGCGATCGCCACCGATGTAATCGCGCGGTTCAAACGTCTCGATGGGTTCAATGTGCGCCTGCTCACCGGCACAGATGAGCATGGGCTGAAAATATCACAAGCCGCTTGCACCGCTGGCACAACACCACGTCTCTATGTCGACGCCACATCGCAACCCTTCATCATGCTCGATCGGCAACTCAATATCAGCTTCGATCGTTTCATCCGCACCACCGACGAAGATCACAAAGCGCTCACCCAGGCGCTCTGGCAGCGCATGGCCGATAATGGCGATCTCTATCTCGGCAAATATGAAGGATGGTATTCGGTCCGCGACGAAGCCTATTACGACGAATCCGAACTCATCGACGCCGAAGACAGCGAGGGCCGCAAAGTTCGCCTCTCGCCGCAAAGCACACCGGTCGAATGGACCATCGAGGAAAGCTGGTTTTTCCGCCTGTCCGCCTATGCCGACAAGCTGTTGGCATACTATGAAGCTCATCCTGATTTCGTTCTGCCGTCCAGTCGTCTCAATGAGATGCGGAGCTTTGTTGCCGGTGGTTTGCAAGATTTGTCAGTCTCGCGCACCAGCTTCGATTGGGGTGTGCCGGTGCCCGGCTCGCCCGGCCATGTCATGTATGTATGGGTCGACGCGTTGGCCAATTATCTCACCGGTGCCGGCGGTCTCGATGGCGAATGGTGGCCCGCCGATCTTCACGTCATCGGCAAGGATGTCGTCCGTTTTCACGCCATCTATTGGCCAGCCTTCCTGCTATCAGCCGGCATTCCCTTGCCAAAACAAGTCTTTGGGCACGGCTTCTTGCTCAACCGTGGTGAGAAAATGTCAAAATCGCTCGGCAATGTCGTAGATCCTGCCGCCATGGCGGAAAAATTCGGCGTTGATCGCCTCCGATGGTTCCTATGTCGTGATGTCGCCTTTGGCGATGATGGTAGCTATTCCGACGAAGCTATCATCGAGCGCACCAACGCTGATCTCGCAAACGGCATCGGCAATCTCGCCCAGCGCGCGCTGGCAATGGTAGCCAAAAATCTCGGTGGCATCATGCCGGCGCCAGCGGGGCAGGGGGTCGTCGGCGAAGATGACGCCGAAACCGAACTGCACGATCGCTTTATCATCCTGACCGAGGCGTATTTCGCCGCGATGAACGCCCTGCAGCTTCATAAAGCGCTCGAAGCGGTAATGAACCTCGTCACCGCCGCCAACGGTTATTTTGCCGACAGCGCACCATGGGCGCTGGCTAAAACCGATCCCGCCCGCATGGCGCAAGTGCTCGGCGCAACCCTCGATGCCACGCGCCGAATTGTTCTTCTTAGTCAACCTTTTATCCCGGAAAGCTCGGAAAAGCTATTAGACCTGCTCGGTGTTGCCTTAGATGCGCGCGATTTCCGCAGCCACAAAACCACCGTTAAGTCAGGCACTATGCTGCCACCCCCTCAGGGCGTCTTTCCAAGACTGACGTTGGACGCCGCCTGATGCTGATCGACAGCCATTGTCATCTCAACTACCCCGGGCTCCGTGAAGACGTGTCCGGCGTGCTGGCGCGCGCCCGCCAGGCCGGCGTTGGCGGCTTTCTCGGCATTTCCACCAAGCGCCACGAATGGGACGAAGTCATCGGCCTTGCGGACCAGAACGCCGATATCTGGTCGACCATCGGTATTCACCCTCATGAAGCCGATCATCACCCCGACACCGATACTTCCAGCCTCGTCGACGCTGCTACTCATCCCCGCGTCATCGGAATCGGCGAAACCGGCCTCGATTATTATTACGAAAAATCCGACAGAGACCGACAAAAAGCCAGCTTCCGCGCTCATATAGCCGCCGCCCGCGAAACAGGCCTGCCAATCATCGTCCATACGCGCGACGCCGAGGCCGACACGCTGGAATTGCTGCGTGAAGCGGGGCAGGGGCCACTCCTCGGCGTGATCCATTGCTTCACCGCATCACAAGCCTTTGCCGAAGCTGCGCTCGAGCTTGGATTCTACATCTCGATATCGGGCATCGTCACGTTCAAAAACGCTCGTGATCTTCAGGCAAGCGCCGCCGTAATCCCGGATGATCGCTTGCTGGTCGAAACCGATGCCCCGTTTCTGGCGCCAGTGCCGATGCGCGGTAAAACCTGTGAGCCCGCCTTTGTCGCGCACACTGCCCGGTTCCTGGCGAACCTACGCGGCGTCGATGAAAAGACCTTGATTACAAAGACAACGGATAATTTCTTCGCGTTATTTCGCAAGGCTGTGGCGCCCGGCTGATGCGCGTTACCATCCTGGGCTGTGGCACGTCGTCCGGGGTGCCGCGCATTGGCGGACCTGATGGCCGGGGTGACTGGGGGCAGTGCGATCCCGGCAATCCCAAAAACCGCCGTAGGCGTGTATCCATTCTTGTCGAGCATCAAGGCACCAGGCTTCTTGTCGATACCGGCCCGGACCTGCGCGAACAGCTTCTGGGCGCCGGGGTTGCGCATCTCGACGGCGTCTTCATCACCCATGACCATGCTGATCACGCACACGGAATCGATGATCTTCGTCAAGTCTTTCACGCCATGCGCCGTCCCGTCGATGTCTGGGCCAGCCCGGATACATTCGCCGTCATCGGCAAGCGTTTCGATTATGTCTTCGAAGGCGCCCGAGGCTACCCCGCAAGCTGTAGCGCTCACGAGCTTTCTGGTCCGATCACCGTTGGCGGGATCACGATCATTCCATTCCCCCAGCTTCATGGTGATATCGAATCCACCGGGCTGCGGTTCGAAGCCGGTGGCAAGAGCCTCGCCTATTCAACTGATGTCAAAGCATTTGATGAGCGCGCAGCGGCGCTACTCAAGGGTCTTGATCTGTGGATTGTCGATGCCCTTAGACATGCGCCGCATCCAACCCACAGCCACCTTGAGGCAACATTGGCTTGGGTAGGATATTACCGCCCAAGCCGCGCGCTGCTCACACACATGGATCAATCAATGGACTACGCAAGCCTCGTCGCAATGCTTCCGCCAGGCGTCGCGCCATGTCATGATGGTCTTGTTGTTGATTTAGAGCATGACGGGCAATCTTACTGATCACAGCCGGATATACCGGATTTTAATCGCCCTCTTCCGCGGAACAAGCATCATAAATTAAACATAATATATATTATCAGGATTAAACCCATGGACAGTTCCGCCGGCCTCGCCCGCCTCACCGCCATCATGGCCCGCCTGCGAGATCCTTTGGCCGGCTGCCCTTGGGATACCGCTCAGACCTTTGCCACCATAGCGCCTTACACCATCGAGGAAGCCTATGAAGTTGCTGACGCGATCGAAACCGGAGACATGACCGAACTCAAGAAAGAACTCGGAGATCTCCTCTTTCAGGTCATCTTTCACGCCCGCATCGCCGAGGAAACTGGCCACTTCAACCTCGCCGACGTCATCACATCGCTTTGTAACAAGATGGAACGCCGCCATCCCCACATCTTCAGTGCTGCCACTCCCGCCGTTGATGCCGCCACCCAAAAGCAGGAATGGGAAGCCATCAAGGCCGCCGAACGCGCCGCAGCCGGCCCCTCCGATCAGCCCGTCTCAGCGTTGGACGGCGTCGCCAAGGCCCTGCCCGCCCTCGCACGCGCCGAAAAACTCCAGTCTCGCGCCGCCCGTCCCGGCTTCGATTGGCCGGAGCGGGCGCCGGTCCGCGCCAAAGTTGATGAGGAGCTCGCCGAATTCGACAGCGCCAGCTCGGTCGACCACCGTTTTGAAGAAGCAGGCGACCTTCTCTTCGTCGTCGTCAATCTGCTGCGCCACCACGATATCGATGCCGAAGCCGCCCTGCGCAGCGGCAATGCCAAGTTTGAGCGTCGCTTTCGCGCCATGGAGGCGATCGCCGGCCCTGCCTTCGCGCAGATGACACTAGGCGAGCAAGAAGCACTATGGTCCGAGGTTAAGCGCCGAGAACGCGTCTGATCCCATCAGGCCATCGCCACAAATCGCGCATGATCGGCGTCGGACAGCCGGACTTTCAATGTCGCAATCTCTTCCTCATCGTTGCGGCCCACTACCTCGCCATGCTCGTGAAGCCACGCCAGCTTGCGACCATCCGACTGGCTCAGGCGAATCACATGGACCCGGCTTCCAGCCCGCAGCATCACGGCAATCTGCTCGTTCAGCGTCTCGACCCCCTCCCCCGTCAGCGCCGAAATCGCCACAGCATCATCGCCAATCCGCGCCATCACAGCAGCGCGAGCCTCAGCATCCAGCGCGTCGATCTTGTTGAGCACAGTCAGCATCGGCCGCCCGCCAGCCATGCCAAGATCGCTCAAAACTTGCGCCACATCGGCTGCCTGCGCCTCGCTGTCAGGGTGAGATATATCGCGCACATGCACAATCAGATCGGCCTCGGTCACCTCCTCAAGCGTCGCCCGAAACGCCGCAACCAGCTGCGTGGGTAGTTCCGAAACGAATCCCACCGTGTCCGAAAGCACAACCTTGTCGTAACCCGGCAACCGTATGGCGCGCATTGTCGGGTCGAGTGTGGCAAAAAGCAGATCTTCGGCTTTCACCGTGGCACCCGTCATCAGATTGAAAAGTGTAGACTTTCCAGCATTGGTATAGCCGACCAGCGCCACCACCGGCCAAGGCGCCTTCTGCCGCTGCCGCCGATGCAGCCCGCGTGTTCGCCGCACATCCTCAAGCTCGGTCTTCAGCCGCACGATACGGTCCTTGATCAGCCGCCTGTCCATTTCGATCTGGCTCTCACCAGGACCGCCCATAAAGCCAAAGCCACCGCGCTGCCGCTCAAGATGGGTCCAGCTCCGCACCAGACGGCTTGCCTGATACTGAAGATGCGCCAGCTCGACCTGCAGTGTCCCTTCCCGAGTCGACGCCCGTTCGCCGAAAATCTCCAAAATAAGTCCGGTCCGGTCGATTACCTTTGCCTTGAGATCCTTCTCAAGATTGCGCTGCTGGATCGGCGAAACAATGCCGTCGATCACCACCAGCTCGGCATCATTCGCCGCGACAGCCGCCGCCAGCCGCTCAATCTGACCCTTGCCAAAAAGATGCCCGGCGCTGGCGCTTCTCAGCCGCACAATCTCCCCATGCACGACATCGAGAGAAATCGCCCGGGCCAATCCCTCAGCTTCAGCCAACCGCGCCTCCGGTGACCGTATTGCCGGCCCCGATCGCCCGTCCCGCACGGGCAGCACAACCACGGCCGGTGAGCCCAGCCTTATCCCTCTATGCTCATCCCACGCATGAAACTGCGGCGCCTCGTCAAGCCCGGAAAGCCCGTCGCCATCAGCGTCTTTAGATCTGGTCAATCGTCGTCACCCTCATCCATCTTCTCGCCCTCAAACAGTTGCAACGGTGCTGCCGGCATAACCGTCGAAATCGCATGCTTGTAGACCAGCTGCGAATGCCCATCGCGCCGAAGCAATATCGAAAAATTATCAAACCAGGTGATCACACCCTGTAGTTTGACGCCATTCACCAGAAACATCGTAACCGGCGTCTTGGTCTTCCGCACGGCATTCAGGAAAACATCCTGCAAGTTGTTGGCCCGATCGCCCATTTTTTTCTCTTTCTCTTGGCGGAGCGCGACCCCCGCGATTCATGTCCGGGCCGTAACCCCCATCCAAGTCAAGAATAGTCACCCCAGACAAAATCTCAATGCCAATGGCAAATATAGTCACAAGCCCAAGTCTACCCGTCGCTGTTCTCACCGTCTCCAGCATCGTCGCTCAATCCCAGCGCCTTGAGCTTGCGGTGCAATGCCGATCGCTCCATCCCGATAAACGCCGCGGTCCGCGAAACGTTCCCCGAAAAGCGCCTGATCTGCGCTCGAAGATACTCGCGCTCAAAGGCTTCGCGCGCCTCTCTCAGCGGCGTCCCCATGATCGAACGCACGGCCTGCCCCGGCACCAGCCGCGATGGCTCAGCGGTTATCTCGGCCGGCAACATTTCGATACCAATCGTCCCGATCTGATCAGCCGGCGCCAGAATCAGCGTGCGCTCCACAACATTGCGCAGCTGCCGCACATTGCCCGGCCATTCATAGGTCTGCAGCGCCGCCATCGCATCCTCTGTCACAGCGGGCGTGCTTACCCGCCGCTCAGCCGCATATCGCGCCAGAAAATAATTCACCAGTTCAGCCACATCCTCGCGCCGCTCCGCCAGCGACGGCACCTTCACCGGCACGACATTCAGCCGGTAATACAGATCTTCGCGAAGCCGTCCTGCAGCAATCTCGGCCATCAAGTCGCGCGATGTCGCACTGATCACCCGCACATCCACCTTCACCCAGCGTGAACCGTTGACCCGCTGGAACACCTGTTCGGTCAAAACGCGCAGAACCTTGGCCTGCGTCGTCATCGGCATATCAGCCACATCGTCCAGAAACAGCGTGCCGCCATGCGCCTGTTCAAACAGTCCGGACCGAACGAGATGCCCCCCCTCCTCCACGCCGAACATGGCTTCCTCCACCCGCTCGGGCGTCATCCGGGCAGCACTTACCACCATGAACGGCGCGCGTTCACGCGAGCTCCATTGGTGGAGCAGCCGCGCCGCCACTTCCTTGCCCGATCCGGCAGGACCAGAGATCAGCACCCGGCTACCGGTCACCGCCACCCGTTTCAGCGTTGCGCGCACAGCATTGATCTGCGGGCTGCAGCCCGTCAGCTCATTGTCATAGCCCACCTTTTCACGCAGCGACTCATTCTCGCGCTTCAGCCGCTCGGTCTCGGTCGCACGCCCCACCACCAGCAAAAGCTGCTCTGCCTGAAACGGCTTCTCGATGAAGTCATAGGCACCGCGCTTGATCGCCGCCACCGCAGTTTCAATGTTGCCATGGCCAGAAATCACCACCACCGGCAGCGTCGGGTCGCGGCTCTTTATCTCGTCGAGCAATTCAATCCCGTCGAGGCGCGATCCCTGTAGCCAGACATCGAGCACGATCATCGATGGCCGACGTTCAGACAGCGCCGCAAGCGCTGAATCGCTGTCACCGGCCGTGCGCGTGACATAACCTTCGTCGCTCAACACACCAGCGATCATGTCACGAATGTCGGCCTCATCATCGATGACCAGAATATCAAGCGCCATGCCAATCCTTCATGCCAAAATCTTTCCGCCCGCAAATCATTCCGCAGCCGCCCGTGCAGCCGCATTCATCGCCACTCCGCGCGACAACGTCACCCGCACCACAGCGCCGCCGCCAGGCCTGTCATCCAGAACCAAATCACCACCATGATCCTCAACAATCTTCTTGACGATCGCCAGCCCCAGCCCGGTCCCCCGCGCCCGCGTTGTCACATAGGGTTCTGTCAGCTGGTCGCGCCGTTCCGCCGGCAAACCAATGCCATTATCAGACACCGCCAACGTCAACGAAGATGATCCGTCGCCGATTTCAATGCCGATATGCCCCGGCAATCCTGAAAGATTCTCAGCCGCCTCACGGTCCAGCCTTGCCGTCACCGCTTCACCGGCATTCTTGATCAAATTGGTCAGCAGTCGCGTCATCTGTTGGCGGTCACACATCAGCAGCGCCGCCGTTCCCTCAACCGAAAAACTGATCGCCGGAAACGCCACCTCCTGCAGCACCAGCGCCTCACGCACGATCACCGTGATGCTTTCCGCCGCAAACACCGGACGCGGCAGCCGGGCAAAGTCCGAGAATTCGTTCACCATCCGGTGCAAATCACCAACCTGGCGTACAATCATCCCCGTAAGTTCACCAAAAGTCTCGCGATCTTCCGTCACCTGTCGCCCGAATTTACGCTGCAGACGCTCCGCCGCCAGCTGAATCGGTGTCAAAGGATTCTTGATTTCATGCGCAATCCGCCGCGCCACATCGGCCCAGGCCGCGCGTCGCTGGTCCGCCAATTGCGCCGAAATATCGTCAAACGTCAGCACATGGCCGCCGCCATCGCCAGCTTCATCGGCATTCTCATCAGCGATCCGCACCGAAAGCGTCTGCGTTTCCGTCCCCCGGTCGATCTTGACCTGTCCCGAAGGCTCGCCGGTTTCGCGCGCCACCTCCATCCACGCCGCCAGCGCCGGCACCGCTACTGCCAGAGGCTGATTCTCCAGCAGCTCTGCGGATGTCTCAAGAAGCCCAGCAGCCGATCGGTTTGCCGAGCGAACAACCCCGCGCCGGTCGATCGAAAGAACTCCGGCCGAAACGCCTGAAAGCACCGCCTCGGTGAAGCGCCGCCGCTGGTCGAGCTGCTGATTGGCATCGAGCAAGGCGGTCTGCTGCGCCTTCAGCTGACCGGTCATCCGGTTGAAGGCGCGCGATAAAGTGCTCACCTCATCAGCAGCGCCACCCGTCGGCACCCGCGCATCAAGATCCCCCGCCCCCACACGCTCGGCAGCAAGGGCAAGCCGCGCGATCGGTGTCACCAACCGGTTCGCCAGCCAAAGCGCAAACCACATAGCCACCGCCAGCGTTAAAACGCTCACAGCGATCAGCACCAGATTGAATCGCAGCTGCATAACCCGCGAGCGTTCGATTAACGATCTATACTCAAACAACGCCCCCGCCGCCCGGTCGGCCCGCGCCAGCACCGCCGGATCGACCTTGCGGCTCACATAGATATAGCGGTCAGGCATCCCGGCAATGGCCACCACCGCCTCAATCCGGTCGCCGCCGCGTGCCACCAACGTGACAGCCTGTCCGGGCTGGCTTGTCGGCGCAGACATTCGCTCCAGCCGCGTTGCCAGCGCTTTCGGCGCCAGACCGTTTAGCGCCAGCGGCAGCAGTTTAACACCATCTCGTTCAAAAACAGCAGCTTCTGACAGATTTCTAGCAGATACTTGGAACTGCAATGCCTGGCCAAAAAGCTCACTGCCCACGCCAAAGTCACGGGCATAATTGGCGATATCGCTGCTCATCGGCACGATATCGTCCGCCACCCGCTGCCGGTTCTCCTCGATATAGGCCTGAGCCACCTGGTTCGAGCCTTCCAAAATGGTCTTCACCCGGTCGGAAAACCAGAATTGCACCCCATATTGAAACAGCAGCGATGCAAAGATAACCACAAGTACCGTCGGCACGGCCGCGATGCCGGCAAACAGTCCCACCAGCCGCAAATGCAATTGCGCCCCAGCCACGCCCTGCCGCCGGTTTGTCAGCAGCAACGCCAGCCGGCGCGCCATCAAGACCACAAGCACCATCAGCGGCAGCAAATTCGCCACCACAAGCGCAGTCACCAGCGTCGGGGAAGCTCCGTTGGCTGGCAACGCCCGCCCGGTCACCAGCGCATAGCTCGCCCAACCGGTAACCAGCGTTGCCGCTACAGCCAGAAGTTCGAGCTTGGGATAGAGATTGGATCGGCTAAACAAGCGCCGCAGACGAACACGCAACCGCGAGCGCCGCCGACGCGGTGCCGCCAAACCCTGCGGGACAGCCAAATCACTCATCAGCGAGCAACCTAGGCTATAATCGTGTCCAATGGAACACAGGCGTTGCAAAGCTGCGACAGCATGTTCAGCCGCCGCGCATGCCCGCCGTATCGAGGCCAAGGTCACCCAGCTTCTTGCGCAATGTATTGCGATTAATGCCCAGCAATTTTGCTGCCTTGAGCTGGTTGCCGTCTGTGGCTCGAAGGCATGCAACAATCAACGGACGCTCGACTTCTACGAGCAGGCGCTCATAAACACCATCGGGTGGCAAACTCCCGCCAAACCGGAGAAAATACTCGCCAATATGGTGCGCCGCCGCTTCCGCCAGCCCATTGCTCATCGGCGTTGTAGACTCCGTGATCGCGGGCGTCCCCGGAATTGCCAGCGGCCTCAAACTCGCAACCACCGCCGCCACCCCAATGCTGTCCCCCCGCTCCAGAACAGCAAAGCGGCGCATCAGATTCTCAAGCTCGCGAACATTGCCCGGCCAGCCATGGGCCTGCAAAAGCTTAATGGCATGCGGGTCCAGCGCTTTGCGCGGCAGCCCCTCGGCCGCCGCCTGCGCCAAAAAATGCCGCGCCAGCGCCGGCACATCCTCAATCCGCTCGCGGAGCGGTGGTAAAGCTAATGGCACCACGTTGAGTCTATAGTATAAATCCTCACGAAACCGGCCTGCCCGCGTCAACGCAAGCAAATCCTGGTTAGTCGCTGTCACCACCCGCACATCGGCCTGCTGCATGCGGGAGCCGCCAACGGTGGTGAACTCGCCGGTCTGCAAAACTCTTAGCAATCGCGTCTGGGCATCGACAGGCATGTCACCGATTTCGTCCAGAAATAGCGTGCCCCCCTGCGCCTGCTCAAATTTCCCCGCTGCCCGCGTAGATGCCCCCGTAAACGCGCCTCGCTCATGACCAAAAAGTTCGCTTTCAATCAATTCACGCGGAATCGCTGCCATATTGAGCGCAATAAACGGCGCCGTCCGCCGCGGCCCCATGTCGTGGATCGCCCGCGCCACCAGCTCTTTGCCTGTGCCGCTCTCGCCCAAAATCATCACCGTCAGATCATTGGGCACAACCCGCGCAATCAGCCGATAGACCTCCTGCATCGCCGGTGAGCGCCCGATAAGCGGGCTGTCCCCACCCCCCAAATCTACAACATCCAACTCGCTAACCGATTCAAGCGCATCAGCAACAGTCTTCACCAGCGCATTGAGATCGAAAGGCTTTGGCAGATAATCAAAAGCGCCTTGCTCGGTCGCTCTCACGGCTGTGGACAGTGTGTTCTGTGCTGAGATGACCACCACCCGCAGACCCGGCCGCATCGCCAAAAGCGCTGGAATAAGCTCCAGCCCGTTGCCATCTGGTAGCATGACATCTGAGATGACAACATCACCCTTCCCCGCCGCCACCAGCGCACGCAGACCTTCGGCGGTTTCAGCGAGCAACACCTCATATCCCGCCCGCATCAGCCCCTGACGAACCACCGTGCGGATGGCAGAATCATCGTCTGCCACAATCACCGTCTTGGTCATGACGAATGCCCTGAGCCCGAAGCCAGTGGCAGCATGACCCTGAAGATCGTCTGCTCCGGCTCGCCGCCGCGCTCATATTCGATCACCCCGCCATGATCGGCGACTATCTTGGCGACCAGCGCCAGCCCAAGCCCCGATCCCCCAGGTTTTGATGTCACAAACGGCTCGAAAACATGGTCCGCCAACGACACCGGCAGGCCAGGTCCGGAATCAATAACCCTCACCTCAAGCGGCAGTGAAACCGGCGAGCCACCGCCCGCCGGCCGCACCTTCAGCCCCGGTCTATAGGCCGTAGCAATCCCAATTTTCCCTTCTGAACCAGCCGCTTCCGCAGCATTTTTTAATAGATTTATAAAAACCTGAACAAGTGCATCTCTATTCGCCGTCACCATCGGCAGCGAAGGGTCATAGCGCTCAATTATGGGCATGCCCTGCGCAAAGCCCTGCTGCGCCACCCGCCGCACATGGCCAAGGAGTTCATGGATATTCTCAGGCCGAAGCTGCATCGGCCGTGTATCGGTAAAGCTCTCAAGCCGGTCCACGAGCTTGGCAATACGGTCGACTTCCGTAACGATCAGGTCTGTAAGCTCAATCCTGTCTGCAGCCTCGGTTTCAGCACTCGCCAGCAATTGTGCCGCACCCTTGATGCCCGAAAGCGGGTTCTTGATCTCATGCGCCAGCATCTGCGCCACGCCTTCGGCAGAGCGCGCCGCTCCCTGCCGCTGAAGCTGGCGGTCAACCATCGTCGCCACCGAGCGCAATTGAAGCGCCACCGTCAGCCAGCCGTCCATCTCACTCACTGGGTTAACCAAAATATCAGCGCGAAACGGCCGACCGTATACCGGCGTCAGCGTCACATCATAAGCAGCGCAACTGCTGGCATCATCGCGAGCCCGGGCCACAAGCGCCTCAACCATGCTGTTCTGGCCAAAAGCAGCGCCCCATCCGCGTTCCTCAAGTGCCGCCTGGCTCACATTCAAGGCCGCCTCGGCTGCTATGTTCGCCATGCTGATAGTGCCGTCCGGCCGAACCATCATTACCGGCACCGCAAGCCCGGCCAAAAGTTCGCCAGCACCTGCGCTCACGCCGCCATCAGCTCAAGCCGAGTGCGCTCTTCATAAAAGCGATCCAGCATCAAAATCACTTCATCAACGTCATTCAATTTGTTGACTTCATTACGAAACGTCGCAGAATCGAAAAGCCCCTTAGTATACCAGCCAAGATGTTTGCGCGCCACGCCCACACCCACCTGAGGCCCGTAAAGATCGATCATCATGGCATAATGCTCGCGCACTACGGCATGCTGCTCCGCCAGCCCCGGATCAGCCGGCACAGTCCGCCCGGTCAGCGCAGCCATCACCTGCCCGATCAGCCATGGCTTGCCATAGGCCCCGCGCCCGATCATCACACCGTCAGCGCCAGACTGCGCCAGAGCCGCCTCGGCATCCGACACAGAACAGATATCGCCATTGACGATCACCGGCAGCTTCACCGCGTCCTTAACCCGCGCCACAAAGCCCCAATCGGCCGAACCGGAATAAAGCTGGCACCGCGTCCGCCCATGCACAGTGATCAGCTTCACCCCCAGATCCTCGGCAATCCGCGCCAGTTCCGGCGCATTCAGGCTCTGATGGTCCCAGCCTATACGCATCTTCAGCGTCACGGGCACCTTCACGGCCTTCACCGTCGCCTCAATCAGCGCCGCCGCCAGCGGTAAATCGCGCATTAACGATGATCCAGCATGGCCGTTGACCACTTTCTTCACCGGGCAGCCCATGTTTATGTCGATAATCGCTGCCCCGCGCGCTTCATTCAGCTTCGCCGCCTCGGCCATTCGCCCCGGCTCGCATCCCGCCAGCTGCATGCTCACAGGCTCCTCCGCCGGGTGCCAGGCCGCCTTCTGCAGGCTCTGCCGCGTCTCCCGGATCATCGCTTCGCTGGCAATCATTTCGGTCACGGTCAGTCCGGCGCCATAGCGCTTCACCAGCACCCGAAACGGCATATCCGTCACCCCGGTCATCGGCGCCAGAATAACCGGCACGTCAATCGACAACGGCCCAATTTTGATCGGCTTGAGCATCCGCCGCGCCTGCCTGATTTTTAGGCAAAACACAAGTTGTCGCCACCCCTCCACACCATTACACGAAGGCAATGCAAGCAACCGCCCTCATCGTCGCCGCCGGCAAAGGCCTTCGCGCCCGTGGTGACAGCGATGATGCAAGCCTGCCCAAGCAATATCAGAAGATCGCCGGCATCCCGCTGCTCCGCCATGCCGTCCTCCATCTGCAGTCACATCCCGCCATCACCCGTATACTGGTCGTCATAAACCCCGATGACCGCGCGCTTTATGATGCCGCCACCGCCGGCCTCGCCCTGCCGCCGCCCATAGCCGGCGGCGCCACGCGGCAGGCAAGTGCCCGCGCCGGCCTGGAAGCCCTGGCGCAAACCGGCCCTGACAATCCACCCGAGACCGTCCTCATTCATGATGCCGCCCGCGCTTTCGTGCCCCCTGCCATGCTGGACGCGATCTTCGTCGCCCTGTCCGATCCTGCCAATCTCGGTGCCGTGCCTGCCTTGCCAGTCATTGACAGCTTGCGCCGCGGCTCGGGCTATTTCACCGAAAGCGTGGATCGCGAGGCACTATGGCGCGTCCAGACCCCGCAGGCGTTCCGCTTTCACGCCCTGCTCGCTGCGCACCGCGCTGCCGGTGGAGGTGCCACCGATGAGCTGGCCATCGCTCTCGCCGCCGGGCTGAAAGTCGCCATCACCAAAGGCGATGACCGCGCCTTCAAGATCACCGAACCTCAGGATTTCGCCCGCGCTCAGGATTTTGCTTCCATGACCAGTCTCATCCCCCGCACAGCCTCAGGCTTCGATGTTCATGCCTTCGGGCCGGGTGATCATGTCTGGCTCTGCGGCGTCCGCCTCCCTCACAGCCACGGACTCATCGGCCATTCCGATGCCGATGCCGGCCTCCATGCCCTCACCGATGCGCTGCTCGGCACCATCGCTGCGGGCGATATCGGCGATCATTTCCCCCCCAGCGACGATAAATGGAAGGGCGCTGCTTCCGATCAGTTTCTTGCCCATGCGGCCAGCCTCGTCCGCGCTCGCGCAGGCATCATCGATTTTGTCGATGTCACACTCATCTGCGAGAGCCCAAAAATCGGCCCAAACCGCGCCGCCATGCAAGCCCGCATCGCCAGCATTCTCGGCCTCACCGTCGCTCAGGTCAGCATCAAGGCCACCACCACCGAGCAGCTCGGTTTCACCGGCCGGTCCGAGGGCGTTGCCGCACAAGCCATGGCCAGCATAAGACTTCCAGCCTAAAGACTGAGCATGGATTCGGAACTTCTCGCCGCCGCCACCCGCGCCCTGAACGCCAATCGCGCCCTGGGCCGCACCATATCGCTCGCTGAAAGCTGCACCGGCGGCCTCGTCGCCGCAGCACTCACCGAGGTTGCCGGCGCATCCGACGTCTTCGAGCGCGGTTTCGTCACATATTCAAACGCAGCCAAACAGGAAGCGCTCGGCGTCGGCGAAGACATTATCGCCACCTTCGGCGCCGTCTCCATCGCCACCGCCTGGGCCATGGCACAAGGCGCCCTGAAAAACAGCCAAGCCAACATTGCGGTTGCCGTCACTGGAATCGCCGGTCCCGGCGGCGGCTCAGACATGAAGCCGGTCGGCACCGTCGTCTTCGCCCGCGCCGAGCGCGATGGTGATCCCGCCAATATCGTCGCCGATGTCCGTCAATTCGGTGATCTCGGTCGCAGTGAAATCCGACGTCAGGCAGCGCTCGTCGCACTATCCTTGCTCATGCCCGAGGCCCCTGTTCCATAAAGCACAGCAGCGCGCGTCTCGAACGCCCCCACCATCCGCCGCAGCGCTTCTCCGAAGAACATGCCCGCCAGCCGCTCGAACATGCGGTTCTGAAATTCGAAATCGACCAGAAAATCGATCTCGCAGCCGCCCTTCACATCCCGGAACGTCCAGTCGTTCTTCAAATATTTCAGCGGTCCCGAAAGATATTCGACCTCGATCCGCTCGGGCCGAACCAGCACAACCTTGCTGGTAAAACGCTCGCGCACCATCTTAAACCCGACAACCATATCGGCCGTCACCACCTCATTACCGGCGTCGCTCTTGCCCCTGGTCTTCACCCGCAGCGCCTGCACCCATGGCAAAAATTGCGGATAGCGTTCGATATCGGCGACAAGATCAAACATCTGCGCCGCCGAAAATGGCAAAAACCGCGTTTCCCCATGCTTCGGCATTCAGCCCGCCGCCTCGCCATGGCGCTTGGCCTGCATCTCGGCAAAATCACGGCCCGCATGATAGCTTGATCGTGTCAGCGGAGACGCCGCGACCTGCAAGAACCCCTTGGAGCGCGCCACCGTAGCATAGGCTTGAAAGGTCTGCGGCGTCACAAAATCCATCACCTTGGCATGGCGCGGCGTCGGCTGCAGATATTGCCCCACCGTCAGGAAATCGACGCCCGCCGAGCGCATGTCATCCCACACCTGATGCAGCTCCTGCGCAGTTTCTCCAAGGCCGACCATCACGCCGGATTTGGTGAAGATGCGTGGGGAAAGCGCCTTCACCCGGTCAAGCAGCCGCAGCGAATGATAATAGCGCGCGCCCGGCCGGATCGTCGGATAGAGCCGCGGCACCGTCTCCAGATTGTGATTATAAACATCCGGCCCGGCTTCGACGATCATCGCCACCGCCCGGTCCGCCTTGTTCCTGAAATCCGGCGTCAGAATCTCGATCGTTGTCGCTGGCGCCGCGGCCCTGATAGCCTGAATCACCTTCACAAACTGCCCTGCCCCGCCGTCCGGCAGATCATCGCGGTCCACCGATGTGATCACGATATGCTCCAGCCCAAGCGCCACGGCGGCTTCGGCCAAATGCGCCGGCTCGCTCGCGTCCACAGGTCCCGGCATTCCGGTCTTCACGTTGCAGAACGCGCAAGCCCGCGTGCACGTCTCGCCCAAAATCATCACCGTCGCATGCTTCTGGCTCCAGCATTCCCCGATGTTCGGGCAAGCCGCCTCCTCACACACAGTATTCAGCTTCAGCCGCCGCATCAGCGCCCGCGTCTCGGCAAAGGCCAGGCTCGTCGGCGCCTTCACCCGCAGCCAGTCCGGCTTGCGCACCCGCGGGGGCACCATCGGGTCCGGTTCGGAAAGGTTCAATATTTCGCTCATCGCCGTCAGATAGTCCCTTGCCGCCGCCCTGCCAATCGCCTGCGCCTATCTGTCAGTAATGCAGCGCCCGGTCATAAGCATCCAAGACGCTCTCATGCATCATCTCGCTCAGCGTCGGATGCGCAAACACGGTGTGCATCAGCTCGGTCTCGGTGCTCTCGAGCTGGCGCGCAATGACATAGCCCTGGATCAGCTCGGTCACCTCGGCCCCCACCATATGCGCCCCCAAAAGCGCGCCGGTTTCAGCATCGAACACAGTCTTTACAAAACCTTCCGCCTCGCCCAGCGCAATCGCCTTGCCATTGCCGATAAAGGGGAATTTCCCCACCTTCAGCTTGCGCCCACCCTCTGCTGCCTGCGCCTCCGTCAGCCCCACACTGGCCACTTGAGGCCGCGAATAGGTGCAGCCCGGAATCGCCCCCTTGTCCATCGCATGCACATGCTGGCCAGCCATCGTCTCCACAGCGATAATGCCCTCATGGCTCGCCTTGTGCGCCAGCCACGGCGCCCCGGCCACATCACCAATCGCCCAAAGCCCCTCCACATTGGTGCGGCCAAAGCCATCGTTGACGATATGCCCCCGGTCCGTCGCCACCCCCAGCGCCTCAAGCCCGATGTTCTCGGTGTTGGGCACAATGCCAATGGCAACAATCACATGGCTAAATTGCTCAGCGTTCGCCTTGCCGTCCTTGTCGGTAATCGTCGCCGACACGCTGTCCTTGCCGGCCTTCACATCCGAAACCATGGCCCCGGTGACAATCCGCATCCCCTGCTTCACCAGCGTCTTTTCCATGAATGCTGAAACATCGGCATCCTCCACCGGCAAGATCCGGTCGAGCATCTCCACCACGGTGACGTCCGCCCCCATGTCCGAGTAAAAGCTGGCAAATTCAATGCCTATGGCGCCCGAGCCAATCACCAGCAATTTCGTCGGCATCGCCGGCGGCACCATCGCATGCCGGTAGGTCCAGATCCGCTGCCCGTCCGCCGCCACCCCCGGCAGATCGCGCGCCCGCGCACCCGTCGCCACAATCACATTCTTCGCATCGAGCACCCGCTCACCCACCGTCACCTGCCGGGCGCCCGAGAGCCGACCCTCGCCCTCGACAACCGTCACCTTGTTCTTCTTCATCAACCCCTTCACACCGGAGTTCAGCTGCCCCGCCACCTTGCGGCTGCGCTCGGTCACCTTGGCCAGATCGAACGACGGCTTCTCCACACTCAGCCCATAGGCCGAAGCATGGGTGATATAATGATAGATCTCGCTCGATCGCAGCAACGCCTTGGTCGGAATGCACCCCCAATTCAAACAAATCCCCCCCAGCTTCTCCCGCTCGACAATCGCCACCTTCATGCCAAGCTGACTCGCCCGAATAGCCGCCACATAGCCACCAGGCCCGGAGCCCAGCACCACAAGATCGAAAGCGTCACTCATCGGAACCATCCTCACCAAATTCAAAATCGCGCCCGCGAGGCAAATCCGCCAGCGCTGCCAAAGCGACGGGTAACGCCGTTACGCCACCAGCCCCAGCGGCTTCTCGATCAACGCCTTCACCGCCGCCATCAAAGCCGCACCGTCCGCGCCATCGATCGCCCGGTGATCAAAGCTCCCCGTCATGCTCATCACAGTGGCCGCCACCACCGCATCACCGTCCACAACAGCGCGCTTCTCGCCCGCCCCCACCGCCAATATCATCGCCTGCGGCGGATTGATCACCGCATCAAACGCCTTGATCCCGAACATGCCGAGGTTGGACAGCGATGCCGTCCCCCCCTGATATTCATGCGGCTGCAACTTGCCCGCCCGCGCCTTCTCGGCCAGCGCCTTCATCTCGCCCGCAATCACCGAAAGCGGCTTCGAATCCGCGCCTACAATAATCGGCGTGATCAGCCCGGAAGGTGCTGCCACAGCCACTGAAATATCAGCGCGACTATAGGAAACAAGGCTTTCGCCAGCAAAGCTCACATTGCACTTCGGAACTTCGCGCAGCGCCAGCGCCAGCGCCTTGATCACCATATCATTGACTGAGAGCTTCACCCCCCGGCTTTCAAGCGCTGAATTCAATTCGCCCCGCAGCTTCAAAAGCGCATCCAGCCGCACATCGACCGTCAGATAGATATGCGGAATCGTCGCCTTGGCCTCGGTCAGCCGCCGCGCGATCACCCGGCGCACATTCCCGAGCTTCTCCACCACATGCGGAATATCGCTCGAAAATGCCTCAGCCTTGGCAGCCGGTGCCACAGCCACTGGAACCGCCGCAGCGGCCGTCGCCGTTGGCACAACAGGAGCCGAAACACCCTCGCTCTCCACATCCGCGAGCACGATCCGTCCCCGCGGACCGGAGCCACTGAGGGACGTCAGCGCAATCCCCTTCGCCGCCGCCACCCGCCGCGCAAGCGGTGATGCCAATACTCGCTCGCCCTCACCAGCCTTGGTCATTGCCGGCTCAGGCTCAGTTGCCGGAGTAGCGCCCGGCGTCGTTGCCGGAACAGGCGCCACAGCAACCTTCACAGCCTGATCCATCGCAGCGTTCGCCGCCTCCGCCACGGGTGCCGGCGTATCGCTTTCGTCCTCGACCTTCAGCCGCAGGATGACCGCACCCACCTTAACATCCTCGGTCCCCGCCACGACGACAAGCTCGGCAACTTCGCCCTCATCGATGGTCTCAAATTCCATCGTCGCCTTGTCAGTCTCGATCTCGCACAATAGATCCCCCGATTTCACCCGGTCCCCTACCGCCACAAGCCATTTCGCCAACGTCCCCACCTCCATCGTCGGCGAAAGTGCGGGCATAGTGATATCAATAGGCATCAATGAGACCTCGACGTGAGAAGTTAGCGGGCATCGCGAAGCGCTTTGAGGCCAGTGCGCACATCGAAGATCGACGTGCGAGTGTCGCTATAGGCTCCGGCGTCAACAGGTGTTTCATACTCCTGCGCGCGCTTGCTACTTTGATAAGTTCCATCTGATAATTTTTTTCCATCAGCGGAATCGTGATTCACCCAATAATTTGGCAATATACCTTCACAAGGTATTCCAACCCGAACAAAAATTTCTGTTTTGCACTCTCGCTTCACTGCATCCATATTTTTCAGTATAGTTATTACATACTCAATCTTATCTTCACGAGAGCCGATAATATCGAAAAGTGTAGAGGAGCGGTTGAGCTTGCTCACCTATAACAAACCTTCTTCGCAGCAGCGACCACATCCGCTGCCTTCAGCAACGCCGCCTTCTCCAGATTGGCCGCATAGGGCAGCGGCACATCGACATTCGTCACCCGCAAGACCGGCGCATCAAGGTCATCAAACCCCTGCTCCATGGCCACCGCAATAATCTCGGAGGAAATCGAGCAAACCGGCCACCCCTCCTCCACCATGACCATTCGATGCGTCTTCGCCAGCGATGCCAGCACAGTCGCCGTATCGAGCGGCCGCAGCGTCCGCAGATCGACAACCTCCGCCTCTATGCCCTCAGCCGCCAGCGCCGCCGCCGCCTCCAGCGCCACGCCCACACCAATCGAATAGCTCACCAGCGTCACATCGCTGCCCGCCCGCACCACCGAGGCCTTGCCAATCGGCACCGCCACATCACCTTCCGGCACAACAAAGCTCTGCCCATAAAGCAGCTCATTCTCCAGAAACACCACCGGATCGGGCGAGCGAATAGCACTCTTCATCAATCCCTTGGCATCGGCGGCAGAATAGGGCGCAATCACGATCAGCCCCGGAACACTCGCATACCACGGTCCAAAATTCTGGCTGTGCTGCGCCCCCACCCGGCTCGCCGCCCCGTTCGGCCCGCGAAACACAATCGGGCAGCGCATCTGCCCGCCAGACATATACAGCGTCTTGGCCGCCGAATTAATAATATGATCAATCGCTTGCATCGCGAAGTTAAACGTCATGAACTCGACAATCGGCCTCAGCCCGCCCATCGCCGCGCCAGCGCCCAGCCCTGCAAAACCATATTCAGTAATCGGCGTATCGACCACACGCTGCGGCCCGAATTCCTCCAGTAGCCCCTGCGTCACCTTATAAGCGCCCTGATATTCCGCCACTTCCTCGCCCATCACAAACACTTCCGGCGTCGTGCGCATCTCCTCCGCCATCGCATCGCGCAGCGCCTCCCGCACTGTCTGCCGCCTCATCCCTGCCCCTACCTCTCCCCTCGCGGGAGAGGCAGGACTCGCATCCTTCACGCGAGCCGGGTGAGGGGTCTCCGCCGCCTCCACCAATGCTGCCGCAGCAACCTTCGGCTTTGCCACCACAGGCTCATCATCCTCGCCAGCAATTGTGGCAATCACCGTGCCCACCTTCACGCCCTCAGACCCAGCTTCAACATGAAGGGCTGAAACAACCCCACCATCATCAGCCTCAAGCTCCATCGTCGCCTTGTCGGTCTCAATCTCAGCCAGCACATCGCCCGGCTTCACCGTGTCGCCCACGGCCACCAGCCACTTGGCCAGGGTCCCCTCCTCCATAGTCGGAGACATCGCGGGCAGCTTGATCTCGGCCATCTCAATATTGTCCCAGCAACACATCAGTATAAAGCTCGGCGAGGTTCGGCTCCGGCGCCTCCTCGGCAAAGTCCGCCGCCGCCGTCACAGCCGCGCGCACCACCTTGTCCATATCCTTAAGCTTCGCTTCGTCAGCATGGCCGCCATCGATGAGCACCTTTTTCAGCGCCTCAATGGGATCGCTCTTCTCACGCACCGCCGCCACTTCCTCGCGACTCCGATATTTCGCCGGGTCGCTCATCGAATGGCCGCGATACCGATAGGTTTTCATCTCGAGCAGCAGCGGCCCCTTGCCGGCGCGCACCCAGTCCACCGCCGTCTGCGCCGCTCCGCGCACCGCCAGCACATCCATCCCATCCACCTGCAGCCCCGGCACCCGGAAGCTCTCGCCCCGTCTGAAAAGCTGGTCCTCTGAGCTGGACCGGTTCACGCTCGTTCCCATCGCATATTGGTTGTTCTCGATGATGAAGATCACCGGCAGCTTCCAAAGCTCGGCCATGTTGAAGCTCTCATAAACCTGCCCCTGGTTCGATGCCCCATCGCCGAAATACGTCACAGCAATCCCGCCATCGCCCTTGTATTTATGCGCAAACGCCAGCCCCGTACCCAGCGGCACCTGTGCGGCCACAATCCCGTGCCCGCCATAAAAGCCATGCTCCACGCTGAACATGTGCATCGAGCCGCCCTTGCCCTTGGAAATCCCCGCCGCGCGCCCGGTCAGCTCCGCCATCACAGTCTCGGGCGGAATCCCCGCCACCAGCATATGCCCATGGTCTCGATACCCCGTAATAACCGAATCGGTTTCCTTTAGCGCCGCCTGCATCCCCACGACAACCGCTTCCTGCCCGATATACAAATGACAGAAGCCGCCAATCATCCCCATGCCATAGAGCTGCCCGGCACGCTCTTCAAAACGCCGGATCAATAGCATCTGTCGATAATAATCGAGCAGCTCAGCGCCAGAAGCCTTGTACCGTTTCGGTTCATCAGGTCGCGGCCACCCACCCCTGATCTCATGCGAATCTGATGTAATGGTCCCGGTTTTCCGTGCTGCGGCGCGCGCCATGCGGTTCGACTCCCAAATCCTGACCGCATGCTAACGTCGACCGCCCGAAGCGGCAAGCAAAGTCGCGCTATTCTGTCGCAGTCATCGGCATTTTATCCGGAAGGGTTACAATTACCTCATCCGGCCTAACCACATTCAGGTTGCGGCGTACCAGTTCATCGGCCAGGTCCGGATCAACGCCCTTGGGGTCGAGCAGTTGCAGTTGCTTCTCCAGCGCCGCTTTCTCCTGCGCGCGCGCCGCCAATTCGGCCGAAAGCTCCGCCTTTTCGGTCTCGAAACCGCGCCAGGACAAAACCCCAGTCGGACCACCGATAGCAAATGACAGAAAATAGCCGATCATCAGCAAGCATACAGCCGGCACCAGCGCCCGCTTCAGCAAATCGACATAGCCGCCCTCATCCCGCATCCCCGGTCGATACCTTCCGAAAGCCGTGAAGTAAACGTATCCTCACGCAACGCATCTCAAGCTGAATACACGCTCCGCCCGCCGGTGACCGTCTCCACAATCGTGATGTCCTTGATCGTCTCCGGGTTAACCCGGTGCGGGTCTTCGGCCAGCACCACATAATCAGCCAGCTTGCCCGGCACCAACGATCCCTTGATCGCCTCTTCCTTGGATGCATAGGCGCCGTTCAGGCTGTTGATCATCAGCGCCTCGGCCACGCTCACCCGCTGGTTCAGCCCCCAGGTCTCGCCGTTCCAGCCCTTCCGGGTCACCATCCCCTGCATCCCCATCAGCGGCGCAAAAGGCCCCGGTGAAAAGTCCGATCCCGCACAAACCCGGATGCCATTGTCGAGGAACGAGCGAAACGCCATGCAGTTGGCCATCATCGCCTCGCCATAAAAGCTGAACTTGTCCGAGTTGTAATAGGCATAGGAGGTGAACGGCGCCGGCACCACGCCCAGCACTTTCATCCGCTTCAGGATCCCGTCGTTCACCAGCGTGCAATGGGTGATCTTCGGCCGCGCATCCGCCACCGGATGCAGCTTCTGCGCCCGCTCAAACGCATTCAGCACCATGGTGATAGGCACATCGCCATTGGCATGGCAGTTCACCTGCACGCCGGCGCGGTGGACCTTCTCCACCCACGCATCGAGCACTTCCTGGCTCTCGGTGATGTTGCCAAAATAGGGCGGATTGCTTCCGGGATACGGCGTCGAGATCGCCATCGTCCGCTCTGAAAAAGAGCCATCCACGGTGTGCTCGCTCGTCGCCCCCAGCCGCACCATGTCATCGCCAAAGCCTGTCATCAGCCCATTGGCCAGCATCGCATCGAGCATTGCGCCGCTCGTCTCAAAACTCACCCGGTGCAGCAAGTCGCCGTCCGCCCGGATTGCCTGAATGGCCGCCAGGTCGCCGCCCTGATGATGCACTCCGGTCAAACCGTAGCGCACAAACTGTTTGGAGATATGCGCCATCCCCGCCTTGCTCCGCGCCGCCGTCTCGGCGTCGGAAAATGCTGCGCGCGTGCCCACCTTGGCAAAGGCCGCCCGTGCCCGGTCGGTCACCCGGCCGTTCAGATCGCCATCCGGCCCCTTGTCGAACGTCCCACCAAAAGGGTTCGGTGTCTCGCGCGTCACACCGGCCATCGCCAGCGCCTTGCTGTTGTAGAAATAAGTGTGCCCGCCGCGATGATAGACCGCCACCGGATGGTCGGTCGAAACCTTGTCGAGATCGAAGCGGTTCAAGGGCCGCCCATCCTTCAGCTTGGTATCGTCGTGGAAAAATCCCTCCACCCAGGTTCCCGGCGGCAACGTCGCCGCCTTGGCCTTCAGCTTGTCGATGATCGACTGAATGGTAACAAATTCCACCTCAAACGGATTGCCTACCAACACGTCATACAGCAGCACTTCGCCGCGCGCATGATTGTGGCAGTCGATAAACCCCGGCACGACAGTCTTGCCCTTGAGGTCCACCACCCGTGTCGCCGCCCCCGCCAGCCCGCGCAGCTCATCCCAGTCCCCCACCGCCTGAATCCGACCATCCTTCACCGCCATGGCATCCGCCGTCGCCATCCGCCCATCGAGCGTATAAATCCGGCCGCCCCGCAAAATCAGGTCGGCGTCGCCAGCGCCGGCAAGCGCCGCACTCGCCCAGCTTCCACCAATCAGGCTGGCCCCGGCCCCGGCCCCGGCCCGCGTCAAAAATTCCCGCCGACCCCAATTTGCCCCGATCATCACGCCCTCTCCCTTTCGCCACTCCCGCTCGCCGCACATCCTGCTATGTTGCCGCACAAATACAAGCCTTGGGAGATTTCCATGTCCGTAATCAACGCCGTTGTCAGCCTTGAAACAAAAGGCAACATCGCTGTCATCACCATCGACAGCCCGCCCGTCAACGCGCTCGGTGCAGATGTCCGCGATGGAATCGCCGGCGCTATCGAGGCCATCAAGGCCGATGCCGCCATCAAGGCCGCCGTCCTAACCTGCGCCGGGCGCACCTTCATCGCCGGCGCGGACATCTCCGAATTCGGCAAGCCGCCGCGCGGCGTCCCCCTTCACGATGTGCTCGATGCCATCGAAAGCGCGCCGGTCCCCATCATCGCCGCCATCCATGGCACAGCGCTCGGCGGCGGGCTCGAAACAGCCCTTTGCTGCCATTACCGGGTGTCGGATGCCAAGGCGAAGTTCGGCCTTCCCGAAGTCAAGCTCGGCCTTCTCCCCGGTGCCGGCGGCACCCAGCGCCTGCCCCGCGTCGTCGGCGCTGAAAAAGCCGTGCAGATGGTCACCAGCGGCGCCCCCATGAACGCCAAGGCAGCACTGGCCGCCGGCCTGATCGAGGAGATTGTCGATGGTGATCTCACCACAGGGGCCGTCGCCTTTGCCAGCAAGGTCGTCGCCGAAGGCCGCCCGTTGAAACGCGTCCGCGATGACAACAGCAAGCTGGGCGGCACCGCCGAATCCCTCGCCCCGATGTTCGCCGCTTTCCGCCACAGCAACGCCAAGGCCTTCAAAGGGTTCGAGGCTCCCGAAGCAAACATCAAATGCATCGAAGCCGCCGTCGCACTGCCCTTCGATGAGGGCATGAAGGTCGAGCGCGCCGAGTTCATGAAGCTCATGCAGGGCCTGCAAGCCACGGCCCAGCGCTATGTCTTCTTCGCCGAGCGTCAGGCCGCCAAGATCGATGGGCTAGATCCCACCATGAAGCCGCTGCCCGTCCAGTCGGTCGGCATCATCGGCGCCGGCACCATGGGCGGCGGCATCGCCATGAACTTCCTCACGGCAGGGATCCCGGTCACCATCGTCGAAATGAAGCAGGAGGCGCTCGATCGTGGCGTCGCCACCATCCGCCGAAACTATGAGAACAGCGCCAAAAAGGGCCGCTTCACCATGGAAGAGGTCGAAGCCCGCATGGCCCGGCTCACCCCCTCGCTCAGCCTCGAAGACCTCGCACCCGTCGATCTCGTCATCGAAGCCGTGTTCGAGAACATGGCCATCAAGAAAGACATTTTCGGCAAGCTGGACAAGATCACCAAGCCCGGCGCCATACTCGCCTCAAACACCAGCTATCTCAATGTCGATGAGATCGCCGCCAGCACATCGCGCCCCGAGTCAGTCCTCGGCATGCATTTCTTCTCGCCGGCCAACGTCATGCGCCTTCTCGAGGTCGTTCGCGGTGCCAAAACAGCCCCCCAGCTGCTCGCCACTGCCATGGCCGTCGGCAAGCAGATCGGCAAAGTCAGCGTCGTGTCCGGCGTCTGCGATGGCTTCATCGGCAATCGCATGCTCTCCGCCCGGCAGGAGCAGGCCAACAAGCTCATTCTCGAAGGCGCGAAGCCATCGGACGTCGACCGGGTGCTGACCGATTTCGGCTTCCCCATGGGCCCGTTCCAGATGGCCGATCTCGCCGGCCTCGATATCGGCTGGTCCGCCGATACCAGCAAGAGCGCCACCGTCCGTGACCGGCTCTGCGAAGCCGGCCTGCGCGGCCAGAAAAACGGCAAGGGCTTCTACGATTACGACGAAGCCCGCAACCGCACGCCGTCCCCGGTCGCTGAACAGATCATCCTCGATTATGCCGCCGAAAAAGGCATCAACCGCCGTGATATCGACGATGAAGAAATCCTCGAACGCTGCCTCTACCCGATGGTCAATGAAGGCGCCAAAATCCTCGATGAAGGCATGGCCCAGCGCGCGTCGGACATCGATATCGTCTGGATCAATGGCTATGGCTGGCCGATCTATCGCGGCGGGCCAATGTTCTGGGCCGAAAATGACGCCGGCCGCGCCCGCATCGCCGAAGCGCTTGAGCGCATGGGCCACACCGTCTCTCCCAAGCTCAAGTCAGGCTGGTAAATCCATGCGCCTCCTTCTCGCCACCGCCCTGCTCGCGGCCACCCCGGCCCATGCCCAGAGCGTCGCATCTGCATATCAGGCCCCCGACTATGCCAAGGACAGCGCATGGCTCTGCCGGCCCAATCGCGCCGATGGACGCGCCGATGCTTGCGCCGTCGCACTCGACACAACCGCGGTTGAGGCCAACGGCCAGACCCACCCCGATGGCTTCCCCGCCAACCGAATGGCCCCGCAGATCGACTGTTTCTACGTTTATCCCACCGTCAGCACCGACTCTACCGGCAATTCAGACCTCAGCATCGACGCTGCCGAGCGTAATGTCGCCCATGTCCAGTTCGCCCAGCTTCGTCAGGTCTGCCGCCCCTATGCCCCCATGTATCGGCAAATCACCCTCAGGGCGCTGCGCGATGCCATGGCCGGTCGGCCCAGCACGGCAAACCGCGCCATGGCCAATGCCGATGTCGCCGCCGCCTTCGCGCATTATATGGCGCACGACAATCAGGGCCGCGGCGTCATCCTTTTTGGCCATAGCCAGGGCAGCGGTATCCTGAAGTCACTCATCGCCAACGAGATCGAAGGCAAGCCAGCAGCCGCACAGGTCATCGCCGCCTGGCTCCCCGGCACCAATATCCTCGTCCCGAAAGGCGAGACCGTCGGCGGTGACTTTAAGGTAATGCCGCTGTGCACCTCGGCCGATCAGGCCAGCTGCATCATCAGCTGGGTCAGCTACCGCAACACCACCACCCCGCCCGCCAACGCCCGCTTCGGCCGCACAGCACAGCCCGGCATGAAGGTCGCCTGCACCAATCCCGCCACACTGCTTGCAGGCGCAGACGGCCCCGCCCCGATGCGCGCCATCCTCCCCGCAGGCCCAAGCATCGTTGATAACAGCACCCCCGTCCCGGTCTGGGCCAAAGGCGCAACCATCCGCACCCCCTTCGTCAGCGTCCCCGGCCTGCTGAGCGGTGAATGCGTCGATACCGATGACGCACAGCGCCTCAGCATCACCACCATCGCCGATCCTGCCGATCCACGCACCGATGATATCGGCGGCGATGTCGTCGTCACCGGCCGGGTTCAAGCCGATTGGGGCCTTCATCTCGTCGACGTCAATGTTGCCCTCGGTGATCTTCTCCGCCTTGCCGGCAGCCAGGCCACCGCCTGGACCAAGCTGCGACAAACCAATCAGTAATCATTCAGCTTGGCGCAGCGTATATAGGGGCATGATGAACCGACGCACCCTTTTCGTTATGGCCGCAGCCGCAGCCGCCCTGCCCTATGTCCGGCGCTTCACCGAGGCCCCGGCACTCGCCGCCGATGCCAAAGCCGCGCAATTCAGCTACAATTTGTCCGAAGCCGATTGGCAGAAGAAGCTTGGCCCCCAAGCCTATCAAGTGCTCCGTCATGAGAGCACAGAACGCCCCTACACCTCGCCGCTCAACAAGGAGAAGCGCGCCGGCACCTTCATCTGCGCCGGCTGCGACCTGCCCTTGTTCGCCAGCACCACCAAATACGAAAGTGGCACCGGCTGGCCGAGCTTCTGGAAACCGCTCAAAGGCGCCATCGGCACCAATGTCGATAAAAGCATCCCGATGATGACCCGCACCGAAGTCCATTGCGCCCGCTGCGGCGGTCATCTCGGCCATGTCTTCGATGATGGCCCACAGCCCACTGGCCTGCGCTATTGCATGAACGGCGTCTCCCTCAAATTCCTCCCAGCAAAGACGGCCTGACTCATGCGCATTCTCCTCGCCTCGCTGCTCCTCGCCACCGCCGCCTGCGGCAGCGTCAACGCTGCCGAACGCATGCTCCTCGCCCCAGCCCCCGCGCAGGACGAGACCACAAAGACCGGCCTGCAAACCGCCGTGTTCGCCGGCGGCTGCTTCTGGGGGGTCGAAGGTGTGTTCGAGCGCGTCAAAGGCGTCAAGTCGGTGCGCTCCGGCTATGCCGGCGGCAACAAGAATACCGCCACCTACATCCTCACCGGCTCCGGCCTCACCGGCCATGCCGAGGCGGTGGAAATCCGCTACGATCCCGCCCTGGTCAGCTATGGCACTCTTCTGCGCATCTTCTATTCCGTGGCGCATGATCCCACCCAGCTCAACTATCAGGGGCCCGATCAGGGCAGCCAATATCGCAGCGCCATCTTCCCGCAATCACCCGAGCAGGAAAAGCTCGCCCGCGCCTATGTCGCCCAGCTCACCACCGCCAAAACCTGGGGAAAGATCGTCACCACTTTCGAGCCGAACAAGCCTTTTTATCTGGCCGAAGGCTATCACCAGAACTACCTCCGCGCCAACCCAACCCAGCCCTACATCGCCTATAACGACATCCCTAAGGTCGAAGCCTTCAAAAAGCTGTTCCCCAGCCTCTGGTCAGACAAGCCAGCAGCCTGACGTTAGTCAGAAACCCGAACCGGGTGTGTTAATATAGACCAGTTCTTCGGGTGTCGATTTTCGCCCAAGCATAGCATTGCGGTGCGGAAAGCGCCCAAACTGCTCAATCACAGTCCTGTGCGCCTGTGCAAACTCGATGTTTGCAGAAAGCCCTCGTGCTGCAAACAGCGCTACGCTAGCCTCTTGGATGATCGTCGACTCACTATGCATGAACGGCATATAGAGAAACGCACGGCGTTCGTCGAGCAACACAATATCAACCCCCGCCGCCACCGCCTCTTGCGCCAATACAAGTGCCAAAGCATCGGTTGCAAAACCACGAGCATCGCCTCGAAACAGATTCCGTGAAAACTGGTCGAGCACGATAATTTCCGCCAACCGCCCGCCCGGATCTGACCGCCAGCCCGATAGCTCACATGCCGCCGCAGCACTATGCAGGTCGCCAAACCGCACCCTGATGTCGGCATCAAGTGTATCAGACGCCGCAAACCAATGCTCTCGCGGCAGCCCGAACCAAAAATCGAGAACTGAATTCGGCCCGAGCACCATCAGCAGCGATTAATGCCCGAGCGACTTGACAATCGTCTCAACCATCTTCTTGGCATCAGCCAGCAGCATCATGGTGTTATCCATATAAAACACCGGATTATCCACCCCGGCATAGCCCACCCCACCCATCGAGCGCTTGATGAACAGCACGGTCTTGGCCTTCTCCACATCAAGCACCGGCATGCCATAAATCGGCGAAGTCTTGTCGGTCTTGGCTAGCGGATTGGTCACATCATTCGCGCCGATCACAAACGCCACATCGGCCTGTGCAAACTCGCTGTTGATGTCCTCCAGCTCGAAAACCTCATCATAAGGCACATTCGATTCAGCCAGCAAAACATTCATATGCCCCGGCATCCGCCCCGCCACCGGGTGAATAGCATATTTGACACTCACCCCTTCAGCCTTCAACAAATCGCCCATCTCGCGCAGTGCATGCTGCGCCTGGGACACCGCCATCCCATAGCCCGGTACAATGATAACACTCTCGGCGTTCTTCATGATAAACGCCGCATCCTCAGCCGATCCCGCCTTATACGGCTTGGCCACGCCATCCCCCTTCGGCCCGCCAGCTTCAGCGTCCGCCCCAAAGCCACCCGCAATCACCGAAATGAAGCTGCGGTTCATCGCCTTGCACATGATGTAGCTCAAAATAGCCCCCGACGATCCGACCAGCGCCCCGGTGATGATCATCGCAGTATTCTGCAGCGTGAACCCCATCGCCGCCGCCGCCCAGCCCGAATAGCTGTTGAGCATCGAAATAACGACCGGCATATCCGCCCCGCCAATCGGAATAATCAGCAAAAACCCGATGGCAAAGCTCAAGCCAGTGATCGTCCAGAAAACCGCCGGCTGGCTGTCAAAAACAAAATAAGCAATCAGCCCCAGAATGCTCGCAAGCACCGCAAGATTGAGCAAATGCCGCCCCGGCAGCATGATCGGCGAGCCACCCATCCGCCCCGAAAGCTTCAAAAATGCAATCACCGACCCCGAAAACGTAATCGCACCAATCGCCACGCCCAGCCCCAGCTCGATCCGGCTCGCCGTCAAAATCTGGCCGGCCGCATCGACAATCCCAAAGGCCTCAGGGTTCAAATAGGCCGATGCCCCGACCAGCACCGCCGCCATACCGACCAGCGAGTGAAACCCCGCCACCAGTTCCGGCATCGCCGTCATCTGAATCTTCTGTGCAATCAACCAGCCAATAGTCCCGCCAAACGCAATCGCCCCCACAATCAGCGGCAGCCCGGTGCCATGCAGCACCAGCGTCGTCACCACGGCGATCAGCATGCCGATCATGCCATATTGATTGCCCTTCTGGCTGGTCTCGGGCGATGAAAGCCCGCGCAGGCTCAGGATGAACAACACCCCCGCCACCAGATACGCCAGCATCGCCCATGCAGGCGTGCCCGAAGCCACATGATCCATCGTCAAATGCCCCTATGCCCGCCGCTCACTTGGGAGCCGCCGGCTTCTTGTCTTTTTTCTTGTACATCGCCAGCATCCGCCGTGTCACAGCAAAGCCGCCAAAGATGTTCACACTCGCCAGCACCACCGCCAGAAGCCCCAGCCATTTGGAAAGCTCAGAACCACCCGTCGCCGCCGACGATGCAATTAGCGCGCCCACAATAATTACGCTGGAGATCGCATTGGTCACCGCCATCAGCGGCGTATGCAGTGCAGGTGTCACCGACCACACCACATAATAGCCCACAAAACAGGCCATCACGAAAATCGAAAGCGTCGAGAGAAAATCCATAAATCGCTCCTCAGGCCGCCTTCAGCCGCTCATGCACCACAGCGCCACCCTCGGTCAGCTTCACGCCGACCACAATCTCGTCATCCGCCGGAAACACCACCGACTTCGCGTCCTTGTCCCAAAACGCATTGATGAAATTATACAGGTTCCGCGAATACAGCGCCGACGCATCCGCCGCCATCCGCCCGGCCAGGTTCTTGTGCCCGATGATCGTCACCCCATGCACCTTCACCACCTCGCCCGGCTTCGAATGTTCGATGTTCCCGCCGCTTTCCACCGCCAGATCGACCAGCACCGAGCCCGGCCGCATCGTCGCCAGCTGCGCATCGCTCACCAGCCGCGGTGCCGGCCGCCCCGGAATAAGCGCCGTCGTGATCACAATGTCCTGCTTGGCGATATGGGATGAGACCAGCGCCGCCTGCGCCGCCTTGTATTCATCGCTCATCTCGGTCGCATAGCCGCCCGAGCCCTCGCCCTCGATGCCCTTCACATCGGACACAAAAATTGCCTTGGCCCCCAGCGATTCAATCTGCTCTTTCGTGGCCGACCGCACATCGGTCGCACTGACCAGCGCCCCAAGCCGCCGCGCAGTCGCAATCGCCTGCAACCCCGCCACACCCACGCCCATCACAAACACTCGCGCCGCAGAGATCGTCCCCGCCGCCGTCATCATCATCGGAAACGCCCGGCCATAAGCCTCAGCCGCATCGATCACCGCCTTATAGCCCGCCAGATTGGACTGGGATGACAAGATGTCCATCGATTGCGCCCGTGTAATCCGCGGCATAAACTCCATCGACATCGCCACAAGCCCGGCATCAGCGTAGCCCTTGATCCGCGCAGCATCGGCAAACGGCGCCATCACACCCGCCACCATCGTTCCTGCAGCAATCCCCGGCAGCCCGTCCACGCCGGGCATCTGGACCCCCATCACCAGCGCCGCGCCCGAAATCACACCCGCCCGTTCAGCCACCGCAGCGCCCGCCGCAATATAATCCGCATCGGCAATATTGGCCCCGGCGCCCGCACCGGTCTCAACCGCCACATCGGCCCCCAAAGCGATAAACTTCTTCACCGTCTCCGGCGTCGCCGCCACACGGTTTTCAGCGTCCGCCGTTTCGCGCAGCACCGCGATCTTCATGCAATATTCCCCGGAATGACCCTAAACAAATGTCTCAACGTTCAGGCCAACAGCAAAGCCATCAAGATCAGCGCGCCAGCAATACCAATCACCGCCCATTTCGTAATCGTCATGAAACGATCATAGGTTCCCCGAAAATCCGGGTTGTTGCGGCTCTCGTCGCCGTTCTGATCGTCAGTCGCCATTATCGTTTCCATGTTCAGGTCCCAGTACCAGTCCAAGTCCCACGAACCGCGCCTGATAGCAGAAACCTACCATCTGTGAAGAGCACAAAGCCGCGACCATCTGTATCAAACACCGTTGGCCGCCCGCCATACCGCAAGCGCCTGCACCGTCTCCGACACATCATGCACCCGGAGCAGTTGCGCCCCGCACCCAGCCCCATGCAGCGCCAGCGCTAGGCTGCCCGGCAACCGCGCCGTCATATCCACGCCCCCGGAAAGACCACCAGCAATCCCCGAAATCAGCGCTTTCCGGCTCGCCCCGAGCAGCAGCGGCACCCCCAGCCCATGAAACAGCGTCAGCCCGCGCAGCAATGTCAGATTATGCGCCAGAGTCTTGCCAAACCCTATCCCCACATCAACGATGATCCGCTCCGGCCCGATCCCCGCCGCCTCACACGCAGCAATCCGCGCCGCCAGCCAGTCATAAACATCGAGCAAAACATCATGATAGGTCGGCGCCACCTGCATGGTCTCGGGCGAGCCCTGATGATGCATCAACACCACCGGGCATCCCCGCGCCGCCACCAGCGCCAGCGCCGCCGGGTCATGCGTGAGCGCCGAAACATCATTGATCATCGCTGCCCCCGCATCGAGCGCTGCCGCCATCACCCCGGCCTTGCGCGTATCCACCGACCATCGCACCCCGCCAAGCGCAGGCAAAACCTCGCCCAGCCGCCGCATTTCCTCCGCCATCGGCACAGCCACCGCCCCCGGCCGGGTCGACTCCGCCCCCACATCAATAATGTCCGCCCCCGCAGCAACCATCGCCGACACCGCCGCCGCCCGGTCCACCATGCTCCCGCCATCCGAAAAACTGTCGGGCGTCACATTCAAAATACCCATTACCAGCGGTCTTAGCTCGCAACCAAAGCTCGCCAGCAGCGGCCTTTCCGCCGTCAGCCGCGCCATGACATCATCCGGCACCGCGTCCGACAAAACCACCTCAGCCGCCCGCCCCCGCTCAATCCGCTCCACCGCAGCAAAGCAAAGCGGACCACCAGCCAGTGGCATCCCCACAGGCCCAAGGTTCAGCGGACCAAGATTCAGCGGACCAAGATTCAGCGGACCAAGATTCACAGGGCGCCAATACCGCCCGTCGGCTATCACCAGAGCCGCACCCGGTCCTTGGGGGCTAGATACAGCTTGTCGCCGGGTTTCACATCAAACGCATCATACCAGGCGTCTAGGTTGCGCACCGTATTGGGGCGAAACTGGCTCGGCGTATGCGGGTCGCCCGTCAAAATCTGCAACACTACCTGCTCCCGAAACTTGTCCCGCCAGGCCTGCGCAAATCCCAGAAAAAACCGCTGCTCGCCGGTAAATCCATCGATCACCGCCGCCGGCTTGCCACCCAACGACGCCTTCCAGGCATCAAAGGCAATCACCACCCCTGCAAGATCGGCAATATTCTCGCCCAGCGTCAGTTCGCCATTCACCCGCTTGCCCGGCAGCGCCTCATAGGTTCCATATTGCTTCACAAGGTCGCTGGCCCGCGCCTCAAACCGCTCGACATCTCTGGCCGTCCACCAGTCCGCCAGCCTGCCGGTCTTGTCATATTTCCGGCCCTGATCGTCAAAATGATGCGTAATTTCATGGCCAATGATAGCGCCTATCGCGCCATAGTTCACAGCCGCATCGGCCTTGGGATCAAAGAATGGCGCCTGCAAAATCGCTGCCGGAAACACAATCTCCACCCATTCGGGATAAGCATAGGCGTTGACGATCATCGGCGCCATAAACCACTCTGAACGATCGACGGGCTTGCCCAGCTTGCCAACCTCCCGGTCATGCCCGGCCTGTGCCGCGCGCCGCACATTGCCCAGCAAATCGCCCTTCACGACCATGATCTCGGCATAATCCCGCCATTTGTCGGGATAGCCGATCTTGGGTGTAAATCGCGTCAGCTTCTCGCGCGCCACAGCCCGTGTAGCAGGATCCATCCAGTCGAGCGCCGCCAGCCGCGCGTCCATCGCCGCAATGATGTTCTTCACCATCGCGTCGATCGCCACCTTCGATGCCGGCGGAAAATGCTGCTCGACATAGAGCTTGCCCACAGCCTCACCCAGCGCACCACTCGTCGAATCCACCGCGCGCTTCCAGCGCGGCCGCTGTTCCGTCTGCCCCGATAAAACGCTCACAAACGCAAAATTCGCATCGACCACCGCCTTGGGCAGATAGGGTGCCGAAGCCGCCAGCGTCCGCAGCATCAGATAGTCTTTCCAGGTCGCCAGCGGCTCGCCCGCCACCAGCGCCGATATGCCCTGGGTGGCTGAAGGTTGTGACGCAATGAACATCGCCTGCCCCGAAACCCCTTCAGCACCCAGATAAGCGTCCCAGTCGATTCCCGGAAAACGCCCGGCAAGAGCTGTCCGCGCCACCGGATTATAGCTCTTGTCAGCATCCCGGCTTTCCACCGGCGTCCAATGCGCCCGCGCAATCTTCGTCTCCAACGCCAATATGCCCGCCGCGCGTTCGTCGGCGCGGTCGATCCCCGCCAGCCGGAACATCGCGGCCGCATATTTCAAATACGCCGCGCGCGCCTCGGCAAACTTCGGATTGTCCATTTCCAGATAATAATCGCGCTCGGGCAGCCCCAGCCCGCTCTGCTCCAGCCGCACCCCCATCATGTCGGTGTCCTTGCTGTCAGTCTGGATCGAAATCCCCAGCGGCACCTTAACGCCCGACCGTTCAGCCTCACCAAAAGCCCGCGCGAGCGCAGTACGGTCAGCAATAGCCGCAATCGCATCAAGCAAGGGCTTCACAGGCGCCATGCCCTTCGCTTCAATCGCGTCAGCATCCATGAAACTCGAAAACCAGTCGCCAACCTTCTGGCCCGTAGCCCCTGTCCCGATCTTTCCCGCCGCCGCCGCCTCGATGATCGCCCGAGTCTGCTCGCGCGCCGCATCATCAATCATGTAGCTCACGCCATAGCCGGACTTGTCCGCCGGTATCTCCAGCCTGTCGATAAAGCCGCCATTGGCATAACCGAAAAAATCATCCCCCGGCTTCAACGCACGGTTCATCCCCGCCACATCAAAACCGAAGCCGCCATAGGCTGGCGCACCGACCCCCGCTGCCGCCGCATCGGCAGCCAGGACGGGCGCTCCCGTCAGCAACGCCAGCACACTCACTGAAAGCAACCCGAACCGCCGCATCACATCACTCCTCAAAGCACGAGTGCGCGACATAGCCTGCCGCAATCCCGGCCTCAAGCTGCCAGCGCGGCCCCCAGCGCCCCGATACTGGCCCGATAGTCAGACCGTTTCACATCGATCGGCACCAGCTTGCCGTCCTCAGCTTCAAGGTGCCAGAATGTCCAGCCATTACAACTCGGCAGCCCCTGCACTGCCGCACCCAACTGGTGAATGCTGCCAATTTTTTCACCCATCACCAGCGAGCCGTCGGCGCGCACCTGCGCGACATGCTGCCGCCCGCCGGCGAATAGTCGCGTCCCCGGCCGCACCATCCCGGCCTCGACCAGCGCCCCAAAGGCCACGCGCGCCTCGCCGCGCTTGCCCTGGCTCACAGCCCAGGGTGCAGCCATATCACCGCCTGAAAGCGGCAGCAGGCTGTCAATTCGCGCCTGCGCCACGCCGACATATTTCGCCTCGCGCTCGATCCCGATCCAGCGTCGGCCGAGCAGCTTTGCCACGGCCCCTGTCGTCCCCGTCCCAAAGAACGGATCGAGCACCAGATCGCCCGGCTGCGAACAGGCCAGCAGGATGCGGTAAAGCAGCGCCTCGGGCTTCTGAGTCGGATGCGCCTTCACCCCGTCCACCTTCAGCCGCTCCGCGCCGGTGCATATCGGAAACAGCCAGTCCGAGCGCATCTGCAACTCGTCATTCATGGCTTTCATCGCATGGTAATTGAACCGATATTTGCTCTTCTCGCTCTTCGATGCCCAGATCAGCGTCTCATGCGCATTGGTAAAGCGCGTGCCCTTGAAGTTCGGCATCGGATTGGCCTTGCGCCACACGATGTCGTTCAAAATCCAGAAGCCCGCATCCTGCATCGCAGCGCCCATGCGAAACACATTATGATAGCTGCCGATCGCCCAGATCGCGCCATCCGGCGTCAAGATCCGCCGCGCTTCCGCCAGCCATTCGCGGCTGAAACGATCATAGGCCTCAAAGCTCGAAAACTTGTCCCATTCATCATCGACCGCCGAAACCTTGCTGCCCTCAGGCCGGTGCAGATCCTGCGCCAGCTGCAAATTATACGGCGGGTCGGCAAATACCAGATCAACACTCTCGTCCGGCAGACCGCGCATCACCTCGATGCAGTCCCCCATGATGATTCTGTCCGTTATCAGGCGGTCGTTCGATCGGCTGGCCATGGCATCCTCGCAAAAATCCGAGGCACCAATGAATCACCTGATTCGCTCGCGTCAACTATAATCGAATCATAAGCTTGTGCCGATTCGCTTATAAACGAGTCGAGTGACAACCCCGCCCCATAGCCAGCCACTACCCCTTGAGTCGCCGGCGTTAACCACCCCCAATCCATAGCGTGTTGCCGGAAAGACTCAGCCCTCCGCCAACCGCACCCGCACCGGCGAAAAACTCCGCCGATGATGCACCGTCACGCCAAGATCGCGCAGCGCTGCTGCATGTTCGGCCGTGCCATAGCCCTGATTGCGCACCCATCCATAGCCGGGACACTCGGCATCCAGCCCTGCCATCATCGCGTCACGCACTGTCTTGGCAATGATCGACGCCGCCCCGATCACCGGTACCAGCGCATCCCCCTTCACAATCGCCCGGGACGCCCATTCCCAGCGCGGCAGGCGGTTGCCATCCACCAGCACCTCGGCCCCCGCCATCGCCAATCCGCACCCGGCCAATCCGGCAACAGCCCGCTCCATCGCCAGCATCGTCGCCCAGTGAATGTTCAGTCGGTCGATTTCCGCCACGCTCGCCGTCCCCACCGAAACCAGGGCGGAAGCCCGGATCGCCGCCGCCAGCGCCTCGCGCCTTGCTGCATTCAATGCCTTGCTGTCGCCGACGCCGTGCGGCAGTCCGCCGTCAGGCAACTTCACTGCCGCCGCCACCACCGGCCCCGCCCATGGCCCCCTGCCCGCTTCATCGACCCCGATAATAGTCATTCGTAAGGATAAAAGCCCATCGGCCCATGGCCGCTGCCAAGCCCCGGCGCCGTCATCAGCCCCTGCCGCACAAAGCCGCGCGCCCGCACCACCGCGTCCTCCAGCACCAGCCCCTGCGCCAGCGATACCGCCACAGCGCTCGCCAGCGTGCAGCCCGTGCCATGCGTATCGCGCGTCTCGATCCGGTCCTCGCTGAAGCCGCGCTGCCCGCCGCGCCACACCAGCCAGTCGGTGAGCCGCGCGCCCGTCAGATGCCCGCCCTTGGCCAGCACAGCCCTTGGCCCCCGCTCCAGCAGTTCCTGCGCCGCCAGCAGCATATCGGCAGCGTCCTCGATCTCGGTTTCCGTGAGCTCGATCAGTTCCGGCACATTCGGCGTGATCACGGTCGCCAGCGGCACCAAATGCTCGACCAGCGCCCAAAGCGCATCATCCCCCAGCAGCCGGTCGCCGCTCGTCGCCACCATCACCGGATCCAGCACAATCGGGCAGTCCAGCGCCCGAAGAACGCCCGCCACCGCCTCGATCAGCCCGGCATCCCCCAGCATGCCGATCTTCACCACATCCACGCCGATGTCGTCGATGCACGCCCGCATCTGCGCCACCACCACCTCGGTAGGGACGGCATGAACAGCCGTCACGCCCAGCGTGTTCTGCACCGTCACCGCCGTCACCGCCGTCATCGCAAAGCCGCCCAGACACGTCACCGTCTTGATATCAGCCTGAATCCCCGCCCCTCCGCTGGAATCCGATCCCGCCACAACAAGCACCCGCGCCTGGCTCATGCATCCCTCCCGCCGTGCTTCCGCACAGTCGATGCCGGATGGCGCATCAGCGCATCGCCCGTCCGCAGCGGACGTGGCACAAAGCCGCCGCCGCAATTCGGGCAAACGCCTTGCATCGGCCCGCGCACACAGGCGGCGCAAAAGGTGCACTCAAACGAGCAGATCATCGCCCCCGGCGCATCGGCCGCCAGCAAGACCCCGCAGCGCTCACAATCCGGTCGAAGTTCCAGCGTCATGCCGCCTTCACCGCCGCACAAATCGAGTCCACCACCGCCGTCACCAGCCGCTTGTCCTCGCCCTCGGCCATCACCCGGATCACCGGCTCGGTGCCGGATTTACGGATCAGCAGCCGCCCCGTCCCGTTCAGCCGCGCCTCGCCCTCCGCAATCGCCGCCTTCACGCCCGCACTCTCCAGCGGCACACCCGAAAACCGCACCGATTTCAAAACCTGCGGCAACGGGTCGAACAGATGCAAGACCTCGCTCGCCGGCCGCCCGCTCGCCACCAGCGCCGCCAAGACCTGAAGGGCGGCCACCAGGCCATCCCCGGTCGTCGAATGGTCCGCCAAAATCAGATGCCCCGATTGCTCGCCGCCGATGTTGCAGCCCTGCACACGCATCATTTCCAGCACATGGCGGTCGCCAACCCCCGCCCGGTGAAGCACCAATCCGCGGCCCGCAAGCCAGCGCTCCAGCCCCAAATTGCTCATTACGGTCGCCACCAGCCCGCCGCCCTTGAGCGTGCCCGCGTCCGCCGCCCGGCCCACCACCAGCGCCATAAGCTGGTCGCCATCGACAATCTGCCCCTTCTCATCGACCACGATCAGCCGGTCCGCATCGCCATCAAGCGCAATGCCAATGTCCGCCCCGGTCTCCAGCACCTTCATCTGCAACGCCTTGGGATGCGTCGATCCCACATCGGCATTCACATTAAAGCCATCGGGGGAAACTCCCATTGCCACGACCTCAGCCCCCAGCTCCCAAAGCGCGGCAGGCGCCACCTTGTAAGCCGCCCCATGCGCGCAATCGATCACCACCTTCAGCCCGTCGAGCCGCAGATCATCGGGAAACGTCGCTTTGGCAAAATGCACATAGCGCCCCTGCGCATCATCCACCCGCCACGCCCGGCCGATCCCTTTTGGCTCCGCCAGCGCAATCTCGCTCTCGATCAGCGCCTCAATCGCCCGCTCATCATCATCCGAAAGCTTATAGCCATCCGGCCCGAAAAGCTTGATTCCATTGTCATAAAATGGATTATGACTAGCCGAGATCATCACCCCCAAATCAGCGCGCAGGCTCCGCGTCAGCATCGCCACCGCCGGTGTCGGCAGCGGGCCGAGCAGCGTCACATCCATCCCCACCGACGTAAAACCCGCCGTCAGAGCGCTCTCCATCATATAGCCGGAAAGCCGTGTGTCCTTGCCGATCACCACCCGGTGCTTGTGCCCGCCATTCAGAAAATGCGTCCCCGCCGCCTGCCCCACCCGCATCGCCATCGTCGCCGTCATCGGCTCGGTATTGGTCAGCCCACGAATGCCATCAGTGCCGAAATATTTGCGTGTCATCCATCGCTCCTATCGCAATAGCAGCGCCCGGTCACGCCCCGCCAGATCACGCCGCACCTCACCCGTCAGCCCCGCTTCCGCCGCCAGGGCCAGCACAGCATCCGCCTGAGTCCAGCCAATCTCCAGCACCGCCCGCCCGCCCGGCGCCATCAGCCCCGGCAGTTGCGGTACAATCCGCCGGTAATCATCCAGCCCGTCCACCCCCGCAAACAACGCCACCCCTGGCTCAAAATCTCTCACCTCAACACTCAAAATCGCCCCCGCCTCCACATAAGGCGGGTTGCATATCACCAGATCAAACAGCTCATCCAGCCCGGCCCCCCAGTCCCCCAACCGAAAGTCAGCCCGCCCCGCCAACCCCAAAGCCACAGCATTTCCTGCCGCCACATCCAGCGCCGCCACACTCGCATCTACCCCAACCCCGGTCGCCCCCGCCCGCTCGCTCAGTACCGCCAGCAAAAGCGCCCCCGATCCCGTTCCCAGATCGAGCACCCGCGAAAACACCCCCTCAAGCGCTGCGTCCACCAAAGTCTCCGAATCCGGCCGCGGAATCAGCACGTCAGGCGTCACCCGCAGCGACAGGCTCCAGAATTCGCGCTCACCGGTAATATAGGCAACCGGCTCGCCCAATTCGCGCCGGGCCACCATCGCCTCCAACGCTGCCGCATCCACGGCCCGCCCGGGCCGTAAAATCAGATCGCCCCGCCCGCATCCGAGCAAATGAGAAAGCAGAACCTCGGCCTCCAGCCGCCCCACCCGCTGCGCGGCATCCACCAGCGCTTCGGAAACGATCAAGACAGATCCGCCAGCCGCGCCGCCTCATCCTCGGCAATCAGCCCGCTCAGCAGCTCATCCAACCCGCCGCCCTCCATGATTTCCGGCAGCCGGTGCAGTGTCAGCCCGATCCGATGGTCCGTCACCCGCCCCTGCGGATAATTATACGTCCGTATCCGCTCCGACCGGTCGCCCGAGCCGACCATCGCCTTGCGGTCCGCCGAGCGCGCAGAATCCACCTTGCCCCGCTCCAGATCATAAAGCCGGCTGCGCAAAACCTTCATGGCCTTGGCCTTGTTCTTGTGCTGCGATTTCTCGTCCTGCTGCTGAACCACCAGCCCGGACGGCAAATGCGTAATCCGCACCGCACTATCGGTCGTATTAACCGATTGCCCCCCCGGCCCCGACGAGCGAAACACATCAATCCGCAAGTCCTTGTCGTCGATCTGCACATCGACCTCCTCAGCCTCAGGCAACACCGCCACCGTCGCCGCCGACGTATGAATCCGCCCCTGCGTCTCGGTCGCCGGCACCCGCTGCACGCGGTGAACACCACTCTCGAATTTCAGCCGCGCAAACACGCCGTCCCCGGTCACGCTCGCCACCACTTCCTTATAGCCACCCATTTCGGCGGCGGACGCACTCATCACCTCAACGCGCCACCCCTGCGTGCTCGCATATCGCTCATACATGCGGAACAAATCGCCCGCGAAAAGTGCTGCCTCATCCCCCCCCGTCCCGGCGCGAATTTCCAGCATCGCCGGCTTGGCATCCGCCGCATCCTTCGGCAGCAGCTTCAGCGCCAGCGCCCGCTCGGCCCCCGGCAATTGTCCCTCGATCGAGGCCAGCTCCTCCATCGCCATCTCATGCATCTCGTCGTCCGCCGGAATCCCCCGCAGCGTCTCGGCCTCATCGCGAAGCGCACGGAGCGCCCCAGCCGCTTCAACAACAGGCGTCAGCTCGGCATAATCCTTGGAAATCTGCACAAACCGGTCCGCCGGCAAATCCGGATTCCCCATCTGCGCCGCAAGGTCGGCATGCCGCCGCTCGATCTGCCCGATCCGCTCCGGCGAGATCAGCCCCACAAACCACCCCCCGCCAGCCGCGCCTTCACCGCCGTCACAGCCTCGCCCAGCGCCACCCGTCGCTGCTCGCCCGAGCTCATATCCTTGAGCGTCGCCTCGCCAGCCGCCATCTCGTCACTGCCCACCAGCAACACCAGCCGGACCCCGGCCTTTCCGGCCCGCTCCATCTTCTTCTTGAGGTTCCCTCGCCAGCCCTGTTCGGCTGAAATGCCAGCCCGCCGCAGCCCGGCCAGCAGCCGCAGCGCCGCATCCTCGCCGGCCGCATCCGCCGCCACCACCGCCACCTGCATGCCCAAAGCGTTCGGCAAGCCCGACAGCAACGCCAGCCGCTCAATCCCCCCGGCCCAGCCCACAGCCGGCGTCTCCGGCCCGCCCATCATGCCAATAAGCCCATCATAGCGTCCGCCGCCAATCACCGTTCCCTGCGCCCCCAGCGCTTCGGTCACAAACTCGAACGCCGTATGACGATAGTAATCAAAACCCCTCACCAGCGCCGGCGCCCGCACGAACGCCACGCCCGAGGCTTCCAGCCCGCGCATCACCGCCTCGAAAAACGCCCCCGCCTCGGCCGTCATAAAGTCATCGATACGCGGCGCATCCGCCACCAGCGCCCGGTCGCTATCCGCCTTGGAATCCAATATCCGCAGCGGGTTCTTCGCCAGCCGCTCCCGGCTCTCCGCCGAAAGCACATCCAGATGCGCCGAAAAATGCGCCACCAGCGCCGCCCGCCAGGCACCCCGCGTCTCGGCATCGCCCAGCGTGTTGAGCTGCAAAACCACGCGGTCTGCCACCCCCAATTCCTCAAGCAGCTGCTGCGCCAGCGCAATCACCTCCACGTCCGCCGCAGGCTCCCCCGCCCCCAACACCTCGGCGTCCAATTGATGAAACTGACGGAAGCGCCCCTTCTGCGGCCGCTCATACCGAAACAGCGGCCCCCAGGTCGCCACCTTCATCGGTGCAAGCTGCTGCCAGCCATTCTCCACATAGGCCCGCGCAATCCCGGCGGTAAATTCCGGCCGCAATGTCAGCCCATCCCCGCCCCGGTCCTCAAAGGAATACATCTCCTTCGAAACGACATCGGTGGTCTCCCCCAGCCCGCGCGCAAACACCGAAGTGCTCTCGAAGACCGGCACCTCGACGCGCCCGAAGCCATAAAGCCGCCGCACCCGGTCAAAGGTCCGCACCACATGATCGAAGCGCTCCACAGCTTCACCGATCATGTCCTGCGTGCCCCGTGGGCGTTGAATTTTGCTCATACCGCCCGCCATATCGCCCGGCCCACCTCTTGTCACCCGGCCCCGCCACGGTTTAACACGCTGCCCATGAAAAACGCCCTTCTCCTCGCCCTCCTCCTCAGCACGTCAGCAGCGGCACAAGTCCCGCGCACCATGCCCAATCCGCTTCCCATCACCGATCCCATCCCCGCAGCGCGTGATATTGCCTTTCCCGGCACCATGCAGGTCAAGGTCGATGCCACCGATACCGTGCAGGGCATCTTCAAAGTCAGCCAGACCATCCCCGTCCCCGGCACCCTGCCCGTCCCCGGCAAGCTGACCCTGCTCTTCCCCAAATGGCTCCCCGGCAATCACGGCCCGCGCGGCCAGATTGAAAAGCTTGCCGGCCTGAAGATCACCGCCGGTGGCAAGACCCTGCCCTGGGTCCGTGATCCGCTCGATGTCTTTGCCTTCACCGTCGATGTCCCTGCCGGCACGCGCAGCGTTGATGCCGATTTCACCTTCCTCAGCGCCACCGCCGCCAATCAGGGCCGCATCGTCGTCACCGCCGATGTCATCAATCTCCAGCCCAATCAGGTCAGCCTCTATCCCGCCGGCTGGTTCACCCGCCGCATCCCCACCGCCCTCACTGTCACCTGGCCCCAAGGCTTCAAAGCCGCCGGCGCGCTCCGCCCCAAAAGCAGCACGGGCCAAACCATCACCTACGAAACCACCGACTATGAAACCCTCGTCGACAGCCCGTTCTTCGCCGGCCGCTACAGCAAATCATGGGATCTCGGCGAAAACGTCACCCTCAACGTCTTCGCCGAAAAAGCCGCCGATCTCGAAGCCAAGCCCGAGCATATCGACGCGCACAAGCGACTTGTCACCCAGGCCATCAAAACCTTCGGCGCCAGCCATTTCGATCATTATGATTTCCTGCTGCACCTCTCGGACAATCTCGGCGACATCGGTCTCGAACATCACCGCAGTTCCGAAAACGGTGAGCCCCCCGCCTATTTCACCGGCTGGGACACCCCATCAAGCACCCGCAACCTCCTCCCCCATGAATTCACCCATAGCTGGAACGGCAAATACCGCCGTGGCGCTGACAGCATCGTCCCCGATTTCCGCACGCCACTGCGCAATTCCATGCTCTGGGTCTATGAAGGCCAGACGCAATTCTGGGGCTATGTCCTCGCCGCCCGCTCGGGCCTGACCAGCCGCGAAGACACGCTGGCCGCCTATGCCAATATTGCAGCCTCGCTCGATGCGCGACATGGCCGCACATGGCGTCCCCTTGTTGATACCACCAATGATCCCGTCATCACCGCGCGCAATCCCAAGGGCTGGACCAGCGAGCAGCGCTCGGAAGATTATTATAACGAAGGCCTGCTCATCTGGATGGAAGTCGATTCCATCCTCCGCCGTGAGACCAAGGGTGCCAAGGGCATCGACGATTTCGCCCGTGCCTTCTTCGGCACAAATAATGGCGATTGGGGCGTCCTGCCCTATGATCTCAGCACAATCACATCCGTTTTAAACACAATTCATCCAATGGATTGGAAAGCTTTCTTCATCAACCGTGTCAATACTGTGCAGGACCGCGCGCCCCTCGCCGGCTTCACCGCCAGCGGCTATACACTCGACTATAGCGACAAGCCCAGCAAAGCCTTCACAGCGCAGGAGAGGAACGGTCCGTCGGTCAATCTCAGCTATTCCGGCGGTATTGTCGTCGGCCGGGAAGCACGCATCGCTGTCGTGCAATATGAAAGTGCCGCCTTTGAAGCCGGCCTCAAAGTCGGGGACCAGCTGATCGCCGTCAACGAAAAGCCCTATTCAAACGACCTCATCAAGGCAGAGATCACCGCCGCCAAGGGCACCACAGCCCCCATCAAGCTACTCGTCAAAACCGCTGATCGCCTGCGCATGGTAGATCTTAAGTGGAACAAGGGCCTGCTCTACCCGACCTTCATCAAAAAAGGCACCGGCCCCGATTATCTCGACAAGCTGCTCACCCCCCTCCCCTGATCGCCCTCCCCTGATAAAAGCCAGCCCGCCTCATTCCACCAGGCGCAACCCTATGATGCAGCCCACCAACCCGGTGAGCAGCAGAAGGCGCGCCACGCTCACAGCCTCGCCAAACACCAACATCCCCAGCACCACGCCGCCCGCCGCCCCCACCCCGGCCCAAACCGCATAAGCCGTCCCCATCGGGATTGTGCGACCGGCATATTCAAGCAGCCACATGCTCGCTGTCACACAGACCAGAAACGCTGCCACCCAAGGCCCGTTCCTGAATCCCTCGACAAACCGCAGCGACGTCGCAAACCCCATCTCGAACAATCCACCCAGCACCAAAGCCGCCCACGCCATCACAACCTGCCTTTCAATTGAATTCCCGGCATCAATGCCTTAAGCGCGCTAGATAACTCAGGAGAACAGCGTGCGTCTCGATCAGATTCCCATCGGCGTAAATCCCCCGCACGATGTTAATGTCGTCGTCGAATGTCCGCTCGGCGGCGAGCCGATCAAATATGAGATCGACAAGGCCTCAGGCGCGCTCTTCATCGATCGCATCCTCCACACGCCGATGCGCTATCCCGTAAACTATGGCTTCATCCCGCACACGCTGGCCGAAGACGGGGATCCCATCGATGCCCTCATCGTCGCCCGGTCCCCGTTCATCCCCGGCTCCATCGCCCGTGTCCGCCCCGTCGGCGTGCTGATGATGACCGATGATGGCGGCGGCGATGCCAAGCTGCTCTGTGTAAACGTCAACAAGGTCTATCCCTACTACGCCAACATCCAGGAATATACCGACCTCCCCGAGATCCTGCTTAGCCAGATCGAGCATTTCTTCACCCATTACAAAGATCTCGAGCCCGGCAAATGGACCCGCTGTGAAGGCTGGCAGGGCAAAGCCACCGCCGAGCGCCTGATACTCGAATCGATCGAGCGCGCCAAAGCCGCTGAAAAGCCCCAACCCAAGCCCCACCCCGGCGATCCAAGAGGCTAATCGCACTGTTCGTCATCTCCAGATTGCATCACTACGCCCGCTTGTCATGACCCAGAACTTCATCTAATTTTGATCTGTTTGGGCATATAAACCCGGTAGTTTCAGGGGAAGACTTCGGATGATGTTCAAATTTCTTGCAGCCTGCGCTGTCGCAACGCTCTACGCAGGGGCCGCCCAGGCGCAGGAGGACACCACGGTTCAATGCGTGTCGCGTGATTTTAAATATGAAGAATGCTGGGCCGCCAATCTCAATGCACCGCAGCTTGTCTACCAGACCTCAAGCTCCGCCTGCATCGTCAACCGCAGCTGGGGCTATAACCGCCGCTCAGGCTATCTCTGGGTAGCCGAAGGCTGCTCGGGAATCTTCGCCGACGTCAATGGCTATCATCACGGGCGCGGCGACACGTTCGATCAAAACGCCCGTCAGTATGACAAGCGCGGCAATGATGCCGGCAAGGTCGTCGCAGGGGCTGTTCTCGGCGCGCTGCTCGGTGCAGCCCTTGCGCCCAAGCCGCACACAACCAGCAACGTGCCCAGCTCCAGCGACCAGCGCTACACCGGCTGCCACGGGTCCGGCTGCCTCGTCACCAGCCCGTCCAACTCAAACGAGGTCATCGATGATCGGCCAGCCTTCGACAAGGAGGGCAACCCCAACTTCGACACCAAGGGCAATTATCAGGGCTGCCACGGCATGGGCTGCCTCGTCGACACGCCTGACAACGACTAAGTCAAAATAGAAAACGGAACCGCGAAAAGATCAACCAAAGCTCAGCCGAGATCGCAATCACCGCAAACGCAGTGTGAACTCGCTCTCGGCTGATGAACGGTCCCGAAGCCGCCATCAGCAGCAAAAGCGCCTGCCGCCCGTAATAAGGCACCCCCAGCGATGCCAGATGCGCTGCGCCCTTCATCGCGGTGTCCGCCATATCCATCACCACAATTGCGCCCAGCAAGCCATAAAACCATCCCCGCCGGGATTGGAAATACGCCGCATAACCGTCATACTCATTAAGGTTATCCGGATAGAGCAACGACGACAGAAAATAGATCAACGCCGCATAAAGGATAATAAAACCAAAGGTCTGGAACTGCCACTGCGGCGCATTGATCAGCGCAAACTCAAACCACCAGAAATGCGTCACATACAGCAACAAAAAGAACGTCCAGATCAGATGCGGCAGATACACCGGCTCGCGCCCCGGATGCTGCACCATCTTCGAAAGCCCGCTCAAAACCCTAGTCACACTCAGCCCCGTCACCAGCCCGATGATAATCCGGACATGGTAAAACCCCTCCATCTGGCTCACCGAAACACTGATATCGGGCGCAACACTCACCAGTCATCCCCAAAATACCGGGATCGCACCCGCTCGGTCGTGCCATCTTCCTGATATCGCAACAGCTCGATCGTCAGGTCGCGCGTATACGGACTGTCCACCGGGAGCGCAAAACCATATTTGTCCGGCTCAAAAATTTTACCCACAATATTCACCGCCTGCGTCGGATTGCGATGCACATAATATTCCAGCACCGGCGAATCCCCAATAATCGCATCAACCCGCCCGGCAGACAGCGCCGCCACAGCCGCATCGAGCTTGTCAAAGCGCACCGAATTCAGCCGCATCAGCCGCGCATAATCCTCATGCACACTGCCCGTCAGCACACCGACCCGCCGCCCCGGCAGGTCCTCCGGCCCCGCAATCGGCTGGCTGATCGCCAACGTCGTCATCACACTCGTCACCGATGATGTCAGATACGCCACCACCGCAATCCCGCACACCAGCCAAAACGCTGCAAAAATGCGCCCCGGCCAGCCAAAGACATTGCGCCGCGTCGGCGCCTTCCCCGATGTCGCCACCGACATCACACTGTAAAAGCTCTCGGCAATCCCCTCAGGCCAGCGCTCCGGAAACTCCTTGTCAAACCGCCGGTCAAACAGCGTCATCAACACAGTCGCCAGCCCGACAAAGCCCAGCAGCCAAGCATAAACGCGCAAATGCCCCGCCGCATCAAGCCCGCGCACAATCGCCCTAAACCCCGTGCCCGGCCCGTCGCTCACCATAATCCGCATCCCCGCATCATACCAGGGGTGTGTAAAGTCAACAAGTTCAGCACGTTCCCGCGTTATTGTTATGTTGGAAACCGCAATGTCGATCTCCCCCCTGCCGCTCGCCGCCACCAGGTCGCGATAGCTCGAATAATAGCGATAGTCCGATGCCACCCCCAGCCGCTCGGCCATCAACCGCCACAAATCAACCGCCATCCCCTGCGGCACCGCTACCCCATCCTGCCCCATCCCGGTCATCACGAACGGCGGGCTGATATAAAGCCCGACTGACACCCGCCGCACAGCGCTCGCCTCCGGATCAGGCGCCGCCGCCGCCGCAGGTAAAGCCAGAAGCAGCGACAAGAGTCCGAGCCACCAAAAACGCACACCCCGCCAGCCCGACAATGTCAGCCGCCCTTTCGCGCCCCTCGCGCCGCTGAATCCACAAATCATCCCCAATATCTAGCGCGGCTATCGGCAAAACCGCAATCCGCCGCTACCCTCCCCCGCCGCAGCCCGGATGTCACCCACCCCATCACACACCCCATTACCCCGGCGCAGGCCGGGACCCATCGTCCCGTCAAAAACCGCCCGCCGCCAGCGCACGAAGCCCCTTTCCCTCCACCCGCATAACCGTCCACTCATCCATCATCCGCGCGCCCAGCGCCTCATAAAACCCGATCGCGGGCGCATTCCAGTCAAGCACCGACCATTCAAACCGCCCATAGCCCCGCGCCACAGCAATCCCCGCCAGCTCGGCCAACAGCGCCCGTCCAATCCCCAGCCCGCGCGCCACCGGCGTCACATATAAATCCTCAAGATACATCCCGACCTTGCCCGTCCAGGTCGAAAAATTCCGAAAGAACAGCGCAATCCCCACCACAACCTCGTCCTGCACCGCCACCACACATTCTGCCACAGCCCCCGGCCCAAACAGTGCCGCGGTCAAATCCGCCGCGTTCGCCTTCACAGCGTCCGGTTCGCGCTCATAAACCGCCAACTCGACCACCAGCGCCAAAATGCGCGCCTCATCGCCGGGCCGCGCCTGCCGCAGCGCAAACCCGGCGTTCACCATGGCCGTGTCAATGCCCCTCGCGGTGCCCGCCTCGGCCCCGAACCATTGCCCACCGCCCGCGCCCGCCGCGCCGCCGCCAACGCCAGTCCCGCCCATTCGCGCAAAGCCTCGGCATCATCCATCACGACGTCAGGTGCGCGCCTGTAAGACATCGCCACCATCGCCCCGCCTTTCTCATACATAAACGGCCCCAACGCCTCCGCCACAAACCGCGCCTCATTCCCCGCATCACACTTCAAATACAGCATCTCATCAGCAATCAACGCAAACGCCAGCCCATCAAGGCTCACCCCATGCCCGCCAAACATCGCCCGCACCTTGACCACCCCCAGCGGCGCCAGCGATTCCTCAAGCCAGGCCGCCAGCCCCGTCACGCCGCAGCAATCGCTTCCGCAGCCGCCTTTGCCGCTTCCAGCTCCGCCGCCTTCTTCTCCACCAGCATGACGATATGATCGACCATCTTCTCGCTCTCGATCACATGGTCGGTCACACCTGACAAAAACACCATGTGCCGCCCATTGCCCCCGCCGGTAAGCCCAATATCAGTCTCCCGCGCCTCCCCCGGCCCATTGACCACACAGCCGAGCACCGAGAGCGAAAGCGGCGTCGTGATATGCGCCAACCGCGTCTCCAGCGTCTCCACGGTTTTCACCACATCAAACCCCTGCCGCGCACAGCTCGGACACGAGATCACCTTCACCCCCCGCGCCCGAATCCCGAGCGATTTGAGGATGTGATAGCCGACCTTCACCTCTTCCACTGGATCCGCCGACAAGGACACACGAATAGTATCGCCCACACCCGCCCAAAGCAGCATCCCCAGCCCGATCGAGCTCTTCACCGTCCCGCCCTGCAAGCCGCCCGCCTCGGTAATCCCAAGGTGCAGCGGATAATCACACACTTCCGCCAGCCCATTATAAGCTGCCACCGCCAAAAACACGTCAGACGCCTTCACCGAGATCTTGAATTCGTGAAAATCCTCGTCCTGCAGCATCTTCATATGCTCCAGCGCGCTCTCCACCAGCGCCTCAGGGCAAGGCTCGCCATATTTCTCCAGCAGATGCTTTTCCAGCGATCCCGCATTCACCCCGATCCTGATCGAACAGCCATTAGCCTTGGCCGCGTTCACAATCTCCTTCACCCGGCTCTGCGACCCGATATTCCCCGGATTGATCCGCAAACACGCCGCCCCCGCGTCCGCCGCCTCAAGCCCGCGCTTATAATGAAAATGAATGTCCGCCACGATCGGCACACTCACGCCGCGCACAATCTGCTTCAGTGCGGCGGTCGATTCCACATCGGGGCAGCTCACCCGCACAATATCCGCGCCCACCTCTTCGCAGGCCTTGATCTGCGCAATCGTCGCCGCCGCATTGCTGGTCAGCGTATTGGTCATCGTCTGCACAGCAATTGGCGCATCACCACCCACCGGCACTTTGCCAACCATGATCTGCCGGCTCTTGCGCCGCACAATATCCCGCCAGGGCCGAACACTCATCACAAAGCTCCCAAAATCTGTCTGCGCTATACCCGTGGTCGCGCTGGCCTCCAAGAGGGCAGATCACCAAAGCTGCCAGTTCTTCAAATCTCGCAGGCTATTCACATCCCATAATCAAGCTACACTTGCGCCATGGAAACAACCTCGACGTCAATACCCGCCGCCACAGTCATCCTGATGCAAGACCAGCCGTCCGGCCCGCCGCTCATCCTCATGGCCGAGCGCAGCCAAAAGCTCGCCTTCGCCGGCGGCGCTCTCGTCTTCCCCGGCGGTCGTGTCGATCCAGCCGACATCACAACCGCCCGCGACCCCTCCCTTGCGCATCATTTCGCCGCCCTGCCCGATCCCGATGCCGCCGCCCGCATCACCGCAGCGCGTGAGGCGCTCGAAGAAACCGGCCTGCTGCTCTCAACCGGCCTCACCCCAAAGGCCGAAGCTCTGGCCCAGGCCCGTGCCGCCCTCGCCAGCGGAGCAGACAGCGCCGAGGCCTGCACCTATGCCGCCATGCTCGCTGGCCTCGGTCATCATCTCGATGCCCGAATTTTCGTCCCTTTCGGCATCTGGGAGCCACCCGCCGCCGCCGCCATCAAGCGCCGCTTCCACACCCGTTTCTATGTGGCCGACGTCAGCAACAATAAACAGGTCACCACCCCCGATGGTTTCGAAGCCGTCGCGCTTCACTGGCTCACAGCACAAGACGTGCTCGATCGGCAAGCCACCGAGCTGGTCTTCCCCACACGCTGCATGCTCGCCCGCCTCGCCCAATATCATAGCGCTGCCGAGGCAATCGCCGCCGCCAGCAACCATTTCATCCAGCCCGAAATCGAACAACGCGGCGGCGAACCATGGATCACCATCCCCGAAGGCAAGGGCTATCCGCTCACCGCCGAACCGCTGGCAACCGCCCGCCGCGAATAAGCCTCGCATTGTCGCCAGCCCAGCTTCAATTCCCCGGCAAACCAAGGCACTCTCTCGCCATGCGCCCGATCACGCTCCCGCTCATCGCTCCGATCATCGCCGTCATCATGCTCGCCACCCCTGCGGCCCCCGTCCTCGCTTATGGCATGGACATGAGCCTGCCGATGATGAACTCGGCATTCGCGGTCAACGCCTATTCGCTCCAGGCCCAGCTCGATTCCATCGGCTCTAAAAGTGATAGAGATGACGAACCCGAAGTCTCCACCCTTGCCGGCAAGATCGATCCGGCCGTCAGCGTCGTGCCGGCCCGGCTCGCCGCACAATATCCGCCCGCCCGCCGCGCTGAGGCCGAGCAGACTTTCCGGGAGCTGCTCGCCGGTCACGCCCGGCTGATGCGGCAGCTCGGGGTCGCCCCCGATGATATGGCCGGCGCAATGGCAAGCTTCGTCGCAGGCGCCGTCATGGCCTATAATGATGTCGATATCGCCGATGCGGATTTCCCGGCACTGGTCGATCAGATGCGCAGCATCATCGCCACCAATCCGGCCTTCGCCGCCGCCAGCCCGGCGCAGCGCCGCCAAAGTTTCGCCGAGCTGGCGATAATGGGCACCATGGCCGCCACCACGCGACTGGCGCTGGCGGCAAATCCATCCCATCCTGCCGCCGCCACAATCCGCGCCAATCTCAAGGCCGCCGCGGCGTCCTATCTCGCCACCATCACCAAAAAAGACCCCGCCCAACTCAAAATCACCGCCCGCGGACTCAATCTCGGTATTTAAAGCCCGCCCTTGAGCTTCTTCCGATAGCTCGCCACAGCGCTCCACGCGCCATACGCCACCACCACCCCAAGCACGCCCCACACCCAGACCGGAATCCCCCGCCCGGCAATCGCCAGATAAAGATACGCCGAAATGAAGCAGAGCCCCGAGGCCATCACCGGAAGCACCGCCGGTCGCCCCGCCCGCGCCCGCTTCACCGCAAGCCCGGTAAAGAAGATGAAGAACGGAATGGCCCCGACATAAATCGCAGCAAACACCAGCGGGTTGACCCCATAATCCGCCCCCAGCACCATGATGCTGTCGATCCACCCTGAAATCATCTCCATCACCCGGCAATCCACAGGTCGGCCTGCGGCTCACGCCCGGCCTGCGCCAGCATGATCCCGCCACCAGCCTCAACAATAACCTCACCAGCCACCAGCGCCACCGATCCCGCCGCCAGCGACATATCGTCAAGCAAGACCCCATCGCTCACCGCCGCAACCCAGACCGGTCGCCCCGCAGCAGGGCACAGCCGCCCCTGCCCCGCCACGCGCTCAAGCACAAAGCCGCCGCCCGCCACATGCAATTCGCGCCCCGGCCCCGGAGAGGCATGCGGCGCCGGCGCCACAAAAGCCCCCCGCACCGCCACTTCCAGCCCTTCGGCCAAATTCAGCGCCCGCCCCCGGTCAAGATCGTAAAGCCGCCAGGTCAGGTCATTGTTCTCCTGAAATTCCAGAACAGTCATACCAGCGCCAATCGCATGCACAGTGCCCGCAGGTGCCGACAATATTTGCCCCGGCGTCACCTTATGCCAGACCATCGCATCAATAATCGACCCGTCCATCACAGCCGCCGCCAGCGCCTCCGCCGTCATCGCTGAGTGCAAGCCCAGCCCGATCCGGGCGCCGGGGTCGGCATCCAGAACCAGCCAGGCTTCATCCTTGCCGCGCGCCATGCCCAGCGCCTTTGCCCGCGCCGCATCAGGGTGGACCTGCACACTCAGCATCTCGGCTGTAAACAGCGTTTTCACCAAAAGCGCATCACCGCCAGCCCAGGTTCCAGCCGGCAAAGCGTCAGACGGCAACGCTTCAGGGAGCCGATGATGGATCTCGCCCACCGCCTCCGAAAAATCGAGGCCACAGCTCCAGTCCAGCGGGCGGCCTTTCAGCGAAACCCGGCCCCATGGCTTTTTCACAGCCTCAGGCGTCATCATCGTTACCATAGGTCCGTCAGAACCCGGCTCATCAGTATCCGGGTGTTTAGGGGCCACCAGCTGCGGCTTTGAATCCGCCCCCTGCAAAAAACTCATGCGGCAATACTCATGTCAACACGGCTTCAACCCTAGTCGCACTTACCTTAATCCGCCATGACCCCCCATTCCAATAAGCCAATGCTCCAGGACAGAGCATCCCAAAGGACAGGGCATCCCAAAGAACGGGGCTTCCCAAAGAACGGGGCATCCCAAAGGCCAGGGTGACGTGGGACGGCCCAGAGAACAGCTTTTTCGCGCTCATTTAGCAACACTCACCGCATATTTCAGGCGCTTCGCCGCTGGTTTCAGCCCGAATCGTAACCGATATCGATGTATTAATCGACGCAGCGATGATTCACATGCGTTGTAAACTTGCATTTACCAGCTGGTTCAGCGAAGAAGGGGAGCGGTGTGTTATGCGGTACGGGTCAACCACAAGGCGCTCCTACAATGAGTCTGGTCGTATGCGAAGATGGAGAAGACGGGTTGAGCGCTTTTACGCGCTCCCCTTTTCACGCCCATATGGATAGCCCGAAAACGCCTCGGCAGACCCCTCCCCAGACCCGCGCCTCAATCCCCGGCACCCTTGTTTCGCATCTGACCAATGGTCAGCGAGATTGTCTGCGTCTTGTCTATAATCACCTGACATCGAAGGATATTGCACGCCGCCTCGGCGTGTCGCCACACACTGTGGACATGCGCCTGCGCACCGCCATGAAGGTGCTGGGCGTGACCACCCGTATCGATGCCGCCCGCGTCTTGATGCAGGATGAGCATGGCCCCGATGTGCTGCCGGCGTTGCCGCCCGAGGCGGACCCGGAGGCATATCAACCGTTGATATACGGCTCTCCGGATATGGCCACAGGCGTCGATTCTGCCATTTTCGGGTCATCGGCTTCAGCAGCCGGTGATGTTGAAACCGGGTTAGACCCAATCCGGACAGATACGCACCAGCCGCTCAAATCGACCTTCGATCCATCGGTCAGCGGCCCTCCCCGCACGATTGATGCATTGATGCCTAGCGAAGCAGCGATGCTCGGCAGTCGGTCGGGCGCTGGAACCACTGACCATGGTTCAGGTGCCCGACCACTCGCAGACTCGCTGCCCTGGGGAGCGCGCAACACCCTTTCGGTGCCTGTCCGTCTCGCCTGGATCGCCGGGATAGCCATCGGTTCAGCTCTCAGCTTCGGCGCCATTCTTTCTGCGCTGCAATCGCTGAAAAGCCTGATCTAACCACAGTCGGACGACGGTCGTCCGACCGTCAACCTCACTCCGGGCATTCCCCGGAGCTGGAAAGGACTGTGCCATGCTCAAGGAACGTCGCCTCGCCGCTGAAACCGTCGCCGATCAGCTGTTCGCTGCCGAAGCAGCCATTGATGCCGCCATCGCCGCCGTCGCCCAGCTGACAGCTGCCATGCCCAAGGCCCGTATGGATGCCAATCTGGCACCAATGATCGGCCATGACGCTCTCATCAAGGCCGCCCAGACCTGCACGAGCTTGATGGAAGCACGCACCGGAATTTGCGCCACTCATGAAGCGCTTGCTGTCGCCCAGAAACAGATCGGCCTCGGCGCCGTCGCTTTCGGCAGCCTGACCAAAGAAATGATGACCCGCGGTTCGCAGATCCGCGCCGTCACCAACAATGATTTGCCCGAAGAACGCGCAGCTTGACTGCACCAATTGCCAGGCGAGGACGTATCAACGTTGCCGGGTGAGCGAGTGCCATCCCGGCAACACCGTCCAAACCTGACACTTGTGGGATAGTAGCTTCATGATCACCACATTATTTCTAGCCCTGCTGTTCGGCACATGCGGCTTTGCAATGGTGAAGGGCCGTCTCGATGAGCGGCTCGCAGCCGGCGCCATGCTCGCCGCCGCCCTGCTCTCGCCGATTGCCATGGCCAGTGGTTATGCGCACACCGAGTCCGGCGTTTTGGGCATCGATGTCGGCCTGCTCGCCTTCCTCTTCGTTCTGGCGCTACGCTCGGACCGCTATTGGCCGCTTTGGGCTGCCGGCTTCCATGTCATCGGCACGATGATCCATCTCGCAACCTATGTCGAGGCAGACATCTGGCCGCCCGCCTATGCCAATGCACAGGGCTTCTGGGCATGGCCAGTGCTAGCCGCCCTGCTCACCGGCACCCTGCTCGAAGCCCGCTACCGAACACGCTGATCCGGGCCAATCCGAAAAACCGCAGCACAGCTCAGGCCGTGCTGCGGTTGTTTGTGTCGCGGCACCCTCATCGCATCTTGCCGTCCCTGAACAAATATGGAACACGAGCGCATGCTCAGTCACATCCAGGTACGCGGCGCCCGCGAACATAATCTCAAGGGCGTCGACGTCGATCTCCCCAAAAACAGCCTCACCGTCATCACCGGCCTGTCCGGCAGCGGCAAGAGCAGCCTCGCGTTCGACACCATCTATGCCGAAGGCCAGCGCCGCTATGTCGAAAGCCTGAGCGCCTACGCCCGCCAGTTCCTCGAAATGATGCAAAAGCCCGATGTCGATCACATAGAGGGGCTCTCCCCCGCCATCAGCATCGAGCAGAAAACCACCAGTAAAAACCCGCGTTCTACCGTCGCCACCGTCACCGAAATCTATGATTACATGCGCCTTCTCTGGGCCCGCGTCGGCATCCCTTATAGCCCCACCACAGGCCTCCCCATCACAGCGCAAACCGTCAGCCAGATGGTTGATCGTGTCATGGAAATGCCCGAAGGCAGCCGCCTCTTCCTCCTCGCCCCGATCATTCAGGACCGTAAGGGCGAGTATAAAAAAGAGCTCGCCCAGCTCCAGAAAGACGGTTTCACCCGCGTCAAGATCGACGGCAATTTCCACGATATCGAAGACGCCCCCGCCCTCGACAAGAAATTCAAGCACAGTATCGACGTCGTTGTCGATCGCCTCGTCATCAAGCCCGGCCTCGAATCCCGCCTCGCCGAAAGTTTTGAGACCGCTCTCAAGCTCGCCTCAGGCCTCGCCATCATCGAAGCCGCCGATGAACCCCATACCCGCACGCTGTTTTCAGAAAAATTCGCCTGCCCCGTCAGCGGCTTCACCATCGCCGAGATTGAGCCCCGCCTGTTCAGCTTCAACGCCCCCCAGGGCGCATGCCCCGCCTGCGACGGCCTCGGCGAGAAAGCCATCTTCGATCCCGATCTCATCGTCCCCAACCACGCCCTCACCCTTGAAAAGGGCGCCGTCATGCCCTGGGCCAAGTCCCAGCCCCCCTCGCCCTATTACCAGCAGGTGCTCGCCAGCATCGGCCGCGCTTTCAATTTCACCCTCAAGACCAAATGGCAGGATCTCACCCCCCAGGCCCAGCACGCCGTCCTCAACGGCACCGCCGGCCACCCGATCGCGCTCCGCTTCGAAGACGGCCGCAAAGCCTATGAAGTCATGAAGCCCTTCGAAGGCGTCATTGCCAATCTCGAAAAGCGCCTCGCCAGCACCGAAAGCGCATGGATGCGCGAGGAGCTCAGCCGCTATCAGTCCGCCGCACCCTGCGAAGTCTGCCACGGTGATCGCCTCCGCCCCGAAGCCCTCAGCGTCAAGATCGCGCACGAGACCATCGCCACAGCCGTCCGCCGCCCCGTCGGTGAAGCGCTCCTCTGGGCACAGTCCCTCGCCGAAAAGCTCACCCCCAAGCAGCGCACCATCGGCAGCAGTATTCTCAAGGAGATCGTCGAGCGCCTCGGCTTCCTCCATAATGTCGGCCTCGATTATCTCCATCTCGATCGCAAGTCCGGCACGCTCAGCGGCGGGGAGAGCCAGCGCATCCGCCTCGCCAGCCAGATCGGCTCCGGCCTGTCCGGCGTGCTCTATGTCCTCGATGAGCCCAGCATCGGCCTCCACCAGCGCGACAATGACCGCCTGCTCGAAACCCTCCGCCGCCTGCGTGATCTCGGGAACACCGTCATCGTCGTCGAGCATGATGAAGACGCTATCCGCCTCGCCGATTATATCGTCGACATGGGGCCAGGTGCCGGCGTCCATGGCGGTGAAGTCGTCGCCCAAGGCAGCCTTGAAGATATCCTCGCCACCAAGGGCAGCATCACCGCCGATTATCTCTCCGGCCGCCGCAAGATCGACGTCCCCGCCAAGCGCCGCAAGGGCAATGGCAAAAAAATCACCGTCCATGGGGCGCGCGGCAACAATCTCCAGAATATCACCGCCAGCTTGCCCCTAGGCACCTTCACCTGCATCACCGGCGTCTCAGGCTCCGGCAAGAGCAGCTTCACCATCGACACGCTCTACGCCGCCGCCGCCCGCGAGCTCAACGGCGCCCGCCTCGTCACCGCCCCCTATGACAAGATCACCGGGCTTGAGCATTGTGACAAGGTCATCGATATCGACCAGTCCCCCATCGGCCGCACCCCGCGCTCAAACCCGGCCACATACACCGGCGCCTTCACCAACATCCGCGATTGGTTCGCCGGCCTCCCCGAAAGCCAGGCCCGCGGCTATAAGCCCGGCCGCTTCAGCTTCAACGTCAAAGGCGGCCGCTGCGAAGCCTGCACCGGCGATGGCCTCATCAAGATCGAGATGCACTTCCTCCCCGATGTCTATGTCGAATGCGACGTCTGCCACGGCGCGCGATACAATCGCGAAACCCTGCAAGTGAAGTTCAAAGGCAAATCCATCGCCGACGTGCTGGACATGACCATCGAAGACAGCCTCGATTTCTTCAAAGCCGTCCCCCCCATCCGCGATAAAATGGCCATGCTCGCCGAAGTCGGCCTGGGCTACATAAAAGTCGGCCAGCAGGCCACCACGCTCTCAGGCGGCGAAGCCCAACGCGTGAAGCTGGCCAAGGAACTCGCGCGCCGCAGCACAGGCCAGACCCTGTATATCCTCGATGAGCCAACCACGGGCCTGCACTTCGAGGATGTAAAGAAGCTGCTCGAAGTGCTGCACACTCTGGTGGATCAGGGGAATACCGTGGTCGTCATCGAACACAACCTTGATGTCATCAAGACAGCGGACTGGGTCCTCGATCTCGGGCCCGGCGGCGGCACAAACGGCGGCGAAATCGTCGCCCAGGGCACCCCTGAACAAATCATTAAAATCAAAGAAAGCTGGACCGCGAAATACCTGGCCCCCCTGCTCAAAAAATAGCAGCCCGACGTGCCCTCAAGGCGCCACCACCGGCACCCTCATCACCACCACTTCCCCAGCCTTGCGCGTGATCCCATAAATTACCCGCCCTTCGCGCCGGTCCCAGGCCCAGGCCTGCCCCTCCAGCGGCGCCGGCACCGTCGCCACATGCTCCATCACCGGCCCCAGCGCCGGCACCCGCAGAACATACAGTTCGGCGGCATCATGCCCCGTCATGTAAAGCAGCCCGTCCGGCCCAAAACTACCGCCCGAATTGCTGTCCGGCGGAAATCGCTCCAAAACCGAATCTGGCAGCGCATAGCCACCCACTTCGCGCCACGCCTCATCAAAAAGCACAATTTTAGTGTCCCGGTGCGTGCGCCCCAAATAACTGTTCTTGCCATCATAATTGGCAAACCCCGCCCACCAGCGGCCGTCATGCCGCTCTACCCAGGTCAGTGATCCATCGCGCACCCCCAGCGACACCGAGCGCTTGTGCTTCATCGTCTGCGGGTCAAAAATCTCCACCGAGCTTGCCATCGGCGTCAGCGGAAAATTGGAGTTCGCACACACCAGCTCCGCCGCCTCGATCACGCACGAGTTCAAATGCCGGATCACCTTGCGGTCCCCGACCCATTCCCCCGTTTTCATACCATCAGACTTGCGATACTTGCCAATCCGGCTGTTCACCACAGCGTAAAAATGCGTGGCATCCACCGCCACACCCTGCCGCGCCTCAGGCGCATTCCACCGCCGAATTACCTTGGCTTCCGGCAGGACACTTGGCACAGGCTGTAAAGCAGGTGTGGGCTGAGAAATCGCTGCGGGCTGCGCTCCCGCCGCCGAGGCCAGAAGCCCCAGGAGTAAAGCAGCGCGCCTCACATCACCACCGATACGCCAAAGCTGAACACCCGGCCAAAGCGCGCCGCTTCCTGCAGCAAATCCCGGTTCGGCCCTGTCAGCTCGATTCGTCCCGAATTGGTCAAATTCTCTGCCTCCACAAACACCTCGAAGTTAGGCGTCGCCCGGAAGCGCAGCTGAGCATCGAGCGTACCGCGCCACCGCCAGAACTGGTCAGCCCCAGGTATCGACTGGTTCACTGTCTCCAGAAAAGTGCCGGTATAGTTATATGCCACCCGGCCCTCGAAAGCGCCCTTTTCATAAAACAGCGTAGCATTCGCTGCCCATTCCGGCTGCAAAAAGAAGCCCAGCCGCCGCGGCCCGGCATCGGTCAGCACATCAAGTTTGCTCTTAACATAGGTACCATTTAAATTGACCCCGAGCCCATCGAACGGCTGTGGCAAAAACGTGAACGATTGCTGCACCGCCGCCTCGACGCCAAACAAGGTCGCCGATTGCGCATTATCGGGCGTCGAAATCTGCACCAGTTCAGCACCACGCCCCAGCCCCAGATCAATCGTCCGAATATCCGTCTGCGTGTAAATCTCGTCCTTGATGTCCTTGTAGAACAAACCCAGCGAAACCAGCCCGCCATTGCCCGAATAATATTCAGCCGAAAGGTCCAGCCCCATCGATCGCCGAGGCTTCAGATCGGGGTTGCCCCGACTCAGCGTCGGGATAGCGCCCGTAATCAGGTCAAGCGTCTCGCGCGCCGTCACATCGCCAAAGTTCGCCCGGCCAATCGTGTTCGTCCACGCCGCCCGCACCACAAAGTCCGGTGCCGCATTCCACCGCAGATGCACACTGGGTAGAAAATTGCCAAAGCCGCCGCTAGCACTCGATGGCGCCGCAACCCCGCCCGTCACCCGCACCGAATTGGTGTCTACATTGGTCCGCTCATAACGCACACCACCCAGAATCTGCAGGTCGCCGGCGGTCACTTCCCCCTGAACAAAGCCGCCATACACCGTCTCGCGCACCGTGAAGTCACCGTTCACATTGTTCACAGCCGCATTGAACGCGGCGCGGTTGCCCTCAAAAAAAGCCAGCGCCGCCTGCGGATCGACCGTGAGATCAAAGACCTTGCCACCCACTACCGGCAGAGTGCTAAAGCCAACAGCATTGGCCAATGTATAGGTTACCCCCGATCCGGCGCGCAGCGTGAATGTCGTATTATCCTGATTCTGGTTATGGTCGGTCCGCCGATAAATCCCGCCGGCCTTCAGCTTATAATCAAAGCTGCCCGCCTCGCCACTATAGGTCAGGTTCGCCCGCCCCTCATAAATGTCCTGGCGCGTTATGTTCAGGCTCTCGGTGCGGTTCAAAAAAGGGTGAAGCGCGGGGTTAGAAACATTGGCCGGCATAATCGGGTTGAAGTCGAAAAAGAACCTGGACGCGTCATAATTGAAACCAAAAGCGGTGTTCGCGCCCGATTGAAACGTCTCGCCGCGCCCGATCTCGCGCCCTTCCGCGCCCGAGTAAATCGCATCGACATCAAGCCGCAGATTGTCCCCCGCATCCCAACGCAGATTATATTGGCCGTTCCAGATCTTCTGGCTGTTGATCGGCAGGTTCAGCCCCACCCGCTGGCGGCCAGTCAAAAATGTGCCCGTCGTCGGCGTCTGGTTGGTCACATTGCCAGTCTGCTCCACCCGGTTTTCCTGCCGGGTTTCTGCATCCTTGAAGCGATTATAGGTCCCGAACACGCGCATATAGAGGTCGGGGTTAGCCTGCCACTCCAGACCTAGTGCACCGCCCGACCGTTCGCGCACATTATTGTAGAGGAACAGCCGCTCCATGATCGGCACTGGAATGCCATTGCCCGCCCCCAGGTTCACCGGCGCGCCGGCCGCCGTATATTCCCGAAACGAAGGGTTGGCATTCTCGAATTGCGTAATGTCATAGTCGCGGATCGAATAGTTCACCGAGCCCACAATCCCGAACTGCCCATCGGGGCCAAAGCGTGTGCCGCCCTGAGCATTGGCGCGCCAGGATGTCTTGTCGCTGGCCACATCACCCGCCTGTTCGGGAATGCTCGCCGCTGCCGTCGCATTGAAAAAAGCGCCGCTTTCGCTGAACGCACTTTTGGTGACGATATTGATGATCCCGCCCACTGCATTCGGGTCCATCTCCGGCGTGATCGTTTTGAACACCTCAAGCCGTTGCGCAAATGTCGATGGAACCGTGTCCAGCGGCACGGTCCTCGACCCGCCATTGTCCCCCGTCGCCACAATCGCGCCGTTCACCTGAGTGCGGTTATATGTCGGCGGCAAACCACGGATGGACGGAAAGCGCGGCTCATTCTGGTCATTCTGCACCGAAACCCCCGGGATTCGCCGCAACGCAGCCGCCGTATTTTGATCCGGCAACCGCCCGATATCGTCTGACACGATCACGTCGGACACGATGAAGGCATTGCGCTTCGCCGCGACGGATTCAATCTCGCTCTTGCGAAACCCCGTAACCACAATTTCATCAACACCAGCGTCATCACTGGCCCCAACCGGTGCCGCCACCTGCGCCAATACCGGTGCAGACATCGCAATAGCCAATGCAGAAACACTCAATCCAAGCGTCTTGATCGTCATGAAATACCCCATAGCGCAGACCAATCACTGCCATAAGTTTGCCCTAACGGCGGAAAATGACGTTCTCATGCCGTTTGAATGACAATGTCATTACAACACGGGCTTGCTCGCTCAGGCGTGGGCCAGCGTCGGTCCCATCATTTCTCAAGGCACACCATCTTGTATTTATAAACCAAATGGGTTATGTTTTACTAATGAACGAACATGATCCCTTCGCCCCCCTCCCCTTCGCGCCAGTACAGTTCCGCGCGCGTCATGATGGCTGGACCCCCGCCCGCCAGCATGAGTTCATCATGCTGCTCGCCGATACAGGCTCCGTCTCCGCCGCCGCGCAAGGGGTGGGGATGACCGTGCAGACCGCCTACAGGCTCCGCCGGCATCCAGACGCTACCGAGTTCCGCGAAGCATGGGACCGGGCGGTCGAGCAGGCCAGTGCGATGATCGAACAACTCGCCCTCAGCCGCGTCCTCAATGGCGAGCGCGAAAGCCGCTATAAACACGGCATCGAGGCCGAAGCCCGTGTCCGCCCCTGCTCCGATCGCCTGCTTATCTACATGCTCGAACGTCACGAGCGACAGCGCCGCCTGCGCGCCTGGTCCGCCCGCCGCAGCTTCCCCACACCACAGGATTTCGAAACCGCCGAGCTCACCGGCCTCGCCATGCAGGCCGAAGCCCTCCCCGATGCCCCCGGCCTCGAAGGCGAAGACCTCACCCCCTTCGATTTCCCCGCCCGTCACCACGCGCCAAAACTCGTAACCCCCTCAGAATCCACCCCGCCGGACTAACCTTCCTAACCTTCCAAACCCACCCGAAACCCACTCAAAACCCACTCAAAACCCACCCAAATTACACCGCAAGCAGGTCCCGCCCCACCACAATTTCACCGGCAAAATAAGGCCGCACCGCCGCCGCCCATGCCTCATCGGTAATGAACGGCGCCCCGCCGGGCACGAAGTGGGAGAGCACCAGCGTCTTCACCCCCGCCGCCGTCGCCGCCCTCCCCACCTGCTCGCACGTCGAATGGCTCTCCAGCAGATGCTTCTTCAGCGTCGTCGCGTCCGGCGCATTGCGGATCAGCCCATCGATGGCGCTCTCCATCATCACCTCATGCACCAGCACATCCGCCCCCTTGGCCAGCATCACAAGGCCCTCAGACGGCGCAGTATCACCCGAAATCACAATGGATCTATCAGCCGTATCAAAGCGATAGGCAAAACTCGGCACCAGCGGCGGGTGGTTCACCAGCGCCGCCGTCACCCGCACCCGCTCATCCTGCATCACCAGCCCGGCCGCCGAAATCTCATGCCCCCGCATCAGCCCATCCAGCGGCCGCCGCCCCTCATCCGCCACCCGAATATCAATGTCTGTCCGCGCAAAATCAAGAAACCGTGCCAGCATGGCCTTGAGCGGCGGCGGCCCATAGCTGTCCACCACCGTCGTCAGATTGTCCGCCCACGCCAGCCACTGCAAATTGCCCAGATCGGCCGCATGATCCGAGTGCATATGCGTAATAAAAACAGCACGTAAGCTCCGCAGCGGCACACCCGCCAAGACCATCTGCCGCGCCACGCCATTGCCGCAGTCGATCACATAGGATACCCCGTCCACCACGATCACCTGTGCTGGCTGCGAGCGATTGGGCTTCGGCGTCGGCCCTCCCGCTGTTCCCAGCAGGATCAGCCGAGTCCCCGTCTTCGCCTGCCCCAAAGCCGGCCCAGCCAGCCCCAAAGCCCCCCCGATAGCCGATCCCGCCATCACCGCCCGCCGTGAAATCATCATCACCCGCTCCCCAAGCCTTTAATCAGCATCATGGCACACTGCCGCCAATCAGGGCATACTCCATCAACCAACAGGAAAGACTCAAGACATGACCACCGATACCCTCAAGGCCCAGCTGCAAGCCCGCCTCGCCGAGCTCGAAGCCGAAATCACCCGGCTGGACAGTGAGACCACCCAACCGCTCAGCCCCAAATTCAGCGATCAAGCCAATGATCTTGAAGATCTCGGCACCAACGAAGCGCTTGAAAGCGTCCACAAGGCCGAAGCCGAACAAGTCCGCGCCGCCCTGCATCGCATCGATGCCGGCACATACGGCACCTGCGATAATTGCGGCGCCGGCATCGCGCCCGCCCGCCTCGCCGTGCAGCCCGATGCCACCCGCTGCATCAATTGCGCTGCCTGATCGATGCCGCTAACGGGAAGGGATGCAAACCCCATTCCCCCGCTTTGCCGAATGGCTCGCTGCCGCCGAGGCCACAGAGCCTAATGATCCCAATGCGGTAGCCCTCGCTACCGCTACTGCCAACGGCCGACCCAGCGTCCGCATCGTCCTCCTCAAAGCCTGGGATGAGCGCGGCTTTGTCATCTATACCAATCTCGAAGGCCGCAAGAGCCGCGAGATCAAAGCCAACGCCCATGCCAGCCTCGCCTTCCACTGGAAGACGCAAGCCCGCCAGATCCGCATCGAGGGCCCGGTGGAACAAGTCAGCGATGTCGAGGCCGATGCCTATTTCGCTACCCGCCCCCGCCTCTCCCAGGCCGGTGCCTGGGCCAGTCTGCAATCACAGCCCCTGTCCAACCGCGAGGCATTCGAAACCCGCCTCGAAGCAGCCCTCACGCGCTACCCCACTGATATTCCTCGCCCTCCCCATTGGTCAGGTTGGCGCATAATCCCAGAGCAAATCGAGTTCTGGCAAGACAGGGACGGCCGCCTGCACGAGCGCGAAGTCTTCACCCGGGCGACCGAAGGCTGGACCACAGGCCTTCTATATCCATGACCGACTTCGTGAAGATGCACGGCCTCGGCAATGATTTCATGCTGTTAGACGCCCGTCAAAGTCCGATAATGCTCACTGGCCAGCAAGTCCGCAACCTTGCCGACCGTCGGACAGGCGTCGGCTTCGACCAACTCATCCTCCTCGAAACGAGCGAAATTGCCACCGTCCGCGCCCGCTTCTGGAACTCCGACGGTGGCGAAGTCCAGTCGTGCGGAAACGGCAGCCGCGCTTTGGCGGTTCACCTCGGCGGCGAAGCAACGATCGAGACCGCAGGTGGCATGCTCACCAGCGTCGCTACCGGCTCTTACGCCGAAATCGAGTTTGGTCCGCCACGATTCTCATGGGATGAAATCCCTATCGCGTTCCCGGTGGATACACTGCACTTGCCGGTGAGTTGGGATGATCTCTCGGATCCCGCAGCACTGAGTATAGGCAACCCGCACATCGTATTCGAAGTCGGCGATCCGGCCAGTATCGACTTGGAATCGCTTGGCCCGCGTATCGAAACCGACCCCCTGTTTCCCGAAGGAGTCAACGTCGGTGTCGCCCGTGTGAACGCTGAAAATCACATCACATTGCGAGTGTGGGAACGCGGCGCAGGGCTCACCCGAGCCTGCGGAACTGGCGCCGTCGCTGCTGTGGCCGCCCTCCAAAAACGCGGTCGCCTCGGACCGCTGGTCACCGTCTCCATGCCCGGCGGAGATGTTCAGGTTCGGCGCGACGACCGGGGACACCTCCATCTCGCCGGACCAGCTGTGATGGCATTCCGAGGCACCCTGAATCTGGAATCCTTCGCATGAGCTGGCTGGATCGTCTCAAGTCCGGCCTCAGCCGCACCACGTCCAAACTTGCCGACAATCTGGCCGGCCTGGCCAGCGGCACCATGCCACTGGACGAAGCGCGGCTGGACGCAATTGAAGAAGCTCTGATCGCCGCTGATCTGGGGCCAGCCGTTGCGGCCCGCATTCGAAGCAAGCTCGAAGGCCCTCGCTTCGAGCGCGGCATCGATGAGGCTGGGCTAAAGGCCGCTGTGGCCGAGGAAATCACTGGTGTTTTGGCGCCTTATGCCAAACCCCTCACCATCACAGCCTTCCCACGGCCCCATGTAATCCTGGTGGTCGGGGTGAACGGCGTTGGCAAGACAACAACCATCGCAAAGCTTGCTCGCCGCTTCACCGAACAGGACTATACGGTCATGCTCGCGGCCGGCGATACGTTCCGCGCTGCCGCTATCGCGCAGCTTGGGATATGGGCTGAGCGTATCGGTGTTCCCGTCGTAAGCGGCGAGCAAGGCGCTGACGCTGCCGGCCTGGCCTATACCGCACTCGAAAAGGCACAATCTGCCGGAACCGATGTTCTTATCATCGACACTGCAGGGCGCCTTCAAAACAAGGCCGGACTGATGGATGAGCTAGGCAAGATCCGCCGCGTCCTGCAAAAGCGCAGCCCGGCCGCACCGCATGATACTTTGCTCGTTCTGGACGCCACAACAGGCCAGAATGCACTGTCACAGATCGACGTATTCAAACAGGTCGGCAAAATCTCCGGTTTGGTGATTACCAAGCTCGATGGCACCGCTCGCGGCGGCGTCATCGTAGCGGCGGCGGAGAAGTTCCATCTTCCGATACACGCCATCGGCATCGGTGAGGGGATGGATGATCTTCGCCCCTTTGAAGCCCATGACTTTGCTACGGCTATCACAGGTCGCTGATAGCGGGCATTCTGACGAAACAATCGAGCAGGTCATTGCAAATTCCGGCAATTTCAGGTCAAAAGAGCGTGACTGACTGAAAAGGAGTTTTCCCATGCGCCATTCCCGCCTCATCGCCGCCGCTTTTGTTGCTACTCTCTTCACTGTCCCGACTTTTGCCCAGGGCGGTCCGATTGAGCAGCGTCAGGCACTCATGAAGCTCAACGGCAGGGACGCTAAGGCTGGTGGCGACATGCTCAAAGGCGCCGCGCCCTTCAATGCCGCCAAAGCCAAGGCTATCTTCATAAGCATGAACGATGTCGCGAATAAATACGGGGCGCTGTTCCCCGCCAACTCCAAGACCGGTTTTGAGACCGAAGCTGCGCCCGCCATTTGGGAAAAGCCTGCTGAGTTCAAAGCCGCAGTCGCCAAGTTCCAGGCCGATACCAGCGCTGCAATGAAGATCGATGTTTCCACGCAAGCCGCCTTCGGCCAGCAGTTCGGCAAAGTCACCGCCAACTGCAAGAGCTGCCACGAGAGCTTCCGCATCAAGAAGGATTGATCGGTGAAGGCGCTAACCCGCCTTTTTATAGCCATCCTGCTAGCGGGCGGCGCAGCATTGTTGCTCACCCGCCCAAAGCCTCTTGAGGCTACTGCCATTGCGCCGGACTCTAGCGGTGTTTCTGCGCGCGGCGAACGCATTTTCTGGGCCGGCGGCTGCGCTTCCTGCCACGCCGCCACAAAAGCCAAGGGCGCTGATCGCCTCAAACTCGGCGGCGGCGCCCCGCTTGAAACCCCGTTCGGGACATTCCATGCCCCCAACATCTCACCCCACATCGATGGCCTTGGTGGTTGGACCCTCGCCGAATTCGCCAACGCAATGCAGCGCGGAATCGGAAAATCGGGGCGCCATCTCTACCCAGCCTTCCCCTACACCAGCTATGCAAACATGACCCCAGGCGACATTGCGGACCTTTACGCGTGGCTCAAATCCCTTCCCCCCGTCGCAGGGAAAGCATCCGAAAACCAACTCAGCTTCCCCTATAATATTCGCTTAGGCATAGGCGCGTGGAAGCTGGCCTTTGCCGGCACGCCTGGCCCCATCGCCCCCCTCCCCGCCAACGCTTCGGAAGCCGTCCGCCGCGGCCAATATCTGGTCGAAGGCCCCGGCCATTGCGGCCAATGCCACACGCCGCGCACCCAAAACGGTGCCGGCAAACTCGACACCACAAAATGGCTCGCCGGCGCCGCCAACCCGGACGGTAAAGGCCGCATCCCCAACATCACCCCCGCCGCCCTAAAATGGACCGCCCCCGAAATCGCTGACTATCTCGCCACAGGTTTCACCCCCGAATATGACAGCGTCGGCGGCACCATGGTTGAAGTGCAGGAAAACATGGCCAAGCTTCCCTTGGAAGACCGCGCAGCCATCGCCGCGTATCTGAAAGCGATTCCCGCGGTCACGAGCGGCAAGTAAGCCAACGGCGTCACCACCCAAGCGAGCGAATCCCTTACCGACCGCCCCTTCCTTGACCTCCCCCCCCAAACCGCATAAGGCCGATACACCCAGCAATGGGAACAGGCGCGTCCACGGATGCACGCCGGCCGACGAGGTTTCGTCCGCCGGCGTAAAGTTCGTTTGAGGAATTGGATTTGTTCGACAGTCTTTCAGACCGTCTTGGCAGTGTTTTCGAGAAGCTCCGCGGTCGCGGCGCGCTGACCGAACTCGATGTGCGCACAGCCATGCGGGAGGTCCGCATTGCGCTTCTCGAAGCTGATGTAGCGCTGCCCGTCGTCAAGGATTTTGTCGAGAAGGTCACCGAACGCGCCATCGGTGCTGAGGTCATCCGCTCGGTCACTCCGGGCCAGCAGGTCGTCAAGATCGTCAATGACTGCCTCGTGGAGCTTCTCGGCGCCGAGCATGAAGGGCTGAACATCCCGCTCACCCCACCCGCGGTCATGATGATGGTCGGCCTGCAGGGCTCGGGCAAGACGACCAGCACCGCCAAGCTTGCGAAGTTCCTTACCGAGAGGCAGGGCAAGAAGGTCCTCATGGCCTCGCTCGATGTCGCCCGTCCCGCAGCCCAAGAGCAGCTGCGCGTGCTCGGTGAGCAGACGGGTGTGGCCACCCTGCCCATCATCGCCGGTCAGCCGCCTGTCGCCATCGCAGAGAGGGCGCGCCAATCTGCCAAGCTACAAGGTTTCGATATCGTTCTGCTCGATACCGCCGGCCGCCTGTCAGTGGATGCCGCCCTCATGGCCGAAATGGCAGAGATCGCCCGCGCGACCCAGCCTCACGAAATCCTGCTCATCGTCGATGCACTCACCGGTCAGGACGCTGTCAGCACTGCAACCCTTTTCAAAGCCGAAGTCCCGCTCACCGGCGTTATCCTCACCCGCATGGACGGCGACGCGCGCGGGGGTGCTGCGTTGTCGATGCGCGCCATCACTGGCAAACCCATCAAGTTCGCCGGCACCGGGGAAAAGCTCGATGCGCTCGAAGCGTTCGATCCCCAGCGCGTTGCCGGGCGCATTCTGGGCATGGGCGATATCGTCGGCCTCGTTGAGCGCGCGGCAGCTAATGTCGAGCAAGCCGACGCCGAAGCCATGGCCGCCAAGCTCGCCAAGGGTCAGTTCGACCTTGATGATCTTCGCAGCCAACTCCGCCAGATGAAGGCTATGGGCGGTCTTGGCGCGCTTGCCTCAATGATGCCCGGCATGGCACAGGCCAAGCAGGCGATGGCATCGGGCGCGATGGACGAAAAACTTCTGGCACGTATGGAAGCCATCATCGGCTCGATGACACCAAAGGAGCGGTCCAGGCCCGAAATCATCACCGCCAAGCGCAAGATCCGCATCGCCAAGGGCTCCGGCACCACGGTGATGGAAGTAAACCGCGTCCTCAAGATGCAGCTCGAAATGGCCAATGCCATGAAGAAGCTGCGCAAGATGGGCGGTATGAAGGGCATGGCCGCCATGCTCGGCCGGATGGGCAATTCGCCCGGCGGCATGATGGGGGGCCTTGGCGGCCTGCTCGGCGGACCCAAAGGCCCATTGGGCGGCAACAAGTTCAATAAACGCTAGAATTAACTGAAGGAAACATTTGAAATGGCACTTGCAATCCGTCTCGCTCGTGGTGGCATGAAGAAGCGTCCCTATTACCGGATCGTGGTCACGGACAGTCGCAACACCCGCGACGGGAAGTTCATAGAGAAGATTGGCACCTATAACCCGGTTCTCCCAAAGGACTCCCCAGAGCGCGTCAAGCTCGATGCAGATCGTGCCGCCCATTGGCTGAGCGTAGGCGCACAGCCGTCTGACCGTGTTGCCCGCTTCCTTGATGCAGCTGGTGTTCGCACCCGCGCCCCGCGCAACAACCCCCAGAAGGCCCAACCGGGCGCCAAGGCCAAGGAACGGCTGGAACTCGCTGCTCAGAAGGCTGAAGAAGCCGTTACAGCCGCCGCCGCCGCAGTTGTTGCTGCTGCTGAAGCCGCTGCTGCCGCAGTAGAAGCTGCTGCGGCTGAAGCTGCGGCCGCTGTCGAAGCTGCCATCGCCCCCGCTGAAGAGGCCGTAGCGGAAGATGCAGTTGCTGAGGCGCCTGCTGATGAAGCGCCTGCTGATGAAGTGCCTGCAGAAGAAGCTGCTGCCGAAGAAGAGCCCAAGGCCTGAGCCCGGGCTGCGCATTGTAACGGGCCATGTCGACCGACGTGACCCTCGCCGCTGTCGCCGGTGCCCATGGCATCGGCGGCGCCGTGCGTCTGAAGCTCTTCACGCCCACGCTCGTAAGCCTGGAAGCCCATAGGGTATTTCATGCCGGCGAAGGTATGCTCACGCTGATCGAAATTCGTCCCGAAAAGGTCGGCGCTATTGCGCGCTTTGCCGAGATCCGGGATCGCACGGCGGCGGAAGCCCTGCGCGGCACCCTCCTGACAGTGCCCAGAACCAGCCTGCCGCTCCTCGAGGAAGGCGAATTCTACCATGTCGATTATATCGGCCGCCCTGTTCACGCACCCGATGGCACCATGCTCGGTACCGTCAAATCGGTCGAAAACTATGGTGCCGGTGATATTCTCGATATCGAGCTACTCTCGGGCAAGACTGCTATGGTCCCGATGATCGCTCATGCTGTGAGCGAAAACGCGGAGACGTTCGTCATAGATCCCCTTTGGCTTGCCTGATGCCTTGGTCGGCCACTGTTCTCACCCTTTATCCGGATATGTTTCCCGGGCCCCTAGGTCACGCCTTGGCTGGTCGCGCGCTCGTCGAAGGGCGCTGGTCGCTCGATGCCCATAATATTCGCGATCACGCCGTGGACCGACATCGTACAGTCGATGATACGCCTGCAGGCGGTGGCCCCGGCATGGTGCTGCGCGCCGATGTTATCGCTGCCGCCTTCGATGCGACCCGCACAGACACGCCGGCCATAGCTCTCACCCCGCGCGGCACCCCCCTCACCCAAGCCCACATCCGCAGCCTTGCCAAAGGCCCAGGCGTAACACTGCTTTGCGGCCGGTTTGAAGGTTTCGACGACCGTATTTTCCAAGCGCGTGACATCGAAGAAGTCTCGATCGGCGATTACATACTCGCCGGTGGCGAAACAGCGGCCCTTGTCCTTCTCGATGCTTGCGTCCGCCTCCTCCCCGGTGTAATGGGCGCCCCCTTGAGCGGTGTGGAAGAAAGCTTCGAAAGCGGCCTTCTCGAGCATCCGCACTATACAAGGCCAACCTTATGGGAAGGTCTTGAGATCCCCGAAGTGTTGCGATCGGGGGATCACGCTAAGGTCGCTGCATGGCGGCTTGAGCGGTCCCAAGCGGACACACGGCTAAGGCGGCCGGATCTTTGGCAGCGTCATTCCGACGCCGCGGATCAGTCGCCCTCTGGCGCGCATTAACCAAACAAGGAGGAATGAGATGAATCTCATCCAGACACTCGAAGCCGAGCAAGTCGCCAAGCTCACCGAAAAACGCGCCATTCCGCAGTTTAAAGCCGGAGATACGCTCCGCGTAGGTGTCCGCGTCGTTGAAGGCGAGCGCACCCGCGTCCAGAATTACGAAGGCGTGTGCATTGCGCGGTCCAACCGCAGCATTAACAGCAATTTTACCGTCCGAAAGATCAGCTTCGGCGAGGGTGTGGAACGCGTTTTCCCGCTTTATTCCCCCTCGATTGACTCCATCGAGGTTGTCCGTCGCGGTGTCGTGCGTCGTGCCAAGCTCTATTATCTGCGTGGCCGCAGCGGGAAATCGGCTCGAATCGCTGAAGAAAAGCAGCGCTGAGCCTCAAAGTATTTCAAAGGGCCTTCCGCCAACCGGCGGGAGGCCCTTTTTAGTTTCATACCCCTCCCCTACAAAGGGAGGATGAATCACTTCCCTGCCTCCGGCCAGCTTACCAGCGGCATCCACCGACTGCCTCTACGGGTCTATTATGAAGACACAGACTGCTCGGGCATTGTCTATCACGCAAATTATCTCCGCTGGTTCGAGCGGGGGCGCACGGAAATGCTCCGCACGATCGGCATCACACACACCGAGCCGGAGACTGCCGCCGCCGGCTATTTTGCTGTCGCCGACATGATGATCACCTGGCAGCGACCGGCGCGGCTTGATGATGCGCTCATAATTGAGAGCCGCGTCACCCGAATCCGCGCCGCCGCCGTGATACTCAGCCAGACTGTTGTTCATCCTGACGCAAGATTGTGCACGGCAACAGTCACCGCAGCGCTGCTTTGCCCCGAAGGTCGCCCCCGGCGGATTTCAAAGGCTTGGCATCAGCAATTCCTCGCCCTCCAACATGAAGCCGAAAACGCCTGATGGAACCTATTGTCTCGACAGCCGCTGAAATCAGTCCTTGGGCACTGTTCCTGCAGGCCGATATCGTCGTCAAACTGGTGATGTTCGGTTTGCTTGCGGCTTCAATCTGGTCGTGGGCCATTATCGCAGAACGCTCCCGTGCTATTCGACGGATTAACCGCGAGGCTACGCAATTCGAAGAATGGTTCTGGAAAGCGGAATCCCTTGACACACTTTACGATCCCGCCACCAAAGCGCCCCACCCCTCCGCCCGGCTATTTGTCGCGGGCATGAACGAATGGCGTCGCAGCCTCAGCCGTGGCAAATTTGACCGTGATGGCTTGCGCGCCCGCCTTGCAAGCACAACCCAGGTCAGCATCGGCCGGGAAATAGATACTTTGGGCGACAAGCTCAACATCCTGGCCACTATCGGCGCCGTAGCGCCCTTCGTGGGCCTGTTCGGCACCGTCTGGGGCATCATGCGCAGCTTCACCGCTATCGCGGCTTCGCAGAACACGACGCTCGCCGTCGTCGCTCCCGGCATTGCCGAGGCATTGTTTGCAACTGCCATAGGCCTTTTCGCAGCTATTCCCGCTGTGATCGGCTATAACCGCCTGCTCCATGGTGTTGGTCGCCTCGAAGCTCGGCTGGGTGCCTTTGCTGAGGAGTTCCAGGGTCTCCTCGGTCGTCAACTCGACAGCATGGACAGCAAATAGTCATGGCGATGATGACGCCTTCAGGTCGCGGCCGCCGCCGTGCCCCCATGGCAGAGATCAACATTACGCCGATGGTGGATGTCATGCTGGTGCTGCTCATCATCTTCATGGTGACAGCGCCACTGCTTGTCGCCGGCGTGCCCGTAGACCTGCCGGACAGCAAGGCCGGTGCACTCAAGTCGGATGACAAGCCGATCCAGCTCAGCCTCGACGACAAGGGACGGATCTTTATCGACAGTCTGGAAATCCCTGCTGACAGCCTCTCCGACAAACTAGCAGCCCTTCGCGAAGCCCGAACCGATGAAGCCCGAATTTACGTGCGCGCCGACAGGGGCCTCGATTATGGCGCCGTCATGCGTGTCGTTGGCGAGGTATCTGCCGCCGGATTCCGCAAGGTGGCTTTGGTTTCAGACGGCGAAAGCAGCCCTTCCCGCCGCCCATGAGCCTGAGTGTCGCCCATTTGCCCCAGCCGGCCACCACAGCCGGCTTGAACGTATCCGGCCCCGAAGCGCGTGCGCTGATCGTTGCTACGCTTGCCCATATAGCCCTCATAGCAGCGCTCAGCATCGGCTGGGCATGGGCCGCCAAGCCGCTTCCGCCCGCAGACGAGATAACTCCGGTCGAATTTGTCGACATCGCCGATGCACCACGCGTCACCCGACCGCCCGAACCGAGCATCGAGGCCGCACCGCAGGAGACCACAGCTCCGCCCGAGGCCCCACCCGAATCTCAGCCTGTGCCCGCACCAACGCCAGAGGCTCTCCCGGCACCGGATGCAAAACCCGAGCCAGAACCAAAGGCCCAGGCCAAGCCTGCTCCTGCTCCCAAAAAGCCGGTAGCCAAACCGCTCGACACACAAACACTGTCCAACCTCATCAACAAGGCCTTGCCCAAGGCCAAGATCAAGTCCCTCAACACCTCCGATCTCGCCAAAACGATCGAGGCCGCCCAGCCCAAGAATGCCGCCATTGACCCGCGCGCCGCTGCCACGCTGGCGCAGGCCATTCGCGCTCAAGTCGCCCCTTGCTGGAACCCACCCATCGGGGGTGCAGACGTCCGCCGCATGACCGTCCTCATCGGCGCTGAATATCGCGCCGATGGAAGCGTGACCAGCAGCCCGCGCGTTATCAGCCAAACCGGCGTTTCCGGTCAAAACAAAGATTATGCCCGTGCCTTTGCCGAAACCGCCCGCCGTGCTGTTCTGCGCTGTTCACCGCTTAAATTACCTGCCGACCTTTACCCGCTGTGGAAATCGGTCGAAATCAACTTTGATCCTGAACAAATGACCTGAGTGTCTGGAGGCCGTCATGCGTATCCCCTTCATCTTCGCAACTGCGCTCCTTGCTGTAACGCCTGCCGCGGCTCAGCTGCGCGTCGATATCAACAGCGGCATCAGTCAGCCCATGCCGATCGCCGTCCCGGCTATGCCTGCCAGTGCCCCGGCGAACACCGCCGCCGGTACAACCGCCGAGCTTGGCGTCCGTATTGCAGAGGTCATCGCGAATGATCTGGGGTCATCAGGTCTTTTCCGGCCCATTGCGCCTGCCGCTTACACGACCATTGTCACCCCAGCCGATGTGCTGCGTCCGCAGTTCGCGGCATGGCGCACCGTCGCAGCGCAAGCCCTCATTACCGGCAACGTCACCGCTAATCCTGATGGTGGCATTACGCTTGCGTGCTATGCCTATGATGTCTTTGGTGGCGACGAGCTCACCCGCCAGGGATTTGTAACCACCGCCGCAGGGTGGCGGCGTGCAGCCCATAAATGCGCCGATCTTGTCTATAGCCGGCTCACTGGAGAAAGCGGCTATTTCGATAGCCGCATCGTCTATATTTCGGAAACTGGCCCACGTTCAAAACGTATCAAGCGTCTCGCGGTCATGGATCAGGATGGCGCCGGCCATAGATTTCTCACCTCGGGCCAAAACCTCGTCCTCACGCCACGTTTCAGTCCTTCGCAGCAGCAAATTACTTACATGAGCTTCGAGGGCAATCGACCTCGAGTCTGGCTTTATCAGCTGGGGACCGCTCAGCAACAGGCTATCGGACAATTCCAGGGCATGAGCTTCGCGCCGCGCTTTTCGCCCACTGGTCAGTCACTCGTATTTTCGATGGCCGTTGGCGGCAATACCGACATTTATACCCTCGATATTGCCAGCAAACGCCTCACCCGCCTGACCTCACAGCCCGGCATCGAAACCTCACCAAGCTATTCTCCGGACGGCAGCAAAATCGTCTTCGAATCCGACCGAGGAGGAGCCCAGCAGCTCTATGTCATGAACGCCGATGGCACCGGTCAAAGCCGCATCAGCTTCGGAGACGGCCGCGCCGCTTCGCCCGTCTGGAGCCCGCGCGGTGATCTCATTGCTTTCACTCGCTTCGGCGGCGGTCGGTTCGCGATCAACGTCATCCGTCCCGATGGATCGGGTGAGCGGCAGCTCACCAACGGTTATCAGGATGAAGCCGCCACATGGTCACCTAACGGCCGGGTTATTATGTACCAGCGCTCGGGTCGCGGTGGTCCGCCCTCGCTCTGGTCGGTCGATCTCTCGGGACAAAATGAGCGAAAATTGCGAACCCCGCTCGATGGATCCGATCCGGCATGGTCGCCTTTGCTGGACTGACCTTGCCGAAGCTATTCCAAAAGGTTAAACTGTCTGTCGAGCATTCAGAACATTTTGGCGCATAGAATTTTATAAGGAGTATTGTATGTATACACGTCATATCAGCTTGATTTCTGTCGCCACACTGGCTCTTGTCGTCGCAGCCTGCGCCCCGAAGAAGCAGGATTTGCCGCCACCACCGCCGCCGGCAACAGCCCCGACCGCCCAGCCTCAGAACCCCGGTGCGACCGTTACAGATCCTGCGGTCAGCAATGGTCTTGTTCCTGGCAGCCTTGCGGATTTTATCGCCCAGGCCGGCTCTGATCGCATCCGCTTCGCCTACGACAGCTATGAGGTCGATGAAACGGCTCGCAGCATTCTGACCCGTCAGGCACAATGGCTTGGCCAGTATCCAAGCGTCCGTATCACCGTTGAAGGCCATGCCGATGAACGTGGCACTCGGGAATACAACCTCGCTCTGGGAGACCGGCGCGCTCAGGCTGCCAAGAACTTCTTGGCAGCCCAAGGCGTTGCCACGGCCCGCATCGCCACGATTTCTTTCGGCAAGGAACGCCCGGAAGCTGATGGCGCCGATGAAGCAAGCTACGCTATAAATCGCCGCTCCGTAACAACGCTCGGTAACTAAGCTGAGCCGGGGCCGTCCAGCGGGCGGCCCCACTCTTCCCAAACCACCCGAAAACCCCTAGCCCCCTGTCCATGCGCATCATTTTCATGGGCACGCCGGCCTTCGCACTTCCTGCACTCGATGCTCTGCATGCAGCAGGTCACGATATTGTCGCTGTCTATACCCGTGCCCCCAAACCTGCGGGACGCGGAAAATTCATGCAAAACAGTCCGGTCCATTCGCGCGCATTGGCGCTAGGTATCCCCGTACACACGCCGCAAAGTCTCAAGCGCCCAGAAGAACAGGCAGTGTTTGACCAATATTCTGCCGATGTCGCGGTCGTGGCGGCTTATGGTCTGCTATTGCCCCAAATGATCCTCGACAGCCCGGTCCTCGGATGCATCAATATTCACGCCTCCTTGTTGCCTCGCTGGCGGGGTGCCGCTCCTATCCAGCGCGCCATCCTCGCCGGCGATTCAGAGACTGGCGTTACCATAATGCAGATGGAAGTCGGCCTTGATACCGGTCCATTGCTTGCCGCGGAGGCAACCCCCATTGCCTGTAAAACCGCTGGCGATCTGTTTCAGGAACTAGCCTTTATCGGCGCCGGCTTGCTGCTGCAAACGCTTGCTAGCCGCCCTGCCCCGACGCCCCAACCAGACGCTGGCGTTACCCACGCCGCGAAGATAGCCAAACACGAAGCCCATCTCGATTTCAAACAATCTGCCAAGCACGTCGATCGCGCCATTCGGGCCTTCAACCCTGCCCCCGGCGCTTATACCGAGCTTTTGGGCGAACGCCTAAAAATCCTTTCAGCAGAGGTGCTTCCCGGTATTGCCGCACCCGGCATTACAATCGACGAGCAGCTTACCATCGGCACCGCAAATGGCCTGATCCGCCCGACCCGCGTCCAGCGTGCCGGCAAACCAGCCATGGACACCGTAGATCTCCTGCGCGGCTGGCCCATTCCCTCAGGCACCCGCATCACATGAACCGGTTTCGGATCACCGTTGAATATGACGGCCGGCAGTTCATGGGGTGGCAGCGTCAGTTCCATGGCCCCAGCATCCAGCAGTCGATCGAAGATGCTATCTATGCCATCACCGGTGAGCGCACCACAGTTCATGCGGCCGGTCGCACCGATGCCGGTGTTCATGCTGAAGCGATGACAGCGCATTTCGATATCGCGCGTGATCTCGCCCCCTTTCGCCTCCATGGCGCCCTAAACGCCCGTCTCCGCCCCGCGCCGATCGCCGTGCTCACCTGCGAAGCCGCCCCCGGCTTTCACGCCCGCTTCGACTGTATCCGCCGCCGTTACCGGTACCATATCATTAACCGCCGGCCCGATCTCACATGGGCGCGGGGCCTGGCGTGGCGGGTCGCGCAAAAACTCGATACCGAGGCCATGCAAAATGCCGCTAATCGCCTCCTCGGTCGGCATGATTTCACCACTTTCCGATCCACTGCCTGCCAGGCGGATTCGCCCATCCGCACCCTGGACCGGCTCGATGTCATCGGCTCAGGTGATGAGATATACATCCACGCAGAAGCCCGCAGTTTTCTCCAGCATCAGGTCCGTTCAATGACCGGGTGCCTCAAGTTTGTCGGCACAGGGCAATGGACGCCCGCCGATCTCGAAGCAGCACTCCACGCCAGAGACCGAACAGCGCTTGCACTGAACGCCCCACCAGACGGATTGTGGTTCCTCGGCGCCGATTACTAAATCCCAGACTTTCAGCGCCAGCCCAACGCTTCCGCGATCACATGGAAAATGACGTTCTGTTCGATCACGCCGCCCACCAGATGCGCCCGCGCACCCGTGGCATACAGCGGCACATCTTCACCGCCATGGCTCTCCCCGCTCGTTCCATAAGTCTTGGGTGAAAGAAAGTTCGGATCGTTAGGCGGTAGCTGGCGGGAAAGCGGCGGCGCCACAAACGGGCCATTGGCATAGGTCAGCGTCGTCATAGGCTGGCCACGGTCGTCAAGTGCAAAGCCTTCCGGACTGACCGGGCCGCTGCCCTCGCCGTCCCGCGCACTTTTGATATACCCCATGATATCGTTGCCCCGCTCGGGATAGCCGGAAAACGACAAAGTGTGAGAATGGTCAGCGGTCACCAGAACCAGCGTTTCGTCAAGGTTCACAGTCTTGAGCACAGTCTCCACAGCCCGTGCAAACTGCTGCGTTTCTGCAAGTGCCCGATAGGCATTGCTGGCATGATGGGCATGGTCGATCCGACCGCCCTCGATCATCAGATAATAGCCCTTTTTCGAGCGCTCCAGCTTTTGCAATGCAAACGCCGCCATTTCGGACAGGCTGGGCTCCTGTGCTTTGTCCCGGTCTATCTCGAAGCTCATATGGTCCTTGGTGAACAGCCCCAGCACCGGCCCGGCGGCAGCCGCGTCCAGCCTGCGGAAGGCCCCAGCATCGCCAACAAACCGCCCCCCCGGAAACCGCACTTTCCACGCCGCAACCATATCCTTGCCATCATCGCGTCGCCCGCCGGCGGCCACGGTCAGAAACTGATTTGTGCCCCCGCCCAAAACAACATCCAGACCGCCTCCGGGTGCGAATTCCACCATCTGCGTCGCAATGTCTTTGCAGCCTTTGCCGCGTTCGGCAGCAGGGAATGTGCGGTCCGCGCCTTCCCAGTTACGGTTCGGCACATGGGCATACACTGCCGCTGGCGTCGCATGAGTTATGCGGGTCGTCGTCACCACACCGACAGCCATACCCTGCCCTTTCGCCAACTCGGCGATCGTGCGTGGCCATGCCGATGGCGAACCACAATCATCGGCTGTCTGGCCTGAACCAAAATTAATGTAGCCGATACGCGTCTTTACGCCCGTGTTCATCGAGCTCGCGGTTCCCGCAGAATCCGGCACCTGCGCGTTGGTATTATATGTCTTGACCAGCGCCAGATGCGGGAGCGTCTCAAATGCCAGAAAATTCTCTTCCCCGCTTCGTCTCGGTGTTCCGTCATCAGGATACTGTGCGGCAAAGATCCGCGCCGCGCTCACCGTCGTGACGCCCATGCCGTCACCGACCATCAGAATAACGTTCTTCGCCTTCTTTGGCCGATGCACAACCTGCATGCGTGCCTCAACCGCCGCACGACCGATCGCCCAATAATTATCACCCTTCATCGGTGAATCCAACACTTGTGCCGATACCGGCGCCGCAAGCACCACCGCCAAGATCATCGCCCGCATCATCATCTCCCTTAGCTTTCCCCATTGCTGACCAACATGACAAGCCAGTTACAACAGCTTGATCTCACGAAGCCGCTCCTGAAGAAACTCATGCGCCGTAATCGCCGGCCAGTCACTCCGCCCTCCCGGCATCGTTTCAATCAGATAATCAGGTCTGAAATGCAAAAAGAATGGCGTTGAATAGCGAGCAACCCCGGCCAGCTCGGGAGTTGGATTGACCACGCGGTGGGTTGTGGACGGCAGCCTGCCGCCGGACAAGCGCTGCAGCATGTCGCCAATATTGCACACAAGGCTACCAGGCGGCGCCGCGATGTCGCGCCATTGCCCCTGCCTGTCCAGCAGTTGCAGCCCCGCCTCATCGGCACCCAATAGCAGCGTGATGACGTTAATGTCCTGATGCGCGCCAGCGCGAATGGAATCACCCTCACCGCCTTTGAGCGGCGGATAGTGCAGCAACCGCAGCACCGAATTTCCATCCCGCACGGAATCGGCAAAAGCATCTGGCGCCAGCCCTAAATGAACAGCCAACGCCCGCAAAAGTTTTGAGCCCGCAGTCTCAAGGGCGTTGTATAATTCAATCACCGCCGGCTTGAAGTCTGGCCATTCCCAAGGCCAGACATTTCTGGGCATATAATCATCAAAGTCGTGCCCCGACGGCAGTTCCCGACCAACATGCCAAAACTCCTTGAGGTCTCGAGCTACCGCTCCCTTGGCGGTCTCGACACCAAATGCCGTCATCCCGCGCTGCCCCCCGCCATTTGGCACAACATAGGCCGCCTTGGCGCTATCATGCAATGCGAACAGAGCCTTCGTCGCCCCGAGAGCACGAGCGATGACACGCTCGGGAATGCCATGATCGCTCACCACAGCAAAGCCGGTGCGTGCGAACGCATCACCAAACGCAGCAGCGGCACCCGGTAAATCGCTTTCAACAAAGCTGAGTGAGATGGGTTCGATATCGGCATTCATAATGATCTTTCCTAGCGCCGATTATATCGCCTAAACAGCCCCCACTCGTCTTGACTGATGCGGCCATAAACGGTTTCATTCACAAAATTTGGGGGGAAATTATAGATGCGCAGTATATGCAGCGCTTTGGTCGCGCTCCTGGCAAGCCCTTCGTTGGCCGCCCCAATTCCGCCCGCAGTCGCTGCTATGATAGATGCCGCCAAGGCCGATCCCGCCAAGCTCGCGGTCATCGCCGATGTCGCTAAAACCACTAACCCCGATTCTGCTAGCGAGATTGATGCCCGCGTTGCCGCTATCAATGCCGATGCAGCCAAAACCAAGGAAGAGGCCCTTGCCTCGCAGAGCTTTCTGCAGGGCTGGTCGGGCTCCGGTGAGGCCGGGGCCTTCGCGTCTTCAGGAAACACCAATACACGCGGCGTCGCGATTGGGATTAATCTCAGCAAGGAGACCAGACTCTGGAAGCACAGCTTGCGGGGCTTTGCAGATTTTCAGCGCCAGGATGGCATCACGACCCGCGAACGCTATCTCGCCGGCTACCAGGGCAATTACAATATCACGCCGAGGTTATTCGCCCTGCTCGCCCTCAGCTATGAAAAAGACAGGTTCTCTGGTTTCAATAGCCGTTTCTCTCAATCAGTTGGTCTCGGGTACAAGCTCCTTGATGGCCCCAACGTTTTCGCAACTATCGATGGGGGTCCGGCCCTTCGGCAAACAAAGTTCACAGACGGCCGGTCCGATAACACTTTTGCTGCTCGCGTCGCCGGCGACTTCAGGTGGCAAGTTAATGAGAACCTCTCTCTCACTGAATCAGCAAGCTATTTTTATGATAATAGCAACAACAGCCTTCAATCGCTTACGTCACTAAATGCCAAGATAAGTGGGGCCCTTACCGCTCGCCTATCTTATCAGCTAAACACCGAGTCGAACCCACCTGCAGGCCGCCGCACGTCAGACAAAGTGAGCCGGGTAACGATTGTCTATTCATTCTGAGCCGTCGCTGCGCGGAAAGCCTCCAGCAATTTTTTGTCTCGGAGAGTTACTAAGCGACGCAGCTATCTAGAGGCAACGATCACACTTTGGTAAATTCCAGTACCGGGCGATCAGGGCGAGACGGGTTCCTGCTGCTGATTGCCAGCCCGAGCCGGGGTTGCGAGGCTATCTATGCACGCTTGAGTTTTCGCCATGAAAATTCCGACGTTTGCCATAGCACCGCGACAAGCCTCATCAGTTGCGCCTGATTGATTAGCATTCATGACGATATCACCAATTTGGTTCGGCAATTTCGAGGAGTCAGTCCTCAAAGCTGCTCCACCAAGAACTAGCGAGACCGCCCCTGCCAAAACAATAGTGTTAAGAACCGAGACTATCATATTGAAAATCCTGTTCCGATACTCGGTTCAGAGGCTGGTGACATGCGCCAGGCTAAAACCTGGACACTATGGTGGCGAGAAACGAGCGAGGATGTCCCCGCCGATAATTCAGTTCGACGCCAGTTCCCGCGTCCCGCCAGCCTGAGCAATCGCTACCGTACGCCCCATTTGAGCCATCTCGACCAGGTCCCTCACGCAAAGCCTGGCTTCCTGTCCATTGAGAGCGAGATTCGAATAAACATTCCGGCAGGTTGCACGGGCGGTCTGACGAATACGCTGGTCGAGCTTGGCAACACCGTCGCTGGTCGTCAGATCGAGTCCGGCATGGCTCACCTTCATAACCGGAAAATCAGCGGCGTTCGCCGAAGTGGCGGCGCCGACAAAGATAGTTGCAAGGGCGACGCTGGCGATTGGAACGAGAACGAATACCTTGAGAGCTGAAGCGATCATGATGAAATTCCTCTTTAGCATTTCACGACCGGCGTCTTGCCGGAGTGGGGTGAACCGGTTCGGGCGGTTGCCTTCTTCGGATGCCACCTTGTCGCCCTCCCCCGTCAAGCGAAGCGCCGCTCCAGCGTGAATTCACCGTGAAAAAAACGGAATCTGAAAAAATCTTTACGTCTGCAGAGCACGCGCCTTGCCTTGCCCCACCCGGCCCTCTGCCCTATGAATTTACAAAAGTCAGGGAGCAGTGACGGGTGTATACTCAAGGTCTTGGAGCAACATTTGACCTTATACCCGCTTGATTTCGTTACGCTGCGTCTGTTCGGCAGCCCGATGCTGCTGTCCGGCGATGATGTCGTCCCGCTGAGCCGTCGTGCGCGCGGCCTGCTTGCCTATGTCGCTTTGAGCTCGCCACCTCGCGCAACTCGCGAGCGTCTGATCGGGCTTTTCTGGCCAGATCGCGCTGAAGCCCAGGCGCGCGCCAGCTTGCGCCAATGCCTAGTTGAATTGCGTTCGGTTCTCGGAAACGCGCTTACGACTGATCGGGAATGGGTTGCGCTCGACCCCAATGGGCTGGAAAATGATTCCGCCAAACTCGAAACTGCATTGTCTTCATCAGACCCCTCCAGCCTTGCTTCTGCACTGACAAGAATCGGCACAGAACCGCTTCTTGCCGGGATGGAATTCGGGGAAAGTTTCGACGATTGGCTGCGAAGTACCCGCGCCGCACTCGAATCCCGAATTGCGGCCGCAGTATTGCGACGCATTGTAGACGCACGTGAGAGCGGCGATTCGATGGGCGCTCTTGCACTGGCAGATGTCTGGGCAATCAGAGACCCGCTTGATGAAGCGGTAACGGCCGCCGCTATCGAAATTGAAATCGCTCAGTCTGCATTGGTCGCAGCCCGCAAGCGCTACCGCAATTTTGAGTTTGCACTCGCCCGCGAGGGTGCCGGAAGTCCCGGACCAGCCTTGCGAGCGGCATTGGAACAATCGCCGTCAATCCAAACCGCATCACGTATATCGCCCATATCCCGGTCGCCGTCGGAAAAGCCCAGCATCGCCGTATTGCTCTTCCGACATCAACCGGGCGACCCTGACCAGGCCTATTTTGCCGAAGGTATGGCGGATGACATCATTGGTGGGCTGGCCCGGTCCAGAATGATGCGTGTTACCTCGCGTCAATCTTCGTTCGCTTACGCAGCCGAGGATGCCAGTACATCGCGAATGTGCGAAACTCTTGGTGTACGATACCTTGTGCGAGGTCAGATCCGCCGCATGGGTCCCGCAATGCGGGTCACCGTCGATCTCACCGACGGTGAACAGAATGAGACAATATGGGCGGGCCGCTACGACCGGCCGCTTATCGATCTTTTCTCGGTACAGGACGAAATCACGACATCCATCGTTGCGACAATTGAACCTGCGCTTCTCGGCCGTGAACAAAAGCTGGCCGTTGAACGCAATCGCGGCCTGCAGCATTGGGATTTGCTAATGCGTGGCCGCTATCATTTCTGGCGCGCAACCCGCGAAGATCTTGCAACAGCAACCGATTTGCTAACCCAAGCGCTGGCGCTGGCGCCCGACGATGCCGCCACCTTGGCACTGCTCGCCATGACCGAGCTTGGCGAGGTCTGGGCCGGCACAAGGCGCGATGTGCTCGAAATGCTGCGTCAGGCCTATGACTACGCCATGCAGGCTGTTGCGGCCGATCCGCGCGACTCAGGCGCCCATCATGCGCTTGGCATCGTGCTGTCTTTCATGGGCCAATCAGAGCAGGCCGCAGCCGAACAACGGCTTGCGCTTGAACTCAATCCGACCAGCGCGCCGGTGCGTGGGGAGCTCGGCCGCCTGCTTGCGTTTCAAGGAGAGACCGATGAGGCGATTGCTTCTGCCGAAGAAGCCATCCGTCTCAGCCCGACGGATCCGCACGTCTGGCTATGGTATCGGTCGAAAGCCATCGCCAGCTTTTGCGCTGGCCGCACCAGTGAGGCGGCAGAGCACGCGCTGGATGCGTGCGCACGCCGTCCCGATTATTTCTTCCTGCATTTCCTGGTCGCGGCCTGTCAGGCTGCCAGTGGCAACGTTGAAGCCGCTCGCAGCGCATGCGCCCAGGGTCTGCTTCTCCACCCGAAATATAGCATTCGCGCGCTAACTATCGGCCATCCGTTCAGCAGAACGGTTGATATGGAAAACTATCTCAGCGCCCTGCGCCTTGCAGGTTGGCAGGGCTAGCAAGTCATCAAGGGGGATGTATGACTACGACCGCACCCAAGCGCATCGCCATTCTCGGCGGCGGCATTGCTGCCTTGTCTGCCGCCTATGAAATCACCAACACCCCCGGGAGCGATGTTACGATCCACACCCTTGGCTGGCGACTTGGAGGCAAATGCGCGTCGTCGCGCGGCCCGGACGGCAGGATTCAGGAACATGGCATCCACGGCTTCCTCGGCAGCTATTTCAACACTATGCCGATGATGGCTGCCGTCTATGCTGAACTAAATCGCGCTCCCAACACCCCACTTTCCACTTTCGACAAGGCGTTTTTCGGGATCAATACTGTCCAGCTCTATGCGCGAGACGGCGCCAACTACAACCGTTTCGACCTGACCTTCCCGTTCAACAGACTGTTCCCCGACCCTGCCGCTCCCTGCAAACTGGAGACTGTCGAGGAGTTGGTCGAGCGTGTCATTGCCATGCTGGAAGGGCTCCTCGCTCATCATAAAGACTATCCCTCCCATAATTTCGGCTTCAGCGTTGTCGTCGGCCATGTTGAAAAGGCGCTGGCCGCTCTTGCGCATGACGTGGCCGACATCGGCGGCAAACACCCGCTGCTTCAAAGAATCGAGTCAGCGCTTTGGAAGGAAGCGCGCTCGCTGCTTCGGTTCGCGCTTGGCACAGATCCGCACGCCACCCAGATCATCACCATCATAGATTGGATATTTACCCTCATCGAAGGCGCGCTTGTCGATGATGTCATCACAAAAGGCTTTGATTATCTCGACAATGATAACTGGACCAATTGGCTGGCACGGCACGGCGCCCTGCCCGAGACAATCTCCTCGCCAATGGCGATCAACACAGTCAACCTCGCCTATCAATATCCTCACGGAGATACGTCAAAGCCCTCGGCCATGGCCGCCGGCTGCTATGTTCACTGGTCTTTGCGGGCTTTGGGTTTCTGCGGCTACGCGATCTACACATTTGCCGCCGGCACGGGGGAAACGATCATCGCACCACTGTATCAGGTCCTCCTCAAGCGTGGCGTTAAGTTCGAGTTTTTCAGCAAGGTGGATAACCTTGCGCTGAACAGCGATGGCACGGCGGTTGAAAGTGTTGCGATAACAATGCAGGCCAGCGTCAAGCCTGGCAAGCCGCCTTATCAGCCGCTGTTTTACGTCAAGGATCTGCCCTCCTGGCCGGCTGCACCGTTCTACAAGCAACTTGTTCAAGGCGATGCCCTCAGCGCCGGCGGTTATGATCTTGAATCTTGGTGGACTGCTTGGGATGCCGAGCTTCCATCCAAGGTGCTCAAGGCCGGAGAAGACTTTGACACTCTCGTCTTCGCCCTCTCACTTGGTGCAGTGCCTTTCGTCGCCAGCGAACTCGTGCAGCGCTCAAGCGCCTGGTCGTCGATGGTCACCGCATTGCCTTGTGTGCAGACCCAGTCGCTGCAAATCTGGCTGTCAAAGTCATATACCGATCTCGGGTGGACCCCCGATTTCGGCCCCCACGGAACCCCGCTCACCGACACATGGAGGCCCCCGCTTGGCGGCCAATGCGAGCTTCGCCACCTCATCCCGATCGAAGATTGGCCTGCGGACAACATGCCGGCATCACTGTGGTATTTCTGCGATGCCATGGCTGAATATGACACGCCGCCCCCGTTTGTTGATCATGGCTATCCAGCCCGGATGCAGGCCAAGGTCCGCCAGACAGCCATTGAATATCTCAATACCGCCATCGCCGGCCTGATGCCGCTGTCAACCAATGGCGCGCGCGGCGGTAATGGCCCAGCCCAAGCGCTCGACTTCGATCTGCTCGTCGATACCCGTCCGCAGCCCGTCAGCGGCACAGCGCGCATCGACAGCCAGTTCATTCGCGCCAACATCGATCCAACAGAGCGCTATGTGACCTCACCGCCAACCAGCACGCAATTCCGTCTGCGTCCTTGGCAGACCGGATTCAGCAATCTCATTATCGCCGGTGACTGGACCTACACAGGCCTCAACGTTGGCAGTGTGGAATGCACGGTAATGAGCGGACGTCTTGCATCACATGCCATCACCGGCTTTCCAGCACTTAAGGATATTCCGGGATATCCAACAAGCTAAACCTCACCGCCACCGGCGACCGGCTGATTAGGCGCAAATCCTATTCACGCGTAAATATAGGTGTCGATTGAGCGTTGCATGGCATCCTGACAACGGCGCTGCCGCTGGTCATCACAAAGCCATGCCTTGCCCCTGAGCCAATGGTGCCGCAATAGCGTAGGGTGACCGTGCCAACGCGTCTCTAACCGTTTAACAGCACCAGGAAATTCTCATGCTCAGCATTCTTATCGCCGCTCAGCTTGCCGCCTTCAACGCCGCTCCCCCCAATGACCCTGCCCAAACGCCTGCATTCCAAGGCCAGACACGTGCCCCAGAGCGCGCGTCTCATGTCGCCTTCGAGGTCAGCACTGTCGCCAAAGGTCTTGAAAATCCATGGGGCCTTGCATTTCTGCCAAGCGGCGAGATGCTCGTCACAGAGCGACCGGGACGCCTGCGTATTGTCAGCAAGGATGGCAGCCTGTCTGCCCCTGTCGAGGGCCTCCCGGCGATGGCTGTCGCCGGTCAGGGCGGTCTGCTCGATGTCGCCGTCGATCCGGACTATGCGACTACCGGCTATATCTTCTGGACCTATTCCGAACCCCAGCCAAACGGTACCAATAATACAGCCGCGGCCAGGGGCCGACTGGTCACTGGCCCATCACCGCGCCTTGTCGATATCAAAACCATCTTCAGCCAATCGCCTTCGCTTGTCTCGCGCCAGCATTTTGGCGGCCGCCTCGTTTTCGCGCGCGACAAAACACTGTTCATCACCACAGGAGACCGCTCGATCACTGAAGGTCGCATGCAGGCGCAGCGATCAGACGGCCTCATCGGTAAAGTCGTTCGCATCAATCGCGACGGCAGCATCCCCAATGACAATCCTTATGTAAATACGCCCGGCACCCGCTCGGAAATCTGGTCGCGCGGTCACCGCAACATTCAGGGTGCAAGTCTCAATCCGCGCACCGGCGAGCTGTGGGAAGTTGAGCACGGTACCCGGGGCGGCGATGAGCTGAATGTCGTCCGCAAGGGCAAGGATTATGGCTGGCCAACTATTGCCTATGGTATCGAGTATAATGGCAACCAGATCCTCGATGGCGCCCGCGCCAAGCCGGGTCTCGAACAGCCGCTATACTATTGGGATCCGATCATCGCGCCATCAGGCATGACCTTCTACACCGGCAGCATGTTCCCGGCCTGGAAAGATAGTCTGTTCATCGGCGGCTTGCGGACGCAGGCCCTGATCCGCCTCACGCTCGATGGCGAAAGAATTGTCGGCGAGGAGCGCCTGCTCCTCGATCTCAAGGAGCGCATCCGCGATGTCCGTCAGGGTCCAGACGGCGCGCTATATCTCCTCACCGACAACGAAGCGGGCAGAGTGCTCAAGGTCAGCAGCAAATAGCCATCATACCGTGATAGCCTGCCCCCGATAAACCCGCGCCCGGTACCGAGAATCCTCGGCATCGGGCAGCGGCGCACCGGCCAGCAGAACCGCACGCGCAAACCGCGCCACTTCTTCCTCATGCTCCGCATCGCTGCGCGGCTCTTCCGAGCGAACGCGCCGCGTCAAATTGATCTGATTGACCGGCACATCGTGCACCAGCCGCTCATTCTCAACTGCCACTGTCGCCGTAAAGGCGTGCAGAGTCGTCTTGACGAAGTTCGCCAATGCGAAAGCCGGGCCCTTCTCACCCATCGGCACATCAGGTGAAACCAGAACAAGCTGACAGCCATCGAACAGGCTGACCTTGCGCGTCACGCGGAAGTGCTGCGTCAGATTATGCTCGACCACTTCGGCAAATCCCTCGCCGGATAGCGGATCAGGCCCATCGAACAAGGCCACAGGAAGGGGCTGCATCGGTGTAGAGACGACCGTTGTCGGCCAACCGAACTCGCCCAAGGCCGCATCGATTCCATCCTCGATATCCGTCCCGATTACCCGCACCTCAACTGGCCCATCGCCAACAGCCGCCGCAATCGCCGCTCCACCCTCGGCTGTCGCGGTTAGCACTACAACTCGCGCCACTTCGCAGCCAATGAACGCCCGCGCACTCGCTGCCAGATAATCAACTAGATGCTCGCCAATCAGCCAGACCGTCTTGCCCTTCATCCGCTCAAGCCGCTCCGGCTTGGGGCTGCCGAACAGCTCGCGTTCGGTCGTCGAGCGCTCCACATTCAAGCCGCCCGACGGCATAAACGTCTCGCCCGAGACCGCGCGGTCGGCGAGGAAGAAGACCGTCGCCAGCGCCACTTCGCTTTCGGTCGGCATCTTGCCAAGGTGCAACTGCCCAAGCACGCCGTTGCGCACCTTGCCTGCCTCACGCGCAATCTGAGCGCCGGGCAGCCATGGAATATCGTCCGGCGGCACGCGCATCAACCAATCCCCGCTTTCAGCTCGCGCCGTCCAGTCTGCCTGGCCCAGCAGATAACCACCCAGCGCCAGCCGTTTCAGCAGCTTTTCCGCCAGCAAAGGCGTAAGCAGATAACGGTCCCAACAGCAGGATTCGTCGCCTTCGCGCGCGCACGCCAGCGCCAGTTCGCGCAGCTCCATCGGCACTGCCTTGTCATGGCTTAGCTGCACAGTGTCATTGCGAGCCAGCCGCCCGAGCAGTGCCGGCAGCGCCTCACCCCTACGAACAGCCTTCACGAGTGCTGCATAAACCGCGTTCAGTCGCTTATTCTCAAGGATCAGCCGCCCTCGTCGTTCAAATAGCCCCGGCTTGCCGCCAAGCCCGGCCAGCCGGTCGCCATCTACCGGCCCGGGCGCAATTGCGTTGATCTGAATCTCCGGCCCGAGATGCCGCGCAAGGCTCTCCACCATGGCGCGTTGGCCAGCCTTCGAAACAGCGTAGTCAGAGCGGTTCGGATAGCTCACGGCCATGAACTTCTCACCACCAAAATAGCTAGAAACATTTAGGATATACCCGGATCCCTGGCGCTTCATCATCGGCACCGCCATCTGCATCAGGGCATAATTTGATACCAGATTGGCCATCTGCGTCCGCCTGAACGCATCCACGCCCATATCGACCGCCATCTCTTCCGCGCCCGAAATACCGGCGTTGTTGATGAGATAGTCCACGCGGCCAAAGGCCTTCACCGTTTCGTCGAACGCCCGCTTCAGGCTGGCCAGATCCGCGACATCGACATCCGGCAAAGTCCGAACCCGCCGCTCAACGCCTGAAAAGCCTATATCCTCCATCTCGCCGACAATCCGGTCGCGCGCAGCGTCCAGTTCGCTCGCCCGTCGCGCCACCAGCATCACCTTGGCACCAGCCAGCGCCAGCAGCCGCGCCACCTGCCCACCGATTCCGGCGGAGCCACCCGTGATCAGCGCCACCTTACCGCGATGGAGACCGGTAATGTTTTCGGCCTCGCCAATTATCGCCCGCCGCGCCCCGGTGGCTTCGGCAATCGATTTCGGCAGCAACAGATTGATCGGTTCGATTCGCCGCTGCTTCAGCACAATTCGCGCTGCCTGCCCGGCCGTAAATGCCAATGCCTCGCTCTCTGAATTCGTTGTGCGAACAATCTGATTGCCCCACTCCAGATGAGCCCGCCGCCCATGCTGCACATCTACAGCGCTTTCATCGCGCCAAACCCGGATCAGTTCCTCCTGCGCCGCCCGCAGCAGGTCCGCATAATGATTTCCCTGCCCATCATCGCCATTAGAGATGAACACGAAGCGCGGGTCATGGAGCAACGCCTTATGCGCTTTCCAATAACGGCTTAGCGTGCGTGCCACGGCGATATTGCCTTCCAACTCATCATCGACAAACCGTTCAACCATAGCATCGGTTGCTTCCGACACATCACCCGAAAAATAGCCCGCCGGCCGGGTGGGCAGCACCAGCGCACCCGTCACCGGCTCATGCGCCGCGCTGAACTCCGCCAAGGCTGCATCCATCGCAACATGATCATGACGGGGAAAATGCGCGACCATGATCCGGGCAGACTTACCTATCAGCTCGCGCGCCTCCGCCGCCGCAGCCTCGGAATGAAAACCGATCAGCACATCGGCCCCAAAATCAGCCTGAACACGCGCGAGCGCCACCGCATCGTCAACCTGGCTACCGGCTGACACCAATATGCCCAGCCCCGAGCCGTCGATCGTCCGCATGGTTGGCCGTGAGACATAAGCAGCATGGCTTTCCCGAGGCACCTGCATGCCATGTGTCACCTCAAAGTCATGTCCAGAGAACGCCGCCGACTCGTCCGAGCCCAAAAACACGCAGGTATTCGCAATATCCGCCGGCAATGGAAACGTCTTCACAGGCTCAGCGCCATCAAGCGGTCGCGCCAGCGCCATCTTGTCGAAGAAGTGCGCTGCGGTTGATCCCGCATCATCCCCACGCAATTTGTCCATTGCGGCAAACACAGTGCGGATACGTTCAGATGCAATCGGACCCGGAAATAGCAGGTTGACCCTTATCCCGCGCGGCCCCAGTTCCACCGCCAACCGCCGGGACAGCACATTCAATGCTGCCTTGGGCACCGTGTAAGCGGCCCGCGCATAATAATCGGTCCGGCTAAAAATTGTCGAAATATTGATGATGGAGCCGCCCGGTCCCATAGCGCCGGCTGAGGCACGGACGAGATTCCATGCCACCACCATGATATTTCGGGCCGCATCGCCGACCGTCTCAGTATCAGTGCTTCCCGCCGCCTGAAGTGCTTCCAGATCGGCTATCGAAAGCGGAAGATTATCCACCGGCTGCTTCGGCCCCGCAGAACCAGCGTTGTTCACCAACACATCGATCCGTCCATGCCGCTTCACGACGTCGGCAATTGCCGCCCGGACACTCTCGGCATTCGCCCCGTCCATCACCACGATCGAAGCCCGGCTGTCCGGCAGCCCGACATCGGCCAGAGCCGCAGCCCGCGCAGCCTCTGTCCGCGTCCGGTCCCGACCGGTCAGTACAACCGTCGCCCCTTCTTCAAGATAGCGCCGCACGATCTGCTGACCAAGGTTCCCGGCCGCACCCGTTACCACGGCCACCTTGCCCGCCAGCCGACCGGCGCGCGCGCCTAATTCAATCGAAGCAGGCTGTATCGTCACTGTCTTGCTCATCTCAATTTCCCCCGGACGCGGGCTGTTCTGCAGCGGATGCAGCCGCCCAAGCTTCAAACAGTTCGTCCTTGCTGCGTAGACCCGCCACCGGCAGCGCATGATTGACGATATACGTGGCACCCGAATGTCGGTTGTCCCACATGCTCTGGTGCGCTTCCGGCAGTCCTTCCCAGGGCACTACCGTCGGCTCGGTCACATCAAGCTGCCCGGACGCCACAAGATCATTCATCCGCGTCACCTCATAGGCATTGCAAAGATGCGTGCCTCTGATCTCCGTGCCCGGCATGATGATGCGCCGCTGCCGTGTCCAAACTTGCGGTGCATAGAAATTATAGCGCTGCCCGGTCATATCCTCGCAATAGACCACGCGCCCCGTAAAAGGCTTCACCAATGCAGTCGTCACCCCCAGTGTATCCTGACCGGCGCGCTCCATGATGATATCCGGATTACCACGCGGATTGTCGGGTGACCGCAACAGCTTGCCCACAGCGCCGCCGAACGGCTTTAGAGTCTTGTCCTGAAAATCACGGACAGCCTCACGGAAGGACTCGATATCATCCCTTGCCACCGGCAATCGCGGCATCGTCTCGGGCCAGTCGAAACTCGCTCCCTCACGCCGCTTGATCGCCTCCAGCGACACGACCCCCGCCACAGCATCCTCAAACCCTAGCGACAGAATGAATTCCCGCTGTCCGTCTGTTGTCGTCACCACCACAGTTCGGGCGCCAATGCCACGCGCCGCCTCGATCATCTCCAGACCCACCGCGTCGGCAAGCGCCTTCGAATTCGGCCCGTAAAAGATCAAAACGGCCTCGCCGCCCCGCGCACCCGCCTTTGTGAGCATTGCTTCAGGTGACGCAGCACCTGGCTTGCCCATGAAGCTCAGATGATAGCCCGATGACGCACCATAAAATGACAGCACGCCGCCCTCGCCCAGCATCTGGAACGTCCGCGGAAACGCCGTTTCGCCCGCATGGCTCACCGCATAATCGGCCAATTTACCATCATTCAGCCGCTTATACTCATCGACCATCGGTTGCCCCGCAGCTTCCCACGCCGCCCAATCAGCCTTCCCGCCATCAGGGACGCTGGTGAACAAAGGCTTGAACCGGCCATCAGTGCGATCGATCGCCCCGACAGCGCCCTTGGCCTTCACAAAATCCGCCCGCGCCGGGCTCGATACCAGACCCGTTACATTAAGCCCGCTGGCCTTCGCCGTCTTCAGCGCATCAAGCCCGGTTCCAGTCGCCGAGCCTTCGATAAAGATTGTCCGGCCGCCAACAATATCAAGCGTCGTAAACAGGCAGCGCACGATTGTGCCTAAGTTGAGAATATAGCTCCCAGCCTGCTCCAGAGTCAGATCGCCCGGAATCGAATGAAGCTGCGGTGCCTGAACGGTCAAAAACTGCGCATGGCTGCCTGTTTTCGATTCATATCCCTGAATGGCAAAATCCGCATACATCGGGTCCCGCCCTGCAATGGGCGACAACAGATCCGATGTGCCAGAATACACCGCGACAAGATCCCCGACCTTCAGCCGGCCTTGCGCCCTCGCCTCGGAGCCAAGCGCTGCCACCAGCGCCAAGCCACCCGAGCCAGTAATCTGCACATCTTCTTCATGGCTATCAAACGGGCTCACAGGTATTCCCGTCAGCGCCCAGATATCATTGAAGTTGACCTCAGAGGTCAGCAAATACACCAGCGCCTCATTAGGCTCAGGCTCAGGCACAGCCACGATCAACTCACGCTCATGCTTCGCTGGCTCGCCAAACCGTGGCGCGCCAGTATCTGCATCCCGCGCAATCCCGAACGCATACTGATGCCCCGGAATCGCCGTCACGCCCGGAAAGAACGCAGCGCCAACCGGCAGCAAGTCGCCAGCGGCCTCAAGTCGCTGACCCTTCGCATCATGCTCGCTGTCGATGTAAACACCGTTCCGCCGCACCGGCAGCGGCGGCGATTTCTTGTCGAGAAATTCGCGGATTCCTGTTTTGCCACCTTCAGGATCAACCACCGCCTCGGCAAAAAGCTGCCCTTCGCGAACCAGCCCGGCAGCAACGCCGCCTGTCCAGCCAGTCCGAATCGCATCGATCGCCCGTTCACCGGCCTTGCCTCGCCCGGCCCAGTCGAGTTGCCGCAAAATTCGCTGCACAAAATCGTCGGATAGTGCTTCATCAAGATCGACCGTGCCCGGATGCTGCCAGCTGTTCTTGGCAGCCTTGCCTCGCTCCGCCCAGGTCCGCCCCAGTTTGCTCTGGTCGCCATGCCGCACAAATTCACGGACAACGGCATGCGCCAGCGCAAGCGCGTCATGCGCGCCGTCCGCCAGCGTCTCCACCAGTCCGATCTCAAGAGCCTCAGATCCGTCAATGCTCCGCCCGCCCAAAATCAGGTCAAGCGCATCGCGTAACCCTTCCGGGCCGCGCTTGTCGGCCAGCAGCCGCGGCAACCGCTGTGTACCGCCATAGCCCGGTAGCAGCCGTAGCCTGATCTCGGGCTGGCCAAAGCGCGCATGCGGCTCCGCTACCCGCCAATGGCAGGCGAGCGCAAACTCCATGCCGCCACCAAGTGCTACCCCCTGAATCGCTGCCACGCACGGCTTGTTCATCGCCTCTATCTTGCCAAACGCCAGCTGCGCATTGTTGGGAAGCACCCGCGCTTCCTCAATCGTATGAATCTCGTCGAGGAACTGCCTGATATCGGCACCTGCCACAAATGACGCCGTACCATCGCCAGTGAACACCACAGCTACCACATCGTCCCGACGCGATAGATGCTCAACGACGATCACCAACTCATCAATAGCCCGCTCATTGAGTGCATTGACCGGCGGATTGGTCACATAGACAGTCGCCACGCGCTTGCCCGGTGCGACATCATTATATTGCACCCGGAAGTAGCGATACCGATCAAAAATCTGCTGATCGTAGGACAGGTTCTGCTTGTTCTGCCAGCTATCGACCACCCGCTTCAGCTCGTCCAAACTCTCCGGATTGCGCAGTGTCGATACATCGCCAAGCTCAGTCCCTTCGACAACGGCCCGCACCATCCGTCGCACATATTTTCCCGATCGCGTTTCCGGAAACTGTGTCACCTCAATAAAATCGCCGGGCACCGCCACAGCACCCTTCTCCTGCCGCACCAGGTCAGACAAACGCCGAAAGTCATCGCGGGTCAGGGCGCGGCCAGGTGCTGCCGTTACAAACGCAATCGGCGTCAACCCCTTCTCCCGGTGCGGCGCCCCCACCACCAGCACATTGCCCAACGGCGAATTCGGATCGAGCGCCTTGTCGCGCAAAATCGCGCCCTCGATTTCTTCGGTCCCCATCCTATGCCCGGATACGTTGATCACATCATCCGAACGCCCGTGCAGCGAGAAGCCCTCATCGGCGTGGCGAACGGCAAAATCGCCCTGCGTATAGGCCCAGACACCATCCCACCGCGCCCAATAACTGTCGCGCCAGCGGTCGGCATCACCCTTCCAGCCCCCAACGACCGTCCCATTCTCAACACGGAAATTGTCAGCATCGCCCCACACCGTGCGCGCCAGATAAGGGTAGGGCGAAGCGATCACGATCTCGCCCTTCTCGCCCATCGCCGCCCTACGCCACTTCACACCGCCTGCGGTACGCGCAAATGGCGCCACAGCATCACCATTGCCTGCAACATCCTCAAGCCAGACATCGCCGACAATCCAAGGCAGCGGAAAGGTCCTCGCATCAGCGGCCAAGGGAAAATCCGCATTCCCATAGAAATGCGTCCAGGCAATCCCACCATGCTCGGTTGCCCAATAGCTGTTGATGTAATTCGGCGTCACATTCGCCATGCCGAAAGCCTGTACCGTGGGCGAGGTCGGCTCCGCGCAGAACGTCGCCACCCGCAGCCCGCTCAGATCATAGGCCTCAAAGTCCTTCAGATTCTGCGGGTCTGTCATGATCGCCTTCAGAAAGGTCACCCCGGCCTTGAAGATTGTCACGCCGTGCCGCTCGATCATCGCCGCAAAGCGACCGGCATGTGGAAACACCGGTGACCCCTCGCCCACCACCGTCGTCACCCGGGTCAGCAACGGTGCCGCGATCATATAGCTTTGCCCGGTGATCCAGCCCGGATCAGCAACGACATAAATCGTATCGCCAGGCCGCGCATCAAACGCCACCTTCATCGTTTCGGCAATCCCGGCCTCATAGCCGCCATGCACATGCACAACGCCCTTGGGCTTACCCGTCGATCCCGATGTGTAGATGAAGAACATCGGATATTCGGCATCCACCGGCAGTGGTGGCGCCGCCGCCCAGATCGCCCTTACAAACCCTACATCATCCAGCGCTTCGAGCGCCGACAAACTATCCAGGCCCGCAGCGGCCAGAATCTCGGATAAAGCCTCGTCTGTCAGATCATGCGACCAAACATCCCGGTCGTGCCAAACGATATCCGGCTGCCCGGTATGCCGCGCCACAACCACCGCCTGCACACGCGCCGGCGTTGCCACCAGCGCCTCCGCCACAGCAATCCGCACCTGCGCCGCCGCTGCCGCATCCACCCGACCATCCTTACCAAGCTCCGCCAGCGCCCGACCAACACCCCGCATCACATCGCCGCGCTCAACTGTAACCTCCCCGGCCAGCGTCGTCCGCACCGCCCCTAAAATCACCTCGGCATCAGCGGCCGAAAGGGCCAGGTCACCTTCTGAAAGCCGCGCCTCAAGCATCTCGAGCGCAACGCCCACCGGCACATAATTATCCAGTGCCGGGTCGGTATAGGCCGTCTTGAAAGCAAAAATCTGCGCGTTCCGAAACCCGCCATCGGCGGTAATCACCACTTTCGCTCCGGCGTCATGAATTCGGTCGGAAAGCGTCTTGTCTGAAAATCCGCCAAACACCGGCGTGTAGATAATCCCTGCCCGCTTCGCACCCTCGGTCCAGAATATCTGTGACGGAATATTCGGCATATTGATCGCAATCCGGTCGCCAGCCTTTAGCCCCAGCGCTTTTAGCGACAACGCGCATTTGGCTGCCTCCAGCAGAAGCCGCCGTCGGCTGATCGGATAACAATCAACCGGCGCGCCACGACCGCCGTCTTCAGCCATATCCCAGCGATCGCCTTCAAATATAATCGCTGTCTCGGCGCCAAATCCGTTCAGCACATGCCGGTCGAGCTCGTTGAACGCAGCATTCGTCCGCCCGCCATCAAACCAGCGAAAATGCGGCGCATCATCATCATTGAACGCCCGTGTCCAAGGCGCAAAATCAGCTCCCGCATCCACCGCAACAGGGGCTAGTGATGCAGCATCCCACCCAGTCCAAACGCCGTCCTCAAGCGTCACCCAAGCCTTTCGGCCATCAGGGAACGAAACCAGCCAGTGAAGGTTACGCGAAGCAATCTCGCCATGGAATGAACCAGGGTCGGCGAGTACGGCCTTGCGCATTGCCGACCAGTCGGCACGATTGCGCACAGTGTTGGCCAGCGGACGACCGCCACCGTTCACGCGCTGCGTCATCATATCTACGGCTTCAGTCATATCGGTCACCTGTCAAAACACTGATAAAGGCCATTGAAACCGGGCGATCCCTAGCCTTGATCCTCACATATGAATCGTATTTAGACAATATCATGTCTATTGGGAAGCATTATCTGATTATATTATTACCAAAATAGCCGCTAAAAAGCAGAGTTGTTACGATGAGCGCGCTTTCGTCAGAATACGTCGCGGTTAAGTATGACCGATCCCACTGTCCGCAGGAGGATGTAGAGGTCGAATTCCAAAGACCAGTTTTCAATGTAATGCAGATCGTGCTCCAGCCGCTTCACCAGCTTTTCTTCGGTGTCAGTCTCGCCGCGCCACCCACAAACCTGCGCCCAGCCCGTAATCCCAGGCCGCACCTTGTGACGCGCTGCATAGGACGCGACCACGTCTGAAAACAACCGATTGCCGGCGCGCGTTGATGCCGCATGGGGTCGCGGGCCAACCAGGCTCATATCGCCCTCCAGAACATTCCAGAGTTGCGGCAGTTCATCGAGGCTTGTGCGTCTGATAAAGCGACCCACTCTCGTCACCCGCGGGTCATGTCGGCTCGCTTGATCAATCCGGTCAATTTGCCCGGTATCGGTATTCATGGATCTAAACTTCCAAACCCGGAATGTCCTGTTGTTAAACCCTTCGCGCGGTTGACGGAAAAATACCGGACCGGGCGAGTCCAGCTTCACAGCAAGTGCAACAAGCAACAAAACCGGCGAAAGAATCACTAGCATCAGGCTCGAAAGAATAAGATCCTCGGCCCTCTTCACCACAGCATCCATTCCCGAGATCGGCCGTTCAAACAATGTCATGACCGGCAGGTCGCCAAGCAACACCATCGGCCGCTTCGCAAACACGAAACTCGCCAGATCGGGCGCCAGTCTGATCCGTACCGGCGTCAGCGCCAATCTGCTCACCAATTGTTGCAGCCTGGCTTCCGCCGACCACGGCAGCGCCACAACCACCTGGTCTATCTCGCCTTCGCGGATCATACTGATCAGCGTCGTCAGATTGCCCAACACGGGCAACCCTGCCGGTGCAGACAAAACACGGCCATCGCTGCGATCATCAAAAAAACCGACCAATGAAATGGTCAGTCGAGGATTGTTCTGAACATAGCGAGCGAAGCGTTCTCCTTGAATCGAAGCGCCAAAGATCGCCACCCGTTGATTGAACGTTCCCCGGTTCTTCAAGCGTCGCACCCAAAGCGTAGAACCCGCTCTAACAAGCAGCAGAGCCGATCCTCCCCCGACAAACCAGGTGAGCGCCCAACCACGCGATACATCGTCAGAAACCTTTAACAAAAACCCCAAGGTCAACAAAAATATCGCTGTCATCAGCCATGCACCCGCCAGTCGCCGCCATACTGTTCTCAACGAAAACTGGGCATCCAGATCATAGCAACCCATAGTTTCGCCAAGGGCAGCAAAAGCTAATGCGCCGATCAAAATCGAGCGTCCATAAACCGCACCGCTCAGCCCAGGCGCCGGCTCCTTGAGAAGAGTCGCAGCCAGAGAGCCGGCTACCAACACCAAGAGGAATTCCAAAACCCGGAGTATCAACACAGCAAATTCGAGCGGCATCCCCGGTCCAGATGTGGACGGCTTGGACGAAGTCTCGCTGATCCGCCCTTCCTTCATGCGGCGGATTCGTGGCCGATTGCGATGTCTAAGAAATTAATGGTGAAGCCCGCCCCGAATAGTGTAGACGACGCTTCAGGGCAAAGGTTAATGCGATGGAAACAGCTTACGACTGGCTCACAATTCTGGTCTTCGCAGGCCTTATAGTGCTGTTCCTGCAGCGGTCTCAGGGCGAACCTCGGGATCACCTCTGGCAATATCTCGTGGCGGCCGTCGGATGTGCGGTTACCAACTACCTTGGCAACGAAGCTATCAAACTCGAAGATAGCACCTATCACATCGGCGCCATAGCACTCGGCCTCGGCACTTTGGCCTTTATCTGGTACGCGCTCAAACCGTTCGACAGTGAAGAGTGAACTGATTGCTGTCAAAGCAGGGACGGCGCTCATGCCATCAGTCCCGCCAAATGCCGGCCAATCAGCACACCTCGATCACCAGGTTTGATGGACTTCACCATAGCATCTGAAAAACGGGTCAATTCAGCAAATACCTCGGGCGACGCCGGTACCGCGGCCGACATACGGACCAGCACACCGTCCGCCAGAAACCCAGCCATCTGCTGACGCAGCTTCACCATCCGCTGGCTGCCGCCGTCTGTCGGTAAATCGTCCCCGATCCGCGTCCAATAAATAATGGACTCGGTCCGCGTCGTGGAAACCGCTTCCAGCTCGCGTATTGGCAACTTTGCTGCACTGCTCAAATCAAGAACATCGAGTCTCGACTCAACGATTTCAAACCCTACGGCTGCATAGCAGACTTCGGGCCGATGGAGCTGAAGCTGATCGTTTTGCACAGCGCCATAGGCGATCACCAGCATCACAGGCAGCCCGCGATCGGACAGATAGAGCCGTGTCAAAGTCTGATTGTACAAACGGTCCGCCAGGCTGCCCGGCGTCTTGGGTAGGATAAAACCCTCGGAAGGAATGGCATTCCAGTCGGCAATCGTCTCAGGAACGATGTCCTCCAGCTTCCGACCGTCTTCCAGCAACACCAGCCGCTGGCGAGGCGTCAGCGCCAAAGCCATACCGGCCGCGGCCAGCATCCCGCCGCCGATCAGCATGTCACGGCGGTTCATGTCGCAGGCCTGTCCGAAACAGCCAGCGCATTACGAAGCGGCGTCAGAATGCGATCGACCAGAAAGATCAGCAAAAGAGCCGAGACGAACGTCACCATTCCTGCAAAATTGTGTAAATAACCCTGCGCAGCAGCATTCCCCATATACCATGTAATCAAAACCAGTGCGGCCACCCGCACCATGTTCGCCCCAATGGCAACGGGAAGAACCAACGCCAAAAGCAGGATCGAATATCGCCAGTTAGAGCCACGCAGCATGTAGACATAGAAGAGGCCAATCGCAGACAGGCTAACCAGCGAGTTCAACCCGGCACAAGCATCTTCGACGAGCAGCTGATATGTGCCAACAAAGATGGTCACGCCCTGCCGCCCCATCGGATAACCAGCGCCAGCCAAGGCACTTGTCACAATTTCCGAAACAAAAAGCTTCAAAGGCTGAGTAACAACATCAAGCAGCCAATTCGGCAAGGGCACCAGAAATCCCATATAAAATATCGGGAACCACAGGCGTGCTAGAACCTTTGGGCCAACATAGGCGTGCGAAGACGCTAACAGCGCCAGTAACATGCCAGCCACCTCTATACTGATGAAATCATATGCACGGCCAAATGCGTACATCGCCACTGCCGCGCCCATTCCAACCACTGTCACCCACGTCGGCCCCGGCTTCATATGAGCTCGAATTTCATCAAGTCGACCGTAGATCAGCCAAAGTCCGGTCGCCAGAACGATTGGCCCATGTACACCGGATTCAACCGACCATGGGCCTCGCGCCAATGAAAACAGCGTCGGAAAAAGGATCGCGGTTATTCCGAGGAGAACGACCCAATGTTCTCGCAATACCATCGGCCAATCCAGTTTCCTCCGTACGGGCGGCAAGGCTGGCGGTCGGGCGGGGGGCTGTGCCGCCATAGTGGCCATCGTCAAAATTCGTTCAGAACCGAACCGATCAGCTGGCAGCGTGATGACTGCAACTGCTCGACCAGGGTCGAAACGTCCTTAAAAAAGCTCTGGTCGCGCCGAGCCACCATTATGACATAGCTCGCAGCAGAACCAATGGTCAGCACATCGGCACTGGTATTAGCCGGCGGCGTGTCGAACAATACCAGATCATATTCACGCAACAACATGTTAACGCCGTCCCGGAAGCGTCGGGCCGAAAGCAATTCCTGTGGCCTGGAAACGGCCGGTCCAGCCGTGATCACCGCAAGGCTCGGTAAAATATTGGCCTGCACTACACGCTCAGGCCGGTTCACTTGCATCGTCAGATACGAGGAAAGGCCGGGCGCATCACGATCAAGCCCAAACAGCTCATGTTGCCTAGGATCCCGCAAATTTGCGTCCACCAGCAACGTCTTAATCCCAACCTGTGATAGTGCCGCCGCCAGATTAGCCACTAGATTACTGCATCCTACTCCGGGAACCGGTGAGACCACCGCCAGGCCTCGCCGCCCAGCCTTGATATGCTGGGCAATAACCTGCGTTCGTAGCAGTCGAATCGCTTCGGCACGCACACCACGAGGATCAGACACGACAACAACTTCGTCAGAAATCGGCCGCCGCGCTATATTGCGTTGCGCAAGGCTCGTTATGAAAACCTCACGCGCCCGGTCAAGGTCATCAGGTGTTATATAGCCAAGCTCAAGCGCAGCCTGATCAAACTCAAGGTCGCGGCTCGCCCCGTGCGCCCGCACGCGCGCCACCTGCTCTTCAGTCAGATAACCAAGCTGCAGAAGCGTGTCGCGCAGCGGATCGTCACCATAGCCCGATCCGTCCTCGACAGCACCCCCGGCCAGAGACACTGCAGTAACTTCAACGGTAACGTCAGCCGTCTCTTCCACCTCAGCCGCATCGTAGACATCCACATCCGGCGAATGCGTATCGACCACATTATCTTCGGCGCTGGCATCAAATCCACTATCCGACCTGTCATGAACATCAGGCGCGCCACCGATTGCAGCAGCTATAGCATCACGCTGCTCAGGCGGCAACCAAAGCGGCCCCTTTGCTGACGAGACATCTTCAGCAGCGTCGACACCAACGACACCCCCTCCGCTAACACCTTCTCCTGCGACGCCATCCAAGGGAGTTTTGTTTTCACTCATGCTCATTCCGCTGGTCTTAAATTGCCAAGTGCCAAACCGCGGCGAGAAAGCCAACGACGGCCCCAGTCACGCAGGGGCGAACGACGTGCATCGGCGATAACCGCCATCACAGGCGCGCCAGAGGCGAAGCGCAGGTCTTCGGGTGATCGAACACGACGCGCGAGCAATTCCACCGCCAGCGCCAGCACAAGCCCAAGTCCAAGCCCAAACGCCGCAGAAAGCCCGATTACCTGCGGCCATTTCGGAAAGGACGGCGTATTCGCACCGATCGCATCGCCAAGGATGACCAGCGAACCCTCGGATACATTCGATTGCAGCCGAAGTTCCGCCGCGCGTGTCGATGCCTGTTGATATTGTTCGCGGCGAAGATCGACCTCTCGCTGCAGTTGCCCAAGCCGGTCGAGCACAGCTTTCATGCCGAGCACCTTAGTGCGCTGAGCATTATACTCGGACTCAAGTTGCGCCACTGATTGCCGGGAAGCGCCACTTTGCGCCGCTCCCGCCGCGCGAGCAGCCGCAATTTCGCGGTTAAGCTGCTGGGTCAGCGTCTCGCGACGTGCCACCATCGATTTATACGTCGGATGTTCCACACCAAGCGACGCTGCCGCTTGACCGAGTTGGTCATTGAGCGTCGCCAGCTGGATTTTCAGCTGATCGACAACCGAAGAGGTCGTCGCCTGCTGAGCAGCAGCAAACTGCTGATTGCCCTGCTCGCCCCGCGCCTGCAAAAGCGCGACCTGCAGGGCTGCCAGCTTCGTCGACTCAGCTTCGCCAGCAGGCGTTACGACAATACTATTGTCCTGCTCGAACTTCGTTTTCACAGCCTCGGCAGATTGCAGCGCCGCGAGACCGCGATCGGCCTGCTCCCGGTACCATTCAGCATTTCGGCCAGCGCTGTCGGTAGTAAACCTGAGACTTCCCTCGATGTAAGCCTCACGAAGGAGAGATGCGATCGCCCGTGCTGCTTCAGGCGTCGGTGCATCATAGGAAATTTCAAGAATTGTCGATCCTGCAACAACATCGGCTTTGGTGTTGTTGATGATCCTCTGCGCGCCCCAACGACGAATATCGCCGACGCCGCCAGTCTCAGCCTGCCATGCAGCGATGACAGATGGATTTCTCGCCCAGCCCAGCTTGTCGACAACATCAGACGCCACGCGGAAATCCTGAATCAGCTCGATCTGAGTGCGAATGAAGATGCGCGGATCGCGACCACTGACGATCTCCCCGGTGACCGCATCGGGCTTGATGATGTCCATCAGCACTCGAGCCTTGGCCGTGTAACGTTCAGGCAGAAAAGCCGCCACAGTCATTGCCGTAAGCAGCGAAGTGACAAGCGTCAAAGCCACGATCCAGCGTCGTGCCAGCAGAATGTTCAAGAACTGAATCAAACTCATGACGACGCTTCCTCAACCGACCTTACAAGAGGACAGGAATAGCTCAAAATAATCTTTCCTTGACCACAATGACATCGTTCTTTTGAATCTCGAACGAAAGATCAGTATCGCGCTCTTTCTCGTTGCCGCGCAGCAGTCCGACCTTGTTGGAGGACCCAGTAGCCGTAACGCCGCCGGCAATCGCGACCGCCTGACGTCCCGTCATCCCGGGCAAGACCGGAAAGCTTCCCGGGCGGTTGATCTGGCCATAGATGTAAAACTGATCCGCATCAGGAACGTACAACGTGTCACCGGCCTGCAACACAGGATCCTGTTCGGGCGCGCCACGCACCAACTCCTCGGTGCTCAGCCGCCGCTCAGGCTGGCCTCCGCGCCGGAGAAAAACATAGCTTGCCCCGCTTGGCGCGATCCAACCAGCCTTGAGCAGCACTTCAAGCGCCCGGTACTGACGATCAAGCGGCACGATACCCGGCGTCGCAACCCTACCAGCCACATTGACGGAGCGGCTGACATATTGAGAAATCTCGACATTGACCACCGGCGCCTTCAGATAACCGCCTTTCTCCATCTGATCGCCGACAAACTTGGCCAGCGCCACATTGTCCATGCCATCAACTTTGATGGTGCCGATGAACGGCATGACAATAGTCCCATCGGCCTTCACGCGCGTCGTGATACTCGCTTCGGGCTGGCCATATATGATCACCTGAATCGCATCATCAGGCCCGATCAGATAGCCCTTGACCGGTTGTGCCGCCGACATATCGCTCAGCCCCACAGCCAGAACAAGCGCCAACAGACAGCGACGAAGCCACCCGGTAAAAACCGTCCGATTAGCGCTTCGCTGCATCATCATCTCCAGACCCGTCACGCTCAATACCTCCACTTGGCTCTTAACCCCGTCCCATCATCACCCTCAGCCTCAACAGACCTGAAGTGCTGCGGAAGCGGAAAATCTCCGGGTTGGAATCGCGCTCCTGATGCGCAACTTCAACTGAAACCGCCAGCCTTGGCGTCGGCGAATAACCAATTTGAGCATATACGCGTTTGATGCTGTCAGATATGCGCGGCAAAAACTCATCGGGCGAAGTGAAACTGCCGCGATAGTCCTGTTTGGCAAGCGTGCCGCCAAAGCCAAGCGTCAGCGCAGGCGTCAAACGATAGTCCATATCCAAACCATATGAATTCGCCACTGTCAGCAACGATCCGACATTGCCCCCGCCACGCAAGGCCCTGTCAGCCGAAGCCGTAATTGTCGCCCTTGAGCCAAGCTGCATGATCAAAGAGGCGTCATAGCCGCTGCCGGAAAATTTCACCCGGTCCAAGGGCACCAGGGCTCCCGTCACCAAAATGGTCTGTGGATCCGGCGCGGCATCGTAATAGCTCGCTCCAACATTCAAATTAAGGCGCGTGCCCAGGTTGCGAGAAAAACCCAAACGACCGCTTCGAATATCGACGCCATCCTGGACAGGCCCGCTGGTAGCCAGAACAAAGCGACTGGGATAGCGCACCCGCGAAAGCGACCCGCCAACCGAGAATACGCCGAGCACTGGCGATGCGTAAGTAATCTGTGGCGATATTGTCAGAATGTTCGAATCGAAGAGTTCGCGCTGCGCTCGACTGTTGCGAACTTCCTGATAAGTCCCGGTAGCGCCAAACCCCAGCCCTACCCCCGCCTGACAAGTCAGCGAGGCACCCGTCAAAAACTCTTTCCTCAGGTTATCCGCCAATTCGACAGCATCGCTTTGCAAAAGTTGCCGCTCGCTAAGCTCGACGCCGAGATTTCCAGTGCACCGCGTTCCGGCTGTCACACCCAGCCCTGCGCCAATGGCATAGCGATTGCGGTTGAATTGGCCGTTGTTCAGAAACATGTCGCGACCCAAAACGCCGCCTATCGTAAACTGCTGACGCCCAATCGTCGTACCATAGGCGGCCTCGACAACAGGCGAAATGCGGAGAGCATCGACTGGTGCGACGGTGCGTCTGAAATTGGTGTCAAAGGCAGTCGTTACCTCACCCGCTAGTTTGAACCCCCGCCCCTCAACTTGTGGAACGCTGAGGAAGCTAACACGTCGCAAAGGCGGATCACTTCCTGCCTGACTCGGCGCCGCCGATCCAGGCGCCGAAATCCCGAAGCTTATACATGCCATTGCACAGCCAAGGGTCGGCCTGAAAACATGCCGCAAGGGCTCCCAACGCACCGGTCTGGTCAAACTGGTGCCCAATATACCGATCATGTCCGCCTCATCCGCTCTTGTTCCACACATAATCCGGTCCGGCGCCAAAACCACGACCTCGCTAATTGCGTTGCACAACCAGCAAGCTCATTCATTATCAACCTGCTACACTCTCGCCGCCGCCGCCGCAACGACAAGTCATTCATTGCAAGCCTTAGACAATGTCATTTTTCGATATGCACCATGCTGCCTTATATCCAATACTCACACTGAGCCGCCATGGTTCAAGCCCTCTGAAACGCACGCACTTCCGCATCTCCCATTGCCCAAAAGGCCGTTATGCGCGAAAGAATGCCGTGAAACTGCGGCATCAACCCCGTCAGCATGGTCGAGAAAAGAGTTTTTAAATGAGCTGGAAACGCTGGTTTCGTCCCGAAGGCGAACCGACATCTCAAACCGACACGTCGTCCGACATCCCCCGGCCGTTGCCCGGCATCGATCTGAACGTGACAATCGCTGAGGACACTACCTCAATAGAAACTATCGAGCGCCCTGCCTTTCTTGACCAACTTTGGCGAGAGCCCGCAGACAACGACCGGAACGAAAAGCTGCCCCGCTTCAGTGCCACCGCCTCTGACGACATAGAAATCAATGAAAACAGCGACTTAAGTCGCAAAAAATTGGCTTTGCGCGATGCCCTGGGCGCCTCGCAACCTGTCATTAATCGTGATGTTTTCGCTGGCCGCCATGATGCCATGAACCAGCTCATCACATCAATCGAGCAGAATAGAGTGCATGTCGTGATTTACGGCGAGCGTGGAATCGGCAAGACCAGCCTTGCCCATGTCTTCGCCGAAACAGCACGCGAAGCGCGTTATCTAGTGCTTTATGGAAGTTGCGGCTCCGATGCCGAGTTCAGCGCCATGTTCCGCGCCTTTTGCTCCCGCATCCCCAGGCTTTATCACAACAGCGTTTTACCGAATTCGGCAGAGGCCGAACGCGGGGACAATTTCGACGAAATGCTACCTGCAGCCTTCGGCCCTCGCGAGCTGGCCGATATCCTGGCCGGCGTTACCGGAACCCGCGTCCTTTTCATCCTCGACGAATATGACCGTGTTGTCAGCGCCGATTTCCGCCGCGATGTCGCCGAACTCATCAAGAATCTGTCGGATCGTGCAGCCCGCGTCCAGCTCGTCCTCACGGGTGTTGCTCAAAACCTCGATGAGCTGATCGGCTATGCGCCATCAATCCGACGTAACATCGTCGGCCTGCCGATGCGCCCCCTCAACGCAGGCGAAGTGAAAGACTTGCTCGAAATCGGCGAAAAGGCGGCTGACATCCGTTATTCAACCGAAGCCCGGCAGATGATCACTACCATGGCTGGCGGCTCGCCATACCTCGTCCGTTTGCTGGCCCACGCCGCCGGCCTGGCAGCGCTTGATGAGACGGCACGCGTAGTCACGCCGGACCATGGACGCGCCGCGGTCGAGCGAGTTCTCACCGATTGGAACGCTTCGCTGCCACGCCGCGTGCAGTCCAATCTTGCGCGCGAGGAAGCACGTGCAAACTGGCCATTGCTGATTGCCGCCGCCCGCGCAGGCAGCTCGGCGGACGGCTTTTTCAGCGCTGATGATGTCATCACCGAGCTTGGTACCAACGCCGTCGGCGCCATGACAAATGCCGCCTATGTCGAACGCGAACTGAAACAGTTTTCAGGCCCGCAGGATCTGCTTGAGCGCAATGATGCCGGCGGCGCGCCGCGCTTTCGCTTCGCCTATCCAGGCGTATCGTCCCTGCTGCTTATCTCTGCGGCACTCGCCCGCCTCGCCCTTTGAGGCATGAGCCAAGATGTGGGCGCGCCTCATTGAAGAGATTCGCCTCAGACTGTGGCGGAAAGATGAATATGAAAACAATGATTTACGTGCGTATTTTGCCGATAACTTTCAGGTAGAGGTCGGCCTCTATTCCTATGGGTGTTTCGATCGCTGGCGCGTTCCGCCGCGAACCCGCATCGGGCGCTGGTGTTCATTTGCGAAGTCGGTCCGCATCCTCGATGCCAATCATCCGATGGGCAGCCTGACCACCCACCCTTATCTCTACGAGGCTCGCTGGGGCGTCATTCCCGTCGATCTTGTCGATCCCAAATGGCTGATCATCGAGGACGATGTCTGGATCGGCCATAACGCCATCATCACGCCCGGCTGCAAATTCATCGGACGCGGCGCTGTCATCGGTGCAGGCGCCGTCGTCACCCGTGATGTCCCGGCCTATGCGATCATGGCTGGGCTGCCCGCCAAGTCGCTGCGCCAGCGCTTCGATCCCGACACCATCGCCGCCCTTGAAGCCTCACGCTGGTGGATACTCGACAAAGCTGGCCTTGCGGCCTTGGTCGCGCGCGATCCTGATCTGGCCTTTCATCCCACGCCAGCCCGCCTCGCCGAGCTAAGCCTAAAGCCATGACGCCGACCCCGCGTATCAGCGTCATCATTCCACATCTGAACACGCCCGATTTGCTCGCCATTAGCCTCACCTCCGTGTTCGCTCAGACGCTCGATCACGGCATTTTCGAAGTCATCGTCGTAGACAATGGCTCAGCCTTACCGCTGCAACCCGTCGTCGCTGCCTTCCCTGCGGTGCGCTTCCTCACCGAGCCTGCGCCTGGCCCCGGCCTTGCCCGAAACACAGGCATCGCCGCCGCCCGGTCGACGCTCATCGCCTGCATCGATGCGGACTGTATCGCCGAATCCGGCTGGCTCCAGGCTGCCGTTGACGCGCTTGATGCCGATCCGGCGCATCCTGCAGGCGGCGATATCCAGATCGCAGCTCGTAATCCGACCCGCTTTACCGGCATCGAAGCCTATGAAGCGGTTTTCGGTTTTCGCCAGCGCCTCTATATCGACATCAAACACTTCTCGGTCACCGCAAATCTCGCAATGACCAAAGCACTGCACATCACGGTCGGCGGGTTTGGCGACATCTCCATCGCCGAGGATCTCGATTGGGGCCAGCGCGCCCATGCCCTTGGTCATAGCACAAGGTTTGTCCCGGCCATGCGGGTTCGTCACCCTGCCCGCCCCGATCTTTCTGCCCTAAAGCGTAAATGGCGACGTCACATCAGCCATGATTGGCATAGCCTTGGTGTTACAGGCAGCAGCCGCATCACATGGCATCTCAAAGCACTGGCGCTGTTTCTCTCAACGCCTTTCGAGGCCATCAAGCTGCTCAGCACTGACCGCGTGCCGAGCCTCTCCAGCCGTCTTGCCGGTATCGCCGTCCTCGCCCACATTCGCACCTTCCGCGCCATCGAGATGCAACGCATCACCCATGGGTCAACCCAGGCCAGTGCCGATTTCTGGAACCGCGCCGGATGAACACACGTCCACCGCTCGGCATCGTTCTCGTCAATTACCAGCGCTGGCAGGACACGATCGAATGTCTGGAAACAGTGTTTCGCAGCACCATTCCTGTCCGCGTCATCGTCGTTGATAATGCCTCGCCTAATGGCTCAATCGCCCAAATTATCGCCTGGGCGCGCGGTGATCTGCCGCCAAATCCGGCAAGCCCTGTCATGGCCGCCCACAGTCAACCTCCGCTCCCAAAGCCACTCGATTTCGACGTCCGCACACCCGCCGATTGCCACCGCCCCGCAAGCCGCCCCCTCACCATCGTCGACTCAGGCACTAATCTGGGCTTCGCAGGCGGCAACAACATAGGCCTCAGGCTGCTCCTTGCCGATTCGGCGATCGATCATTTCTGGCTGCTCAACAACGACACCATAATCTCTCCCGACACCGCAGCAAGGCTCAATGCCGTCATGGCATCAACGCCCAATATCGGCATGGCCGGCACCACTGTTCGCTTCTATTTCCAGCCCGATATCGTGCAAGCCCATGGTGGCTATCGTTTCTCGCCCCTCACCGGACAGGCCCGCGCTATCGGTCATGGCAGCAGCGCCCATGCCCCAGTCGATGCCGCGACTGTAGCGAGCACCATGGACTTTGTGCTCGGTGCCAGCCTTGCCGTCAGCCGCCCCTTCCTCGAGACGGTCGGCCTTATGGAAGAGTGCTATTTCCTTTATTATGAAGAGATCGACTGGGCAGTTCGTAACCGCCGCAGGGGCGCCGCCGCCTTCGCCCTGGCATTCGCCGATCAGGCCGTCGTCTGGCACAAGGAAGGCGGTTCAATAGGCTCATCGGCAGTCAAGGGTGAACGATCTCCCCTGGCTGATTATTGGCTCACCCGGTCGCGGCTGGCCTTCACGCGGCGGCACTATCCGCTCCTGCTGCCGCTGCACTGGCTGCTTACACTGGCGCTCGTCGCGCGCCGCCTTGGCCGCCGTCAGTCAAACAAGGCAAACAACCTCATCCGCGCCCTTTTCGCCCGGCCATTTTCGGCTTAAGACGTTGCATCATATGCCGGCGGCTCCTTGATCGCCGGACCAGCCAAGGGATTTCGGTCATGTCCGGTTATCGTGCGTCGCTCCTCATCACTGCCACTTTGGCGCTCGCCCTGTCCGCCTGCGGCGACAAGGAGGGCAAGCCCCCCGAGGGCCAGGTCGTCGCTACCGTCGATGGTAAGGATGTGACCATACATGAAATGAACGCCGAACTCGGCACCATCCGGGCGCCTGCAGAAACACCGCGCAAGTACCTTGAGCAGCTAGCACTCTCCCGCGTCATCGAACGCAAGATGCTGGCCAACGAGGCGCGCACGCTTAAGCTTGACGCCCGGCCCGAATATCTGCTCTCCAAAGCCCGGGCTGATGAAGGCCTGCTCGTCCAGGCGCTCCAGGCTGATGTTCAAGGCAAGGTGCCCAGCACAACGCGTGAAGCGGCTCAGAAGTATATCGAGCAAAACCCGTTAGTATTCTCTGATCGCCGGATCTTTACAATCGATCAAATTCAGTTCCTGCGACCGGCCAATGTCGAGCAGTTGCCGTTGGCCGGCGCCCGCACGATGGAAGAGGTCGAGCGCATCCTTATTGGTGCCAACATCGAGTATCGACGTGCGCCACAACAGATCGACACACTGACCATAAACCCCAAGCTCACCACGGAGATCTTGCGGATCAACAATTCGGCAACGCCCGAGCCATTCATGTTCGTCGACCAGCCACAGGGGGCGGTCGGCCCGATCGTTTTCATCAACAATGTTACTGCTAGCAAGTCGCAGCCATTCGTTGGTGAGCGTGCAATCACCTACGCGGAAGCCGTGCTGCAACAGCAGAATGTACAAAAGCGCCTGACCAGCGAGCTTGAGAAGTGGAAGGAAGCCTACAAGTCAAAGATTGTCTACGCTGAAGGATACAGCGCACCCGATCAAAAGTTGCTCACCAAGGCCACAACGCCAGCAGCCGCGACCGCTAAACCCGCGTCCCCGACCGCGCCCACGTCGCCCGCCAAAATCGATCCAAAAGACGCCATCACCGCCGCCACCGGCAGTTGACCGATCGGAGCCGGCATTTCCCCGATGCCACGCCGGCTCACCGCCAGTCATGCCGTAGGAGCAACCGTTTTGACCGCGATCAATATTGGACTTCCATGGCATTCCGAAGCCGCCGGTAATCTCGGCATCGGCGCGCTCACCATTGGTAATCTTGCTCTCATCCGGCGCGCCACAGCCAGCCTCGGTCTCACGCCCCGCTTCACCATCTTCGGAATGAAAGAAACCGGCACGCCCTATGTCACCGGGCCAGACATAACCCATCGCACTATCACCGGCCGGTACATGGCCTTCCCGTCCGGCTATCTCGCCGATGTCCGCGCCCAGCACATCCTGCTCGATATCGGCGCCGGAGACAGTTTCACCGACATCTACCCGGATCGCCGTTTCGCCTACATCGTCGCTGCCAAGCTCCTGCCGCTCCTGGCCGGCATACCGCTCATTCTGTCACCGCAGACCATAGGACCGTTCAGACGACAGCCCCATACGGCCGTTGCCGGCTGGATCTGCAACCGCGCTGGCCATGTTTTCGCGCGTGATCCCATTTCGGTTGAAGTGGCGAAACGGATCGCGCCCAAAGCCCATGTAAGTCAGGTCATAGATGTCGCCTTCGCGCTGCCCTTCACCCGGCCGCTGAGAGACGATAGCAAGACCGTCCGCGTCGGCTTCAGCATATCCGGACTTATGCTCGCCGGCGGCCATGTCACCGATAATGAATATGGTCTCGGCTTTGATTTCGGAACATTGACGCGCCGCCTCATCGCCCGCTTCCTGTCGATGCCCGATACCGAAGTGCACCTGATCGCTCATGTCTTCGCGCCCGCCATGCCCCGCGATGACGATGCCCGCGCCATTGACAAATTGCATGCGGAATTCCCCGCAACCATCCGCGCCCCCAATTTCGCCTCCCCCTCCGAGGCCAAGTCATACATCTCGGGCCTGGATTTCCTCACCGGCGGCCGGATGCACGCCACAATCGCCGCCTTTTCCAGCGGCGTCCCAGTCGTCCCGATCTCCTATAGTAACAAGTTCGAAGGTCTTTACGCTGGCCTTAACTATCCTCATCTCGTCAATGCCAAAGGTATGAACACCGATGAGGCAGAAGCCCTGATCATCGCCGGCTTCAACAACCGCAGCACCCTGAAAGCCGATATCGACGCTGCCGGCCCCGGCATCGACGCAGCACTCGATGCCTATGTCGCCGAGCTGGCCAAACAATTTACCCAGGCACTGAAGCGTTGATCGCCAGCCCGGCTCTCGCCCGCGTCGCCCGCTCAGACAGTTGCGCCGGGTGCGGTCTATGCGCCGCCCTCGCCCCCGAAGCAGTCACCATGAAACTTGCCGGCCCCGGCTGGCTTCGTCCCATCCAGTCCGCTTCGCTGCCGGCGATAGCCGAAGCCGCCATTGAGTCCGCCTGCCCCGGCCTGGTCATCGCCCCGCAGCCCGAGGCCCCGACCCTGGATCCGCTCTGGGGTCCGGCCTTCGATGTAAGCACCGGTCATGCTACCGATCCGTCCTTGCGGCACCGCGCTTCATCAGGTGGCGCAATTTCAGCACTGCTCATCCATGCGCTTCAGTCCGGCGAAATCGATTTCATCGTGCAGACCGGCGCCGATCCTCAAGCGCCGATGGCCAACAAAACCGGCATTTCAACGACAGCCGACGATGTCGCCGGTGCCGCCGGTTCGCGCTATGCTCCGTCCGCACCCCTCGAACATCTTGAAACATGGCTTGCCCGCCCCGGTCGCTTCGCCTTTGTCGGCAAGCCCTGTGATGTCGCAGCGCTGCGCGCCTACTCCCGAACCGATCCGCGCATCGACAGACGTGTGCCCATCATGCTCGCCTTTTTTTGCGCCGGCATCCCCAGTGCCAACGCCGTTCGCCGTGTCGTCCAGCGCCTTGACGTAGCACCATCCGAGGTCGCCGGCTTCCGGTTTCGCGGCGATGGCTGGCCCGGCTATGCTACCGCCACCCGTCACGATGGCAGCAGCGAACGGATGAGCTATGCCGACAGCTGGGGCCAAATTCTCTCGAAAGAGGTGCAGTTCCGCTGCAAAATATGCCCCGATGCCGTCGGCGGCCATGCCGATGTCGTCGCCGCCGATGCCTGGTACGGCGATGACCGTGGCTATCCCAGCTTCGAGGAGCAGGATGGACGCAGCCTGATCATCGCCCGCACAACAGCCGGCGTCGCGCTGCTCGCCCGCGCCCGCAAGGCCGGCGCCATCGAAACCACACCGCTCGCCATCACCGAAATCATAAGGATGCAGCCCCATCAGGCCCGTCGCAAACGTCAGCTCCGCGCCCGCCTTGCCGCGATGGCCGTCGCCGGCCGCCCGGTCCCGCGATTCACCGGCAATCAGCTTACCCAAGCCGCCCGTGCCGAGCCGCTTGCCGCACAGGCCCGCGCATTTGCCGGCCTGCTCCGCCGTTTCCTCCAGCGTCGCGCCTGAAAGAACAGACCCCATGAGGAACAGGACATGAGGAAAAAGACATGAGCAACAGAAGAGGCATCATTCTCGCCGGCGGCTCAGGCACCCGACTCTATCCCCTCAGCCGCTCGGTCTCCAAGCAGCTTATGCCGGTCTACGACAAGCCGATGATTTACTATCCCCTGTCAGTTCTCATGCTTGCCGGAATACGCGACGTTCTCATCATCACCACCCCTGAAGATAGCCAGGCCTTCCAGACCTTGCTCGGAGACGGCGCGGATTGGGGCATGGCCTTCAGCTATGCCGTCCAGCCTGAGCCAAAAGGCCTCGCCCAAGCCTATCACATCGGCAAGGACTTCATCGGTGATCGCCCAAGCACCCTGATTCTCGGCGACAACATCTTCTATGGCCACGGACTTGTCGATCTGCTCAGCGCCGCAACAGCGCGCGATGCAGGGGCAACCGTGTTCGGCTATTCCGTTGCCAGCCCCAGCGCCTACGGGGTCATCGCCTTTGATGCGAGCGGCCGCGCCAGCAGCATCGAGGAAAAGCCCGAAAAGCCCAAGTCCAACTTTGCCGTCACCGGCCTGTATTTCTATGATGGCAATGCTGTTCGCCTCGCAAAAGACATCAAGCCATCGCACCGCGGCGAGCTTGAGATCACCGATCTCAACCGCCTCTATCTCGAAGCGGGTGAGCTTCATGTCGAGCTCATGGGTCGCGGCTTCGCCTGGCTCGATACAGGCACTCACGCGTCGCTGCTCGATGCCGGTCTCTATGTCCGCATTGTCGAAGAGCGTCAGGGCCTCAAAATCTGCTGTCCCGAAGAAATCGCCTGGCGACAGGGTTTCATCACCGACGATAAGCTCGAACGCATCGCCGCCCCATTGCGCAAATCGGGCTATGGAGAATATCTGTTGCGTCAGCTTGAGTCCGGTCGATGACACCGGTGGAGACGAAGATGCCAGTTCTTGAAACTAAGCTGCTGAATGCCGAAGCCGGCGCCTTCATGCTCGATCCAGAGCAGGCTAGCGCCGCCGGTGCGGCACTCCATGAAAAGTACATCAGCGCCGACCCGTTTCCGCATATCATCATAGACAATTTTCTCGATACAAAACTGCTCCAAAGCTTGCTTGAGGAATGGCCAAACTCCGGCGAGCGCATCGGCTATGAACGTGCGCAAGAGCGCCTCAAATTCGAGTGGCAGCCCATCAACCTCCACTCGCCAAGGCTCCGCGCTTTCCTGTCGGAGATGAACTCAGCACCCATGCTGCGCTTCCTCGAAACGCTGACCGGCATCAAAAAACTCATCGCCGATCCCCATTATATTGGCGGCGGGCTGCACGAAACGCGTGCCGGCGGCCACCTCGGCGTCCATGCCGATTTCAATATCCACAAGCAGATGAACGTCCTCCGGCGCATTAATCTGCTGATTTATCTGAACGAAGACTGGCCGCCCGAATGGAACGGTGCGCTGGAACTCTGGTCAAAGGACATGAGCCACAAGGTCCATTCAGCCCTTCCAGTCATGGCCCGCGCCGTCATCTTTAACACCGATCTTGACAGCTTTCACGGCGTACCCGATCCCATCACCTGCCCTCCCGACCGCGCCCGCAGATCGGTGGCCCTATATTATTATACCGCCTCCAGCGAAGGCATCGATGCTCACCCGGATCGCACCACCGTCTTCAAGACCCGCCCCGGCAGCACCGATAAGGAAGATTGGACGGTCAAGCGCCGCCACCTGTTGGCCGATTGGCTGCCGCCGGTCGTCTATCGGGCGCTGCGTGGCAAGCCTAACCCCTGATGCAGGTCATCCCCACAATCCTCCCCGGCGTCCTGCGCCTCCAGCCAAAAGTCTTCGGAGACCCGCGCGGCTTCTTCACCGAAAGCTGGAACGCCGCCACAATGGCCGCAGCAGGCCTTGATATCGCCTTTGTGCAGGATAATCACAGCCGCTCGGCGCGCGGCGTCCTGCGCGGCCTTCATTACCAACTCGCCAACCCTCAAGGTAAGCTGATCCGCGTCGCCCGAGGTGCCGTCTTCGATGTTGCCGTCGATGTCCGCCGAAGCTCGGCGCATTTCGGTCAATGGTTCGGCACAGTCTTGTCCGATGAAAATCTGGAGATGCTCTGGGTGCCCCCCGGCTTCGCCCACGGCTTCCTCACCCTCTCGGACACCGCAGACTTCCTCTACAAGGTCACCGCACCCTATGACGCCGCCTCGGAGCACGCCATAGCCTGGAACGATCCCCTGATCGCCATCAAATGGCCGCTAACCGGCATCACGCCCATTTTGTCAGCCAAGGATCAAGCCGCTTCAAGCCTCGCCGCTGCTGAGGTCTTGCCATGATGAGCCTTCCATGAAGATTCTCCTCACTGGCGCCGCTGGCCAGCTCGGCCGCGCCATGCAAGCCAGCACCCCCGCCCATCACAGCCTGGTCGCACCACCGGAAGCTGCGTTCGACATCACCAACGAACAATGCGTCGCCGACACTATAGCCGCCCATATGCCCGATCTCGTCATCAATGCCGCAGCCTATACCGCCGTCGACAAAGCCGAAGCCGAGCCCGAGATCGCAGAGCGCATCAACGCCGAAGCCGTCGCCATCCTCGCCCGCCATGCCCCCGCACTTGTGCACATAAGCACCGATTTCGTCTTCGACGGCACAGCCCACACGCCCATCGCACCCGATGCCATCCCCAATCCACTCGGCGTCTATTCCATCACCAAGCACCACGGCGAACAAGCCGCCCTTAAAAACCCGCATGCCCTCATCGTCCGCACCGCCTGGGTCTATGCCGCCCAAGGCGCAAATTTCGTCCACACCATGCTCCGTCTGATGCGTGAGCGCCCCGGCATCTCCGTCGTGTCAGATCAGCTCGGCACCCCCACCCATGCCGCCAGCCTTGCCCGCGCCCTCTGGTCCCTCATCGATGCCGGCACAATCGGCGTTCACCACTATACCGACGCCGGAACAGCCAGCTGGTATGATTTCGCCGTCGCCATTCAGGAAGAAGCGTTCGCCACAGGCCTGCTCACTACCGCCATCCCCATCACCCCCATCCGCACGCAGGATTATCCCACCCCCGCACATCGCCCCGCCTATGGTATCCTTGATAAAACGGCCACATGGGCCATCACCGGAACACCCCAGCACTGGCGCCACGAACTCCGACAATGCCTGAAAGCCATGACATGACCCCGAAGAACCTCCTCATAACCGGTGGCGCCGGCTTCATCGGCGCCAATTTCGTCCATTATTGGGAGGCCAGCCACCCTGACAGCACCATCACTGTCCTCGATAGCCTGACCTATGCCGGGAACCCCCGCAGCCTCGAAGGCACCCGTGCCGATCTCATCGTCGCCGATATCCGCGACCAGCCCAAGATCGAAGCGCTGCTCCACGACCGTAATATCGATACTCTTGTTCACTTCGCCGCCGAGAGCCACGTTGATCGCTCGATCCACTGCCCCGCCGCCTTCGTCGATACCAACATTTTGGGCACCATGCGCCTTCTCGCCGCCGCGCGCAGCGTATGGCTGTCCGGCACCGGCACCCCTCACCGCTTTCACCATGTCAGCACTGATGAGGTCTTCGGCACGCTCGGCCCTAGCGATCCCGCCTTCCAAGAAAGCACACCCTACGCGCCCAACAGCCCCTATGCCGCGAGCAAGGCCGGCTCTGACCATCTCGTCCGCGCCTGGCATCATACCTACGGCCTGAACGTCACAACCTCGAACTGTTCAAACAACTACGGTCCCTATCAATTCCCTGAAAAGCTGATCCCGCTCTTCCTGATCAACGCCCTTCACGGCCGCCCCCTGCCTATCTACGGCGATGGCCAGCAGGTCCGCGACTGGCTCCACGTCGAAGATCATTGCCGAGGCATCGAAGCAGTGCTGCTCAGCGGCCAGACTGGGGAAACCTATTGCATCGGCGGCGGCGCCGAGCTTCCAAACCTCACCGTCATCGACACACTATGCGCCGCAATCGACGCCGCCTTCGCTGCCGACCCCAGCCTCGCCACGCGGTTCCCACAAGCCCCCGCAGCATCAGGTCAGCCCACCGCCATCCTCAAGACCTTCGTCACCGACAGGCCCGGTCACGACAGGCGCTACGCCATCGATTGCACCCGCGCGCGCACCGAGCTTGGCTACGAACCGCTCAGGGATTTCCCCGCCGGTTTCGCATCAACGCTGCACTGGTATCTCACCAACGAAAGCTGGTGGCGCGCCATCATGGACGGCACCTACCGCCAATGGGTTGAGCAAAATTACGGCCGACGGGAATAATCCCGACGACCGCTTCACCCAAACCGCAAAGAATTTGCCTCAGACCGGCAGCGTCGCCCGCAGCATCCAGGCGGTCTTCTCATGCACCTGCATCCGCTGCGTTAGCAGATCTGCAGTCGGCTCGTCGCCACCGGCTTCGGCCAGCGGAAACACCTTCCGCGCCGAGCGTACAATCGCCAGCTGATCCGCCGCCAGAATTCGCACCATATCTTCAGCCAGCGGCAGCCCATCAGCTTCCTTGATCGACGACAGCCGCGCAAACGCCGAATAGCTCCCCGGTGCCGGCTCAGCAAGCGCCCGGATGCGCTCCGCTATCACATCGACAGCCAGCGCCAGCTCAGTATACTGGCCCTCAAACATCAGATGCAGCGAGTTGAACTGCGGCCCAGTAACATTCCAATGAAAATTATGCGTCTTCAAGTATAGCGTATAGGTATCAGCCAATAGAATAGATAGACCACCGGCAATCGCCTTGCGCTGCTTGTCGGTCATGCCGAGATCGACATCGAAATCCGCACTAGTTTTTTTGCCAGTCTTCGTCATAAAAATGCTCCTCACATCTGATAAGAAACAATATACCTCAGAATGATGACGTCCAGAGGAATTCCCTTCTGAACGTCATCGATTCCATCACTCAATACATGTCAACGACAGACCATCTGGTTCCGTCCAATCGAGTTGCCCAGCAACGCGCCCAGCCCGCCGCCAATCAGTGAACCCACAGTTTTTGAGCCACCGGGTGCGATTACATTGCCTAGCACGCCGCCGCCCAGCGCACCGACGATAAGCCCTGTCGTGCCGTCATTCCGCCGGCAGTAGAATCGGTTATCGCGACCGCGGTAGATCCGGTCCCTCGAGCCAAGCGGTGTAGGCCTGTAGTTGGTACCAGCCCGGTAATAATTGTCGGCATAATAGCCCCCAAAGCGCGGATCAGGGCGATTGTAGTTATAATTCCGGCCCTGCTGCCAATAGCGGGCATCGGCACGCCGATCGTTCTGCAAAACACGCCTGTCGTCTTTGCGATCATTGCGCAAGTCCCGGCGGTCCTCGCGCAGTTCCTGCTGTGCCCGCTTCACATCGCGGCGCTCATCACGCACGTCATCGCGGCTGCCATAGCGCTGTGCCTGGCGCAGATCGCGCTGCTCTTCACGTACATCCTGGCGGCTGTCGCGCACTTCCCCACGGCTCTGGGCCATGGCCGGAGCCGCAACCGCCAGCATAATCATCGGAATCAGGATCTTCTTCACGGTGGTCTCCTCGGGTTTCTGTGAGGATCAATCTAGCAGAGCATATCTGCGCCAAACATGAACATCGCCTCAAGCTGCCGTTCATATTGTTCCTGGGGCAGGAACACCCTCCTGCGGTCAGTCAGTGCCACATTGGGGCCTGGAATAATGAGCATGCTTACCGGAACCATGTACGTAACCGCAATCTCCATACACGGTGCGCTTTGAGAAACGCCCCGAACGATGACCGGATTGGGCAACCGGGTCTGATCAACCCCGAAGGCCCTGTCCCGAAGGCCCTGTCCCGAAGGCCCTGTCCAGAAGTCTGGCCCGGATCGCAATATAGGTAGGCGACGGCCAGATCGTCGCAATGCCTGCTGCTTCCCATAGTCCTTGGGCCAGTCAACGGGAGGCTTTGCGGGCGAGCGTTTACCGTGCGCGGCCAAGCGCGGGTGGCATAGTGGTTCGAGATGAGTGGTTTGACCGCACGCCCGATCTGCTTCTGACTGGCGACTGGATGGCATGAGCTTGGGCCCGCTTATTAAACTGCAGCAATTGGCCTTCAATCACGCCCAACAGGTGAACGCTATCGACAGGCGATTGCGTCATGGCTTGATCGTCCCAACTGGACTGATGATAGTGCGCCCATAAACCGGGCCATTATGGGCAATCGGCGCGTCGAGGATGACAGTGACTGCCAGCGAGGCAGCACCCTTGCCGGCCCCCAGCTCGCCGCCGGCACGATAATTGCGTTTGTCGAGCATCCACACATCTTGCGTCTGTCCGGCGTGGGTGACGCGGATCGTCTGTTCCACGAAGGGTTCGTGTGGCAAACAGGCCCTCAGGCCGCCACGCCGGCTCACCGCGGGCAGGTGGAAATGGCCCTGCGCATCGGTCACGGTCAAATCCTTGCCCTTTTCATCGGTCAGTCCCCAATCCCAGATGCGTTCGACGCTGGCCCCGGAGACCGGCGCGCCGCTGGCCAACACCTGTCCCTGCAGTTCAGAGAAAATCACCATCTGGCTCATGTCATAGCACCCTGAAAGCGTCACGGCGGCAAGCATGGCGGGCGCCAGTCTGGCGCGTCCTTGCCAGGTCATGCGGTTGCTTTGCTGCTGCAACGCCCGGCTCCACCCCGTTGCCACCCCCGAATGCAAAGATTCTCCGCTTTTGCCGGGGAGGAGTCAACGCCTCAAGGCGGCTGGAGGCCGGTTGTCGGCATATGGCATCGCACACACCATTCAAGAGAGCTTAACGAACCTTTATTTTCCATACAGATTAAATACAGAGAAGTAGCTTTCGCCATAAGTCTCTGAACCAATGGTGGGCGCGACAGGGTTTGAACCTGTGACCCCTGCCGTGTGAAGGCAGTGCTCTACCGCTGAGCTACGCGCCCTCGCCTGCGGTTGAACCGTCAGGGAAGGCGCGCTGATTAGGCGAGCCCCGCCCCCAAGTAAAGCCCAATCCCGATCGGCACCCTTGACCTCTCCAAGACAGCGATGCACCCAAAAGCCATGCACGCGCCCCATAGCCTCGACGACAGTGTCATAGAACATATCGCCACACGCCTTATCGATTGCACGCTGCCCGCCACCGAATGGACGCATGTCGCCCATTTCGCCGCCGCTTTGTGGCTCCTTCGCAATCGGCCGGGCTTCGGTGCCGCCGCCATGGCGCCGCTCATCCAGCGGTATAATATCACCATCGGCAATCAGAACACCGATACTCAAGGCTATCACGAGACCATAACCCGCGCCTCGCTCGCCGGCGCCGCAGCCGCGCTGCGCGCCCAGCCGAATGCAGCCCTGCCTACTGTTCTAGACCGCCTTCTCACCGGGCCCTTGGGGAAGCCCGATTGGCTACTTGTCCATTGGTCCCACGAAGTCCTGTTTTCACCAGAAGCCCGCCGCCACTGGTGCCCGCCAGACCGTGCCCCCCTACCATTCCCGATTTAACGGCACGTCACGCTTCATCAATTAGCGGTTACAGGCATCTCTTAGCGGCTTGCCCACCCGAAATTTCGGTGTCCGACAGGCAGCCAGGTCCATCGGCTCGCCGGTCCGCGGATTGCGTCCCGCCGATGCCTTGCGCTCAGCCACGACAAATTGCCCGAAGCCGGTCAGCCGCACTTCCTCACCACGCACCAGCGCTGCAGTGATATGCCCGAGAAATGAATCGATAAGCGCCAGTGAAGTATCGCGTGATACGCCGACATCCTCGGCAATCTGCCCCGCCAGATCCTGCTTGTTCATCAATGCCCCCTCGGCGCTCAACACACCAAGGGGGCAAGATTGCACAATATCGCTGCCGACCCTAGCCTAAATCAATGCCGCACAGCAGCACTGGGCAGAACAGCCGCCGGGGGTTGCGCCGCTAGTTCATCAGCCTCGGTCCATTCGATTGGCGCCAACGGCAACGCCAACGCCAGCGCCAAAACTTCATCAACATGGCTGACCGGTACGATTGTAAGGCCTTCTCTCACATTGGCCGGAATTTCCGCAAGATCTTTCTCATTCTCCGCCGGAATCAGCACAGTGGTAATACCGCCACGCAAAGCCGCCAACAGCTTCTCCTTGAGCCCGCCGATCGGCAGCACCCGGCCGCGCAACGTAACTTCGCCGGTCATCGCCACATCCCGCTTCACAGGAATCCCCGTCAACGTCGAGACAATCGCCGTCACCATAGCGATCCCCGCCGAAGGGCCATCCTTCGGCGTCGCCCCTTCGGGCACGTGAACATGAATATCCTTCTTCTCGAAAACCGATGGCTTGATACCAAAATGCGTCGATCGCGCCCGCACAAAGCTCAATGCCGCCGAGATGGATTCCGTCATCACATCGCCAAGCTTGCCGGTCGTCTTCACAATACCTTTGCCAGGCACCGTCACCGCCTCGATGGTCAGCAACTCACCGCCCACCTCGGTCCAAGCCAGCCCGGTGACAGCACCAATCTGATCTTCGGTCTCGCCAACGCCGTAGCGATACTTCCGCACCCCGGCGAACTCACCCAGATTGTCGCTGTCGACAGTCACAGAAACTGCCTTGCCTTCAAGAATCCGACGCAACGATTTGCGCGCCAGCTTCGCCAGCTCACGCTCAAGTGTCCGCACCCCGGCTTCCCGGGTGTAAAAGCGAATGAGATCGCGTAGCGCGCCATCGGTCACATTGAACTCGGATTTCTTCAGCCCATGCGCCTCATATTGCTTGTCCAGCAGATGCTGCTTGGCAATTTCCAGCTTTTCGTCCTCGGTGTAGCCAGACAGGTGAATGATCTCCATCCGGTCAAGCAGTGCCTGCGGCATGTTCAAACTGTTCGCCGTCGTCACGAACATCACATCGGAAAGATCGAAATCGACCTCCAGATAATGGTCGTTGAACGCCTTGTTCTGCTCAGGATCAAGTACTTCAAGCAGCGCAGACGCCGGATCACCGCGGAAATCCTGCCCAAGCTTGTCGATCTCATCGAGCAGAAACAGCGGATTGCTGGTCCCTGCCTTCTTCAGATTCTGCACGATCTTCCCCGGCATCGAGCCGATATACGTCCGCCGATGACCTCTGATCTCGGCCTCATCACGCACCCCGCCCAGCGATTGGCGGATAAACTGCCGCCCCGTCGCCTTGGCAATCGACCGTCCCAGCGAAGTCTTACCAACCCCCGGGGGTCCGACAAGGCACAGGATCGGCCCCTTCAGCTTCGACGTTCGCGCCTGCACCGCGAGATATTCGATGATCCTGTCCTTTACCTTCTCCAGCGCATAATGGTCATCATCCAGCACCTTCTGTGCCGCCACAATGTCCCTCTTCACCTTGCTCTTCTTTCCCCAAGGCAAACCCAACATCACATCAAGATAGTTGCGCACCACCGTCGCTTCGGCGGATTGTGGCGCCATCGCCTTGAACTTCTTCAGCTCTGCCAGCGCCTTTTCGCGCGCTTCCTTCGATAGCTTGGTTGCAGCGATCTTATCCTCAAGTTCGGTCGCCTCGTCCTTGTCCTCATCGCCCTCGCCCAGCTCGCGCTGAATCGCCTTCATCTGTTCGTTCAGATAATATTCGCGCTGGGTCTTTTCCATCTGGCGCTTTACCCGGCTGCGGATCTTCTTCTCAACCTGAAGAACACCCATCTCGCCTTCCATATGGGCAAACACCGCCTCCAGCCGCTTGGTCACGTCCGGCTCGGCCAACAGCATTTGCTTGTCGGCAATTTTCAGCCCGAGGTTCGCCACCACGGTATCGACAAAGCGCCCGGCGTCATCGATCTGACCAATCTGCGAGGCGATCTCGGGGGCTGTCTTGCGATTGAGCTTCACGTAGCTTTCAAACTGCTTGGCCGCCGACCGCAAGAGACCCTCAACCTCAGCCGGCGCTCCCGGCACATCGGGTCGCGGCGTCACATCGGCCACAAGATAACCCTGCTCGTCATTCAGCGCCGCCAGCGTCGCGCGGGCAAGCCCCTCGACAAGCACCTTCACCGTGCCATCCGGCAGCTTCAAAAGCTGCAATACCGTGGCCACCGTGCCAACATCATAGAGTTCGGAAGCACCGGGGTCCTCATCGGCCGGGTTCATCTGGCTCAGCAGAAATACCGTCTTGTCAGCCGCCATCGCCGCCTCAAGCGCTGCCACTGATTTTTCGCGCCCCACAAACAACGGCACGATCATCTGTGGAAACACCACGATATCGCGAAGCGGCAGCACCGGCAGCGTCTGCGGGCCAAGGTCGCGGGGGTCGCTGGTCATCGCTTCATCACTCATCACAAAAACTCCTCCAGGCGGCACGCGCCAACCCGCTGACGTCCGATATGGGAAAGCCCGCGCCAAGCATCAACGGCCTGCCAGCAGATTTCCCGAATCTCCATGCTTCATCATGCACACCAGCCCCGTCCTTCACCAGAGCCACAGCCACCGAAACCGGTCCAAAGCCCAATCATAGCCCGCCCTGCGGCGTCATGCTCAACAAGGATAGCCACCTGCTTGACCAGCGCCCCGGGTCGAACGGCGAGCGATCAACAACACGCAAACACCAGACCGCCACATCTTCGCCGGCGCTTCCTCCCGGAATTCAGCCAGAAATATCGCGCCCCCGCGTCTCCGGCAGCCAAATCGCCGTCACCACAAGCGCCATCAGCACCACGCAGAACGTATACCATAAACCAGCATAGGCATCCCCGGTCCTCACCACGATATATTGCGAGATCACCGGCAAAAACCCGCCAAAATACCCCGTCCCGATATGATAAGGGATACTCATCGACGTATACCGGACCCGGGCCGGAAACAGCTCGACCAGAATGGCTGCAACCTGCCCATAGGTCATCGCCGAAAGCCCGACCATCAACGCCACTGCCACCACAACCAGAAGTCCGTTCACCCGCGCCGGGTCGGCCTTGTCGGGATATCCCGCCGCCAGCAACGCCGCGGACCAGGCCGCGGCGTCAAACCCCTCTATCCGGTCAGACCCTACCCGCAGCGCCACGCGCGCCGCCGGTATTTTGGAATGGTCGATCCCGCCCTTGGACAAAAACGCCAGCCCCATGGCGCATTCGGTCTCGGGCTTACCAAACACGCTATATTCGCAGTCCGGCAGCTCGATCGTTACCGGCGACGCGCGCACCGCTTCACCCAGCGCAGGGTTCGCCGCATCGCCCATCATCCGAAACAGTGGAAAAATCAGCACCAGCGTCAGCCCATAGCCAATCAGCAGCAATTTCTTGCGCCCGATCCGGTCCGAGACCCACCCGAAAACCACATAAAGCGGCGCCGCAAGCGTCGCCCCGATTGCCATGAAAACCAGCGCCTGCGTTTCAGGGATCCGCGCCGTCCCCTGCAAAAAATACAGGGTGCCGAACTGCGACGTATAATAAATTACCGTCAGCCCCGCTGAAACGCCAAATAGCGCCACCAGAATATTGCCGATATTTTTCCTGTCCGAAAAACTCTCGACAATCGGGTTCTTGGAGGTCGTACCGGCCTCCTTCATCGCTTGGAACACCGGGCTTTCTGAAAGCTTCAGCCGAATCCACAAGGACAGCGCCAACAACCCTAGCGAAATCAGAAACGGCACCCGCCAGCCCCAGGCCGCAAAGTCCGCCTCGGAAATCACCGAGCGCGTTCCCAGCACCACGCCGATAGCCAGCAAAAACCCGCCTGCCACCGACGCCTGAATCCAGCTTGTATATTGCCCCCGCTTGTCCGCCGGCGCGTGCTCGGCCACATAAATCGCCGCCCCGCCATATTCCCCACCCAATGCCAGCCCCTGCAAAGTCCGCAGCAGCAACAGCAGTAGCGGCGCCACAATCCCCGCATCAGCTTGCGTCGGCAAAGCGCCAATCGCCGCCGTCGCCAGCCCCATCAGCGAGATTGTCACCAGAAACGTATATTTCCGCCCCACCCGGTCGCCGAAATACCCAAATAGCACCGCCCCCAAAGGCCGAAAGAAAAACCCGATCGCAAACGCCCCCAACGAAAACAAAAGCTCAGTGGTCGGATTGCCGGTAGTGAAAAAAAGCTTGCCCAGAAGCGATGCCAAAATGCCGTAGATGAAGAAGTCATACCACTCGAACACCGTTCCCAGCGCCGACGCAGTGATCACCAGCCGATCCCGCTTCGGATCAAGCCCGACACTCACCTGTTCAGACAACCACCCTCTCCCCAACCCGTAATCGACCAAAGCTACTAACGCCCCACCACCAGACCGCAAGCGCTCCGTTGGCCAACCCATCCCTACCGATCTTTATCGCCAACGCTCAACCCGGCCTGCTCGGTATCAAAGCCGTGCCACAAGGCCCTGCCGCGGATCGATCTCACCCCTGACCAACGCCGCCCAATGCGCCATCACCGCCTCGGCGCCCTCGATCTCGACCACTTCGAGCCAGCCCAAAGACGCCGCAAAAACCGCCCATGCGCTCGCTAGCCGCGCGTCAAACTCCGCCGCCCCCCATTGCTTCACCCGCTCGGCAATCACTGTCGGCGCAAAAAAGAACTGCGGCGTAGGCCCGGGAAGCAAGTCAGCCGCCAGCACATCCCAATGCGTATCCCCCACCACATGGCTCGCAACCAACCGGTCTCCCAGCACGCGGTGAACGGCAGCGCGCACCACCCCATTGCCCGCCATATCAACCAGCGCCACCGGCCCGCTCTGCGCCTCCAGCGCCGCTTCCCCGCCATAAGGCAGCACATTGTCATAGCCGCCGCTCGCGTCACAAAAATCGATGTTCGCGGCCCCTGTCAGCCCCACCACCCGCACACCGCGCGCCCGCGCAAGCACCGCCAGCCCCAGCGCAGTCTTGCTAGATGCAGATGCCAGCACGAGTGTCGAGGGCCCGTCCGCCAGCATTGCATCAAGCGCAAAGGCCGTGGTAAACAGCGGCCGAAATAACGCCTGCACCGCCGCCTCACCCATCCCCGGATCAGCCGGCACATAGCGGTTATAAACAGCCGCAAGCTTGGCCCGGTGCTCGCTCACATCGTCAAACCCCCGCGCGCTGATCTTCCCCGGTCGCACCACCGCATCGCTCGCCATCGGCCAATAGCCATAAAAGAGGCTGCCCACAAAAACACCCTCGGCCCGACTCTCCACCACGCGTCCGAACCCCCATACCGGGACAATCCCCATGCCGTCAGGCGCCAGCCAGAAGTTCCAATAGCCAAAGTCCACACCATGCACCGCATAGGACACATTGTTAGCCGTCATCGAAAACAGCTCAATGGCCAGGCGCACCTCACCGTCCGCCAGCGTCACCGCCTGCTCCACCGCATGGCCTTTGCCGATATCGCCGCGCGCCACTTGAATCTCGATCATCATTTATCTCCACGACCTTTCCTCAATCCTCGCACGCGCACGCAGCACCTGCCACCCTTTCTCGCACCTGCCTTCTTCTCCAGCTTGCGAAATCGCCTTCAATCCGCCAACCAGAAGCATGATCCGCACCCTCGCACTCGCCCTTCTCCTGAGCACAACCGCCATGGCCGCCAAACCCCCTGCCCTCACGCTTGACCGTGTGTTCGCCAATCCCTCGCTCAGCGGCAGCACCCCCCGCGCGCTCACCATTGCGCCCGATGGCAAGCATCTCGCGTGGCTCAAGCCTCGCGCCGATGATGCGCTGCGCTACGATCTCTGGCTGCGCGACACCACGACCGGCGCCGAGCGCATGTTGGCCGACAGTGAAGCCCTGTCCCCCGCCCTTGCCCAGCTCTCGGAGGCCGAACTCATGCGCCGCGAGCGGTTGCGCATCGGCGGCCAGCGCGGCATCGTCGACTATCAATGGAACGGCGATGGCCAATCCGTTCTCGTGCCGCTTGATGGAGACATCTGGCTGGTTCCGCTCTCCGGTGCTGCGCGCCGTCTGACCAATACCCCGGCTACCGAACTTGATCCCAAGCTCAGCCCCAAGGGCCGCTATCTGAGCTTCATCCTCGATCAGAATCTCTCGATCCTTGATCTCACCACCAACACCACCCGGCAAGTAACGCGAGATGGTGGCGGCGCGATCAGCAACGGCACCGCCGAGTTTGTCGCCGACGAAGAGATGAGCCGCCGCACCGGCAATTGGTGGTCACCCGATGATAGCCGTATCGCCATCACCCGCATCGACGAGTCGAACGTCAAAGTCGCTACCCGCGCCTCCATCGGCGCCGACAGCACGCGCATCACCGAGCAGCGTTATCCTTTCGCCGGCACCCCCAATGTCCGCATCACACTCGCAGTCCACGATTCCAGCGGCAAAACACCCCCCGTTTCTGTCGATCTCGGCGCAGAACAGGACATTTATCTCGCCCGCGTCAAATGGCTGGCCCCCGATCGCCTCGTCGTCATCCGCCAGCCCCGTGACCAGTCGCGCCTCGATCTGCTCGATGTAAACCTCAAGACCGGCGCAACTACCCCCATACTCACCAGCACCTCAGCTACATGGACCGAAATCAACGATTCCCTTCAGGCTATACCCAATGCTCTCGGGGCTAGCCGCGATATCATCTGGGCGTCGGAACACACCGGCTATAATCATCTTTATCGCGCCAGCGGTTCGACACTCACCCCCATCACCAGCGGCAACTGGCCTATCGACGAACTGCTCGCCATCGACGCAGCCACATCCCGCGTCATCTTCACCGGTTACCGGGAATCTCCGCTCGAAAAATCGCTCTATTCAGCACCGCTCGATGGCAGCACCCCGCCCGTACGCCTCTCCGCCACCGGCCAATGGTCGGAAGCCGTCGCTGACAAAACCGGCGAGATGGTATTGCTCGCCAGTTCATCGCCGAGCCAGCCCCCGCGCCTCGATCTCGTCAACACCATCACAGGCCAGACAACGGCCATTGCCGCCAATCCGATTAGCGAAATCCCCTATGCGGCTTATGCCGGCGACCACGTCCTACCAGAATTCGGCACCCTTACCGGCGCCGATGGCAAGACGCTGCTCAAATATTCGATGCTTCGCCCAAAGGGCCTGAAGCGCGGCCAGAAGGCTCCGGTATTCTTCCAGGTTTATGCCGGTCCCGGCAGTCAGCAGGTCACTCGCCGCTGGGGATCAATGCTCCACCAATATCTTGTCCGCAAAGGCTGGATCGTATTCAGTGTCGATGGCCGCGGCACGCCCAATCGCGGCACCGCCTTCCGTGATCCGCTCTTCAAGCAGATCGGCAAGGTTGAAGTCGATGATCAGATGGCAGCGCTCGACTGGTTGAAGAAGCAGCCCGGCATCGATCCCGCTCGCGTGGCAGTCTATGGCTGGTCCTATGGCGGCTTCATGACCCTGCGCCTACTCACCAAACATCCAGGCGCATTCGCCCGCGGCATCGCCGGCGCCCCGGTCACCGATTGGACGCTATACGATACCCATTATACCGAGCGTTATCTCGGCAATCCCGCGGTCGACAAAGCCCCATACACCGCCACCGACGTCACGCTCGACGCAGCCGCACTCGCAGACCCCCTGCTCATCATCCACGGCCTCGCCGATGATAACGTAATCTTCGATAACAGCGCCCGCATGATCGCCGCTCTGCAAAAAGCCGGCAAACCCTTCCAGTTCATGCCCTACCCCGGCCAGACCCACGCCCCACGCGACCCTGCCATCCAGACCCATATCTGGAGCACTATCCTCGATTTCCTCAAGCCCATCGCTCCCGATCAAAAATAACGGGCCAAGCCTGACATTGAACCCCGCCAACAACGACACGCTTCAAACGAAGAAACTACATTCTCAGCAACAAACAGCGATACTCAAAGTGAAATGAAGCCACCAATCAATAGCACCATCATCCGAAAACACCCGCTCAGCTAACCAAATGGACTTCAGCACCATCATCAAAGCTTTATAATGTAGGCACACCGAGCTGGCGCGTCAGGTTCGCCTCCAGCTCAGCCAAAAAAATAGCGACTGATCCGCTGCGAGCCGCCGGAAACAGCGGCTCGATCAGCGCCCATTCCGCATCCCGCAAATCGCTTGGATAGCGCGGACACTTCCGCATATGCTGACGCCGAGCGGTATCAGTCCAAGGCAAGTGCTTCTCCTATCGTCTCGACAACGACGGTGAATCACAACCTACTGATATCGCTCAACTACTTTTCGCTCGGGCTCTGAACGAGTTTTAAACTCTCAAGTGACCGGCGCAAAACCGTTACAAGTCCAATCCGCCCTTTAAACGCGGCAGCGGCGGCGCGCACTTCGTCAATAGTTATGAGCGCATATGTCATAGAAAAAGCTCCGCTGCCGCATCGAGAATGGCCCGGGCATCGAGCCTATATTCGCGGTACAGATCGGGAAGGTCGCCAGTCTGGCCGAACCGGTCGAGCCCAAGCGGTGATACCCGGCTGCCTCGCACGCCGCCAATCCATGATAGAGCGCCTGGACTGCCATCGATTACCGTCACCAGCCCGGCAGTGGGTGACAGCGCAGCAAGCAATGTGGCGATATGCGCCGGTTCTGCGCCGCTTTGGTCCCAGCGCGCTGCACGCGCCGCTGACCAACCACGATGCAGCAGGTCGGGCGAAGTAACCGCCAACAGGCCGATGCCGGGCACGTCATCGCGAAGCTGCTCCCACGCCTCAAGTGCCTCGGGCATGATTGCGCCAGTCGCAACAATTGCAGCCTCGGCACCCGGTGCCGGACGTCGCAGCCAATAGCCTCCTTTAATCGCGGCTTGCTCCCAATGATCGTCAGAGCGCTCTGCCTGCTGAATGCTGCGGGTCGACAGCCGCAGATAGACTGCCCCGCCATCATTGGCCTGCATATGGCGAAAGGCATGCCCCAGCAATAACGCGACTTCATCGGCAAACGCGGGTTCATAGTAAGTCAGGCCGGGCTGCCCCATGCCGATCAGCGGGGAGTTGATTGACTGGTGAGCGCCGCCCTCCGGCCCGAGTGTAAGACCCGCAGGCGTCGCAACCAATAGGAAACGCGCGTTCATGTAACAGCCGTAATTCAGCGAATCGAGGCCACGGGCGATGAACGGGTCATAGACGGTGCCTACGGGCATCAGACGCGTTCCGAACAGCGGGGCGGCGATGCCCGCAGCGGCGAGCATCAGGAACAGGTTGCTTTCTGCAATGCCCAGTTCGACGTGCTGGCCCGCCGGTCGCCCCGCCCATTTCTGCGCCGATGGAATCCGTGCCGCAGCGAAAACATCGGTCATGTCCTTGCGACGAAACAGGCCGCGCTGGTTAACCCATGCGCCCAAATTGGTCGATACCGTGACATCGGGCGAGGTTGTTAAAATGTGATCGGCGAGCGGGTGTCCGGACTTTGCCAGTTCAAGCAATATCTTGCCGAACGCGGTTTGCGTTGCTTGCTCCTCGCCCTCGGGCACCGGTAATTTTTCGGGTACCGGCACGATCGGGTACGCGCGATCAGCGGTTTTGTTGTGGAGCGGCGACGCGCTGACAAAGGCTTTCATCTGGGTCTGTGCGTTGTCTCCTAAACCCGACCATGCTCGCCATTCATCGCCGGACGCTATGCCCATTTGGTCGCGTAGTGCTTCGATCTGGCTTGGGTTCATCAGCCCCGCGTGGTTGTCCTTATGCCCCGCGAACGGCAGCCCATATCCCTTGACCGTGTACGCTATGAAACACGTCGGCGTGTCATCGGCGGCGCTGGCAAACGCATCGAGAATGGTCTCGATGCAGTGGCCGCCTAGGTTGGTCATTAACCGGGCGAGCGCGGCATCATCATGATCGGCGATCAGTGTCGCAACATCAGGTTGATCCCCGATATCCTGCATCAACCGGGCGCGCCACGCCGCGCCGCCCTGATAGGTCAGCGCTGCAAAATCGGCATTCGGGCAACGCTCGATCCAGTCTTCGAGGTGCTTGCCGCCGGCGCGCGCAAAGGCTGCACGTTGAAGCTTGCCATGCTTCAAGGTCAGCACCCGCCACCCGCAGGTTTCGAAAATATCGTCGAACCGGTCGAACATCCGGTCGGCCGTCGTCGCATCGAGCGACTGGCGATTGTAATCGACAATCCACCAGCAATTGCGCACGTCGTGCTTATACGCTTCGATCAGGCATTCGTAGATATTGCCTTCGTCAAGCTCAGCATCGCCCATCAGCGCGATCATCCGCCCGGTGTCTTGTAATGCGAGCTTGCCATGCGCGACGAGATAGTCCTGAATCAGACTGGCGAACACGGTGATCGCCACGCCCAGCCCGACGGAGCCGGTCGAGAAATCTACCGGAATTCGGTCCTTGGTCCGGCTGGGATAGCTTTGCATACCGCCGAACCCACGAAAATTCTGGAGCTGTTCGAGAGTTTGCTGCCCCAGCAGATAGTGAATGGCATGAAGGACGGGGCCGGCGTGCGGCTTGACGGCGACGCGGTCATTGGGTCCGAGCGCCGCGAAATAAAGTGCCGTCATTATCGTCGAAATCGACGCACAACTTGCCTGATGGCCGCCGACTTTTAATCCGTCGCGGCTGTCACGCAGATTATTGGCACTATGAATTGTCCATGAGGCCAGCCAGCGAAGCTGTGCATCAATGGTCTCCAACGTCGCGACGCGTTCGAGCACATCGGCTTTAGACGCAGTCGCGTGTCGACCAGCAGTTTCGTTCACAAATGTTCTTCCCTCAGTGGTCGGGTTTTGAAATTTGACGCCGCCCCTGGGGAGCAAGGCCAGTGTCAGTCGGCCGTCCAGCCACCATCGACGACAATGCTGGTGCCCGTGACCAAGGATGACGCGTCGGATGCCAGAAACAGCGCCGCTCCCATCAGGTCTTCGACCCGTCCCAACCGGCCAAGTTTGATCTTGGCAAACACCGAGGACTTGAACGCCGCATCTTCGAAATACGGCTTGGTAAGCGGGGTTTCGATGAAGGTTGGCGCAATGGTGTTGCTGCGGATGGCATGTGCGGCAAGATCCAACGCAAAGGCCTTACTCATTCCTTCCAGTGCCCATTTCGACGCGCAGTACAAACTTCGATTGGCCCCGCCGACATGGCCCATCTGACTGCCGATATGGATGAGGCTGCCAGATTTGCCGTCGCGCAGCATTGTCTTCACGCAAGCCTGCGCGACGAAAAACGCCGCTTTGACGTTCAGGTCGAGCACGGCGTCATAATCCGCCTCGTCCACGTCGGTCATTGGCTTTGGCCGGTTGGTGCCGGCATTGTTAACCAGAATATCGAAGGCGGGCCGAGCATCGAAAAACGCCGCGACTGCCACAAGATCGGACACGTCGAGGACGGCCGAGCTGCCGCCCATGGCCGCAGCGGCAGCTTCGATTTCGTTGGCGCTTCGTGCGACCAAAGTCACCTGCGCGCCCGCCTCGGCCAGCGCACTTGCCAGCGCGAGGCCAATCCCGCGCCCCGCGCCCGTCACAATCGCCCGGCGACCATCGAGCCGAATACTGGGGGTGCGGGGCAATTTCACGCGTCAGGCGACCGGTTCGGCTTTTCCGGCATAGGGGATATTACGCCCGCCATAGCGCCGCACGCGGATGTTGGCCTGTTCGCCGTGCCCTGCAAATCCTTCGAGCGCGCACAACCGACTGCAATATTCACCGATCAGCGTCGAAGCTTCATCGGTCAGCACGCGCTGATAAGTACAGGTCTTGATGAACTTGCCGACCCACAGCCCGCCGGTGTAGCGCGCGGCTTTCTTGGTCGGCAGAGTGTGATTGGTGCCGATCACCTTGTCGCCGTAGCTCACGTTGGTGCGGTTGCCGAGAAACAATGCGCCGTAATTGGTCATGTTTGCCAGGAAATAATCAGGGTCGCGTGTCATGACCTGAACGTGCTCGCTGGCGATCTCGTCGGCAATACGCACCATCTCTGCATCGTCATTCGCGACGATCACTTCGCCAAAGCTTTCCCACGCCCTCCGTGCAATGTCAGCGGTCGGCAGGATTGTAAGCAGCCGCTCGACCTCACGCATTGTTTCCTCAGCAAGAGCGCGGCTGGTCGTCAGCAGCACCGCGGGCGAGTCTGGTCCATGTTCGGCCTGACCCAGCAGGTCGGTCGCCGCGAGTTCTCCGTCACAGCCAATTTCGTCGCAGATCACCAACGTCTCGGTCGGCCCGGCAAACAGATCAATGCCAACGCGCCCAAACAACTGACGCTTAGCCTCGGCGACGAACGCGTTGCCGGGGCCGACGAGCATATCGAC
>JBBRCT010000004.1:0-132605 GCA_038204585.1 Sphingomonadales bacterium
GGCGCCAGGCTTCAGCCAGATCGACAACCGCACAGCGCGCTGCGCCTCGGACTCATAGTCCGCACTACTTGCCTCCCCGCCGCGAAGCAGGGATAGTGGCCGGAGATTGGCGACCGTGGGCTGCATGCATCCATAATACACCGAATGGACCGGCTCTTGAAGCTGCCACAGAGGAGCAAACGAGGCACCGTAACGGACAGTTGGTATTCGATTCGTCGAATCGGCAAGTGTGGGTAAGATTGTGGGAAAGAAAGCCGATGTTCTCTCTACATCCCCTTGATTTTATGTTATTTTTTCGACAGTTCGAATCCCTCCGACTCCGCCAAGGCGCAGCGCGGCAAGCATTTGCGATGCAAATGCTAGGCTCGCGCAAGCGCGGCCAGCGAGGCGCCGGAAACCTCCGGCGATCTTGTCTGACGTCAGCCGTGGCTTTGCCACGGCCCTTAGCGTGCGGGCCTTGATGCGGCCTCTTGCTCTTCAAGCATCCCGCAGGCAGAGCTTGCCGCATGGATCTCTCCCGCTTCCCCCGCCGCCGTTACACACATGGTTTCACCCCGATCGAGCCGCTGCCCCGGCTCTCAGCAGCGCTTGGCGGCGGTGCCGAGCTCTGGATCAAGCGCGATGATCTGCTCGGGCTGGCAGGCGGCGGCAACAAGACCCGCAAGCTCGAATTTCTGGTCGCCGCAGCGCTGGCGCAAGGGGCCGATACGTTGATCACCGTGGGTGCTCCGCAGAGCAACCACTGTCGCCTCACCCTCGCAGCCGCCGCTCGCGAAGGCCTCAAATGCCGGCTGATCATCGAGGAGCGGGTCAAAGGCAGTTACTCGACTGAAGCGCTCGGCAATAATTTCCTGTTCCAGCTGATGGGCGCTGAATCGCTGCGCGTGGTGCCGCTGGGCACCGATCTGGAGGCCGAAATGGCCGCCGATGCGGCAGCCGTGCGCGCTGCAGGCGGACAGCCTTATGTCATCCCCGGTGGTGGCTCCAATCCGCTTGGCGCGCTCGGCTATGCGGCCTGCGCTGCTGAAGTCGTTGCGCAGAGCTTTGATCTGGGGGTGACGTTCGATCGCTTCGTGGTGGCCAGCGGCAGCGCAGGCACCCATGCCGGAATCGTCGCCGGGCTGGCGGCGCTAAGCTCAAAACTGCCCGTCCACGGCGTCAGCGTCCGGCGAGACAAGGCAACGCAGGAGGGCAATGTCCTGAAGTTAGCCGTCGCCACCGCAGCGCTGCTCGGCACCCCAGCGCCGTCCGCCGCCGCTGTGCAGGTCGATGATGCGCAGGTCGGGCCAGGCTATTCCCTGCCCACGCCGGCGATGGTCGAGGCGGTGCAGACGCTGGCGCGCGCCGAGGGCGTGCTGCTCGATGCCGTCTATTCGGGCAAAGCGATGGCCGGGCTGATCGCTGCGGTGCGCGATGGGCGGATCGCGGCGGGTGAGCGCGTGCTCTTCCTGCATACCGGCGGTGCGCCAAGCCTCCCGGCGTTCGCGGATGTGCTGCGTGCCTGAGCTGGTCGGATCGCCCGGCTGGCGGACGATCGGCATTCTGGGCGGCATGGGCCCGGCGGCGAGCGCTGATTTCCTGACCATGCTGGTCAGTGCGGTCAAGGCCGCGCGCGATGAAGCGCACCCCCGCGTGCTGCTCGATTCAAACCCGCATGTGCCGGACCGCAACACAGCGCTGGCCGGCGGCGCATCGCCGGGGCCGGTGCTCGCCGAAATGGCCACGCGGCTGATCGCCGGCGGCGCGCAGGTCCTGGCCATGCCTTGCAATGCCGCGCACGGCTGGGCGGACGATATCCGCGCCGTGCTCGCCACTAATGCCATATTTGTCGATCTGATCGAGCAGGGCGTAGCCGCCACGTTGGCCTGCGGCCCCAAGACCGTCGGCCTGCTGGCGGTGGGTGCGACACATAGCCTGCGGCTCTATCATATGCCGCTGGAGGCGGCCGGCATCCGCGTTCTGGCGCCGCCTGCCGAGGCAGTGGCCGCACTCGTGGCGCGGGTGAAGCGTGGCGACACCGGCCCCGCCGCACGCGCCGCCGCAGCCCGCTTGGCCGTCCGGCTCGCAGAAGACGGTGCCGATGTCATTCTGGCCGCCTGCACCGAAGTGCCGCTGGTGCTCGATACCGATAATTGCCCGGTGCCGCTCGTCGATGCCACCGCAGCGCTGGTCGCCGCCACGCTAAAGGCAGCGCGAATGGACACCGGCGAAACTGCCGCATGAAGACCCTGGCCGCCCTGCTCTCGGCGCATGGCGCAATAGCCCCGTTTGCCGACTCCCGGCCGCTGGTGATGACAGCGCTCGATCTCGATCCGCCGGGCCCACGTGAGCTGCTGGTGCGGATCGAAGCGGCCGGGCTGTGCCATTCCGATCTGTCGGTCGTGAATGGTGATCGCCCGCGCCCGGTCCCGATGGCGCTCGGCCATGAAGCGTGCGCCACCGTCCTCGCCGTCGGCGCAGGTGCCGCGCTCTCGGTGGGTGACCGGGTGGTGCTGGCGTTCCTCCCGGCCTGCGGTCGTTGTGCTGCCTGTGCCAGCGGTACGCCCTGGCTGTGCGCGCCTGCCGCAGCCGCCAACGGGCGCGGTGAGCTTCTCGGCGGCGGCCGGCGGCTGCGGCTCGGTGGGGCCGAGGTCAATCATCATCTCGGCTGCTCGGCCTTTGCTGATTTCGCGGTAGTCGACGAACGCTCAGCAGTCAGGATCGATACCGATATAGCGCCTGAAATCGCCGCCCTGTTCGGCTGCGCGGTGCTCACCGGTGTGGGCGCGGTGTTCAATTCAGCCGCCCTTCGGCCCGGCGAATCGGTGGCAGTCTGGGGGCTGGGCGGGGTCGGCCTTGCTGCCCTGCTCGGCGCCATCGCTGGCGGCGGGGAGCCTGTGGTGGCCATTGATCCCGTGCCCGAAAAGCGTGCCCTGGCGCTGGCGCTGGGGGCGCGGGCCGTGGCGCACCCTGATGAGGCGGAGGCCGTCATCCGCGCAATTCTGCCCGGCGGCACCGATATCGCCATAGAAAGCGTCGGCAAGGGCGCTGTGCTGGCAGAGGCCTATCGTCTCACCGCGCGCGGCGGCCGCACCATCACCGTCGGCCTGCCCAATCCCGCCGACCCACTGACCATCCCAGCCGTCAGCCTTGTCGCCGATGCCAAATCGCTGATCGGCAGCTATATGGGTGCCGCCGTCCCGTCGCGGGACATTCCGCGCTACATCGCGCTCTGGCGAGCCGGGCGATTGCCGGTCGAGCGGCTGCTATCAGCGGTCCGCCCGATGGCGGAGATCAACGCGGCGCTTGATGATCTGGCCAGCGGCGCTGCCGTCCGGCAGATTCTGGTTCCTTGATGGCAGCAGCGCTGGCCGGCGTTTTGGGGCTGGTGCTCGGCAGTTTCATCGCAGGGCTGACATGGCGCTGGCCGCGCGGCGTATCATCACTCTCCGGCCGCTCACGCTGTGCCACCTGTAGCGGCAAATTGGGCGTGAGAGACCTTGTGCCGGTGTTCAGTTGGCTCGTCCAGCGCGGCCGCTGCCGGCAGTGCGGGGCGGCCGTGCCGGTCCGTCATCTGGCCATTGAAGTGGCGGCAGCCATCATCTGCGTCGTCTCGATGCTCGTGGCGCCCGGCCCAGCCGGGTTGATTTTCGGCGTTGGGCTCCTCGTTCTGCTGGTGCTCGATACCGAGCATTTCTGGCTGCCCGATGCCGTGGTGCTGCCGCTCGCCGGGCTCGGCCTGTGGCTCGGCATGGGGGACGTCACGGCGCGCACCATCGGAGCAGTGGCCGGCTTTGCAGCGCTCTGGCTCATCGCAACGGCCTATCGCCGGCTCGCGGGCCGCGATGGCATGGGCGCTGGCGATCCCAAGCTGCTGGGCGCCATCGGTGCCTGGCTCGGCTGGGCCGCCCTGCCGCTGGTACTGCTGGCAGCAAGCCTGCTCGGGCTGGCGCTTGTCGCGCTGGACCGGCTGCGCGGCCGCGCCGTCGCCCGCAATACCATGCTGCCGCTCGGCGCCCTGATGGCGGCGGCGGCCTGGCCAATGTGGCTGTTGCTCGCAGCCGGGGCTCTCGATACCATATTGCCATGAGCTTCGAAGGTGGACAGCGGCTGCCGCTCAGGCAGGTAGAAATCTGGCAGAAACGTGATTTTCTGTCGGCCGACGAATGTGCCGCGCTCATCGCACAGGTCGATACCAAGCGGCGGCCCTCGACTTTGGTCGATGCCAATGGCGATCTCGACTTCCGCACCTCCGAAACCGGCGATCTCGATGTCACCGATTCACTCGCTGCCGAGATCACCGCGCGGATCGCCGCCTTCCTCGGCCTCAATGTCGCGCATTGCGAGCCGCTGCAGGGCCAGCGCTATGCCGTGGGGCAGGAGTTCAAGCCGCATACCGACACGTTTGATCCCGGCGGTCTGGGCTATATCGAGCATTGCACCGTGCCAGGCCAGCGCACCTGGACCGGCATGATCTATCTCAACGAGCCTGTCTCAGGCGGCGGCACACGCTTCAGAAAGCTCGATAAAATCTTTTACCCCGAGGCCGGCAAGCTTCTGACGTGGAACAATCTCCTGCCCGGCGGCATGCCCAATTCGCTCACACTTCATCAGGGCCTGCCAGTGCGCAGCGGCGTCAAATACATCATCACCGCCTGGTTCCGCGAGAAGCCCTGGGTCTAAAATGTCGCCGCCAGACCGGCCGTGAAGCTTCGCCCCAGCTGGAAGGTGTTATTGTCCACCCGTGAGCCATTGAGGCTCTGGAATTCCTGATAGCGCACATTGGTCAGGTTGCGGCCCTCCAGCTTCAGCTCCAGATCAACCCCGGCGAGCCGCAGGCCCTGACGGATGACGACGTCGAGGCGCATGCCCGGCTTTTCTATCAGATCAGGCTGACCATCGGGGCCGCGGCTGGTGGCGCGATTGCTCGCATAGTTGAGCAATATCGTCTGCTCGGAAAGGCTGTCCTGATCCGAAAAGCCAAGCTGCAAATTGGCGATATGGTCGGATTGGCCCGTCAGCGGCTGGCCATCGCGGAAGAAGTTGCTCGCCGGCACAATCTGCCCGGTGAACGGGAAGATCGTCGTATCGCCATCACGGACTTTGATCTTGGAATTTGTGAACGTGTAATTTGCGCCGATCAGGAAGCGCCGGCCATCGAAAAACGCACCTTCGCTGATGGCATCGAGCGGCAGATATTTCTGCACATCGGCTTCCACGCCATAAAGCTCGGCCTCGGGCGCATTGGCAAAGGTCGTCTGGATAAAGCCCGATTGGAGGGAAACGACCGTCTCGATCGGGCGGTCGATCTTCTTCCAGAAGCCGCTGATCGTGAAGCGTTCGTCGCGCCCGAAATACCATTCATAACGAGCCTCGGCGTTGATCAGCTGGCTATCGATCAAAAACTGGTTGCCGCGCGATTCACGGTCAGTTTCGGTGTCGAGGTAGACCTGCGGCGCAAGCTCGCGAAACTGCGGCCGGGCGATGGTCTTCGATGCCGAAAACCGCAGCTGCATGTCCTCGGCAAAGTTCCAGGTGATCGTCGCCGCCGGCAACCAGTAATTGCGTTTGATCGTCGATATCGTCGGCGGCGTCCCGCCAAAAAGATCAATCGGCGCCACAAACTGGTCGCCATTCTCAAAGCGCACTCCGGTGTTGATCTGCACGCCGTCAGTCGGCTCAAGCTCGACCATGCCATAGCCGGCATGCACGGTCAGACCGGCGTCATATCGCGCCGCACCGGCCGTGGCCGATGTCTCGTTCAGGATGATGCCATAGGTATAGACATTGAAATCCGAGAGCAGAAAATCCGGTCGCTGCTGCGCCACGCTGATCGGCAGTGCATTGGCAGACTGGTAACGATAGTCGCGTCGCACCGAAGAGCGCTGATTGTCCGAATAGGCATAACCGACCGTAAATTTCATAGGAAACGGGCCGCCCTCAACCTTGTAGCCAAGGTCGGCCCCGGCGCCGTAAACATTCTCGTTCAAGCGGCTGAACGCCACCCGTGCTGATTGGCCGGGCGAGCGTAGATCATTGATGAAATCGTTGATGCCAAGATCGGTGGTAAAGGCATAGCTGATCTCGCGCTCATAAGGGGAGAGCCGCTTGGAATTGGCATAGGTGCCGCGCAGATCGAGGCTGATATTATCGAAGCGGAATTCGCCGACAGCCTGTGTCTGGATAAGCTGGCGCTCGAACCATGCGGTGTTGCTGCGGTTCACCCGAACATCGGTGAAGGCGGCGTCATTGATGCCGTCCTGAATCCGCGCTTCCTTGATCGTATCGTGCACATAGACGTTGTTGATGCGAATGCGGTGCTCTCCGAATTCAAGGCCCAGCCCGAGCAGCCCGTTGAGCACGGCGCGGTTCTCGGTCGCCAGAAAGTCATAGTCCTGGTTGATGCCGAGCGTGGCGGTGGCTTGCGCCGACGCCGGGATAAAGGTGCTGGAATTCTGCTGCAGACCGCTCTTGGTCTGCCAATTATTTTTCCAGCCGAGATTGGCAACCACCCCGAAGCGCAGATCGTCAACATCCCATGTGTGCCCGGCCGCAAGATCAAAGCTGGCATTGGGCTGGACGCTGAAGTTCCGTTGAATCAGCGTCGTCGGCGCGTTGGACAGACTGGCGGTAATATCCTGCACTTGGCGGAAGCTGAAATCGGCGCCCGGCACCAGCAGCCTGCCGCTGGCCTGCGCGTCCTGCAGCCCGTTCGGGATTCGCCGCGTGCCATCATCATAGCCAAAGCCATCAAAACGCCCGCCGCCATAGACCAGCCCCAGTTCGTTGGTGGTCACGGTGTTGCCGCCAACGCTGCTACCGATCGTGAGGAAGGATTCAGCCGGGATCGCGCGGGTAGTGAGGTTGATCACCCCGCCGCCGAATTCTCCGGGAAAATTAACTGAATAGCTCTTCTGCACCACCGAGGACGCCAGGATGCTCGTCGGAAAAATATCGAGCGGCACAACGCGGCGCAGCGGATCGGGCGAAGGGATCGGCAAGCCGTTCAAAAGCGCCAATGAGTAGCGCTCGCCCAGCCCGCGAACATAAACGAAACGCCCGCCCACAACAGAAAGTCCCGTCACCCGCTGCAAAGCGCCGGCAATATCGCCTTCCCCGGTGCGCGCGATGTCAGCCTGCGTCAGCACCGAAACGACCTCGCGGCTGACGCGGATGGAATTGGGAATGCGCCGGCCGATAACCACGATCTCGCCGCTGCCGCCGCCCCCGGGCACCGACACTTCCAGAGTCTCGTCCTCTACCTCGGCTGGCAAAGGCGACTGAGGCCCGGGCGACTGTGGCGACTGCGACACCTGAGCAAGGACAGCTGGCCCGGCAAGGACCGTGCTGGCCAACAATAAGATGCCAAACCGGATGGAGGAGGTGCTTGCCAATTTCATGTTTGTTCCCCGGAACAGCGTCCGACCATGCAATTTCGCACAAGCCGGAATAGACCGTGCCGGGGTCGCGCTATACGACCCCGGCGGCGGCGCTTAATTGGCGGTGTTGGCCGGTGCTGCAGTGCATGATGACGCGCCCATGCCCACGCCGCAGGTCCAGCCGGCGTACCATGTGTCGGTGGCATTTCGGAACGCGCCGACATAGGCCGCCTCGACAAAATTCCCGCCGCTGTTGGCAGCGCCATTCCCGGCAGTGGATGTGTTGAACATGCGCGGATCGGTTGCCACCGCCGCCGTCTCGAAGCTGCCCGGCAGGAACGTATTCGTCAGCGTCAGCGTAATCGGCGGCAACAAATTGTTGTTGCCGGTAATCAGCGGCGTAATCAGCGTGGCAGGCACATCGGTCTCGTCACGCGCCGCCGTCGTGCAGCCGCCAAACAGCACCGAGCGGAAGACCGGCGGGCCGGATTCGTCAGTGGCATTGTTCTGCGAGTTTACCGTGCCGTCCGGTGTCGCCGTGCCGCCTGGCGGCGTAAAGGCTTCATCGATATCGAGGCAGAATGCATTTGTTGTGCTGAGTACACCATTGATCAGCGTATAGTCGGTGCCACCCCGGATCAGGATCGGATCGAAGCTGCGGCGGCCGATAAAGGTGAAATTGGCAAGCCGAACGTTGGAGCGCGGGATGCGCGCGCCGTTCCCGCCGGTGTCGGCTTCGATGATGCGGTCGCCACCGTCAGCGCGCTGCACGACCAGCACAAATTGCAGAAAGCCCTTATAGCCATTGTCGGTGTCGATGTTGTCGTCGTCGTTGCCGGTCAGCACCAGATACTTCTGGTTGATGCGGCCGCCGAACCACTCCATGCCATCGTCCGAGCTGTTATGAACCTGGATATACTCGGCCGACGTCCCACGCCCGACGCCGGCATAGGTAATTCCGTTCAGCTCATTGCCCGGCGCCACTTCAAAGCCCGGATAGCGCACCTGAACATAGCGCAGCCGGCCGCTGTCGTCGTTCACCGAAGCGCCGCCGTAAAACGCCCCGGTCAGGCCTTCAACCGCGAGCTGACAATCCGCTGTCCCCGGCGTCGAGCCAGCACCGGTGCAGGCGTTGATCGGCGCCCGGCCGAGGATGACGATGCCGCCCCATTGCCCGATGGCGCTCTCGCCGCCGCCGGGCACGCCGGCAAAGCCCTCGATGTTCGAGCGGCTGGTGAAGATGATCGGATTGTTCGCAGCGCCTTCAGCAAAGATCTGCGAGCCGCGGTTGATCACGAGCGAGTCAGCGCCCGATGAGCCGAACAGGACAGTGCCGGGTGCAATGGTCAGAACCCCGCGCGCGCCGGTCCCGAGCGGTGCCGCAGCATCAGCACCCAGATCGAGCCCGACATTGACCCGGCCGGAGAGCGAGTAGATCACCCCCCGCAAATTCTCGATAGACAGATTGCCGGTGATATTGCCCGAGATCTGGCAGTTGCGCAGATTGTTGATCACACCGACATTGGCGGTCCCCGCCGGGCAGCTTGCAGCAGGACCTGTCGAGGGCGCCGGTGTAGGGGCCGGTGTAGGCGCAGGGGTTGGCGCTGGTGTCGGGGCTGGCACCACGAGCACCCCTTCACCCGGCGAAGCAATGTCATTGGCGCCGGTGCAGGCGGCCAGTGCGAGGGCGGAGCCCATCAGCAAAAGGCTCCGAAGCGTGGTGAGTTTGGCCTGGATCATGGTGCGTGTCCCCTGAAGGTCTCGACAGACTTTTGGTGAGTTTAGGCCAGTTCTGTTAACCGTCTGGAAGCACGGCTCACTGGCATGCCACCCGCTCTAGTCTCGATTCGTGACGTCAGGGTTGCATCGCAATGACAGTTTTGTGTCAGCGAATCAGATCGATATGGACCATGCGCTTCTGGCCGCCACTATCGACTTCAAGGTCGATGGCCTTGGCACCGGCCACCTCGGCGGGCAGTTCGATGACCTTTTCCTCACTGCTGACGGCCTGGCCGTTCAGGCTGATAAGCACATCACCGCGCGTCAGCCCGGCCAGCCTGAAAAGTGGAATCGACGCCGGATCCTGCACTGCAAAGCCGATTATCTCACTGCCTTTCCGCGTCGCCTTGAGCGCCAGCCGATAAGAATTGCTCGATGTCGCCAGCGCTGCAGGCGTGGCTCGAAGCGGCCCTGTCAGCGCCTCACTCGCCGCAGTCCCATCCCCGACTTCGCCATCCAGCAGCAGCAATGTCTCATCGCCACTGTCGGCAACCAAAGTCGCGCTAGTCGCCGTCAGCCCCGCCAGCCGCCAGCCCGGCGAAACCATGCGGCCGCTGCTGACAAGCCTCTGCCGGCCATCCGCCGCCTCGATAATGGCGCTGCCACCCGCCCCATTCTGCATGATCCCGCGCAGCAGCAGCGCCGGAAGTGCTTCCTGAGGCACAGAAACGGGGTTCGGCGCAGGCGCTTGCAGCACAACAATCGCTGGTGCCACCATCGCCGGCGTATCCGGCGGCGACAGAATTTCGGGCCGCAGCCACATCACCAGCACAGCCGAAAGCCCCAGCCCCCCCGCCACGGCCAGCGCCCATTCCTTCGGCGTCGTCGCGCGCGCCGATTGCCTTGTGGTCGTAGCGCGCGCCTCAGCCACAGCCGATCAGCCCCGCAACGGGAATGACCAGCGCCTCGCCTCCCGGCTCGGTCAGCGTCAGCACCCCTTCCGAAATAGTGGCGCTCTTGCCCGTGGTGTCGGGGGTTATACTGACATCAAGCGCAGCACTCGCCGCCACCCCGGAAAATCGCGCCTCCGGCAGCAGACCAAGCACCGGCGTGCCGCTGCCGCTCCCCGGCTCGGGCGTCAGCATCGCCGGGCCATCCGTCAGCGCCAGTGTCAGCGGCCCGGCGGCGGTCCACATGGCAATCCGCTGGCGACGCCCACGGTCCCATAAAAACATCGCACATTGCCCCGGCTCCAGCGTCTGCGGCGGCAGTTCAGCCAGCGTCAAAGCAAGCAACAGCCCGATCATTGCTGTAGGCTCAGTTGGCCAGCAGCGCTGACCGCGGCCGTTGCAGTCATCATCCCGTCCGCACTCGCCAGCGGCAGCGTAGCGGCAGCCCCCGCACAGCGTGGACTGCCCGCCAGAGGCACAGGATTGCCTGGCAGCATCACCGTAATCCTCCCCGCAGCCAAAACGCACTGGCCGCCCCGGAAACGCAGGCTCACCCCCTCGGCCACCACGCCAACCGCCACGCCAACCGCCGGGCCAACCGTCGGGCCAACCACCGCCCCAACCACCGCCTCAACCGCCGGGCCAGCCGCCGGGCTCGTCAAGCGCACGCCACCCGAAAACCCTTCCACACCCTCGCCGACAATCACCTGCCCGGATACCATGGCGCCAGCGACATCCAACCGCCGCTCGCCCGTCATCAGCGGCAGCAGCTGCATCGCGACCGCAAGATCACCCAACGAAGTCCCCGCCCAATCCGCATCGCGCAACGTCCCGCGCCACACCGTGCCAGATGCCCCGCCAGCCGAAAGCCCGTCCGGCACTACCCAGCGCAACGGCAGCAGCGCGATCGCCGCCAGCCCCAACACCGCCGCAAAAAAGCCCAACGCCCGCCCCTTCATCGTCCCCCTCATCGTCCCCTTCATCTTCCGGGCTCGGCCACAGTAAACTGCGCGCTCACACTGGCATCGTCGTTGCGACTGACGCTGAGCGCTGTGATCAACAAACCCTCAGCCTCCAGCGTCGCCACCAGCCGCAGCAGCACAGGCGCCCGCGCCGCGGCAATCCGAGCCGTCAGGCTGCCAGCGCCCGCAGGATCGAGGCTGGCCAACGTCAGCCCGGCAGCCGAGGTGGCAGTCTGCACCCGCACCGTCAGCGGCTCAGCGCTGGCCGCAGGCGCTGCGTCCAAAGCAGCCTTGGCACCCGCCAGAAAATCCCGGTCCGCAAGCGCCGCGGCCAGCCGGACCTCGGCGCGCGCCCGAGCAGCATCAAGCGGTCGCAAAAGTAAGAGCCAGATCAACACTGGAAGCCCCACCACCGCCAGCGCCAGCAGCAACCGACGCTCGCGCCCCGACCGTGCGGCCCAAAATCCGGTCATCGGCGTCCAACCTTCAGATCGAGCTGCCGACGCCCCGCAACCTCACGCGGCAGCCCCGCCGCCGTGGTCAAATCCGCAACGCGCAGCGCGGTCTCAATCGCCACAATGTCACCGGGCGAAGCACCCTCCAGCGTCGCGGTAAGCCCCTGACCATCCAATGTCAGAGCCGCAAGGCTAATCCCCGGACGGCTCGCCATCGCCGCCAGCAAAGGTGCGGCCAGCCGTGAAACAGCGCCGCTACCCACCCGCGCCAGCTGCGCGCCAACCTGCCCCCGCGCATCAAAAAGTGCCGCACCAGGCGGCAACATGCTCACAGCCATCCGGTCCCGCGCGGCCTCGGCGGCGTCCGCAGCGCTGCTCGCCTGCCACCAGCTGGCCACGCTCCCCGCCACCCACATCAGCGCGCCCGCCGCCGCCATCAGCACAAGCCGCTTCACCCGCGCCGGCTCTGGCGTAAATCGCTGGCCGCTGGCAAACCGCCCCTGACGCAGATCGAGCGGCGGCGCGAGCCAGGAACCCGGCCGCGCCAAATCAGCCTCATTCGCCGCCATCGCCGTATCGCGCCCCAGCATCAGCGCAGCAAGTTCAGGCTCCGCAGCAAAGGCCCTGTCGTCCAGATGCACAAGCTGCATCGCGTCCAGCATCAGGCTGGTCCCGACCGGCAGCAAAAGCGCCGCCGGCACCAGCGGCGCATCAATCGCCTGCGCCGCAAGCCGTCGCTGCCAGCCCGTCATATCGGCCAGTCCCACCATCGCCAGCCAGCGCCGCCCGCTGGCGTCGGGCACGCTGATCGCCGTATGCAGCGTGTCGATGGGTGCGGCGCACAACTCGGATGCCATCAGCCGGCTCGCGGCCTGCGCCTGCGCTGTCGCCAACCGTGGCAGCTGAATGCGGTGCAGGCTCACCGCGTCCGGCGGCGGCACAGCGATGATCTGCTGGTCCGCCGGCGGCGTCCCGGCGCCGCGCGCCACAATCCGCCCCGAGGCATCGGCCTGCCACCAATGCTGGCTGTCATCAGCGCTCAAAAACAGCAGAATCATGCGCCGTCATCCTGCCAGCGCCGCGCGGTAACGCGGACCCGAGCTTGCCTTGCATCGATCAGGGCGCTGCCTGCAAGCCCGCTTTCCCCGGTCCGGATCGCCAGCCGGACCCAGCGCGTCCGAACGGTCAGCTGCTGCAGCACATCGCCGGGCAGTGGCTGGTCGCGCAGCACATTGCTGTTGCTGAAATCCGCCACCGACCCCCACCCTCTTACCGGACGGCTCGCCAAGATCCGGCTCGCCAGCGCCAGCCGCGTCGGTGCCGGACCAATGGTCTCGGGCAGCAGCATGGCAAGCAGCGGCGCCTGCGCTGGCAGCAGCGTATTGGGGTTGATCGGGGAAAGCTCCGACACCGGCAACACACAAAGGAAGGGCCGCAGCCGCGCATAATTCCCCGCCGTCATCCCCGCCACAGCGCGCAGCTCCGAAGCGTCAGCCATCAGCGTGCTGCCAGTGCGGTAGCCCAGCGGCGCATAGCGGCTGTCCTCCGCGCCAAGCGCTGCCGGCTGATCGTCAGAATCAATCCAGTCAGCCGCCGCAGCAGCAATGCTCCGGGCCTGCGGGTCAGGCACCGCCAGCGCCAGCATCAGACCCGTAAACTGCGCTACCGCCAGCGGCCGTGTAACCAGCGAGTCCGGCCCGGCCTGCGTCACCAGGCTGTTCATATTAAAGCAATTGCCGCCATCGCGCGCCGTCAAAACCGCACTACCCTGCGGTAGCGGCAACGCAATTGTCCGCCCCTGCCACTTACCACCCTGCGCACCTCGATCATCCGCCGCCAGCAGCGCCTCGATCCGCCGCACCGCCAGCGCCTCGGCCGCCAGCACCACAGATGTCGCCTGTTCGCGCTCGATCAAATTGCGGACAATCTGGCTGGCGCTGCGCGTCCGCTCCAGTAACGTCGCGGCAATCGCGCCCATGACGCCCACAAGCAGCAACACGGCCAGAAGTGCGGCTCCCCGTTCTGACCTTTTCATGGCCGCACCCCCGGCGGCAGCGCGAAAAGCTGAACCAGCGTCCCCGTTGCCGAACTCTCAACGGTGATCTCAACAGCATCGGGCAAGGCATCCGGCAGCGCTATGCCCTCCGCCGCCGGCCATCGGTCCTGCCACCCGCCATTGCTGCTGAAGCGAACCCGCACCGCATCCAGCCCGTCGAGCAAAATCGCTGGCGGTCCCAGCGGCGCACCATCGAGCATCGCCGCCGCCCGCCGCTCCAGCCGCCCGCCCACCAGCCGATATTCCACCCGCTGCAAGCTCGGGCGGGGAGCAGCATCGGGGTTTGACCAGCCGGCGCGCGTCAGGCTGAACAACAGCCCCGCCCCCGGATCAGCAGTAAACGCCGGCACCGCCCGCCCGCCCAAGTCGCGCGTCCGGCGCGGCACCGCCTGCCCCAGATCGGCGCCCAGCAGCGCACGGGCGCGCAGAAGCGCCGCCTGTCTGTCGAGCGTCTGCTGCGTCGCCTCGCGGGTATTGATGCCCATCGCCAGCATCATCACACTGGCCGCCGCAATCAGCCCGAACAGCCCCAGCGCCACGAGCAGTTCGGCCAGCGTAAAGCCCGTGCGGTGAGGCCCCTCACTCATTGAACCCGCACTCATTGACCCCGCACTCATTGATTGGGCCGCACTATGGTCTGGCGCGCCAGCACCGCGCCATCCGGCCCCGCCACGCTGATGTCGATCCGTTGCAACGCCGGATCGGGCGTGCGCGTCACGTTCGCGGTCCATGGCCATTCACGGCGAGCATTGGACTCGCGCCCGGCCAGCGCCCCATAGGCTGGCGCAGGGGTCTGAAGCCGCAGCAGCGTCGCCTGATTCTGGATCACGATAGCGGCGATCAGCTTTTCATCGAGCCGCGATGTTGTGGCAATGCTCGCCCCCTGCAGCCGCAGCAGCGCCAGAGCTGCAAGACTGAACACCGCCAGCGCCACGAGCACTTCGAGCAGCGTAAACCCCGCCGCAGCCGTACTGCTCACGACGCGCTCATTCGACATTGATCTCGCCCGCCTGATTGACCGTAATCCGCGCCGCTCCCAGCGTGATCGTAGCGGGCGTGGCCAGCCCGGTCGAATCAAAGCGCAGCCGCCCGCCGCCCTCAACATTGGCCGTCACCGCCAGATCCTTCGGCCAGCGATGCGGCGGAATGCGCGGCGCCACCCAGCCATCTGGGGTCCGCTGTTCAAAACTGTATCCTGAGGCCGAGAGCAACAGCGCGGTATCGGCATTGCCGGTGATCGCTAGTGCCCGCGCCACGCTCAGCCGTGCGGCCAGCTGCTCGGCCTCAGCGCGCGGGCTGGTCCCGCCGCCAAAGCCATTCAGCACAACCGCCGCCGCGGCAAGCCCGAGAATGGCGATAACCACCATCAGCTCGACAAGCGTAAAGCCATCTGGCCGCAGCTTGCCACTCGGGCGCTCAATAATGCGCTGATTACCAGTTGCCGATATCGGCATTATCGTCCTCACCGCCGGGCTGACCGTCCGCACCCAGCGAAAAGATATCAACACCCACACCCGAACCAGAATGATTGCCGGGATTGGCATATTGATATGCCCCCCCCCAGGGGTCGTTTGGCAGCCGCTTGATATAGCCGCCGCGGCGGTATCGCGCCGGGTCAGGCAGGCTGGCCGGCGGTGCCGTCAGTGCTGCAAGCCCATCGCCTGTGCTCGGATAGCTCAGATTGTCGAGCCGGTAGAGATCGAGCGCCTGCTCGATCAGCGCAATATCGGCCCTTGCCTTCTCGATCAGCGCCCGGTCTCGGCTCGGCAGAACATTGAGCGCCACTACTGTCGCCAGCAGCCCTAGAATGACGATCACCACCATCAGTTCAATCAGCGTGAAGCCATTTTTGCTCTTTTTCATGTCTGGTCCTCAAACACCGGCCAGCGTGTTGAGCTGGAGCAGGGGAAGCAGGATAGATAGCACGATCGCCGCCACCATGCCGCCCATGATGAGGATGACCGCAGGCTCAAGCAGTGCCAGCGCGGTGCTGGTGAAGCTGTCGAATTCGCGCTCCAGATAATCGGCGGCGCGCTCGAGCATCAGCTCGAGCCGGCCCGCCCCCTCGCCGCCCGCCGCCATCGCCACCAGCAGCGGCGGAAACGCCCCGGTCCGCCGCAGCGCCTGGGAGAGCGACGCCCCCTCGCGGATCGCCACCATCGTCTCCACAGTCGCCGCGCGCATCACATAGTTAGTGATCGTCGGGGCAGTCAGCGCCAGCCCCTCGACCAGCGGCAGCCGGCTCGCCACCATCGTGCTCAGCGTGCGCGCCAGACGTGCTGCATCGAGCACCCGCAGCAGCCGTCCCACCACCGGCAGCCGCAGCAGTCCGGCATCGAACCGCAGCCGAAAACCGTCATCCCTGAGGGCGCGCGCCAGCCCAAGCCCGGCCAGCGTCAGCAAGATCAGAATCGCCCACCAGCTCGCCGCCAGCGCCTCGGAGAGCGTGATGACAATCCGGGTGAGCAGCGGCAGCGCCTGGCCAATGTCCTCGAATTGCGCCACCACCTTGGGCACCACAAAGATCATCAACGCCGCCACCACAAACACCGCCACCAGCAGCAGCGCCGCCGGATAGGCGAGTGTCGCGATCAGCTTGCCGCGCACCTGAGCCTGCCGCTCGAGCAGCGCCGCCACCCGCTCCAGGCTGTCAGGCAGCGTACCCGACGCCTCGCCCGCCGCCACCATCGCGCGGTAAAGGGCGGTGAAGCTGCGCGGCTCCAGCGCCATCGCATCAGCCAGCCGCCGCCCCTCGGCCACGCCAGAATGGACGCGGCTCAGGATCGCTCGCGCCCGCTCGGCCTCGGCCTGCCGCGCCAGCGTGTGCAGCGCATCGGCTAGCGGCATCACACTGGCCAGCGTCGCCAGCTGACGCGTGAACAACATCAGCGTCCGCGCCCCCAGCCGATATGCCCCCGTTCCAACCCCAACCGTTCCAACCCCAGCCTGCGTCTCCAGCGCCATATCGGCCAGCGGCTCCAGCCGCGTCGCAAAAAGCTGCTTCGTCATCAGCGCCGCACGCGCCTGCTCCGATGTGTCAGCCACAATCTGCCCGCGCCGCTCGCGACCATCGGTATCAAGTGCTGCATAGCGAAAGTCAGCCATGCCCAGCACCTTCGCCAGCCCGCATCACCCGTGCTGCCTCTTCGGGCGTCGTCAGCCCTTCGCACACGAGGCTGCGCGCTGCATCATCCAGCGTCGGCGCATCCGAAAAAGCCGCAGCATTGACAGCCGCCTCATCCCCGCCCGCCATAATCAGCCGCCGGATCGGCTCGGTAATGCGGATCGCCTCAAAAACGCCAGTCCGCCCCTGCCAGCCAGTCCCGGCGCAGCGCTCGCAGCCAACCGGCTGACAGGCTGATGTGCCGACCGGCAAGCCGATCAGCGCCGCCCGCGCCGCATCGAGCGGCGCCCAGATGGCACACGCCGCACACAGCCGCCGCACCAGCCGCTGGGCAATCACCGCTCTCAGCGTTGAGGCGATCAGAAACGGCTCCACCCCGAAATCACGCAGCCGCGTAATGGCGCCGGCAGCATCATTGGTATGCACCGATGACAGCACAAGGTGCCCGGTCAGCGCTGCCTGCACAGCAATCTCGGCGGTTTCTGAATCGCGGATTTCGCCCACCATCACACAGTCCGGGTCCTGCCGCAAAATGGCGCGCAGCCCGGCCGCAAACGACAGCCCCACCCGCGCATTGACCTGCGTCTGCCCCACCCCGTCCATCGCATATTCCACGGGGTCTTCCACCGTCAGGATGTTGCGGCTGCCATCATTGAGCAACTTCAGCCCGGCATAAAGGCTTGTTGTCTTGCCTGATCCGGTAGGCCCGGTCACCAGCACCATGCCGTTCGGCTCGCCCAGTGCCGCCCGAAAAACCGCCTCGATGGCGGCCGGCTGGCCCAGCGCTTCAAGTCCGATTCCGGCATTGTCCTTGTCGAGCAGCCGCAGCACCACCCGCTCGCCAGCCCGGCTCGGCAGCGTGCTCACCCGCACATCGAGGGATTTGCCGCCCAGCGCCAGCCCGATCCGCCCGTCCTGCGGCAGCCGCCGTTCGGCAATATCGAGCCGCGCCATCACCTTCACCCGGCTGGTCACCATCGGTGCCACCGCCGCCGGCAGCCGGTGCCGCTCGGTCAGCTGGCCATCGACCCGCATCCGCACGATCAGCGCTGTCTCATAAGGCTCGATATGAATGTCCGACACACCCTCGCGCGCCGCCTCGGCAATCAGCCCATTTATCAGCCGGATGATCGGCGCCTCATCCGCACTGTCGAGCAGATCTTCAGCGGTCGGAATGGCCTCGACAAGCAAGCCAAGCCCCCCCTCATCAACCGCCGCCGCCGCAATCCCGTCGCCAGCATAATGATCCGCCAATATCCGGTCGAACTTCGCCGGCGTCACAGGCTCCACCCTGAGCGGCCGCCCCGCCAACCGTCGCACCTCGCTCAGCCCGCCTGGAGCATCCCCCTCGCGAAGCGCCACAGCCAGCGCATCATTCGAATCCCCGGTAATCACCACGCCGTAGCGGCGGGCAAAGCCGTAGGGCAGTTTCACGGTTTCCCAGTCGGCGGAACAGCCGGCAACATAGCAGGCGGATTCGTCCGCAAATAGTCGCGCACCAGCTCGTCAAGCGCCGATGGCTGCCCCGCCTGTCCGCGCGCCGCACTCGCCTGCGCCTCGGCAGCGGTCATATAATCATAGCGCTCGCCCGCCAGCCGAGCTGCATCGGCAGCGGAGCGCACAATCGTCGGCCGCAAAAACACCATCAAATTGGTCTTGTTGCGATTGTTCGAGCGCGATCGGAAAAAATTGCCGAGCAGCGGAATATCGCCCAGCAGCGGCACCTTTTCCAGCGTCCGCCGCTCATTCTCGTCAATAAGTCCGCCCAGCGCGATAATCTGCCCGTCATCCACAGCCACCGTCGTGCTGATCTCGCGGGTGTTGATAATCAGCTCGTTCGATGTCCGGCTCACCGGCCCGGCAATCGAACTGACCTCCTGGCGGATCTGCAGCGTAATCGTCCCGCCCGCGTTGATCTGCGGCCGCGCATCGAGCAAAATCCCGACCTTCTGGCGCTGGATCGTCCGAAACGCATTGTCGAAATTGTTGCTCAGCGCCTCGCCGGTGGTGATCGGAATATCCTGCCCCACCAGAATATGCGCCACCTCGTTGTTGAGCGTCATCGCCGAGGGCGTGCTCAGCACATTGGACGCCGTGTCGGCCTTCACAGCATTGATCACCACGCCAAACAGTGCATTGGAGCCAAGATTGCCGCCCAGACCAAAGGTTCCGCCAGTGGTCCCCAACAGGCTGGAAAGAGCCGTTTCGCGCAGCGCCTGCGTCGTCGCATTGTCGGAGCCCAGCGCGCGCTCGGCAACAATGGCGCCGGTGATGCCCAGCAGATTGGGCGAGGCATTGGAATAGTTTGTCGCCGCAAACGGAATGTTCGAGCCGCCCGTCCCCGACAGCAGATACTGCACCCCCAGCCGCTGTGCGGCGACATCCGAAATCTCGACGATAATCGCCTCGATCAAAACCTGCTCGCGCCGCACATCAAGCTGGCGAATAACCTCCCCCAATTGCCGCTGCACCTCGGCGGGCGCTGCAATCACAATCGCATTCGCACCCTCAAAGCGCGCAATCACAGCCCGCCCCGCCCCGATCGTCGCACCCGGCACAGCGCCCCCGCCAGCGTTCCCACTCACCGTCTGGGCAGGCGCTTGCGGCCCAGTGCGATTAACCTGCGAACTGCCGGCGTTGCCACCACTCGCCATGCTACTGGGCGGCAGCGCCGTGCTCGCCGTCATGCTCTGCGTCACCGGCTGGCCGACAAGCTGCTGCAACACCGGCACCAGTGCTCCCGCATCGGCATGACTCAAAAAAATCACGCGAACATCGCTGCCGCCCGCCGCCCGCGAATCAAGGTCGCGCACCGTGCGCGCCATCTCCGCCACCTGCGCTGGATCGCCGCGAAGGGCTATGCTGTTCGAGCTGTCGATCGGCACAATGCCCACCGTGCCCGACGCATCGGCCCCGCGGGAGGCATTGGCGAGATCACGCAGGCTGGCGGCAATCTCGCGCGCCCCGGCGTTCTTCAACGGCACAATTTCGGTCCCCGTCCGGCTCCGGTCGATCTGCGCCAGCATCGCCCGCACCCGGCGAACATTGTCGGCAAAATCGGCGATGATCACCGTGTTGCCGGCGCGGTTGGCGGTCAGCTGCCCCTCGCGGCTGACCAGCGGACGCAGCGATTCCACTGCGGACGCCGCATCGATTGAATTCAGCCTGATCGCCTCGGTCACAAAGCTGTTGGCCCCGCCGTGCAGCCCAGGGTTTGTCGCCGCCGTATCAGCCGGCGCCACCCGGAAGCTGCCGCCACCCGCCGGGCTGACCACCAGCCCATTGGCGCGCAGTGTTGACAAAAATAGCTCGAAATACGCGTCACGCCCCAGCGGCCGTTCCGAAACAACGCTGACCTTGCCCTGCACCCGCGGGTCGATGATGAACGTCCGCCCCGTCGCCCGCGCCACATCCTGAATATAAGCCCGCACATCGGCATCGCGCAAATTGACCGTCTGCTGCGCCGCCAGCGGCCCCACCACAACCGCGCCCGTCAAAAGTGCGGCAACCACCAGCCACCGACCGGAAAGCCTGCCCATCATCGCGCCGCTCCCCCCGGAGCACTCTGTAGAGCATTCCGCAGCGGAATCGGCACCTTAAGCAGCGTCCCGCCCCGCTCGATCGTCAGCGTCATCCCGCCGTCATCGATCCGCCCCGCCAGTGCCGCAGGATCACCAAGATCAGCAACCGGCCTGCCATCGATCTGCGTCAGCACATCGCCGGCCCGCAGCCCCGCCGCGGCAAAGGCAGCCCCAGATCCCTTGGGCGTCAGCACAAACCCCGTCAGCCGCCCCTCGGCCATACGCGGCGCCGCCGTCAGATCCGCCGCAAGCCGAGGCGCCGGCCCGCCCGTCATCCCTGCCACGGTTACGACTTCGCCCGAAACCGGTCTCACTTGCCCCTGCGGCGGCCCCGACTGGTCAAGAAATAACGCCTCCCGCGTCCCAGCATTATCGAGCGTCACAGAATCAAAACTCACCGCCACAAGCCGAACCCCCGGCAAAACCTCGTCTCCCACAGCAAAGCTCGATTGAACATCGTCCGCCAACGTCAAAATAGCGCTGCCCCGCCCGGAAGCCTGATCAACCCGCGTGCCCACCAGCGTCAGTTCAAGACTGGAAAGCGCCTCCGCCCCACCGCTTGTCCCGGACCGGCTACGAAAGAACGGATCAAAACCGGCCAGCGCATCGGGCAACGGCGCCGCCACTGCGGTCGGTGTCGGAACCGGCCCGACCGGACCCACCGGCGTCACCAGCGCCCAGCCCAGCCGCGCCAGCGCCACAGCAGCAAAAGCCAGCAGCAAAGCCTCAACCAGCGTCAGCGCCGTCGCGGCCAGCGGCAGCGATGGCATCATGGGTCTGGTCCCGCTCACCCGCCTCAATCACCCCTCTCAATCATCGCACCCAAATCCTCGGGGCGAATCCCGCAATCATCGCAGTGCGGCAAAGGCTCGCCTAGCCTCCGCGCATGACGGTTCAATGACAGCAGCATGACGACATCGCGAGCACCATGCAATCGCCCGGTCATCAATCGTCGTCACGTCGCGCCATCGCGCTGCTCCGGGTTTGCTTGACTTTGGCGGGTGTTGCTGCGAGAGCGAACACGGCTTCACCACAGGCAGGCTCGTGTCTCCCTGTCCCCAGCACCGGGTGCGTGATCGGGCCAGCGTCGCAAGACTTAGCTTTATGGCTCGGTCTTGCGCCCGCCCAGGCTCCAGACCCGGTTGATCGATAGGCCCGGACCGTCCGGCGCCACGAGACCAGAAGCCAGCCCCCAGGGCCACCCCCATCACGCGGGTAGTTCAATCCCGCAGGACCGTGCGCCCCAGGCGTGCGCCCCGCTTTGCGCATCTGCGCTTCAAGACGAGTATCTAAATGACAACTGAAACCATCTCCGGCGAAACGACATTTGCCGATTTCAACCTTTCCAAACCCATCGCCGAGGCGCTGGCTGCGAAGGGTTATACCATCCCCACCCCCATCCAGGTGCAGGCCATCCCGCCCGTCATGGCCGGGCATGATCTGTGCGGCATCGCCCAGACCGGTACCGGCAAGACCGCCGCTTTCGCCCTGCCCATCCTCCACAAACTTTCCGAAAATCCGCGTATCCGCCTCAAGCTCGCCACCCGCGTGCTGGTGCTCGCCCCCACGCGGGAGCTGGTCAGCCAGATCGCCAACAGCTTCACCGCCTATGGCAAGAACCTGCGCCTGTCGGTCACCACCATCTTCGGCGGCGTGCCGATCCCGCGTCAGGAGCGTGCGCTGTTTCCTGGTGTCGATGTCGCCGTCGCCACCCCGGGCCGCCTGCTCGATCTCATCAATCGCGGCAGCCTCGATCTCTCCAAGGTAGAAGTGCTGGTCCTCGATGAGGCCGATCAGATGCTTGATCTCGGTTTCATCCATGATCTCAAGCGCATTGTCGGCCTCCTCCCCAAGGCGCGGCAGACGCTGTTCTTCTCGGCCACCATGCCCAAGGCGATCGAAGAGCTGGCAGCGCGCTATCTGAAGGATCCCGTCAAGGTTGCCGTCAAGCCCGCCGCCACCACCGCCGAGCGGGTCGAACAGGCGGTCATCCATGTCAGCCAGTCCGAAAAGCCGGCGCTGCTGCAACTCGTGCTCTCCGCCGAAACCGTCGAGCGCGCGCTGGTTTTCGCCCGCACCAAACATGGCTCGGATCGTATCGTCCGTCAGCTCGGCAATGCCGGGATCAAGGCCGAAGCCATCCATGGCAACAAGAGCCAGCCGCAGCGAGAGCGGGCGCTCGCCGCCTTCCGCGCCGGCGCCATCCGCGTCCTTGTGGCCACCGACATCGCGGCGCGCGGGCTCGATATCCCCGGTGTTTCGCACGTCGTCAATTACGAGCTGCCCAATGTGCCTGAGCAATATGTGCACCGCATCGGCCGTACCGCGCGCGCCGGGCGCGATGGCAAGGCGATTGCATTCTGCGCCGATGACGAGCGGCCGCTGTTGAAGGATATCGAGAAGGTCACGCGCCAGAAGATCGACGTGCTGGCGCTCCCGGCCAATTTCCGGGCAGCTGTAGAAGCGACGCGCACAATCGAGAAGAACGCGCCGCCGGCCCCGCGTGACGAGATGCGCGATGACCGCCGCAGGGACGGTAGGGGCGGGGATGACCGCGGACCAACGGGCGATAATCGCCGCTCACATCCGGGCGCCAAGGTTCGTCCTGCGGGCGGGCGCCACAACAGCGGTCGGCCAGAGGGCGGTCGGCCATCGGGCAAAGGTTCCGGCGGCCAGACCGGCGCCCCGCGTCGTGCAGGCGGCGGCGGCGGCTTTCGCGGCCGCTAAGCGCCCTTCAGCTCAGAAAAACGAAAGGCGGACCAGGGATCAGTCCCCGGTCCGCCCTTTTTCTTGACTTGTAGGAAATTATCTGTTTAAAATCAGACTGTTGGAAATCCAATTTTTGCGGGAAAAGCTCCGAAAAACACCGTCCAGCCTATAGACTTCGCGTAGACTTGTTCATATTCAGCCAAAATCGCCCGTTTGTCAGGCAGCCCGCGCCGTCACAATCTTGCCCGGTTCGCGCGGCGGTTCGCCCTTGGGCAGCGCATCGATCAGGTCCATGCCCGACGTGACTTCGCCCCACACAGTGTACTGCTTGTTCAGAAAACTCGCATCATCGAAGCAGATGAAAAACTGGCTGTTGGCGCTGTGCGGCTCGCCACTGCGCGCCATCGAGCAGGTGCCACGGACATGAGGTTCATTATTAAATTCGGCCTTGAGGTTGGGCTTCTTGCTGCCCCCCATGCCGGTGCCATTCGGGCAGCCGCCCTGCGCCATGAAGCCGGGGATAACGCGGTGGAAGGTGACGCCATTATAAAAGCCCTCATTGGCCAATTCAGCAATCCGCGCGACATGGCCGGGGGCCAGGTCAGGCCGCAGCTTGATCGTCACATCGCCCGATTCGAGCGTGAGGGTGAGGGTGGTAAAATCAGTCATTCTGGGTCTCCTGAGGAAAAAGATGGCCTTGAAGCCGGGCTCGAAGCGCATCGGGCAGCGGCGCTGCACCGGAATTGCCGCGATGAACGAGCACCGACTCGCACAGAGCGATGCATTTGTCATGCTGGAACATGGCTTTTGCCGCCCGAAAACTCGACGTCCCGATCGCCAGCACGCCATAGCCCATCGTCACCGGCGCCGGATAATGGCCCTCGCCCAGATAATCGATCCCCACATGCGCCACCAGAAAGCGCGGCCGTTGCATCGGCGCATTTTCTGCCGTCAGCAAATGCCAGTTAAATCGAACCCGTGTCTCTTCGAAAAATTGGCTGATCGCTACATTGTTGAGATGCCGGTTAAGGTCCTGATCGCCAAAACGCGTCTCCATAATCACCGACCATGGATAGTTGCCAAGCGCCAGCCGGCGCGGGTCCGGTGTCATCGCGGTCTCCGCAGAATAAGATAAAAGGCGCCCGCCCCGCCATGCCTTGGATGCGCGGTGCGCAGCGCAGCGATGCGGTGGCGCAGATGGGCGCCCTCCAGCCAGCCCTGAAGCTCGGCGCGGATGCGGCCAGGGCGGTCAGCCCGGCCCTTGCCGGTGATAATCAGCAGCACCCGGTCTCCGGCAGCCTCTGCTGCCTCGACAGCATTATTCAGCACCTGATGCGCGCGCTCAAGGCTGTGGTCATGAAGATCAATGATCCGGTCCGGCGTCACCCGTCCTCGCGCCAGCGTTCGGTCCCAGCTGCCATCAAGTGTCGCGCCTGTGACAGGCTTTGCCGCCGCCCTGCCAGCAGGCACTGTGCCTTTCGGCGTCACCTTTTGCGCGACAGACGTCTTTACCGCTGGCTTCGGGATCGCGGGCAAGCTTGCCGGGCTGACCAGCGGGGAAGCCCCGGGCAGGGGCCGAATCGTAGCTGCCACGCGGGACCACAGAGCGCGTTCATGTGCCGAAAGCCGGCGGCTCATCGCTTTGCCAGCAGCCGCTCTGCGGCAGGTCGTGGCAGCAGGATCGAAATTACCATCGCACTGGCCAGATCACCCGCCTCTCTGGCGGCAGCGTCGCCAGCGCCCCGAAACATATCTATCCGCCCGGCCCCCCGAATAGCCCCGCCGGTGTCAGCGGCAATCTGCAAAACCGGCCCCCGCCCCGGCAGTTCGACCAGCAGCGGCGCTCCATAGGGCGTAAAGACAGGATCGACAGCGGCAGAGATCTTAGGCGTCAGCGGATGGCCCATGGCACCGATCGGGCCCTGGTCAGGCTGAATGCCGATCAGCTCGCGAAAGAATATCTGTGATGGATTGGCAGCGCGGATCGCCGGCGCCTCGGCAGGATTCGCCCGCAGCCAGCCCAGAATGCTGTCCATTGTCACCGTGCCGGTCAGCTTGCCCTGATCCTTGAGCACGCGCCCGATCGCCACATAGTCCCGCCCGTTCTGGCTGTCATAGCCGATCCGCATGATGCTGCCGTCGGGCAGCCGCAGCCGGCCCGAGCCTTGAATTTCCAGAAAGAACGCCGCATTGGCGTCCGCCGCCCAGGCCAGTTCGAGGCCGCGGCCTTTGAGGCTGCCCGCCGCAATGTCACCGCGCGTCGGATAAGGCACAATCTTCCCCCCATCCAGCCTGCCGCGGAGCGTCCGACCCTTCCATTCGGGCCGGAACTGCCCAAGATCAGCCTCCACCAGATCGGCTGGCCGCCGGTAGAGCGGCGTCTCATAGCCGCGCGAACGGGTTCGGCTGGCCGCAATCTCCGGCTCAAAATAGCCTGTCGCAAAGCCTCGCCCATCACCCAACCTGATCGCGACGAAATGTGTCCTGAAGAAGCTGGCTGCATCCCCGGCACTGACCGCCGCAGCGCACGTCGCCGCCCAGTCTCCGGGCAGGGTCAGACCAGACCGGTCATCCCGCCTAGCCAGCGAAGGGCAGGCCGCCCTGAAAGCCGCCAGCGCCGAAGCACCCGTGCCGGCCGGAACCGCCTGATCAGCAAGCGCCACCGGAAGGTCGCTCGCCCGGGAAGGGCCAGCAGGCGCCTCGGCAAGCGGCGGTGTCGATGGCGTCGTCAGCGGCGGCATCCGGGCGCAACCCGCAACCAGCAGTCCGAGCAAAAGGGCTGGACGGGCAATCAAATGGGCCACGCCCGCCTTTCGATAAATCGGTGGTCAGGCCTCGGTGTCGGTCGCAATCAACAGCCATGCGGGATCGGGCGACGTCACATGGCGGCTGAATGTCCAGATATCGGCGGTCTCCACCGGCGTATCCTGACCGGCAGCCGTGATACGAGCCACAAAACGAACGGTCACTTCGGCCATCTGCCCCACCATGTCTGCGGAGGTGATGGTGGCGGAATCTACGCCGGCAATCCGATTCGTCAGCCGCTCGCCTTCGCGCGCTTCAATCGCATCAGCAAAATTGTCCTGAATTTCCTCGGACACCAGCCCTTCCATAGCGCGGCTGTTGGAAGACCAGAAAGCCTCGAGGATCATCTGATAAGCCGATGTCGCGCCGGCTACAAAGCGCTCCGGTTCAAATCCCGCATCAGCGACCATGATCGCAGTCAGCGCCGGCGCCAGCGCGGCGTCAGTGCCGTCAGGCAGCTTCAGCGCCGGGCGCGAATTATTCTCCGACTTCCCCGAAATCGCAGGCACCACCTCGGGCGCGCCGGGACGGAACGTATCGGTCGGCACCGGCTCATGGCCAGTGCGCTTGCCCAGCACGCTCACAAGACGCAGGCCGATAAACGCCGCAAGCATCGCCAGCAGCACGATCTCGACCCAATTGCTCCCTTCAGCCATGATAGTCTTACTCCAATCCCTAACAACATAGCAGCATGGCAGGGGACAGGTCCACCGCCGATGCGTCGGATGCGACAGTTCAAGCCGCAGGTGGCAGCAATCCCATGGCCTGCATGAGCGCAGCCTGAAGCACCATCAACAAAAGCCAATAGCCAAGGTCTCGGATGATGAGCCCGGCGGACGCCCCGCGGTAGAGCATGCTGACCAGAAGAGTCGGCAGCACAAAGCCCGCCCAGATCACGATCCCCGAGCTGATCGCCATCACCCAAGGCCCAGCCTGATCCTTGGGGGCCAGGATCAAGGCACCGGCAAGTATAGCAGCAAGACAGAACTCGAAGATGCTGGTGGCAATGACCAGCGAAGGCCGCCCCAGCGCCAACGGCGGCGCGCCCGGAAGCCGATGCCATAGCACTGCTAGCAGCAGGCCGAGTGCGGTGGCTGCCAGTATCGGGCCGAGGTTGAGCCAGATGTAAATCATTGGGTCCTCCTCTCCCGGCTGGGGTCTGTCCCGGTGCGGACGGCGGGGCTCGAACCCGCACTTCCATAGAGGAAAGCAGATTTTAAGTCTGCTGCGTCTACCAATTTCGCCACGTCCACCCCAACCGGGATAAAGCCGCCGGACAGCCGGCGTGATAATATCAGCGCATCAATGGTGCGGCTATCGGCGCTGAAAGAAAAGAGCTGGCCAGAGAGCAGAGCTGGCGCAGTACGTCAGGCCCTATTCGTCGTCGGCGTTGAGTTTCTCACGCAGTTCCTTGCCCGGCTTGAAATAGGGCACGCGTTTGGCGTCCACTTTGACAGCAGCGCCCGTCCGAGGATTGCGACCTGTGCGGGCATCCCTGCCCCGGGTGGAGAAGGCCCCGAAGCCGCGCAGCTCGACACGCCGACCGGCGGCAAGCGCGCCCGTAATCTCGTCGAAAATGGTCGCCACAATCGCTTCCACATCACGAAGCGTGAGATGAAGATTTTCCTCGGCGATTTTAGCCACAAGTTCCGATCTGATCATCGGTATCCCCAATCCTGACAGCCCGCTGACATGCTAGCACTATTTCCTTAAACCAATCGTGCCCTCAACAAACGCGAAACGCAAATGAATCCATACTCTGAGCGAGAACTAGAAGGCTCCTATGGCCGTATTTCGCCAGTTTTCTTAACAAAGTCCACTCAAATGCAAACGGCGGCAGGCCCAAAAGCCCGCCGCCGTCGCAATGTCGCTGATTCCGGGTGGAGAATCAGCCCTTGTCGCCGTCTTCCTTTGCCTTGTTGAAGGCCGCACCCAGAATATTACCCAAGGTCGCACCCGAATCGGACGTGCCATATTGTGCAACAGCCTCCTTCTCCTCGGAGATCTGCAGCGCCTTGATGCTGAGGATCGGTTTGCGACCCTTCTCAAAGCCGGTGACCATGGCATCGACCTTCTGGCCGGGCTGGAAGCGCTCGGCGCGCTGTTCGTCCCGGTCGCGGCTCAGATCGCCGCGCTTGATGAAGGCTGTGGTGGTGCCATCGTCGCCAAGGCTCACTTCGATGCCGCCGTCGCGTGCGACGATGACCGTGGCCGTAACGATGTCGTTCTTCTTAAGATCGCTGCCGCCATCGGACACTTCGGTGCGCGGTGCCTGTGCGGAATCAAGCTGTTTGATGCCGAGGCTGATACGCTCCTTCTCGATGTCGACCTCAAGAACGACGGCCTTGACCCGCTCACCCTTGTGATGACGTCCAAGTGCCTGCTCGCCGGTAACGCCCCAGGCGATGTCCGACATATGGACCATGCCATCGACTTCGCCTTCGAGCCCGATGAACAGGCCGAATTCGGTGGCGTTCTTGACTTCGCCTTCGATCTGCGTGCCGACGGGATATTGCTCGGCAAAGACTTCCCATGGGTTGCGCTGCGCCTGCTTGAGACCAAGCGAAATGCGGCGCTTCTCTTCGTCCACTTCCAGAACGATGACTTCCACTTCCTGCGAGGTGCTGACGATCTTGCCGGGGTGAACATTCTTCTTGACCCACGACATTTCCGAAACGTGGACCAGACCTTCGATACCGGCTTCCAGCTCGACGAAAGCACCATATTCGGTGATGTTCGTGACCCGGCCGGTGTGGCGCGTCTCAACGGCATATTTTGCAGCAGCCGTGGTCCAGGGATCGGCCTCAAGCTGCTTCATGCCAAGGCTAATGCGCTGGGTTTCGCGGTTGATGCGGATGATCTGGACGCGCAGCACATCGCCGATGTTGAGAACTTCGGAGGGGTGGTTGACGCGCTTGTAGCTCATGTCGGTAACATGCAGCAGGCCGTCGATGCCGCCCAAGTCAACGAAGGCACCATAATCAGTGATATTCTTCACCGTACCGTCGACAATCTGGTTTTCGGCCAGGCTGAGGATCAGGCCCGAGCGCTGTTCAGCGCGGCTTTCCTCAAGGATCGAGCGACGCGAAACAACGATGTTGCCGCGCTTGCGATCCATCTTGAGAATCTGGAATGGCTGGGGAAGGTTCATCAGCGGGGTGACATCGCGCACCGGGCGGATATCGACCTGCGAACCGGGAAGGAAGGCAACAGCGCCGTTCAAATCGACGGTGAACCCGCCCTTGACGCGACCGAAGATGACCCCCTCAACGCGCTCGCCGGCGGCGAACTGCGATTCCAGCGCGTCCCAGCTGGCTTCGCGGCGGGCGCGATCGCGGCTGAGCATCGCTTCGCCATTGGCGTTCTCGACACGGTCGACATAAACTTCGACCTCATCGCCAATTTTGATCTCGGCCTTGCCATCCGGCCCGGCGAATTCGCGCAGCGGAATGCGGCCTTCGGACTTCAGGCCCACGTCGATGACAACAAGGTCATTCTCGAGGCCGGTGACGATGCCGCGAACGACGCGGCCTTCAAAACTCTGACTTTCGCCGAGCGAGGATTCGAGCATTGCAGCGAAATCATCACGCGTTGGCTGGGCAGCACTTGCCATAGAAATAATCAAACCTTGTTCATTTGAGGCCGACACAGGAGAGCCTGTGAAACCTCGTGCCGGACACCGCGTCCGCCACTTCCACGTCGTCGCGGGGGCACCATGCCGTCCGCTCCCAATAATGTCCTGCAAAGAAAAAGAGGCACCGAGGCGGTTTGCCGGGTGCTTCAGCTGCAGTGCTGGCCACGGCGGGCAAGCGCTTCCTCAACGAGGCGAATCGCATGGCCGACGGCCGCGTCTATACCCAGATCGCTGGTATCGAGCAAGGCAGCGTCTTGGGCGCGCACCAGCGGTGCCGCACTGCGGCCTGAATCGCGGGCGTCGCGGGCCTCGATATCGGCAAGCACGTCGGCAAGACTGCGGGAATCGCCGCCGCCCACAAGCTCGCGGTGGCGCCTTGCTGCCCGCACGGTAGGGCGGGCGGTTACAAAAAGCTTGGCCGTGGCGTCGGGGCTGATCACCGTGCCAATGTCCCGGCCATCCAGCACCGCGCCGCTTGGCTGCCCGGCAAAGGCCCTTTGACGAGCCAGTAAAGCGGCACGAACACCGGGATGCGCAGACACGATGCTGGCATAATCGGCATTGTCGCTCGACATCAATGTCGGCTCTTCAAGCAGCGCCTCGTCCAGCATTCCGGCCGCCGTCGTTGCAGCCGCAGCATCATGAGGGTCGCCGCCAGCCAGCCGAAGCGCCAGTCCGGTCGCGCGATATAGCTTGCCGGTGTCGAGATGCGGCAAGCCGAAATGTCTGGCCAGCGCCTTGGCAATCGTGCCCTTGCCCGACGCGGCGGGGCCATCGACAGCGATGATGAGAGCGGGAGAAGGATGGCGCACCGTCTCGCGATAGCGCGCGCCGAGTTGCGTGAAAAGAGCGGGGCTTAGCCGGTTGTGATAGGGAATTGCCTGCCATAGGGTCTGACTATGGGGCATGGAGTCTTTCTGTTCATTGGCGGCACGCGCCCGGAAGCGGTCAAGCTCGCGCCGCTTGTGCTCGCCATGCAGTCACGGGGGTTTGTCACGCGGCTGATCGCGACAGGGCAACAGCCGACGCTATTCCGCGAGACATTGGCAGCCTTCGGCCTGACCGCGGATGATGATCTGGGGGAAATGGCGGCTCAGCCTGCGGCTCTGCTCGGGCGGCTGGTGCCAGTGCTGGCAGCCCTGATTGCATCTGCACAGCCAGCCGCCGTTGTGGTGCAGGGTGATACCACAAGTGCCCTCGCTGGTGCCTTGGCGGCGGCCTATGCCGGTGTGCCTGTAGTTCATGTAGAGGCCGGACTACGCACTGGCAGCCGTGATCCCCACCCCGAGGAGATGCACCGCACGTTGATCGCCCAGATCGCCGATCTGCATTTTGCCCCTACGCCGATGGCGGCTGCTGCGCTTGCCCGTGAGGGTGTAGATCCCGGCCGTGTGCTGATGACCGGCAATAGCGGGATTGACGCGCTCCTCTGGATGAAGGCCCGGTTGAAAGGTGAGGCGGGTGCGGGCATGCAGGCGCGCTTCGCCGCAGTCGATTTCCGCCGCCCTCTGCTGCTCGTCACGGCGCACCGGCGCGAGAACCATGGCGCAGCGCTGGAGCGTGTTATGGCCGCGCTGGCGCTGCTGGCCGTTGAAGCCGAGATCGTGTTGCCGGTGCATCCGCACCCATCCATCGACGGCCCGGTCCGGGCGCGGCTGAGCGCGCTGGCAGGGGTGCATTTGACGGCGCCACTCGATTATCCGGCCTTTGTCTGGCTGATGGCGCGTGCGTCGCTGGCGCTCACAGATTCGGGCGGTGTTCAGGAGGAAGCGCCAGCACTCGGGCTGCCGGTGCTGGTTATGCGAAGCGCGACTGAGCGGCCCGAAGGGATTGCCAGCGGCAACGTGAGGATGGTGGGAACCGATACAGAAGCGATCGTCAAAGCCGTGCGCGAGCTGCTCCGGGGCAACGGCCTTGCCGCCATGGCTGAGCCGGCTATGCCCTATGGATCGGGAGATGCGAGCGCGCGGATGGTGACGGCGATGGCTGCGCAATATGGTGACTGACCTTGCCACTGTATCTGCTTTCCGCAAAAGTAATGAGCAGCGATTGGCGTGAACGGCGCTAGGCAGTGGCGTGGTGTGAGATAAGAAGGCGGTGAGATGATTAGCCGGCGGCTGAAAGAATTTTATTACCAGCTGATGCGGGTGCCGATGCAGCTGAATGGGCAAGCTTATAAGGTTTTCCGTGCGCCAGCAACGGGCAACAACAAGCGGGTGATGGTGCATCTGGGGCCGGGGCAGAAGAATTATTTGCCGGGCTGGATCAACCTCGATTCCAATTTCGTTTCCGCCAAAAAGGATGTGTGGGCCAATCTTGAAGATGTTTTGCCGTTTAGGGATGGATCGGTTGATGTTTTTTATTCGCACCATGTGATCGAGCATCTGGCTGATCGGCTGATCGTGGCGCATTTTTGCGAGATGTTGAGAGCGCTGAAGCCAGGCGGGCTTATCAGGATTGGCGGGCCGAATGGCGATATGGCGATTGATCGCTTTCTCGCCAATGATAAGTCGTGGTTCATCGATTTTCCGGATGTCCATGAGAGCATCGGCGGGAAGTTGGTGAACTTCATTCTGTGCCGGAATGAGCATTTCACGATTCTAACGAAATCGTATCTAGAGGAAATTCTGGGGGACGCCGGGTTTGAGCAGGCGGTGTTCCTGCTCGCCGGAAAGACGACTTCGATGCCCGAGCTGATCGATTCCAGAATCATGGCGCAAGAGGCGTGGAGTTCGGAGACGCATCCGCAGACGATTATCGTGGAGGCGCGCAAACCCGTTGGCGGGTGAGGTGTGACGCACTTGCGTTTTCGATCAATCGTTGGTTGTCGGCGATTTCCAACCTTCAAGATTGATCGTCAACTGGACGTTCGCTGCATGTTCCATTTGATCAGGCCCGCCGTCACGGCCGAAGCGAAACTGATTGAGATAGCCCAGGTCTGCGCTGATATGGCTGCCGATCGGCAGAGTCGCGCCGATGATGTTGCGCATTCGCTCGAAGCCGCTGCGCTGTCCCCAGCGGGTGCTGTTGGGCAGAAAAAAGCTCTCGTGGCTCACAAACAATACTGTGGAATCGTTCAGTCGATGGTTGATTCGTACCAAGGGCCGAATTCGAATACCGATGCCTGGCCCGCCTGAACTGAAGCGTTCGTCCACCCGCAGCCGCGTCGTCACCGGGCCGAAATTTGCAACGATGTGCTGGCGAAACCGGTTCTCACCGGCAGCGGTGTTGCGATTGAAAAAATCGACACGCCGATAGCCCAGACCCAGCTCGATGTTTGGCGCTGCACGATACCCCAGAATCCCGCCAAACTCGGTCTGGTAAAGGCCCTCCTGCCGGTCGCTGAAGCGCGCGATTTGTTCCACCGTGAGCCGGAGATTGGACGACAGTGGCACATTGGTATTGATCTGCAGCCAGAACTGCTCGTCGTTCTGCTGCGCTTGGACCTGGGATAACGGGCATGTGGTGATGATGGCCATGATCGCGAAGATCTGGCACGACAACGGCCTGACTCCGCCGCGGATCATGGTGCGGGCTGCCGATGCGGACGCCCTGCCAAGATCAGCGTCCAGATGATCGTTCATGTGCGCCGAGCGATTCCAGTAGTGGGATGAACGAGGGAAAGCTGGTGGCGATCGGGCTGCGGTCATCGATGATGATCGGCTGATGGCTGTGCAGGCTGGCGACGGCAAAGCTCATGGCGATGCGATGATCGAGATGTGTGGCTATGGTGGCGCCGCCGGCGAAGGGGGTGCCGTTTCGGCCGTGGATGATGAGGCCATCCGGTTGCTCTTCTAGGCTGACGCCGATGGCGGTGAGGCCCTGCACCATGGTGGCGAGACGGTCTGATTCCTTGACGCGCAGCTCTTCGAGACCAGAGGTGCGGGTGGTGCCATGGGCGAGAGCTGCGGCGATGAACAGGATGGGGAATTCGTCGATCATGCTTGGAGCTATGCTGGCGGGCACATCGATGCTGGTCAGCTGGCTGTGGCGGACGCTGAGATCGGCGACGGGCTCACCGCCGACGGTGCGGGCGTTCTGGAGGGTGATGTTGGCGCCCATGGCTTGCAGCACCTCGATCAGGCCGGCGCGGGTGGGGTTGATGCCGATGTTGGTGATGGTCACATCGGAGCCCGGCACGATGAGTGCGGCGACCATAGGGAATGCCGCCGACGAAGGATCGCCGGGGACGGTGATGGTCTGGGGCTTCAGTTCGGCTTCGCCGTGAAGGGTGATGCGGCGGCCCTGCGGGGTGTCTTCGATGGTCAGGGTGGCGCCGAAGCCGGCGAGCATGCGCTCGGAATGATCGCGCGTGGGGATGGGTTCGATGACGATAGTTTGGCCCGGCGTGTTGAGGCCGGCCAGTAGGATGGCGGATTTGACTTGGGCGCTGGCAACAGGAAGGGTGTATTCCAGCGGTACGGCGGGGCAGAGGCCGGTGAGGGTGAGGGGGAGGCGGCCATCGGGGCTTGCAGCGACGCTGGCCCCCATGAGCGACAGCGGGTCGATGACCCGGCCCATCGGGCGTCGCGACAGGCTGGCATCGCCGACGAAGGTGGCGGTGATCGGGTGGGAGGCGATAAGGCCCATGAGCAGGCGGGTGCTTGTGCCGCTATTGCCCATGTCGAGCGCTGTTTCGGGCTGGAGCAGGCCGCCGACTCCGACACCCTGCACGGTCCATTCGCCTGGTGCATGGCGGGTGATGGTAGCGCCCATGGCGCGCATGGCGGCGGCGGTGGCGAGCACATCCTCACCTTCAAGCAAGCCGGTGATTCGGGTTTCCCCCACGGCCAAGGCGCCCAGCATTAGGGCGCGGTGGCTGATGGATTTGTCGCCGGGCACAGTGATTATGCCCGACAGAGGACCAGAACTGTGCAGGCTGAGGGGCGATTGTGCGTGACCGGACAACATGAGGCGCTTTGACAGGGCTTTGTGGCTGTGGCAATGCGCCCGCCTTTCCCGGCGCGTTGTCCCTTGCGCTGATGATGTGCGGAGAATGACGTGGTAAAGGCTGAATGGGGCACCAAGCGTGCCTGCCCGAAGTGCAACACGCGCTTTTATGATCTTGGCAAGGAAGATCCTGTGACGTGCATCAATTGCGGCCACGCCTGGGTGCCGGAGCCGGTCCTGAAGTCGAAGCAGACGATGCCGTTCGAGCAAGCCAAGCCAGCTGCCGATCTTGATGCCGAGGGCAAAGCTGTGGTTGCCGATGATGATCTGGACATCGACGCCGAGGAAGATGCTGAAGCGCCTGATGTAGACCTTGGCGATGACGACGACGATATTGGCGTGGTCAAGGGCGCTGACGACGAAGAAAGCTGAGATCAGCGCCGCTTGGGGCTTGCAAGGCGCCGTAGTTTGGCTTAGGCGGCGCATCCCGGCACTTCGAACCAGAAAGTGCCAAAAAGTTTTGGGGCCTTAGCTCAGCTGGGAGAGCGCTACGATGGCATTGTAGAGGTCAACGGTTCGATCCCGTTAGGCTCCACCAAAATAAAGAACCCCGCACTGGCAACGGTGCGGGGTTTTTCACGTCTCGACGAAATCCGGTTTGGTGCCGCCATGGAGAATCCATTCATAAAAGGCGAGGCTTTGGTCAGCGATTCGCGGCCAGCCATAGCGCGATGCGACAAAGCTGCGGCCGCGAGCCCCCATGGCGGCCAGCCCGGCAGCCGGGCGGCTGAGCGCATCGTGAAGCGTGGCGGTAAGGGCGGCTACATCGGGTGCCGTGTGCCAGCCGGCGCCGGCGGCAGGAAGATCGGACCAGGGTGTGCCGGTGGTCGTGATGGCGGGCAGGCCATGGGCAAGCGCTTCAGCCACGACGATTCCGAAATTTTCGGACAGCGACGGCAGGATGAATACTTCGGCGGCGGCGAAGGCCTCGGCCTTTTGAGCATCGCCAACAGGCCCGGTGAGGCTGATGCGGCTGGAAGGCCCGAGCGCTGCGATCAGGGCTTTTAGGGTGGCGGTATGACCGGCTTCATCGGGGCCGGCGATGCGCAGGTGCCAGTTGCCAAGCGCGGGGTCGGCGATGATCCGGCCCCAGGCGGCGATGAGCGCAGGGAGGTTTTTGACAGGGTGCAGGCGCGAGAGGAAGAGCAGGGTGCGTGTCGGGCCGGGGGCCGCTCGCAGGCTGGCCGGCGGGATGTCAACGCCGTTGGGAATGATCGCGATGCGGGCGCGGGGAAGCTTGGTGCGGATGTGACCGCGCTCCGGATCGGCGCTCGCGATAAGCCCGGCGGCGCCAGCGAGGATGCGCTGCTGGTAAAGCAGGCTGGCGATCCGCTTGCGCCAGGGATGCCACGCTAGCGCCCAGGGGCTGAGGCTGCCGTGGGGACTGATAATGTAGGGGATGCCGAGGCGTCGCGCGGTGCCGGTGGTGGCTATATTGGCCGGCAGCCACAGAGCATTGTCGTGAACCAGTGCCGGGGACTGGCTGGCAACCACAGCCTGAAGCGCTCGAAACCGGGCAAGCGCCGTAACGCCAGTAGCAGTTATGAGCGGCACCAGCGCCGCATCCGGCGCTATAATCGCCCTCCCGTCCCTTTCTGCCAGGGTAAGCAGCCGAACCTGCGCCCCGGCGCGGCTCTGAGCCTCGGCAAGCGCCACGATGCTGCGCGAAGGCCCGCCATGAGCCTCGGCCAGACTGTCGACGCTGTGCAGGATATGGAGGCTCATGCCGGCTGAGGCTCACGCTTCGGTGATGGGACCGATCGGTTCAGGCCGGCCAGAAGAACAAGTGCGCCAATCATGAACGTTAGCTCAGTATAGGTCTGGATGGTGGCGGCGGTGATCGCAAACATGACGACGCCGAGCGGCACCGTCGGTGCCAGAGCCGGGACACTGCGGACCCATGCCGCAGCCCGCAGCCGCGAAATATAAAAAGCCGTGAAAATTGCTAGGCCGACAAAGCCGAGCTCCGACGTCAGGCGAAGCACCATGGTTTTGGACGTAAACACCTGTCCCTCGGCATATAATGCGAACTCCGGATCGAGATAGGGGGTGGCATGGAGATGAGCATTACCAAGCCCGCCGCCGAACCAAAGCCGTTCGGGCTGGACCGCGAGCCATCCGGAGATGGCCAGATCGAAATCCTCGACACCGCCTGACGTTTCCAGACGGTCGATCGTGCGGTTGGCGAGAAGATCAAGCACCGGTATGCCGGCGCTTGTCGCAATTCCCACGGCGAGGCTGATCGGCAGGATGACTGCGGCCAACGCTGCCAAGATGCTGGACGGCGCGCGGGCGAGACGCACGCCCGAAATCCACAGAGCGGGAACCAGCGCAGCTGTGCCAATGAGCCAGACCGCGGCGCCCGTAGTGCTGTACGTAAAAATGGCGGTGACCATAAAGAAAAGCCAAAGCGCTGCCAGCTTCGGCGCATTAATATCTCGAATGCTTAGCGCAATGGCTTGCAGCGCGACCATTGCCAATGCCAGAACACTGCCGAGGTTGCGCGGCTCGTTGGCCAGCGAGTTCATTCGGTAGATGCCCAGACCTTCGAAGCTGAAGCGGCCTTCACGGCTATAGTCAGCAGCGCCCCCGAGCAGGCCGTTAATGGTACCAATACGGAGCGGATTAGTGCCGGTGCCATACCAAATGGCTAGCTGGATCCAACCGATAATCGCCAGCACGAAAACCGACGTCAGCCACACGCGGAGTATCTTGCCCATGTCCTGCGGGCTTGGGAAAAGGATTGGCACCAGCACAACCGGTGACAGTGCAAAGACAAAGAGCACTATCTGAATAACGGCCCGAGCCTGCGGTCCCCGTAACACACTATTGTCGATGGTGACTTGCGGCAGGAACGCGATCTGAAAGGCGCTGTTGGTGATGGCGTAGAGGATAAACACAATGAACAGTCCGCCGACGGCCGGGGCGCGTATGGCCAGCCCCGGATAGGCCAGGCGCAGGGCCATGGCGATCACCAGCGGCGCCATAACCAGCTGGTGTGCCGTGACCCTCAGTCCAAGATCGACATCGGCACCGGACCAAGAAGCCAGAAAAAGGCCAGTGAGGAGCGCCGCTCTGGGATTGTAGAGCGCCAGCGCCAACATCGCGAGAAACAGCCCGGGAAGAATAATGGCGGCCATTGGCGGCGATCAACTGGCGGCAGGGTCGGGCCGCAACCGGGCGGCAAGACCATCGAGCGTGGCGGCCGGATCGCGCAGGCGCCGCGCCAGCAAGCGGAGATGCGCTTCGGCGGCGTCGCTGGCTTGTGGAGGCCGGCCCAGCGCCTTTTCGCGCATGCGCGTGAGATCAAGCGCCATCTGGTCCGCGAAACGACCCGAGCCGCTGATCGTTTCGCCATACAGGCGAAAGGCTCCCAGCACCTCTGGCACAAGCCGGGCTGTCGCACCGCCGAGCGCCATGTCGATCAGCAGCTCCCAATCCCAGCTGGTTCGGTTGGCGGGGTTAAAGCCCTTGGTGCGGCGAAAGGCTTCGGCGGTAAAATAATGACTCTGCTGGACAAAAGTCATGGCCCCAAAGGCAGCATCACGAAGGCTGAAACGCGAAGATTTAAGTCGCCGCCGCACATTGCCCTTGCGGTCGATGAGCAGGCCGCGGCCTAGAATCATGTCTTGTCTCTCCCGGCCAGCAAAGTGCTGGGCAATCGCAGCAAGGCTGCCCGGGCAGGCGGTGTCGTCAGCGTTGATATAGCCGTAAATTTCGCCGGTGGCGGCGGCGAAGCCCTTGTTCAGCCCGTCGGCTGGTCCCGTGTCGGGCTCAAGGATCAGCCGGGCCAGCCGTGGGCGCCACCGCTCAAGGATATCGCGGCTACCGTCCGTGCTGCCGGGATCAATGACGATGTGCTCAAGGCCGGGATAGGCCTGATCGTGAAGCGAAGTGAGCGCCGATTCCAGAAAAGGCGCCTGATTGAACGAAAGCGTAACGATCGAAATAACAGGAACGGTCATCGCCGCGACGGGCCGAGCAGCAGTGCCAATATCGTGCTGAAACCGAGGCCGAGGAACAGCGCCAGTCCAAGAATCAGCCCCGGGCGCGGGGACGTCGGCCCCGCAGACGCCGTGGCAGCGCCCAGAGTTCCCGCGGCGTAGGGTGCCGGGTTGCTGGCCAACATCAGCCGCTGTGCCTCGGCGGCGCGGGTCGCAAACATGGCCTGGCGATGATCAAGCTCGGTCATGGCGGCAATGCGGGCATCGAGATGCTCTATGTTGCGGCGGCTGCGACTCAGCGCCCGCTTGCGCGCACTGGCATCGGCGATGCTGTGCAATCTAAGCAGAAGCGCCTTGCCAAAGGCCGGATCCGGGTATGACAGCGCCAGCACAACCACCGGGCTTCTTTCGCTCTGACTGACATCGATATTGGCTGCGAGCCATTGCTGCAGACGGGCAGCATCCGGCGGCGTCCAGGCCGGAACGGGCGTTCCGCCCAGCCCAAGCAACATGGCGCCGATCCGGTCGCGCACGCCCGGAACAGCGCGCCAGCCGCCATCTTGCCATTCGGCCTTGAAAATCTGTTGCATCAGACTCTGGTCAAAGGCCAGTTCGGTCGCGGTCGCCCGGCTGGTCAAATCCTCCTGGTAGAGGCGGAAGGGCGTGGCTTCGGCTTCCAGTCCGACTCCGGCAATGGCTGCAAGGCCAGCAAGACTGCCAAGGCTGGCGCTTCGGCTGGCCGAACCGGGGGCGGCGGCGACACGAAGTTCCATGGTGTGCCGATATTCAGCTGTTCGGAGGTAAATGATTGCGGCCAGCAGGGCTGCGGCGGTGATGAGCACAATTATCAGCCAACGCGTCCGTAATGACCTGAACATGCTCAATGCAAGCTCGCCCGGTGGCGCTGTGGCCGGGTCTGGTGCGGGGGAGGTTGCGACATCCATAGTAGTTTTTCCCTCGCACAAAGCCTCGCCCGGGTAAATCGGCGTGCCGCCTTTGGCCGGTGCTGCGGGGAAGTGTTTGAACTCTGGCTGCCAATTCCGTAATAGGGCTTTTGCAAGTTGGAAGGGAGCGGGTGTCGCAAGCGGCGGTTTTAAAGCCCTATGGCTCGATGAGGCGGATGTCGCTGGGCTGGCGGTTGCTGCTGGTGATTGCGCTTGTCTTGCTCGCGGCCTTTTACGGGATGTTGACGGCCGTGCTGCCGCTCACGCTTATCGTCATTCCGGCGGTGCCAATTCTGGCCATCGGCGCATTCTGCCTCTGGTTGATGCCCGATATCGGCGGGGTTTACGAGTCGACCTATTCCAGGCTGATAGTCTGGTGCATGGCCATCCATATCGTTTGGCCTCCATATATTGCTCTCAATCTTCCGGGCCTGCCATGGATATCGCCGATGCGAATTGCCACGGGTGTCCTCGTCCTGGGGTTTCTGTTCAATCTGGCCTCCTCGTCGGAAATGCGACGGACGGCGTATAGCAGCATGATGGCAGTGCCGGCGATCGGTCGGTTGTTCTGGGCCTATTGGGCGCTGACCGCCGTAACGTTGGTGCTGAGCGATCAGGTCAGCGTCTCTCTGACAACATTTGCAAACAACCAGATTTTCTGGACGATGTTTTTCGTGTTGGCGACGATGGTTGCCCGCAAGCCCGGCCTGGTTTCCAAGGCTATGACTGTGGCTTTCATAGCCACTCTGCCGTCCTGCATCGCGTCAATTCTCGAGTATCAGGCCGGCAAGGTTATCTGGATCGAGTCTTTGCCCAGATGGTTGTGGGCAGATGAAGAGCTTGTGTCGCAGCTTCTGGTTTCAGTTGGACGAATGAACGGAGCCCTTGATTATCGGGTTCGCGGCACGACTATGAACCCTCTTTACTACGCCGAATATCTGTCGATGGTTTTTCCTTGCGGCATATACCTTATATGGTTGGCGAAGGGGTTCGCACGCAAGCTGTTGATCATCGCAGCAATGATGCTGATGATAGTGGCAATGTATCTGACAAGTTCGCGCACGGCGATGGCTGGCATGCTGCTCAGCGTTGTTGGCGTCGCGCTACTGTTGGGATTGCGGGCGAAAAGAGATCAGCCGAACTCGCTTATGACCACAGGTTTTCTGGCGGCTTATCCTGCAGCTCTGATTGGTCTTGTCGTGCTGGTGCTGTCTTGGCGTAAGGCTTATGTGGCGCTCATTGGCGGCGGCCAGCATAATCCTTCAAACCTCGCCCGAGAGATACAGTGGCAGATGGGCTGGGATCTGCTGAAAAGTAATCCGATCGGCCATGGCGCCGGCCGCGGCGGCGAAACCTTAGGCTATGCCAATCCTGCGGGCACGCTCACTATCGACTCCTATTATCTTAATGTTCTGTTGGAATATGGTGTGTTTGCGCTGCCGTTGTTTGTCGCGATGTTTTCGATTCCGGTATATTTCGCTGTCCGCAGCACTTTCAGACAATATCGCGACCCCGAACTTGATTGGCTGCTGCCAATCGGCGTGTCGTTGATGAACCTGATGGTCATCAAAACGGTGAATTCCACAGCCTCTAACCTGCCTATGGCATTTCTGATGCTCGGCTTTTCGGTGGCGCTGATTGCCCGGATGCGGGCCGAGGATGCATCGCCAGCACAGCAGCGATCGCTGACGCGATGGGAGCCGGCCGGCGCTGTTCAGGCGTGACCCCGCGAGACGCATACGCTGCGTGGCAGACAATACCAACGCGCTGGATCGACAATGATGCCTATGGGCACGTTAATAACACTGTCTATTATAGCTGGTTCGACACTGCGGTGAACACTTGGCTGATAGAAGCCGGACTGCTGGATGTTGGAGCCGGCGATGTGATCGGCCTGGTCGTTGAGACAAGCTGCCGATACCATCGTTCGGTTGCCTTCCCGCAATCGGTCGAAGCCGGCATCAGGCTGACCCGTCTCGGCAACAGCAGCATTCGCTGGGAGGTCGGGATCTTCAGCGCTGGTGAGCTGGCTCCGGCAGCGGAGGGACAATTCGTGCATGTGTATGTTGATCGAGAAACGCGGCGACCGGTGCGCGTCCCGGATCGGTGGCGGGCTACTCTCGCAGTACTGGACAGAAGCCGGCCGCAGCTTTAGCTGCCGGGTATGAAACAGCCTGAAGATTCCATCCTGATCCTGGATTTCGGGAGCCAGGTGACCCAGCTTATTGCCCGCCGCGTGCGGGAGGCGGGTGTCTATTCAGAGATTGTGCCCTTCGCCAAAGGCGGTGAGGCCTTTGCCCGGCTCAACCCGCGTGCCGTGATCTTGTCCGGCAGCCCCGCTTCTGTGACCGATGCCGGTTCGCCGCGTGTGCCTGATGCAGTGCTGGCAGCCGATGTGCCTATCCTTGGCATATGCTACGGCGAGCAGGTTCTTTGCGAGCAGACCGGTGGCCGGGTAGGGCTGTCGGGGCACCGCGAGTTCGGACGCGCGGGCATTGAAATCGTCGATGATTGCGCGCTGTTCGAAGGTGTGTGGGCGAAAGGCGAGCGCCGCGAAGTCTGGATGAGCCATGGTGACCGCATCGAGGCGATTCCGCCGGGCTTCAGAGCCGTTGCTGTCAGCGAGGGCGCGCCATATGCTGCTATCGCCAATGATGAAACGCGTCGGTACGGCGTCCAGTTCCATCCCGAGGTTGTCCACACAGCCGATGGGGCAGCGCTGCTTGCTAATTTTGTGACGAAGGTAGCCGGTATCTCACCGAGCTGGAGCATGGCAGGGTTTCGCGCCGCGAAAGTTGCCGAGATCCGTGCACAAGTGGGGTCTGAAAAGGTACTCTGCGGCCTCTCCGGCGGTGTCGATTCAGCCGTCGCAGCGGTGCTTATTCACGAGGCCATTGGCGAACAGCTGACATGCGTTTTCGTCGATCACGGGCTATTGCGCGCCGGCGAGGCGGAAGAGGTGGTGAGCCTGTTCCGCGAGCATTATCATATCCCGCTTGTTCATGTTGAGGCAGAGGCCCTGTTCTTGTCGGGTCTGGCCGGCGTCACCGATCCCGAGGCCAAGCGCAAGTTCATCGGCAAAACTTTTATCGACGTGTTCGAGGCCGAGGCGGCCAAAATCGGCGGCGCGAAGTTTCTGGCGCAGGGCACGCTGTATCCCGACGTGATCGAGAGCGTGTCTTTCACCGGCGGTCCCAGCGTCACCATCAAGAGCCACCACAATGTAGGTGGCTTGCCGGCACGAATGAACATGGCGCTGGTCGAGCCGCTGCGTGAACTGTTCAAGGATGAAGTGCGACGTCTGGGTGTGGAACTGGGCCTGCCAGCGGCCTTTGTCGGCCGCCATCCCTTCCCTGGCCCCGGCCTTGCGATCCGCATCCCCGGTGAGGTTACCAAGGAAGCCTGTGACACACTGCGCAAGGCCGACGCCATCTATCTTGACGAGATCCGCAAGGCCGGGCTTTACGACGATATATGGCAGGCCTTCGCTGTTCTGCTGCCTGTACGGACCGTGGGCGTGATGGGCGACGGGCGGACCTATGAAAAAGTCTGTGGTCTGCGCGCTGTAACTTCTCAGGATGGGATGACCGCCGATGTTTATCCGTTTGAAAGCGCTTTTCTGAGCCGTTGTGCGACGCGGATCGTGAATGAGGTGACTGGAATCAACCGGGTGGTCTACGACTACACGTCGAAGCCGCCTGGCACCATCGAGTGGGAATGATGCTGACCCTTCATGGCATCCCCAATTGCGACACGGTGAAGAAAGCGCGTGGCTGGCTTTCGGCTGCTGGTATTGACGCACGCTTTCACGATTTTCGCAAAGATGGAGTTCCGACCGGCCTTGACGATTGGGTAGCGGCGATCGGTTGGGAAGTTCTGCTCAACCGCGCTGGAACAACATATAAGGCACTCTCCGATGCCGAAAAAATCGGGTTGGATGCCGGCAAGGCAATCGTGTTGATGAGGGCATCGCCGGCGATGATCAAAAGGCCTGTCCTTTCGGGCCTGACTGTCGCCGATCAACCAATACTTCTCGTCGGGTTCAAGCCGGAGATTTGGGCAGTGACTCTAGCGATAGTTGAACCGTTACGCTGATTTTGTGTCAGTGCCGCCGGGGTGATTTCCATGCCAGCGCCGGCTTCTCGATGAAATGCCATGAGGCAATGGCGAATGGCAGCGCCAATGCAAAACCGGCGGCCATGTTGGTATGCGGTGTCAGACCCAAGCCGAGCGCAATCGCCACCTGCTGGGCGGGAAATGCATAGACATAGATGCCATAGCTATAGTCTGGCATCCGGCTACTAAACCGCTTCAGTGCTACAGGGGCCAGGATCCCGCCAGTCACCAGGGCGTAACTACCCGCAATGATTACCGTCAGCTGATCCCAAACCGGCGCATCGGTCATAGCAGCGATCAGTAAGGCAGCCACCGCCAGTGGCCATGAAAGCCGCAAATGATCACGCCAAAGCGACATCAGAACGCCAGTAAAAAAGGCGATGGAGAGCCAGCGAAGTTCGGTAATGGCTGGGATGATATCGAGCGGCAGGCTGAGATGCGCCGCGATACCGGCCAGCCAAAGCACCAGCATAGTTGCTCTGCGCTGTAAAATCCCGGTAGCGCCGGCAAGCGCCAGAACGACATAGCATTGCACTTCGCGCGATATGGTCCAAAGCGATCCGTTAACGAGATCAGGCACTGTGTTGGCAGCAAAGCTACCACTGATGAAGTAACCGCCGGGTTGTAGCAGCAGATTTCGAACCAGATAGTCGCGCAGGCCCGGATTGCTGCTTAACGTTTCCGGCGACCCCGTTGTGCTGGAAAAGCCCGTAAAAACCACGGCACTAGTGACAAGGATCATCATCCATAAACCCGGCACCAGACGCAGTGCCCGAGCGCGCGCAAATTGCAAAACACCGCGCCTGAGAAGGCTCTGACTGACAAGAAACCCGCTCAGCGCAAAAAACAGAAGGACCGCCAGTCGGCTGATCGGGAAGGGCATCCAGCGCAGCGTCGGATCGAGCAATCGTATGCCCAATAAGGCATAGGCATGAGAAAAGATGACCGTGGAGGCCAGCATAAGCCGCAGGATATTAAAGATATTGCCGTCTTCCCGAAGATCTTCCGGCGCGATGTTGCGCCCGATCAGGGAGATGATACGGTTCTGGCCCATGCTCACGGGACTGCGGCCTCACTCCTGCGGCGTCAAGGCCGACAATGCACACCAATGGGCAGCCTGAGGCTAGCGGCATCGGATTGCAGCGCTTAAAGTAAAAGTCATGTCTACAACTTTCACGCTCGATACGGCTACCAGCCGCGCTCATCCGCTCCCCGAGCCAGTGCGCCGATTGACTGTCCCTGCCATCAACAACCGCAAGGGTGGCGAGCCGATTGTGATGCTGACAGCCTATACAGCCCGGATGGCGCAGTTGCTCGACCGGCATTGCGACCTGCTGCTCGTCGGCGATTCGCTGGGCCAGGTGATCTATGGCCTGGATACGACTGTGAAAGTGACCCTGGAGATGATGCTGGCGCACGGTGCAGCCGTCGTCAGGGGGAGCTATCGATCGGTCGTTGTGATCGACCTCCCGTTCGGCAGTTATGAAGCCGGCCCGGCTCAGGCATTCGAAACGGCCGCTCGTGTGATGAAGGAAACCGGTGCGGCGGCGGTCAAGCTTGAGGGCGGTTCCGTTATGGCGCCAACGATCAGGTTCCTGACCGAACGCGGCATCCCTGTCATGGCGCATGTCGGCCTGACGCCTCAGGCGGTAAACGCGCTCGGCGGCTATGGCGCGCGAGGTCGAAGCGATGCAGAAGCTGCCAAGATACTCGAAGACGCCAAGGCGGTGGCGGAGGCGGGTGCCTTTGCGTTGGTGGTAGAAGGCGTGATCGAGCCTCTGGGACGGGCGATAACAGAGGCAGTTTCCTGCCCGACGATTGGCATTGGCGCGTCAGTGGCGTGCGACGGGCAAGTGCTGGTTGTTGATGACATGTTGGGGATGTTTGAGCGGGTGCCACGCTTCGTAGAACGGTTCGACGGGCTTGCCGAAAGAATCGATGCAGCGGCAGGCGCCTACGCGCTGGCAGTACGTGAGCGTCGCTTCCCTACCGAGAAACAGCTTTATTCCTGAAGCGTCATCGGGCATTCACGCGAGCAATTCTAACGGACTGGTCATCATTGGCCGCAGGAGCCGCATCACCTTGGCGCAGACACCGACGACAACAGGCCCGCAAAAAGGTCCCAATCTGGATGATGCCTTTCTGCGCGAGGTGGACGAGGAAGTTCGGCGTGACCAGCTTGGGCAATTCTGGAAGCGCTTCGGCGTGCTTATTGTAGCGGCAGTGGTCTTGTTGCTCGCTGGTCTCGGCGGGTGGCTGTGGTGGCAGGAGCAACGGACCAAAGCTGCTGGCGCTGCTGGCGAGGAGCTTAGCAAGGCAATCGATAAATTCGGCGTCGGTGACAATGCAGCGGCGCGCCCGGTGCTTGAAAGACTGAAACGTGATGGTCTTGAAGGCTATGCGGCGATGGCACGCTTCATGACTGCGGCTGATCAGATTGCCGTGGGTGATGAGGACAAGGCGGCTACGACGCTGCAAGCGCTTGTCGACGACGCCTCGCTGGCCCAGCCTCTGCGCGACGCGGCGCTCATAAAGCTCGTCCGGCTGCGTTTTGATGCAATGAAGCCGGCTGATGTTGTAGCCAAGTTGAAGCCGCTGGCAGTCCCGGGTAATCCGTGGTTCGGGCTTGCGGGGGAGACAACCGCTCTCGCGCACATCAAGGCGGGCACCCCCGAGCCGGCCAAGCCTCTGCTAATTGCGATTGTACGTGACGAAGCTATTACAGGAAGCCTGCGCAACCGTGCTGCACAGCTGGCGACGAGTGTTGGCGTAGAGCCGGAGGCGCTTGGCATGGGGTCTGCGGAAAGCACGGGCGTTGCTCCGGACACGGCGTCGGATGCTGGGGCGGATACCGGCGCGGACGCGCAATCAAATGGAGCGAATTGAGGCCATGCAAATGCGGCGGCTGTCGATAGTTGTTGTTGCCGCCTTGGTGCTGGCATTGTCCGGCTGCGGCGTTTTCAAGGGCGGCAAGAAGCGGCCGATTACGGTGGGTGAGCGCATCCCCGTACTGACATATGAGAGCAAGGCGGAGGCTGAGGCCGAACTCAAGGACACGGCGGTGGTGCTGCCTCTGGAGGCGCCCAACGCCGATTGGGGCCAGCCCGGTGGAACGCCATCCAAGCTCAACGGTCATCTCGCCTGGTCCGGAAATCTTCAGCAGGCATGGTCGGCTTCGATCGGGGCGGGCAGCAGCTCGACACGTCGACTTAACGCGGCGCCTGTAGTGTCTGGTGGCAGAGTCTTTACCATGGATACGCTCGGCGAAGTCCGGGCTTTCAACGCGCAATCAGGCGCACTCGCCTGGGCATCGCAAGTCACACTTAAAGGCCAGGCGCAAGCCATCGCCTTTGGTGGCGGTGTGAGCGCCGACAATGGCCGGGTGTTCGCGACAACCGGGTTTGGTATCGTCGTGGCCTATGATGCCGCGCAAGGCATCGAGCTTTGGCGCCGTGTGTTGCCGACGCCGCTGCGTGGTGCGCCGGCGGTGGCAGGCAGCCGCCTTTTCGTCCTAAGCCAAGACAATCAGCTGTTTGCGCTGAATGTGGAAAACGGTGAGCAGCTCTGGAGCGTCACCGGGACGGTTGAAGTCGCGGGTCTCTTGGGCACGGGAGCGCCTGCGGTGGCGCAGGACACAGTTGTCGTCGGGTTTGGCTCGGGAGAGCTGACAGCCTTGCGAGCGGAAAATGGTCGCACGGTCTGGTCGGATGCTTTGACCCGGACCGGCAGAGCAACGGCGATGGCAGCGCTTTCCGATATCGATGCGTCGCCTGTTATTGATCGTGGTCGAGTGTTTGCCATCGGCCATGGCGGGCGCATGGCAGCGCTTGAAATGGCGACGGGGCAGCGGGTCTGGGAGCGTAATTTTGCTGGCATTTCGACGCCTTGGCTGGCCGGTGAGTTCATCTATGCCGTCACGCTAGAGGGCGAGCTTTTGTGCATCACCCGTAGCGAGGGCAAGATTCGCTGGGTGCTGCAGTTGGACCGTTGGCGCAAGCCCAAGAAGAAGACCGATCCTATCAGCTGGTCAGGCCCGGTCCTGGGGTCGGAGAAGCTGCTTCTGGTCAGTTCGGAGAAGAAGATTGTTGTGGTTGATCCCTATGAGGGCAAGTTGCTGAAGACCGAGAAACTGGGCTCGCGTGCTTATCTGCCGCCAGTGCTGGCAGGCGGGCTGGCCTATGTGTTGACCGACGATGGCCGGCTGACGGCCTGGCGGTGACCATGGCCAAACGTATGCGCGGTAAGGCTGCTCCGCTTGCGGCAGGTGCTGCGCGCGTGGCAATTGTCGGCCGCCCCAATGTCGGAAAATCAACACTGTTCAACCGTCTTGTTGGGCGAAAGCTGGCGATTGTCGACGATACGCCCGGCGTAACGCGGGATCGGCGCGAGGGTCGCGCGGCCCTGCACGACCTTGATTTTACGGTGATCGATACGGCAGGTTTTGAAGATGATAATGCCGCAAGCCTTGCCGGACGCATGCGGGCGCAAACCGACGCGGCTGTGAGCGACGCCGATGTGGTGCTGCTAGTCTATGATGCACGGGCCGGCGTTACACCGCTCGACAGGCATTTTGCCCAATGGCTTCGTAAACGTGGTAGGCCGCTGATTCTCGTTGGCAACAAGGCCGAGGGTCGCGCAGGGCAGACCGGCCTTGCCGAGGGTCACGTGCTCGGTTTCGGCGACCCTGTCGCGATTTCCGCAGAGCATGGCGAGGGCATGGCCGATCTGTTTGAGGTTCTCCTTCCGTTTCTCGAACCCGATGGTCCAGTGGTAGCAGAGATTGCAGAACCGAGAGCGCCGGCCAAACTTTCTGCTGATGGCATCGAATTGGAGGAGGATTGGGTCGAGCCTGCACCGGGTCCGCTGAAGATGGCGATTGTCGGCAGACCCAATGCTGGCAAGTCAACACTGGTTAATACTCTGATCGGGGAGCAGCGGCTCGTCGTTGGCCCTGAAGCAGGCATCACACGCGATTCAATAGCGATAGACTGGGAATGGCAAGGCGAGAAAATTCGGCTCGTAGATACTGCCGGCCTGCGAAAGCGCGCCAAAGTGCAGGACCGGATCGAGAAAGCCGCAGCCGCAGATACGCGCCTGGCAATCGATTTGGCCGAGGTTGTTGTCTTGCTGCTCGACGCGACGCTGGGGCTTGAGGCGCAGGATCTGCGAATCGCCGATCTCGTCTTGTCTGAAGGGCGTGCGCTAGTCATCGCGCTCAATAAATGGGACGTTGCAGAAGACCAGAGCCGGCTGTTTCAGGGGGTACGCAAGGCGCTTGACGACGGCCTGAGCCAAATACGCGGCGTTCCTTTGGTGGCAATTTCGGGCGCCACCGGCAAAGGCTTGGACCTGCTGATGAAAGTGGCTGGAGAGGCGCGCGCGCGTTGGTCCCGTCGTGTGCCGACTTCGGGGCTCAACCGCTGGTTTGAGGCGACAATGGAGCGGAATCCGCCGCCTGCGCCGGGCGGCGTGCGGATTAAGCTGCGCTATGTGACGCAAGTGGCCGCGCGCCCGCCAACATTCCTGATATTCGGCAATCGCACGGATCTTTTGCCGGCAAGTTTCGGCCGTTATCTGGTGAACAGCCTGCGGGATGATCTGGATTTTGAAGGCGTTCCGATCAGGCTGAATTTTCGCGGTGGACGCAATCCATACAGCAAGGACTGAGATTCGAATCAGAATCGTCCGCTTATTTACCGGAGCGCCAGACGGATTAAGGGCCCGATTGCAACGGAGCGGGGGGTTCACTGCATATCGAACATAATGGGGGGTAATATCGCTAGTCTCAGACCTGTTAATACACTCTTCATGCTTGCCTTTCAGTTAAAGTTTAATTAACCCTAACACATCGCTAACTCCTTTTTTTGGAGCGGGGCTATGTACGGGGGTTTTGCTGCATGGTGATCAATCCGATTCGCTCTTCGGCTTTTGGCGCCCTGGATAGTGTGTCCGTGCGCCGTAGGGGGCGGACTTCGCTTATCGGACTGTCGCTCACTGGGATTATGCTGGCAGGGACTGCATTAGTGCCGGCTGTGGCGAATGCTCAGGTTTATGACATCACTGTGCAGAACGGCGGCACGTTGTCGGTGATCACGCCCGCGCCTCTCGTTGGCTTCAACGAAGTCACCAACGGCCAACTCAACCTGCGGCCAAATGCTGCCTCAAGCCCGCTGACCTTCAACCTTTCCCTGACAGACTCGCTTGGCGTGCTTTCGGTTTCAAAGCTTGGTGTAAACACCGTGGTTTTGACCGGTACGAATAACACCTATTCGGGCAACACCGCCTTTAATGCGGGCCTAGTCGTCGCCGGGGCGGCCAATACTCTTTCGGCTAATTCGCGCCTTTCAATTGGTAACACGGGTAGATTCGATCTCGGGGGCTTCGGCCAAATCGTTAATGGCCTGGCAAGCGGTGTGGGCGGGCAAATTCTGAATGAATCGCCCAACGCCGTGACGTTGACGATTCAGGGCGCCAACAACACGATCTACAATGGTGCCATCGCCGAAACTCAGGGTGCTGTCTCTATCGTCAAGAACGGGTCGTCGACCCAGTCGTTCACCAATGCAGCCAATAGTTTCTCCGGCGGCGTGACGCTCAATAGCGGTATTCTGCGGTATGGCGCCGATGGATCGCTTGGGACCGGGACATTGACTGTGGGCCAGGCCGGCGCGCGGATTATTGCGCTTACGGCTGGTGATGCGCTCGGCAATGATGTTCTTCTCAATGCTGGTGTCGAAGTCTCCGCGGGTGCGATGACAACTCGGTGGAGCGGTGTTGTGTCCGGTACTGGCGATATCACCAAAATCGCTTCGGGAACGCTTGTCCTGTCCAATTCGGCGAATGATTTCAGTGGCGATATCATCGTTCAGAATGGTCGCCTGTCGGCTGGCGGTGACAATGTGTTTGGAACGGGTGATATTCGGTTCGAAGTGTCAAATGCTCAGATGGGCACGGATGGTGACATCTCGGCAATCGTGAGCAATGATATTATTCTGCAGACTGGCGCCAATGTTGATGCGCCTGGTGCCGGCAACACATTAACTTTGTCTGGCGATATTTCTGGTCCGAATGGGATTTTCCTTCGTACGCCGCTCGGCGGCGGAACCCTGTTGTTGACAGGGGATAACAGTTTTGCTGGTGGCGTATCGGTCGAAAGCGGCAATGTTTCCATCGGCAGCAACACAGCGCTCGGCACCGGCGGCGCTGTTTTTGCGCCGGGTTCTGGCTCGCTGCAGGTTGTGGATAACTTGGTGGTCGATAACGAGGTCAGTCTCGGCAAGGTGACCGACATCGATACAGGTGATTTCTCGCTCACTCTCAATGGACGTTTGCGGAATCAGACTGGTCAGGCCGGCGGTATTCGCAAGATCGGCGACGGGACTCTTATTCTCACCGGTGCGAGTACTTACACTGCTGGTACGGTGGTCGATACAGGTGAGCTACAGCTTGATGGATCAGTTGCCGGTGACGTGACAGTGAACGCCGCGACTCTGTCTGGCGGTGGTTCTATCGGCGGTAATTTGATAACCAATGCAGGGTCGATCGTCAGCCCGGGCAATTCGCCTGGCACTCTGACTGTCGGCGGCAATTTCACCATTGGAGCGGGTACCACTTTGGTGTTCGAGCTGGCTGACCCCAATGTTGTCGGCGGTGGTGTCAACGATCTGATTGATGTTGGCGGCAATCTCACGCTTGGTGGTCAAATCAATGTGATTCCTCTTTCAGGTTTCCAGTTCGGCACCTTCACGATCATTAATTATGCGGGTCTCCTTGATGAGACCAATCCTCTGGCGCTTGGCGTAATTCCTTCCGATATCACTGCAACGGTCATCACAGCTGTTCCTGGCGCTATACTTCTTGATCTCGCTTTCTCTGGTGTTGTGCAATATTGGGACGGTTCTGGCCCGGCAAACAATGGCAATGTCGAGGGTGGCGCGGGCGTCTGGAATGACGTTTTGACTAACTGGACCAACATCGGCGGCACGACAAATCTCCCATGGGCGGATGTTACAGCGATCTTCGCTGGCGACACCGGCGATGCCGTTACTGTTGCAGGCCCTAAGGATGTCACTGGCCTTGTCTTTGAAACTGATGGCTACACGCTCTCTGGAGACGTAATCAATTTCACCGTTGCGCCCTCGATTTCGGTTGCGCCTTCCATCACGGCTGTCGTTAACAACGTTCTCACAGGCGCTGGCGACCTCACCAAGTCGGGCGACGGCAATCTCGTTCTGGGCGGTGTGAACACTTACACCGGCGACACATTGCTGACAGCAGGCACGCTAACAGTCACCAACGACGATGCGTTCAGTGCTGGCAACGTTCTGATCAGCGCGGACACCACGCTAGCAGCCGGGGCCGGAGTCACGCTCGCCAACAATGTCGAGACCTTGGGTAACGGTCTTGTCGCTTCGAACGGGTTCACTTTCATACTCAACGGAGATGTTACCGGGGCCGGCTCGATCAGTCATGTGACACTCGGCAATCTGGTGCTCAATGGTAACAACAGCTTCACCGGTCTGGGCATTAATGCCGGGACGGTAACGCTGGGCACTGACAGTGCAGGTGGCCTTGGCGAAATCACCATCAATGATTTGGCGACTTTGGCTGCTGGTGCAAACAATCTGAACATCGTCAACAGCATCGAGACGACAGCGCGTGGGATCATCGATACCGGGGCATTCAATCTCACGGTGAGCGGCTTGATCGGCAACGTTGGCAGCATCACCAAAGCCGGTAGCGGCACACTCACCCTTACGCGGAATAACACCTACGCGGGTGGTACGACGATCCTTGCCGGCACCTTGGTCGGCAATTCGCTGACCTTTGGGCCAGGGAATATCGCTAACGCGGGCAGTCTGGTGCTGAATCAGATGTCCGACGCGACGTTTGCACAATCGATTTCCGGCATTGGATCAGTCACGAAGCAGGGCGCTGGCCAGCTCCTCCTGTCTGGTATCAGCACCTATACTGGGGCAACCTCGGTTTCGGCCGGCGAACTTCGGGTAACAGGGTCGATCGCTGGATCGACAGTCACCGTCGGCTCGGGATCGACTTTGTCTGGTTCCGGCACAGTCGGCGGCTTGATCGTCCAGTCGGGCGCAACAGCGGCCCCAGGGAACAGCGCGGTCGGCACGCTCGCAGTGGCAGGTCTGGTCACCTTCCAGCCTGGCTCGACCTATGTAGCACAGGTAACAACAACCACAGCGGATCGGATCACCGCATTAGGTGCCGCTTCGCTCGCTGGCACACTTGCGGTTTCTGTAGCGCCCGGCTCCTACAACGTTGGAACTGCCTATACTGTGCTGTCTGCGTCCTCAATCACAGGAACCTTCACTACTGTGACCGGTTTGAGCGGGTTCGGCACGGGTACGGGCTTCCAGCTTTTGGTAAGCTATGGCGGCGGTCTTGTGCGCATAGCACTGGCTCCCAATTCGCTTGTTGCAACGGGCGGTACTTCACTTTCCGGCAACCCGCTGGCAGTCGCGCGGGCCTTTGATCGGGCGGTCAACGCTGGCTATAATCCGTCACCGTTTTTTGATCTTTACACCCAGGGCACCAATCTGCAGACAGCACTCAGCCAGCTTTCGGGCGAAGTGCACAGCGCAGAGCGCCGCGTGGCAATGGAAGACACGCGCGTTATCCGGGAGACGGCGTTCGATCGTCTGAACGCCGGCATGGCTTCGCTTGGCAACACCCAGGCTGCCACGACAAGCAACGGCGACGCTGAAACGACGTTCTGGCTGCGCGGTGTTGGCTCATGGGGCGTGGCACAGGGCGATGCTGTCGGGAGCCGTTTCACTACTGAGCAAATTGGCGTGCTGACCGGCGTCGATTATGCGAAGAATGGCTTCAAGATCGGTGCCGGCTTCACCTACACGCAGAACGATATAGAGTTTGCATCGCTTGGCACGTCGCGCGTCAAGAGCACAGGCGGTGTTATCTATGCTGGCTACCGCAGTGCTGGCGGCCTTTCAGTGGCCCTCGGCGGTTCGCTTGCGGGAACTCGTTCAAACAGCAATCGGGCTATCACGGTGACCGGGCTTTCCCAAACGCTGCGTGGATCGGTCGACGGCAGGACTTACCAACTTTTCGGTGAGCTTGCCTATGATCTTGCAGCGAGCGAGCGGACGCAGATCTCTCCGTTCGCCCGTTATGCCTATGTCAGCACCCGCGCCAACGCCTTTGGGGAGACCGGCGGTATCGCTGCGGTTAACGGTGTTCGTCAGACCTATGACATCTCGGTGGTTCAGGCCGGATTGAGGGCAGGGTTTGATATCGGCAATGGAAATGCCATCGTTGGTTCGGCAGCCTGGCAGAGTGTGACCGGAGACCGAGTGCCGCTCGCCAATCTTGGCATCACTGGCCTAAATCAGGTGGCCGGTATCTCGGCAGCTGCGCTCGATAAGAACAGCGCCGCTCTCGAAGCCAAGGTCAATTTCCGGGTCACTGAAAAGGCGACACTCGCTGTCGGCTACAACGGTGTTATCGGCGACCGCAACAATGACCATGGGGCTCGCGCGACCCTTACTGTGGGTTTCTAAAGTCTCATCTGAGGTGATCAGATCGAGGGCGAGGCGATTGATAGCCTCGCCCTTTTTCTTTTGGTTCGCCATATTATACTGACACTATTGATTGACCTATTTGGCACGGCTGCTAGCGGCGGTGGATGAACTTCAAATCAGACAATTCGGCGGGGGTTTGCCATGAAGTTATGGCAGCGGTTGTTGCGGCCGGCGGCGCGGCAGCCGGCGCTTATGACGATGATGCCTGGACGCGCCGGCTCGATGCTGCATTTTCAAGTCTGTTCGCAACTGATTGTGTCGTTCTTCCTGTCGGCACGGGCACGGCCGCAAATGCTTTGGCGCTGTCAGCCATGGTGCCATCCTATGGGGCGGTCATCTGCGAGACTGAAGCTCATATTCAGGTCGATGAATGCGGAGCGCCAGAGTTCTTTACCGGCGGCGCCAAGCTTTTGCTCGTCAACGGGAAGCATGGACGGCTGTCTGTTGACAGTTTGAAAGCCGCGCTAGATGGCTATCGCGGTGATGTTCATCAGGTGCAGATTGGCGTGCTGTCTTTGACTCAGGCAACCGAGGCTGGAACGGTCTACGCCCCTGATGAAGTTGCGAAAATAGCCGACTACGCAAAGCAGCGTGGATGGCGTGTGCACATGGACGGTGCGCGCTTTGCAAATGCAGTGGCGAATCTCGGCTGTCATCCCGGCGATGTCACTTGGCGGGCCGGCGTCGATGTGCTCAGTTTCGGCGCAATCAAGAATGGCGGGTTGTCGGCTGAGGCGATCGTCGTATTTGCACCTGATCTTGTGCCGGCGCTGCGCTTTCGGCGGAAACGCGCTGGGCAGATGCCGAGCAAGGGACGTTTTCTCGCGGCACAGCTCCTCGCGATGATCGAGGACGATGTGTGGCTGCGCAATGCAGCAGTGGCGAACGCAGGCGCGCAGCGGATTGCGGCAGCCGCCGCTGCTCGGTTGCTGCATCCTGTGGAAGCCAACGAGGTCTTTCTTGCGCTTAAGGCTGGAGTCTCGGTCCGTCTTCGTGCTCAAGGCTTCGATTTTTATGATTGGGGCGACGCGGGAAGCGAAGAGGTGCGTCTGGTCGTAGCCTGGGACACGCCAGCAGGTCATATCGATGCGCTGGTAGCGGCCTTGACAGAATGAACGCGGGCGAGGGGCGATTTACGCCTCGGCTTTGGTTATATTTTGCAACGGTGACGTTGATCTGGGGATCAACCTGGCTCGTCATTAAATATCAGCTTGGTCTTGTCCCGCCTTCGTGGTCAGTCACATGGCGGTTCCTCATTGCGGGGCTGGTAATGATGGGATTTTGCGTTGTGATGGGCAAGTCGCTCAGGCTGACGACGCGGCAGCATGGCTTTGCGCTGATGCTGGGGCTGGCGCAATTCGTACTCAACTTTAACTTAGTGTATCGGGCGGAGCAGCATGCCGCATCCGGGCTGGTCGCTTTGACTTTTGCGCTTCTAGTGCTGCCCAATGCTTTATTATCATGGGCTTTTTTGGGCGTCAGGGTGAGCCGTCGTTTTATATTCGGAAGTGCCGTGGGCATTGTCGGTGTGGTGTTGATGTGCTGGACTGATCTTGTTGAACCAGGCAGCGAAGTAGCGTTGGGGCTTGGCCTTGCGCTTGCTGGGATGCTGACGGCCAGTGTCGCCAATGTGATGCAGGCGGCCCCGGCCGGACGTGCAATGCCACTTGAGCCAGGGCTGGCATGGTCGATGTTCTATGGAACATTAATGAATGCGGTGTTGGCCTTTTGGATATCCGGAATGCCTGTGGTTGATTGGTCGCCTGGTTATCTGGGCGGTGTTGCTTATCTGGCCGCTGCTGCATCTGCGCTAGCTTTTATGCTCTACTATCAGCTGATCCGCGAAGTAGGCGCCGGGAGAGCAGCCTATACGGGGGTATTGGTACCATTGGTGGCGCTGACGCTATCTACAGTGTTTGAGGGCTTTGTGTGGAGCAGAATGACGGTGACGGGGGCGGTGCTGGCACTGGCAGGTTTGATTGTGGCGCTGAGAAGCCGAGCGGGCTGAGGCATATACAATCCATGCGGCGTTGTTGACGGCCGGCAAGAGCATCATTCTGAGGGCCTGGACCGGCAACTGCATTGCCGCAGACCGGAGGCGAGGCAGTCGTGTTAGCTGCGCGTTGATGTTAATCAAGAATTCTAGTCTAAATGGGTGTAGACTTGACCATTGCAACCTGTGGGAGGACCGTGATGAAGACGATATTGGTGCATATCGAGAATGACGAGGGTCAGGAATCCCGACTTCAGGCTGCGTTCGATCTGGCACGAGCGTTTGGGGGGCATCTCAATTGTCTGCAGGTCACGCCATATGCTGCATATGCGTTGGGTGACGGGGGCATAAGCGGCTTCCCGGTTACAACATTGATAGACGCGGTTGAAAATCAGCGACACGAAGAGCGGCAGCAGATTGAAAAGAAGTTGTCACTTGAGGGCGTAACCTGGGATTGGATGGCCCGTGAGGGTGATGCTGTCACGCGGATTGCTGAGGGTTCAAGGTTGGCAGACGTCGTGATCATGAGCGCTGGCAACTTTGAAAGATCACCGCGGATGCATCTTACGATGACCGGTGATGTGGCGCTCGAGGCGGCGGCGCCAGTCCTGGCGGTTGCGCCGGGGATGATGGGCATTGATGTGGCAGGGACTGTGGTCGTGGCGTGGGATGGATCGCGGGAGTCGGCCGTTGCGATGCGTGGGAGCCTTCCTATTTTGCGGATTGCAAAGGCTGTTCATATCTTGACCATCGAAGAGAAATCTAGCGATTATAAAGCAATAGATGCCGCACGGTTTCTCTCCCGACAGGGTATCGAGGCTGAAGTCGTCGAGCGCGGATCTGGTGGAAACAGCATCGAGGCGGTGATCCGCGAGGAGCTGATGCGGCTGGGCGCGGGGCTGCTTGTGCAGGGTGCCTATGGCCATTCCCGGCTGCGGCAAACGCTGTTCGGCGGGGTGACAAAAGGTATTATCTCTGATCCGCCAGTGCCTTTGCTGCTAGGCCACTAAGCGCTTGAAGAAAGTTATTCTGACTTTTTGGTGTCAGGCTTGCTCCGGGATAGCTGGCTCTGCTTTCCAAGGGCTATCCTGCTGTGGCCAGTCCTGTGTTGCTTCTCAGCAACATAGGTTCGGCGTAGTGCCACGATGCATCTCTGAACTGATGTTAAAACTTGAAAAACTTGCAATTGAAAGAGATAGAAGCTGCTTAGATAGTTAGGGGGCAGACATGCGCGCAAAACTTTTTCAGCTGACCGGTGTGGCAGCGGCGGCCTTGATGGGTGTAGCGACGCAGGCGCAAACAGCGGCGCCGGCGGTGGCTGCTGAGGCGGATGCCGCAGAAGCCATTGTGGTCACGGGTTCGCGCATTCGCCGAGATCCTCTGTCACAGAGCGCCCCTGTTCAGGTCCTGGACTCGCAATCGCTGGCGCAGACCGGCCTGTCGTCGGTGGCCGACATTTTGCAGCGCATTCCGTCTTCATCGGGCGGTCTCAACAGCCGCTTCAACAACTCGGGCAACCTCGGCAACCCGCCTGATGGTGGCGGCGTGGGCGCTGGTTCGGCCGAAGTCGAACTGCGCTATCTGGGGTCGCGCCGCACGCTGGTGCTGGTCGATGGCATCCGCTTCGTCAACGGCGCGTCGGCCAGCGGTATTCCCGCCTCGGTCGATTTGAACTCGCTGCCAGCCGGCATGGTTGATCGCATCGAAGTGCTGCAATCGGCAGCCTCGGCGCTCTATGGGTCGGACGCTATCGCCGGCGTGGTGAACATTATCACCAAGTCCGAGCAAGAAGGGCTGCGCGCCTCGGCGCAATATGGCCAGTTCCGCGATGGTGACGGCGAGACGCAGGATTATAATATCAGCTATGGCATCAAGGGCGACACGACGAGTGTGGTGTTCGGGATCAGCTATGTGAAGGCTGGGGCGGTTTCGACTGCCGACCGCGAAATTTCGCAGTTTCCCAATCCGGGTTCCACGAGCTGCCTGGACGGTGGCTGCTCAGGTGCTACGCCGTTCGGGCGCTTCCTTGGCGTTCCATCGGCTCTGGGTCCGCAGGACTTGACGCTCAAGGCGGCTGTGGCTGGCCGTCCGCGTTACGACCCGGCAAACCCCACCGGCCCCAACAGCGATTTCAAGACCTTCGGCACTGGCGATCGGTTCAATTTTGCGCCGTTCAACTTCTTCATCACGCCGTCCGAACGCTATGGCGGGTTCATCAGCATCAAGCAGGCGCTGAGCGACCGGGTGAACTTCCGCGTGAAGGCGCTGTACAACCGGCGCAACTCGCAGAACCAGGCAGCGTTCCTTCCGTTATTCCTGGGTCCGGATGCCGGCACCGGGACGATCACGGATGGCTTCGCCATCGATGCGACGAACCCATTCAATCCGTTTGGCGTAACCCTCTCGGCCGGACGACCCGGTCAGGGCCCGCGTAATTATGGCCTTATTGGTCGGCGCGTGGTTGAAGCCGGGCAGCGGACGTTCAACCAGACAGTCGACACAATGTCGGTGACCGGCACGCTCGACGGGTCATTCGATGTCGGCGCGCGCACTTGGTACTGGGATGTCAACGCGATCGTCGGTTACAACGATGCTCGTCAGGTGTTTACGGGCAACATCGACACGTCGAAGCTGCAACAGGCGCTGGGGCCGATTTCGCAGTGCACCGGGCCTTGCGTGCCGTTCAACATCTTCGGTGGTGTCGGCTCGATCACGCCGGCGATGCTGGGCTTTGTCGGTTTCACCGAGCGCTCACGCAGCGATCAGAAGCTCAACGATTATACCGCCAACCTGAACGGCAATCTGTTTGATCTGCCGGCCGGGCCGGTCGGTTTCGCTGTCGGTTACGAGCATCGCGACCAGTCCGGCAGCTTCACGCCCGATCCGATTGTGGAAGCCGGCTTCTCGGCCGACATTCCAGCCAAGGGGTCGCGCGGCAGCTTCAATGTCGATGAATTCTACGCCGAACTTCGCGTGCCGCTGTTGTCGGACATTCCGCTGATCAACTCGTTGGAGGTCGATGGGGCCGTTCGCTATTCGATTTACTCCACCTTCGGCAACAACACGACCTACACCGGCAATGTGCTGTGGAAGCCTTTCAGCGATCTGCTCATTCGCGGGTCTTATGCGACGGCACTGCGCGCACCGAGCATCGGCGAATTGTTCGGAGCGCCGTCGCGCTTCGATGGCGGTGCTATCGATCCGTGTAATGACATCGACGGCCGGCGGCCGCCTTTCCGTCCCGCCAGTGCAACGGTGCGGGCGAACTGTATCGCCAATGGTGTGCCAGCTGACGGCAGCTACGCCGAAGACGCAACCGGCGCTTCGGTCGTCACCGGTGGCAACATCAACCTGCAGCCGGAAACCTCGCGGACAATCTCCTTCGGCGGCGCCTACAGCCCAGCCTGGGCGCGGGATGTCGGCTTTGCCCGGAGCTTCGTGATTGAAGGCAGCTATAATGATGTCCGCGTCGATGGTGCCATCGCATCGATCCCGGCGGACCTCACATTGGCCCGCTGCGCCAACACCGGTGATCCGGTCAGCTGCGGTAACATCGAGCGTACACCCCGCGGCTTTGTCGGTGTCGTCAATGGCATCCTTCAGAACATCAGCGGCATTCAGGTCAAGACGGTCGACGTCAATATCACCTATCGTTCGCCCGAGACGCCAGTCGGGTCGTTCGGCCTGACGGTCAACAACACCTGGTTGCTGCGCTACTCTGACTCCGTGCCCTCGGCTACCGGCTTCAACATCATCCGGCGTGAAGGCACTACCCGCGGCAGCCCGGTGCAATCCTTCCCGCGCTTCAAGTCCAATGCGATCTTCGATTGGGCGATTGCCGGGTTCACCGCTTCGTTCACTGGCCGCTATATCAGTGGCTTGACTGAAACCTTTGCGGGAGCGCCGCGGCGTCTGGACAGGATCCTCTATGGTGACATCCAGCTGGGGTATACGCCGTCGTTCATGGGCGAGCGGGTTACCTTCACCGCCGGTGTCAACAACGTGTTTAACTCCGGTCCGCCGCCGTGCTTCAGCTGCTCGGGTCCGAACTTCGACCCGACCACGCATGATATCCCCGGCCAATTCGGTTATCTGCGGGTTGCGCTGAAGATCTGACGCTTACTTTCGCAATGTGAAAAGGCCGGGGGGCTCCTGCTCCCTGGCTTTTTTGTTGCTGGTGATCCTGACCGACGGGCGGGGAGCGCCTATGAAAAAGGGCCGACGTGCAGGGTGCAGGCCGGCCCTAATTTATTCGCGAGAGTATGATCAGCGCGGTGGGGAATCGATGAGCTCGTCCTCGATCAGCTGCACTGGCATGATGCCCGCACCATAGATGCGCTTCATCACTTCCTTCATGTCGAACGGTTTCTTGGCGATATCATGAGCGTGGCTGATGTCGGCGATCAGGCGCTCCATTTGCAGCTTGCCAGTGACATAGCTGGGGCCATAACCGGGCTGGCGGGCATACAGCAGCTGCTCAAAGCCCACCAGCGGGCTGTTGGGATCGGACCAGCCGCGCGGGGTCCATTCGGCGTGGAACTGACCGGCCTGGGCCAGATCGAACTCGTTCGACTGAACATAGAGCGAGGCCAAGCCACGGGCGGCACGATTGGCGAGCATGATCCAGACGAGCTCGCGGCCGTGCGGAATGTCATCATAGAGACCGGCCTGCATGGTGACTTCTTCGAACGCTGTGGCGAAGCCCTCCGAACGATCGGCATAGATACCGAACAGGGCGGGCACGCGGCGGATGGGGCTGGCGTGTGGCTCGTCGGCCATGCGCGCGAGGTCCATCCAGTGGGTGGAGTGGGAGACCAGCGGCAGTGGATCCTGTGAAGTGACATAGCCGAAGAACTGGCGCTTATCGGGTGGGGTAAATGTGTTTTGTTGAGCAGCAATGGCGGCACGAAGATGCGGCTTTTCCTCAGCTAGACCGGTCGCGGCCATAAAATCGGAGAAATAGGCTGACTTGGCCTTGGCCATTGCAGAATAGGCTTCGGCGTTGTCGATCTCCTTGATCGGAGGGACGTTGCGATTGCGAACCTCTTCAAGTCGCATGGACGAAATCGAGCGATCGAGTTCGCGGCGCAGCAGAACGACCTGAGCGTTCCAGTCATAAGGCGTCATTGCAACATTCTTGGCATACCAATTGTAATTTTCTTTACCGAGGCCAGCGGGGCCGGTCTTTTTCGGAGCTTCAGCTCTAATGTGGGCGGCAAAATCGAGCGAGGCGGCCTCGGCAGCAGAGATGGCACGCTTGAGCGCCGGACTGGCGCCGGTGGTGTCAGCCTTGATGCGACCCTTGAGAGTGCGCATGATAAGCGTATTGTCCGACAAAGCCTTTAGGTTTTCAGCCTGTTCGACAAACGCACGCTCACCGTAAACCCAGAAATCCTTGACGTTGCCGGGGGCGAGATTGCTCTTGGCGGCGGTGAGGATGGCGGGAATGTTGGCGATCATCGCGGTGAGCTTGGCGTCATCGGCCTTGCTCAGCGGAAAACTGAACTTGTAGAGATCGATGTTAGGGTGGGCATAAGGACCCTCATGTGCTGGTACATCGCTCATGTCGGGGATGAAGTTGGCGTAGAAAGACGGATCCCGCACCCAAGGCTGGAGAATGCGCAGCTCGAAATCCATGCCGTTCATTTCGGCCTGGACGAGCTTGTGATCGATGAGGGCGCTTTCGGACCAGCCTGTAGTGTCGATAGCCTTGAGGCGGGCCTGGAAGGTGGCGAGGGTGCTGGCTTTGCGGGCTGAAGCGGCGGGTGTGTAGTCTGTGGCGGCATTACCGGTGCTTGGCAGCGCGAACCCTCGCCAATCGGCGAACAGGCTGGTGAGGGCAGAATAATTGGCCGGCATGGCGGCGGGGGCTGACATCTGCGCTGCAGCGGGTGCGATGAGCGCCGGAACGGCTGTTGTAAGCGCCAGTGCGGCCAAGGTGATGGACAAACGCTTCATGACAGGAACCCCCCAATTGTTATTCGTGCGACAGTATCACGCACCCGTGCAACACTGTCAAATTGTGAAGTTGCGCGTCATTCGGCGGCGAGAGGTTGCTTAAGGGCCTGAGCAAGGCGCCATAGTTTTTCAGGCGTTGCAGGCATATCAAGCTGAGTGCCGTCGAGCGCGTCGATGATGGCGTTCATGATCGAAGGCATGGCGCCGATGGTGCCTGCCTCGCCGCAGCCTTTTACACCGAGCGGGTTGGTCGGGCTGGGCGTGCCGAGCGTATTGAAAAGGATGGCGGCGGGCATATCATCGGCGCGGGGCACGCCATAGTCCATAAAGCTGCCGGTGATAAGCTGTCCGTCTTCGGAATAGACGACATCCTCGAGCAGAACCTGGCCGAGGCCTTGGGCGACGCCGCCGTGGATCTGCCCCTGTACGAGCATCGGGTTCACGAGATTGCCGAAATCATCGACAAGACTGTAATGCGCGATGCGGACCCGGCCGGTTTCGGGATCAAGCTCGATTTCGGCGATATGGCAGCCGTTGGGGAATGTTGGGGCGGGCTTCCCGGTGGTGTATTTAGAGCGACCGTCGAGGCCGCCGGGGTGCTTTGCGGCGAGCTCGGTGAGGCTCAGAGTGAGGTTGCTGCCAGAGGCCTTGAAGACACCATCGGCAAATGTGACTTCGCTGGCGCCGAGATCGGCCTTTGCGAGTTCGATACCGCGCGTGATCAGGTCGTCGGAGGCAAGCAGGCAGGCGCCGCCGCCAAATGCCATGGAGCGCGAGCCGCCGGTGCCATGGCCCTGATCGAGGCGCGTTGTATCACCCTGGACGATGCGAACCTGTTCCATGGGGATGCCAAGGCGCTCTGCGGTGACCTGTGCATAGGCGGTTTCATGGCCCTGACCGTTGGACTGGGTGCCGACTGCCATCTCGACCATGCCGTCGGCGGCGACGCTCACATCGGCATATTCGTCCGAGCCGCCGCCGCCGGCGATCTCGACATAATAGGCCATGCCGCGGCCATAGCGCTGACCGCGGCGCTCCGCCTCTGCCTTGCGGGCAGGGAAGCCGGACCAATCAGCCTGGCTGATGGCGGCGTCGAGGACGGCGGGAAAATTGCCGATGTCGAACTTGAGGCCGAGGCCGTTGGAGTGGGGGAGTTCGGCCGGGGTGAGCAGATTGCGACGGCGGATATCTTCAACGCCGAGGCCGAGTTCGCGGGCGGCGGCTTCGAGCAGTCTCTCCATGACATAGGCGCTTTCGGGGCGGCCGGCGCCGCGATAAGCATCGACCGGGGCGGTATTGGTAACGACGCCGTGCACGAGATTGTGGATGGCGGGGATGCGATAGACACCGCCCATGATGGTGCCGCCGGCGACTGTCTGGATGGCGGGGCCATATTGCGCCTGATAGGCACCGAGATCGGACCATGTTTCCACGGCCAGAGCTGTGATCATGCCGTTTGCGTCGAAACCAAGGGCCGCTTCTGAGACCATGGCGCGGCCATGCGTATCGGTCTGGAAGGCGTCTGAGCGTTCACCAGTCCATTTGACAGGACGGCCGAGCGCGCGGGCGGCGTGGAGAACCAGAGGATATTCATTGTAGACGAAGGACTTCATACCGAAACCGCCACCGACATCATTGGTGACGACGCGCAGATTATCCTGATCTATGCCGAGAATGGCGGCGATGATGCCACGCATCATGACGACGCCTTGGCTGCCGGTGGTGAGGGTGAGCTGACCAGTGCCCGCGTCATACTCCCCCAAGGCAGCGCGGATTTCCAGCGACGTGGGCGCGACACGGTTTTGAACGATCCGCAGGCGGGTGACATGCGCGCTGGCGGCGAGGGCGGCGCTGGCGGCATCGGCGTTGCCGGCCTGCCAATCGAAAAGCTGGTTGCTGCCGCAATCGGGCCAGACGAGCTCGGCGCCAGGCGCGATGGCGGCTTCTATCGATGCGACGGCGGGAAGATCGGCATAATCGACCTCGATAGCGTCAACACCTGCGCGAGCAGCCTCGCGACTGGAGGCTACGACAAAGGCCACACTGTCGCCGACGAAGCGAACACGGTCCTTGATGAGCAGGGAGCGGGGGGTGACGCGTGGGCCGGAGAGCGGCACGAGACAGGGGATGGGGCCATAATCGGCGACATCATCATGGGTGTAGACAGCGAGGACTCCGGGTGTGGCGAGAGCTGCCGAAGTGTCGATGCCACGAATTTCGGCATGACCATAGGGTGAGCGCAGTGTAGTCCCATAGAGCTGGCCGGGGCGCTGGAGATCATCAGTGAACTGGCCATGGCCCTGAAGCAGGCGAGCATCTTCGACACGGGTGACCGACTGGCCGGATCCAAACTTCATGGGTGCATCTCCCTCAGACAGGCCTGCAAGCCTTCAATATACGTTGGATAGCGCAAATCGAGACCGATTTCGCGTGACATCTTGCCATTGGCGACACGGCGGCACTCTGCATAGAACGCGCGTCCCATCGGGCTCAGAGCGGCGGTTTCGAGCGGCTCGAGCGGTGGCACGGAAAGGCCGAGAAGGCGCGCGGCATGGGCGGTGACGGCCTCGCCGGGGGCAGGGAGATCATCTGTTATATTGTAGATGCCGGGTGCGCCGCGCGAGAGGCTGGCTAGGAGGGCCGCGACGATATCATCGACGTGGATGCGGCTGAACACATGGCCGGGCTTGTTGATCCGTGCGACGGGGCCATTTTTCAGGCGATCGAGCGCTGAGCGACCCGGACCATAGATGCCTGGCAGGCGGAAGACTCGCACGTCAGCATGAAGAGCTGACCAGGCCTGATCGGCTTGCAGCCGCCCGGCACGGCGGCCGTGAAGCGGCGCTGTTTCATCGACCCAGGCGTTGTTTGTATCGCCATAGACGCCGGTGCTGCTGAGATACCCGACCCAGTGGGCGGATGCCCTAGAGATGGCGTCGGCGTGGGCGATGAGGACGGGATCCTCGCCATCCTCGCTTACAGGGGGCACAGAGCTAATGATATGCGTGGCGGCGGCAATGGCTGCGGGCAGATCGGGGCTGTCAAGCGTGAGGACGCCGGGTGTGGGACGCGAGCGGACCAGCGTGATACCAGCCATGGGATAAGCGGCGCGGAAGGCGGAGACGAATCGCGCCGCTGTATAGCCGGGGCCGAAGACGAGAAGCTGCATTGCGGTAGCATAGGCGGCGATGGTCGGGATAGCGATATGTGTCCGCTTTTTGCGCAACCTTTTATGGGTCTGGTCGTAGTTCAATGTAGGTCCGGCGACTTCCCCCCTCTCGCCGGAGACCTTGTTCCGGCGGCAGTGGCTCCCCCCGCTGCCGCCGGGCATTGGTACTTTCAGGCCTTGGGCTGGATTTTTAGGCGCGACAAGCGGCGGCTCTCGGGGCAGAATGTCAGATATGCAGATGCTGGATGCGCGGGCTGTGACGCCCCTCGATATTATCAGGCTTAAAGATTATCGGCCGCCCGATTGGCTCGTTCCGGAGGTGCGCCTGTCGTTCGATATGGCGGCGGCAGTGACCGTTGTTCGCGCCACGCTGTCTGTGGCGCGCAATGGTACGCACGACCGACCGCTCGTGCTGGATGGCAGCCGGCTAGAGACAAAATGGGTAGAGATTGATGGAGCACGGGTAAATGCTGTGCCAGTCGGCGATACGCTGACGCTGGCGATCGCAGGGGATCGTGCCGAGGTGACCAGTGAGGTGCATATCCAGCCAACCGCGAATACGCGGCTGATGGGCCTTTATGCCAGCGAGGGCCGGTTGGTGACGCAATGCGAAGCTGAGGGCTTCAGAGCGATCACCTGGTTTCCCGATCGGCCTGATGTGCTGTCGAAATACAGCGTGCGGCTGACGGCCGATGCTGCGGCGTTTCCGGTGTTGCTATCGAACGGTGATCCGGGGGTAATGGAGGCACTGGCGGACGGGCGGCAGTCAGTGACCTGGACTGATCCATGGCCCAAGCCCTGCTATCTGTTTGCACTCGTGGCGGGTGACCTTGAGGCGCGGCGCGATGATTTTGTGACAGCATCAGGGCGTCGGGTGGCATTGGCGATCTGGACTTCGGCAGCGGACGTGCCGCGATCGGCGCATGCGATGGCGGCGCTGAAGGCGAGCATGGCGTGGGACGAGCGGGCCTATGGCCGCGAATATGATCTCGATGCATTCAACATTGTGGCGGTGGCCGATTTCAATGCCGGCGCCATGGAGAACAAGGGGCTAAACATCTTCAACTCCAAATATGTGTTAGCCGACGCCGAGACTGCCACCGATGCCGACTTCGATGCTGTGGCGGCGGTGGTGGCGCATGAGTATTTTCATAATTGGACCGGCAACCGGGTAACGTGCCGTGACTGGTTTCAGCTTAGCCTGAAAGAAGGGCTGACTGTGTTTCGTGACCAGCAGTTTTCGGCTGATCAGGGGTCGGCGGCGGTGCGCCGAATCGATGATGTGCGGGGGTTGCGGGCGGTGCAGTTTCCGGAGGATGCCGGGCCGCTGGCGCACCCGATCCGACCCGATCATTATGCCGAGATTGCCAATTTCTATACAGCGACGATTTATAACAAGGGCGCTGAAGTTATCCGCATGCTGCACACACTGCTTGGCCCGCAAGGCTTTAGGCGTGGGGCGGACGTTTATTTCGAGCGGCATGACGGAGAGGCTGTGACCTGCGAGGACTGGCTTGCGGCGATGGAAGCGGCTAACGGACGCAAACTTGTGCAATTCCGCCGTTGGTATGAACAGGCAGGTACGCCCCGGGTGAGCGTGCACGGTGCGCGGGCTGGACGGGTCCTGACGGTGGTACTGGCGCAGCGGATGCTGCCGACGCCGGGGCAGACGGTGAAGCCGCTGATGCATATGCCGTTCCGTCTGGCAATAATCGGGCGAACGAGCGGCAAGAGGATCGGTGCGGAGCGGCTTATCGAACTGACCGAGGCCGAGACGCGGGTGACCTTCGAAGGTCTGGACGAGCCTGTGCTGCTATCGCTCAATCGCGGGTTTTCGGCGCCGGTGATTGTTGAGGCGAATGTGGCGCGGGCGGACCTGGCGTTTCTGGCGGCCGCGGATGACGATCCTTTTGCACGTTGGGAGGCGATGCAGCGGCTGGCGCTCGATGTGCTGGCGACTGACGATGCGCCTGATGTCCTGGTGGCCGCGATGGGCGCGACGTTGGCAGCAGGCGAGGCGGGGACGCTCGATGCCGCGTTTGTGGCCGAAGCGGTGTTGCTGCCGGCCGAGGCTTTTGTGGGGGATCAGGCGGCGATGGTAGATGTGGAGGCAATCCATAGGCGGCGCGAGACGGCGCGAGAGGCTATCGCGCGGTCACTGGAGGCACGCTGGTGGGCGGCCTATCGGCGGCATTCGGGCAGCGGTGAGGCGCTGACGCCGGAAGCCAAGGGCGCGCGCCGGCTGGCCAATGTGTCGCTGGCTTATCTGGTGACCGCCGGATCTGGCGAGGCTGTGGCGGCGGCAGCGGCGCAATATGCAAGCGCTATGACGATGACTGACCGTATTGGGGCGCTGACGGCGCTGATCAACACGCGGTCTTCCGCGCGAGATGATGCATTGGCGGATTTTCATTCGCGGTTTGCGGGCAACCATGATGTGATCGACAAATGGTTTACGGTGCAGGCGATGGCGAGCCGTGATGATACGCTGGAGCGGGTGCGCGATCTTATCGGACATCCTGATTTCAATCTGGCGAATCCGAACCGTCTGCGCGCACTCATGGGAGCGTTTGCGGCGAACCAGCGGCATTTTCATGCACAATCGGGGGCGGGATACAGGCTGCTGGCCGATCAGCTTTTGGCAGTCGACCGGATCAACCCGCAATCGGCGGCGCGGTTGACGGTGCCGCTTGGACGGTGGAAGCGCTTTGATACCGGCCGGCAGGCGCTGATGCGGGCTGAACTGGAGCGCATAGTCGGCACGGAGGCGGTGAGCAAGGATGTGCTGGAGATGGCGTCGCGGGCGCTGGTTTAATTTTGCTGCCGTTGTTTCATGCGCCGGGCTATGCGGTGCGGCTGCCCTACGGGCATAGCTTTCCGATGGACAAATATGCAGCACTTCCGGCGGCGCTTGGCGAGGGTGTGCGGCTGATGGCGCCTTCGCTCGCGCCAGTGGCCTGGCTGGAGGCGGTGCATTGCCCGGACTATGTGGCGGCGGTGGTGACGGCGACTGTGCCGCCTGCCATCGAGCGGCGTATCGGCTTTCCAGTGACACCGGCCGTTGCGGCGCGGACGCGGTTAGTGGCGGGCGGGACATATGCCGCGGCGCGCTGGGCGCTGGACCATGGCTGGGCGGCAAATGGTGCGGGCGGCAGCCATCATGCTTTGCCAGCAACGGGGGCGGGCTATTGCGTGACCAACGATCTGGCGGTGGCTGCCGCGCGGCTGGTGGACGAGGGTGCCTTGCAGCGCATTCTGATTGTCGATCTGGATGTGCATCAGGGCGACGGCACTGCGGTGATATTTGCCGGGCGACAAGATGTGATAACATTTTCGATGCATGCGGCGCGGAATTTTCCGGCGCGAAAGGCATTATCGCACCGTGATGTCGCGCTGCCGGACGGGACGTCTGACGATGCATATCTGGCGCTGCTGGCGTGCGAACTGGATGCATTGATCGCTAATGTGCAGCCCGGTCTGATCCTTTATCAGGGTGGGGTGGATGTTCATGTGGAGGACCGGCTGGGGCGGCTTGCGCTCAGCGATGCCGGGATTGCGGCGCGAGATGCACTGGTGGCGAGGCGGGCGTGGGCCGCTGGTGTGCCTATGGCGGCTACATTAGGTGGTGGATATGGTCCGGACAGTAGTTTGATCGCGGCGCGTCATGCGCTGGGGTTGCGGGCGCAATGGGATGTCTGGTGCGGGGGATAGTTCGCGGGGAAACGTAAATGAGGTGATGACTGTGCAGCCATTGCCACCGCCGAAACCGCCTGTCGCGTTGCCTGACGAGCTTCGCGGACTCATGCTGCGTGTGCAGCAGGGTGATCGTGTGGCCTTTGCGGTTCTGGTGCGCGCGCTGGAAGGGCCGGGGCTGCGGCTGGCGGACCGGACACTTGGCGGGAATGACCGTGCGACCGCCGAGGATATCGTACAGGTGGCGCTGACCCGGCTCTGGACCATGGCTGATCGCTTTGATGGCGAACGTGGCAGTGTTGGCGGCTGGTTTCGGCGGATCGTCTTCAATCTGTGCCTTGACCGGCGGCGGGCGAGGCGACCGATGATGGCAATCGAGGCCGCAATGACGCTCGCCAGCGAGGACGCCAACCCCGAAGCCATAGCGATAGAGAATGATACGCGGCGGCAGCTGGATACGGCGATGGCGCAGCTTGGCGAGCGGCAGCGGGCGGCGATTCAACTCTTTCACGGTGAAGGTCTGACGATGGCCGAGATTGCTGCAGCGCTGGAGACGACGCCAAAGGCTGTCGAGGGATTGTTGGCCCGGGCGCGTATGGAATTAAAGGCGCTGATGGTGGCGCGGGAGGGTGAAGCGACGTGATTGTTGAACGGGCCTTGGAGATTTTGGCAGCTTACGGCGCTGACGCGGCGCGCTGGCCGGATGATGAGCGGGCTGGCGTTCTGGCGCTGGCGGACCACGATCCGGCAGTGAAGGCGGCGTTGGATGAGGTGCGCGGGCTTGATGGTCTTTTGGCTGGTTGGGCGAGCGATGTGCCTTTGCGGCAGTTTGATGCGGCGGCGCTTGTGCCGGTGCAGACGACCATCGAGCACACGAAGAGCGGCTTTGTGCCTGGCAAGATGCGTTGGGCAGGCGGCGCTCTAGTGGCGGCGTCACTGGCGCTGGTTGTGGTGCTGATGCCCGCTTCCCAGCCAGCGATGATGACGGGGCAGGATGCTATTGCTGAAGATGTTTCAATCGCAAATGTTCCGCTGGGGTCGGCCAGCGACATTGTGGAGCCGATGGACGGTTTTGCGATGATTTTTACCCCGACCGCTGATGAGGAAGACGCAGTATGAGTGTTTCATTGATCCGCATGGCAGGCTTGGGTCTGTTGATGGTGGCCAGCCCTGTGTTGGCGCAGCCAGGACCTGGCGGGCCGCGGGCTGAGAGCGGAATGGCCGGGCGCGGAATGGCAGGGCAGGGTATGGCCGGTCGGGGTATGGGCCGTGATACGTTTGCCGGGCTGAGCGAGGCTGGGCGGTCGACGATGCGGGAGGCGATGCGCGCTGGCGGCGATGACCGTAGGGCCGCGCGCGAGCAGGTGAAGGCTGCGCGCGACCGCATGTTGACTGTGCTTGAGGCAGACCGGCTTGACACCGCCGCGCTGAAGCGGGCGATGGACGATGAGAAGCGTGCGTCTTCGGCGAGCCATGATCGGCGGCAGACCGCGATGTTGGCAGCATTCCAGAAACTGTCTCTCGAGGACCGTAAGGCCTTTGTGACGGGTGCACGGGCCAGTCGCGAGCGCATGACCGAGCGCGCCGAAGGCTTCCGTGAGCGGATGCGCGAGAGGCGGACTATGCGTAGCGGAGCGCCTAGTATCTGATTTCGGCCAGCGCTGCAGAAAGCCCCGCTGATCCCGGGGCTTTTTTGCAGTTCTATGATGTCCAGCCGGTCTGGCGTTGGATAGCATCGGCGACGAGCGTGATGAGGCGTCGGGTGACGGGGCCGGGGTTGCCAGACGCGACTGGATGGTTGTCGATACGGGTGACGGGCAGGATGGGGGCGGTGGTGCTGGTGAGCAGCGCTTCATCGGCTGCGAGCGCCTCGGCGAGGCTGAACGGGCGCTCCTCGACTGCGATCTGGGCTGAGCGGGCGAGGGTGAGCAGTGACTGGCGAGCGATGCCGGGCAGGACATGCGCTGACAGCGGGTGGGTGATCAGGGTACCAGATTTAACGATATAGGCGTTGGTGCTGGCGCCCTCCCGCACTGTGCCGTCGGGCGCTGTAAGCCAGGCTTCGAAGCTGCCATCGGACCTTGCGTCCTGCTTGGCGAGGACATTGGCAAGGAGGCCCGTGGTCTTGATATCAACCCGGCCCCAGCGCTGATCGGGAATGGTCGTCACAGCGACGCCATTAGCTTGCTGGGCCTTGCGCTGGCGGAAATTGAATCGGCGGACCGTCATGATGAGGCGGGGGCGGAGATCGGCGGTGAAGACATGGTCCCTTTTGGCTGTGCCTCGAGTGATCTGGATGTAGATGATCGCATCTGTGGCGCGGGCCTGAGCGATGAGGCGGCGGGCGATCTGGGTGAGCGCTGCATCGGAATGGGTGAGCTTGATGAACAGTACGGCGCAATTGCGGCGCATGCGGACGAGATGCTCCGGCCAATCCAGCAGCTTGCCGCCGAAGATGGCGGCGACTTCATAGATGCTGTCGGCAAATTGCAGCCCTCGATCTTCGACCGGGACTTGCGCCTCGGCAAGCTGCATGTATTGGCCATCGACATAGGCGCGTTGCGGCATTGGGACGCTCTTGGTTGGTGCAGACGCAGGCGCGTGTAGCGGCTACGGAGCGGGGATGCCAGCGACTCAGATCATTTGGTTTCGGAACGATTTGCGGCTGGTGGACCAGGCGGCGGTCAGGGCGGCGGCGCGGGCCGGGCCGGTGGTGGCGCTGTTTGTGCTCGATGATCATCGGCCGGCGGTGGCGAGTGCGCCTGATGGATGGCGGCAGGGCTGGGCGATGGGGGCGGCGCAGCGCTGGTGGTTACATCATTCTCTGGTGAGTTTTAATAAGGATTTGAGAGCTTTGGGCGGCTCTCTGGTGTTGCGGCGGGGGCGTGCAGCTGATGTGGTGCCTGCTGTTGCTGCGGAAGTAGGGGCTGATGTTGTGCATTGTCTTGGGCGGGTGGAGCCTTGGGCGCGGGCTGATGAGGCGGCGGTTGCGGGGCGGGTTCCGCTCGAAGTTCATGAGGGTGTTTTGCTGGTTCGGCCGGAGAGCGTGCTGACGGGAACGGGGGGGCGGTATCGGATTTTTACGCCCTGGTGGCGCCGAATGCTCGAGCAGATGCCGCCGGGGCGGCCGGAGGCGGCGCCGCAAAAGATTGATTTTGTTGATGGTGTGGCGAGCGATGCGCTGGGGGATTGGGGGCTGTTGCCAGTGATGCCGGATTGGTCTTTGGGGTTTTGCGTGTGGACGCCGGGCGAGGCGGGGGCGGCGGTGCTACTGGCAGATTTTGTTGATCGTGCAGGGGGTTATGACGCAGGGCGGAACTTGCCTTCGGTCGAGGGGACCTCGCGGCTATCACCGCATCTGGCGATGGGGGAGATTTCGGTTCGCAGTGTCTGGCATGCTTTGGAGGGGGCTGTGGGGGCGGCGGGCGAGCCGTATTTGCGCGAGCTGGGATGGCGGGATTTTGCGGCGAATATTTTGGATTTGTTCCCGGATCATGGCGAGACGCCGGGGCGGGCGGTCTTTTCCCGGCTGGAATTTCGTGAAGATTTGGAAGGGCTTGAGGCGTGGCAGCGGGGTGCGACAGGCTATCCGATTGTTGATGCCGGCATGCGACAGCTTTGGGCGACGGGGTGGATGCATAACCGGGTGCGGATGATTGCGGCATCTTTTTTGTGCAAGCATTTGCTGATTGACTGGCGGCATGGCGAGCGGTGGTTTTGGGACTGTCTGGTCGATGCTGATTTGGCGGCGAATTCGCTTGGTTGGCAATGGGTTATGGGATCGGGGGTGGATAGCTCACCGTTCAACCGGGTGTTTGCGCCGGTGGGGCAGAGTGCGAAATTTAATGCAGGCGCGTATATCCGGGAATGGGTGCCGGAACTTCGGGGCGCTTCGGACAAGGTGATCCATGCGCCGTGGGACGCCGGTGGGGTACGGGGGTATCCGGGGCCGATTGTCGGGCATGAAATGGCTCGGGCTCGGGCGCTGGCGGCCTATGCGGTGGCGCGGGATATGGGGGTTTGAGGTGGGTTTGAAGTGGGTTTGAAGTGGGTTTGGAAGGTTACGAAGGTTAGTCCCAAGGCGTGGATTCTGAAGATTTTGGCCCGCGCTGAATGATCAATGTGTTTGTGGTGAGATTATGAGCTATTTAATATCCTATTTGGAAATAAATTGCAAATTGGTTTTTGAGTTGTGGCCGGCTGGGTTTGCTGGCGGTGCTGAAACCTGATGCAGCGTTCGTGCCCAGGAATTGACTGACAAGGCCGATCCTGCGGCGTTTGTCTCGCTGTCTGGTCTTCAGCTTACCGGGACGACGGGCCGCATGAATGAAGTCGCAGGGCAGAATGAAGCGGTCAGCGGGCTGATCGTGGTGGCGGTGGTGCCCAATAGTCCGGGTGAAGCGTGAGGCATTGCTGTTGGTGACATCATTGTTGGGTTGGCCGAGAGGCCGCTGACCTCGACGGTGCAGTTTACTGATGCTGTGGCTGTGGCGCGGGCGAAGGGACGGCGTAACATTTTGATTTCACTGCTACATGGCCAGAATACGGCGTGGCTTGCCTTGCCTGTGAATCAGAAGAACTGATGGCAGGTTGGGCGTGTTTCAGAGGCTGATTATGGGGCACAAAATAGCCCGGGCGCGGGCGTTGGCGGCGTTTGGTGAGGCGCACGGTAACGTGTAAGTTTGCGGCTGAGTTTCAAGAAAGTTCCTTTCGATGAGCCGCCTTCACCTTGAGAGCCACCTTGTGTCCCGAATTGGCTGGCTTAGAGCAGCTGTGCTCGGCGCCAATGATGGCATTGTTTCGACCGCCAGCCTGATCATTGGCGTGGCGGCAGCGGCGGCAACACCGAGCGCGATCGTCGTGACCGGCATTGCCGGCTTGGTGGCGGGCGCGATGTCGATGGCGGCTGGCGAATATGTTTCTGTGAGTTCGCAAGCTGATACCGAAGCGGCCGACCTTGCGCGCGAGACAGCAGAGCTGTCGGCGGACCCTGAGGCGGAGCGCGCTGAGCTGGCAGCGATTTATGTGGGTCGTGGGCTGGATTCGATGCTCGCCGATGCAGTGGCGGGGCAATTGATGGCGGCGAATGCGCTGGGCGCGCATGCGCGCGACGAGCTGGGGCTTGTGCCGGGTGGACATGCGAGGCCGATCCAGGCGGCGTTGACGTCGGCGGCAACATTTACCGTGGGGGCGGCGCTGCCGCTACTGATGGTGATTGTGGCGCCGCGCTCGCAACTGGTGCCTGTGGTGGCTGTGGCTTCGCTGCTATTTCTGGCGCTGCTGGGGGCCGTGGGCGCCAAGGCGGGCGGCGCAGGAATTGGCAAGGCAACGTTGAGGGTGACGTTTTGGGGGGCGTTTGCGATGGCGGCAACGGCGGGCGTTGGGGCGCTGTTCGGGGCTGTCGTTTAGGAACTTTGCGGGAGTTAGGGGGTGATTTCCTTGCCCTGCCAATCGAAGATATGCCCCGATTGATTGGGGGTTAGCTGGTCGATGACGCTGAGGAGGTGTGCGGCGGAAGTTTCCGGCGTGAACAGGGTTTTGGCGCTGCGTTGGAAGGGTTTTGACAGCGCTGTGTCGACGGTGCCGGGATGGAGGGCGGCGACGATGGCCTGCGGGTTACGGCGGGTGTGTTCGAGCGCGATGGTGCGGATGAGCTGATTGAGGGCGGCTTTGCTGGCGCGATAGCTGTGCCAGCCGCCGAGGTGATTATCGGAGATTGAGCCGACGCGGGCGCTGAGCGCTGCAAACACGGTCTTGTGGGTGCGCGGCATCAGCGGGAGGAAGGCCTGGGCGACGAGCGCCGGGCCGACGGCGTTGATTACAAAGCTATGGGCGAGGGATTGCGCGTTCAGGTCTTTCAGAGCGCGTTCGGGGCTGATGCCCTGACCCTGAAGCAGCCCGGTGGCGGTGATGAGGAGATCGGGCGGGGTGGTGAGGCTGGCGGCGGCGGCCTCGATGCTGGCGGGGTTGGTGAGATCGAGCGTCTGGCGGGTGAAGCGGGTGACCAGGGAGACGGCGGGATCTGCTTCGAGGAGGGTGGCGAGTGCTGCGCCAATGCCGCCGCCGGCTCCGATGACGACGGCATGAAAATTGGGGGGGAGACTAGTGAGCATGCTGCCGGGTTTAGGGGCGGCGGCGGCAGTTGGGGAGGGGGCGGATTGGCGCGGGGGTGCTTACCGCTCACCTTCCCTCACCTTCCCTCACCTTTAGGGGGAGAGGGGAATTAATTAGTCTTTTTCCATGGTGCATTGGAGGGGGTGTTGGTGTTCGCGGGCGAAATCAATGACCTGATTGACCTTGGTTTCGGCAACCTCATAAGTGAAGATTCCACAGACGCCGACGCCGCGCTGGTGAACGTGGAGCATGACGCGGGTGGCGTCTTCCACGCTCATTCGGAAGAAGGTTTGCAGGCAATGGACGACGAACTCCATCGGCGTGTAATCGTCGTTGAGCATGAGCACCTTGTACAGGCTGGGCTTTTGCGTTTTGGGCTTGGTGCGTGTGGCGACGCCGACGCCAGTACCGCCGTCTCTACCGCCGTCTCTACCGCCGTCTCTGCCGCCGCCTTCACCGTCATTGGGGGGGGCGGCGTCGTCCCCATTGTCCCCATTGCTGTGGATCATGATCATTGTTGGTCCTGAATCGGGTTTGGAATCGGATTTGGCTGCGGACAGCCTGAAACCTCTATATACGGCGCAAGACGGCCAAGGAAAAGGGGTGGCCGCTGGCTGCGACCACCCCTCCCTTGATTGGTATACGGCTGATGACGCTTATTTGGTGTTGAGCGTGGTCTTCAGCTTGTCGCTTGCAATGGCCATGCGGTTCTGCATCGGCTCGAAGATGTCACCCGAAATCTTCATCATCATCTCGGTCATCTTCGAGAAATCGGAGACAACGGTATCGAACTGAGCCTTGGCATAATCCGACTGGAGCTGCATCAGCTCATTCGGGGTCTTGGCGGCAGCGGCCGACTTGGCGGCGGAGGTCAGCTCTTCGAAGCTTTTGCGCGAGGATTCGGTGACATGCGCTGCGACCTGCTCAAGGCCGGTGGTGGCGGCACGCGCCGAGGCGATGACAGCTTCGACGTTGCCGCGAGCGAGATCAGCCATTTCGTCCATCGACTTCATGCTGGTTTCGATCGCTTCCTTCGACTTGGCGGTCATCTGCTCCATGGCGGCCTTGCTGCTCTCAAGCGCGGCTTCGGCGCTGGTGCTGATCTGGGCGACGGTGTTCTTGACGGTGTCCTGGGTGGTTTCAAATGCGGTAGCCATGGGGTTTTCCTTTTTGAAGATTGAGTTGATTGTTGGAACGATTTTGAGGCTTGGCCGTGCGCTGACTGGCGCCGGGATGGCGGGCCTGGGCGCAGCCAGTGTTGGTTTGACTGACTTTGTGGCGGCAGGCTTGGCGACCTTTGGGGTCTTGGCCGGCTTCTTGATCATTGGCTTGGGCTTGGTTGCGGTTGGGGCCGGGTTTACCGGTGCGGCCTTTGCGACAGGCTTGATGGTGGGTGTTGAGACGGTCGCTACGGGCTTGAACTTCGCACCCTTGACGGCTGGGGTCGAGGTGGCGGCGACCGGCTTCAGGGCTGCCAGCGGCCTGACCGATACCTTGCGGCGACCGGCTTTTGGCTGGCTGTCTGGCTTTGCAGTGTTTCTCTTGCCGGTCACAGATATGATCCCATTGCTGGTACGTTGTGCAATGCAACATAATGGGACTGGTGCGGGGAATCAAGGGGATTCATGTTGCGCCGCAACATAAGCTTTTCGGCTCAGGGAATTCAATGGCTTGTTGCGGGCGGTCAGTGGCTCGCTAGGGTGGTGCTGATGCCGCAGCGGGTGAGGGCTGATTCGAGCTCGGCGCGCAGGCGGATGAGGGCTGCTTCATCCTTTGCTTCGACGCGGGCGACAAGCGCGTCCTGCGTGTTGGAGGCGCGCAGCAGCCACCAGCCATCGGGGCGGATGACGCGGGCACCGTCGGTCTTGTTAACGGTGGCCCCTTCGGCTTCGAGGGTGGCTAGGACTTCTTCCACCACGGCGAACTTGCGCTCTTCCGAGGCCTGGAAGCGCAGCTCGGGGGTGTTGAGCATGACGGGCATGGCGGATTTGAGCTCGGTGAGCGATCCGCCGAGGCTGGCGACGGCGCCGATGAGGCGGATGGCGGCGTAGATGCCATCATCAAAGCCATACCAATCATGGCCGAAGAAGATGTGGCCGCTCATTTCGCCCGCGAGCGGACTGCCGGTTTCTTTCATTTTGGCTTTGATGAGGCTGTGCCCGGTCTTCCACATCAGCGGCTTGCCGCCGAGCTCGGTGATGCGATCGAATAGTGCCTGGCTGGCCTTGACGTCGGCTATGATGGTGCTGCCGGGGAGGGCTTTGAGAACCGGCTCGGCAAGGATGGCGAGGAGCTGATCCCCCCAGACGACGCGGCCCTGACCATCGACGGCGCCGAGACGGTCTGCATCGCCATCGAAGGCGACGCCGAAATCGCAGGCGTGTTCGGCGACGGTGCGCTTGAGGTCGGCGAGGTTTTTTTCGTCGGTGGGATCGGGGTGGTGGTTGGGGAAAGTGCCGTCGACATCGGCGAAGAGCACATGGTGGGTCCCGGGCAGGCGCTTGACGAGAGCCTCGACGACCGGGCCGGCGACGCCGTTGCCGCAATCCCAGGCGATGGTGAAGGGGGGTGGATTAAAGCCCTGGAGCAGGCGATCGATGTAGCGGTCCATGATCGGATCTTCGCTGGCGGCGCCCGCACCCGAATCCCAGTCTGCGCTGGCGGCCATTTGGCCTAGATGCCGGATGTCCTGACCGAAGAAGGGGCGGTCGGCGAGCATCATCTTGAAGCCGTTCCAATCGGGCGGGTTGTGGCTGCCGGTGACCATGATGCCGCCATCGGCGTGCAGGGCGTGGACGCTGTAATAGAGCATTGGGGTGGGCCCCATGCCGATGCGGATGGCGTCGATGCCGGATTCGGTGAGGCCTTGGATGAGGGCGGCTTCAAGGGCGGGGGCGGTGATGCGGCCGTCGCGGCCGACGGTGACGCGCTTGCCGCCGGCGCGGGCGATGATGGTGCCGAAGCTGCGGCCGATGGCGCGGGCGTCTGATTCGTGGAGCGTGGTGCCGACGACGCCTCGGATGTCGTATTCACGAAGGGCGGTAGCGTGGAACTGATGGCTCATGCGCCACTAGTGGGATTGTTTTGGGAGGCTGGCAAGGAGCAGGTCGCGCGCTGCGGTGAGGCGATGGGTTTCTTGCGCTGTGCCCCCGGCATCGGGATGGGCGGTGCGCAGGCGCTGGCGGAAAGCTGTTTCGATGGCGGCGGCGCTGGCACTTTGGGGGACACCGAGCAGGCGGCGGGCGGTGGCGAGACGTTTGGCCGGGCGGGGCCAGACCCACCAGAGAGCGAAGGCTGTGAGGAGGACGGCGAGCGCCACCGGTCAGGCCGGCAGGCGGGCTGGATCCCAGCCGGGAAGGGCGAGGGCAGCGAGGAGGGCGCGCAGCTCAGCGCGGGCGCCGACATGGCTGATGCTGAAATCTTCGAGAGCGTCTTTGTCGAGCAGGGTGAGGCCGCGCGGGAAGAACTCCCGGTAGATGACGCGCTCGGAGAGGCCGGGGAGCTGACGGAAGCCGACGCGTTTGGACAGGCTGTCGAGGGCGGCGCCGACGCGCTTGCGATTGCGCGCTTCGAGCGTGGCGAGGCGATTGCGCAGGACCACCCAATCGATGGTGCCGCCATCATGACGGGCGCGGGCCTGCCGCAGCTCGAAGATCTGGGCTGAATAGAAGCCGGGCTTTTTGACAGCGAAGGTTTCGGGATCGACTTCGCCGATGAGATCGAAATCGATGAAGCTGTCGTTGATGGGGGTGATGATGGTGTGGGCGCGGGCGAGGGCGGCGAGCGCGAGGGGGGAATCGCGGCCTGGTGTGTCGATGATGAGGAAATCGATTGCGGCGGCCTGATCGAGGCGCATGGTCAGTTCGGCTTCGGCCTCGGGTCCATCGGCGATGGTTATATGATCCGGGGTGGCGAGGGTGATGCTGCGAGCGGCTGCGAAGCGGCTGCGATTTTCAAGATAGCGCGCTGTGGTGCGCTGCCGGGCATCGAGATCGAGCATGGCGGTGCGGAACCCGGCGAGCGTCAGGGCAACGCCGAGGTGGACGGCCGTGGTGGATTTGCCGGTGCCGCCTTTTTCGTTGGCGATGGCGATGATGTGAAGGGGCATGCGGCTCCTGAGGTGGGTATTTGGGGTTGATTAACGGTCTGCTTTGGCACAGAGGCGCGGGCCTTAACAAGCGGAAGGCGAGCTTTGGCGATGGATATGCAGGTGGTGCGTACGCCCGCGGCCCTGACCGCTGCGGTGGAGGCATTTCGGCGGTCTGGCCGGACGGTGGCCTTTGTGCCGACGATGGGTGCGCTGCATGCCGGGCATCTGGCGCTGGTGGCCGAAGGGCTGGCGCGGGCCGATGTTGTTGTGGCGTCGATTTTTGTCAATCCGAGGCAGTTTTTGCCAGGCGAAGACCTTTCGAAATATCCGCGCGATGAGGCGGGCGACGCCGCCAAGCTGGCGGAGGCTGGCTGTGCGCTGCTTTATGCGCCCGATGTGACGACGATGTACCCCGATGGGTTTTCGAGTTTTGTGCGGGTGACGGGGCTGCCGGATATTTTGTGCGGGGCGGTTCGGCCTGGGCATTTTGACGGGGTGGCGACGGTGGTGACGAAGCTGCTGGCCGCAGCACGGGCGGACTTTGCGGTGTTTGGCGAGAAGGACTGGCAGCAGCTGGCGATTGTCAAGCGGATGGCGGCCGATCTCGATCTGGGGACGGTGATTGTCGGCGCGCCAATTGTGCGGGATTCTGACGGTTTGGCGCTTTCATCGCGCAATCTCTATCTGGCGCCGGCGGATCGGGCGCGGGCGCTGGCGCTGCCGATGGCGCTGGCGCGGGCGCGGGCGCGACTGCTGGCGGGGGCAGCGGTGGCTGAGGTGCTGGCCGAAGGGGCGCTGGCGATTGCGACGGCGGGATTTGCGCGGGTCGATTATTTCGAGATGGTCGATGGAGAGACGTTGGCAACGCTTGGGGCTGTGATGCCGGGTGCTCGGCTGATGGCAGCGGGCGTGGTGGGGACGACGCGGCTGATCGATAATCTGGGGGTGTAGCGCCTGATCAGCGGGGGAAGAACGGGGCCTGCATGCCTAAGCCTGGCTGGCGGTCCCAGTTGCTGGCGCCGCCAAAGCCTCCGACATAGCCGCCCCCAAAATTGCCCCCAAAGCCATTATTGCCAAATCCGAAGCCCGGGAAGCGGCCGGTGCTGAAGCTGAACTGGGCGCTGCCATTTTCACCAAGGGGGACGGCGGTGGTGCCGTAGATGGCGCGGGTGCCGCCGGTGCCGACCATCATGCCGACTTCACCATGAACGCGGCTATCGGGCGAGCCGGGGGCGCGGCCATCGACGATGGGAAGGCGGGTGTTGCTTTCCGGCCGCTGGGCGGCGGCGTTGATGGCGGCTTTCTTGTCGGCGTCGGACAGGCGGTAGACCTGTTCCTGAGCAATAGCCGGGCTGAGGGACGGACTGGCGAGCAGTATGATCAGTGGGATGAGGCGCACCATATGGCTATTGTTGAAGCGCCGGGGATGAGCCGCGCCTGAACGGGGTGGCCATATCGAGCGCTTCGATATCGGACTGGACCATCATCGCTTCACGCACGACGAAATCGGCGATGGCGCGGCGGAAGCCGGGATCGGGGATATAATGTGCGGAGATGGTGGCGACCGGGCGATAACCGCGCGCCAGCTTGTGCGCGCCTTGCGCGCCAGCTTCGACGCGCTGGCGCTTATGGGTGATGGCCCATTCGATCGCCTGATAATAACAGAGCTCGAAGTGCAGATTGGGGATATCTTCGGTGGCGCCCCAATATCGACCAAAAAGGCAATCATCGCCGATGAAATTGAGCGCGCCGGCGATGGGTGTGCCGCCCCTTGTGGCGAGCATGAGCAGCACTCGGTCACCCATCGTTTCGCTGATCATGCTGAAGAAGCTGCGGGTGAGATAGGGGCGGCCCCATTTACGCGCGCCGGTGTCCTGATAGAAAATCCAAAAAGCATCCCAATGCGCTTCGGTGATGTCGGCGCCGCTGAGGTGGATGATCTCCAGCCCTTGCCGCGCGCGGTCGCGTTCCTTGCGGATGTTCTTGCGCTTGGCGGACGACAGGGCGCCGAGAAAATCATCGAAGCAGGTGTAATTATCGTTGAACCAATGGAACTGCTCGGACGTGCGCATGAGCCAGCCGGCGGCGGCGAAGCGCGCCTGCTCATCGGGGCTGAGGAAGGTAGCGTGGACCGAGGACAGGCTGTTGGCGCGGGCCAGACCCTCGGCTGTGGTGATCAGCGCATCGGCGGCCTGCGGTGTGCGGGCGAGCAGACGCGGGCCTGTGGCGGGGGTGAAGGGGAAGGCGCATTGCAGCTTTGGATAATAGCGACCGCCGCTGCGCTCGAGCGCATCGGCCCAATTATGATCGAAGACAAATTCGCCCTGGCTGTGCGACTTGGCGAAGGCGGGCATGACCGCCATTAGCTCGCCCGAGGCGGTTTCGAGTGCGATATGGGCGGGTTGCCAGCCGGTGCGGGCGGTGGCGGAGGCTGAGGCTTCAAGCGCTGCGAAGAAGGCGTGCAGCGCGAAGGGATTGCCGGGCGCATCAAGGCCGAAGCTGGCGCAGGCATCCCATGCCGCAGCCGGGACATCGGCGGCGGCGCTCAAAATGCGGGGAACCAATGCGCTCAGCGTGCGTCTCAGGCACTGATCTCGACGATGGCATCGATCTCGACAGCGACGCCGCGCGGCAGGACCGCGACGCCTACAGCAGCGCGGGCATGCCTGCCAGCATCGCCGAAGACCTTTACCATGAGATCGGATGCGCCGTTGGCGACTTCCGGCTGCTCAGTAAAGCCAGCAGTGGAATTGACGAAGACATTGAGCTTGACCACACGCCGGACGAGCTTGAGCTCACCGAGCGCGGCCTTCATCTGGGCGATGACGCCGATGGCGCAGCGTTCAGCAGCGGCTTTGCCGCCGGCGATGTCGAGATTTTCGCCGAGCCGGCCTTTCAGCAGGCTGCCATCGGCGGCATAGGGAATCTGGCCGGCGATATGGAGCTGCCAGCCGGTAATGACGAACGGCACATAATTGGCAGCTGGGGCGGCGGCGGCCGGCAGGATAAAACCAAGGGCTGTGAGCTTTTGTTCGGGCGTGTCGGTCATGTCGTGGCTCCCAAAGATAGTCAGATGTCCAGATAGGTCTGGATGTGTGGCAAGGCATCGGCCCAATCATCGATGCGGGCATGCGCATCCCTGGCGTGGGGGATGAGGTGGCGGAGATCGTGTTCAGCAACCATGTGCAGGCGGTGGACGGCCGGCGTCAACTGGGCGGCTGAACTATGGTGCGGCGGCAGGTCGTCGATGAATACGGCGCGGCTCGGCTGAAACTCGTCCAGCAGTGCCTGGATGGGGCCGCCCTTGGGGCCGCGATTGCCGATGACGCGATAGGGCATGCCGAGGCGGGCCAGCTCCAAGGTGCGCGTGCTGGCGTGATTGTCGTTGATGTTGGTGAGGACGACGACATCGCAATGGACGGCGAGCGTTGCCAGCGACGCGACGGCTCCACTGACGGGCGTTTGATGCGGCATATGAGTGGTGAAAAAGCCATCGAGCAGGGCGGGGAAGTCCTCTGCCGGGATGGTGTTGCCGGCCATATCCCGGATGTTGCCGGCGAGTGCGAAGGTCTCAAGCTTTAGGGTGAGGCTGTGGACCTCGGCGAGATAGGCTGTGAACGGTCGGGCGAACTCGAGCAGGACGCCATCGCAATCGGAGATGATCAGCGGGCGGGCCATTAGCGGGACTCGCCATGGCTCTGCGGCCGGGCAGTGTGATTGGCTTGTGCGAGAGTTTTTCCGGCGGCGGCAAGGGCTGCGGGGGAGACTTTGAGAGCCGCGGCGATGCGGATAAGGCTGGCTTCATGCGCCGAGAGAAAGGCGATGACCTCGGCCAGCAGGGCGGGATCGGCGGCGCGGGCGCGCAGGCCCGCAGCATCGAGACCGGTCAGATCGAGAAAGCGCGGACCAAGCTCGGCATCGGCGGCGACTTCGGCCAGGGCGAGCAGGGCCAAAATGTCATCTGGGGGGACGGTCGAGGGCGAGGTCTTTTGCATAGTGTTGTTCTAGGGCCAGCCGCTTGTGGTTGCAAAGCAGCGTCGCGGCCGGCAGTGTTGGTGCGACCGTATGGCCAGGTTCAGGACCTAGTAACTATTGGTTGATTGATTTGCGTTTGCAATGATTTGCTGTCCTGCAGCGGGCGAGTGTGGTAAATGTAAGGAATGAGGGTAGCTGTGATGTGCTTGGTCAGCACTTGTTCGCTACCTTGGGATCAGGGCGCGGGGGTCAGGCGCGGGCATGGTTATGCGGATTGGATTTGTTGGCGCGGCCGATATTGGAGATGGGCTGCGGCACCTTCTACCGGATGATGCTGTTCTTGTACCGATCGATGTGACGACGGCGCTGGCCATGGCTGCCAGCGGCGAGCTTGAGCTATTGGTTGTGGCAGCCCTGCGCGGGAGTTGGCGGACGCTGGCCGACGCGCTGGCGCCGCTTCAGGCCTATGGGCTTGAGACGCCTTTTCGGGTTTTTGTGCTGGTGCCGCGCGAGGAGCCGGAAGCGATGTTGCGGGCTTTCGAGATGCGTTGCGCGGATTGTAGCTGGCTGCCGATCGAGCCGCTGGAGGTGCGTGCCCGCCTGCAGGCGGTCATCCAGCGTCACCGCATGGCAGCAACGCGGGCGGCATCGGCGGAAAAGGCCTGGCAAGTGGCGACGGTGGATGCGGTGACGGGCTTGTTCAATCGCTATCAGCTTGAGCGGGTGCTGCCGGAGGCGATCAAGATGGCGCAATGTGGTGAGCGCGCACTTTCGGTGCTGATGACCGATATTGACGGGTTGAAGGCGTTTAATGACCGGCGTGGGCATCCAGCGGGCGATGGGGCGCTTCGGCTGGTGGGGGATGCGATTCGGGGCGCGCTGCGACCCGGCGATATCGTGGCGCGCTATGGTGGGGATGAAATGGCGGTGATTCTGCCTGATACTCACAGTAGCGAGGCCGAGGCGCTGGCGGCGGCAATGGTGGCGGCGGTCGCCGGCCTGGGGCTTGGGCAGGACGGCGATGCCGAGCAGCGCGCACCGCTGACGCTGAGTGTTGGTGTATCGTCTTTGCTTGGACCGGGTTGCCGGGCGAAAAGCCTTTTGGCGAGGGCCGATAAAGCGCTTTATCAGGCCAAGCGGCAGGGGCGGAACCGGGCGGTGGCGGCCTGAGATTTTGAAGGACTACGACGTGATTGGGGCGTGACAGCAAAAAGGCCGGGGTGGATGCCCCGGCCTTTTTGGTTTTATAAACGCTGACAGCGTTACTTGATCTTGGCTTCCTTGAAGTCGACGTGCTTGCGAACGACAGGATCATATTTGCGGAACGACAGCTTTTCAGTCTGTGTGCGCGGGTTCTTTTTGGTGACGTAATAATAGCCGGTCTCGGCGGTGGAGACGAGCTTGATCTTGATGGTTGTCGGCTTGGCCATGATCCGGTGCTTCTCGGCAAAAACTGTGTGGCGCATCCGGATGGCCGGACGCGAGGAAGGGCGGCGTATGAGCGGGGGGAGGGGGAAAGTCAAGCGTGAACGGCTGGATTTGGCGAATGGGGCCGGGGTCGGGTAAAGAGCCCGCATGAGTGAGCTTATATTGAATGATCGCGCCGTGCTGCGGGTTCGCGGCGCTGATGCCGAGAGTTTTTTGCAGGGGCTTCTGAGCCAGGATGTGGCGCTGCTGGGGGAGGGGCGGCCGCTTTATGCGGGGCTGCTCAGCCCGCAGGGCAAGCTGCTGTTTGCGGTGCTGGTCTTTGCCGGGACCGGCGGCGAGATCTGGCTGGATGTGGCGCGGGGGCAGGCAGAGCTGTTGATGAAACGGCTGGGCATGTATCGGCTGCGCAAGGCTGTGGAGATTGTGGCGGCACCTGAGCTTGGGGTGTTTGTGTCCCGCGAGGTGGTGCCCGGGCGGGCTTTGGACCCCCGGACGACGGCGCTGGGATCGCGGTGGATTGGGGCTGATGAGCGGGGCGCTGCTGCGGGTGATGATGAGGGCGCGTGGCGGGCATATCGGCTGGCGCTGGGTGTGGCGGAGGCTGCGGAGCTGGGTATGGACGAACTGCTGTGGCTGGAAACCGGGGCGGACCTGCTCAATGGGGTGAGCTTCACCAAGGGCTGTTATGTAGGGCAGGAGAATACGGCGCGGATGCACTATCGGGACAAGGTGCGGCGGCGGATCGTGCCGGTGCGGATTGCGGGGCCGGTGGGCGATGGGGTGCTGCGCGACGCTGAGGGGCGTGTCGTAGGGGCTTTGCGCGGTGCGCCGGAGGGCGATGTGGCGTGTGCGCATCTGCGGATCGAGGCGGTGGCGGCGCCGATTCTGCTGGGGGGCATAGAGATTGCTGTGGCGCAGCCGGAGTGGCTGTTGCCGGCGTTTGAAGGAAAGATGTGATGCTTGGCGTTTTGGCAGTGGTGAATGACAAGGCTGAGCCGGTGAAGGTTGGGTCGGTGATCAAGTCTTTGCCTGAGCAGGTCGAGGCGCTGACGGTATCGACGGCGCAGTGGTTCCGCACTGACAGCGAGGATGCGCTGGTGATGGCAGCCGTGGCGGTCGCGCTGTATTTTCTGTTCATCGGCGTGCGCTGGGGGCTGGTGCGTATGCTCGGCGCCAGCGGCGATGTGACAACGTGGAAGGGGTTTGCCGGGCGGATTGTGCGGCGGACGCGCTCGCCTTTTATGGCGTCACTGGCGGCCTATGCGGTGGTGCATGTGGTGGCGCCGCCGGGGGATTTGCGGGCGGCGATCGACTTTATTTTTGTTGTTGCGGCGGTGATTCAGGGGGCGCTGTGGCTGCGCGAAATCATCTTGGCGATGGTCGAGCGGCGGGCCGAGCTGAGCGATGATCCGGCCGGGTTCAACAGTGCCATGGGTGTGATCCGGGTGCTGGTGAATGTTGCGATCTGGATGGTCGCGGTGATCCTGGTGCTCGACAATGTCGGGGTCAATGTGACTGCACTTGTGGCGGGGCTTGGTGTCGGCGGGATTGCCATTGCGCTGGCGGCGCAGGGGATTTTTGCCGATCTGTTTGCTGCCTTGGCGATATTGTTCGACCGGCCTTTTCGGGTGGGGGATTCGATTCACTTTGGCACAAACACGGGCATGGTGGAGGCGATCGGGCTGAAGACTGTGCGGGTGCGGCTGCTGTCGGGCGAGCAGCTGGTGATCGGCAACACGCAGCTGCTTGCGCAGGAAGTGAGCAACATCAAGCGCATCGAGGTACGACGGATCGTGCTGCCGTTCGGGGTGATTTATCAGACAAAACCGGCGATGCTGATGGCGTTGCCCGACCATGTGAAGGGGCTGATCGAGCCTGTTGAGCATGCGCGGTTTGACCGCTGTGTGTTCACCGGATTTGGCGACTCGTCGATCGACTTTGAGCTGGTGTTCTTTGTCGATTCGCCGGAGCTTGAGGACATGCTTGTGGCGCGGCATGCGATTGGCGTGGGGATGGTCCAGATGTTTGCCGATCTGGGCGTTGAATTCGCCTATCCGACGCAAGTGACGTTTACGGCGATGCCGGACGGGACGATGATCGATCCGAGGCCGATGATCGAATTGCCGGCGCAGCAGGCCTGATCAGGCCTTGGGAACGGCGTTGCCGCGCGCCGCAGGCGGGATGCTGTCGTAAAGGGTGGCGGGCGACAGGCCGAGACGGGCGCGCGCGTCTTCGAGCGGCAGAGGCAGCAGCGCCTTGTAATCATGGCCAGCGAACCATGCAGCACTCCGGCCACGGCGATAGCCTTCGAGGATTGCGCGGGCATAGGGATGACGCTCGGGGGCTGTGCGGGACTTGAGCGCCGCGCCGACGGCGATGAAGGCCCAGCCAAGCGAGCGGGTCTGGGCGTAGGAGAAGGCAACCAGGCAGGCTTCCCCGAGGGAATCGGTGCCATAGCCGGTGAGGACGTGCCAGAGATCATGCGCATCGCGCGTCCGCCGGCCGAACCATGCAACGGGGTGCGCCATGTCCAACATAACGCGCGACGAAACTTCGACCAAGCCTTCGGGCGTGATGCTGGCGGCAGCGGTGAAGCGGGCGTATGCAGCGCCAAGGCTGTTTTCGGGCAGGGTGGCGAGCCATGCGCGATCCGACAACAAGGGGGCAAGCTCTGCGCGCTCAAAGGCGATGCGGCCGCCCTCGAGTGTGCTGATCAGGCGGAAATAGCCGTCGCGGGTGCTGGCGCCATTGAGGGCGCGCATGATCTCGAAGACTTCGCCGGTATCATCCTTATCGGCGAGCAGCTTGCGAAGCGCTGAGAATGCGGTGCGCCATTCCCGCTTGGGGATGGGGAGCGATTGCGGCTGCGAGGCAGGGATGAAAGGCGTTTGCGCGGTCATGCGGAGTGTTTATCCGCAAATTGGTTTAGGGTAAATAGAGTATCGCTCAAATCTCGTCATCGAGGCTGGGCAGCGAGGCGTTACCGCCGGCTTCGGCGATGAAGGCGATGAGCGGGCGGTTATCATCGCGAGAAGAGCGCGGGCTCGTTGCAGCAACTATGCGCGCACGGCCTGGCTGTTTTGTTAAGGTGGGAACAGGTTGACGCATGGGTGAAGCAGGGCCTACGGTCGCCTTCAGAAACAAGCCAGTTGGATGTAATTATGACTAGGGCGGCGGTGAGCCTTGAGGACTATCGGGCGCTGGTTGGCACCGAAGTTGGCGTGTCGGACTGGGTGCTGGTGGATCAGGCGCGAATTGATGCTTTTGCCGCTGTGACGGGCGACCATCAGTTTATTCATGTGAACCCGGAACTGGCGAAGGCGACGCCATTTGGGACGACGATTGCGCATGGATTTTTGACGTTGTCGCTATGTTCGAGCTTTGCTTATCAGGCCCTGCCCTCGGTTACGGGGGTGAAGATGGGTGTGAATTATGGGCTGAACAAGCTGCGTTTCATGGCGCCGGTGAAGAGTGGCAGCCGGGTGCGCGGGCGGTTTGTGCTGAACGATGTGACGCAGCGGCCTGACGGGGCCTGGCAATCGACACTTGGGGTGTCGGTGGAGATTGAGGGTCAGGCGAAGCCGGCGCTGGCGGCCGAGTGGGTGAGCCTGCAATATCTTTGAGTGAACAAACGAATATTTTTGGATGTGGGAGATTTGACATGCGGGAAGCGGTGATTGTTTCGACGGCGCGGACGCCGATTGGCAAGGCTTATCGGGGCGCTTTCAATGCGACACCCGGCCCGACGTTGGGCGGGCATGCGATTGCTCATGCTGTGAAGCGCGCCGGGATTGAGGGCGCCGAGGTTGATGATGTGGTGATGGGGGCTGCTCTGCAGCAGGGCAGCCAGGGCGGCAATATTGCGCGCACCGCATTGTTGCGCGCCGGGCTGCCGGTGACGGTGAGCGGGCAATCGATCGACCGGCAATGTTCCTCTGGCGTGATGGCGATTGCGACGGCAGCCAAGCAAATCATTGTTGATGGCATGACGATCGCCATTGGGGCCGGGATCGATTCGATTTCGACAGTGCAGACCGACAAGATGTTCCGCGAAGGCGACCCGGCGCTGCTGGCGATGCACCCTGCGATATATATGCCGATGTTGCAGACTGCTGAAGTGGTGGCCAAGCGCTATGGCATCAGCCGCGACCGGATGGATGAATATGGCTTTCAGTCGCAGCAGCGCACTGCAGCAGCACAGCTGGCCGGCAAATTTGATGACGAGATTGTGCCGATGACGGCGCGGATGGCGCTGGTCAACAAGGAGACCAAGGAGGTCACTTACAAAGAGGTGACGCTGAACAAGGATGAGGGCAACCGGCCCGAGACGACGCTGGAAAGCCTGAAGGGGCTGAAATCGGTGATCGAGGGGGGCACGATTACGGCGGGCAATGCCAGCCAGCTTTCGGACGGGGCTTCGGCGAGCGTGCTGATGGAGGCCAAGGAGGCATCAAAGCGCGGGTTGACGCCGCTGGGCGCCTATCGTGGCATGGCGGTGGCCGGGCTGGAGCCAGATGAGATGGGCATCGGGCCGATTTATGCGGTGCCGAAATTGCTCAAGGCCAATGGGCTGACGATGGATGACATCGGGCTGTGGGAGCTGAACGAGGCGTTTGCTGTGCAGGTGCTGCATTGTGCTGATGTGCTGGGGATTGACCAGGCCAAGCTGAATGTGAACGGCGGGGCGATTTCGATTGGCCATCCTTACGGGATGACCGGGGCGCGCTGCACCGGCCACGCGCTGATCGAGGGCAAGCGGCGCGGGGCGAAATATGTCGTGGTGACGATGTGTGTGGGCGGGGGCATGGGGGCTGCAGGGCTTTTCGAGGTTTATTGACGCTTCTGTCGCTGCACGCATGGCTGCCATCTCACTGGGGGCCGGTGGCTATTTCCCTTTGAATGCGCCATAGCGCCGCGATGAACATTGAAAATCTACCGACATTGCTGGCCGAGGCCATCAAGGCCAAGGGCTATGAGACGCTGACGCCGGTGCAGGCCTCGGTGGTGGCGCCCGAGGCCGAGGGGCGCGATCTGCTGGTTTCGGCGCAGACCGGATCTGGCAAGACGGTGGCCTTTGGCCTGGCGATGGCACCGCAAATGCTGGGCGAGGACGGGCGGACGGCGCGCGCCGGCGCCCCGCTGGCGCTGGCGATTGCGCCGACGCGTGAGCTGGCGCTGCAGGTGAGCCGCGAGCTGCAATGGCTTTATGGCAAGACTGGTGCGCGGATTGCGACGTGTGTGGGCGGCATGGATGCCAGCAAGGAGCGCCGGTCGCTGGCGGCGGGGACTCATATTGTGGTGGGAACGCCGGGGCGGCTGCGCGACCATCTGGAGCGCGGGGCGTTGCAGCTCGGCAGCCTGAAGGTGGCGATTCTGGATGAGGCCGACGAGATGCTCGATATGGGCTTTCGGGAGGATCTGGAGGAGATTCTGGATGCGACGCCGGGCGAGCGGCGGACGTTCATGTTTTCAGCGACGCTGCCCAAGCCGATTGTGGCGCTGGCCAAGCGATACCAGAAGGACGCCTTCCGGATTTCCACGGTGGGCGAGGACCGGGGTCATGGCGATATTGCCTATCAGGCGGTGGTTGTGGCGCCCTCCGACATCGAAAATGCGGTGGTGAATTTGCTGCGCTTTCATGAGGCGCCCACTGCGATGCTTTTTTGTGCGACGCGGGATAATGTGCGGCGGCTGCATGCCAGCCTGATCGAGCGCGGGTTCGATGCTGTGGCCCTTTCTGGCGAGCATACGCAGGCTGAGCGCAACTCGGCGTTGCAGGCGCTGCGGGACCGTCGGGCGCGGGTTTGTGTGGCGACTGATGTGGCGGCGCGGGGGATTGATCTGCCGACGCTGAGCCTTGTGGTGCATGTTGAACTGCCGCGCGATGCCGAAACCTTGCAGCACCGTTCGGGGCGCACGGGGCGGGCGGGGAAGAAGGGCACGGCTGTACTGGTGGTGCCTTACCCGGCGCGGCGGCGGGTGGAGGGAATGCTGCGCGGGGCGCGGATTCAGGCCGAGTGGATGAAGGTGCCGGGGCCGGACGAGATCAGGGCCAATGACCGCGAGCGATTGATTGTGGCGCTGATGGAGACGCCGGCGGAATTTGATGATGAGGACCGGGCGCTGGCAGCACGACTGCTGGCCGAGCGGCCTGCCGAGGATATTGCCGCGATGCTGGTGCGAACGCACCGGGCGAAGATGCCGGCGGCGGAGGAAATGCTCGATGGCGGGCCGGTTCAGCGCGGCCAGTCTCAGGGTGGTGCGCGGCCGGAGCGCCGTGGCGGCAATGACGAACGGCCCCGACACGGCGGTGGTAATGGCGGCGGCGATGTTGATGTCGTGTGGTTCAAGATGGATGTGGGGCGGCAGCAGAATGCTGATCCGCGCTGGATCCTGCCGCTGCTCTGCCGCCGCGGGCATGTAACCAAGGGTGATGTGGGGACGATCAAGATCGGGCCGCATGAGACGCGCTTTGAAATTCCGCGCGACATTGCGGGGAAGTTTATGGATGCGTTGAAGCGCACTGAGGGCGCTGACCGGTCTCCGGAGGGGGGCATAATGATTATTCCGGCTGATGGCGCGCCGCCGCCGCGGCCATCGCGTCCAAGGCTGGAGGCGCGCGCACCGTCTGGACCGCGACCGCATCCTGGGGCGATGGTGCGGCCGGTGAGCCGGCCGGGCGGACCGCCGAAGGGCAAGCGGCCGCCGCGCTAGGGGTTGGTTTGGGCGATGGAAATCAGGCGCGTGCGCGGCAATAGGTCAGCCGTTCTGATGTCGGCCGTTGTTGGGGTGCTGGCACTGTGGCTATTGTGCGGGGCGACGATGGCGGCGGCTGAGATGACCGAGCCACGCAAGATTACCAGTGCCGCCGCATTGAAGCCGGGCGAGGGCGCTGTGGCGATTTCCATGCGGCACCAGACTCCGGTGCCTTATACCATGCATGTGTTTTTTGCAGATGTTGATAGTCCGGATCGGGTGATCAAGTTTGAGCGGAAAGTCGGGCTGGGTGGCTTGCGGCGCATGCTGGCGCGGTCGGTGAATGTCTATGCTGTGCCGGCGGGGCGGTGGCGGATGATTTCGCATGTGGGCGGGTGTGACACGATTTTGTCGGCTGATATGCAATGCGTGCAATCGGCTGGAGCGGCCCAATTTCCCACAGTTTCGGCGACGTATCCGGCAGATTGGATTACAGTCGAGGTTGTGGCGGGGGGCTATACCGATGCTGATGAGATTATTCTGGAAGTTCCGAAGCCTGCGGCCAGTAATGCCGGCGTGGCGACGCCGAGCATTTCAGACGTTTTGAAGTCTTTTCGCTTTAAGCATCGCGCTGTACCAGCGAGAGAAAAAGCGGCTTTTGAAGCGTTTCTTACCCTTTCACCGGGTGCGGTGCTCGTGGCGGACGACGCGGTTTCGGACATTACGTGCGAACAGCCGCAAAACCCGCCCAAGATGCAGTTTATTCCGTTCGAGTGTTGAGCGTGATTGGCCTTGCTTGTTGGCGCCGGTTGGAGTGGCTGGGGCAGGTTTCGCCATGAAAATCTATGTCGATGCCGATGCTTGTCCGGTGAAGGATGAGATTTACCGCGTGGCGATGCGGCATGGCGTGGCGGTGGTTGTCGTGTCCAATTCAGGCCATCGGATGCCTGGGCATGCGCTGGTGAGCCAGCATATGGTGGGGCCGGGGTTTGATGCAGCGGATGACTGGATTGAGGCGGCGGTGGTGACCGGGGATGTGGTGGTGACGGGGGATATCTTGCTGGCGGAGAGGGTGTTGAAAGCGGGGGCATCGGCGTTGGCCGGGGATGGCCGGGTATTCAATATGGCGATGATCGGAGCGGCGGTGGCGCAGCGGGCTTTGATGGCCGATCTTCGTGCCGGGATGGACGGGATCAGAGGCGGGCCGGCGGCGTTTTCGAAGGCTGACCGCTCGCGGTTTTTACAGGCGCTGGACCTGCTTTTGGTGCGAGGCGCAGGCTGAGGCGGGCCTCGGCCTCGGCGGTGACGGGCATCAGCAGGCCCTGACCGGCAGCGGTAACTTCCCCATTGGTGAAGTTGGTGATGACGGTGTTGAGGACGAACGACTTGCCGATGGGCAGTGCGGCGAGCTTGGGATCGATCTTGGCGCGGAGCTTGGCGAGATCCTTTGTGAAATCCTGGGTGAGGGCGGTGGCGATGATGGCCTTGACCTTGGGATGTTCGGCGATGGCGACGAGGAGATCAAAGCCTTCGCTGTCGGTACGGCTGCTGATGTCGATATCGTTGAAGGAGACGTTCTGGCTGCCCGGCACATTATAGGGGCGGCCGGCGAGCCAAATGGTGCCGTGCGGATCGATATAGTCTCCGGGGGTTTTGGCAGCAATCTCGAGGCCGACGGCGACGCGGCCGCCGCTGGTGGGATAGACGCTGACCTTGCCGAATTGGACATCGACTTTGCCGAACTTCGGCACGATGAGGCCCTTTTTTGAGAGTTTGCCCAGCGCTTTGGCGAGCACGGGTTCGAGCACGGAATAATCGGCGATGACGGGCAGATGCAGCTGAACGCGCTGCACCCCCATGGGCGGCGAGGGCGGCGGCAGCGGCGTGGCCTCGGGGGCATCGGGCTTATGGCCGATGATGGTTTCGGCCCGGGCCGTTACGGAGACGGGGAGAGTGATGGTGCGGCCGCTGATCGACCACGGGCTGATGTGTATGGCCTGCGGGGCGACGCGCATCCAGACTTCGGGATTTTTACGGTTAAGCTCGATGACAGTGAAGGCTTCCGCCCAGTTTTTGGCAAGGGCCTCACGGGTGTTATAGTTGGCGGCCATGGCGGAGAGCTTGGCTTCGAGCTTGGCGATGACGGACTTGAGCTTGGGATCGGCTTTTGAGGTGAGGCGCAGACGCTGGCCGACGATGCTGACCCCGGGCTCCTTGATCCAGCGATAATCGAGATCGACCTTGGCGCGGGCCTGCCAGTCCTGATCGAGCTCGAGGCGGACATCGGCGACCACCTCTGCCTCGGCGGTGGCAGTTTCGTGAATGATCTTTTCGCCGGCGTCGCTGGCGGTGATCCGGGCGCTGGCTGGCATGGTGACGGTGAGCAGGCCATCCTTGCCGCCGAGCCTGATGTGGCCGCGCGTGGCGCTGCCTTTGACGTGGCAAGGGATGTCGGGCGTGATCTTGGCTTTTTTGATGCCGAGGAACTTGATGCTAAGGCGCTCGGCCGGAATGCATTTGGCGATGCGCTCATCGATGGTCCACAGCGTGGTCGGGATATCCTTGTTAAGCTCGCGCTCAAGCTCATCGAGGCTGACGATGACGGGGACGGCGACTGTGCTGGTGAGGACCGGGACCGGCAGCGGGGTATCGACGCGCGGCGGGGCGGGATTGCCGGAATCGCGGCTGCAGGCGGCGAGCAGCAGCACGGGGGCGAGGAGCAACAGGGGGACGAGAATGGGGCGGCGCATGAGACTTATCCTAAGACACTGGTGGTGGATTGTCATCACCGGGACGCGAGACGCGCGAGAGGGGCACTCAAGGCGATGGAAAGGCGTACATCCAGATGATGAGGGTGTTGAAGATGAACATCGGGATGGCGGTAATGGTCTGGGCGCGGATGACGGCCGAGCGATCGAGATTCAGCAGCACGGCGGGGACGATATTATAGTTGGCAGCCATCGGCGAGAGCAGGGTGCCGGAGAAGCCGGCGAGCATGCCGACGGCACCGATGACGACCGGGCTGGCGCCGAGGCCTGTGATGAGGATTGGCAGGCCGACGGCGGCGAACATTACCGGGAAAGCAGCGAAAGCATTGCCCATGATGATGGTGAAGCCGGCCATGCCCAGTGTGTAGGCGAGAACGGCGGGCAGATGCTGCCCCTGTGGGATGGCGCTGGCGACGCTATGGCCGATAATGTCTCCGATACCGGCGAGGGCGAAGACCGAGCCGAGGCTGGCGAGGAGCTGTGGCAGGAGCAGCGCCCATCCGATGCCATCGACAAGCCGCTTGCCTTCGGAGACGGCAACGACCGGGGCGAGGCGGAGCGTACGGAGCAGCAGCGCTGCGGCGATGAGGACGCCAAGGGCGAGGCTGATGAGGGTGACCTGCTTTGGGTCTATGATGGGGATGTGGGGGAAGATGAGGGTGCCGGCCAGGGCGGTAGCGGGGACGATCAGGGCAAAGGCGAAGAGGCGGTTGCCGAGGGTTTTGGCGCTGGACTGGCGGTCGGACAGCGGTGTTTCGGGGCTGGTGCCGCGCCTGGGGAAGCCGAGCGTGACAAGGGATACGAGGGCGACGACGAGCGCGCCGTTTGCAACGTCTCCCAGATGATCGCCGGCGAGGAAGCTGAGCGCGATCAGGCTCCAGAACAGGGCTGTGCCGAGGCGGCCGGGGTGGCTTTTATCCAGCAGCGTGATGGCGGCCCAGGCGGCAAACAGCAGGCCGGCCAGCGTGTAAAGCGCAGGAAGGCCGATCATGGGGTGCGCTGCGCGGCTAATCGCCGATCGAGTGCGAGGAGGCGGGCACTGTGGATGAGGAAGGCGGCGACCGCGCCGGGGATGGCCCAGACGGCGAGCTGAAAGGGCTGGACGAAGATGCCAGCGGTTTCGAGTGTGGCTTTGATGAGCAGGATGGAGGCCACGGCGAGGAAGATGTCTTCACCGAAAAACACGCCGACATTATCGGTGGCGGCGGCCATGGCGCGGACGCGGGCAAGATCATCGGCGGTGATCTCCGGGCGGGCGCGGGCGGCTGCGGCTTCGGCCATCGGGGCGATGAGCGGGCGGACGGTCTGGGCATGGCCGGCGATGGAGATTAGGCCAAGGGCGGCGGTCAATTGCCGGAAGGCGAGATAGAGGATGAGCAGGCGGCCGGTGGTGAGGCGGGCGCTGCTGGTGATGAGGGTGGCTGCGCGCTCCCGCAGGCCCGCGCGCTCGAGCAGGCCGACGACGGGGAGGATGATCCATAGTGCTGAAACAAAGCGGTTGGTGTTGAAGGCTTTGCCAAGGGCGGCGAGGACGGCGAGCGGATCAAGGCCTGCGGCGAAACCTGCGGTGACGGCGGCGGCGAGGACGACGGCGAGTGGATTGGCGCGGACGGCGAAGCCGATGACGAGGACGAGGATGCCGAGCAGCGGGGTCATGACTGGCGTTTTGGAGCGCCCCAGCCGCCGCCACCGGGGGTCTGGATGGTGATGGTATCGCCCGGTTCGAGGTCGGCGCGGGCGGTGGCGCCGAGGGCTTCGATTGTGCCTGAGCTGCGGGTGATGTGGGCCGTGCCGGGGCTGGCGGAGCTGCCACCTTGGAGGCCGAAGGGGGCGGTTTGGCGGCGGCCTGACAGGAGGGAGACGGTCATGGGTTCGAGGAAGTGGAGGGTGCGGATGGTGCCGCTGCCGCCGGGGTTTTGGCCGCGGCCGCCAGAGTCCTGGCGTATGCTGAAGGTTTCGACACGGACGGGATAGCGGGCTTCGAGGATTTCGGGATCGGTGAGGCGGCTGTTGGTCATATGGGTCTGGATTGCGGATGCGCCGGGTGCTGTGTGGGTGGCACCCGCACCACCGGCGATGGTTTCATAATATTGGTATGTGGCGTTGCCGAAGGTGAGGTTGTTCATCGTGCCTTGCGAGGCGGCCATGGTGCCCATGGCAGCGAAGATGGCATCGGTGAGGATCTGGCTGGTTTCGACATTGCCGGCGACGACGGCAGCGCCGGGGGCGGGGCTGAGGATCGAGCCTTTGGGGATGATCAGGGTGAGCGGGCGGAGAACGCCGTCGTTCATCGGGAGGTCGCCACCTGCCAGACAGCGGAAGGCATAGAGGGTGGCGGCGCGGGTGACGGCTTGCGGGGCGTTGAAATTATCGGGTGATTGCCGGCTGGTGCCGGTGAAATCGAGGGTGGCGGCGCGGCTCTGATGATCGATGGTGATGGACAGACGGAGGGTGGCGCCATTGTCCATCTGTGCTTCGAACGCGCCACCGGCGAGCTGGCTGATGGCGTTGCGGACGGCGGCCTCGGCATCATCCTGCACATGCGCCATATAGGCGGAGACGACCTCGGCGCCGACTTCGGCGGCCAGCGCGCGAAGATCGGCAGCGCCGCGGGCGCAGGCGGCGAGCTGGGCGCGCAGATCACCGAGGCAGCGGACGGGATCGCGGGCGGGGGCCAGCAGGGACAGGGTTTCAGCTTCGCGGAGCTGGCCTTGATCGACGAGCAGCCAGTTAGTGATCAGAATGCCTTCATCGGCGATGGTACGGCTGTCGGGCGGCATGGAGCCCGGCGTGGTGCCGCCGATATCGGCTTGATGGCCCCGCGCGGCGACCCAATAGGCAGGGGTGCAGTCGGTCGGGGCAAGAAATACCGGCTGGACGACGGTGACATCGGGCAGATGCGTGCCGCCGGCCCATGGATCATTGAGCATGAAGGCATCGTGCGGGCGGATGCCGCGCGGATCGGATGAGCGCGCCGCCATGATGGCGCGCACGCTGATGCCCATTGAGCCGAGGTGGACGGGCATGTGCGGGGCGTTGGCGATGAGCGCACCTTGGGCGTCGAAGATGGCGCAGGAGAAATCGAGCCGCTCCTTGATGTTGACCGACCAGGCGGTGGATTGGAGGGCGGCGCCCATTTGCTCGGCGATGCCCATGAAGCGATTGGCGAAGAGCTCCAGCCAGATGGGATCGCGGCTTGTGCCGGGTTTTGGGCGGGGCAGCGGCTGGCTGCGGGTGAGGATGAGATTGTGCGCGGGATCGATTTCACCCTGCCAGCCCGGCGCGATGAGCGTGGTGGCGCTGGGATCGAGCAGGACGGCGGGGCCGGTGATGATGGTGCCGGGGGCGAGGCCGGGACGGTCGTGAAATGGGGTTTCATGCCATTGCCCATGGAAGCGGACGGGATGCGTGGTGGAAGTACAGGGGACGGTTTGCGTGGGCGTTGATGTGAGCGGGGGGGTTTTGCTGACGGCTTCGGCGGCGAGACTTTCAAGGATGAGATCAGCGGCGTCATGATCGAAGCCGAAACGGGCCGCTTGATCGGCGAGGAAAGTGGTGGCCAGCGCGGCGGCGGGCGCAAGCGGAAATTCGGTTACACTGTCTGACCCGCGATGGCGGACGCGCGCTGTGAGGATCGTGAGGCTGTGGGGATGATTTTGATTTGCCAATTGGGCTTCGGCTTGCGCCGCCAGAGCTTTTGCGGTGGCGGCGATCTCGGGGTCTGCGGCGGCGGTGAGGGGCAGGCCGAGGGTGGCTTCGGCCAGCGTACTGACATCTGCCATGCCGATCCCAAAGGCAGACAGGACGCCGGCGAGGGGATGGAGGAGGATCCGCGCCATGCCGAGCGCATCGGCGACGGCGCAGACGTGCTGCCCGGCGGCGCCGCCGAAGCCGACGAGTGTTGCACCGGCGGGATCATGGCCACGGGCGATGCTGATCGACTTGATCGCGGCGGCCATGGTCTCGACGGCGATGGCGATGGCACCTTCGGCGAGATCGAGCGGATCGGCTTTGAGGGCTTTGGCGAGGTCTGCGAGGCGGGTGGTGACGGCGGATGTGTCGAGCGGATGGTCGCCTGAGGGGCCGAACAGCGCGGGGAAATGTGCCGGGTGGAGACGGCCGAGCGCGATGTTGCAATCGGTGATGGTGAGCGGGCCGCCATGGCCATAGGCGGCGGGGCCGGGGCGGGCACCCGCTGACGCCGGGCCGACACGCAGGCGCTGGCCCTGCGCATGGACGATGCTGCCGCCGCCGGCGGCGACGGTTTCGATCCGCAGCGACGGCGTGCGGATGCGGTAACCGGCGACGACAGTCTCTTCCGAGCGATCGAAGCGGCCGGCGTGGAGGGCGACATCGGTGCTGGTGCCGCCCATATCGAAACCGATCAGCGTGTCGAACCCGGCGGACCGGCCGGCGGCGACCATGCCGACGATGCCGCCGGCGGGGCCGGAGAGGATGGCATTGCGGCCATGGAAATGGCCGGGGGCAGCGAGGCCGCCGCTCGATTGCATAAAGGCCAGCGGCGTGCCGGCAAGCCCGGCTTCGACACGGGCGATATGGGTTTCGAGCGCTGGCGAGAGGCAGGCGTCTATGACGGCAGTCTGGGCGCGGGGAACGAACTTGATGAGGCGGCCTGTCTCGGCGCTGGTGGTGATCTGGGTGAAACCGATCTGGCGGGCGATCTCGGCAAGCTGCTGTTCGTGGTCGGGGTTGATCCAGCTGTGCAGCAGGGCGATCGCGATGCTGCGCAGGCCGGTATCGAAGGCAGATTGAAGTGCGGTGGTGGCCGCTTCGATGTCGAGTGGGGTGATGATCTGGCCGTCCGCGTCGAGGCGCTCGCTGATCTCGACGGTGCGGGTTTGAAGCGGGGGTGGGCGGGTGATGTCGAGCGCGAAGATATCCGGGCGGGCTTGATGACCAATGGTGAGCGCATCGGCATGGCCTTGGGTGATGGCGAGAAGGGTGGGAGCGCCCTTGCCTTCGAGCAGCGCGTTGGTGGCGACGGTGGTGCCCATGCGGACGGCGGTGATGGGTGAAGCGTTCAGGCGGCGGATGGCTTCGAGGGCTGCGTCTTCATAGTGTTCGGGGGCGTGGCTGAGGAGCTTGAGGGTGGTGAGCGTCCCTTGCGGGGTGCGGGCGACGATATCGGTGAAGGTGCCGCCCCGATCAATCCAGATATGCCAGCCCGTCATTCTCCGATGAGGGCTTTTAGTTCGGCAAGGAGATCGAGTGCCTCACGCGGGGTCGTGCTGTCGACGTCGATGGCGTCAAGCTTGTCTCGCAATGGATTGGCGGCAGGGGCGGGGGCGGGGGCGGCGAAAAGCGGCAGATCGGTGAGGCCTGCGGCGATGCCGCCGGTCTTTTCTCGGGTGGTTTCGAGCCGGGCCAGCACGCTTCTGGCGCGGCTGAGGACGGGAGCGGGGACGCCGGCGAGGCGGGCGACGGCGAGGCCATAGCTCTTGTCGGCGGCACCGCTGGCGACTTCATGGAGAAAGACCAGCTCGCCTTTCCATTCGCGCACTCGGGTGTGGACGCAGGCGAGGGCCTTGAGTTTGGTGCGCAGCGCTGTGAGCTCATGATAATGGGTGGCGAACAGGCAGCGGGCCTGAAGATCATCATGGACCGATTCAAGGACAGCCCAGGCGATGGCGAGGCCATCATAGGTTGAGGTGCCGCGCCCGACTTCATCGAGGATGACGAGGCTGCGGTTAGTGGCGCCGGACAATATGGCGGCGGTTTCAACCATCTCGACCATGAAGGTGCTGCGGCCCTGCGCCAGATCATCCGAGGCGCCGACGCGGCTGTAGAGCCGGTCGATGATGCCGATATGGGCGGCGGTGGCGGGGACGAAGCTGCCCGACTGGGCAAGGATGGCGATGAGTGCATTCTGGCGGAGGAAGGTCGATTTGCCGGCCATGTTGGGACCGGTGACGAGCCAGAGCCGGGCGTCTGCCGACAGGTCGCAATCATTGGCGACGAAACGTGATCGGGTATTCCGGACGGCGGCCTCGACCACGGGATGTCGGCCGGCGATGATGGCAAAGGCGGTGCTCGTGTCAATGGTCGGGCGGACCCAGGCTTCGGTGACGGCGAGCTCGGCCAGCGCTGTGGCGACATCGAGCCGGGCGAGGGCGGCGGCGGTTTGAGTGAGCGGGCTGTTTTGGGCGAGGACGGCGTCGCGAAGGGTTTCGAGATGGCTGGCCTCGGCGGCGAGCGCATGATCGGCGGCACTGGCGATGGTGGCGGCGAGGCTGGCGAGTTCGATGCTGCCAAAGCGCACCTGACCGGCGAGCGTCTGGCGGTGGATGAAGCCTGACGTAGCGTTCATGAGGGGGTCGGCGGCTTTGGCGGGGACTTCGATATGATAGCCGAGCACGCCATTGTGCCGGACTTTGAGGCTGGCGATGCCGGTTTCGGTGCGCAGCCGGGCTTCAAGGGCTATGGCGGCGGTGCGGCCATCGGCGGCGGTGGTTTTGAGGGCGTCCAGCGCTGGATCATGGCCGGGCCTGATGCTGCCGGCGGGATCGAGCGGCGGATTGTCGACGAGGGTGGCGGAAAGCTCGGCGAGCAGTGCGCCGTGCGGGCCGATGCGGGCGAGGGTGTCGGTCAGCAACGGCGGTTGCAGCGGATCGGTGAGTGCTGCTTTGAGGGCCAGCGCTCGGGCCAGGCCGTCGCGGATCTGGCCAAGGTCTCTGGGGGTCCATCGGCCGATGGCGATGCGCGACAGAGCGCGGGCGATATCGGGCGCGCTGGCGAGGGTCTGGCGGAGCTTGGGGCGGGCTGTGGGATGGCTGCAGAGCCAATCGACAAGGTCCAGCCGGGCGTTGATGGCGTCAGCGTCGGTCAGGGGGGCGGCGAGATCTTCGGCCAGCAATCGGGCGCCGGCGGCGGTGACGGTACGATCGCTGGTGGCTTCGAGACTGCCGGTCCTTTGGCCCCGGGCTGTGCGGGCGATTTCGAGGCTGGCGCGGGTGGCGGCATCGATCGCCATGGTGCTGCCGGGAAGCTCGGGACGCGGCGGGGACAGCAGCGGCACGGCGCTGATAGCGGTGATTTTGATATAGGCGAGGAGGGCGCCGGCGGCGGCGAGTTCGCCGGCGCTGAAGCGTCCGAAGCCATCGAGTGTGCTGACACCGAAATGTGATTTCAGCGCGCCTTCACCGCGATTTGGCGAGAAATCAGCCGCCGGGCGGGGGGTGGCGGGATAGCCTGCGGGCGGGGCGGTGCCTTCAGGGTGGAGCAGCTCAGCCGGGGCGAGGCGGGCGAGCGCCGCGAGGATGGCAGCATTGTCAGCGTGCAGGGTGGCGAAGGCGCCGGTCGAGAGATCGAGCCATGCCAGACCATCGTCGATGATGGCGGCGAGCCAATTGGCGCTGCGCGCTTCAAGCAGCGTGTCTTCGGTGAGGGTGCCCGGTGTGACGATGCGGGTGATGGCGCGGGCGACGAGCGATTTTCCGGGGCGTTTTTTGGCTTCAGCCGGGCTTTCGATCTGCTCGGCGATGGCGACGCGGTGCCCGCCTCTGATCAGCCGGGCGAGATAGGCCTCGGCGGCATGATGTGGAACACCGCACATCGGGATAGGCTGGCCATTATGTTCGCCGCGCGATGTGAGGGTGATATCGAGCGTTTCGGCGGCGGCGACGGCATCTTCGAAGAACAGCTCGTAGAAATCACCCATGCGGAAGAACAGCAGGCAGCCTTCGGCATTGGCCTTTAGCGCCAAAAATTGGGCGATCATCGGTGAGGCGGTTGTCACGATGCTTGGGTAGCAGGGCATGGATGCAAGGCAAAGGTTTGACGCAAGTGTGCTCTTGAGGGAAGCACATCCTGTCCCGCGGTGCGGGAGAGGTGAATAGGGTTGGCGCTGGCGGCTGGGGCTTCTATCGTGGGTGAAACGGGAGCAGATAAACATGGCTATGGAAGAGCGCGGCGGGACCGAGAGCGATGACTTTGGCGATCGTGAGGCGCTGCGGTTTCATACGCGGGGGAAACCGGGGAAGATCGAGATCATCGCGTCGAAGCCGATGGCGACGCAGCGTGACCTGAGCCTGGCCTATTCGCCCGGCGTGGCAGCCCCTGTGCGGGCGATCGCGGCCGATCCTGATGCGGCCTATGATTATACGATCAAGGGCAATCTGGTGGCGGTGATCTCGAACGGCACCGCGATTCTGGGGCTGGGCAACCTGGGTGCGCTGGCGTCCAAGCCGGTGATGGAGGGCAAGGCTGTGCTGTTCAAGCGCTTTGCCGATGTTGATTCCATTGATCTGGAGCTGGCGACCGAGGATGTCGACAAGTTTATTGCTGCGGTCGAGATCATGGAGCCGAGCTTTGGCGGAATCAATCTTGAGGATATCAAGGCGCCCGAATGCTTCATTATCGAGACGACGCTCAAGGAGCGGATGAACATCCCGGTGTTTCATGATGACCAGCATGGCACGGCGATTGTGGCGGCGGCGGGGCTGATCAATGCCATGCACCTGACCGGGCGAAAGCCGGAGGACGTCAAGCTGGTGGTCAATGGGGCAGGGGCTGCGGCGATTGCCTGCACCGAGCTGATCAAGGCTTATGGTGTGCGCCATGTGCTGATGTGCGACACCAATGGCGTGATTTATCAAGGCCGGGCGAAGGGCATGAACCAGTGGAAATCGGCGCATGCGGCTGTGACGGACGACCGCACGCTGGAAGATGCGATGCGGGGGGCGGATATCTTTCTCGGGCTGTCGCAGAAGGGCGCTGTGAGTGAGGCAATGGTGGCGAGCATGGCCGACCAGCCGATCATTTTTGCGATGGCCAACCCCGATCCCGAGATTACGCCTGAAGAGGTGGCCAAGGTGCGCAGCGATGCGATTGTGGCGACGGGACGGTCGGATTATCCTAACCAGGTCAATAATGTGCTGTGCTTCCCCTATTTGTTCAGGGGGGCGCTCGATGTGCGTGCGACGAGCATCAACGAGGACATGAAGCTGGCGGCGGCGAATGCGCTGGCCGATCTGGCGCGGCAGCAGGTACCCGACGAGGTGGCGGCGGCCTATGGTGGCAAGGCGCGGACCTTTGGTCGTGAGTATATTATTCCCACACCCTTCGACCCCCGGCTGATCGAACAGGTGCCTGTGGCGGTGGCCAAGGCGGCGATGGCATCGGGCGTGGCACGCAAACCTTTTGCTGATGAGGCCGAATATCGCAAAGCGCTGCGGATGCGGCTCAACCCGACACAGTCGGTGTTGGCAGGGGCTGTGGAGGCGGCGCAGGCACGGCCGCGGCGTGTGGTCTTTGCTGAGGGGGAGCAGGCGGTGGTGCTCCGCGCTGCGGTGAACTGGCGGAATTCGGGCTATGGCACGCCGGTGCTGGTGGGCCGCGAGGCGCCGATCCGCGAGGGGCTGGCGCTGCTCGGGGTGACTGATGTTGGTGATTTCGAGATTCACAATTCCAGCAACAGTCCGCTAGTTCCCGAGATGGTCGAGCGGCTTTATGCGCGCTTGCAGCGGCGTGGCTATCTGCTGCGCGACGTGCAGCGCATGGTGAACCATGAGCGCAATGTCTTTGGCAGCCTGTTGGTGCATATGGGGGTTGGCGATGTTTTGCTGACCGGGCTGACACGCAACTTTGCGACGACTTTCCGGCAGGTGCGGTCGGTGCTCGACCCTGTCGAGGGCAAGCGTCCTTTCGGGGTACATATGGTGGTAGGGAAATCGGAGACGATCTTTATCGCTGATACCACGGTGACCGAGCGGCCCGACGCGGAACAGCTGGCGACGATTGCCGAGGAGACAGCGGCGGTAGTGCGGCGGCTTGGGCAGGAGCCGCGCGTGGCGTTTTTAAGCTATTCGAACTTTGGGAATCCGCCGGGTGAGATTGTCGGGAATATCCGTGACGCTGTGGCGCTTCTGGATGAGCGCACGGTCAATTTTGAATATGAGGGCGAGGTGTCTGCCGATGTGGCGCTCAACCCTGATTTGAAGGCGCTTTATCCGTTCAGCCGGCTTTCCGGCCCGGCCAATGTGCTGATCATGCCCGGGCTTCATGCGGCGAATATCTCGGCGAAGCTGCTGAAGGAAGTGGCTGGCGCGCGGGTGATGGGGCCGTTCCTCGTCAACATGGCGAGCCCGGTGCAGATTGCGCCGATGACGGCGACCGCCAGCGATCTGGTGACCATGGCTGTGCTGGCTTCGACCGGCGTGGTGAAGTGAGCGGCTTTTGGTGAGGCCGCCGCTGGTCTTCATCCATGGCATGTGGTCGACGCCGGCGGTGTTTACGCGGGTGCGCACAGCACTTTCAGCTGATGGCTGGGAGACATATGCGCCGGTCTTGCCGTTCCATGACCGCGACCCTGGATTGCCGCCGGCCGAGGGTCTGGGCCGGCTGAGCATCGAGGATTATGTGGCGTTTCTGGTGACTGCGATCCGCGCGCTTCCGGTGCCGCCGGTGATTATCGGGCATTCGATGGGGGGGCTGCTGGCGCAATCTGTGGCAGCACGGGTGGAACATGCCGGGCTGGTTTTGCTCTCGACCGCCGGGACTGCGGCGACGCCGGGGGTGGCGCTTGCACCACTCAAGACGATGGGCGGTGTGGTGTTGCGCTGGGGCTGGTGGGACGATGCCACGCGCATTGAACCGGAGCCGGCGATGTGGGGCATTTTCAACGGCGTGCCGGCGGATGTGGCGGCGGCTGAAATCAAAACGCTGGTGTGGGATTCGGGGCGGGTTCTGGCGGAGATCATCATGCCCTGGCTGAGCAAGACGCGGGCCAATACGGTTGATCTGGGCAAGCTGAAGGCACCCGCACTTGTGATTGTGGGGAGCGAGGACCGGATAACGCTGGCCAGTGTTTCGAGGGCGGTGGCGCGCAAGCTGGGCGGACCGGTGGATTATCATGAGCTGCCCGACGTTGGGCATTGGCTGTTTTGGGGCGAGACTGAAGTGCGGGTGACGGCGCTGATGCGGGAATGGCTGGCGCGGCTGGTGGCGTGATGACGCTTGTTGAGAGGTTGAGGGCGGAGAGTGCGCGGCTGGGCTTTGCGAGCTTTGGGGTGGCGGGGGCTGGCGATGCGCCGCTGGCGGGGGCTCGGCTGCGCGAATGGCTGGATGCCGGGCGGCATGGCGACATGATCTGGATGGCGGAGACGGTGGATCGGCGGGAAAGCCCGCGGGCGCTGTGGGGGGATGTTCGCTCTGTGGTTATGCTGGGGACGAGCTATGCGCCGGTGGTTGATCCGCTGCGCCACAGGGACCGGGGCGATGTGGGCGTGGTGTCGGTTTATGCGCTGGGCAGCGATTATCATGATGTCGTGAAAAAGCGGCTGAAGGCACTGGCGCGGTGGCTGGTTGCGGCGGAGCCTGGCCATGAACTGAAGGTGTTTGTCGATACGGCACCTGTGATGGAGAAGCCGCTGGCTGAGGCTGCCGGGCTAGGCTGGCAGGGCAAGCACAGCAATCTGGTGAGCCGGACGGACGGAAGCTGGCTGTTTTTGGGGGCGATTTATACGACACTGGACCTGCCGGTGAGTGGGGCGTCGGGGGGGAAATGCGGGCGTTGCGCACGGTGTATGGCGGCGTGCCCGACCGATGCTTTTGTGGGGCCGTATCAACTGGATGCGCGGCGCTGTGTTTCCTATCTGACGATTGAGCACAAGGGGCCGATTCCGCACGAGTTTCGCGAAGTGATGGGCAACCGGATCTATGGCTGCGATGACTGTTTGAGTGTGTGCCCGTGGAACCGATTTGCGCGCGCTGCAGCGGATTTTCGGGGGCTGGACGGGCCTTTTCAGCCGCGCGCAGAGCTGCTGGCACCGGCTTTGGCAGCGCTTCTGGCGCTGGATGATGCAGGCTTTCGCGAGGTTTTTGCAGGATCACCGGTGAAGCGTATCGGGCGTGGGCGGCTGGTACGCAATGCAGCGATTGCTGCCGGTAATTCGGGCGATGCGCAGCTGGTGCCGGTGTTGCGGGGGCTGGTGGGGGATGTGGATCCGGTGGTGGCGGAGGCGGCCGAGTGGGCGCTGGGGCGGCTTTTGGGGGCGGACGCTAACGGAGTGTGCGGCTGAAAAAGGCGAGGAGATCGCGCCAGCCATGCTCGGCCTCGGCTTTGTTGAAGACGGGAAAATCCGGCATCATCCAGCCGTGTGCGGCGGGATAGGTTTGGGTGTGATAGCGGATATTGGCCGTGTCCAGCGCGGCTTCGAATTGGCGGGCCATGACTGGGGGATAGCTGGCGTCCTGGTCTGCGGCGGCGATGTAGAGTTCGGCCTGAAGCGTTCCGGCGGCATTGTGGGGGCTGTCGGGTGCGTCTGTGACAAGATTTCCGCCGTGAAAGCTGGCTACGGCGGCGACATGAGATGGCCAGGCGCCTGCGGAGGCGATTGCCATGCCGCCGCCCATGCAGAAGCCAAGCGCGCCGACCTTGCCGCCTTTCACATCCGGGTGGGCGGCGAGATGGGCGAGGATGGGCCCGGTATCTTCCGCGGCTTTGGCGTTGCTTGTGGTGGCGATCAACGGCCCAAGGACGGCGGCCACATCGCCTTTGAAAACTTGAACGGGATCGAGCGGGCCATAGGGGCCGTAGCGATAGAATAGATCGGGAAGGACGACGACATAGCCGGCTTGCGACAGCCGCTCCGCCATGCCGAGCACGGCTGGGCGGATGCCGCCGGCATCCATGTAGAAGATGATCGCCGGGTCGATGCGACCGGGGCCGGCTGTGAACACATGCAGCGGACATTCGCCATCAGGCGTGGTGATGCTGGTCTGCTCGTATGGCACGGTGATGCTCCTGGAATTTTGATGGTCGACTGCCTCTGCACGATTGCCGGACGCGCTTGAGCACTATACATATGTGCATATATAAATTGATTGATAGCAAGAGGAAATCGGATGGAGCGCGACGTTTTGAAAACACCGGGACATCTTGTCAGCCTGGCTGCGAGGGGGTTTGCCCGGCTGAGCGAAGCGCGACTGAAGCCGCTCGGCTTCGGGCTGGGGCACGTGCCGGTGCTCATTGCCCTGCAGGAGGGCCGCGCCGACACGCAGCGCGATCTGGCACGATTTGCCAAGGTGGAGCAGCCGCCCATGGCGCAGATGCTGATGCGGATGGAGAAGGCGGGATTGATCGTGCGCACCCCGAACCCGCTGGATGGGCGCAGCAGCCGGATTGCGCTGACGGCGCCGGCGCTGGCGCGCCTGCCAGAGGCTTGCACGGTGTTGCTGGACGGCAATTGCGACGCGTTGAGCGGCTTTAGCGACGCGGAATGCGCGCAGCTGATCGACATGCTGGTGCGGCTGATTGCCAACCTCGATAGCATTGCAGCGCCCGGGAGACTGGGGCCGCCGGAAGCGCTTATTGCGGTTGGTTGACCGCCTGATCGAGCCACTCCTGGTTGAGGCGGGGCGGTGGGGCTGGCTGTGATTGCTCATAGGGTGCTGCGGGTTCGGTTTGCACTTCTGCAGGGTAGCCATCTTCGGTGATGCCATAGGCTTGCGAGTCGGGTTCGAGGAGATAGGGGTTGTCTTCGCCTTCGATCGCGGTGTTGAGCGGCTCGGGTGCTGTGCCGCCGACGGCGCGGGCCATGAACTGGGCAAAGGCGCGCGCTGGTGCGGTGCCGCCGCCGAGACCGGGGATGGGCTTGGCGTCGTCCCGGCCCATCCAGACGCCTGTTGTGAGCGTGGGGGTGAAGCCGAGGAACCAGCCGTCTTTGCTGGAGGATGTGGTGCCGGTCTTGCCCGCGATGGGGCGGCCGATGCGCGCTGCGCGGCCCGAGCCGGTCTCAACGGCGGCTTGCATGATATCGGTGAGTCGGGCGGCGACGACGGGGGCGATGATGACGCGGCCGCCCTCGGCTTCGCGTTCATAAAGCACCGTGCCATCGCCGGTGGTGACGCGGGTGATGCCGAAGGGGCGCGATTCGGTGCCGCCGCCGGCGACGGTGGCATAGGCTTGGGTCATTTCGAACAGTGTGACGTCCGACGCGCCTAGCGCCATGGCGGGGAGGCGGCTGATCGGGGTGGTGATACCGAAGCGGCGGGCGATATCGGCGACGGTATCGAAGCCGACGCGGCTGGCGAGCTCGACCGCGACAGTGTTGGTGGATTGGGCAAAGGCCTGACGCAGGGTCATCATGCCGGCATAGCGCCGGTTGAAATTGCGCGGCGACCATTTGCCGATGGTGATCGGCTTGTCCTCAATCTCATCATCGGGGGTGAGGCCGGCTTCGAAGGCGGCGGCATAAACGAAGATCTTCCATGCCGAGCCGGGCTGGCGGCGGGCGGTGACGGCGCGATTATAGTTGGATTTGACGTAATCCCTGCCGCCGACCATCGCTTTGATGGCGCCATCGTTGGCGAGTGCGAGAAGCGCACCCTGAGCTGGACCGGGTGTTTCGGCGCCGATGGCGGCTTCGGCGGCGGCTTGCATGCGGGGATCGAGCGTGGTGCGGACTTGCAGGGGGGCGAACGGCTCGTCGATATAATTGTCGAGCTCGGCGATGATCCAATCGGTGAAATAGCGCACGCTGGCCTGACGCGACTGGGCGACGAAGCTGACTGACAGCGGATCGGCGGTGGCGGCTTCCTCAGCGCTGATGGCGCCGGTGCTGACCATCACGGCGAGGACTGTGCGGGCGCGGCGGCGCGCGGCATCGGCATTGGCGGAGGGGGCATAGCGCGAGGGCGCCTGGACGAGGCCGGCGATGATCGCGGCTTCGGCAGTGCTCAGGCTGGAGGCGGGATGGCCGAAGAATTTACGCGAGGCGGCATCGATGCCATAGGCGCCGCCGCCGAAATAGGCGCGGTTGAGATAGAGCTCAAGGATCGCGTCCTTGCTGAACTTGCGTTCGAGCGCCAGCGCCATGATGATCTCCCGACCCTTGCGCGCGAAGGTCTTGCTGCTGGTAAGGAACAGATTGCGGGCGAGCTGCTGGGTGATCGTTGAGCCGCCCTGTGAGCGCCGGCCCGAGCGGGCATTGGCGATGAGCGAGCGGGTGGCGCCAAGCGGATCAAAGCCGGGGTGCATGCGGAAGCGCCGATCCTCGACAGCGATGATGGCGGATTTCATCGACGCTGGGATACGTTCATGCGGCAGCCATTCGCCATAGCTTGGGCCGAGGCTGACGAGCACTGAATTGTCGGCACCCCGGACTTCGATCGACTGGCCATTGGGCGAACGCTTGAGCGTGTTGTAATCGGGCAAGCCCGAATAGCTGATGCCGACCCCGACGGCGACGGCGATGAGCGCAACAAGGCCGAGCGCCAGCCCTGCCTGAAGGGCGGCGATAGCGAAACGGGTAAGGGGGGTGCGCTTGCTCTGGCGCTTTTTGGGACGCGACACGAGGAGGGGACTAGCCTTGAATTGCGGCGGGGTGATGACCGCAAATGGGGCAGGCAGGGTCGGGCCGCAAGCTAATGTGGCGCTGACGGCCGGAAAGACCGTCGAAAATCAGCAGGCGTCCCGACTGGCTGGTGCCGAAGCCGATGATGGCGCGCAGTGCTTCAAAGGCCATGAGGCTGCCGATCACGCCGGCTGTGGGGCCGAGCACGCCTTGATCCGCACAGCTTTGGCCGGGCCGATCGGTGGCGGCGCCGGTGAAGCATTGATAGCAGGGCTGTCCGGGGAGATGCCCTTCGAACAGCGCCAGCTGACCATCAAAGGCGCCGATGGCACCGGAGACGAGCGGGATGCCGAGCTGAACGGCGGCGGTATTGACGGTGAGGCGGGTGGTGAAACTGTCTGAGCCGTCGAGGATGAGGCTGTGGCCGGCGAGAAGGGTGTGGGCGTTATCTGGGGCGAGGCGGGTTTGCACGGGGGTGATGATGGGGTGGGGGTTGTGCGTGGCGAGGATTCGGGCGGCGGCGAGCGCTTTGGGCTGACCGATATCGGCGGCGGTGTAGAGAATTTGCCGGTGGAGATTGTCGAGGCTGACGTGGTCATCGTCGATCAGGGTGAGCTGGCCTGCGCCTGATGCGGCGAGATAGAGCGCTGCGGGGCAGCCGAGGCCGCCGAGGCCGATTATGGCGATGCGGGCGGCGCGTATTTTGGCCTGACCCTGGCCACCTAGCTCTTTGAGGATGAGCTGGCGGGTGTAACGATCTAGCTCGTCGTCGGAAAGCGGGCCTTTTGGGCTGGTCACACGCCGGTAGAGCCGAAGCCGCCGGTGCCGCGCGCGGTAGAATCGAGCGATTCGACGATGCGAAGGGCGGCGCGGGTGACGGGGGCGACCACCAACTGCGCGATGCGCATGCCGCGCTCGATGAGGAACGGCTCGGCGCCGAGATTGACGATGAGCACTTTGACTTCACCACGATAATCGGAATCGATGGTGCCGGGTGCGTTGGCGACGGTGATGCCGTTTTTATGGGCCAGCCCGGAGCGCGGGCGGACCTGCACCTCATGGCCATGCGGGATGGCCATGGCGAGGCCTGTGGGGACGGCGGCGCGCGCACCCGGCGCGAGCATCAACGGCAGATCGAGGGCGGCGACGACATCCATGCCGGCGGCACCCGCCGTGGCATAGCTTGGCAGCGGCAGACCCTGGCCATGCGGCAGGACGATCATGGGGATGGTGATGTCAGAGTTCATGGGCGATCTCGGCGGTGAGGCGGGCGGCGATGGCGGTTTTGGTGGAGGGTCCCCAATCCTGGGCGCCTGCTGCGGTGATGCAATGGACATGATTGTGATCGGTGCCGAAGACACCTTCGGTGACGTCGTTGGCGATGATCCAGTCCGCACCTTTTCGGGCGCGCTTGGCGATGGCTTTGGTGACGGCATCGCCGGTTTCTGCGGCGAAGCCGATGACGAGGCGGGGGCGCTGCGGATGACGGCAAAGCGTGGCCAGAATGTCGGGATTTTCGGTCAGTATGAGCGTTGGCGGCGAGGTGCCGGGGGACTTTTTGATTTTGGTGGCGGCGGCATCGACGCGCCAGTCAGCCACGGCGGCGACCATGACGGCGGCATCGGCGGGAAGGGTGGCTTCGACGGCGGCGGCCATTTGAGCGGCGGTGGTGACATCGATGCGTGCGACGCCGGCCGGTGTGGCGAGATGGACAGGGCCGGCGATGAGGCTGACGCGCGCGCCGGCGGCGGCGAGGGCGGCGGCGATCGCGAAGCCTTGCTTGCCCGATGAATGATTGCCGATGAACCGCACAGGATCGATGGCCTCGTGCGTGGGGCCGGCGGTGACGATAATGTGTTTGCCGCCAAGGACGTGGCTGGACATGAAATGCGCGCTGACGGCGGCCATGATCTCGGCGACTTCGGGCAGGCGGCCTGGGCCGAATTCGCCGCAGGCCATCGCACCTGTGGCAGGCTCGATGATGGTCACGCCGCGGGCGCGGAGCTGGGCGGTGTTGGCGATGGTGGCCGGATGTTGCCACATGCGGACGTTCATCGCCGGGGCCATCATGACCGGTGTGTCAGTGGCGAGCAGCAGGGTGCTGGCGAGATCACCTGCCTGTCCGGTGGCGGCGCGGGCCATGAAATCGGCGGTGGCGGGAACGATGAGGATGAGATCGGCGGCGCGGCTCAGCGCAATATGGCCCATGGTCGCTTCGTCTTCGAGATCCCACAGCGAGGTGCGGACTTTTTCCTCGGCGAGCGCTGACAGACTGAGCGGCGTGACGAACCTTGCGCCGGACTCGGTGAGCACGGGGAGGACGCGGGCGCCCTGCCGGCGCAGCTCGCGGGTCAGCTCGAGCGCCTTAAACGCAGCGATGCCGCCGCCGACGATGAGAAGGATGGTCTTGCCGTTCACACGTCCCTCTTAGCGGGACGGCGGGACGGTTGAAATAGCGGCTGATCGCCGGTTTACGCGGCGCGCTGTTCAGGTTAGCGTGCGACAAATTGTACGGGTTACTGATTGAGCGGGGAGTGCTGGCTATGGCCGAAGATTGGTCGATCGATGTCAAGAAATATGCGCCGGGGGCGGATGACGATGTCATCGCTGGTATCGTGCGCTATTGCGGGATTGCGCTGCGGAATCGTGATTCCTCGCTTGTGGCCTTCAGCGACTCGACCGAGACCGACCGGGTGCGCGAGAATTTTCTAAAGAAAAAGCTTGGGCTGCTGGATCCGGATTCGGTGCTCGATGTGGCGATTGCGTCTGTGGGCGAGCGGATGAAGGCGGACCGGACGAAGAACCGGGTGACGGTCTATTATCTGCTCGCCGATGCCTTCGGGAAGCTGCCGATGTTCATTTCCGCCAAGGCGGCTGCAGCGCGGGCTGCGGGTGGGGCAGCCTTGGCGGCCCCTGCGCCTGCTGCCGATATTGCGCCTGCGCCGCTGTTTGAGGCGCCTGTGGCGACGCCTGTGCCCGCTCCTGCACCTGCACCCGTGGCGGTTCCTGTGATGGCACCGCCTCCCCCGCCTCCGCTCCCGCCCGTGCCAACGCCCGTGCCAACGCCTGGGCCAACGCCTGGGCCAACGCCTGTGCCTGCACCTGTGCCTGCACCTGTGCCTGCACCTGTGGTTACGCGGCGCAGGGCGAGCGGTGCGACATGGAGCGGGCTGCTGCCGATAGCGGTGGTCGTGATCGGCGGACTTGGGATCTATGGCATCGTGTCTTCACCCAACCGTGCGGTCCCGCCTGCGGTTGTTACCGTGGCGGCGGCACCGGCGGTGGTTATGGCGCTGCCCGAGGGCGACGGCATTGTGGCTGAAACGCGCGACGGTAAGCCGGCTCTGTCGGTTTATTTCGCGGTCGGCAGCAAGACTGTGGCGGCGGATTTTGCGGCAAGTGCCTCGGATCTCAAAGTTTATGCTGATGCCAATACCGGGCAGCAGCTGATTGTTTCGGGCTATAACGACCCGAGCGGTGATGCAGCGCTCAATGCCGAGCTTTCCAAGAACAGGGCGCAAGCTGTGGCGGCGTCACTGATGGCCATGGGCGTGCCGGAGGCGCGGATTGTTCTGGAAAAGCCGGCTGAGACGACCGACGCCTCGACCAGCTATGAGAATGCCCGGCGCGTGGATGTTGTGCTGCGCTGACCTCTGACGGGGTCGCTTTGTCAGGCTGCGTCTGTGAGGTTGTGCTCTTAGGCTGATCGTAGTGACAGGCGGGCCGTTGTGCCGGAATTGCTTGCGTTTGGGCCGAGATCGAGGGTGCCGTTGGCGGCTTCTGCAAGATCGCGGGCGATGGCCAGGCCGAGGCCGTGACCCGGAATCTGTTCGTCCAGCCGGACGCCGGGCACGAACAGCCGGGCAAGGGCTTCCGGGGGAATGCCGGTACCATCATCGGTGATGTCGATGGTGATAACTTCGCCTGTGACTTGCCAGACGATGTCGACTTTGGTTTTGGCCCATTTTCCGGCATTGTCGATCAGATTGGACAGGATTTCGGCGAAGGACTCGGGGTCGATGGTGAGGCTGAGGGGTGGTCCTTTAGCGGTGAAGCTGATGGCGCGGCTTTGATGCAGGCGGGTCATTGCCGAGATTAGCGGCACGAGCGCTTCGGGCAATTGTGTTTGCTGCACCGGGCCGTGGCCGGCGGCGGCGCGGGCGCGGGCGAGGTGCCAATCGAGCTGGCGAGCGATACGGCGGCATTCGGCGAGCAGCGTAGCGCCGGCCGGCTGGTCGGCGAGGCTTTCCGCCTCATCGGTGAGCACGGCGAGTGATGTGCGCAGGCCATGGGCGAGATTGCCGGATTCGATTCGGGCGGCGGCGACCATGGCCTCGCGGTTGCTGAGCAGGCGATCAAGATCGGCCGCCAGCGGGGCTATTTCGGACGGCCATGGCATGCCCATGCGCTGCGCGGTGCCATCGCGGACGGCGGCGATGGCAGCCCCCAGCCGGTCAAGCGGGCGGGTGGCGAGCTGCAACGCCAGGGCAGCACCGATGAGCAGGGCTGCGGCGAGGGCGGCGAGCCATATGAGCAGATCGCGGCGGAAACTGCCGACCAGCCGGTCGAGATGGTCGATGTCGGTGGCGACGAGATAGTGGATAGTTTCGCCGGACGGCGTTGCGGGCCGGGTCATGCCATAGATCATCGCCGGGCCGGCGGGGCCGGCGGCGCGGATATGGGTGATGCCTTCGCTATGGGCGAAGCGATTGTCGAGGCGGGCATTGGCCAGCGACGGCGAGCGCAAGGCCGGGCCGGCATCGCGGCTGACCTGCCAATAATAGCCTGAGCGGCTGGCGCCGAAGCGGGGATCGGACAGCGGGCGAACCAGCCGGGGCAGGCCGGCGGCGTCGAGCTCGGTCAGGCGGATGAGTTCGACCAGATGTTCTTCAAGTTCGGCGTGGAAGACCTTCTCGACATGATTGCGGAACAAGGCGCTCGCCGACAGGCCGACGGCGAGCAGGCCGGCCAAGACCCAGGCCAGCATGGCGAGGGTGAAGCGCGTGCGCAGACCGAGGCCGCTCATGCAGCGGGCTTTTCGGCGTCTGGCTTGTTGCGATCGAGCCGGTAGCCTAGGCCGCGCACCGTTGTGATCGCCGGGCCGCCGAGCTTGCGACGCAGGCGGCTGACCTGCACTTCAAGTGCATTCCAGTCTCGCTCGGCGCTGAGGGGATAGAGCCGTTCGAGCAGATCGGCCTGCGAGAGAATGTTGCCGGGGCGGCGCATAAAGGCTTCGAGCAACCGGAACTCCTGTCTTGAAAGTTCGAGTGGCTGCCCGGCACGCCTGGCGGCGCGGGCAACGGGATCAAGCTCCAGATCCCCCACCACAAGGGTTGGCGCGCCTCGATCCTGAACGCGGCGCACCTGAGCGTGAATGCGGGCGATCAGCTCCTCGGAATGGACGGGCTTGACGACGAAATCATCAGCGCCGGCGTTGAGGCCCTCGACCTTCTCCTGCCAGCTGCCGCGCGCTGTGAGAATAATGACCGGGGTGCGCAGCCCGGCGGCTCGCCATTGTCGCAATACTGACAGGCCGTCGATGCCGGGCAGGCCGAGATCGAGGATGATGGCGGCATGGCCAGCGAGATCGGGCCACTCAAGTGCTGTGACGCCGTCTCCGGCTGTATCGACAGCGAAACCTGCGGCGCTCAGACGGCGGCTGAGCCTGCTGGCAAGGTCTTTGTCATCTTCAACAAGTAGCAGGCGCATCGGTGGCTCCATTCCTGCTGATATGCCGCAGCAATCTTGCAGCAAGCTGACAGAATGACAGGTTGGCGCAAGGTTTGGTTGCGATGAAGCGGGTATGAATCGCATTTCCATCACGCTTTTTCTGGCAACTATTCTCTCAGGTTGTGACGGCAGTGCGCCGCCGCCGCCGCCGCCGCTCCCGGCGCGTGTATTGCCTGTGGTGACGCCGGAGACCGCGCTGGCTGCGCCCGCCGCCGAGATGGTGTTGGCTGATGTGCCGGCGACAATTGTGCAGCCGCCCGGATCCCGCGTGGCTGTCGGAGCGCCCTTTGCCGGTATGGTGCAGAGCGTTCGTGTGCAGCCCGGTCAGGCGGTGGTGCGCGGACAGCTGCTGGCGACATTGATCAGCCGCGAGGCGCTTGTGGTAGCTGGCGATCTGGCGCGGGCCGAGGCGCGCCGGCAGATGACAGGGGCTGAGGCTGCGCGGATGCGCACGCTGGCGCGTGAAGGTGTTGTGGCAGGGTCGCGCGCTGACAGCGCTGTTGCGGCCGATGCGGAAGCGGCGATTGATGCACGCGAAGCGCGGCGACTGCTGGCGCGGGCCGGGGCTGACAGCGATGGGACGCTGAGGCTGGTGGCGCCGATCAACGGGCGGGTGGCGAGCATGTCTATCGAGGCGGGTGCGCCTGTCGATGGGATGACGGCGCCTTTTGTGATCGAGGCCGATGGCAGCCGCTGGCTGGCGCTGCAACTGCCCGAACGGCTGGCGGGCGCGGTGCGGCCCGGCATGATTTTTCTGACGGCGGAGGGTCGGCGCGGGCGGCTGGAGACGGTGGCCGGGGCGATTGACCCGGCCACGCGGGCCTTTGCGGCGCGCGGGCGGCTTGACGACGCGTCAGGGCTTATGGCCGGCCGCCTGATACAGGTGACGCTGCTGACGCCGGCGCCTGATGGCGCCGTGATTGTGCCGATGTCTGCCATTGTCAGGGTGGGGGACGAGGATCTGGTGTTTGTGAAGACCGCCAAGGGTTTTGCGCCGCGGACGGTGCGCCGCGTTGGTGCGGGTGATCCTGCTGTGATTACATCGGGGTTGAAGGCGGGCGAACGCGTCGCGACGAGCCTTCTGCCTGAACTTCGCGCCATGGCGTCTCGCTGATGCTGCAACGGCTCGTGGATGCGGCGCTGGCACGGCGCTGGCTGACGGCGACGCTGGCGATGCTGGTGGTGGTGGCAGGGACATGGTCATTTGTGACCCTGCCGATCGACGCTTTTCCCGAGATTGCGCCAACCCAGGTCAAGCTCATTCTGAAGGCGCCCGGGATGACGCCCGAAGAGGTGGAGGCGCGGGTCATTACGCCTATTGAGCAGCAGATGCTGGGCATGCCGGACCAGCAGGTGCTGCGGTCTGTGGCCAAATATGCCATTGCCGATATCACCATCAGCTTTGCTGACAGCGCCGACATTTACTGGGCGCGGGCACAGGTAGCGGAGCGTTTTGCGGCTGTTGCCGGTGATCTGCCGCCGGGCGTCAGCGGCGGGCTAGCGCCGATATCGACGCCGCTGAGCGACATGTTCATGTTTACGCTCGATGGACCGCAGAGCCTCGCCGAGCGGCGGCGACTGCTTGATTATGTGGTGCGGCCTGCGCTTCGGACGGTGCCGGGGGTGGCTGATGTCAATGTTCTGGGCGGTCTCGTCGAGACGTTTGAGGTGGTGCCCGATATGGCGGCGATGACGGCGGCCGGGATTGATCTCGACATGCTGCGCGCTGCGCTTGAGGCCGGCAATCGCAACGATGGTGCAGGGCGCGCGGCGGCGGGCGAGTCGACGCTTATCGTGCGGGCTGTCGGGGCTGTGCAGACACTGGGCGAGCTTGGTGCGACGATTGTGCGGATGAATGCGGCGGGGCCGGTTCGTGTGCGCGATGTGGCGGCGCTGCGCACCGGCAGCCTGGCGCGGTATGGCGCGGTGACGGCCCAAGGGCGCGGCGAGACGGTGCAGGCCGTGGTGATCGGCCTTAAGGGCAGCAATGCCGAAGCGGTGGTGACGGGGGTGAAGGCAAGACTTGCCGAGCTGGCGCCGGCGCTGCCGGCGGGGACGCGGATAGGAGTGTTTTATGATCGTTCGGAGCTGATCGACCATGCGGTGTCAACAGTGGAAGAGGCACTTCTGGAGGCGGCGGTGCTTGTGGTCATTCTGCTGCTGCTGTTTTTGGGGGATTGGCGGGCAGCACTTGTGGTGACGGCGGCGTTGCCGATGGCGGCACTGATCACGTTCATTCTGATGCGGGCTTTTGGCCTCAGCGCCAATCTGATGAGTCTTGGCGGGCTGGCGATTGCTATCGGGCTGCTCGTCGATGGCGCGGTGGTGGTGGTGGAGAATATCGTCGAGCGTCTGGCCGTGCCGGGAACGGTGCCACGGCGTGCGACAGTGTCCGGCGCGACGGGCGAAGTGATCCAGCCGGTGGCATCGGGAATTTTGATCATCATTCTGGTGTTTCTGCCGCTGCTGGCGTTGCAGGGGCTGGAGGGCAAGCTGTTTGCGCCGGTGGCGGTGACCATAGTGCTGGCGCTGGCGGCGTCGCTGGTGCTGGCGCTGACGCTGATCCCGGTGCTGGCGGAAGTGACGCTGAAGGGTGGTGCGCATGCTGATCCATGGCTGATGCAGCGGCTGAACCCGGTTTATGCGGGGGTTTTGGCAGGCGCGCAGCGTCGGCAGGCGCTGGTGGCAAGCGTCGCTGTGGTGGCGCTGCTGATGGCCGGCTTTGCCTATACTCGCGTGGGCAAGATATTTCTGCCGACGCTTGATGAGGGGACTGTGCTGGTTCAGCTGATGAAGCATCCGTCGGTGGGGCTGGAGCACAGCATCGAGGGCGACATCGCGGTCCAGAAGACATTGCTGGCGGCGGTGCCCGAGGTGAGTGGTGCGATTGCGCGGCTGGGCACCGACGAGCTGGGGCTGGATCCGATGAGCCTCAATGAAACCGATATGTTTTTGATATTGAAGCCGCGCGATGAATGGGCTGTGGCGGATAAGGCAGCGCTTACCGAGAAATTGCGCACAGCGCTGGCCAGGCATCCTGGTATCGAGCCGAGCTTTACTCAGCCGATTGAGATGCGGGTGTCGGAAATGCTGACCGGCAGCCGGGGCGATCTGGCGGTGAAGATTTTCGGTCCTGATCTGGCTGAGCTTTCCCGGCTGGCTTCGGCTGTGGCGGTGCGGCTGCAGGCGACGCCGGGCGCTACGGAAGTGATTACGGTTGCCGATGATAGTGTGGATTATCTGCAGCTGGCCATCGACCGTGAGGCTGCGGGCCGGGCCGGGCTGACGGTGACGCAAGTGCAGGATACGCTGCGCGCGCAGCTGGAAGGCCTGCCCGCCGGTAGCGTTACCCAAGGATTGCGCCGGGTGCCGGTGATGATCAATACGGGCGGTAGCTTGTTGCGGGACGGGGCTGCGGCCCTTGCCGATACGCCGCTGCTTGGCGCGGATGGCCAACGGGTGCGCGCCGGCGATGTCGCGGCAGTCGCGCAGGTCGCGGGGCCGGTGAAGCTTGAGCATGAGAATGGCTCGCGCTTTGCGCTGGTGCAGGCGTTTGTTTCGGGGCGTGATATCGTCGGTTATGTTGGCGAGGCGCAGGCGCGAATTGCGGCTGAAGTGCCGCTGCCGACGGGCTACCGCATTGTGTGGGGCGGGCAGTTTGAAAATCAGCAACGCGCGGCGGAGCGGCTTTCGGTGGTATTGCCGGTGGCGCTTGTGTTGATTCTGGCGCTGCTGGTGCTGACGTTTCGGGCGCTGCGTCCGGCGGTGCTGATCCTGTTGATGATCCCGTTTGCGATGGTTGGAGGCATTCTAGCGCTATGGGCCAGCGGTGAATATCTGTCGGTGCCGGCGTCGGTAGGGTTTATTGCACTGCTGGGCATTGCGGTGCTCAACGGGCTGGTGATGGTGAGCTACATCCGCCAGCTGCGTGATGGGGGCATGGCGCTGGCCGAGGCCGTGGAACTGGGGGCGCGGCGGCGGTTGCGGCCGGTGTTGATGACGGCGACCATTGCGGCCTTCGGGCTGGTGCCGCTGCTGTTTGCGACGGGGCCTGGCTCGGAAATCCAGAAGCCGCTGGCGATTGTCGTGATCGGCGGACTGGTCAGCGCGACGCTGCTGACGCTGGTGCTGCTGCCGCTGCTGTATGCGCGTTTTGGAGAAGGACGCTCGGCATGAGGCGGTTTTGGGTCTTGATCCTGCTGGCATCGCCGTTGCGGGCTGAACCGGGCTTGCCGCCTGAGGCGGCGGTGGCCGAGGCGCTCGATACGCACCCTTCAGTGCTGGCGGCGCGGGCCAGGACGGGGGCGGCGCGGGCGGCGGCGCGGGCGCTGGCCATTGGCCCGCAGGAAATCGTGGCGCAGGCGACCATCCAGCGGCGCGATGTGCGTGGCACAGGGCTTGTGCCTGAATATGATCTTCAGTTCACCCGCCCGATCCGCTTGCCCGGCAAGGGGGCGCTCGACCGGCGGGTCGGTGCGGCGGCAGTGTCGGCGGCGGATAATCGCGCTGACGATGTCCGGCATCAGACGGCGCTGATGCTGGCCCGGCAATGGTGGGGCTGGACGGGGGCCGCTGCCGAGGCACGGACGCTCATGCACGCTGCCGACATCCTGCAGACCGCGGTTGCAGCGACACAGCGGCGGCTGGCGCTGCGCGATGCCAGCGCGCTGGAGCTTGATCAGGCGCTGGCAGCCGAAGCCGCGGTGCTGGCGGCAGTGCTAGGGGCCGAAGCGAGGGCGACAGCATCGCGGGCTGGGCTTGCGGCGAGTTTTCCCGGTCTGCCGCTACCGGTGACAGCACCGGACTTGCCGCTGCCGGCCATTCCTGACGAGGGCATAGCCCGACTGGCGGGGCTTGTTGTGGAGCGTAGCCATGAGATTGGCGCGTCGGCTGCCGAGGCGGCGCATGCTGATGCGCTGAAGGCGCGCGCGGCGCGCGACCGGATTGCCGATCCCAGCATCGGCCTGCGCGGCTTTTCGGAACAGGGCGGCAATGAGTATGGCCTGGGACTGGTGCTTTCGATGCCGCTGGGCGGTCGGGCTCGGAAGGCGGCTGCGGATCAGGCCGCGGCGATAGCTGTTTCCGCTGGCGCTGAGCTGGCGGCGATGCGCACGGTGGTCGATGCGGTCGCTGCCGAAGATGCGGCACTGGCGGCGGGTAATCTGAGGGCGTGGAAGCAAAGCCGGGCGGCTGCCGATTCGGCAGGTGCTGCAGCGGAGCGCCAGCGCAAGGGCCATGCGCTGGGCGGGATAGACCTTGCCGACCGGCTGGTGGCCGAACGGCTGGCGCGAGATGCCGCACTTGATGAGGTGAAGGCGCGAACGGCGGCTTTGGCGGCGATTACGCAACTGCGGATTGATAGCCATACCTTGTGGATGCATCAGGAGGAGAATGGCCAGTGAACCGGCCGGCTGTCAGACTGGTGACAGCTCGGGGGCGCAACCAGCAGCGGAGTTTCAGCAGAGGCCTGCCATGGTGAACAGCGCGACACGTTATGCCAAGATATCGATCATCCTGCATTGGGCGATGTTTTTGCTGATTGCGGCGGTTTATGCGGCCATTGAGCTTCGAACGTTTTTCCCGCGGGGCAGCGATCTGCGAGAGGGCTTCAAGACATGGCATTTCATGCTGGGATTATCTGTGCTTGTGCTGGTGCTGGTTCGGATTGCCGTGCGGCTGGCAACCAAGGCGCCGGCGATCACGCCGCAGTTCCCTCGGTGGCAGACTTTCGCATCGCGCGGGGTCCATCTGGCACTTTATGCGCTGATGATCGGCATGCCGCTGGCGGGCTGGGCAATTCTGAGCGCGGAGGCCAAGCCGATCCCGTTCTTCGGGCTTGAGTTGCCGGCGCTTATGCCGCCGGACAAGGCGTTTGGAAAATGGATCAAGGAAATCCACGAAACCGCCGGCACCATCGGCTATTGGTTGATCGGTCTTCACGCTGCGGCGGCGCTGGCGCACCATTATTTTTGGAAGGACGATACGCTGCGACGCATGATGTGGTGGCGAGGCTAGCCTCCGATTTACGCCAGCCGCCTGAAATAAATGGTGGTCGGTGCGAGGCCGCCGTGGGGCATGAGTGCGTAGGCCGGGATGTCACCGACGCGCAGCCAGCCACAGCGTTCGTACAGGCTGGCGGCAGGGCTGCCGCTGATGGTATCGAGGCATAGCAGCCAGCGGTTTCGGGCCTTGGCTTCAGCTTCCGCGGCTGCGAGAATGGCCGCCCCGATGCCACGGCGCTGATGACTTCGCGCGACGATCATTTTCTGAAGATCGGCGCGGTGGGGCTGGTTGGCCGGGGTGCTCAAATTGAGGCTCACCGTGGCGATGATATCCTGCTCCTGGAAGGCCGCGATGATGATGAGGCTGCCAGACTCGACCGCATCGAAGCGGGATTGCCAGAATGCCGTGGCATCTTCATGCGAGAAATCGGCCATGAAGCCGATCGACGCGCCGTTTTCAACGGCTTCCAACAGAAGATCAGCGAGGCGGGGCAGCAATGCAGCGTCTTTACAGGGGGACAGCGCGCGCGAATTCATCTGATATGAATAATGTTAAATTATTTTTTCGTCCAGTGCTCGGGGGCATGTGTAATTTTGTAGCAGTCGTACTGGTTTGAGCCACTTCGACATTACTGCGCCGCCGGTTCTAGAAAAAATATTTGGCGGCTGCGCCGCCGGCTACGGCTGCGATGATCAACCAGGGTGTGGACCAGCCTGGCCGTGGGGCCGCTAGCGGGGCCAGCGCCTGGGTGGGCGGGGCGGCGCCGGGAATGGGGTGCTGATCGACCCATTGGCGGAACATGCGTGGCAGCTGGTTGAGGGCATGTATGGTCTCGGATAGGCGATCGGCGATGATGGCATCGGGGCCGAGCTCATCGCGGACCCAACTGCGGACATAGGGCTCGGCCATCTCCCACATGTTAACCGAGGGATCGATGGTCAGAGCAACGCCTTCGACCATGACCATGGTTTTTTGCAGCAGCAGGAGATGCGGCTGAACTGGCATGTCGAAGCTGCGGGTAATGGCGAACAGGCCTTCGAGGAGATCGGTGATCGCGATGTCCGATGCTCTTTGCCCGCGGATCGGCTCACCAACCGATCGCAGCGCTGTGGCGAACGCGCCGACATTGTGATGCGGGGGGACATAGCCGGCTTCGAAATGGATTTCTGCAACGCGTTTGTAATTGCCGGTGATGAGGCCAAAGAGGATCTCGGCGAGATACATTCGCGCGCGGCGGTTCATGCGGCCCATGATGCCGAAATCGATGACGGCGAGGCGGGCGGCATGGCCATCACGCGCCGGGACGACGAAGAGATTACCCTGATGAAGATCGGCGTGAAAAAAACCCTGCCCTATGGATTGGCTGAGGAAGCCTTCGACAAGTACGCGGGCGAGCTTTCGTCGATCGAAATCGAGCGCGTCAATGGCTTGGGTGTCGGAAAGCTTGATGCCGTCGATCCAGTCTATGACGAGGACGCGGCGGCTGCTCAGCGCCCAGTCGATGCCGGGGACGATAAAATCGGGGGTGCCGAGAAGCGTCTCGGCGAGCTCGGACGCTGATGCGGCCTCACGGCGCAGATCAAGTTCGGTTTCGGTCCAGCCCTTGAAGGTCGCGATGACGGCGCGGGGCCGCAGCCTGGCGAATTCGCCGCCGAGACGCTCGAGATGGCCCGCCCCCCATTCATAGGTGGCGATGGCGCGGGCAAGATCGGCCTCGATGTGCGGGCGCAGGATCTTGATGGCGACGGTGCGCCCCTCGGCGGTTACGCCGCGATGGACCTGCGCCATGGAGGCGGCGCCGACGGCCTTGGGCTCGACCGACATGAACTTGGTTTGCCACGGCGCGCCCAGTGCTTCGTTGAGGCTGGTTTCGATTTGCGCAAAGGGCACGGGCGCGACCTGATCCTGCAGGCGCATGAGATCGGCTGCGGCTTCATGGCCGATGAGATCGGGGCGGGTGGCGAGTGCTTGGCCGAATTTGATGGCGGCGGGGCCAACGGCGGTCAGCCCGGCAGCGAAATCAGGCTTTGCGGGCGCGCTGGTGCCGAATCTCGCGATCCAGGCGATGGCGCGGACGGCGAACGGCAGGCGCTCGGACTCGAAGGGGCGGAGTGCGCCATGGCGGGCGAGGCGCCGGCCCCACACCAGCATGCGCCAAAGGTGGATAAGGGCCATCATCTGGCTGCCTAGAGCTTCCAGCCGCTGTGGATGGCAACCGCACCGCCGAGAATGGGCCGCACTTTAACGCGCGAGAAACCGGCCTTGGAGAGCAGGGCTGCAAACTCGGGCATGGGCGGGAAGCGGCGGATCGATTCGATCAGATATTTATAGGATGCGCCGTCATTGGCGACGGCTTCACCGATGCGGGGCACCAGCTTTTCGGAGTATAGATCGTAAACTTCGCCGAAGCCTGGCCATGTGGTGGTGCTGAACTCCAGGCAGAAGAAGCGACCGCCGAACTTGAGAACCCGGTGCGCTTCGGTCAAGGCGGACGGGATGTCGGTGACGTTCCGGATGCCGAAGGCGATTGTATAGGCATCGAAGCTGCGATCAGGGAAACTCAAATGCTCGGCGTTTTCTTCGGCCCAGACGAGGCTGGTGATGACGAGCGACGCGGCGCGCGTTTGCCCGACGTCGAGCATTGAGGGATTGATGTCGGCGACGGTGATGCGCGCACCTGATGGTTCCATGCGGAAGGCGATGTCCCCGGTGCCGCCGGCCATATCGAGGATATATTCGTCGGCACGCGGGTTCACGGCTTTGACAAAATCGTTTTTCCACAAACGATGCGCGCCGGCGGACATGAGGTCGTTCATGAGATCATAGCGGGCGGCGACCGAGGCGAAGACCTCACCGACCCTGCGGGTCTTTTCGGCTGGATCGACCTGTTCGTAACCGAAGCTGACGCTGTCTTGTGCCACATTTGCCTCCGTGCGGGAGCGGGCGTGTTAGCCCGGCCTTGGCGGATGCGCAAACGCGGCATATGGCCTGCGTCTGGCCTGAGGCCGAAACTTTGCACCACCAAGCCGGATCGGAGGATCATGCCTGAACTGCCCGAAGTCGAGACTGTGATGCGCGGGCTGGAACCGGTCTGGCTGGGGCGGCGGTTTGCACGGGTGGTGATGAACCGGGCGGATTTGCGGCGGCCGTTTCCGGATGGGCTGGGCCAGCGGCTGACGGGCGCTGAAGTGGTGGCGGTGCGCCGGCGCGCGAAATATGGGCTGGTCGATACCGACCGGGGCGATACGCTGATTGTGCATCTGGGGATGAGCGGGCGGATGCGGCTCGATCCTGCCGCACCGATGAAGCATGATCATGTGGTGTTTGAGACCGATGCCGGGCGTCTGGTGGCGTTTAATGATGCACGGCGATTTGGGTCGCTTGATCTGGCAGCAACTGGGGAGCTGGCTCAGCATCCGCTGATCGCCGGGATTGGCCCGGAGCCTTTGGGTGACGGATTTGATGTGACGATTCTGGCCAAGGCGTTTGCCGGGCGGGCAGCCCCGGTGAAGGCGCTTTTGCTTGATCAACGTGTGGTGGCCGGCCTTGGCAACATCTATGTGTGCGAGGCGTTGTACCGCGCCGGGATCGACCCGAGGCGGGCAGCAGGCCGGATCGGGCGGGGGCGGCTGCAGGCGCTGGCGGCGGCGATTCCGCAGGTTTTGACGGAAGCGATAGCGGCCGGGGGATCGAGCTTGCGGGATCATGCCGCACCCGATGGGACGCTGGGCTATTTCCAGACCGGATTTTGTGTTTACGGGCGCCAGGGCCAAGCATGTGGCGCGTGTGGGCGGCCCGTGCTGCGCGTGGTGCAATCGGGGCGGTCGAGCTTCTATTGCGGTGCGTGCCAGAAATAGGGTTCAGACTTGACCGGGGATGGGTGCGCGGGTATGTGCCGCCCCTCTGGCGTGGGCTGCCCCTGCGTCGCTATCCATTTGCCCCATTGCAGGACTTTCCATGGCCAATACGCCCCAGGCTGAAAAACGCATCCGCCGCAACGCCCGCCGCGCCGAAATAAACAAGGCGCGGGTTAGCCGCATCCGGACTTTCGTGAAGAAGGCCGAATCGACGATCACGGTTGGTGATGCTGCTGCAGCATCGGCAGCGTTGGCAGCAGCGCAGCCCGAGATGATGCGCGGCGTGTCCAAGGGCGTGCTTCACAAGAACACCGTGGCCCGCAAGATCAGCCGCCTCGCCAAGAAGGTCAAGGCGCTGCAGCAGGCCTGAGCTTCTTGAGCTAACGATTTCCAAGTTTTTTTGAGCGGCGTCGGGGTGAAAACCTCGGCGCCGTTTCAGCGTGTGTGTGATGCATCAGGCCGAGTCGTTACTGGCTCGAACGTGATTCGGTTGGATCAACAGCCGTGATTTGTTAATTAGGTAAAGGCGGCAGCGTCGTGCTTCTAGTGGATGACAGTTTAGCGACAGATACCCTTTGGCTGTGCCGCGAATCGGCATCTTTTATGACGGTTGATATGTTGCTTCTATTCAATGAGTTGGTTGGGCACGTCAGGAGACTTGTCATCAAAGCTTAACGCCGCTGTCATGATAAATCAGCGGGTTGGAGGTGGCTGATGGCGAATTCGCCAAACTCCGTGTCAACCCGATTTATTCGGCTTTTAGACAATTCTGGCGCTTGCGGACGGCGGGTGGAGCGGCTTTATTGGGATCTCGGTACGGACCCTCCGCAATCGGAAAGAATGCCGAGGGGCTGATCACCAGACTGTTCATCTTCGAGCGCGGCCTTGGTTGCGGCAGAAGAGCTTTGCCCGTGAAATCGGGCGGATGATGGTTTGGACTTGTGATGTTTGTCGCTTTGGCGGCGAGGGATGGTTGGCCGGACGGGCATGAGCCCGAACGGTATAAAAGGGTCGTAATCGACCTTGAGAGGGGAGGCGAAGCAGCGTGGCAAGTTCGGCAATTTCTTCATCGCTACAAGCCACCACGCCCGCCAGCCTTGCTTCTTCTCACACGCTGACCGGCCGGACCTCGGCAGACAGGCCCCGGACAGATGCGAGGCAGTCATTGGCGGGGGCTGATGACGTCAGCGCATGGGAGCAGGTCCGATCGGCGCTGCGAACCGAATCGGGCGAGCGGAATTTTGATACCTGGCTGGCGCCGCTGACGTTTCTGGGCTGCGACGGCAGCGAAGTTCATGTGGCAGCACCCTCGGCATTTCTGGCAGACTGGGTGGCGAGCAATTTTGGCGAACGGCTGCGCCTGCACTGGTCGCGGCTGCGCCCGGATGTTCGGCATGTGCAGGTTTCGGTGGTGACGCACGGTCGTGCGCGATCGCAGGGCGGTGCGGCTACGTCTGCGGCTGTTAAATCCTCGGTGGGGTCTGCAAGTGGCGGCGTTGCTGTGCCGGGGCTTAGCCTGCCGATTGAGCAGCGATACAGCTTTGACAATTTCGTCGTCGGCAAGTCGAACGAGTTGGCTTACAATGCTGCTCTCGCTGTTGCGGAGCCGGGTGCGCCGGGGTTCAACCCGCTGTTTCTTCATGGCACCACCGGTCTTGGCAAGACGCATCTGATGCATGCGATCGGCAACGCCTATCTGGCGCGGCACCCGCAGGCGCGCGTGGCCTATATGTCGGCCGAGAAGTTCATGGTCGAATTTCTCGCCGCATTGCGCGCCAAGGAGGCGATCAGCTTCAAGCAGAAGCTGCGCTCGGTGGACCTGCTGATGATTGATGATGTGCAGTTCATCGCCGGCAAGGAATCGACGCAGGAAGAATTTTTTCACACGATGAACGAGATCATCTCGGCCGGCAAACGTCTGGTGATTACGGCCGACCGCAGCCCGCAGAATCTTGAAGGTATCGAGCAGCGAATTCTTAGCCGGATGGCCTGGGGGCTTGTGGCGGATATCAACCCGGCCGACTATGAGCTGCGTTTGAATATCCTCCATTCCAAGGTGGCGGCGATGCCGCAGCAGGTGGTGGTGCCTGACGATGTGATCGAATTTCTGGCGCGCAAGATCACTGCCAATGTTCGGGAACTAGAGGGCGCTCTCAATCGCGTCGTGGCGTATGCGGCGCTGGTGAACGCGCCGGTGACGCAGGAATTTGCGCGGGAACGGCTTGCGGATTTGCTGCGCGCGCACGAGCGCAAGCTCACGATCGACGATATTCAGCGCAAGGTGGCCGAGCATTACAAGCTGAAGATGTCGGATCTGCTTTCGGCGCGGCGGGCGCGCGAAGTGGCGCGGCCGCGGCAGGTGGCGATGTATCTGGCGAAGAAGCTGACGCCGCGCTCATTGCCCGAAATCGGCCGACGCTTCGGCGGGCGCGACCATACGACGGTGATGCACGCTGTGAAGCGGATCGAGAGCTTGCGCGCGACTGACCGCGAGATCGATGCCGATGTGACGCTGTTGACACGGCTGCTCGACGCCTGAGTTGCGGGGGGGTGGCGGCGCGTCCGCTGCTCACTTTTCTGCCCCTTTCTTTTAGTGGATGCCGCCGTTAACTCGGGGCATGGCCAGTTCCACTGATTTGCCGGCGCGCGGCAGCCAAGCGGCGCTCTGGATGATCGCGTCCGGCAGCGCTTTTGCGGTGATGTGGGTGCTGATCCGCTATGCGTCGCACGAGCTTCATTCGTTCGAGATCGTCTTTTTCCGCAATGCGATCGGCGCATTGTGCCTGGTTCCGATGATTCTCCGGAACCCCGGCCTGCTGCGGTCGACACGCATGGGCGTGCATTTGCGCCGGGCGAGTTCGGGGGTGATCGCCACGACGGCGACCTTCTATGCTGTGGCACATGCGCCATTGGCGACGGCACTTTCGATCAATTATACCGCACCGCTTTTTACGACGCTGGCTGCGGTGATTTTTTTGGGCGAACACATTCGTGCGCGGCGGATTGCAGCGCTGGTGGCGGGTTTTATCGGCATGTTGCTGGTGTTGCGCCCTGGCATTGCGCCGCTGACGCCGGGGGTGATTGCGGCGATTATTTCAGCGCTGTTCACCGCGGCTTCGTTCATTGCTGTGCGCAGCCTTGTTGGCTCCGAGGACAGCCGGGCGGTGGCGGCGTGGAGCTTCGTGCTCAGCACGCCGCCAAGTTTGGTCCTTGCGCTGTTTGTCTGGGAATGGCCTTCGGCGCAGGTTTTGCCCTTTCTTCTGGGCATCGGCGCTTGCGCTGCTGTTGGCCAACTGGCGCTGGCCAAGGCTTTTCAGCTTGCCGAGGCATCGGCGGTGCTGCCTTATGACTTTGTCCGCTTTGGCATCATCAGCGTTGCGGGCATTGCGCTTTTCGGGGAGCGGCTGGACGCGCTGACGTTGATTGGCGGTGCTATAATTTTGGGTGCGAGCATCTATATCGCCTGGCGCGAGACCCGGGCTGTTGACGTGCCGGCTGCCGCCAACTCGGGGGTTGCGCGCCAACCCTGACGGCCTAGAGTTTGAGACGATATGGCTTGTCGTTCGGGGAGCGTGACATGAAATTTGCAGGACAAAGTGCTGTTGTGACAGGTGGCGCCTCCGGACTGGGGGAAGCCACGGCGCGCGCGCTTGCGGCAGAAGGCGTCAAGGTCGCGATTTTTGATATGAATGCTGAAAAGGGCGAGGCGGTTGCGGCGGACATTGGCGGGGTGTTTTGTCATGTGAATGTGACAAGCGACGAGTCGGTGGATGCCGGCTTTGCCAAGGCCCGCGCTGCTCATGGGCAGGAGCGGATCCTGATCAACTGTGCGGGCACCGGCAATGCGGTCAAAACCGCGAGCCGCGCCAAGGATTCGGGCGAGATCCGGCATTTCCCCCTCGATGCCTTCAACATGATCATCCAGATCAACCTTGTCGGCACCTTCCGGTGCATCGCCAAATCCGCCGCCGGGATGCTGACGCTCCCGCCGATGGCGGATGGCGAGCGCGGCGCTATCGTCAATACGGCATCGGTGGCGGCGGAGGACGGGCAGATCGGGCAGGCGGCTTATTCTGCGTCCAAAGGTGGCGTGGTGGGCATGACACTCCCGATCGCGCGTGACCTGATGAGCGAAGGGATCCGGGTGAATTGCATTTTGCCGGGGATTTTCAACACGCCGCTGATGAATGCGGCGCCACCGGCTGTTAAGGACGCGCTGGCGGCCTCGGTGCCGTTTCCCAAGCGGCTCGGAAATCCTGCGGAATATGCGTCGCTGGCGCTGGAGATGTGCCGCAACCCCTATTTCAATGGCGAGGATGTGCGGCTTGACGGGGCGATCCGGATGGCGCCGCGCTGAGACTATCGATATCTTTACCGATTGACAGCCGGTTGTGCCGGCGGCCAGATTGCTGATTGGCGGAACAGCCGCCCGAGGGGAGATACGCCGTGGCGCACAAGTTTGAGATCTACAAGGACAAGGCCGGCGAGTTTCGGGTTCGCTTCAGCTACAATAGCGAAGTTATGTTTTCGACACAGGGCTATGCCACCAAGGCATCGGCGGTGAACGCCATTGAATCAATCAAGAAGAACGGGCAGGTGCTCCGACCGAAGACAATAGCGCCGCCTGATTTCAGCGCTCAAGCGCATCGATCTCGCGGGCGAGGCTGATGTCTCGCCCGCTGAGTCCGCCCGCATCATGGGTGGTGAGGCGGATGCTGACCTTGTTATAGACGTTTGACCATTCGGGATGATGGTCGGCGCGCTCGGCGAGCAGCGCCACGCTGCTCATAAAGCCAAAGGCTTCGACGAAATTTTTGAATTTCCAGTTTTTTTCGATGCCGTCCTCTTTATGAGTCCAGCCATTGATGCTGGCTAGTTCAGTTGCGAGGGTTGCTTCGTCGAGTTTGGGGATCATGTTGCTCTCGCTTTTGGGGACGGCTGCGACTATCGGGGGGCGATGCATATCATGCCGCCTACTATCGATGACATCGAGCGACTTGCGCGGCAAGCCATGGATCGGCTGCCGGCGACGTTCATGGCGCATCTCAACGGTGTTGTGCTGCGGATCGAGGATTTTCCTGATGCCGAGGTGATGGCCGAGATGGAATGCGAGAGCGAGTGGGAGCTGCTCGGGCTCTATTCCGGACGGCATGTGGGGATGAAGGGCGACGTGCCGACGGGTGCGATGCCCGACATGATCTTTCTCTATCGGCAGCCGCTGCTGGCTGAATGGTGCGTGGGCGATAACAGCCTTGAGACGCTGGTGACGCATGTGCTGGTACATGAAGTGGGCCACCACTTCGGGCTTAGCGATGATGATATCGACGCAATTGAGGCTTCGGTCGAATAGGGAACAATTTGCGGGGTCCAAGGTTATTGGGGTGTAACCAATAACATCAGGAGACCTCTCATGGGTGAACTTACCGACAAGGCCAAGGGTCTGGGCAACCAGGGTGCAGGCAAGGCCAAGGAAATTGCAGGCGATGCTACCGACAATGCGCGTCTTGAGCGTGAAGGTGAGATGCAGCAGGTCAAGGGCAAGGCGCAGAAGGTCGTCGGCTCGGTCAAGGGTGCCGCTGGCGACAAGATCTGAGCTTATCCGAATCTGACCCGAGTGATTGGGTTAGACGGCGGCCCGGCCCTTCTTGAAGAGGGCCGGGCCGTCTTTTTTGTCAGAAGTTTACGCGGCCGGTCAGGCCGAAGTAGCGATCAGCTTCGCGCGGGATCAGAAAGCGCAATGCGCCGCCCGTGCCGCCGTTGGTGATGGCGGCGGCGAAGCTTTTGTCGAGGATATTGTTGGCGACGAAAGTCAGCTTCCACTTATCATCCTGACCGAGGAGGGCGATGGTGCCGTTGAGCAGGCTGTACGCACCGATGGTGCCCAGCGCGCGGACGGCTGGATTGGCATCGAAGAGCGACAGCTGACTTGACTGGGTGCTGCCTTGCAGAGAGACCTGAACGTCGGCGAAGCCGTTGGTACGCACGGTATAATCCATACCGAGCGACCCGCGCCACTTGGGAGCATAGGCGAGCTGTGTGCCTGCCGGAACGACCGTGGCGCCCGGGGGTGCACGGAACTGATCGACCCTTGCGTCGGTATATGCGAGGCCGCCCGAGATGTTGAAATCGCGCGCTGGCCGGGCGAGCAGATCAAGCTCGGCGCCGCGAGTGCTGACATCACCGGCATTTGTGAAGCGGGTGACGACGACGCCTTCGATCAGATCCGGGTTGTTGGCCTGGAAATTTTTATATTTGGCATAGAAGGCGGCGAGGTTGATGACGAGCTTGCCTCCGAACAGATTGTTCTTGAGGCCGACTTCATAGGCATCGACAGTCTCGGCGGCGATGACGTTGGTGCCCGAGGCGCTGAGATTGAAAAAGACGTTATAGGCCGGCCCCTTATAGCCACGCGACCAGGTTCCATAGGCCATGACCTCATCGCTGAAATCAAATTGCGCGCCGGCTTTGCCCGAGAGGTTGGTTTCGCTGGTCTGTGTGCGGAACGGCACGCCGTTGGAAGCCGTTGGCGTGCCATTGATAAGGCCCGGTGCGACGGAATTGAAAACGCCTTGATCGAAATTGGCGGCGATGCCGGGGCCGGTGAGTGGGCTACGGCGGATATGATCGATGCTAAGATTGTCGATTGTGTAGCGCAGGCCGCCGATCAGTCGGAAGTTGTCGCTGATCTTGTAAGTGCCTTGTCCAAAGACAGCGACGTTATCAAAAACCGAGCCGAAAGTGGCGGTGCCGGTGGGGAAGGTGCTGGGGGCAGCACCGGCGGAGCCGCAGGGCACGATAGCCAGCGGATTTGGGGCCGCACCGCACTGAATGACATCACGGGTGAAAGTCCGGTCGGTGACGGCGTGGTAGTAGAAAGCGCCGAACACATAAGAAAAGGCATAGTCTGACGGCGAGGTCAGGCGCAGCTCCTGGGTGAAGGTATGGCCGGTCTGCGGGCCTACATCGTGAAGCTGCGGCAGGCCGGCTATGGCCTGAGCTGTCCAGTCACCTTCGCGAATCTCGTTGTTCGCATAATTGCGATAGGCGGTGATGCTCGTGACGGCGTGGGTTCCGAGTTCGATGTCGAACTGTGCGGACAGGCCCCAGCTCTCCTCCTCGGTGCGCGTGATGAGATTCTGTCGAACGGTGCGCGTTTCGTCTCCGGTGAAGGTGATGCCAGCGAGCGCCAGTGCGCCGACGCCGCTGGGCTGGGTGCCGATGACTTCGGCGCAGCAATCATCGTCTGCCTTGCGCCAATCGGCGATGACTGTCGCCTTCACTGTGTCGGAGATGTCGGCGTCCACGACGGCGCGGAAGCCATAGCGCTTTGTACCGTTGACACGGCGATTGACGTTTGGCGCATCGTTGAAAATGTTGCCGTCATACTCTGAATAAAAGCCGAGCAGGCGGGTGCGGACACTGTCACCGATCGGCAGGTCGATTCCGCCGCGGACGCGGTATTCATTACCATTGGCGAAGAAGAAGCCACCTTCTGCAAAACCGCCGAGCTCCGTGCCGGGGCGGCGGGTGACAATGCTGACGACACCGGCCGAAGCGTTTTTACCGAACAGCGTGCCTTGCGGGCCCCGCAGCACTTCGATGCGCTCGATATCGACGAGATCGGTGAAGGCTTCACCGGCGCGGCTGAGCACAACGCCATCAAGCACAGTGGAGACTGAGGGCTCACCGGCGATGCTGAATGTGGCGGTGCCGACGCCGCGCAGGTAAAGCGACTGATTGATTGTGGTGCCCGACTTGCGGAAATTGAGAGCTGGGACAAGATATTGCGCATTTTCGAGGCTGAGTGCGCCGAGACGCTCGAGCTGTCCACCGCTGACCACCGAGACGGCGACCGGCACATCCTGCAGGCGCTCTGAGCGCTTCTGGGCGGTGACGACGATCTCAAGGCTTTCTTCGGCAGCCTGAGCGACATCCTGCGCCATGG
>JBBRCT010000005.1:0-120102 GCA_038204585.1 Sphingomonadales bacterium
GGACACGCCGCTGACCGAGGATGATGGCAACCGCATCATCATGGCCGCCCGCGCGCATTGGTTCACAGATGAAGTGGACGCTGCGGCGGATGGCGGACAATGATCTTCACGCGCCGGCCCTGACGCCTGAACGCCGCTGCATCCTGACCCGCGTCAGCGGGCCGAAGGAGCATCTCATCCGTCTGGCCCTGGGGCCGGACGGGCAGGTGGCGGCTGACCTTGGCGAAAAGCTGCCGGGCCGCGGTGCCTGGGTGCGCGCTGACCGGGCGCTTGTTGAAAAGGCAGTGACGCGCGGTCAGCTCGCCGGCAGCCTCGCCCGCGCCCTCAAGCACACACCGATCACCCTGTCGCCAACACTGGCGGAGGATATCGCCGCGGGTTTGCAGAAGCGTCTGCTCGATCAGCTTGGCCTCTCGGCCCGCGCCGGTCTGCTGGTCTGGGGTCATGAGCGGATTTCCGATGCACTCGGCAAGGGGTTGGTGGAACTGCTGCTGCATGTGGCGGATGCCGGTGAGGATGGCTCGGGCAAGCTCGAGATGAAGCGCCGCGCCGCCTGCCCGGACTCGCAGAGCCGGATTCTACCCATGGACCGCGCCACATTGTCAGTGGCTTTAGGGCGTGGAAATGTAGTAAGTGCAGCGCTTGTCGATGCGGGAGCCGCGACGCGGATCAGCGCAGCGCTGGACCGCTTAATGGCCTATCAAGGGTCAAAAGCGCTCCCCGGAATGACTGAATTTGAAGACGAGGCGCCATCGGCAGTTGTCGACGGCGCTGATGAAAGGCATTAGGCGCGACCAGATGAGTGACGATAACAAACCTAAACTTGGCATGCGCGCCCCCCTCGGCCTCAACAAGGCGGTGGAAGTGGGCAAGGTCAAGCAACAGTTCAGCCACGGCCGCACCAAGCAGGTGGTGGTCGAGGTCAAGCGCCAGCGTGTTCTGCACCGCCCGGGCGATCCCGTCCCCGCCCCCGCCCCCGAGCCAACCCCGCAGCCAGCCCCGGCACCCGTAGCAGCGCCAGCCCCGGCCCCGGCCCCTGCCCCTGCCCCCGCGCCGGTTGCGGCCGCCATACCTGCTGCCGCACCCGTTGCTCCGCCCGCGCCACAGCCTGCGCGGCCAGCGCTGCCGCCGGTGATGTTCCGGCCCGTCGAGCGCGCCCCGCTCCCGACCCGTGCGCCCGCACCTGAGGCGGCGCCCGAACAGGCGCCCGCCGCCGAAGCGCCAGCTGCTGCCGCAGCACCGGCCGCGAAGACAGCACCCGCACGCCCCGCGCCCGCACCAGTCCGCCGCCCGGCACCACCGAGCAATCTCACCCCGCAGGAGCGCGCCAAGCTGCTCATGCGTCAGGCTGAGGAAGAGCGGCTTCGTCTGGGCGAGGAAGCCCGCATCCGCGAGGAGCAGCAGCGCGTCGAAAACGTCGAGACCGAGCGTCTCCGCATTGAGGAGAAGCGCGCTCGTGAGGAGGAGGAGCAGCTCCGCATCCTCACCGAGCCCGATCCGGTGCCGACAATGCCGACTGGCGAGATGGAAGACGATGATGATGGCATGCGTGTGCGTGCCATTCCCGGTCGTAAGCCCGATGCGCCCAAGCCCGGCGGCAAGCTGCGCGGCGGTGATGATCGTCGCCAGTCCGGCAAGCTCACTGTCACCCGCGCGCTCGAATCCGAAGATTCAACCCGTGTTCGCAGCCTCGCCGCCCTTCGCCGCTCGCGGGAGAAGGAGCGTGGCCGCCTCGGGTCACAGGCCAAGCAGGTTCGTGATGTCACTGTGCCCGACAGCATCACCGTGCAGGAGCTGGCCGGCCGCATGGCCGAGCGCACCAACAATGTTGTCCGCCTGCTTGCTCGCATGGGCGTGCCGACCGCGGCGCATGAGGAGATCGATCAGGACACCGCCGAGTTGGTGCTGACCGAATTCGGCCACAATATCATCCGCGTTTCCGATTCCGATGTCGAGATCGGCATGGTTGGCGGCGCCGATATCGACGATCATCTGCTGGCGCGGCCACCTGTCGTCACGATCATGGGCCATGTCGATCACGGCAAGACCAGCCTGCTCGATGCGCTGCGTGGCACCAGTGTCGTCAAGGGTGAGGCCGGCGGCATCACCCAGCACATCGGCGCCTATCAGATCGTCACCAAATCGGGCGAGAAGATCACCTTTCTCGACACGCCGGGCCATGAAGCCTTCACGGCCATGCGCGCCCGGGGTGCGGCGGTCACCGATATCGTTGTGCTCGTCGTCGCCTGGGATGATGGCATCATGCCGCAGACCATCGAGGCGATCAAACACACCAAGGCAGCCGGCGTTCCGATGATCGTGGCCATCAACAAGATGGATAAGACCGGCGCCAACGCCGCCAAGATCCGCACCGATCTTCTCCAGCAGGATGTGCAGGTCGAAGAGATGGGCGGCGATGTGCAGGATGTGGAAGTTTCCGCTGTTGCCAAGACCGGGCTCGACGAACTGATCGAGAAGATCCTGCTTCAGGCCGAAGTCATGGAGCTGAAGGCCAATCCCGACCGCGCTGCAGAAGGCACGGTTATCGAGGCCAAGCTGGACAAGGGCAAGGGCGCGCTCGCCACCGTCCTCGTCCGTCGTGGCACGTTCAAGCAGGGCGATATCTTCGTCATGGGCCAGGAGTGGGGCAAGGTCCGCGCATTGACCAACGATCAGGGTAAGCAGGTCAAGGAGGCGTTCCCCTCCTCGCCGGTCGAAGTGCTCGGCCTCACCGGCGTGCCGCTGGCGGGTGATCCGGTCACCGTCGTGGAGAGCGAAGCGCGCGCCCGCGAAGTGGCGGATTATCGTGCCGGCCTCGCCAACGCCAAGCGCACTGCTCAGGAGCCCGCCAATCTCGAGACGATGTTCTCGGTGCTGCGCGCTGCCAAGGTTGCTGAATATCCGCTGGTCATCAAAGCGGATACGCAAGGCTCGGCGGAAGCCATTGCCGGGGCGGTCAACAAGATCTCGACCGATCTCATCCGCGCCAAGGTGCTGCTCGCCACAGTCGGCGGGATCACCGAGAGCGATGTGACGCTGGCCCGGGCTTCGGGTGCGCCGATCATCGGCTTTGGCGTGCGCGCCAATGCCAAGGCGCGCGAGGCCGCCCAGCGGGACGGCGTGGCGCTGAAATATTATGACGTCATCTATGATCTGGTGGACGATGTGAAGGCGGCCATGGCCGGCCAGCTCGGCCCCGAGATGCACGAGACCGTCGTTGGTCGCGCGCTGGTGCTCGATGTGTTCCAGGCCGGCAAAACCGGCAAGGCCGCCGGTATCCGCGTCACCGAGGGTTATATCAAAAAGGCGCTCAGGGCGCGTGTCATGCGTGATGATGTCATCATCTACACCGGCTCGATCCTCACGCTGCGGCGCTTCAAGGATGATGTGCCCGAGGTCAAGGTCGGCCTTGAGTGCGGCATCACGCTAGCCGACTCCTCGGATGTGAAGGCCGGCGACGTCGTTGAAACCTACGAAGTCGAGAGCCGCGAACGCGTCCTGTAAATGGCGCGCTCCACCCCCGATGCCCAGGGCCGCTCGGTCCGCCTGCTCCGCATCGGCGAGCAGGTTCGCCATGCGCTCGCTGAAGTCATCGGGCGCGGGGATCTGCGCGACGAGCTGATCGCGCGCAGCATCGTCAGCGTATCGGAGGTCCGCATGTCACCGGATATCCGGCACGCCACGGTGTTTGTGAAGGCGCTGGCCGGCGGTGATGATCAGGCCGTGGTCAAGGCGCTGGCGGGCCATGCCAAGTTCCTGCGCGGTGAAGTCGCCCGCCGCCTCGCCACCAAATACACGCCCGATCTGCGCTTCCGCCCCGATGAGAGCTTCGACGCCGGCGCCCGCATCGACGCTGTATTGAAGCGCCCCGGCATCGCGCGCGATCTCATCCCGCCCGAGCCCAAGCCCGTGCCACTGGCCGATGAGCATGACGACGCTGATTGAGGCGTTGCATGTGCCGCTATCGAACAGCCGCGTCCGGCTTGATCGCTTCGATATCGCCCGCCACGCCGAGCCGCTGCGCAGTGTTTGCGCCCAAGACACTGACATCTGGTCGATATACTCGGTCTCGCTCCATGGGGATGAGTTCGAAGCCGGGCTTGCTCGCCTCACAGCCAGCACAAATCGCGCCTATGCCGTGTTCGACAGCGATGCGATGGTCGGCTGCACCAGCTGGTATGGCTGGGACGAGCCAAGCCGTAGCGTTGCGATCGGCTTCACCTTTATAGCACCCGGCGTGCGCGGCGGCCGCTTCAATCTAGCCATGAAGGCGCTGATGATCGCTCATGCCCGCAACTGCGGCGTTATCCGCATCCATTTCGATGTCGATGTTCGCAACACGCGCTCGCAAGCCGCCGTGCGCAAGCTCGGCGCCAAGCAAGAAGGCGTTCTGCGCCGCAACAAGCTCACCTGGACCGGCCATCTGCGCGATACGGCGATCTTCAGCCTTCTCCCCGGCGAGGAATCGGGCGCGCTCAGGGCCGAGATGTGAGCCTCGACGGCTGGATCATCCTCGATAAGCCGCTGGGCCTGTCGAGCGCGCAGGGCGTCGCCGCCGTCAAGCGCATCCTGCGTCAGGCCGGCCTGCCCAAGCCCAAGATCGGCCATGGCGGCACGCTCGATCCGCTCGCCACCGGTGTCCTGCCGATAGCGCTTGGCGAAGCCACAAAGCTCGCTGGCCGCATGCTCGATGCCACCAAAGGCTATGATTTCACCGTGCAATGGGGCGCCGCCACCGCCACCGAAGACGCCGAGGGCGAGGTCATCAGAACGTCCCCCGTCCGCCCGGCGCCGGGCGATGTCGCGGCCATGCTCCCCCGCTTCACCGGCGCCATCGCGCAGGTGCCGCCGGCCTATTCCGCGCTCAAGGTCGATGGCCAGCGCGCCTATGCCCTCGCCCGCGCCGGGGAAACCGTGACGCTCGCCACGCGGCACATCACCGTCCACAGCCTGACCCTTATCGCCACCACGCCAGACAGCGCCACGCTGTCGGCCAGCGTCTCCAAGGGCACCTATATCCGCAGCCTGGCGCGGGACCTTGCCTGCGCGCTCGGCACCGTCGGCCATGTCACGATGCTCCGCCGCACAAAGGCCGGCCCGTTCGGGCTTGCGCAGGCGATATCACTGGACATTCTGGCCGCTCTGGTGCAGGAGCATGCCCCAGAACAGGTCATCCTGCCACTGATGGCGGGGCTGGACGACATCCCGGCTCTGCATATCGATCCCGATCAGGCGGCGGCACTCCGACAGGGGCGCAAGCTGACGGGACACCCCGCCTCTCCCGGCACCTATCTCGCCTGCCTCGGCCCTGTTCCCGTGGCGCTTGTCGAGATCGACCAGAATGTGGTCCGGGTCCTGCGCGGGTTCAACGTCTGATTTGAAGGAGTAACCGATGTCGATTGCAGCAGACCGTAAGGCCGAAGTTATCAGTTCCAATGCGCGCGGCGCCAATGACACCGGGTCCCCGGAAGTTCAGGTCGCCATCCTTTCGGAGCGCATTTCCAATCTCACCGAGCATTTCAAGACCCACGCCAAGGATAATCATTCGCGTCGTGGCCTGCTGGTGCTCGTCAACAAGCGTCGTTCGCTGCTGAATTATCTCAAGAAGATCGATCAGCAGCGCTATGCTGACATCATCGCTAAATTGGGCCTGCGCAAGTAAGCCCTTTCCTGAACGGCCCTGCCAACGCGGGGCCGTTCGTTTTTCCGGCAGGCCGGCGATGGGCGTCGGCACCGGGCATCGCGCCGCATCATGGGCATGCAGGCGCAACAGGCCGCCCAAGGCAATTCGGCCAAGGGCTGACAGAAAGACCAAAATGTTCGATATCCAGACCGTAGAAATTGAATGGGGTGGCCGCACCCTGAAGCTTGAGACCGGCAAGGTTGCCCGTCAGGCTGATGGCGCCGTCCTCGCCACCTATGGCGAAACCGTTGTGCTGTGCGCCGTCACCGCCGCCAAATCGGTCAAGGAGGGGCAGGATTTCTTCCCCCTGACCGTGCATTATCAGGAGAAGTTCTCCGCCGCCGGCCGTATTCCGGGCGGCTTCTTCAAGCGTGAGCGCGGCGCCACCGAGCATGAGACGCTCACCTCGCGCCTCATCGATCGCCCGCTGCGTCCGCTGTTCCCCGAAGGCTTTTACAACGAGATCAACGTTATCGCTCAGGTCCTGAGCTATGACGGCGAGAACGAGGCCGACATGGTTGCCATGGTCGCCGCGTCCGCAGCGCTCACCTTGTCGGGCGTGCCCTTCATGGGGCCCATCGCCGCCGCCCGCGTCGGCTTCGTCGAGGGTGAATATGTCCTCAACCCGACCAAGGCGCAGATTGCCGCCGGCCGGCTCGATCTCGTCGTCGCCGGCACGCATGACGCCGTGATGATGGTCGAATCCGAAGCCAAGGAGCTTTCGGAGGACGAAATGCTCGGCGCCGTCATGTTCGCGCACCGCGGCATCCAGCCCGTCATCAATGCGATAATCGATCTCGCTGAAAAGGCTGCCAAAGAGCCTTGGGAACTCAAGATCGCCGATGATAGTGCCATGCTCGCCACCATCAAAAAGGCTGTCGGCAAGGACATCACCGCCGCCTACAAGCTCACGCAGAAGTCCGAGCGCCAGCAGGCGCTGGCCGATGCCAAGTCAAAGGCCAAGCCGCTGTTCGCCGATGCTGATTCAGCGACCCAGCAAAAGGCCGGCAAGCTATTCAAGAAGCTGGAAGCCGAGATTGTTCGCGGCGCCATCCTCAAGGACGGCAGCCGCATCGATGGCCGTGACACCAAGACCGTCCGCCCCATCGTTTCGGAAGTCGGCTTCCTGCCGCGCACCCATGGTTCGGCCCTGTTCACCCGTGGTGAAACCCAGGCGATCGTCACCACAACGCTCGGCACCTCGGACGCCGAGCAGATGATCGATGGCCTTGATGGCCTGCGCTATGAGCGCTTCATGCTGCACTATAACTTCCCGCCCTATTCGGTTGGTGAAGTCGGCCGCTTCGGCGCGCCGGGTCGCCGCGAAGTCGGTCATGGCAAGCTCGCCTGGCGTGCTGTCCATCCGATGCTGCCGTCGAAAGAGGATTTCCCCTACACCGTGCGGGTCCTGTCGGATATCACCGAGTCCAACGGTTCCTCGTCGATGGCATCGGTCTGCGGTGCCTCGCTGGCGCTGATGGATGCTGGTGTGCCGCTGGTCCGTCCGGTCGCCGGCATCGCCATGGGCCTCATCCTTGAGGGCAAGAAGTTCGCGGTCCTCTCGGACATTCTGGGTGACGAAGATCATCTGGGTGACATGGACTTCAAGGTCGCCGGTACCTCGCAGGGCGTGACAGCGCTTCAGATGGACATCAAGATCGCCGGGATCACCGAGGAAATCATGAAGGTCGCTCTGGCGCAGGCCAAACAGGGCATCGCCCATATTCTGGGTGAAATGGCCAAGGCGCTCGACACGACGCGCACCGAAATGTCGGCGCATGCCCCGCGCATCGAGAGCTTCCAGATCGACAAGGCGAAGATCCGCGATGTCATCGGCACCGGCGGCAAGATCATCCGCGAGATCGTCGCCACTACCGGTGCGAAGGTCAATATCGAGGATGACGGCACGGTCAAGATCGCCTCATCCGATCCCGCCCAGATCGACGCCGCCAAGGCCTGGATCCTCGGCATCGTCGAAGAGCCTGAAGTCGGCAAGATCTACACCGGCAAGGTCGTCTCGATGGTCGATTTCGGTGTCTTCGTGAATTTCATGGGTGCGCGCGATGGCCTCGTCCACATCTCTGAAATCAAGAATGAGCGTGTCGCCGTGGTCAAGGAAGTCCTGATCGAAGGCCAGCAGGTCAAGGTCAAGGTGCTCGGCATCGATGATCGCGGTAAGGTCCGCCTGTCGATGCGCCTTGTCGATCAGGAAACAGGCGCGGAACTCGAAGATACGCGCCCGCCGCGTGAAGGTGGCGATGATCGCGGTCCCCGCAGCGACCGTGGCCCCCGCCGCGACGATCGTGGCCGTGATGATCGTGGCCCCCGCCGTGATGACCGTGGCCGCGACGACCGTGGCCCCCGCCGTGATGATCGTGGCCCACGGACAGACCGTGGCCCGCGTGAAGAGCGTGCGCCGCGTGCCGATGCCGAAGGTGGCGGCAGCTTGCCTGATTTCCTGACCGGCCCGCGCGACTGATCATCTCGTACAAAAACTGAACCTTGTGGTTTGAAAGGGGTCGCTCCATCCGGAGCGGCCCCTTTTTTTGCCCTATCACTTTTTACGCTTGCAATATCGCGAATGCTTCTCAATAACACAGATATTGATATTCATTCGCAAGGTGTTTCGATGCGTTCCAATCTGCTTTTCGCCATATCCCTCCTGGCCCTCGCAGCACCTGCCAGCGCATTCGAGGCCGAGGTGGCTGATGCCACCATCATCGTCACCGGCGTCCGCGATCCGGGGTACAAGATCGCCAGCACCGAAAGCGCCACCCGCACCCCCACCTCGCTCATCGATGTCCCGCAAACCGTCGACTTCCTCTCGCGCCAGCGCATCGACGATCAGGCGCTGCTCTCGATCACCGATGCCCTGCGTTACATCCCCGGCACCGTCGCCGCTCAGGGCGAAGGCAACCGCGATCAGACCGTCATCCGTGGCAGCAATTCCACCGCCGATTTCTTCGTCGACGGCCTTCGTGATGACGTCCAGTATTTCCGCGATTTCTATAATGTCGAGCGGCTCGAAATCCTTAAAGGCCCCAATGCCATGATCTTCGGCCGTGGCGGCGGCGGCGGCGTCATTAACCGGGTCACAAAAACCCCGCTCGACACCGAATTTCGCGGCGGCGATCTCGGCGTCGACACTTGGGGCGCCTGGCGCGTCGCCGGCGATATCAGCCAGCCCCTGTCCCATGTCGTCGGCGTGCGGCTGAACGCCTTTTATGAAGACGGCGCCAATCACCGTCAGGCTTTCGATCTCCAGCGCTGGGGCCTCAACCCCACCGCCGCCATCAAGCTCGGCAGCAGCAGCCTCGTCCTCGGCTATGAACATTTCGAGGATGAGCGCACCACCGATCGCGGCATCCCCTCGGCCGATGGCCGCCCGCTTCAGGGTTTCCGGGATACTTTCTTCGGCGATTCAGACCGCAACCGCGCCGGCGTCAATGTCGATGCCCTCACGCTGTCGCTCGATCTTCCGCTCACCGAAAACCTCAGACTCCGCAACCGTAGCCGCTTCGCCGATTACGACAAATTCTACACCAACCTCTTCCCAGTCACGCCGGTGACCAGCGGCCAATTCAGCGTTGAAGCCTATTCAGACATCACCGCCCGTGAGAACCTCTTCACACAGACCGACCTCATCTGGACCCCCCGCACCGGCAGCATCGGCCATGTCATCCTTGCCGGCTTTGAGCTTGGCCGTCAGTCCACGGTCAGTCAGCGCCGGGTCGGCTTTTTTGGCGAGACCGGCACTGTCACCCGCGTGCCCGTCATTCTCACCGATCCCTTCGTGCCGCCTGCCTTTTCGCTACGCGATGGCCCCGGCAATCGCATCAACGCCAGCCGCGCCAACATCGCCGCCGTCTTTGTGCAGGATCAGATCAGCCTTGGTGATCATGTGCAGCTGCTTGTCGGCCTGCGGCATGACCAGTTCACGCTCGATGTCACCAACCGCCTCAGCGGCGCTGTCTTCCAGCGCACCGACAGCCTGTGGTCACCGCGCGTCGGCGTGGTGCTCAAGCCGGTGGAGAACGCCTCTCTCTATGGCAGTTTCAGCCGCTCCTATCTGCCGCAATCGGGGGATCAGTTCACCAGTCTCGATGTCACCACCGCCGCCCTTGAACCGGAGCGCTTCCAGAATTACGAGGCAGGTGCGAAATGGGATATTACCCCCGCGCTCAACCTCTCAGTGGCACTCTATCGGATCGACCGCACCAACACGCGGGCCGCCGGCCCGGTCGCCGGCCAGATCGTGCTTACCGGCGCCCAACGCAGCGAAGGTGCCGAAGTGTCGCTTCAGGGCGCGCTCGCCAAGGGCTGGAACCTTCAGGCCGGCCTCGCGCTGCAAAGTGCTGAAATCCGCACCACCACTGCCGCGGCACCGGCCGGCACCAAAGTGCCTTTGGTGCCCGAGTTTCAGGCCTCGCTCTGGACCCGCCACGATCTTTCGGAGCAGTTCGGCCTGGGCCTTGGCATCACCCATCAGGGCGCCAGCTTCACCTCGGTCAGCAACCGGGTCCTGCTGCCCGCCTATACCCGCCTCGATGGCGCGGTCTTTCTCAAGCTGACCGACGGCCTGCAAGCCCAGATCAACATCGAAAACCTGTTCAACACCGGCTATTTCCCGACCGCCCATACCGATAACAACATCTCCACGGGCGGCCCCCGCGCCGCACGGCTGACCCTGCGCGCGCGCTACTGACGCCTGCAACCGTGATTGGCGCTTGTTTTCATGGGCGCAAACAGCGGCGGGGAACCTTCCACCCCCGCCGCCGTTACCCCCGGTAGCCGCACCGCGCATCGAGCCCCGATGGACTGCGGCCGCCAGCAAGAGGCGACCGCATGCAGCTCCGTGTCGGATTCGACATTCAATATCACTGCCCTGAACCGACTGAGCTGCTGATGATGCTCAGCCTGCACCCCAGAATCGAATCCCGCCGCCTCAGCGATGACAGCCTCACCGTCACCCCGGACGTGCCGGTTCGAAGCTATATCGACAGCTTCGGCAATCGCGTCCACCGCCTGACAGCGCCCGCCGGGAGCATCGGTTTCCGGTCGGATTTCCGCGTCCTGTCCGCCGATACGCCGGAGCCGCTTCCTATCGGCGTCCCTCAGCACGCCATCGCCGAGCTGCCCGATGATGTGCTCATCTTCCTGCTCACCAGCCGATATTGTGAGGTCGACAAGCTCTCCAGCCTCGCCTGGTCGCTGTTCGGCGGATTGGCTGAAGGCTGGCCACGCGTCGAGGCCATCCTCACCTATGTTCAGCGCCATATCCGCTTCGATTATAAACGCGCCCGCGCTGATCGCAGCGCTTTCGATGCCTGGCAGGAAGGTGAGGGCGTCTGCCGCGATTTCGCGCATTTGTCGGTCGCCTTGTGTCGCGCCATGCACATTCCTGCGCGCTATGCCACCGGCTGGCTCGGTGATATCCGCTGGCCGCGCGTGGCCGGCCCGCAGGATGTCTCGGGCTGGACTCAGGTCTGGCTCGGCGGCCGCTGGTGGGATGTCGATGCCCGGCACGTCGTGCCGCGTCATGGCCGCGTACTCATCGCCGTTGGCCGAGATGCTGCCGATGTGGCGCTGTCCACCGCCTTCGGCACGGCCGATCTCAAGCGTTTTCACGTCATTTCCGATGAGGTTGATCCGCCCCCGGAATGGCGCGCCAGCAATCACGAGCCGGAAGCCGAAGCCGTCTGATCGACACACCCGCAACGCTACCGCTTGCATTGCCGGCCATCCCCTCGCATTGAGTGCGCCAAAGGGAAGGGCCAAATGACAATTCTGCAGGGTATCCGCCAGATCTCCATGGGCGGCCGCGAGGTATGGCCGCTGGTCGAAGGCGGCAAGGGCGTGGCGGCAACCAACCATATGTCGTCGGGCGCATGGGCCATGGCCGGCGGTGTCGGCACAATCTCGGCCGTGAATGCCGACAGCTATGATCCTACCGGCAAGATCATCCCGCAGGTCTATCAGGCGCTCACCCGCCGCGAACGTCATGAAGAGCTGGTGGATTATGCCATCGAAGGGGCGGTCCAGCAGGTTACGCGGGCCTATGAAATGGCCTCGACCGAGCTTCAGCGCGGCATCGGCGCCATCAACATCAACGTGCTGTGGGAGATGGGCGGCGCCCAGCGTGTCCTCCACGGCGTGCTCGAACGCACCAAGGGCATGGTCAACGGCGTCACTTGCGGCGCCGGCATGCCCTATAAGCTCTCCGAGATCGCGGCGCATTATGGGGTGCATTATTATCCGATCATCAGCAGCGCCCGCGCCTTTCGCGCGCTGTGGAAGCGCGCCTACAGCAAGGCCGCAGAATGGCTGGGGGCAGTGGTCTATGAAGATCCATGGCTCGCCGGCGGTCATAATGGCCTGTCAAATGCCGAAGACCCACTGAAGCCGCAGGATCCCTATCCGCGTGTCCGCGATCTGCGCGGCGTCATGCGCGAAGCAGGCATCCCCGATTCCATCCCGATCATCATGGCCGGCGGCGTCTGGCGTCTCGATGAATGGACCAATTGGCTCGACAATCCCGAGCTTGGCACCATCGTGTTCCAGTTCGGCACAAGGCCGCTGCTCACCCAGGAAAGCCCGATTCCCGATGGCTGGAAGCAGCGCCTGATGACGCTTGAAAAGGGCGACATCCTGCTTCACCAATTCTCGCCCACAGGCTTTTATTCATCGGCCGTGCGCAATCCTTTCCTGCGCGATCTCGAAGCGCGTTCGGAGCGGCAGATCGCCTTTTCCACCACCGCGACCGGCGATCATGCGTTCCAGCTCGATGTCGGTGTCGGCGCCAAGAAATACTGGGTGACCCGCGATGATCTGCTGCACGCCCGCGGCTGGCATGGTGCAGGCTTCACCGAAGCCCTTAAAACCCCCGACAACACCCTCGTCTTCGTCACCGCGTCCGACAAGACCACCATCCGCAAGGATCAGGCCGATTGCATGGGCTGCCTCAGCCAATGCGCCTTTTCCAGCTGGGCCGATACCGAGGGCAACAGCACCGGCCGCCTTGCCGACCCGCGCAGCTTCTGCATCCAGAAGACCCTGCAGGACATCGCTCATGGCGGTGATACCGAGAAAAATCTGATGTTCGGCGGCCACAGCGCCTATCGCTTCGCCTCCGATCCCTTTTACTCGAACGGCTTCGTCCCCACCGTCAAGCAGCTGGTTGATAGGATACTGACAGGCGCCTAATCGCGCGCTGCAGCGATAATCGCGCCACCCACGCCATTTTGAAGCAGCACTGCGGCGCGCTGGCCCTCCGGTGTCGCACGCACCTCGAGCGTCAGTGGTGTTCCCGTCCAGCGGCCTATCCGGGTCAGCCCGGTCACTACATTGCGGTGGGGCAGGGTGCGCCCGCCATTCTCGCCAGCCTTGATCGCCACAGTCAGCGTCCGCGGGTCATAATGCACCAGCCAGACATCCGCCGCCTTCGCGCCAGTGCCAGCCGCAACCGACACTGTGCTCCCTGAAATCGTCACCACCGGCCCCGCTGATTGCCGCGCCGCCGCCTTGGCAATCAATGAATCAAGCTCGGGCTTGCGGCTGCCGATCACCGTCGCCGTGCCATTCACCACCACTTGCGGCGTCCAGACATTGGCGTTGCCCAGCCCCTTGGCATAATCCCATTGCCGCGCCGTAAAAGCAGGCTGGGCGAATACGTCTTTCCACCCCAGCCGGTCCCAATAGGTCACCGCAAACATCAGCGGCAGCACATCGTCGCGCGCCGCCAGCGCGTTCACATTGGCAATCGCCGGCGGACAGGATGAGCAGCCCTGGCTCTGGTAAAGTTCCACCACCACCGGGCCTGCGACGGCGGGGGCTGCCAGAAGCAGCCCGGTAGCGGTGAACACGGAGAGCATGAGTTTCATGGTGAGAAGTTCGCCGTCTGCCGCCCCGATCTTACAGCTGGAGGGAATGTTTTTTCCGGGCGGGGAGGGGAGGGGCCGCGGCAAAGCCGCGTCATGACGTCAGACGAGTTCGGCTGGCGGAGGGCCAGCCGCCTCGCTGGCCGAGCTTGCGCGAGTCTCGATTTAGCTTCGCTAAATCTCGCCGCGCTGCACTAAACCCACTCTTCCCTGACCAGATCCGGCGGCCGATGCCCGTCCGCCCAAACCCGGATATTGGCGATCACCTTCTCGCCCATCGCCTGCCGGCCCTCAAAAGTGGCGCTGCCCATATGCGGCAGCAGCACCACGCCGGGCAGATCGAGCAGCCTCGGGTCCACCGCCGGCTCGCGTTCGAACACATCGAGCCCGGCCCCGGCAATCGTCCCCGCCGCCAGCGCCTCGCATAGCGCGTTCTCGTCCAGAATCTCGCCGCGCGCCGCGTTGATCACATAGGCATGGCGCTGCATCAGCGCGAAGCGCCGCGCATCGAGCAGATGGTGCGTCTCGGGCGTATGCGGGCAATTGAGCGTGATGAAGTCCACCCGCGCCAGCATGGCATCAAGGTTTTCCCACCATGTTGCTTCCAGCTCACCCTCCAGTTCGGCGGGCAGCCGGTGGCGGTTGTGATAATGCACCGTCAGGCCAAAAGCCCGCGCCCGCGTCGCGACAGCGCGGCCGATCCGCCCCATGCCGATTATCCCCAGCCGCTTGCCCGTAATGCGGTGGCCCAGCATGCCTGTCGGGCTCCAGCCCTGCCATTGACCGGCCCGCACGATCTTCTCGCCCTCGGCCAGCCGCCTAGGCACCGAGAGGATCAGCGCCATCACCATGTCTGCCGTGTCATCGGTCAGCACACCCGGCGTGTTTGTCAGCGCAATCTTGTGTGCCCGCGCCGCCTTCAGATCGATATGATCCACCCCCACGCCAAAATTTGCCATCAGCTTTAGCCGACCACCCGCCGCCCCGGCCTCGATAACCGCCGCATCAATCTCGTCAGTCACCGTCGGCACTAGCACCTCGCAGCGCGCCGCCGCATCGGCGAGTGCTGTCGCACTCATCGGCGCATCGTCCAGGTTCAGCTCGATATCAAACAGTTCGGCCATCCGCGTTTCCACAGGCTGCGGAAGCCGGCGGGTCACGATCACCTTGGGGCGAGGGCGCGAAGAGGATGAAGCCATGCGCCAAGGCTTGCCCGCAGCCTCCGCGTGCGTCAAGACAGCAACCATGCGCCATCTTCTGCCAATCCTCTTTCTCGCCCTCCCGCTAGCTGTTGCAGCACCAGCCGCAGCGCAGGAGCGCGCCGATGGCACCACCAGCTTCCCAGTGCCGCGTTTCGTCTCGCTCAAGTCCAATCAGGCGATGATGCGCGCTGGCCCCGATGATATCCGCTTCCCTATCCTCTGGGAATATAAGCGCAAAGGCCTGCCCCTCGAAATCGTTCGGGAATATGGCGTCTGGCGACAGGTTCGTGATTCTGATGGCACCACAGGCTGGATGAACAAGGCGCTGCTCACCGGTACCCGCACCGCGCTTGTCCGCGATGAGGAGCGCATCCTCTATGTCGCCCCCAACACCCGCGCCCGCATCGCCTGGCGCATCGAGCCGGGCACCATCGTCAACATCACGCTGTGTGAAGATGTCTGGTGCCGCGTGTCCAATCAGGGCCGCTCGGGCTTCATCCTGCGCGCCCATCTCTGGGGTACCTACCCCAAGGAAGCGATCAACAACTGATGCCGCTCCATCCCGTCTTGATGGCGGTAACAGACCGCATCATCGCCCGCTCCGCCGGCCCCCGCGCCGCCTATCTCGGCCTCATCGACCATGAGACCGAGCAGGGCCTGCGCCGTGGCCAGCTCAGCTGCTCCAATCTCGCGCACGGCTTTGCCGCCGCCCTCGAAGACAAGTCCGCCATCCGCAGCGGCCAAGCCCCCAACATCGGCATCGTCACCGCCTATAACGACATGCTCTCGGCGCATCAGCCCTATGCCCGTTACCCCGAGGCGCTCAAGCTCTTCGCCCGGGAAGCCGGCGGCACAGCGCAGGTCGCTGGCGGCGTGCCGGCCATGTGCGATGGCGTCACCCAGGGCCAAGCCGGCATGGAGCTGTCCCTGCTCAGCCGCGATGTCATCGCCATGAGCACGGCGGTCGCCCTCTCCCACGCCATGTTCGAAGCCACAGTCCTGCTCGGCATCTGTGACAAGATCGTCCCCGGCCTGCTCATCGCCAGCTTGCGCTTCGGTCATCTCCCCGCCCTGTTCATTCCCTCCGGCCCGATGCGCTCCGGCCTGCCCAACAAGGATAAAGCCGCCGTCCGTCAGCGCGCCGCCGCCGGCCTCGCCACCCAATCGGAGCTACTCGAAGCCGAATCCCAATCCTATCACAGCCCCGGCACCTGCACCTTCTACGGGACCGCCAACAGCAACCAGATGTTCCTCGAAATGATGGGGCTTCAGCTGCCCGGCAGCAGCTTCGTCAATCCCGGCACATCGCTGCGCACCGCCATCACCCGCGCCGCCATGCATCAGGCCGTCGCTAATGCCGGCAATCCCGCCAAGGCACTCGGTCGCCTCGTCGATGCCCGCTCCATCGTCAATGCCATTACCGGGCTTCTCGCCACCGGCGGCAGCACCAATCACGCCATCCACCTCCCCGCCATCGCCCGCGCCGCCGGCCTCATCATCGATTGGCAGGATTTCGACGATCTCTCGCGCGTCACCCCCACCATCGCGCATGTCTATCCCGCCGGCAGCGCCGACGTTAACGCCTTTCACAGTGCCGGAGGCATGGCCTTCGTCATCGCCGAGCTCATCGGCGCCGGCCTCGCCCACCCCGACATAAACACGATCGCCGGGCCATTCACCGACTGGACCAAAACGCCCACCCTGACCGGCGAAACCCTCGAATGGACGCAAGGCCCGGCCACCACGCAAAACGCTGCCGTCCTCGCGCCTGTGCAAACCCCGTTCAGCCCCGAAGGCGGCCTGCGCCTGCTCACCGGCAACCTCGGCCGCGCCATCATCAAGACCAGCGCCATCCCCGACGACCGACATACCATCACCGCCCCCGTCCGCGTCTTCACCGATCAGGATGCCGTCCTCGCCGCCTTCAAGGCCGGTGAGCTCAACCGTGATGTCATCGTCGCCGTCCGCTTCCAGGGCCCCCGCGCCAACGGCATGCCCGAGCTGCACAAACTCACCCCCACCCTCGGCCTGCTGCAAGACCGTGGGCACCGCGTCGCCCTCATCACCGATGGCCGCATGTCCGGCGCATCCGGAAAAGTCCCCGCCGCCATCCACCTCACTCCCGAAGCCCATGCCGGCGGACCATTGGCGCAGCTCCAGGACGGCGATATCATCACACTCTGCGCCCACACCGGCACCCTCAGCACCCCCGCCGATCTCGCCCGCCGCACGCCAGCCCCGCCGCCGCCCCAGCCTCAGGGCTTGGGCCGCGAACTCTTCACCCTCATGCGCCACGCCAGCCCGCCTGCCGAAGCCGGCGCCTGCGCGCTACTGGCCTGAGGCCACCGCCGGGGGCCGCCCCACCAGATGCAGCCCCCGCCCATGCCGCGCCAGCCATCGTTTGCTCTCGGCTTCCCGGCCGTCGAGGGTCGCCACCAGCGCCCAGAAGTCGCGCCCGTGGTTGGGGTGGACGAGATGCGCCACTTCATGCGCCACCACCGAATCCCGCACCCAGGCGGGCGCCAGCATCAGCCGCCAGGAATAGTTGATGCTGCCGGCGCGCGCGTTGCAGCTGCCCCAGCGCCCGGCCGGATCGTTCAGCGCCACGCGGTTGACCGGCCGCCCTACCCGCGCCGCCTGCCGCGCGGTTTCCAGCACAAGCCGTGTGCGCGCCTGTGCGGTCAGCCAGCGCCTCACCCTGTCCGATATCCCCGCTGAAGGCCCGCCGACCAGCAGACGGTCGCCCTCGCGCATCACCCGTAAACCGCGCGAAGGCTCCCAGTCGATCAGCAATGTCCCGCCATCGAAGGGCACCAGCGCGCTGGGCGCAAACGGCACCGGCGCAGGCCATTTCGCCACCTGAGCGGCCAGCCAGCCTCTGTGGCTCTCGATCAGGTCCAGCGCCTCACGCACCCCGCCGCGCGCCGGCAGGCTCAGCTTGATCGCCCCTGAAATCGCGCAGGGCTTGAGGCGGATCGCCCGCGCAGCCCTATATCGGGTCGCCACCAGCGGCAGCGCCTGTCCGTTCACCACCACCATATCGGGCAGCCGTGCGAAAAGCCTCAAAGTTCATTCTCTATAATATGATTCTCAAGGTCGCCTGCATCGAGTTCCGATATCACTTTCCCCGCCACCGAAATCCCCGCCCGGCGCACCGAATCAGGGTCGCCCGATACCAGCGGGTGCCAGTCCGCCAGCCCCTGTCCGCGCCGCACGCGCAGATAGGCGCAGCTGTCCGGCAGCCATTCGATGTCATCCAGCTTCGCCGGCGTCAGCCGCACACATTCGGGCACATGCGCCTTGCGGTTGGCATAATCGCTGCACATCGCGGTTTTCACATCGAGCAGCCGGCACGCCACATTGGTATGAAAGATTTCGTCGGTTTCCTCATCTTCAAGCTTGTGGACGCAGCATTTGCCACAGCCGTCGCACAGGCTCTCCCATTCCTTTCGAGTCATCCGTTCGAGCGGAATCATCTCCCAAAAGGGGCGTTCTGATGGCCTATCGGACATAGGTTTCCAGCATCGTCGCCACCTCGCCCGCCTCACTGCCATGCGGCAAAAACGCCACTGGCTGCCCGTCCGGCCCGAAAAGATAAAATACCGCGAAATGATCGACGAGATAATTCGCCGCCTCACCCCTGTTCGCAGCGTCCCGGCTTTCGCGCGTCTCCACCTTGCGCGCATAAATCCCGAAGGTCTTCATCGCCGCCGCCACCTGCGCCTCGCTGCCGGTCAGCCCGACAAAGCGCGGATGAAAAGCCCGCACAAACGGCTTGATCGCCACCGGCACATCGCGCGCCGGATCAACCGTGATGAAGATCGGCGTCACCGTGGCGGCAAGTCCCTTGTTGACGCCTTCAAACGTCGCCATCGCCCGCCCGATCACCGCCATGTCGGTCGGACATACATCGGGGCAGAATGTATAGCCAAAGTACATCAGCCGCCATTGCCCCTTGAAGTCGGCCTCGCTCAGCGCCTCCCCATCCTGGTTGACCAGCGAAAAGGCGCCGCCCAGCGTGCTCCCCGCCAGATTGCCCTCGGGTGCCTGTCGAGTGACCATTTGCTGCCCGCCGAATTGCTGCCAGCCAAGCCACCCCGCAAGTGCCACAAGCGCAACCAGCGCTATCACCCGCACCCGCTTCAGGAGCCTGTTCATCGCCGGTTGCTGTCGCTATGCCATGTCATATCCGCGAAATAAGCCGTGCCGCCCGCGTTGTCGATGCGGCGCACCGGCCTTAGGAGTTGATTATGAAGCGCTCGTTCCAATTCGGCCTTTGCCATGCCCCGCTGGCCATTGCTGTGGCCTTCGCCGCCGCCGCCCCGGCCGCCGCCCAATATTCCGACAGCTACAGCTTCATCAAGGCCGTCAAGGACAAGGACGTCAACAAGGCAACTGAGCTGGCCGAAAAGCCTGGCACCACGATCATCAACGCCCGCGATGCTGATACCGGGGAGGGCGGCCTCCACATCACCACCCGCCGCGCCGATCTGCCCTGGGTCGGCTTCATGCTCAAATATGGCGCTAATATCAATCTGAAGGATCGGGACGGGAACACAGCGCTGATGCTCGCCAGCATCGCGCGCTGGGCCGAGGGGGTTAATCTCTTCGTCCGCGTCAAGGCCCAGCCCGATCTCCAGAACAGGCTCGGTGAAACAGCGCTGCTCATGGCCGTGCAGGGCCGCGATCTACAGATCGTCGAGATGCTGCTCACCGCCGGCGCCAGCCCCGATATCTCCGACAATAGCGGCCGGACAGCGCGTGATGCCGCCCTCGCCGATCCGCGCGCCGCCGCCATCGCCAAGCGCTTCGAAGCCGTGCCGGTCAAAAAAGCCCGCGCCGCGCAAGGCCCCTCCATTTAGCTCGATCAGCCCATCTGCCGCATGGCCGCGCACCCCGTGACCCGCTAAAAGGCCGATATGGAAGTTCCATCAATTGCCGCCGCTGCCTTTAATAGCCCCGGCGTTAAGGTCCGCACGCTTGCGATCCTGCGCTGGATTGCCATCGGCGGCCAGTTCATCACGCTCATCGTTGTTGGCCTCTGGCTCGGCTATCCGCTGCTCTGGCCGTCGTTAATCGCAGCCCTCGCCGCTTCGGCGGTGCTCAATCTTGGCCTTGTCACGCTTTATGGGCGGCAATCGCGCCTGCAAGGCGCCGATCTCGCGCTGCATCTCGCCTTTGATCTTGTGCAGGCCGGTGTCATGCTGTTCCTCACCGGCGGCCTTGCCAATCCATTCGCCATCCTGCTCATCATGCCGGTCACCATCGCTGCCACGCTGCTCCCGGCGCGCGGCATGGCGATGCTCGGCGGGCTGGCTACCGCCATCCTCGTCATATTGTGGGTGTGGGCGCGGCCGCTGCCATGGCAGGGCGGCACCCCGCCCGATTTCCCGATGATGTATCAGGTCGGTGTCGCCATCAGCCTCGGCCTCGCTATCGGCTTTCTGGGCATCTATCTCTGGCTCGTCTCCGCCGAAGCGCGGGACCGTGCCCGCGCCCTCGTCGCCACCGAAGCCGCCCTCACGCGGGAAGCCAAGATGAGCGCGCTCGGCAGCCTCGCCGCCGCCGCCGCGCATGAGCTTGGTGGCCCGCTCGGCACCATCACCCTCATCGCCCATAGCTTGTCCGAAGCGCTCGGAGATGATCCCGATTTCGGCGACGATATCCGCCTGCTTGAAAGCGAGGCCGCCCGTTCGCGTGGCATATTGGTGCGCATTGCGCGCCGCGCCGAGGCGGAGGATCCGTTCGCCACGCTCGGCCTCGATGTCCTGCTGCATGAAGTCGCCCGCAATGCCGAGCCATCGCGCGTGCCGCTGCGCATCCATGTCAGCAATCCGGTCCCCAAGGTTCGCCGCTCGCCCGAGCTGCTGCATGGCCTGGCCAATCTCGTTGGCAACGCCGTCCGCCATGCCGGTTCGGCGGTCGAGCTGCATGCCCATGCCAGCAATGCCGATGTCCATATTGTTGTGCTCGATGATGGTCCCGGCTTCCCGGCGGAGCTGCTGCCGCGCTTCGGTGATCCCGATCTCGGGCCCTCCAAGTCGGGCAGCGGCAGCACCGGCCTTGGTATCTTCATAGCAACCACCCTTCTTGAGCGGACCGGCGGCCGCCTCGCCTTCACCAATCGCAAGGACGGTGGCGCGCAGGTGGACGTTCGCTGGCCGCGCGCCCATATTGAAGCTGCAGCACAGGAGTAAGCACCATGGCAACCGCCCCTACCGATGAAACCAACTCTGTCGGCGAGGCAGCGCTTCAGCCGCTGCTTCTTGTTGATGATGATGCGCCGTTCCGGCAGCGTCTTACCGTGCTGCTTCAGCGTCGCGGTTTTGCCGTCACCGCCGCCGGCAGCCTCGCCGAGGCGCGCATTGAAGCCATCCGCATAAAGCCCACCCATGCCGTGGTCGACATGCGGCTCGATGATGGCAATGGCCTCGATCTCGTGACCGAGCTTCGCGCCGCCTCACCCGATATGCGCATCGTCGTCCTCACCGGCTATGGAAACCTCGCCACAGCCGTTGCTGCGGTCAAGGCAGGTGCCGTCGATTATCTCGCCAAGCCGGCTGATCCCGAAGACATCGTCCGCGCGCTGTCCGCCGATGAAGGGGAGCGTCCCGAAGCTCCGCCCGAGCCGATGTCTGCCGACCGGGTCCGCTGGGAGCATATCCAGCGCGTCTATGAGCTGTGCGATCGCAATGTCTCCGAGACCGCCCGCCGCCTCAAGATGCACCGCCGCACGCTGCAACGCATCCTCGCCAAGCGCTCGCCGCGCTAAAAGAAACGCTTGACTTGTAGGACTTTATCTAAGTAATAACAGGGTCTTACAAAAGGCAGGCGACTCGCGAAAAACGTCGCTCAGCCTATAGACTTCGAGTAGACTTGTTCATATTCGACACTATTCGGCAGCCTGACCCGCCAGCTTTGCCGATTTTACCGCCGCATCCCCGGCGTCCCATTTGGCAATCACCGCCGTCGCCACCGCGTTGCCGATCACATTGGTGGCGCTGCGTCCCATGTCGAGGAAATGGTCTACCGCCAGGATCAGCAGCAGCCCGGCTTCGGGAATCCCGAAATAGGGCAGGGTGGCGGCAATCACCACCAGCGATGCGCGCGGCACCCCGGCAATGCCCTTTGACGTGATCATCAGCAGCCCCAGCATGAAGATCTCCTGAGCCAGCGTCAGGTCGATACCATAGGCCTGTGCAATGAAAATCGACGCAAAGGCGCAATACATCATCGAGCCATCGAGATTGAACGAATAGCCCAGCGGCAGCACAAATGAGGTTATCCGCGTCGGCACCCCGAAGCGGTCGAGCGCCTCGATCATCTTGGGATAAGCGGCCTCGGACGAGGCGGTGGCAAAGGTGATCAAAAACGGCTCGCGAATCGTGACGACAAGCCGCTTCACATTGGCCACGCCGATCACAGCAGCCCCCGCGCCGAGCAACAGCACCCAGAGCATCCCCAGCCCCAGATAAAAGCTGCCTATAAATTTACCAAAGGTGATGATGATCCCCAGCCCCTCGACCGCAATCGAGGATGCCACCGCCGCAAACACCGCAAAGGGGGCGGTCTGCATCACATAGCCGGTAATCCTGAGCATCAGGTGCATCAGCGCATCAAGCCCGCGCACAATCGGCGCGCCCTGCTCGCCAATGGCAATCAGCCCGACGCCGGCAAACAATGAGAACACCACGATCTGCAGAATCTCGTTGGTCGCCATCGCCTCAAAGATCGACTTGGGCACCAGATTGGGAAAGAACGTCGTCGCATCAAACGCCGCCTTGGCGATACCCGATTGGGCGTTCGCATCGGGCAATTCCAGGCCGACGCCGACGCCCGGCTGCAGCAGATTGACCATCAATATGCCCAGCGAGAGCGACGCCACCGACGCGGTGATGAACCACGCCATCGTGCGCGCAAACGTCTTCCCGATCGAGCCGCCCGAGCCCATATGAGCAACCCCGACAATCAGCGTCGACAGCACTAGTGGTGCTATGATCATCTTGATCAGCCGCAGAAAAAGCTGCGTCACAATACCGAGATAACGGGCAATGTCCCTGGTCGCCTCGGGCGATCCTGCGGTCTGGTTGATGATGAACCCGACCACCAGCCCGAGCACCAGCGCAATGAGGATATTCCGGGTCAGTTTGTTGGTCGCCATAGCCAAGCACGCTGGAAGCCGGGCGCAGCCCCGTCAACCCCTTTCTGTGCGGCGCTCTATCGGCTACCAGCGTCTTCATGAAACAGCTTCTCGCTCTCGCCTTCCTCGCCAGCGCCAGCCTGTCCTCCTCCGTATGGGCGACTCCCCAGACAGACCGTGCCGATGAGGCACGCAGCCTGCTCGAACAATCGGTTGGCTTCGCCACGGTCAACGGCCGCGGCCACGGCGCTGAATATGCCAATTTCCTCAAAGGCCGGCTGCTCGCCATGGGCTTTGCCGAAGCTGACATCACCCTCACCGCCAAGGGCGACGAATCGCGCCTCCACGTCGTCTGGCGCAGTCCGGAAACCGGCGGCGGTAAAAAGCCCCCCATCGCCATCATCAGCCATATGGATGTCGTCGAGGCCAGGCCCGAAGACTGGACGCGCGATCCGTTTGTGGCCACCGCCGTCGATGGTTTCCTCTTCGGACGCGGCGTCGCCGACAACAAGTTTGATCTGTCGATGTCGCTCGCCGCCATCGCATCGCTTCGCCGCGATGGCTTCCAGCCCAGCCGCGATATCCACCTGTTCTTTTCGGGCGATGAGGAAACCGACGGCCTCACCGCCGCCCCTCAGGCACTCGAAGCCAAGGCCGCAGGCGTCGTCATGGTGCTCAACACCGATGCCGGCGGCGGAGAGCTCGATGACGCTGGCCGACCCCTCGGCTATGGCCTTCAAGCCGCTGAAAAAACCTATGCCGATTTCACCCTGCTGGTCACCGGCCCCGGAGGCCATAGCAGCCGCCCGAGCGGCAATAATGTCATCACCCGCCTTGCCGCCGCCACAGCGCGCATCGGCAGCCACCATTTCCCGGTCGAGCTCTCCGAGGTCACCCGTGGCATGCTCGCCGAGCAGGCCCGCCGCCGCACGGATGCGCTCGGCCCCCATATCAAGGCCTTCCTCGCCAATCCAGCCGATCCCGCGGCCATCGCCGCCCTCACCGCCGATCCCGGCACCGTCGGCCTCATCCGTACGACCTGCGAGCCGACCATGCTCGCCGCCGGCCATGCCCCCAATGCGCTGCCCCAGCGCGCCAGCCTCACCATCAATTGCCGCATCCTGCCCGGCACAGACCCGAGCAGCGTGAGCGCCACGTTGAACGCGCTGGCTGCCGATCCCGGGATCAGCATCCAGCCAGCCACCGTCTGGCCCGCAACCGCCGCCTCGCCGCTCTTCCCCGAAATCATCCGCGCCGTCCGCACCGCCGTTCAGGCCCGTTTCGCCGGCCTTGAGCCCACCCCCGAAATGTCAGCCGGCGCCACCGACAGCGTTTTCTACCGCGCGCAGGGCATCCCCAGCTACGGCGTCTCGGGCCTGTTCATGCGCTCGGCGGACAGCTTCGCCCACGGCCTTAACGAGCGTATCCCGCTCGCCGCCATAGCGCCTGCGGTTGAACATTGGCGCGCCCTCATCACCGAGCTTGCCAAATGATCGGTACGAAAATGGTCGAGGACGACCGCACCGCCAAACAGATCTTCGAAGACGTGATGGCCAGCCCATCCCGCGCCCGCTTCGGCTTCGGCGCGCGGCTCGCCATCGTCAATGTCGATTTCCAGAACGCCTATACCCGCATCGACCGTTACAAGACCGCCTATGAAACCGATCCCCGCCAGATCGAGCACGTCAACACCATCAGCCGCCTCGCCCGTGCCGCCGCCATGCCCGTCATCTGGACCCGCGTAGCCTTCGCCGATGATGCGTCAGACGCCGGCGTCTGGGGCACTCGCACCAACACCGAAGACAGCCTTCAAAACATCAAATACGGCGCCGACCGGCACCAATACGACAGCCGCTGCGACATCCACCTGTCCGACACCCAGTTCACCAAAAGAATGCCGTCAGCCTTCCACGAAACCCCCCTCCAATCCCTCCTAATCTGGCACAAGGTCGATACCGTCATCGTCACCGGCGGCAGCACCTCAGGCTGCGTCCGCGCCACAGCCGTCGACAGCCTCTCCCGCGGCTACCGCACCATAGTCCCCATCGAGACCACCGCCGACAAACACGCCAGCTACCATTATGCGAACCTCACCGACCTCCAGCTGAAATACGCCGATGTGGTACCGGTGCAGGCGGTGGTGGACTGGTTTTCAGGCCGTTAACCCAGCCAGTCGACCACCCGGATCATCAGCCCCGCCACCAGCATCGCCACCCCCGGCCAAAACGTGAGCATGAACAGCAGCCCCAGCCCCACAGGGTTCGGGTCCTCCACCAGCCCCAAACGCTCCGCCCCCAGCACCGCCAGCATCGGCACAATGCCTAAAGACAGCGCCCAAAGCCCCCAGCGCACCAGCCGCGCGCCCCATTTCGATTCCGTCCGCATCCCGCGATGGTCGCCCAATCGCTCCCCGTCAGCAAGCCCGCAAAGGCCTGCGGCAAAGCCGCAGGCTGACGTCGAACGGGTTCGGCGCGCTTCGTTCGCGCCGCCGCGCCGGCCGGGCGACGTGCGAGTCTGCAAATTGCATCCGCTATTTGCAGCCGCACTTGCCATCGCTACCGTCCTCCCAAATGATCACCGACCCCGCCCTCTACCCCGCCGCCCCCGACCAAACGCCGCTGCGCTGGCCCGATGGCAAAACCTGCGCCGTCTGGGTCGCCCCCAATCTCGAATATTATGAGCTGGATCCCCCCGCCCATCCCCGCCGCAAAAGCTGGGCCAAGCCCCACCCCGATGTCGTCGGCTACAGCCACCGCGATCACGCCAACCGCGTCGGCCATTGGCGCATGGCCGACGTGATGACCAAGCACGGCTTCCCCGGCTCCGTCAGCCTCTCGGTGGCGCTCTGCGATCACATCCCCGAAGTCGTCGAAGACGGCGCAAAGCGCGGCTGGGAGTTCTTCAGCCACGGCATCTACAACACCCGCTACGCCTATGACATGGACGAAGCTCAGGAACGCGCCATCATCGAAGACAGCATAAAAACCGTCCAAAACGCCACCGGCCAACGCATCCGCGGCTGGCTCGCCCCGGCTCTCACCCACACCGTCCGCACCATGGATCTGCTCGCCGAATACGGCCTCGATTATACCTGCGACCTCTATCACGATGATCGCCCCGGCGAAGTCCACACCGCCTCAGGCCGCCTCATCTCCATGCCCTACAGCCTCGAAGTCAACGATCACTACGGCTTCTTCATCTACAATATGAGCCCCCGCGAATACGCCCGAGCCCTCATCGCCCAGTTCGACAGGCTCGCCCGCGAAGGGGAGGCATCCGGCACAGTCATGTGCATCCCCTTGCACTCCTACCTCATCGGCCAGCCGCACCGCATCGGCCCCTTCGAAGAAGTCCTCCGCCACATCGCCGCCGATGGCCGCGCCTGGATCGCCACCGCCGGCCAGATCACCGACAGCTACAAGAGCCAGAAATGAGCCTCCCCCCCTCCTACCTCGAATACCCCAAGCGCCAGCGCGGCATGGACCACGACCTATACCCATGGTCGAACATCTTCACCCGCCCGCCCATCACCTGGCCAGACGGCAAGAAAGTCGCCGTCGCCATCGTCATCAGTTGCGAATTCTTCCCCCTCACGCCCTCAGACACGCCGTTCCGCGCGCCGGGCCATATGCAAACCGCCTTCCCCGATTACCGGCATTTCACCGCGCGGGATTACGGCAGCCGCCTCGGCGTCCCCCGCCTCCTCGAAGCCCTCGCCAAAGCAGGCACCCCCGCCAGCTTTGCCATGAACAGCGCATGGGCTGAGCGCTTTCCCACCCTCACCTCCCAGATCATAAGCGCCGGCCACGAAATCATCGCCCACAGCACTGACATGAACGGCACCATCGCGTCCGGCCTGCCTGAAGCCGATGAACGCGCCCTCATCACCGAAAGCCTGAACAGCCTGGAGGCCAGCACCGGCACCCGCCCCAAAGGCTGGCTCTCTATCGCGCGATCACAAAGCTTCAGCACGCCGCGCCTTCTCGTCGAGTCAGGCGTCGAATATTGCCTCGACTGGGTCAACGACGAGCTGCCCTACCAGCAGCAAACGCCCGCAGGCCCCCTCACAAATTTCCCCCTCAACCACGAGCTCTCCGACCGCCAGGTCATCGGCGCCTGCCAACAAAGTGCTGAAAGCTACGCCGAACAACTCACAGACGCCTTCAATTGGCTAACGCAGGAAGCCAATACCAGCGGCGGCCGTTTGCTGCCGGTCCACCTCACCCCCTATATCAGCGCCCTGCCGTACCGGATCGACGCCATCGTCCAGTGGCTCACCACCACCGCTGCTCGCCCCGAAGCCTGGTTCGCCCGCGCAGCAGACATCATCGCCGCGGCCAATCAGCGCCCTCAAGCTCTGGGATGCGCCCCCCGATAAGCCGCCATCAGCCCGCCCTCATCCACCGCCGTATAAATCTGCGTCGATGAAAGCGACGCATGTCCCAAAAGCTCCTGAATCGAACGCAAATCGGCGCCGGCTGCCAGCAGATGCGTGGCAAAGCTGTGCCGCAGCGCGTGCGGTGTCGCGGTGGCAGGCAGGCCGAGTGCTGGACGCGCTGCCTGCATCACCGATCGGATGATCCCCGCATCGAGCGCCCCGCCTCGCACCCCGCGAAAAACCGGCCCGGCGTTCACCACGAAAGGCGCTTCTGCGAGATAGGCTTCGACAGCATCGCGCACCACCGGCAGCAGCGGCACCTGCCGCATCTTTCCCCGCTTGCCGGTGATCGTCAGCACCTCGCCCAGCGGCAGGTCTGCCCCCGTCAGCCCCAGCGCCTCGGAGATCCGCAGGCCCGCTCCCCACAGCAGCAGCAATACTGCAGTATCCCGAAGCCGCACCCAGTCAGGCCTTCGGCTCTCATCGACAATATTCAGAAGGGCGGTCGCATCCACCGCGGCCAGAGGCCGGGGCACCCGGCGGGCGAGCTTGGGCGATTTCACGCCCGCCAGCGCCTCGACCGCCACCCCCGATGCCCGGATCCAACGCGCAAATGTCCGCAATGCCGAAAGCTCCCGCGCCACCGACACATTGGATAGTCCCCCCGCACTCCCGCTGCTGCGGCGTAACGCCAGATAACCCCGCACATCGGCCGCAGTCAGCACCTCAAGATGCCGGCACGTCACTGCTCCGCCAAAATGCCCCGACAAAAACGCCTCGAAGCGCTCCAGCGTCGCCGCATAAGCCCGCAGCGTATGCCCCGAAAGTCGCCGCTGGTGCGCACAGACGTCAAGCCACGCGGCAACCGCTTTCGCCAGCGGCTCAGCCGCATTCACAAGATGGACTGGCCCGTCTTGGCCCAATCCGCCGCAAAGCCCTCAAGCCCCTTGTCGGTCAGCGGATGCAGCGCCAGCGCCCTGATCACCGCCGGCGGCATGGTTGCCACATCGGCACCGATCTTGGCTGCCGTCAGCACATGGACGGGATGGCGCACGCTGGCTGCCAGAATTTCGGTCTTGAAGTCATAATTGTCATAGATCAACCTGATGTCAGCAATCAGCTCCATCCCGTCCTGGCTGATATCATCGAGCCGGCCGATAAACGGTGAGATAAAGCTCGCCCCGGCCTTTGCTGCCAGCAACGCCTGGTTGGCCGAGAAGCACAGCGTCACATTGGTCATCGTGCCTTCGCCCGAAAGCGCCTTGCACGCCCTGAGCCCGTCCATCGTCAGCGGCAGCTTGATGCAGATGTTGCGCGCCAGCTTGCGCAGCACTTCGGCCTCTTTGAGCATGGTCGCATAATCCATCGCCACCACCTCAGCCGACACCGGGCCGTGCACGATGTCGGCAATTTCCTTCACCACTTCCAGAAAGTTACGCCCCGATTTGGCAATCAGAGACGGATTTGTCGTTACCCCATCCAAAAGCCCGGTCTCTGCCAGTGCAGCAATCTCGGCAGTATCGGCCGTATCGACAAAAAACTTCATGGGGCTGCTTTCATAAGAGCGAATCCGCCCTCTCTAGCGCAGCCCGCGCGTCAGAAAAAGAAATACCATATGATCAACACCACTGGCAGCGGCACACCGATCATCCACAATATACAACCTTTACCCATGCCCGAACCTTTCAAAATTCAAGCCTATAACCTGCAGCGCTCGCAAAGGTTCCTCAATTCTCCAGCAGCGCCTTCAAATCGCGCTTCAAAATCTTGCCATTGGCGTTCCTTGGCAACGGCTCGTCCATCAACACAACCGCCACCGGCACCTTGAATCCCGCCAGCCGTGCAGCAACAAAGGCCTGTAACTCCGCCTCGTTTGCGTTCGTCCCCGGCGTCAGCGTCACAAAGGCCACCGGCTCTTCCCCCAGCGTCCGGTGCGGTCGACCGACAATCGCCGCATCCATCACCGCCGGATGCTCATAGAGCGCGCTTTCCACCTCAACACAGTAGATGTTCTCGCCGCCGCGAATCAGCATGTCCTTGGCGCGGTCGAGAATGAAGCAAAAGCCTTCCTCGTCCAGCCGCGCCAAATCGCCGGTTCTCACCCAGCCATCGACAAAGGTTTCGGCATTGGCCTCCGGCCGTCGCCAATAGCCCTTCACGACGTTGGGCCCATAGCCGTAAAGTTCGCCGACGCTGCCGGGCGGTAGCACCCGCCCTTCGGAATCGCGCACTTGCAGATCGCACACCGGCACCGCCGGCCCGCAGCTATCGGGGCGCTGCTCATAATCCTCGCCGATATGGCTGGTGAAGGTAGCGCTCGTTTCGGTCATCCCCCAGCCATTGCCGGGCTGGGCCTTGGGAAACACCGCCTTGATCTGCCGCACCAGCTCAGGTGCCGAGGGCGCGCCGCCATAACTCACAGATTCAAGGCTGGAGAGGTCGAACCTCGCCCGCTCGGGATGCTCTATGATCTGCCAGGCAATCGTCGGCACACCGCCACAGCCCGTCACCCTCTCAGCCTCGATCAGCCGCATCGCCTCCAGCGGCTCCCATTTGCGCATCAGCACCAGCTTGGCACCGGCAAAGAGGGAAGGGGACAGCACCGCATGGCAGCCCGTAGCATGAAAAAACGGCACCGAAAGCAGCGTCGCCTTTTGCGGCGCGTCGGCGTTCGGCAAAGGCGGCATCTCGCCCCGCCGCAGATAAGCCCGCGCCCCCGAGCAGGCGCTGGCCATGATGTTCGACACGATGTTGCGGTGCGTGCCCAGCGCCCCCTTGGGCTTGCCGGTCGTCCCGCTGGTGTAAAACAGCGTCGCCTCATCCTCGGGCAAAAGGCTGATCTCGCCGAGCGCACGGTCTTGCAGCGCAGCCCAGCCATGCGGCGATCCGATCACGCCCTCAAGCGCTGCCACCCGAGGATCAGCCGTCTCCTGACCATCCCCGCGCGCCACCAGAATCCGTTCGATCTCCGGTAACGCATCCAGATGCCCCGCCAGCCTGGACAGTCGCTCCCCGTCGATCGCCACAAAACGCGTGCCCGAATCCGCCAGCGCAAATTCCAGCTCGGCCCCGGTCCACCACGCATTGAGCGGCGTCACAATCGCGCCGCAGAGAGAGGCCGCAAAAAACGCCACCGGCCATTCTGGCAGGTTGCGCATGATCACCGCCACCCGGTCGCCCTTGTCGATCCCTTGTCCCCGCCAATGCTCGGCCAGCTGCAGGGTCGCCCGGGCAAAAGCCTCAAAGCTCACCCGCTCATCCTCATTGACCAGAAAGATCCTTGATCCATGCCCGCGCCCGACAGCAAAGACATGCGCCAGCGTCGGCGGCGCGTTCTTCCACGCCCGCACCGGCCGCCCCTCAATCAACACAGTCTCCATTTCGAGTATCTGCCCCGGCGCCGTCAGCAGCGCATGCGCCTCGGCAATGCTCATCGCAGGCCATTCGGCCATAAACCTCTCCCCAAGGTGATTATCCTTGCCCACACGATGCGCGGCCAGCCCAGCCCTTGCAAGCGCGCCCGTGCGTTTTCGGCTGCATTTTTCGGCAAGCCGCAACTCAAACGGCTTAAACGTCACAGCCTTGCATACTTTCCATAAGGCCAGAATTGAGGCTAGCATATTATCAACCTCAAAACGAAAGCGCCCCATGGCCACCGCCCTCAAGATTTCCGATCCTCAAACCGAGATGCTGACCCTGCTCGCGATACAACGGGCGGCCTTTGAAGCCGAGCGGCCAGTCAGCGCCGATACAAGGCGCAACAGGCTCGTCCGGGCGCTTGATCTCATCCTCACCCACAAGGATGCGCTCGTCGATGCGATGAGCGAAGATTTCGGCCATCGCAGCCGTGAAATGTCGATGATCACCGACATCATGGCGTCGGTGAAACCGCTCAAGCACGCCATCAAATATTTCGAAGTATGGATGGCGCCCGAAAAGCGCCCGCTCGATTTCCCGCTCGGGCTGCTCGGTGCCAGGGCGCGGGTCGATTATTGCCCCAAGGGCGTTGTCGGCATCATCAGTCCGTGGAATTTCCCGGTAAATCTCACCTTCGCGCCGCTGGCTGGCGTGCTCGCCGCCGGCAATCGCGCCATCATCAAGCCTTCCGAATTCACCCCCGTCACCTCGGCCCTGATGGCGCGTCTCATAGCCGATTATTTTGATGCCACCGAGGTCGCGGTCGTCACCGGTGATGCCAATATCGCCCGTGCGTTTTCCGCCCTGCCGTTCGATCATCTGATCTTCACCGGCTCCACCCCGGTCGGTCGGCATGTCATGGCGGCGGCGGCGAAAAACCTCGTCCCCGTCACGCTGGAGCTTGGCGGAAAATCCCCCACGATCGTCAGCCGCACCGCCGATGTCGATGCCGCTGCCGAGCGGATCATAATGGGCAAGCTGATGAACGCCGGGCAAATCTGCCTCGCTCCCGATTATATGCTGGTCCCGCACGAGATGCAGGGCCTTGTCGTCGGCGCGCTCAAGGCCGCCACCGGCCGACTATACCCGACCATGCTGGCCAATCCGGATTATACCAGCGTTCTGGGGGACCGTCACCGCGCCCGGCTGGAGGCGCATATTGAAGACGCCCGACAAAAGGGCGCCACGGTCCATATCGTAAACCCCGCAAATGAGGATTTCAGCGCCCAGAACGGCAACAAGATGCCGCTCCACATCATCGAAAACGTCACCGACGAGATGACCGTTATGCAGGAGGAGATTTTCGGCCCGCTGCTCCCCGTCCAGAGCTATGACAAGATTTCCGACGCAATCGGCATCGTCAATCGCCGCGACCGCCCGCTCGGGCTATACTGGTTCGGCACCAACATGGACGAAGCCAGCCTCGTCCTTGATCGCACCATCAGCGGCGGCGTGACGCTAAACGACGTAATCTTCCATATCTCCGCCGAAGACCTGCCGTTCGGCGGCGTCGGCCCGTCCGGCATGGGCAGCTACCACGGCCAAGATGGCTTCAAGGCAGTCAGCCACGCCCGCGCCGTTTACACCCAGCCCAAGCTCGATCTCGCCGGCCTCGCCGGGTTCAAGCCGCCCTATGGCACCAAGACCGCAAAGGCTCTCGCCCGCGAGCTCAAGAAATAGCGCCGCCCTCTAGCCGATTATCGCTCGCGCTGCATCGATCCGCGCCGACAATCGCTCGATAGCCGCTGCCGTCTTCACAGCATAGGCATCGGCATCGGCAAAGCGCCTTTCCTCAATGGCTTCGCGCACACCGGGCAGCGTTTTGGCGCCATAACCGGTGAAGCGTCCGGGCGCATAAAGTGCGTGCTTGTACCAGGCCCGCCCCGGTAGGCCTTCGGGGATCAGCAGCGCCTGATCAATCCCGATAAGCGCCTTGTTCAGCCGGTCGCGGGTGGCAGCGTCGAGGCTGGCCCCCTTGGCCGAAAGCGTTGCGTCATAGGCGCGCGCACTGGCCTCCAGCCGTGCGACGGCATTTTCAAGCGTGGCAAGCTCGATCATCGGTGTCGGCGCCACGGCAGGCAGTTCGGCCACCGCCGCCTTGGGGTCGCTCGCCAGCTTGAAAATGCCCGCACTTCTCAGTCCGGCGCGCGTCGCGTCCTGGCGCTGGCGCGTGGTCACCAGCGTTCGCACTTCCGCCAGATAACCCTTCACCGTCACGGCAAGATCGGTGAAGCGCAGCGGCAACACCTCGGCATCGGCCAGGCGCAACACCATGCGACCCACAGTCTGTGAAAGCACTGTGCCATAAACGAGGCCGGGATCATCAAAGCGAACGAAATGATCATAGCTGTCATAGATCGAATGGTAGCTGCCGGCACTTTCCCCCTCGCCGCCAAAGCCCACATTGAGCGATGGCACGCCGAGATGCTGAAGGAAGGTCGAATAGTCCGAGCCCGAGCCCAAGGCGCCGATCGGCAGGTCGCCCCCGGCTTCAGCGGCGACAAGCGCTGCATCGCCCATACGGCCCCGTCCATCATAAGCATCGGCACGTACTTTTGCTCGGAGCCGCGCGCCAACGCTGACACCGGTCTGCGGATCTTTCACATCATTGGCGACCGTATTGACCAGCCGCTGGAACTCGTGGCTGCCCTCAGCGCCCAGAAAGCCCCGGCTGTTGCCATCGGTGTTGATGTAAACGACCGCCTTGGTCTGCAACTCCTTGCCATGATGTTCGGCCCATTCGGTTGACCCAAGCAGCATCGGCTCCTCAGCGTCCCAGGCGGTGTAAACGATGGTGCGCGATGGCTTCCATCCGGCCTTGGCCATGGCCCCCAGCGCTTTGGCCTCGCTCATCATCGCCACCATGCCCGAAAGCGGATCGGCCGCGCCAAACACCCAGCCATCGAAATGGTTGCCGCGCACCACCCATTCATCGGGCCGGTCAGCGCCGGCCAAGGTCGCAATCACATTATTGGCCGGCTTCAGCGACCAGTCGTTGCTCACTTTCAGACGCAGCTTCACCGCGTCAGCCCCGCCCAGCCGGTAAGCGAAGGGCAGCCCGCCCTTGAAGCTCGGCGGTGCCAGCGGCCCGCCCATTGCAGCAAAGATCTTCGTGGCATCGCCATAGGAAATCGGCAGCACCGGAATCTTCATGATCGTCGGCGCATCCTTGCGGTCAAGCCGTTTTGCGCCCTTCACAGCACCATAGCCAGGCGTCAGCGGATCACCCGGAAAGAGCGTCATGTCAGCCACCGAGCCGCGCTGCACGCCCGTTTCGGGGCGCGCGCCACCGTTGGGATAGGTTTGGGCGGTGCCATAGCCGTCCTGCGCCGGGTCGGAATAGATCAGCGTGCCGATGGCGCCCTGCTCCTGCGCCAGCTTCGGCTTCAAGCCGCGCCAGCCCACACCATAGCGCGCCAGCGCGATCTTGCCCTTCACACTGATGCCGCGCCGCGCCAGCGCCTCATAATCGTCCGGCAGGCCGAAGTTCACATAGACAACATCCGCCGTCACATCACCGTCACCGCCAAACGCAACATAGGGCGGCAGCGCACCCGCCAGCTTATTGGATGTTTCATCCTCGGGAATCCCCGGCTCCTGACCGCCGAGCACAGCGCCGCCAACGATGGACAGCGAGGTCTCAATCGGTGTCGGATAAAGCACATCAAACGTCTCGATCTCGGCCTTCCAGCCCCAGGCGCGGAACTGATCGCGGATGAATTCAGCGTTTTCGCGGTCGTGCGGCGAGCCGACATGATTGGGGGCTGAGGCCATTTGCTTCAGCCAGGCCATCTGCTCAGCCGCGCTGATGCTGGCATCGAGCGTCTTTTCGCGCGCCGCAATCTCAGCGGGCGTTGCTGCCATCGCACTGCCCGCCAAAAGCCCGGCTACAAGACCTGCCAAAATCCGCATGTTCAAAAATCCCCCAGAAAACTTGCCTATCTTCCAGCAATAGCGGCGTCCGGCAAGCCTTTGTGCGCCGCCGTTCCTGCGCTACACACCGGCGATGACCGGCCCGCTCTCCGATATTCTCGTGCTCGATCTGTCGCGCGTTCTCGCTGGCCCCTATTGCACCATGGTGATGGCCGATCTCGGCGCCCGCGTCATCAAGATCGAAAAGCCCGGCGAGGGTGATGACAGCCGCGCCATCGGGCCGTTCGTCGGCTCCGAATCCGCCTACTTCGCCAGCATCAACCGCGGCAAGGAAAGTATCGCGCTCGATTTGAAGGACGCGAATGACCGTGCGCTGTTCGAAGCGCTGCTGAAAAGCGCCGATGTGCTGGTTGAGAATTACCGCCCCGGCGTCATGGCGCGGCTTGGTTATGGCTGGCCGGCGCTTCATGCGCTCAATCCCCGGCTGATCGTCGCTGCCGCATCCGGCTTCGGCCAAACCGGGCCGGAAGCGCATAAAGCCGCCTATGATATGGTGGTGCAGGCCATGGGCGGCATCATGTCGGTGACCGGCCATCCCGGCGGGCCGCCCACGCGGGTCGGCACCTCGATCGGGGATATCACCGCCGGGCTGTTCGCCGCCATCGGCATCACCGCCGCCCTGCACGACCGCGCTTCCACCGGCCTTGGCCAGTTCGTCGATGTCGCGATGTTCGATGGCCAGATCGCCATTTTGGAAAACGCCGTGGCGCGCACCACCACCACCGGCATTCCGCCCGGCCCGCTGGGCGCTCGCCATCCAAGCATCACCCCCTTTGCTGCCTATCAATGCCAGGATACACCGATTGTCATCGCGGCCGGCAATGATGCGCTTTGGGCCGCACTGCTCGATGCGCTCGACCTCGCAGCGCTCAAAGCCAATCCGCGATTTGTCTCCAATGCGCTACGCACCGACGCGGCCGACAGCATAGCCACCATCCTTGAAGCCGCGCTTGCCACTGCCCCTGCTGCCCATTGGCTGGCGAAGCTCGAAGCCGCTGGCGTGCCGTGCGGTCCCATCCAGAACGTTGCCGAGGCGCTCGCCCATCCACAGACTGCGGCGCGCAATATGCTCATCGATACCGCCCTTGCTGATGGCACCCCGCTCAAGGCCGCCGGCAACCCGATCAAGCTTAGCGCCCATCCCGATCCCACATCCCGCCCGCGCGCGCCCCGGCTCGATGAACACCGCGCCCAGATCCTGAAAGACTTCGGCCTGTGACGCTTTCCGACGATATCGCCCTTATCCAGCACCTCGCCGATGCCGCCGGTGCGGCCATCCGACCCTGGTTCCGGTCCCGCCTCGCCATCGAAACCAAGAGCGACCAGTCCCCCGTCACCATCGCCGATCAGGCCGCCGAAACCAGCATCCGCAGCCTCTTGGCCGAGCATCGCCCCGATGACGGCATCATCGGCGAGGAATTCGCCGATACCAACGCCGGCGCCGACCGCCTTTGGGTCATCGATCCTATCGACGGCACCCGCGCCTTCATCGCCGGCCGCCCGTTGTTCGGCACGCTCATCGCGCTACTCGTCGAGGGTCGGCCAGTGCTTGGAATTATTGATCAGTGCATCATCGGTGATCGCTGGCTAGGCGCGCTTGACGAGCCGACAACGCTGAACGCCCGGCCCGTAACCACCCGACTTTGCCCGGCATTGGCGCAGGCCCGGATCGGCACCACCAGCCCTCACGCCTTTGAAGCCGCTGATTTCGCCGCCTTCACCCGCGTCCAAAAATCGTCGCTCGACACGCTTTATGGCGGGGATTGTCACAACTATGGCCTAGTCGCCGCCGGTCATCTCGATGCTGTCGTCGAAGCCAGCCTCAAACTCCATGATTGGGCGGCGCTCGTTCCGGTCATCGAAGGGGCGGGCGGCCGCGTTACCGATTGGGCGGGCCAAACCCTCAGCCAGTCCAGCGATGGCCGCGTTATCGCCGCCGGAGACCCGGCGCTGATCCCGCAAGTCGTCGCCTGTCTTGCCGGCTAAGGTCGGGTAAGCCCCGTCCAATAGCCGGCAAAAGCCCAGAGGTCGGCAGCCTCGGCAATGATCTTGTCGGTCGGCTTGCCGCTGCCATGCCCAGCGCGCGTCTCGATCCGGATCAGCTGCGGTTTCGGCCCGAGCGACGCTGCCTGAAGCGCTGCTGCATATTTGAAGCTGTGGCCCGGCACCACCCGGTCATCAGTGTCCGCCGTTGTCACCAGCACAGCCGGATAGGGCGTGCCCGACCGAATGTTATGATAGGGGGAATAGGCTCGCAGCACCTTGAAATCGGCGGCCTTGGAGGGGTCGCCATAATCGTCTGTCCAATATCGTCCGGCGGTGAATTTATCGAAGCGCAGCATGTCCATCACACCCACCGCCGGCAGCGCTACCGCAAACATATCAGGCCGCTGGTTGATGACAGCGCCAACAAGCAGCCCGCCGTTCGAGCCGCCCTGAATGGCCAGTTGCTGCGGCGAGGTCAGCCCCGCCTTTATCAGCGCTTCGCCCGCCCCGATAAAGTCATCAAAGACATTCTGCTTGCGCTCCAGCCGCCCGGCATCATGCCAGGCCGAGCCATATTCTCCGCCGCCGCGCAAATTGGCCTGAACATAAATTCCGCCCATCGCCATCCATGCCAGCCGCGATGGCGAAAAGCCCGGCGGCAGCGAAATGTTGAAGCCGCCATAGCCATAGAGCAGTGCTGGATGGCTCTTGGTCGGATCGAGCGACTTCAGATGGCTGACAAACATCGGCACCCGCGTGCCGTCCTTGGACGTGAAGAACATCTGGCTGACGACATAATCATCAGGTGAAAAGCTAACCTTTGGCTGCCGCACCACCGCCGAAACATTGGTCCTGGCATCATATCGCCAGACCGAGCTTGGCGTCGCAAAAGACGAGAAGCTGAAATAGCTGATGCCGTCCGCACTTTGCTCGAAGCCGGCAACAGCGCCAACGCCCGGCAGCGGCACATCACCGATCAGCGCGCCGTCCGGCCCGTGCAGCCGCACACGGGACTTGGCGTCCGCCAGCGTCTCAACCGCAAACCGGTCCCCCAGCTTCGCAGCGCCCACAATGGTGTCCGCTCCCTGCGGCACCAGCTCGGCAAGAGCGCCCGATCCGGCGTCCACAACGACCAACCGGTAGCGGGGCGCATCCTTGTTGGTCACGAAATACAGGCGCTGGTCATCGCTGCCGGCAAGGGTCCAGCTATGCTGCAGCCCCTTGATCAGCGTGCGCGGCGCCTCGCCCCTCCCCAGATCGGCAATCGTGATCTCGAAGCGATCGTCCGTGCCTTCCGACGATGTGATCACCAGCCAGCGACCATCCTCGGTCACTTGCGCTGAATTGTTCCATTTGGGGTGCTCGGGGGCTTCGAACACCAGCCTGTCCGCGCTCTGAAGCGTGCCGAGAGCATGGAAAAAAACCTGCTGATTGAGGTTTTCCGACTGGAATTCAGCGCCCTTCGCCGGTGCTGCAAAGCGCGAATAATAAAAGCCCTTGCCGTCCCTTGCCCAAGAAAGGCCCGAAAACTTCACCCATTCGATGCGGTCATCAATGTCCTTGCCCGTTACCACACCGCGGACTTTTAGCGTCCGCCAGTCGCTGCCCCCGTCCTGCACAGCATAGAGCAGATACTCGCCATCGGGCGATGGTTCCCATTCGGCCAGTGCAGTCGCACCATCGGCTGCCCAGGGGTTGGGGTCGATCAGCGCCCGGTCATCGACAAACAGCACCGCCTGATTCTGCAGACCATTGTTCCGCAGATAAAATTGCCGGCCAGCCTTCGCTCGCGGCACGCCGAACCGCTCATAATCCCACAAGCTCTTCAGCCGTTCGGCAATTGCCGCGCGCTTTGGCAAAGCGCCCAGATACGCGTCGCTAACCTTGTTTTGCCCAGCAACCCAGTCGGCAACCGTCTGATCGACTCGAACATCATTCTCCAGCCAGCGATAGGGATCGGCAATCGCTTCGCCGTGGATCGTCTCGACAACGGTGCCGCGCGGACTTTCGGGATAGTTCTGGGCATGTGCAGCCATGGCGAACGTCGCTCCTGCGATTGCGGCGATCAATTCACCATGGTGCCATATCCTCATTGGCAGCCGCTCATACACTGTCAGCTCTTGTTCTGCTGCACCAGATACGGCGATGCATAACCCGCCTCACCGAATGTTGCCGCAATCAGGCGATTGGTATCGAACCAGACCTGCCAGAAATGCGCTGTATCGCAATAAGGGCGGACGGCGAGTACAGTGCCGCGCTCGTTGAAATCAAGGATTTCGATGTCGGGGGCTGGCGTATCGAGCACATTGGGGATGGCGGCAAGCGCGGGCCGCAGCCGTGCGATGGCATCGAGCGGATCGATACCGAACGCCAGCTGCGCCGTCCGGTCGACGCGGCGATACGGATGCGCTGAAAAATTCTTGATCGTGTCCGCCGAAACCTTGCCGTTGCCGACAATCGTCTGAACATTGTCGGGGGCTGTGATGACCGTGTTGAACAGCCCGATTTCAGTGACAGTGCCTTCAACACCGCCCGCCACAACATAATCCCCCACCTTGTAAGGTCGGAAGATGATGAGGAACGCCCCCGCGGCAAAATTGCCGAGCAGCCCTGACCATGCAGCACCCACCGCAAGCCCGACGCCGGCGAGGAGGGCGGCAAAGCTGGTCGTCTCCACCCCGAAATAGCCGAGAATGGCGACCACCAAAACTACATTGAGCACCACACTCAGAATGTTTGCGATGTAGCGTTGAAGCGTCGCATCGAAGTTGCGTGCCGTGAGCACGCGTGACACCAGCTTGATAGCAAATCCGATCAGCCAGCGGCCGATCATGTAAAGAACGATGGCGCCTGCAACCTTTGCTGCCAAAGCCGTGGCGATGATCCCCCAACGGTCGAATTCCAGTTCCATGGCTTAGCCCCCGGCACGAATTTGATCTGTCCGATTTTTTCGCATGCCACATATGAAATGCAAGCAGGAAGAAAACGCGAGGCGGTGCTCGGCGAAAGATCACATAAGGATATCTTTATACTTGCTCTTGCGAGGTGCCGTCCCTAGGGAAGCCGAGACCCTCTTTACTCGTCAGGATATTCCCATGGCCACCGCCGCTGCCCTCACCGATTATGCCATTGCCGACATTGGCCTCGCCGATTTCGGTCGCCGTGAGATTGCGATTGCCGAGACCGAGATGCCTGGGCTGATGGCACTTCGCGACGAATTCGGCGCGTCGAAGCCGCTCAAAGGCGCGCGCATTGTCGGCTCGCTGCACATGACCATCCAGACCGCGGTGTTGATCGAGACTCTGGCAGCGCTCGGCGCCGAGCTCCGCTGGGCAACGTGCAACATCTTCTCGACGCAGGATCATGCCGCCGCCGCAATCGCCGCAAGCGGTATCCCGGTTTATGCGATCAAGGGTGAGAGCCTCGCCGATTATTGGGATTATGTCGGCCGGATTTTTGATTGGGGCGACCAGACTTCGAACATCATTCTCGACGATGGTGGCGACGCGACAATGTTTGCGCTCTGGGGTGCCAAGCTCGAAGCCGGGCAGCCGATGGGCGAGCCGGAGAATGAGGAAGAGGTTGAGTTCCAGCGGGCGCTCAAGGCCTTCATCAAGGCGCGACCTGGCTATCTGACCAAAACCGTGAAGAACCTGAAGGGCGTGTCTGAAGAGACGACGACAGGCGTTCACCGGCTTTATGACATCGCAAAGAAGGGCGAGCTGCCATTCCCGGCAATCAACGTGAACGACAGCGTAACCAAGTCGAAGTTCGACAATCTTTATGGCTGCAAGGAATCACTGGTCGATGCCATCCGCCGCGCCACCGATGTGATGCTGGCTGGCAAGGTCGCTGTCGTCGCCGGCTTCGGCGATGTCGGCAAGGGCAGCGCCCAGTCGCTCCGCAACGGCGGCGCGCGCGTTATGGTCACCGAAATTGATCCGATCTGCGCCTTGCAGGCAGCGATGGAAGGTTTTGAAGTCGTCACCATGGAAGAGGCGGTTACCCGGGCCGACATCTTCTGCACCGCCACCGGCAACGCCGATGTGATAACCGCAGATCATATGAAGTCGATGAAGACTAATGCCATCGTCTGCAACATCGGACATTTTGACAGCGAGATACAGATTGCAGCGCTGTCCAACTACAAATGGACTGAAGTGAAGCCGGGCACCGACATTGTCGAATTTCCGGATGGCAACCAGATCATCGTTCTGGCCAAGGGCCGGCTCGTCAACCTTGGCTGCGCCACAGGCCATCCGAGTTTCGTGATGTCGGCAAGCTTCACCAATCAGGTGCTGGCGCAGATCGAGCTGTTTACCAAGGGCGAGCAGTATCAGAACCAGGTTTATGTGCTGCCCAAGCACCTTGATGAGAAGGTGGCGATGCTGCACCTCGAAAAGCTGGGCGTGAAGCTGACCAAGCTTACCGACAAGCAGGCCGGGTACATCGGCGTGTCGACCAGCGGGCCGTTCAAGCCGGAGGCCTATCGTTACTGACAGAATAGGGTATAATATACAGTTTACGCCCGCCGGTTTCCATTCTGCATGGGGTGCTGATGAAATACTGGCCTATCTTGACAATGATTAGCGCTGTCTCGACGGCGGCGCCAGTTTTCGCGCAAGTCGGCCAAACTCAGCCGGCTGATCTGCAGACTGAACAGGCGCCGGCAGTCCCGGACCTGCCGGTTGCGGCCACCGGCTCCCGCGCCAATGAAAATGCTGTGCGGCAGGCCGGTGACGCCTTTGGCACTAGCATCGGCCGCGAGACCATCGGGCTTTATAATCAGGGAAGCGTGCGCGGCTTTTCTCCGGTGGCAGCCGGTAACGTGCGGATTGACGGGCTGTATTTCGATCCGGTGGTCGTGCCGACCAACCGCATCAGCCGCTCAACGACGGTCAGGGTCGGGTTGAGCGCGCTCGGCAACCCGTTCCCCGCCCCCACCGGGCTGGTCGATTTCGGGTTCCGCCGGCCCGGCGACGCGGCGGCCGCAAGCCTGCTGGTCGGCCTCGACGCTTGGGGCACCTTCAATGTCGAGGCCGATGCCAGCCTGCCACTCTCCAACAAGCTCAGCCTCGGCCTGGGGGCGTCTACACGCTTTGAGAACGGCGCCAATGCGACGCTGGAAACCGAGGTCGGAGGCGCTGTAAGCCTGCGCTGGAGGCCGACCGACACGCTGGTCATCCTGCCCTTCATCAATTTGCAGTCGGTCGTCTTTGATGATCATGGCGCAACTTATGTGCCGGCCGGCGATTATCTGCCGCCGCAGTTGCCGCGTCGCCTGCGCTTTGGGCCCGAATGGGTGTCGGGTTCGCAGGTTGAGACCAATATGGGGCTGCTGGTGGACTGGCAGCTCGCGCCGCAGTGGACGATGCGCGCCGGCGCCTTTCGGTCGAGCCAGGACCGTGTCAACGGCGCCACCAATGTCGTGCGCGAACTGCTGCCCGATGGCACGGGCACACAACGGATTCTCCTTGATCCGCCGCTCGACTTCGCGTCCATCAGCGGGGAAGTTCGTCTGACCCGGCGGATCGATGATGGTCCACGGCAGCATTTCATCCATGCCGCCGTGCGCGGCCGCGTTGGTGACCGACGCTTCGGCGGTTCCGACACGCTCGAGCTTGGCAGTGTTAGTATTTATGAGCGGCAGGTTGGCCCCCGCCCGCCGATCACCTTCAGCCCGCAGCAGCAGGATCAGGTGAGGCAATGGACAGGCGGCCTCGCTTATGAAGGGCGCTGGCTGGATGTCGGCGAGATCTCGGCCGGGGTGCAATACAGCAATTACAAGAAGCGCATAGATCTACCAGCTGGCGGCGTTGAAGGCACCGATTCCCGGCCACTCCTGTATAATCTGACCGTTGCGGCAAACATTTCGGATCGGCTGGTAGTCTATGCCGGCGCCGTGACCGGGCTGGAAGAAAGCGGGATTGCACCGGGCAATGCTGCCAACCGCAACGAAGCGCTGCCAGCCATCCGCACCCGGCAGTTCGACGCCGGCTTCCGCTTCGCCATCACTGACAAGATGAAGCTGGTCGGCGGCGTGTTCGAAGTGAGCAAGCCCTATTTCAACCTTGATACCAACAATCGCTTCGGGCTGCTCGGCGATGTCATCAATCGCGGCATCGAAGCGTCGCTGGCGGGCCCATTGACCGACACGCTGAGCGTGGTCGCAGGTGCTGTGCTGCTGCAACCCAGAGTCACCGGCGAGGCTGTGGATGCGGGCCGCATCGGTGACCGTCCGATAGGCGCTATCAGCCGCCGTTTCGAAGCGAGTGCCGACTGGCGCCCGCCGTTCCTGCCGGGCGCATCCTTTGACACACGTCTGGCCTATCGCAGTGCCGAGACGGCAACGGTCAGCAATCTGACCGCGATCCCGGCGAGAACGCAGGTGGACGTTGGCGGGCGTTATCGCTTCAAAATGTCGGGTCGCGGCGTGCTGCTGCGGCTGCAGGTGACAAACCTGTTGGATGTCCAGAGCTTCGAACTCCGCAACGCCGGCGCCTATAACCTGTTTCCCGGCAGGCTGATTCAGGGATACGTAACGGTCGACTTCTGAGCACGCGGGCGCTTCCCGGCAGCGGGATTGTCGGGCAAAAGACTGTCATGACATTGGTTTTGACAACGGAGGCTGCGACGGCGGCTGCAGGCGCCGCGTTAGCATCGGCATTGCGGGCAGGGGATATCGTGGCGCTCTCGGGCGAGCTCGGCGCAGGCAAATCGACGCTGGTGCGGGCGATTTTGCGCGCACTCGGCTGGGCGGGCGATGTGCCGTCGCCAACATTCACACTGGTGCAGGAATATGACGTCATCCCGCTGGTCTGGCATGTCGATTTGTATCGTCTGCCCGAAACTGAAGGCGGCCCTGCTGAGGCTGACGCGCTGGGGCTTTTCGAGACTGATGCGGCATTGTTGATCGAATGGCCCGAGCGGCTCGGCGCGCGCTTGCCCGCTGAAGCGCTGCGATTGCACCTTTCTGGCAGCGGAGATGCACCGCGGCGCTTGACTTGGGTGCTGCCTGCGGCTTGGAAAGACCGGTGGCCACCGCTCCTGCTTTCATGATCCCACCGGCGTCTGCGCCGGGCTTTCTGGCCGCACACGGCTGGGGCGGCGCAGCGATCTTGCCGCTGGCGGGCGATGCGTCGTTCAGACGGTATTTCCGTGTTGTGGATGGCGGCCGAACAGCGGTGCTCATGGATGCGCCGCCGGACAAGGAGGACAGCCGACCGTTCCTGAAAGTCGCCGCGATTTTGGCGGGAATGGGTTTTTCAGCCCCGCAGGCGCTGGCAGTGGACCTTGCCGGAGGCCTGATTCTGCTCGAAGATTTTGGCGATGCGCGCGTAGGGCCGGTGCTGGCCGCCGATGCCGCCCGGGAATGGGAGATTTATGCGCAAGCCGTGGACATACTTGCCGCTCTGCACGGCCAACCGGCGGGGGACGTGCCGCCCTACACCGAACCCGAACTGTTGCGCGAGGCGCGGCTTTTTCCAGATTGGTATTTGCCGGCGGTAGGTGTTCACGAGGCTGCGGGCTATGATCAGGCTTGGGCTGCACTTTGGCCGCTGGTGAGCGCCGCGTCGCCGGTGTTGGTGATGCGCGATTACCATGCTGATAATCTGATGGTGCTCGACCGTCAGGGGGTGCGCGGGCTGGGGCTGCTCGACTTTCAGGACGCGCTGGCGGGGCACCCTGCCTATGATCTCGTCAGCCTGTTGCAGGATATCCGACGGATTGTATCCCCCGAGCTGGAAGCGGCAATGATGGACCGTTATCTCGCGGCGCGAAGCGCTTCTGGACCCGGCATCGATGCATCAGCGTTCCGCAAGGCCTATGATGTGCTTGGCGCCCAGCGGAACATCAAGATTCTCGGCGTTTTCACAAGGCTGTATGTGCGCGATGGCAAGGCATCCTATCCCGGCTTCCATCCGCGGCTTTGGGAATTGGTAACGCGCAATCTCGCTCAGCCCGCACTAGCCCCGGTGGCCGCGTGGTTTGCAGACCATGTCCCATCCGCGGCCCGGCGCGGTGTGAAGGTGATGCCGTGAGCGCCAAATCGGCAGCGCCGCTGCGGCTGCGGCCGCGCGTCGATGTGGCGATGCCGCAAACGGCAATGGTGCTGGCAGCGGGCCTGGGTAAGCGGATGCGACCGCTGACAGCGATGCGCCCCAAGCCGCTCGTGGAAATTGCCGGGCGGACACTCCTCGACCGCGCCCTCGACCGGGTGGCGGCGGCGGGCATCGACACGGCGGTGGTCAACGCACATTATCTGGCCGATCAGATCGATGCTGCGTTGGCGAGGCGGGAAGCGGCGGCGGCCGGCCCGCGTGAGATCAGGAGATCGGACGAGCGGGCATTGCTGCTGGAGACCGGCGGCGGGGTGGTCAAGGCGATGCCGCTGATCGAGGCGGACCCGTTTTTTGTGGCGAATGCCGATAATCTCTGGATCGATGGTAGCCAGGACACGCTGCGGCTGCTCGCCCAGAGATGGAACGCCGCCGAGATGGATGCGCTTCTGCTGATGGTGCCGATGGCCAGGGCGCATGGCTATGATGGTCGCGGCGATTTCCATATGGACCCGTGGGGCCAGCTACGGCCGCGCGGCGATGTGCAGGTTGCGCCATTTGTCTTCGCCGGTGTGCAGCTCATCGCCAAGCGGCTTTTCGACGGCGAGCCGGTCGAGCCGTTCTCGATGTGGCGGGCTTGGAACAAGGCGGTGGCGGGCGGGCGGCTGTTCGGCAGCGTGCATCAGGGCCTGTGGTTTCATGTCGGGACGCCGGAGAGCATTGCCGAGACCGAGGCGCTGCTGGGTGTCCTCTAAGGGGCATAATCTCTTCAATATTCCGGCGCATATCGGCTTCGTCGACGCGCTGGCGGGCGGAATTCTCGCGCGGATACCCGATCCGATGGCGCGGGCGCGGACATTGGTCCTGCTGCCCAATCGGCGAGCGGTGCGCGCGCTGACCCAGGCCTTCGTCCGCGCTCTTGGGGCCGAGGGGGGCATGCTGCTCCCGCGCATGGTGCCCGTCGGTGATCTGGGCGAGGATGACTTTGACAGGCTGGCGGCAGGTGAATCGGGGCTGGCGGTCGCTGTGCCCCCGCTGCTGCGGCGGCTGGAGCTGGCGCGGTTGGTGCGGCAGCTACCCGGCGGGCGGACGGCGCTGGAGGGCCTGCGGCTGGGCGATGCGCTGGGGGTGGCGCTCGATGCCTTGTTGAGTGAGGAGGTCCCGCCCGAGGCCTTGCGCGGTGCTGTTGCGGATGCGGATCTGGCGCATCACTGGGCGGAAACGCTGACATTTCTGGATGTGATCATCCGCCATTGGCCGCCGGTCCGTGATGCCATGGGCGCTGCCGACGGCGGCACGAGACTCGCTGCGGCGATTGCTGGCCTTGCCGCGCGTTGGGAGACCTCGGCGCCAGCCTCGCCGGTGGTCGCAGCGGGGATCGTCAGCACAACGCCGGCGCTGGCGCGGTTGCTGGCGGCGGTATTGACCCTGCCGCGTGGGATAGTGGTTCTGCCGGGGCTGGATATGGACATGTCGGACGCAGGCCAGGCGCGCTGGGATGCTGTGCATTGTGCAGCCGCCAGCGATGACGCCGACGGGCAGATGCGGGAGTCCGAAGCGCACCCGCAGTTTGCCGTGAAGCAGCTGCTTGCGCGGCTCAGGCGGGTGCGCGCAGATGTGACGGACTGGGGGCAATCGACCGCGATGGACGGACCGGCGGCGCGAACGTCGCTGGTGATGGCCGCACTTGCGCCGGCGGACGCGGGGGAGGGCTGGGCCGAAGCAGATACGGACGATGTTGCAGCCTTTGCCGGGGTCACAGTGATCGAGGCGAGCACAGCGGCGGAAGAGGCTCAGACAATAGCGTTGGCGCTGCGCCGGCAAGTGCAGACACCAGGCGCGACCGCGGCACTGGTGACACCGGACCGTGCGCTGGCTCGGCGCGTTGCGGCCCATTGCCGGCGCTGGGGCATCGAGGTGGATGACAGCGCCGGCACGCCGCTGACACGCACGCCGCCGGCGACGCTGGTGCTGGCGATGGTGGAAGCCGTGGCGGGACATTTCTCGCCCGTAAGGCTGCTGGCGCTGCTGAAGCATCCGCTGGTTCAGGCCGGCGAAGGGCGATTGAATTGGCTCAAGCGGGTCAGGCAGCTCGACACGGCGCTGCGCGGCGTGCGGCCCGCACCGGGGCTCGATGGCGTCGCGGCGCAGATCGACCTCTGGATGAATGATCGGCGTGACCGGAAGCGGGACCGAACGCTTGCAGACTGGTGGGCAGACACGTCATCGCTGCTGGTGCCGCTGGAGACGCTGGGGGAGACGGCGGAGATGACGCTGCCGGTGCTGATCGACGGACTGCGGGCGATGGTTGAGAGCCTGGCAGGCGAGGCGCTCTGGATCGGGACGGACGGGCGCGCACTGAGCGAGCGGCTTGAGGCGCTCATGCTGGATGGCGGGGTTTTCGGACCGTTTCGACGCGAGGAGGCGACGTCCCTGTTGACAGTGCTTCTGGCTGATGTGGCCGTGCGGCCGGGCTGGGGCGGGCATCCGCGCGTGGCGATCCTGGGGCCGGTGGAGGCGCAGCTGGCGCGGGCGAACCTGATGATTCTTGGCGGATTGAACGAGGGTGTCTGGCCAGCGGCCGCGAGCCCTGACCCGTGGCTGGCGCCCGCTATCCGGGCGCGGCTGAAGCTGCCGGGGGCAGCGCGCGCGCTTGGGCTTGCGGCGCAGGATTTTGTGCGGGCCCTTGGGGCGCCGCAGGTGCTCATCACCCGGGCGCGGCGCGATGCCGGGGGCCCCATGCGGGCGTCGCGATTGCTGCTGCGGCTTGATGCTTTTGCTGCGCGGCTGGGGGTGTCGGATGATGGTTTGAAGCGCGATGATGCGCTGCTGGCCATTGCGCGGGGGCTTGATGCCTGCGCGCACCCGGTGCCATTTTCCCGGCCCAACCCGGCGCCCCCGGCAGAGTTGCGGCCGCAGCGGCTGAGCGTCACCGAGGTCGATACACTGATCGCGGATCCGTTCGCATTTTATGCCAAGCATATGCTGAAGCTGAGGCCACTAGATCCGCTTGATGCCGATCCAGGTGCTGCGGACCGCGGCACCCTCATGCACGATGTGCTCGAAGCCTGGGTGAAGAACGGGCAGCTCGATGCGGCAGCGCTCGCCCAGTTGACCGAGGCGATGCTGCTCTCGAGCGGCAAGGATTTTCCGCTCTTGCGCGCCTTGTGGGGGCCGCGGGCAGCGCGGGCCTTGCGCTGGGCCGGAGAAACGGTTGTGGCGCGCATGGCCGAGGGATGGGTGCCGCGTGCGGCGGAAGCGAGGGGATCGCTGACGCTGAATAATGGCGTAGTCATTGACGGTCGCGCGGACCGCATCGATCTCGATGACGATGGGGCGTATTCGATCATTGATTACAAGACTGGCAGCCCGCCCAAAGTCGCCAATGTGCGGGTGGGACTGGCAAATCAGCTCGCCCTGCTGGCGCTCATGCTTGAACGCGGCGGCATGCGTGATGGTGAGGCCCAGCTGCCGGCAGCCAGCGTGGCGGCGCTTGAATATTGGCAGTTGAGCGGTAGTGCCAAAGATGCGGGCAAGGCGACCCTTGCGCTGGGCACCAAGAATGCGCCGCCGCTCGATACCCATCTGACATATGTAGAAGAGACTGTGACCGATTTCACATCCGGCTTGTTGCTGGGCAATCGTCCGTTCCGTTCCAACGTGCATCCGGCGTTGGTCTGGGGTGATTATAATCATCTGGCGCGGGTGCTTGAATGGCGGGACCGATCGGATCGTAAGGCATGACAGTGAAGCGGCTTGAAGCGCTGCTCCCGGAGCAGGTGCAGGCAGCGATGCCGGGCGTTCATGCATGGGTGTCAGCATCGGCGGGCACGGGCAAGACACAGGTATTGTCGGCGCGGGTGCTCCGCCTGTTGCTGTCGGGCGTCCAGGCGGCGAACATCCTTTGCATCACCTTCACCAAGCTGGCGGCAGCCGAGATGCAGGAGCGGGTGCTCGGCCGGCTGGCGCTGTGGGCGCGCGCTGATGATGCGGTGCTGGCGCAGGAGGTGATGGCGCTGGGGGAGCCGGTAAATGATGCGGTGCTGGTGCGGGCGCGGCGGCTGTTCGCGCTGCTGCTCGACAGCCCGCAGGGGCTGGCAGTCCAAACGATCCATGCGTTCTCGCAGTCGCTCATCGGCAGCTTTCCGGTGGAGGCCGGGGTGGCGCCGGGGTTCCAGACCCTAGATGATCGCGCCGCGCAGGCGCTGCGCCGCGATCTCCTGCGCGCCGCTATCGAGGCCGCGACTAGGATGGTGGATGCGGCATTTCTTGATGATATCGCAACGTTGAGCCTCAACGGCGGCGAATCACGGGTGTTGAAAGCATTGCAGAGCCTCGGGCGGCATGTCGACGCGCTGATCGGACTGGGTGAGGCGGCAGTGGAGCCGATGCTGCGGCGGGGGTTCGGGCTGGCTACAGACGAGACGGTGGACACGGCGATGGCGCGTGGATTGGCCGCGATCGATACGGTAGCAGTGCGGCGGCTGGCGCGCGGATGGGCGCAGGCAGGCAACAAGACGGCGCTGACAAGTGCTGATCTTGCAGCGGTTTGGCTGGCGGATAACGGCGATTTCGAAAGTCTGAGAGTGCTGTTTTTGACCCAGAAGAATGAAGTTCGGGCTCAATCGGCGGTGCCGGTGGCGGCCGAGCGGGGCGACCCGGGGTTACGAGAGGTGTTTGGTGAGGTGTCAGAGGCGGTGCTAGCCATCGCTAAAGTGCAATCTTTGCATAAGGTAATCGCACTTGTGGGCGCACAGCTTCGGGTGATGCGGCGGCTGGCGCGGGCTTGGGTGGCGGCCAAGGCCGAGGCCGGGGTTATCGATTATGATGATATGATCCAGGCGGCGCGACGGTTGCTGGCCACGCCCGGGGCCGCGGATTGGGTGCGCTGGAAGCTCGATCAGCGGATAGATCATATCCTCGTCGATGAAGCGCAGGACACCAATCTGGCGCAATGGGAAATCATCGAAGCACTGTCCGAGGAATTTTTTGCCGGCCTCGGCGCGCGGGAGAGCGAGCGGCGGCTGTTTGTAGTGGGGGATTATAAACAGGCGATCTTCGGATTTCAGGGGTCGGACCCGAAAGTCTATGACGGTCGGAAGGTGCATTTTTCAGCGCTTGCAGACGATGCGGGATCCTCCCTGCAAGTGATCGATCTGGCGCAGAACTTTCGCTCCGTGCCGGCGGTTCTGGATGTGGTGGACGCTGTGGCGTCGGCGCTCGCAGCGGTTGGCCAGGGCCTGTCGCCTGATGGCGTGCCCCCGCATCGCCCGCACAGGCGGGAGGCTGCAGGCGCCGTGGTGTTGCTGCCGCCGAGTGAAACTTCGAGCGATAGCCTTGTCGATGATGAGGAACAGTCAGACAACGACACCGATGGTGAACGACTGGGGCAGGCCGAGATCGACCATGCGCAGGCGCTGGCGCAGACGATTGCGCGCTGGCTCAATGCGCATAATCCACTGATGCTGCCGGGGCGCGGGCGGCCGGTGGCGCCGCAGGATGTGCTGGTTCTGGTGCGCCGGCGAACAGCATTTTCAGCAGCACTTGTGGCTGCATTGCATGGTTATGGCGTGCCGGTGGCGGGCGTAGATCGGCTGAAGCTTTCCGAACCGCTGGCAGTCGCGGATCTGCTGGCGCTGGTGCGCTTTGCAGTCCTGCCCGATGATGATCTCACGCTGGCTTGCCTGTTGGTCTCGCCATTTTGCGGCTTGAACCATGATCAGCTTTTCGCTCTGGCGTATGGCCGCGACGGGTCGTTGTGGGCGGCCATGCGGGCGAGCGAAGAACCGATAGTGGCAGTAGCGCGGGACTGGTTGCTGGCCGTGCTGGGATTCGCCGATTTTGCGGCCCCTTACGAGTTCCTGGAGCGGGTGCTATCCGGGACGTTGCAAGGGCGGGCGAAGCTGCTCGGGCGGCTTGGCGAAGAGGCGCGCGATGCTATCGAGACGATGCTCGATCAGGCGCTGGCCTTCGAGACCCTGAACGCACCCAGCCTGCAGGGTTTTCTCGCATGGGTTGAAGCGGAGGACATCGAGATCAAGCGTGATCCCGATGCGCCGCTTGACGCTGTGCGGCTGATGACGGTTCATGGAGCAAAGGGGCTTCAGGCGCCCGTGGTGATCCTGGCGGACACCACGCATGCTCCTAATTTGCGCGCCAATGGCCCCCTGCTGATGGACTTTGATGGCATCACGCTGCCCATCGAACCGGGCGGTACCAAGGGTGTGGAGGGGCCACTGGCGGATGCGGTGGCCGCAGCGCAAGCCGATGCTCTCGCCGAGCATTGGCGGCTGCTCTATGTCGCGCTGACCCGGGCCGAAGACCTGCTGTTCATCGCAGGTGCCAAGCCCAAAAAGGCGCTGGATGTGCAGAGCTGGCACGCCTTTGTCGAGGCGGCGATGACACTGATCGGCGCGGTTGCCGAAGAAGATCCCCACCATGGCGGGACCGTTCTTGTGCACCGCTCGGGTGTGCCGGCGCCCCCGGCGCCCCTGCCGCTCAAGCCGGCTTCAGCGCACATCGATTTGCCCGATTGGGTGCGTGCCATGGCCCCGGCGGAGGCACGGCCGCCGCGGCCCTTGACCCCATCAGCACTTGCGCCAGATTTGATCGTAGACCCCCCGGCGGGACCGTCAGCAGCAGCGGCAGCGCGGCGGGGCAGCGCGCTGCACGCGCTGTTCGAGCGGTTGCCGGGCGTTGCACCGGCGCTGCGGCGGGGGCTGGGCGAAGCCTGGGCCGGGCGCTTGCTGCCGGGGGATGATGCAGCGACGCTTGTCGATGAAGTATTGGCGGTGCTCGATGATCCGGCGTTCGCTTCGGTGTTTGCCGACCATGCGCTGGCAGAGGCGCCGATTGCAGCCCTTGTCGGGGATATGGTGATCACCGGGCAGGTTGATCGTCTGTTGATCGAGGACGACAAGGTAACGATTGTTGATTTCAAGACCAGCCGGCGGGTGCCGGGGGATGCGAGCGCAGTGCCGCCCGCTCACGTGGCGCAGATGGCGGGCTATGTCGCCGCAGTGCGCCGGGTGTTTCCCACACGGGAGATTTCAGCAGCGTTGTTGTACACGGCCGGGCCCCGGTTGATCGCATTGCCGCCGGATTTGCTGGCGACGCGTGCAGGGACCGCATTGCTGCACGATGGCGTTGATGAGTTGAACGCGGCTGCAAGTGTGACTATCTTGTTCTCAGACTGAGCCTTGCCTCTTGCATCGCGCATAAGGAAACCGACATGACCCGTCCCGTTACCGATGCCTCGTTCCACACCGATGTGATCAGTTCGTCCAAGCCTGTGTTGGTCGATTTCTGGGCGGAATGGTGCGGACCTTGCCGGCAGATCGGGCCGATTCTTGAGGAGCTGGACGCCGAGCTGGAGGGCGTGGAGATCGTCAAGATCAACATCGACGAAAACCCCGATGCGCCGAGCCGTTACAATGTGCGCGGCATCCCGACGATGATACTGTTTAAGGACGGCGCACCCGTGGCCACCAAAGTGGGTGCAGCACCCAAGGGGCAGCTCAAGTCCTGGCTTGAGGGTCAGCTGGGCTGACCCTAGCTTCGATAATCGGCGTTGATACTGATATAGCCATGGGTCAGGTCGCAGGTCCAAACCTGGGCGCGGCCTGAGCCAAGGCCAAGATCGACCGAGATACTGACCTCTTGCCCGGCAAGGTGCGCCGCAACGGGAGCCTCGTCATAGCCCGGCACGACAGCGCCGTTCTGGGCAACAATGGTGGTGCCGAAGCGGATAGCGAGCCGATCCCGGTCAGCAGGTTCGCCGGCTTTCCCGACGGCCATCACAACACGCCCCCAATTGGCGTCGCCACCGGCAATGGCGGTTTTCACCAGTGGCGAATTGGCGATGCTCATGGCGATCCGGTGAGCCGAGGCCGGGCAAGTGGCACCGCTGACGCTGATGTCGATTAGCTTGGTCGCACCTTCGCCGTCCTGCACGACAAGCCTGGCAAGCTGGCCGCATAAATCATGAAGTGCCGCGGCAAAGGCATCGGCGCCGGGGCTGTCCCAGCCAGTCAGCTTGCGGTTGCCTGCTGCGCCCGTTGCGAATGCGAGAACAGTGTCGGACGTTGATGTGTCCCCATCGACAGTAATGCAGCTGAAGGTTTTGCCGTTGGCGGTATCGAGCGCCTGCTGGAGAAAAGCCGGGGCAACGGCGGCATCGGTAATGATGAAGCCGAGCATGGTCGCCATGTCGGGGGCGATCATCCCCGAGCCTTTTATGATGCCCGTCAGGGCGACGCGAACCTCGCCGATCATAGCGTGGGTGATGGCAGCCTTGGGGAAAGTGTCGGTGGTGCCGATTGCATGGGTCGCGGCCAGGAAGTCGCTGAGGCCGAGCGCGGTATGGGCGGCAGTGACACCGGCGACCGCTTTTTTGAGCGGCAAAGGCACACCTATGACACCGGTGGAGGCGGCAAATACTTCTTCCGGTTCGCACCCGAGCAAGGCTGCGGCCGCGGCAGACTGGGCGGCCGCAACTTCACGCCCTGCAAGCCCGGTAAAAGCATTTGAATTGCCGGCGTTGACCACCAACCCTCGCGCGCGGCCGCCCGGCAGGCGGGCCCGGCACAGCTCGACTTCAGGGGACGGGCATTGCGACCGGGTCAGCACACCGGCAACAGCGGTGCCGGGGGCGAACTCGAACAACGTCACATCGGCGCGCTGCCACGCCTTATAGCCGGCGCAGGCAGTGCCGATCCGCAGGCCTGGGATGGCCGGGAGGCTTGGGAAAGACGTAGCAAGTGGGGAAACGGTCATGATGTGCGCATGCCGCCAGCGGCGCGCGGAGTAAAGGGGCGTGGCTTGACTCAGAGTGTGGCTTTCCGTAGATGCCGCCGCTCATTATTGGCCGCGCAAGCCGCAAGAAACCGGAATTTTCGACATGAAGCGCACTTATCAGCCATCCAAGCTTGTTCGCGCCCGGCGCCATGGCTTTCGTGCCCGCATGGCGACGGTGGGTGGCCGCAATGTCATTCGCAACCGTCGCGCTCGCGGCCGCAAGAAGCTTTCGGCCTGAGCCGATGGCGTCCGGCGATGGTAAATCCACCGCCGACAATCAGAAGACGCGCTGACTTTCTGGCGGCGAATCGCGGCAAGCGGTTCGTCACGCCGGGCTTTATTCTGTTGATCCGGGCGCGCGGCGATGCCGAACCCATGATGCGTGCAGGCTATACAGTCACCAAAAAAATCGGAAATTCGGTGGTGCGCAGCCGCTTGAAGCGGCGGCTGCGAGAAGTCGTGCGACTGGCGCTGGCCGCATGCGGTCATGTCGGTGCAGACCATGTACTGATCGGCCGGGAGACCGGACTGACGCGAGATTTCGCTGAAATGCAGGCCGATCTGGTGCGCGCCTGCGGTCGCCTGGCCTGATGCTGAAGCGGATCCTGATCGTCCCGATCCGGCTTTGGCAATGGGGTCCGTCGCGAATCCTGCCGCCGAGTTGTCGATATTCCCCGAGCTGTTCCGCCTATGCCATAGAGGCGATCGAGCGACATGGGGTGATGCGGGGGCTGTGGCTGGCGGTGCGGCGCATCGGCCGCTGCCATCCATGGGGCGGTTCGGGCTATGACCCTGTGCCCTGAATGGCTATGAGCTTTCACAATTCACGGTTATAGCCGCGCGGGTTTGATAAATTAATGGGAAGTAGAGTGAGCGCGTGAGCCAGGAAAATCGCAATATGGTGCTCGCTGTCCTGCTGTCAGCGATGGTGCTGATCGGCTGGACGCTGGTGAGCGAGCGGTTCTTTCCGCAAGCCGCCGCCCCAAAGATCGCATCGGTTGATATGGCGTCAGTGCCGAAAACGCCGGCAGCGTCAACGCAGCCTGCCTCCGGGGCAGCCGGGGCGCCTGTGGCGCGCGGCGACGTGCTGGCACGCTCGGCGCGGCTTCGCGTGGATACGCCACGGCTGAAAGGCTCGATCAATCTGCGCGGCGCGCGCTTTGATGATCTGGAACTGGTCACATACCGCGAGACGATGGCGCCCGGCGCCAAGGCGGTTAGGCTATTCAATCCAAGCGGGGCCACAGATGCTTATTTCGCGCAATTCGGCTGGAGCGGTGCCGGCGTTCCCCCGGTGGATGCACTCTGGACGGCGAGCGCGCCGACGCTAACCCCGGCGGCACCTGTTACCTTAAGCTGGACCAACCCGGCGGGTGTGGTCTTCGAGCAGCTGGTGTCGGTTGACCGGGACTTTCTGTTCACCGTGCGCCAGCGCGTGCGAAACGCGGGCAATGCAGCGGTGCTTGTCGAGCCCTGGGGGCTGGTCTCGCGGCTCGGCAAGGGCAAGGAGACGAACGCTTTCAATATGCATGTCGGTCCGTTGGGTGTTCTTGGCGGCACGCTGAAAGATTCCGGTCTGGACTATGATTCGCTCCGTGAGGATGGCAACCAGAGCTTCACGTCCAAGGGCGGCTGGCTCGGGATGACCGAAAAATACTGGCTCGCCGCCCTCGTACCCGACCAGTCGCGCGACCTGAAGGCAAATTTCATCGCAGCCCCCGGCAATCTCTATCAGGTCGACTATCTGGCAGCGCCGCTTCAAGTGCCCCCTGGCGCCAGCGGCGAGACAGTGCAACGCTTGTTTGCCGGGGCCAAGGAAGTCGAACTTCTCGACCGGTATCGGGACGAATTCGGCATCCCGCGGCTCGACCGGGCGGTCAGCTGGGGGTGGTTCGAGGTCATCGCCCAGCCGATTTTCTATCTCCTGTCATGGTTGTTCAAATTCACCGGGAACTTTGGCCTGGCCATCATCGGGCTGACCATGGTCGTCCGGCTGCTCCTCTTCCCGATTGCCAACAAACAGTTTGAGAGCATGGCCAAGATGCGCGTCGTTGCCCCCCGTATGAAGGCGCTTCAGGAGCGATACAAGGACGACAAGCCGAAGCTCCAACAGGAGATGATGACCCTCTACAAGGACGAGAAGGTCAATCCGCTGGCCGGCTGCCTGCCGCTGGTGGTGCAGATCCCGATCTTTTACGCGCTGTACAAAACCCTGCTGGTCTCCACCGAGATGCGGCACCAGCCGTTCGCGCTGTGGATCAAGGATTTGTCGGCACCCGATCCACTCACCCCGCTCAATCTGTTCGGGCTGATTCCATGGCAGCCGCCAGCGATCATTGCGCTGGGTGTGCTGCCAATCCTGCTCGGGGTGACGATGTGGTTGCAACAGCGCCTCAACCCGACGCCGCTCGATCCGATACAGAAGCAGGTGTTCGCCATCATGCCATGGATGTTCATGTTCATCATGGCGCCCTTTGCGGCCGGGCTGCAGCTTTACTGGACGGTCAATAACATCATCTCGATCGCGCAGCAGGCCTATATGCTGCGCAAGTTCCCGATGCCTGCAACGCCGCCCGAAGTGCCGATCGCAGCGCAGGCCGCCGTCACACCCAAGGTGCCGCGCAACAAGCCCGCCGGGTCGCCCAGGGCAAGCCGGCCGCGCGCGAAATGAAACGGGAATATGACCCCATTGAAGAAGCACGCCGGCGCTTTGCTGGGCCAGTAAACTTCCTTTTGTCTGCACCGGCTCTCGAATTCCTACCGGCGCCCAAGTCGTCCGAAATCGCTTTTGCCGGGCGGTCGAATGTCGGCAAATCTTCGCTGCTAAACGCCTTGACGGGACGGCAGGGCCTTGCTCGCGCCTCGACAACACCGGGCCGCACGCAGGAGCTGAACGTCTTCGAGGTCGGCGAGCCGACGGTTTTCAGGCTGATAGACATGCCTGGCTATGGCTTTGCCAAGGCGCCCAAGGATATCGTCGCGCGCTGGCAGGCGCTGGTATTCGATTATCTGCGCGGTCGTGCAGTTCTCAAGCGCGTGCTGGTGCTGATCGATGCTCGGCACGGTGTAAAGCCGGTCGATAAGGAAGTGATGGATATTCTCGACAAGGCAGCTGTCAGCTATCAGCTGGTCCTGACGAAAGGTGACAAGATCAAGCCGACCGAGCTTGAAAAAGTGCTCGCCGAAACCGAAAAAGCAGCCCGCGCACAGGCTGCCGCCTATCCGGTGGTTCTGGCGACATCCTCCGAGACCGGCTACGGCATTGCCGAGCTGCGCGCGGCAGTCGTTCAGGCGGGAGAGCAGGCATGAAGCTGATCATTGGCAATCGGGCCTATTCCAGCTGGTCCTTGCGGGGCTGGCTGGCGGCCAAGCTTTCCGGCCTGCCTTTCACCTGCGAACTCGTGCCGTTGGACACGCCTGAATGGGATTCCGGGGCCGCCAAGGGTGATATGCCCTCAGGCAAGGTTCCGGTGCTGTGGGATGGCGGAGAGCCGGTTTGGGACAGCATGGCCATCGTGCTGTGGCTGGCTGACAAGGGCGGCCATGATCGCTTCTGGCCGCGTAATCTTCATGCCCGCAAGCTGGCCTATGCCATGTCCGCCGAGATGCATTCAGGCTTTGCGGCACTCAGAAGCGGCTGCCCCATGAACCTGAAGCTCCGCTTCCCCGGGTTTGCCGCCTCGGAGGCCGTGCTCGCCGATGCGGCCCGCGTCGTCTCGCTTTGGGACGAAGCGCGCCAGCGTTTTGGCGAAGATCTCGACGAGCCCTATCTCTTTGGTCATTTCGGTGCCGCCGATGTGATGTTTGCGCCAGTAGTCTATCGCATCTCCCATTACGGGCTGCCGCTCTCGGCGCGCTCACAAGCCTATGTCGCGGCGATGATGGCGCACCCTTGGATGCAGGAATGGGCCAGCGCGGCGCGCGCCGAAACCTACCCTCTGGCGCGCTATCTGATCGAAGGTGGAGTGCCCGCATGATGGCAGCAAAATGGCCACGCAATTTTGCGATCATCACCCTGGTTGCAGCGCTTTTTGTGCTTCTGGCGGGGCCGGGGATCAAATCCGGCGTCCTGCCCTGGCAGATGGGCTTGCTGGCCTTTGCCGTCGGCGCGCTGGTTTGCGCCGTTGGCGTGGTGGTGCTGCTCGTGGCGCTGGTGCGGCGTCATCGTAGTTCGCTGGTGATGCTGGCGCTGCTGGCCGGTCTGGGCGGATTTCTGGTGCCGGCGTGGCTGATCGCTGGCGGTCGCACCGTGCCGCCGATCCACGACATCACCACCGATACCGCCAATCCGCCAGCCTTTGTGGCGATTACCCCCGCGCTGCGCGGTCCGAACACAAACCCTGTTACCTATGATCCGAAGATAGCCCCAGTGCAGGCCGCCGCCTATCCGCTCGTGCGGCCGGTGACGCTGGCCATAGCCCCGGCAGAAGCATTTTTCCGTGCCGAAAAAGCGGCTCGGGCGATGGGGTGGGAGATTGTCGCCACCGACTCTGTGGCCGGGCGGATTGAAGCAACGGCCACAGTGCCATGGTGGGGCTTCAAGGATGATGTGGTGATCAGGCTTGTGCCAGAGGGCGACGCGACCCGTGTCGATGTCCGCTCCAAGTCACGCGTCGGCGAGGGAGATCTCGGTGTCAACGCCAAGCGCATCTCCGACTATCTGCAAAAGCTTGCCAGTGGCTGACGCGCTGGCGCTGGCGCAGGCGCTGATCCGTTGCCCAAGCGTGACGCCGGAGGATGCCGGCGCGCAGCAAGTGCTGGCCGCAGCACTTGAGGCACTCGGGTTTGAGGTGCACCGCCTGCGCTTTGGCGGGCCGCCCGACGGGCCGGTTGATAATCTTGTGGCTGTGCTCGGCGAGGGCGCGCCGCATTTCGCCTTCGCCGGGCATACAGATGTGGTCCCGGTGGGTGAGTCAGCGGGCTGGAGCGTCGATCCGTTTGAGGCCGTAATCGCAGATGGTCAGCTGGTCGGGCGCGGCGCTGCCGATATGAAAGGGGCCATCGCTGCCATGGTCGCAGCAGCGGCGCAGCATGTCGCGCGGGATGCCAAAGGCCGGCTCAGCTTCATCATCACGGGCGATGAGGAAGGCCCGGCAGAATTCGGCACACGCCCGCTGCTGGAATGGCTTGAAGCGAATGATCTGGTCCCTGATCTGTGTCTGGTGGGCGAGCCAACGAGCGTGCAGCGGCTCGGCGACATGGTGAAAATTGGCCGGCGCGGGTCGGTCAATGCATGGATCACGGTGCGCGGCGCGCAGGGCCATGTCGCCTATCCCCACCGCGCGCACAATCCGATCACGGCCTTGGTGACGATCCTGGCCGAGCTGAAAGCGCGGGTGCTCGATGAGGGGACCGACTGGTTTCAGCCGAGCAATCTTGAGGTGACCGATATCGCCGTCGGCAATCCGGCGACCAATGTCATCCCGGCGGCGGCGCGAGCGCGGCTCAATGTGCGCTTCAACGATCTGCATTCGGGTGCTGAGCTGGCGGCATGGATGCGCGAAGTGGTGGCCCGCCACGCGCCGACAGCTGATGTCGAAGTCAAGATTTCGGGCGAGGCCTTCCTTACCGAGCCTGGCGCGTTTTCAGCGCTGGTGGCAGGTGCGGTGACGGACGTTACCGGGCTGGATCCTGAGCTTTCGACATCAGGGGGCACATCGGACGCGCGATTTATCCGGCGGCTCTGCCCCGTCGTCGAATTCGGGCTGCCGGGCCAATCGATGCACAAGACCGATGAGCATTCATCGGTGGCCGATATCGAGGCGCTGGCAAAAATCTATGACCGTGTTCTGCAAAGGGTGTTTTCGGCGAGTTGACGAGGCCGCATTTTTGCGGTGTGATGGCCAAGTATCGGGGAGAAGAATGATGCGTGATTTTTCGATGATCACTATTGCAGTTCTGGCGCTGGGCGTCGTTGCCTGTGGGCAGACCAAGTCTCAGGCTGAGGCCGATCTGGCCGCCAAGGAGGCCGCCGCTGTGCCAAAGCCGGCCGCGCCTGGCGCAGCTTTTGTGGGTGAGGCCCCGCCTCCCCCACTTGCCACCTACACTGTACCGGCCGAGGCTGCCGCCGCCGCCGAATAAGCCTCAGCCCGGGGGAATTCCGCCGTCGCCATAGCGCTTTTTGAGGAATGCGCCCTGAATCAACACAGCGTCGCGGTCGGCCTCGGCCAGCTTGAGCGACGCGCGCCCGAGTTCGCGTTCGACAAGCGCCAGCCCCGAGACCAGCGTTGACTCAAGGCTTGGATCGCCCACGCGCTGGCTGACGGGAACCTTGGTATAGCGGTCGATGAGGTCCGGCAGGTGCTTTTTAAGCATCCGGTCTATGTCCTGCGTCACATCATTAGGCGTCGGGACATTGGACAGCTGCTGCTCAAGCGTCGCGAGATGGTTGCTGATCGCATCGATGCGCGGCCCGGCGGCGGCGGGCAGTTCGCGGCGCTTGCGGTCGAGCCAGGCATCGGTGGCGGTGGGCAGCACGTCGATAGTCGCGGTGTCGATTGTTTGCAGGCTGGGCAGCGACGGGTCCCACAGCGCCGCGCCCGCAATCGCAACAAGACCGCCCATGACGGCAAGGACAAGCACTGTCGTGCCAATAGGCCCGATGATCAGGCCCCAGAGAATAAGCGCTGCGACAAGAGCGGCCGCAACACCGCCGGCGCGCGTCAGGCGGCGGATACCTGACTTGGCTGTCCTTTCCCTGCTGCGCGCGCGCGCACGGCTCGCGGCTTCCCCACGCGCCAGTCGGGTCAGCCGGTCTGCATTGCGGGCGACGATAAGGTCCGGATCAGCCATCAGCTAAGTGCTTCGAACGGCGAGCCGCCGGCTCCGGTACTGCCAATTCTGCCCCCTTTGGTTTGTGACGACGCCTGACCTTCAGCCCGAGCAATATAAGCACGGCTCTTTTCAACCTCAGTGCTGAGTGAAGTGACCGTCGTCTTCATCGAATCGAGCGCTTTCAGCTTGAATGTGTCGATGGCATCCATGGTCTGATAAATACTCTGAAAGGCGCGTTGCAGCGTTTCGAGCGGGATCGTGCTCGATGCGGCCTGCTCATGGATGCGCGCCGTGTTGGACTTCAAAAGCTCACCCGTCTTGTCGATGATGCCGGCGGTGGTGGCGTTGAGGCTGGTGATCTGTTCAAGCACCAGCTTCTGATTGCTCATCGCTTCGGCGACCGTGACGGCCGTACGTAGCGCCGATACGGTCGTGGTGCCGGCCCGGTCAACACCTTTCATCAGCTCGATGTTGTTCTTCTTGACCAAATCAAGCGCCAGATAGCCCTGCACGCTCACGGCAAGCTGGGTCAGCAGGTCCTGTGTGCGCTGGCGGGTCTGGAACAGGGCGCTTTCGCGGATCACCTTGGCCTTGCCGGGATCGGCAAAGTCCAGCTCGTTCGCCTTGTCCTCAAGCCGCTGGTCGAGCGTTTTGGAGATATAGACCATCTGCTCCAGCTTCCCCATCGCTTCCCACAGTTTGGTGCGCTCCTGATCAATAGCGGCATTGTCCATCAGCAGCTCATCCTTGCCGTCCTTAAGACTGCTAAGGATGGCCTGAATGTTGGTCTGGGCAGACTTATAGCTGTCGAAATAGCCACGCAGCCGGTCGCCACCAAAGGGAATGAGGCCGAACAGCTTCTTACGCGTGGTCAGATCACCTTTGCCAGAAGGATCAAGGTCTTCGATGGTCTTGCGAAGCGCTGTCAGATCGGCGCCGATGCCGGTTTCCTTGTCGATGGCGCGCGTCGGGCGGTCGAGAAATCGATTTGACTGGCCGGCCGCCTCGGCAATTTCCTTCGCCCCCAAATTGGTGAGCGCATCAACCTTTTTGCCGAACTCGGGGCTGGAGGCATCCTCGGCGACCAGCGCGTCGATAAAAGCATCGACCTTTTCTTCGAGCTTGCTGATCTGCTCCGCCTTCAACGGCACCAGCCCGGCGGCCTTCGCCGGGGTGACAACGGAAACGGGGGCAGGGGCCTCCAGCGTGATCGGCGGCTCGAGCATTTCGGTCGGCTTTATGGCCATGCGTGGCTCCTGTTGTCGTTTCGTGTGTCTTGTAGCACCAGTGGCGATTCGCCTCTACTGTGTTAGTATGATCACACGCCGATTCAAGCCCACCATATCCAACTGGTCAGGTAATCGGGCTGGACGCTCAGGTGAAACTGCTTTATTTGTTCGTTCCATGATCCAGCTCGGCCTTGCTCTGCGACTTACACGCCCTTGGGCGTGAGTGTCCCTGCGCCGATGCGGCTGGGGTGCCGCGCCTGAGGGGACCTTCCGCAATCTGACCCGGAATTTCTGACCAAAGCAGGCATGACATGACCGATCATATCCGAATTTTTGACACGACATTGCGTGATGGCGAGCAATCGCCGGGCTGCTCGATGAATCTCGAAGAAAAGCTGAAAGTTGCAGTCCAGCTCGAAGCGCTGGGCGTCGACGTGATCGAGGCGGGCTTCGCCATAGCCTCCGAAGGCGATTTCGAAGCAGTATCGGCGGTAGCGCAGCAGTGCGAGCGCGCCATCGTGGCATCGCTGGCCCGCGCGGCAACGGCCGATATCGAGCGCGCCTGGGCCGCCGTGAAGCTCGCCCGCCAGCCGCGTATTCATACCTTCATCGCTACTTCGCCGCTGCACATGCGCGCAAAGCTCAACAAAACCCCCGAAGAGGTGCTCGATGCCATCGTCTTTTCGGTGGGCCATGCGCGCAACCTCTGTGGTGACGTCGAATGGTCCGCCGAAGACGCCACGCGCACCGACCCCGATTTTCTGTGCCGGGCGGTGGAAGCCGCGATCAAGGCCGGTGCCACGACGATCAACCTGCCCGACACCGTGGGTTATGCAACGCCCGAGACCTATGGGGCGATGTTCCGTGATGTGATTTCGCGGGTGCCGGATGCTGACAAGGCGATCTTCTCGACGCATTGCCACAATGATCTGGGGCTTGCGGTGGCCAACACGCTGGCGGCGATCATGGCCGGTGCGCGTCAATGCGAGGCGACGATCAACGGCATCGGCGAGCGCGCCGGCAATGCCGCGATCGAGGAAATCGCCATGGCAATCAAAGTCCGCCATGACGTGCTCCCCGTCCGGACCGGTATCGTCTCCACCGAAATCACCCGCGCCTCGCGACTGGTCAGCGGCATCACCGGCATGGCGGTGCAGGCCAACAAGGCGGTCGTCGGCGCCAACGCCTTTGCGCATGAGAGCGGCATCCATCAGGACGGGATGCTCAAGGACAGCAATACTTATGAGATCATGACTCCTGAAAGCGTTGGCATGGGCGCCACCAATCTGGTGCTGGGTAAGCATTCAGGGCGGGCAGCCTTCCGTCAGAAGCTGGCCGAAATGGGCTATAATCTCTCGGACAATGAGTTCGGTGATGCCTTCAAGCGCTTTAAAGATCTGGCCGATGCCAAGAAGCAGGTGTTCGATGAGGATATTGTCGCCCTCGTCGATGATGAAGTCCTGCGCGGGCATGACCGGATTCAGGTGACCGAGGTCGAGATTTATGCCGGCTCCAACGGCCCGCAGCGCGCGATCCTCACCCTGTCCATCGACGGTGAGGAGCATACCGCCGCCGTGCGCGGTAACGGGCCTGTCGATGCGCTGTTTAACGCCATCCGCAAGCTGGTGCCGCATGATGGCGCAGTGCTGCAGCTCTATCAGGTCCATGCCGTCACCGCCGGCACCGACGCGCAAGCCGAAGTCAGCGTGGTGCTCGCAGAGGATGGCCGGACTGTGCGCGGCACCGGGGCACACACCGATACGCTTGTGGCCAGTGCGCGGGCCTATGTGAATGCGCTCAACAAGCTCGTGGTCAAGCGCGGGCGGAGCGCATTGGCAGCGAGTGCGTGATTTAGCCTCTGGCGGGGAGAGGGCTTGTCCGCTCCCCGCCATTCGCTAAACGGTTTGATCGTCACAACCGGGGATCATTTCATGCGCAGTCTGGCAGCGGTTTTTATCTGGAGTCTTTCTGCAGGCGCCATGGCGCAGCCGGCGGGGCCTGCAGAAGCGAACGTAAAAGCCGCCCTGGCGAGGATCGAGACGCTTAATCCCAAGATCAATGCCGTTATCGCGACAATACCGGGCATCGAGCGCGAGGCGCGTGCCATGGACATGCGCCGCATGGCACGTGGGCCCCTCTATGGCCTGCCGATTCTGGTCAAGGACAATATCGATGTGAAAGGCCTGCCGACAACGGCAGGAAGCCTGGCGCTGAAAGACAATGATACCGGGCGCGACGCGCCACTCATCAGCCGGCTCCGGGCAGCTGGTGCTGTCATCATCGGCAAAACCAATCTTTCGGAATGGGCGAATTTCCGCGGTGATCATTCGATTTCTGGCTGGAGCGGGGCCGGTGGTCAGGTGCGCAATCCACATGCGCTGGACCGTACGCCGTGCGGCTCATCGTCGGGCTCAGGGGCCGCGGTCGCCGCCGGCATGGCTGATGCTGCTGTGGGCACCGAGACCGACGGTTCGGTCGTCTGCCCGGCCAGCATCAATGGCATAGTGGGCTTCAAACCGACGGTTGGGCTGGTCAGCCGCACCCATGTTGTCCCGATCAGCGCCAGCCAGGACACTGCCGGGCCAATGACGCGCGATGTCCGGCTAGCGGCGCGGATGTTGACCGCGATGGCCGGCAGCGATCCTGCCGATCCCGCGACAGCGGAGGCCGATGCGCGGCGCGTCGATTATGAGGCAGCGCTCAAGCCTGAAGCGCTTAAAGGTGTTCGTATCGGCGTGCTGCGCTCGGCTACGGGCTGGCTGAAGCCGGTCGACGCGGTTTTCGAAAAGGCGCTGGCCGTTCTGACGCGCCAGGGCGCCGTGCTGGTGGACGTCACCGCACCCGAAGGCCGGGAAACGATGGGAGCGGCGGAATACAAGGTGCTGCTGACCGAATTTAAAGCTGGGCTCAACGCCTATCTCGCCTCGACGCCGTCGACCGTCACCGTGCGCACGCTTGAGCAGGCTATTGCCTTCAACGAGGCTAATGCAGAGCGCGAAATGGGGTTATTCGGGCAGGAGGATTTCATCAATGCCCAGGCCACAAAGGGCCTGACCGATACGGACTATGTCAAGGCCCGCGCAGACAGCCTGCGGCTCGCCGGCGCCTATGGCATCGATGCGATGCTCAAAGCGGCGGATGCCGTGGCACTCGTCGCCCCGACAACCTCGCCGGCCTGGCCTATCGACGCTGTGCTCGGCGATCAGAGCCCGGGCCGGGCCGGGCCGACTGGCTATGCTGCCGTCGCTGGCTATCCGCATCTGACCGTGCCGATGGGTGCTGTCAAAGGGCTGCCGCTCGGGCTGAGCTTTGTCGGCGCCAAATGGGATGATGCCCGCATGCTGGCGCTGGGCTATGCCTATGAGCAGGCCAGTCATGCGATGGTGACTCCGAGCTTTACGGCGTCGGTTGAAACCATGGCGGCAGTGGCGCCGCTACTGGCGTCGCCACGCTGATCATCTGCTTGGTGGAGACGTTTTAGCCGGCCGTGTGCCTGCGGGCGGCCATTAACCCGAGATTTACCGCCGAGGTCTATAACTGAAGAATAAAGATAAGGGCATCCGGCTCCTCCGGCTAAGCTCAGGTCGCTTTTCAGCGCTGTTATTCAGCAAATGAAAGGCACACAAATGGCTACCCATCATGGCTTGAAGCATTTTACCGGACTGCACGCCCTATGCTCGCCGGGCGTTGACCGCAGCGACCGTTTTGGACGGATGCTGCCCGAATTGCCGGCATTGTATACCGACCCAAGGCATCTGGCAGCGATCGGGGACAAGAACGGCCCGCTCCGCAGCACAGGCCCGGCGAAAAAGACAAACAGCATCCCTGCCGGACTGATTTTTTTCGGCCAATTTGTCGATCATGATGTGACGCTCGATCTGACCAGCAGCTTTGCGCGGCTTGATAGTCCGGAAGCCACCACCAACTTCCGTACGCCCACGCTCGATCTTGATTGCGTTTATGGTGATGGGCCTGAAGGCTCGCCCTACCTCTATTGGCATGGCCGGTCCGGCGTGGATGCCGCCTTCAATGGCGTCAAGCTGTTGACCGGCGCCGACATGCCCGGGGCAACGCCTGAAATGCAGTCGGATCTGGCGCGATCGGCGCATGGCAGAGCGATTATCGGCGATCCGCGTAATGACGAGAACCGCATTATCTCGCAATTGCAGCTGGCGATGATCCGTTTCAGCAATCGTGTTGCAGATCACATCCACTCGACCACTGGCGATGGGGGCGGGGCGTTGTTCGAAGCGGTTCGGCGTGTGGTCACGTGGCATTATCAATGGACCGTCGTAAATGACTTCCTCCGGCACATTTGTGGCAATGTTCTGATCGACAATATTCTGGGCACCGGGCGCCGCCTCTACGAGCCCGAAGACTGCGACTATGGCGAAGGTTATGGCAACCAGCCTTTTATCCCGGTTGAATTTTCCGTGGCCGCCTACCGCTTTGGCCATTCAATGATCCCGCAGCGGATACAAACCCAGGCAGGCAAACCCTCTTTCGAAGTGTTTGGTCCGAAACTAGGTCAGGGCTTTGCGCCTCTCGCCGATCTCGACGCCGTGGTTCATTGGCCAGATGTGTTGGATCTCTCGCTGCCGGGCACCGACCGCGCCGACAAGCTTGACGCCAAGCTCGCCGCTGATCTGCTCGATCTGCCATTTGTGGGCGCCGCTGACGTCAAGTCGCTTGCGACCCGCAACTTGTTGCGGGGCCAAGCCTTTCGGCTTCCGTCGGGCGAGGCCATCGCTGCTGCTGCGGGTCGTCCGCCCGCCGAAATCTCGGCGGTGACAGCCAAGGCTCGGATACTCGCAGCATCGGCGACCCCTGCGGCCACCCTCGATGCGGGCACGCCTTTCTGGCTCTATCTGATCGTTGAAGCGGGCGAAATCGGGCGCGAAAGCGCTCCCGGCCATTTCGACAAGGGCGAGGGTTTGGGTCCTGTCGGTGGCCGGGTCGTTGCCGAAACGCTGATCGGGCTGATGGAACTTGATCCTCACAGCTATCTGGGCAGCAACCGGGCATGGTCACCGGCGTTGCCCGCAGACAGACTGGGACCGGCAGGGTTGTTCAGCCTGCTTGATCTGCTCACTTATTAGGGCTGGGGCACACACATACGGCGTTGCAGGGACGCATGATGGCCATACTCCGTGCAACGCCGCTTGCCTTTTGCGAGGCTTTAGTTCATTTGCGCCGCTCAATCAGCAGGGTCGGCGTTGTCGGCATGTCGCTTTTGAAAAATGGAAGCAGGCCGGAGGGGTGTCGCATGGTGCGGCATCAGCGATCGGTACAGGAGAATGATCATGCCGTTTTACGAGCATGTCTTCCTCGCGCGGCAGGATCTGGCCACAGGCCAGGTCGAAGCGCTGACGGAAGGCTTTTCAAAGATTATCGCAGATGGGGGCGGCAAGGTCGTCACTCAGGAATATTGGGGCCTGCGCACGCTGGCCTATCGAATCGCCAAAAACCGCAAGGCGCATTATGTCATGCTCGTGCTCGACACGCCGCCATCGGCGCTCGTCGAGATGGAGCGTAACGTCGGCCTGAGCGAAGACGTCATCCGCAACATGACCGTACGCATTGAAGAGTTGCCGACCGAGCAGAGTGCCATGCTTCGCCGTGGTGAGCGTTCCGAGCGGAGCGAAGGCGGCGAGCGCGGTGAACGCCGTGACGCTGGCGCGCCCCGTGGTGATCGCGGCGACCGTGGTGATCGTGGAGATAGGGGCGACCGTGGTGACCGTGGTGATCGGGGCAGCCGCCCTGACCGTGCCCCGCGTTCGATGGCCTGAGGAGACTAGATCATGGGACGTCCATTTTTCCGCCGCCGCAAGAGCTGCCCGTTTTCGGGAGCCAATGCGCCTGTCATCGATTATAAGGATGTGCGCCTGTTGCAAGGCTTTGTGTCCGAGCGCGGCAAGATCGTGCCGGCACGCATCACCGCCGTTTCCGGCAAGAAGCAGCGCGAACTGGCCCAGGCCATCAAGCGTGCCCGTCATCTGGGCCTGCTGCCCTATCTCGTGAAGTAAGGAGCGGACCATGGATGTGATCCTGCTTGAACGCGTTGAAAAGCTTGGCGCAATTGGCGATGTCGTAACAGTGAAGCCGGGTTTTGCCCGCAACTTTCTGCTGCCTCGCGGCAAGGCGCTGCGGGCCACCGAAGGTAATCGCAAGAAGTTTGAGGCTGACCGCGCTCGCCTCGAGGCTGATAATGCCAAGCGCCGCGACATCGCCCGCTCGGAAGCCAAAGATATTGACGGCGCAAGCGTTGTCATGATCCGCCAGGCCTCCAACAGCGGCCAACTCTATGGTTCGGCTGCGGCACGTGATCTCGCTGAGGCGCTGACCGCCGGTGGCCACAAGGTGATGAAGGGCCAGATCGTGCTCGACAAGCCGATCAAGGCGCTCGGCCTGCACACCGTCAAGGTGGCGCTGCATCCCGAAGTGATCGTGATCGTGACTGTCAACGTTGCGCGCTCGGCCGAAGAAGCTGAGCTTCAGGCCAAGGGTGTCGATATCAACGCTGACCTTTATGCCCGCGAAGAAACCGGTTTCACTGAAGCGTTCGATCCCAACGCCGAGCCGGGCATCCCTGTCGACGTGGAAGAGTCCACTCCGGCTGCTGCTGAACAGCAAGTTGCCGAAGAGAGCGCCGAAGAAGCGAGCACTGGCGAAACGAGCACTGGCGAAGCCTGAGGCTTTTCCAAAATCAATAATGGCCGTGCTTCCAAACTGGAGGCGCGGCCATTGTTGTCTTGACCGTTTGGCGACGCTGCGTCACTTGAGCGAACATGACCGAGACATCAGATACCCCTGCCATTCCGCCAGAAGCTGGCACTTCATCGTCCGACTCGCCGCCCGACCGCATGTCGGCCAGTCCGCGCAGTTCGCACTATGAGCCCGAGCTGCTCGAGCGCGGCGTGGGGATCATGTTCAACGGCGTCGAAAAGACCAATGTCGATGAATATTGCGTCTCGGAAGGCTGGATCAAAGTGGTGGCCGGCAACGCCCGTGATCGTTACGGCCACCCCCTGACAATCAAGCTCAAAGGCGAGGTCAAGCCCTTCTTCAAAAGCTGAAGCGCTGCTCCGGCCAATCGCCGTGGCGACATGACAAGAAGATGCAGCGGCCGGGATACAACCCCGATTCCGTCCGGCATCGCGCTGGTTTTGCCATTCATTCTCCAGCTTTTGGCATTGCCACGCACAGACGGCTAGAAAGTCCTGTGAGCGACCTTTTTACCCCCGATTCGTCTCCTGCCTCGTCGGGCCTTGCGGCAGCAGCGCCGCTGGCCGAGAGAATGCGGCCACAAAGTCTCGATGATGTCGTGGGGCAAGCGCATCTCACTGGCCCGGAAGGGGCCATCGGACGCATGGTGGCGGCCGGCACGCTCTCCAGCCTGATCCTCTGGGGGCCGCCCGGCACCGGTAAAACCAGCATCGCGAGGCTGCTGGCTGATGCTGTGGGGCTGCGCTTTGTCGGCATATCGGCAGTGTTTTCGGGTGTGGCCGATCTGAAGGCGCTGTTTGCAGCGGCACGGCGCTTCGCGGGCGCCGGGCAGAAAACGCTATTGTTCGTAGACGAGATCCACCGCTTCAATCGCGCACAGCAAGATGGCTTTCTGGGCGTCGTGGAGGATGGCACCGTAACGCTTGTCGGCGCCACCACTGAAAACCCGAGTTTCGAACTCAACGCCGCCATCCTCAGCCGCGCCCAGGTGCTGATCGTTCGGCGACTCGATGATGCAGCCCTGACTGAACTGTTCGCCCGTGCCGAAGCGAGCGAAGGCCGGCCGCTGCCGTTGACCGCTGAAGCGCGCACAGCCCTCATCGCCTCGGCTGATGGCGACGGCCGCTTCCTGCTCAATCAGATCGAATCGCTCTTCGCCGTCAAGCTCGATACCGCGTTGGATCCGGCGGCGCTGGCGGCGCTGCTCCACCGGCGAATGCCAGTCTATGACAAGGACCGTGAGGGGCATTACGGCCTGATTTCTGCCCTCCACAAATCGCTGCGCGGCTCTGATCCGGACGCGGCCCTTTATTATCTCGAACGAATGCTGACCGCCGGCGAAGCGCCGCTCTTTCTGCTCCGCCGCCTCGTCCGCTTCGCCAGCGAAGACATTGGCCTGGCCGATTCGAACGCGCTCGCTGTTACGCTCGCCGCCAAGGAGGCCTATGATTTCCTCGGCAGCCCCGAAGGCGATCTCGCCATCGTCCACGCCTGCCTTTACCTCGCGACAGCACCTAAATCGAACGCGGCATACAAGGCTGAAAAAGCCGCAAAAAATGCCGCCATCGCCACTGGCTCGCTGGCGCCGCCAGCCCATATCCTCAATGCACCTACCCGGCTGATGAAAGACCTCGGCTATGGCAAGGGCTATGCCTATGATCATGATGCCGAGGACGGTTTCTCCGCTGCGGACTATTGGCCCGATGGCATGGCGCCCGAAACATTCTATGAGCCCAGCCCGCGCGGCGCCGAAGCGCGGATCAGCGAGCGACTGGCCGAATGGGCGCGGCGCCGGGCGGCGAAGCGCAACGAATGAGGTTTGCTAGGTTTGTCGGGATAGACTGGTCGGGTGCCGTCGGCAGCCTGCACCCTGCTATTCAGATTGCAGTCTGCGACGCTGGCGATGCGGCGCCCCGAATCGTTACACCGCCGGCGCGCGCATGGTCCCGCGCCGGCGTGCTGGACTGGCTCGGCGAGCTTTCGGGTGATGTGCTGGTCGGCATGGATGCTGGCTTCGGCTTTGCCTCAATTCCCGGATTTGAATCCCCGGCGCGGCGGCTTTGGGCCGAGGTGGAGCGCGCCTGTGCCGCTGATCCCGATCTTGGCGGGCATGGCTTTATCGCCGCCCGCCGGGATGCCTTCTGGATGGGCCAGGCCGATGGACCCCGCGCGGCCCGCGCGCATCTGCGGTTGACCGAGCGCGTTTATGGCGCCTCTAAGCTCGGCACACCCACATCGAATTTCGTATTGCTGGGCGCCAGCCAGGTCGGCAAGGCGTCGCTCAGCGCCATGCGTCTGCTGCACCGCCTCGATTGGCCAGTCTGGCCGTTCGATCCGCTGCCCCCATCAGGCCCGGTGATCCTCGAAATCTACTGTCAGGCCTTCGCCCGTATGGCCGGTTTTCGCGGTAAACTCCGAACACCCGAGGCGCTCGCCACCGCCCTGGCGCATTTCGGCAGCCCGCCAACAACAGGCCTGCCACCGCATTTCCCCGATCATATCGGCGATGCGCTTATCACCGCTGCCGGGCTGCGCGCCATCGCGCCCGAGCTCAAATGGTGGACCCCGGCGGGGCTTGAGTCGGTTGCGACCACCGAGGGCTGGACCTTCGGGGTAGCCTGAGTCTCATCGCACCTCCCACCAGCGGGCAACTCGCGCCCGTGCGCGTCCATAGTCGATCAGGCAGCGCATTTCCTTCGGATGGAACTGTACTGGAACAGGCTTTGTTGCCCGGTCTTCAGCCCGCCAATCTGCACAGCTTTTGCCCTCGAAGCTATGGTTAGCGGCGTCGGCGCCCAGCCGCTCGATCCGCGCACTGTCCGCGGCCTGCACCGAAAAGCGGGCCACCTGGTTCGACAGCAGATCGACCGAACGCAAGCCAAGCGTCAGCGCGTCCCAATCCCGCAATTCCGCCCCGGGTTGGCCAGAAACGGCGCACACTTCGCCGTCCCGCACCTTGAACGGACATTCGGCCGCCACTTGCCAACGCGTGTTGAGCAGCAGAAAGCTCGGTGCCGAACTGTTCGCGCGCGCCATCGCTGCCTGTTCGGCCGCCCTGAACACCCCGAAACGAACCCCCCCATCCACAAGCATCCGCCCATCGATATACACCGGTGGCGCGGCCAGCGGCACTGACGAGGAGGCGATCAGCGTTTCGATATAGCAGCGCTTGATCAAGCGCTTTTCCGGTTCTGGCGCCGAGGCCCAGCGCGTGGCAAGCGCGGTCATGTCCACCGCCATCGCTTCGCCCTCGCGCACATCGACAACACCGACAAAGAATTTTCGCCTGTTTGCCGCCGCCGCCGCCACAAGGCCGAGCAGGGCATCGTCATCAGCGCCGCCGGGCACCGTATCAAGCAGTCGATCGATACGCGCGCGTAAAGGCACCAGTGTTCCAAACGCACCTTTGCGCGCGGCGCCCAACGCGCTGCGCGCCTGCACATCGAGAATTTCGCTTTCCCGGATAATCGAATAGCCCTCCACCGCCCGCCCGGTCTCGCCGGTAAAGACCATGGTGCCGATCAACGCGCCAGTGCTGATCCCGGTCACCACCCTGAATTCGGGGAGCGTGCTGCCAAGCACTCGCCACTCATCAATAAAACCCGCACCAAAAGCGCCGTTCTGGCTGCCACCCGAAAGCATCAAGACCGCCGGCTCGGCGCTGACGGCGTCGAGCGATGGACTGGCAGCCATAGCCTCGGAGATTGCGCGCTCATAAGCGCTCGCCACAGGCATTTCACGGGCAACGCCAGCAAGCCCTTCGCCAGCACTCGTCGGCTCTGGCGTTGCCAGCGTCTCCAGCGGCAAATCGCAGCGGGTAAGGTTTACTGGCCGATGCGCGCACCCTCCCGCCATCAGCGCCGCCATCAGCCCAAAAGCGATCGTGCGTGCCGCGTGTTCATGGCGCTCCCCCATCCAATCCTGAGCCTTATACCGTCGGGCGGTAAAGAGCTGGCAAACGCATCGACTTCTTGATTTGGCGAAAGACACTCCGCCGCGCTAAGGAGCAGCCATGCCTGCTTTTGCCAGCCTGCCACCGCTCCTCCTCGTCGCCCTTGGCGGCGGCGCAGGGGCTGTTTTGCGCTATCTCGTTGGCAGCTGGGCGATAACGACCTTTGGTCCCGGCTTTGCCTGGGGCACATGGCTGATCAACCTCGGCGGCAGCTTTTTGCTTGGCTTGCTCGCCGCCTATCTGGCTCGCTTCGCAATGGCCGGTGAACCGCTTCGCCTGCTGCTCGGCGTCGGCCTTCTCGGTGGCTTCACCACGTTTTCCGCTTTCAGCCTTGAACTGGTCACCATGGCCGGCCGTGGTGAGGCCGCAATGGCCGCCGCCTATGCCGTATCATCGGTTGCCGGCGGCGTGGTGGCAGCGTTCCTCGGCGTGATGCTCGGTCGCGCCTGATGCCACAGGCGGTGATCAGCGAAGAGGATGATGGCATTCGCGTGGACCGCTGGTTCAAGCGGCATGCAGCCGAGGTGAGCTTCAATCTCGCGTCGCGCTGGGGCAGGACCGGGCAGCTCCGGCTGGACGGCGCCAAGGCCGGGCCGGGGGACCGGGTGGCGGTCGGGCAGACGATGAGCTGGCCCGAATTCGTCCCCGAGGTCGCCGCCGCCCGCCCTGTGCTGACCGAGCGCGCACCGCTCAGCCCCGAGCAGATCGACTATATGCGTGGCATGGTCATCTACATGGATGCCAATGCCATCGTCATCAACAAGCCGCCCGGGCTGGCGACACAGGGCGGCACAGGCACGCTAACCCATGTCGACGGCATGCTCGATGCGCTGACCTTCGATATGACGACGCGGCCCAAGCTCGTGCACCGTCTCGACAAGGATACGTCGGGCGTGCTGCTGCTGGCGCGGACAGCGCGGGCAGCGGCATTTTTTGCCAAATCCTTCTCGGCCCGCGATGCCAAAAAAACCTATTGGGGCCTGACAATCGGCGTGCCGAAACTTTATCAGGGCGAGATTGATGCGCCGCTGGCCAAGCAGCCGGGCAGCGGCGGTGAGAAAATGCATGTTGATGAGGCGGCCGGCCTGGCATCCAGAACGCGCTACCGGCTGGTCGACAAGGCGGCCGGGCGTGCGGCGTGGGTCGAATTCGTGCCGCTCACTGGGCGCACGCATCAGATCAGAGTGCACGCTGCCGCCATCGGCAATCCGCTGGTCGGCGATGCGAAATACGGCGGTAAGGAAAGCTTCCTGACCGGCGGCATTTCGCGCAAGCTCCATCTTCACGCGCGGCGGCTGGTCATCGATGCGCCCGGCGGTGGCGAGATCGATATTACTGCCGATCTGCCGGGCCATATGCTGGAGAGCTTCGCCATGCTGGGGTTCGATCTGGCGCTGGGCGTGCCGATTGTCGAAGGGCCGCCGCCGCCCAAGCCGAAATCGCGGCGGTTGAGTTCGGCCACAAGCGGCAACCGGCGTGGCGAGCGCCGCTCCCGCGGGCAGCGTGATTAGGTTCAGCCAACCAGCTTGAGCAGTCCCTCAATCGTGTCAGCCTCACGCGCCGGCTTGTCCGGACGCAGGCGGTGAAAACGCGGAAAGCGCATCGCCAGGCCGGATTTGTGCCGCTTGCTGGTGTGGATCGAATCGAACGCTACTTCGACGACATAGGACTTCTCAACCTCGCGAACCGGACCGAAACGTCCGGTCGTATGGCTCCGCACCCAACGGTCGAGTTCTTTCAGTTCAGCATCGGTGAATCCGGAATAAACCTTACCCACCGGCAACAGATCGCCGTCCGCCGTCAAGGCGCCAAAGGTGAAGTCGGAATAAAAACTCGATCGTTTGCCATGACCGCGCTGGGCATACATCAGCACACAATCGGCTGTCAGAGCAGCGCGCTTCCACTTATACCAAAGCCCTACCTTGCGTCCGGCAATATAGGGGCTGTCGCGGCGCTTCAGCATAAGTCCTTCAATCGCGGCATCACGGGCGCCATCGCGCAGCACCGTCAGCGCCCCCCAATCCGCCGCCTCGATAAGCGCTGACAAATCAAAACAGTCAGGATCAAGGCTGGGCATCAAAGATTCCAGTGCCGCGCGGCGGCAAGTCCATGGCTCTGCACGCAAATCTTCGCCAGCAATGGCCAGCGCATCATAGAGCCGCACAAAGGCCGGCGCCTCGGCCTGGAGCCGCGCCGTGGGTGCCTTGCGGCCAAGCCGCTGCTGCAGCGCGTTGAAGCTGGCCGCCTGCCCGCCCTGCGCATCGCCGCGGACAAGCAGTTCGCCATCGAGCGTCGCAGGGGTGTTGAAGCGCAGCGCAACATCGGGAAAGCTATTGGTAATGTCATCCCCGGAGCGACTGTATAGCCGGGTTTCGCCGCCACTTCCCTTAGCACCCGACACATGGACCATCTGGACACGGATGCCGTCCCATTTCCATTCGGCGGCATAGTCAGTCAGCGGCAGGCTTGTCGCTTCGAGGGGATGTGCCAGCATGAACGGGCGAAACACCGGTAACCCCAGCGCAGACGGCGCTCCGGTGCGACCTTCTGCCCAGTCAAACAGCGCATCATAAGGTGGCGTCAGGCCATGCCAGACTTCCTCGACACCCTCGACATCGAGCGCAAAAGCCTGCGCCAGCGCCGTCTTGGCAAGCCGCGCCGAAACACCGATTCGCAGCGCCCCGGTGGCGAGCTTGATCAACGCATAGCGGCCCTGCGGGTCGAGACTGTCGAGCAATGCAGCAACAACTGCAGGCGCTTCGGCGCGGCTGAGGCCCGCAAGTGTGTCTACAACAGTTGCAAGCGACGGCGCCGTACCACGCTGCTCCGAATCAGGCCAGAGCAGCGAGATCGTCTCAGCCATGTCGCCAACGAAATCATGGCTGAGCGCAAACAATACGGGATCGCTGCGCTCTGTGATAAGTGCCCGCAGCAGGCTCGGCTGGACCGCCTTGAGATCGAGATTGCCGGTCAGCGCTGCCAGCGCCCAACCACGGTCGGGCGAAGGTGTGGCATGCAGATACGCCGCGATAAGACGAAGCTTGGCGGTACGGCTCCCGGTATAGAGCAGCGCATCGAGGAGGGCGGCGAAAGCCTGCATTCAGTGTCCATTAGCAGTCGCCACGCTGCGTTTCCATGGTCGATAAACTCTGATACGGCACCGCCATGCGTATGCGTGAACTGGAAAAAGCGAGTGGGGTGGGGCGGGAGACGATCCGCTATTATATCCGCGAGGGACTTTTGCCCGAGCCGATGCGCGCGAGTCGCAATTCCGCTTTTTACAGCGAAGAGCATGTGGCGCGGCTGAAATTGATCAAGCAGCTGCAGGAAGAACGCTTTCTGCCGCTGTCGGTGATTCGCAATGTGCTCGATGCCAAAGAGGGCGCGCGTTGGCTGGGACCACAGGCCTTCCCGCGGCTCGATGCGCTGTTGGCCGGGCAGTTGAAGCCCGGCGGTCCGCGGCGGCGGCTTGCCGACATCATGATCGAACAGGGTTTTCCCGTTGATTACGCCGATGGCCATGTCGAGACCGGCATGATCGGTATCGACGCAGATGGTCAGCTATTGCCCGCAGACGCAGCCATTCTCGATACGCTCAAAGCCTTGTGGGACCTCGGCTTCGACCGTGCCAACGGCTTCATGCCCGAAGATTTGAAGTTGTTTGTCGATCTGATCGACTGGCTCGTGGCACAGGAAATCAAGATGTTCTTCGGCCATGTGCCCGGCATGGTGGGCGAGGCACAGGCAGCCGAAATGGCCTTAAAAGGTGTTGTGCTGATCAACGAATTGCTGGCTCAGCTGCACAATCGTGCGGTCCTGAAAACGTTGGGCGAGCGTAAGATGGTGGCAAATGACAATGTCGGCGCGGAGACGGGCTGACTGACAGTTAGGCGGGGAGGGCCTGGCCCCCCATGGCTCCGGCCATGGGGGGCCGAACTTTAAAAAGAGGAGCTGAGCGTGACAGCGGGACCGCTTGCCGGAAGTGCACTACCGGCGATTCGCTGGCGATAATCGGCCGAAAGCTCAAGACCCAAACGGCCCTGCTGCACACGCACAGCGGCACTGGGGCCAAGATCAAGCCGGCCAACTGTGCTGCCACCCGTATCCTGCACGCTGCCCCAGCCACCGAGGCCAGCAGCAACAGCCACACCTTTTCGATTAAAAAGTGGCGCCAACGCCCGGGCCTGACCGGCAGCCAGCATGTCGCCATTGCCGAGCACGCTAGCCTCACCATAAGCATCAAGATTGACTGAAACACCGCCCAGACGCCGCTGGCGGGTCACACCACTGCTCAGCCGCAGCAGCCAGTCGTCGCGGGCGAGATCACCGAGGCTGACCAATCGCTCGGCCGTAACCTCAAGCGCTGGCAGAAGTTGATAGCGCACACCGACGGCAGCTTGCGCGGTGCGCGGGTCGGTGCGGCCTCCGGCATCGGTGGCGGCATTCATCCGGGCTGATAAAGTGATGCGGCGGCGGGCCAGCGGATCAAGCGTATAGCCCAATGCGCCGCCGGCCTGGCTGGCCCCGAGCAGCGGTCCTGTGGCCAGACCCGCGCCCGGGTCCGCACCCGGTGTTCCCGCCCGGACGAGGGTGAAGGCGCTCAGCGACCAGCGGCGTTTGAGCGCCGCCGCTTCGCGTTGCCACTGCACACTGCGGGGGTCAGCCGCATCCTGATCGGCGGCCATAGCCGCTTCGAACAGCCTTAGCGCCTGACGACGATCTCCGACGCGCAGCCGCGTATAGGCTTCGGTGGCCAGCTGGCCTGCGCCCGCCGAGGGCGGTGTTGATTGTGGCGGAGAGAGCATCACCGGCAATGGGGAAGCGGGCTGCCCTGCAGCAAATTCCCGGGCGTCCGGCCACTCCGCCGCTGATGCTGCGAGCAGCGGCGGCGGGGCGTTAGCAGCGGTCGTGTGGTAGTGAACATGGATGATCTGCGGCGGCGGTGATGCGATGGGCGCCCCGGTCAGGACCGGCAAATACGCTGGCTGGGCCTGAGCCAGGACAGGCTGTGCCCCTGTCGGCGCTGGCAGAGCAGCAGCGACCGGTGCGGCCGCGCTAGTCAAAGTTTTGGTCAGCAGCCCATGGGACTCGATGGCGGCCGGCAGACGGGCGGCTGTCCAGCCGGCAAGGCAGGCACCTAGCAATGCGAGCGCCCGCAATGGCTGGCTGGCGCCTGCTGTGGCTGGCGCGCTCATGCCGGCTGGCCGGGAAAGCGATGCAGGGTCTTGCCCCAGACCGGCGGGCCATCGGTGGCGCGCAAGCGGCGATAGCGCCGAATAGCCGCAATAGCGGCGAGCGCATTGACGATGTTGCTGGCGAACACGCGGGGTAGGCTGGCGAGGCCCTGCTCCCAGCCATGACTATGCGTAGTAAAGCCGGCGCGCATCACCAGCCGCCAGACGAACAGCAGCAGATTGAGGCCAAGCAGCGATGCCAGCAGCGAGCTAGGCACAATTAGCGCTGGCAGTCCGGCAGCAGCGGGCAACAGGCTGCGAATGAGCGCATCAACCGCAAACAGCAGCGCAAGTGCATAGCCGACAAGAGTCAGTAGCGCCGTAAAAACTGCTTTGCGGTCGCGCAGCAGCATGTAGCGCGTGGCGAGGCCAGGCGGCCAGCCAATCCTGTCCCACCCGGCAAGCGCTATGCCAGTCAGCCAGCGGCTCTTCTGGGCAACCGCTGCCGCCAGCGTCGCCGGAAAATGCTCGGCGGTCGCGATAACCACGGGCTGGCCCCGGCTCCGCATCCGGACAAGTGCCGAGCGCGCAGCAAGACCCTGCAGGCGCTGCGCATGAAATCGGTGGCCCAGTTCATAATCCTCGGTCAGGCTCACCGCATCAAAAGGTCCGCCGGAAGCTGCAAGCCGGCCCAATGTTTCGCGGCAAAGCCCCGACGCCACACCGGCCGATGGCACAGCCGCCCCAAGTGCTTCGCGAACCACCAGATCCTTGGCATGCGCTTCGGCAAATTCATCGAGATAATGGCCGCTGATCCATGGTGAAGCCGGGTCAGCTAGCGGATATACAGGCAACTGCACCAGCGCCAGACGCGGAATCAAAGCGTTGTGAATGTGCAGCTCAAGCGGATGGACAACATCTTCGGCATCATGGAGCACGATCGCCTTGAAGCGACGGCCGCTGCGCGTCTCAAACCGGGTCATCGCCGCCCAGATATGATTGAGGCAATCGGCCTTGCTGGTCGGTCCGGGCCGCGCACACCGCACCGCCTGCAGCCGCGGATCATGGGCAGCAACAGCGGCGACGACAGCCTGACCAGCGGGATCATTCGGATAAAGGCCGATAAATACCCTATAGTCGGGATAATCGAGCGTTTCGGTCAAGTGCCGGAGCATAGCGCCGATAACCGCCGATTCGTCCCAGGCCGGCACGAAGATGGCAATCGGCGCGGCCGGCGCCTTGGCCAGCGCTGCGGCCATCAGGCTCTGCACATCAGCGCGGGAATGCCGGCGATAAATCGTAAGGCGCCGCCAAAGCGTGCGGGCGAAGAACACGGTATCAATGAAAAGATCATCAAGACCCGAAATGAGGAAGAGAATGGCTGCAAGCAGGGCCGCTTCACCGAGCAGCAAATGCCATGCAGCGAGCGCCTCAACCATCCTGCTTCTACCCCCTCGCGAAGATCAGCGCGCCGGTGCGGGCGAATGTGCGGGCGAATGTGCGGGCGAATGTGAGCACCCCGGCAGCCTGGACGCGAGCAGACGGGGAGGGCCGTATGCATCATTGTGCAGGCGCCGGGGCGCTCTCGGCAACGGGCGGGCATGGCGGAGGGTCGTCGCACCATTGGCCTGCCCGCGCCGATCGGGGAAAGACGGGGAGAGTGACTTGCTATCAGCGTCGCATCCAGCCGATAGAAGCGACTTGACGGCATTATGAAAGTGAGCGGAAGATTGATGATGGCCGCGCACCCCGAGCACCAGTATCTCGACCTTGTCCGCCGCGTTTGGGAGACCGGCAGCGAGCGGGTGGACCGGACCGGCGTTGGCACACGCGCGCTGTTCGGCGCGCAGATGCGCTTCGATCTGTCCGACGGCACTGTGCCGCTGCTGACCACCAAGCGAGTCTATTGGAAGCCTGCCTTGCGTGAGCTCATCTGGTTTTTGAGCGGCAGCCGCAATATCCGGCCGCTGGTCGAGCAGGGGGTGCATATCTGGACTGATTGGCCGCTGGCCAAGTATAATCAGGCCACGGCCACAAACATTAGTCGGAATGACTTCGAAGCACTGATCCTTACCGACGAGAGCTTTGCCGCGACTTGGGGTGATCTTGGCCCGGTCTATGGCGCACAGTGGCGTGACTGGCCGCGATATATCCCGGAAGACGATGGCCGCTACGTCCGAGCAACGCAAGGACATGACCAAATTAGCACGCTTGTGCACCAATTGCAAAATGACCCCCATAGTCGCCGCCTCATCTTCACCGGCTGGAATGTTGCCGAACTCGACAAAATGGCACTCCCTCCCTGCCATATGACTTATCAATATTTCGTAAACGACAATCGCTTGTCGGGGATTTTGTATCAAAGATCATGCGATTTGGGACTTGGTTTTGCATTTAACATTTTCGAAGCGGCAGTTCTGCTTCGTATATTGGCAAAACATTGTAAATTCGAGCCGGGGGAACTGGTCTGGATGGGGGCAGATTGTCACACCTACCTGAACCATGAGCCGCTGATTTCCACACAATTATTACGCGAGCCTCGGCCTTTTCCCAAGTTGAACATCAACCGCGATGTCGATTCCATCTTCGATTTTACGTTTGATGACTTTTCGGTCGAGGGCTATGATCCCTATCCAGCGATCAGCCTGCCGGTAGCCGTATGAGCGGAAGGACGGTGGTTCTAGTCGTGGCGCGGGCCAGAAACGGCGTAATCGGGGCTGCCGGGGCCATGCCCTGGCATCTGCCAGCGGATCTCAGGCGCTTCAAAGCGATGACAGTGGGCAAGCCGGTGGTGATGGGTCGCAAGACATACGAATCGATCGGCAAGCCGCTGCTGGGGCGTCACAATATCGTGATGACGCGGCAGAAAGGCTGGCAGCCTGATGGCGTCACCGTAGTCGCCAATCTGGCCGAGGCGCTCGCGGCAACCGGCATGGCACCGCGAACCTTTGGGGAGATCATGATCATCGGCGGCGGCGAAGTCTATACTCAGGCGCTGCCGCTGGCCGGGCGGATCGAGCTGACCGAGATCGACCTTTCGCCCGAAGGCGACACAATGCTGCCGGCGTTTTCAGAAGCCATATGGCAGGAAATGGCGCGCGAGACGCATCCGCCGCAGGCCGGGCGACCGGGCTATGACTTTGTGACACTTGTGCGGCGGGAGACGGCGTGATGCGGCTGCTGGCAGCGTTCGGCGGGCTCATACTGCTGGCGCTGGTGGCGTTCTTCGCGCTCGGGCCGCGGCTGGCCGAGCAGCGCATGAACAAGATCGCCGGCTCAGGTGAGTGGACTGTCGGCGAAGCTGCGGCCCGGCTCCATGAGCGGCTGACGATTGTCGATTTGCATGCGGACACTTTGCTGTGGAACCGTGATGTCCTGAAACGCGCGGGCCGAGGTCATGTCGATCTGCCGCGCCTACAAGCCGGTGGCGTCGCCCTTCAGGTGTTTTCGAGCGTCACCAAAACGCCGCGCGGCCAGAATTACACCAGCAATGGCGATGACACCGACAACATCACACTGCTCGCCATCAGCCAGCTTCAGCCAGTGCGCACTTGGGACAGCCTGCTCGAACGCTCGCTCTGGCATGCCGCAAAGCTCGACCGTGCGGCGCTGGCCTCCGAGGGCCTGCTGTGGCGCGTGCGAACAGTGGCAGACCTCGACCAGCTGATGGACCAACGCCGCGCCGGCCGCCCCGTCACCGGCGCATTGCTCAGCACCGAAGGCGCCCATAATCTCGAAGGGCAGATTGAAAACCTGGGCAGGCTCTATGCTGCCGGCTTCCGAATGATGGGGCTGGTCCATTTCTTCGATAATGATGTCGGCGGATCGATGCACGGCCGCACCAAGGGCGGGCTCACGGCATTTGGCGCAAAGCTGGTGGCGGCGATGGAAGAAAAGGGCGTTATAGTCGATCTGGCGCACGCCAGCCGCCGCACCTATTTCGATGTCCTCAAGATTGCACGGCGGCCGGTCGTGGTCAGCCATGGCGGCATCAAGGCAACCTGCAACACCCCGCGAAACCTCGACAGTGCGCAGCTTCTGGCGCTCAAGGCCAATGGCGGCATCATCGGCATCGGCTATTGGGACGCAGCGGTCTGCGCCCCCACACCCCAGGCAACTGCGCGCGCCATTGTGGCTGCCATCGGCATCATGGGCGTGGAATATGTGGCGCTAGGTTCAGATTTCGACGGCGCGGTGACAACGGGTTTCGACGCATCCGGTCTGCGCGCCATCACCAAGGCCTTGCTTGATGCCGGCCTTGATGAAGCCGAAATCGCGGCAGTAATGGGCGGCAATTCGCTACGGGTGCTACGCGCCGGCCTCATGCCCCTCGCCAAAATGCCGCCCCCCGCAGCCCCCCCCGCTGCGCCCCTTCCGCAATTATCGGTGGACGGCTAAAGAGCTGCATGGAGCTTTTGATTGGGGGAGCGCCGCTGCCGGCGGCCTTGCGCGGCGGCGTGGTGGCGCTGGGCAATTTCGATGGTTTTCATGCCGGGCATCAGGCCGTGGTCGGCCGGGCGCGGGCGCTGGCCCGGTCAGCCGGCGTGCCACTTTTGGTGGCGAGTTTCGATCCGCATCCCGCCCGCCTGTTCAAGCCTGAGCTGCCGCCATTCCGCCTCACCGATCCGGCGCAATGGCAGGCGCTGCTTGCTGAATTTGGTGTAGATGCCGCGGTGCTCGTGCCGTTTGACCGCGCGTTGGCCGCGATGAGTGCTGAGGCTTTTGTGACGCATTGGCTGGTCGCCCGGCTCGGGGTTTCGGGCGTCGTCACTGGCGGTGATTTCACCTTCGGCCGCGCGCGGGAGGGCGATGTAACGCACCTCGCAGCGCTCGGCGCCGACCATGGCTTCAGAGCCGAAGTGGTGCCGGCGGTGACAGACAGCGGCGGCGTCATCTCATCCAGCCGGGTGCGTGCGCTGCTCCGTGCCGGTGATCCCGGCGGCGCGGCGGCGCTTTTGACACGGCGGTTCAGCCTCCGCGCCGAGGTTGTGCACGGCGCTAAGCTGGGCCGGCAACTCGGATTCCCGACCGCGAACATGCTGCTCGGGGATTATGTGCGCCCGGCCTATGGCGTCTATGCCGTGTGGGTCGCTCTGCCGTCCGGGGAGCGCATTGGCGGCGTCGCCAATCTTGGCGTCCGCCCGATGATCGAGCCGCCGCAGGAACTGCTCGAGACATGGTTGCTCGATTGGGACGGTGATCTTTACGGCCAGACCCTGGCGGTGGAATTGGTCGCCTATCTGCGGCCCGAGATGAAAATGGATGGCCTCGATGCGCTGGTCGCCCAGGTCATGTGCGATGCCGATGAGGCGCGGCTGGTGCTCGGCCTGTCAGTTGAACCGTGACAGCGACGTAATGGCGCTTTAGACGCAAGTCCCATGACCAAACCCGACTATCGAGATACGGTTTTCCTGCCGCGCACCGACTTTCCGATGAAGGCTGGCCTCGCCGAGAAAGAGCCGCAAATCCTCGCCAAATGGCAGGAGGCGGACCTCTATGCCCAGCTTCGCGCAGCCCGCGGCGGCAAGCCCAAATGGATCCTCCACGATGGCCCGCCCTATGCCAATGGCGATATGCACATCGGGCATGCGCTCAATCACACGCTCAAGGATCTGGTCGTCCGCACCCATTCGCTGCTCGGATTCGATGCGCCCTATGTGCCGGGCTGGGATTGCCACGGCCTGCCCATCGAATGGAAGGTCGAGGAGCAATATCGCGCCAAGAAGCTCAACAAGGACGATGTGCCCAAGGCAGAGTTTCGAGCCGAATGCCGCGCCTATGCCCAACACTGGGTCAATGTGCAGGCCGGGCAGCTGAAACGCCTCGGCATCAACGGCGATTGGGACAAGCCCTATCTCACCATGGACTTCGCCGCCGAGGCCACCATCGTCTCGGAATTGCTCAAATTCGCCGACACCGGCCAGCTTTATCGTGGCGCCAAGCCCGTCATGTGGTCACCGGTAGAAAAGACCGCGCTTGCCGAAGCCGAAGTCGAATATGAAGACGTCACCTCCACCCAGATCGACGTCGCCTTCGAAATAACCCACGCCCCCAACGCCCCGGAACTAGAGGGTGCCTACGCCGTCATCTGGACAACGACGCCTTGGACAATCCCGGTCAACCAAGCTTTGGCCTACGGGCCGGATGTTGATTACTGCTATTTCGAACAGAAAACAGGAACTTGGGCAGGAAAAAAGTTTGTCGTCGCGCGAAGTCTCGAAAACCAGTTCTACAACAGAACAGGCGTTGGGCTTGAAGGAGTACTTGTCCCCGATGACGGAAGTGAACCTGAGGGCGGCTGGGATGTAGTCGAAGGCGATTTCAAAGGCTCCGCCCTCGCCGGCGCCACCGCACGCCATCCAATGCACGCGCTCGGCGGCTTCTTCGCCGCCCCCCGCCCCTTCCTCCCCGGCGATTTCGTCACCACCGACGCCGGCACCGGGCTCGTCCACATGGCCCCCGATCACGGCGAAGACGATTTCACCCTCTGCAAGGCGCACAACATCAACCCCGTCTTCGCCGTCGAAGGCGATGGCCGCTACCGTGCCGACTGGCTCTGGCTCGGCGCCACCGGCAACGTCATCAACGAAAAGTTCAACGCCCCCGATGGCCCGATCTGCACCGATCTGAAGGACGCTGGCGCGCTGCTCTCCGCCGCACCGTTCAAGCACAGCTATCCCCATTCATGGCGCTCCAAAAAGCGCGTCATCTATCGCTGCACCCCGCAATGGTTCGTCGCCATGGACACGCCGCTGGCGCATCTGCCCGCCAAGTCCCCGGCCGAAAAGGGCTGGGAGGGCGAAGGCGGCGCCATCGATCCCGCCGATGAAACCCTCTGCGCCTCGCCTACCCTGCGTGAAGCCGCAATAACCGCCATCGCCAACACCCGCTTCGTCCCCGAAAAAGGCCGCAACCGCATCGGCGCCATGGTCGCCGATCGCCCCGATTGGGTGCTCAGCCGCCAGCGCGCCTGGGGTGTGCCGATTACGCTGTTCGTCGATCGCAAGTCCGGCGAATATCTGCGCGACCCCGCCATCAACGCTGCCATCGTCGCGGCAGTGCGTGAAAATGGCGTCGATGCCTGGACGCCCGAACTCGCTACAGCGCTGCTCGGCGAACGCGCCGACGATTACGAGCAGGTGACCGACATTCTCGATGTGTGGTTCGATAGCGGCTGCACCCACGCCTTTGTGCTGGAAAGCGGCCGCTGGCCCGAACTAACATGGCCCGCCGATCTCTATCTCGAAGGTTCGGATCAGCATCGCGGCTGGTTCCAGTCCAGCCTGCTCGAAAGCTGTGGCACCCGCGGCCGCGCGCCTTACAAGGCAGTGCTCACCCATGGCTTCACCATGGACGCAAACGGCCGCAAAATGTCCAAGTCGCTCGGCAACACCATCGATCCGCTGGTGCTGATGAAGGATTATGGCGCCGATATCCTTCGCCTCTGGGCCGCCAGCATCGACTTTACCGAAGATCATCGCATCGGCCCCGAAATCCTCAAAGGCGTGGCCGACCTCTATCGCAAGCTGCGAAACTCCTTCCGCTATCTGCTGGGCGCCCTCGATGGCTTCACCGAGGCCGAGCGCGTGCCCGCCGCCGATATGCCCGAGCTGGAGCGCTGGGTGCTGCACCGCCTCGCCGAGATGGACGTCGAGCTTCGCGCTTGCGTCACGGACTTTGATTTCAACCGCTATGTGTCGATGATCTCGGGCTTTGTGAACAATGATTTGTCGGCCTTCGTCTTCGATGTCCGCAAGGATTCGCTCTATTGCGATGCCGCCACCAGCCCCCGCCGCCGCGCCTATCGCACCGTGCTCGACACGCTGTTCCACGCCCTGGTGCGTTGGATGTCCCCGGTGCTGGTATTCACTGCCGAAGAAGTCTGGACCACCCGCTTTTCCAATGGCGGCTCAGTCCACCTGCTCGAATGGCCAGCTATCGACGCCGGCTGGCGCGATGACGCACTGGCGGCGCGTTTTGATCGACTGCGCGCCCTGCGTGGGCTGGTCACCGAGGCCATCGAGCCACTGCGCCGCGAGAAAATCATCGGCTCGGGCCTCGCTGCGCGGGTCGAACTCGCGACGACCATCGAAGATCGTGCAGCGCTGCACGGCGTTGATTTTGCCGAAATGTGCATCACCGCGACCGTCGATATCGTGCACGCCGACGTAACATCGGTCCGGGTCACCGCCACGGAAGACCCCCGCTGCGAGCGCTGCTGGAGGCATCTGCCCGATGTCGCAGGCGATTCCGGCCTGTGCGGCCGCTGCGAGCTTGTGGTGAACGGCTGACATGCGCCTCGGATATGCCTTGGCACTGGCGGTATTCGTCGCCGATCAGATCTCCAAATGGTGGATTCTGGAGGTCGTGCGCCTGCAGGAGATCGGCTTTGTCGATGTCCTGCCGATGTTCCGCCTTACCTTTGTCGGCAATATCGGCGTCTCGATGGGCCTGTTCGCCGCCGGCTCCGATCTTCAGCGCTGGCTGCTTGTGGCCCTCACAGCTGCTATCGCCGTCGCTGTAGCGATATGGATCGCGCGTGAAAGGAACCGCTGGGACGTGGCGGCCCTCGGCCTCGTGCTCGGCGGCGCGCTCGGCAATATTCTCGATCGTGCGCGGTTTGGTTATGTTGTCGATTTTCTCCACGTCTTCTGGCGGGAATGGAGTTTTTGGGTGTTCAATATCGCTGATGCGGCGATAAGCATCGGTGTGCTAATGTTGCTGGCAAGGGCTCTGATGCCGGACCGGAATGATGATCATAGGAATAAGACTCATGCGTAATCTCTCTCTGCTCCTTCTCGGCACCACGGCTCTGGCGCTCACCGCCTGTGGCGGCGGCAAGCGGCTGGGGGAGCGTCGCGGCCCTGACGAACTGGCCATCAGCCGCTCTGCCCCCCTGGTGGTGCCCAGCGAATTCAACCTGACACCACCGCGCCCAGGCAGCCCGCGTGCCGTGGCGCAAGACGCGCAGGTTCAGGCGATGGAAGCCCTTTTTGGCCCCGGCGTGCGCGTGCCCCCCCGCTCGCCTGCCGAACAGCAGCTGCTCGACAGGGCAGGTGCTGGCACCGCCGATCCGGCGATCCGCTCAAACGCCGGAGACATGGCAACAACGACAGTCAACAAGGGCGCCTTCGTCCGCGAACTGATGAGCGCCCCCGCCGGCAATGTCGATACCGAACGCGCGCAGGTCAGCCTCGCACAATAGCGGTTCGCCCTGCAGCTTCGTTCTCGCCCGACCGCTCTATTTGAACAGCCCGCCCAGCAATCCCCGCAGCAGCTTCTGGCCGGTGCGGCCGGTCAGCTGGCGGCCGATGCTGCTCGCCGCAGACCGCGCCATCGAGGTGGCGATCGTCTCGGTCAAGGATTTTGGCTGTGCCCGCACACGAGCAGCTTCGGCGCGAGCGGCGGCAGCGGCAGCCTTGTCTTCCGTCGCTTGTCGTTTGGCGGCGAGCGCGTCTGCCTTGGCCTTGGCTTCGATAGCGTCCTCTGCCGCTTCAGCCGCGGCTGCGGTTTCAGCGCGCTTGGCGAGCAGTTCATAGGCGGATTCGCGGTCGTTGAGCGTGCTGTATTTACTGGCAAAGGCCGACCAGCCGGTGATGCGGCTGCGCTCTTCAGCCGTAATCGGCCCAACCCGGCTTCGTGGCGGCGCAATCAGCGTGCGCTGCACCGGTGATGGCGCGCCGTCCGGCTGAAGCAGCGAGACCAGCGCCTCACCAACCTTGAGCTCAGTTATTGCCGTTGCAACATTGAGCGGCGGGTTGGCGCGAAACGTCTCGGCGGCCTGTTTGATGGCGCGGGCATCCTTAGGGGTGAAGGCGCGCAGCGCATGCTGCACACGGTTGCCCAGCTGCCCGGCAACTGTCTCAGGAATATCCACCGGGTTCTGCGTGACAAAATAGACGCCTACGCCCTTTGAGCGGATGAGGCGCACAACCTGCTCAACCTTGTCGAGCAGCGCCGGCGGCGCCTCGTCAAAGAGCAGATGGGCTTCATCGAAGAAGAATACCAGCTTGGGCTTCTCCGGGTCGCCCACCTCGGGGAGCGTCTGGAAAAGCTCGGAAAGCAGCCAGAGCAGGAAGGTCGCATAGAGCCTCGGAGACTGCATCAGCTTATCGGCGGCAAGGATATTCACCTGCCCATGGCCATTGGGGTCGATGCGCATGAAATCATGGATGTCGAAGGCGGGTTCACCAAAGAAATGCGCTCCGCCCTGATCTTCAAGCGTCAGCAGGCTGCGCTGAATGGCGCCGACCGAAGCGGTCGTGACATTGCCGTATTTGGCCGACAATGCTTTGGCGTTCTCGGCCGTGAAGGCCAGCATCGCCTGCAAATCCTTCAGATCGAGCAGCAGCAGCTTTTGCTCGTCGGCATAGCGGAAGGCGATGGTCAGCACGCCCTCCTGCGTTTCGTTGAGGCCCATCAGCCGGGCCAGCAACAAGGGACCCATGTCGGAAATCGTCGTGCGGATCGGATGGCCCTGTTCGCCAAACAGATCCCAGAACACCGTCGGGCAGGCGCTGTAGCCATAGTCTTCAACACCGATTTCGGTCGCACGTTTCATCGTCCAGGACGCCGCCTCCGAGCCAGCCATCGCCATGCCGCCAAGATCGCCCTTCACATCTGAAAGGAACACAGGGACGCCGGCGCGCGAGAAGCCCTCGGCCATAGTCTGCAAAGTCACAGTCTTGCCGGTGCCAGTAGCGCCCGCGATCAGCCCGTGCCGATTGGCGCGCTTCATCACCAGTGCCTGCGGGCTTTGCTGCCCCTGGCCGATATACAGGTCTGTCATGCGGTGCTCCCTTTCGATGAGGGATAGCCGGTTGTCGGGTAACAATGAAGGGGCCAGACGGGTAAGGCTCGTATCAACCGTCAGACAGGCGCGGCCAGCAGCGAGCTGGCCGCGCCGCGTCCTACTTCTTGGCTTCGCTGCTCAGCTTGATACCTACCAGCCGTGCTGGAGAAGCCCCGCGGCGAACCTGCAACAACACCGTGTCACGGCCGCTCTTGCGGGCAGCCTCGACAGCGGCTGCCGCTTCAGCCGTAGTGCTGGTCGGACGCTGGTTGATGCTCACAATGATGTCCCCGCGTTGCAGGCCTTGGGTGGCGGCATCGGAATTGGGGCTGATGCCGGCAATCACCACACCGGACACATCGGCCCCGAGCTTCTGCTGCTCGCGAATGGCCGTGGTCAGCGGGGTCAGGATAATACCCAATGATTGGCGCGCAGCGTCGGCGGCTTCATTCTTGTCGGCCTTGGTATCCTCCTCAGGATCGACCGGGAAGCCTGCGCGCGCCTGCACCACCGATTCAGATGGGCGCATGGCGATGGTGGCATTGACCGTGCGGCGCTGGCCATCGCGGATCAACTCGATCGGGATCGTGGAGCCAACAGGCGTGGTGGCGATGACATAAGACAGGGTGTTATCAAAAGTCACGTCCTGGCCGTTAATGCGCACGATAACATCGCTGACCTTGACACCGGCGCGCGCAGCCGGACCGCTGGGCTCGACAGTCGCGACAATCTCGCCGCGCTCCTTGGGCAGGTTGAGTGCGGCGGCAATATCGGCGGTCATCGGCTGGATGCCGACGCCGAGATAGCCGCGCTTCACCGTGCCGCTAACCTTCAGCTGCTGAATGATCGGGCGCGCGATTTCGGCCGGCACCGCAAAACCCAGACCAACGTTGCCGCCAGTAGGCGAGAAGATGGCAGTATTGATGCCGATCACATTGCCGTTCAGATCAAACAGCGGCCCGCCGGAATTGCCCTGGTTGATCGACGCATCGGTCTGCAAATAGCGGTCATACTGGCCACCAATGCTGCGATGAAGTGCTGAGACGATGCCGGCAGTCACCGTACCCCCAAGGCCGAACGGATTGCCGATGGCGATTGCCCAATCGCCGACGCGAACATTGTCGGCGGCAGCAAACTGCACAAATGGCAACGCCTTGGCGTCGATCTTGAGCAGCGCCATGTCGGACAGCGGATCGCGGCCAACGACCGTGGCTTTGTATTCTGTGCGGTCGGCCAGCGTCACTGTGATCGAGTCAACCACCGGCGCATCGGCTGCAGGCCGCCCGCCACGTCCGGCTTCGGCTGAGATCACATGATTGTTGGTGACGATATAGCCATCAGCCGAAATGATGAAGCCCGAACCAAGCGAGTTAGCTTCGCGGGTAACAGGCTCGCCTTGCTCACCCTGCTGCTCCTGAAAGCGGCGAAACATTTCTTCCAGCGGCGAGCCGGGGGGCAGGCCGCGAAAACGATTGACCGGCACCTTCTGGGTCGTGGAAACGTTGACAACGGCAGGCGCCAGCTTGGCCGTAAGCTCGGCGAAACTGCGAGGGGCGCCGCCCGGCGGCGAAATCGGCACCGCCGGCGGCGTCGCATTTTGGGCGGCGGGTGCTGGCTGCTGGCTGAAGGCGGGCAGGATCACGGCAGCGGCGCCAGTGAGCAGCAATGCGGCGGGGATAAGGACAGATTTGATGCGGGGAACAATTCGCACGGACCAATAACCTTTCAGACTCTAGGCGGGGACATATATTGTCACCTCACATCGCCATTTCGACAAACCGGGCCTAACCGGCGATGAACGAAAAGGCCAATTTGGACGCTGCGACATTCGCGCCCCTTCTTCAGCGATTCGACCGGTTGCCCTCAAACTCCTTCAGGAATTCATTGTTGGGCGACATGATGATGGTCGAAGTCGCATCAGTGAATGTCGTGCGATAAGACTGCATCGAGCGGTAAAACGCAAAGAATGCAGGGTCCTTGCCAAAGCTCTCAGCATAGGTGCGTGCCGCTTCAGCATCCGCCTCTGCGCGAACGAGCTGCGCCTGCTTCTGACCCTGAGCGCGAATGGTGATGGCTTCCTGCTGGCGCGCGGAGCGCATGCGCTGAAACGCGGATTCCAGCGGCGTCCCAGTCGGCAAGTCGGCGCGCTTGATGCGGACATCGACGATCTCTGCGCCATATTGCTGCGCCTGCCGATTAACAGAGGTCTGGATGTCGTCCATCATCTGGCCACGCTCGGGGCTGAGCATCGCAGCAAAGCGTTGCTTGCCCAGCTCGTTCCTCAGCCTGGAGGTAAGAATTCGCTTCAACGCATCGGCAGCATTGGTCTCGGTACCAACCGTCTGGAGCATGCGCAGCGGATCCGTGATCCGGAAGCGTGCAAAGGCATCAACAACAAGCCGAAGCTGATCGGTTGAAAGCACGGTCTGGGCTTCCATATCGAGATCAAGGATGCGCTTGTCGACGAATATGACGTTTTCGATGAACGGCACCTTCGCGACAAGCCCGGCACCACTCACGCCAAACGGCATGTTGGGCTTATAGGCATTGACTATGCGCTCGGGCTTGCCAAGGCGCAGCACGATCGCCTGCTTGCCTTCGGGCACGATGTAAAAAGTACTCATGGCGAGCACGACCAGCCCAAAGGCGAGAGCGGCCCAGAGGATGGGGTTGCGAACAAGGGTCATGGGTTCACTCACTTACTGAGACGCTGCGGCGGCGGGCGCGCGCTTCTTGATTTCCTGCAACGGCAGATAAGTGTTCACCGAGCCAGGCTCGATCACCGTCTTGTCCACCTTCGACAGTACGCTTTCCATCGTTTCCAGATACATGCGTTTGCGGGTCACCTCAGGCGCCAGCCGATACTGTGCATAGACAGCATCAAAGGCCGCAGTGGCGCCCTGCGCCGCGGCAAGCAACTGCTGTGCATAAGCGCGTGACTGGTTGAGATACTGTTGCGCATCCTGTTGTGCAGCAGAAACGTCCTTAAAGGCATCATCGACAGCAGAAGGTGGATCGGCCTGGCGAATATCGACACCGAGAATGTCGACGCCCGACTTGTAGCTATCGAGTGTTTCGGACATGCGCTCGCGCACTTGCTCTGCGATCTGCGCGCGCTGTGGCCCGATGGCATCGGTTAGCGTGGCGAGGCCGATCTCGGCGCGCATCGCGCTCTCCGCGACTTCCCGAACTGTCTGCTCGGGATTGGCCAGTGCAAACAGGAATTGCTCGGGGTTGCGGATCTTCCAGCGCACGGCATAGGCCAGCGTGATGATGTTCTGGTCGCCAGTGATCATCAAATTCTCGGCGTTGCCATCTACCGCGCCAATATCGATCGAGTTGATCTGCTCGACCTTGCGCAGCGTTACCGAATCAACGGGAAAAGGCAGCTTGAAGTGCAGGCCCGGCTCGGTCGTCTCCACATATCGCCCAAAGCGCAGCACAACGCCGCGCTCCTGCGGGTTTACGCGGTAAAAGCTCGAAAAAACCAGCCAGCCGGCAATGATGGCAATCGCCGCCCAAAGTGCCCCCTTGCCGCCGAGCGCCTCCAGGCCCCCGCCGAAATTGCCGCCGCCGCCGCCGCCCCCGCCGCCCGGCAGCGAAGACCGCAGCTTTTCCTGGCCGCGACGAATGATATCATCAAAATCCCGGTTGCCCGATGGGCGCGGCGTAGGGGTGCGCCGCGGCGGACCATCGCCCCAGGGGCTCTTTCCGCCGCTCCCGCCTCCGTTGCCACCACGGTTGCCGCTGCCGCCGGCGTCATCATCGCCACCGTCGCTGCCCCATGGGCCCCTATCGGATGGACCTTTGTCGTTCGGTCCACGGTCATTGTTGTTGGTCCAGGGCATTTGGTGTTGGTTCCGTCTTTCGTCAATTGGCCTATGGACCTTATATACGCGCTCTTTACGGGATTGCGAGGGCGCGACACTGACGCGCCCCAACGCTAAGGATTGATCATGGACCTGAAGGCGCGGGTAACCGCAGCTCTGGACAGCGTAGCGGATCCCGCCGCAGCCGGAAGCATCACAGCGACAGGCCGGGTTGCGGGGTTGGTCGTCAAGGCCGATGGCGCCGTCGGGCTGGTGCTGGCCGTCGACGGGCTGGTGCGGGCGCAGGCCGAGCGGCTACAGGCCGAGGTGGAAGTTGCCGTCAATCGAGTCGCCGGCCCCAAGGCCGCGCGCATCATCCTGACCGCAGACCGCAGTGGTGTTGACGCCAATGCCAAGCCGGCGGCCTCGACCATTCCCGGTATCCGCAAGCTGATCGCCGTGGCGAGCGGCAAGGGCGGGGTCGGCAAGTCCACTGTTTCGGTCAATCTGGCGGTGGCGCTGGCCCGTGCCGGCTACACAGTGGGGCTTTTGGACGCGGACATTTACGGGCCGTCGGTGCCCACCCTGCTGGGCATCAACGGCCGAGCACAGCTGGAGGGCAACCGGCTTCAGCCAGCCGAGGCACATGGCATCAAGGCGCTGTCGATGGGTATGATGACCGATCCGGGCAAGGCCATCATCTGGCGCGGCCCGATGGCAAGTTCGGCGCTGGTCCAGATGGTCGAGCAATGTGACTGGGGTGTGCTTGATGTGCTGGTCATCGACATGCCGCCGGGCACCGGCGATGTGCAGCTCACGCTGGCCCAGAAGCTCAAGCCCGATGGCGCCGTCGTCGTCTCCACCCCGCAGGATCTGGCGCTGATCGACGCCCGGCGCGCCGTCGCCATGTTTGCGGAGGTCGGCGTCAAGGTGCTCGGCCTGATAGAAAATATGAGCGGCTATGCCTGCCCCGATTGCGGGCATGTCAGCCACCCATTCGGTAGCGGCGGCGCCGAGACCGAAGCCGCGGCCATCGGCGCACCGTTTCTTGGCCGTGTGCCGCTCAATGGCGCCATCAGGGCAGATTCAGACGCAGGTCTGCCGGGGCGAGGGATTGCAGCCGAAGCGTTCCTGCCGATTGCGCTGCGCGTAGCAAAAGAGATCGGGCTATGACACTGCTGACAACCAATGCTGAAGTCGCCGCTTTGCTGCGTTCGGTCAAACGGATCGCGCTGGTCGGGGCGTCGGCAAATCCAGCGCGCGCGTCGCATGAGGTGATGGCGTTTCTGTTGGCCAAAGGGTTTGACGTGGTGCCGGTTAATCCGGGGCTGGTGGGCCAAGACCTGCTGGGGCAGCGCGTTATGAAATCAATCGCCGAGGCCGGCATGGTAGATATGGTCGATGTATTCCGCAGCATCGACGCTGTGCCAGCCATCGTCGATGAGACGATTGCGGCCGGCGTCGGCGCCTTATGGATGCAACTCGGTGTGGTGCACGAGGCAGCAGCAGCGCGCGCCGTGGCAGCGGGTCTGACTGTCGTGATGGACCGCTGCCCTAAGATCGAGCTATGCCGTCGGGTTAACTAGCCGCGCGCCGATGCGCTGCAAACACCGCCAGCGCATGCTGAAGATAGCGTAGTGTCAGCGGGTGGTGCTCCGGACTCGCGGTGGCGATCCCCTGAATCGTCGGATCCGGCTTGTTGAAATTCAGCGGCTGGCCATGGCGATCGGTCACCAGGCCGCCGGCTTCGGTCACGATCAGCGCTGAAGCCGCCACGTCCCATTCATTGATCGTGCGGCCTTCGAGCCAGGCGTCGGCCTCTCCGGCAGCAAGCTTGGCCATCCGCAGCGCCAGCGAGTTCGGCTTTTCAACCAGCGACCCGCCGGGCCATGGCGCCGGCCAAAAGGGTGCCGCAAGGTTCTGCGCATCAATCGGCAGCCGGATGCCCCGCGCAGTCGCCAGCCGCAGCCGCCGCCCATTAAGCTGCGCGCCGCGACCCTTTGCAGCGATGAACAACTGAGCGCGCGCCGGTGCGACAAGCGCCGCAACCACCGGCTGGCCATTCTCAACCAGCGCAAGGCTGACCGCCCAACCCGTCCGGCCACGAACAAAATCGCGCGTGCCATCGATGGGATCGACAATCCACACGCGCGAGCGGCTCAGCCGGTCAGGCGTATCGACAGTTTCCTCGGACAGCCAGCCATCGTCTGGCCGCGCCGCCGAAAGCCGATCCTTCAAATAAGCATCGACTTCAAGATCGGCACGGCTGACCGGGTTACCCTCCGATTTGTCCCACCAGTCTTCCGGCCCGTGGAAATGTTTGAGCGCCAGTTCACCCGCCGTGCGCGCCAGCCGCATCGTTAACGCCTGGTCGGTTTCAGCGCTCGCCGCCATCAGGCCCCGGCAATCGTCATCCCGTCCACGCGCAGCGTCGGGGCATTGCTCCCATGGCGGAAGCGCAAATCATTGGCGGGCGTCAACGCAAGGAACATGTCCTTGAGATTGCCGGCGATAGTAATCTCTGCAACGGGCACGGTAATCTCGCCATTCTCGATCAGAAAACCCGCCGCACCGCGCGAATAATCACCGGTCAGCCCGTTCACCCCCATGCCGATCAGCTCGGTCACCAAAATACCGCGCTTGATATCAGCAATAAGCTCGGCGGGGCTAAGGCTTCCGGCGGCCATATGAAGGTTCGAGGTGCCGGCCCCCGGCGGACCGCTGGTCCCGCGGCTGGCATGGCCGGTGGGCCGCAGCCCGAGCTGGCGGGCGCTGGACGTGTCGAGCAGCCATGTCGTCAGCATGCCGTTTTCGATAAGCGCCTGTGTCTGCACCGGAAGGCCCTCGCCATCGAAGCTGCGCGACCGCAAGCCCCGCGCGCGCAGCGGATCATCAATGATGCTGATGCCGGGGGCAAAAACTGCCGTACCCATCGCGTCCTTCAAAAAGCTCGTGCCGCGCGTGATGCTGCTGCCGGTGATGGCGCCCACGAAATGCCCGATCAGCGAAGCCGAGACACGCGGATCGAACACCACCGGCAGGCTGGCGGTCTCAAGCTTGATGGGGTTCAGACGACCCACGGCCCTGTACCCGGCGCGCTGACCGATATCGGCTGCCGTTTCCAGATCATCAAAAAAGCGCGCGGCATGCCATGCATAATCCCGCTGCATCGCTGCCCCTTCGCCGGCGATGACACTGGCCGACAGGCTGAACGATGACCCGCTGCGACCAGCGCTAAAACCGGTAGAGGTCGCCAGCGCCATCACAGCGCGGCCCATGGCAGCGCCGCCGCCTTCGGAATTGGCGACACCTTTGATGGCGCGAGCGGCATCCTCAGCCTCCAGCGCCAGTGATTTTAGCCGCTCCGGCGTCAACTCGGTGGCATCGTCGATCTCAAGGTCCTGCGGCGTCGACTTGAGCAGCAGATCAGCATCGGCAAGCCCGGCATATTGGTCCTCCGGCGCTAGCCTGGCCATCGCCACAGCGCGGGCGGCAGCCTCAAGAAGCGCTGCGGGTGAAAGATCGGACGTAACAACGCTTGCCGAGCGCTGTCCGATGAATACGCGCAACCCCAGCTCCTCACCCTCAGATCGGCCAACATCCTCAAGCGTGCCCAGCCGCACAGCAATGCTGGTGCTGGCATCGCCAGCATAAAGCGCGTCCGCCGTGTCGGCCCCGGCCGCTCGGGCGGCAGCAATGATAGTGTCAAGACGGTCAAGAGCGTGAGGGATCGTGAGCATTGGACCGACTTAGGCCGCTGCGCGCCGCCGGTCCAGTCGCACCTCAGGCCATTCCGACCACGGCGCAAGCGGCAAAGAGCAGCAGCCCTGCCTGGCGATTGGCACGAAACAGCACCAGCGCGCGAGCCGGGCTCTGGTCCTTCAGCGCCCCCACCTGCCAAGTAAAATGCAAGGCGAGCGGCAGGGCGGCCAGCAATGCGAGCGGGCTGGGGATGACAACCCACAAAGCCGCCGCAAGCGCTGCAATGCTCAGCGCATAAAACCCGCCCACACCGGCGCGGGCCCTGCGACCGAGCGCCCGCGCCGAGGATTTGATGCCAGCCATCGCATCATCTTCAATGTCCTGCAGCGCATAAATAGTGTCATAGCCGAGCGTCCAGAAGATACCGGCAGCATAGAGCAGCAGCATTGGCAGGGCAGGGTCGGTAATCGCAGTCCAGCCGACCAGTGCCCCCCAATTAAAGGTTAAACCAAGCCACGCCTGCGGCCACCAGGTAATACGCTTCATGAACGGATAGGCCGCCACCAGCGCCAGACTCGAAGCCGCGACGAACTGCGCCGCCGGTCGCAGCTGCAAGACGACAAGCAGCCCAATGAGCGACAGCGCCACTGCAAAGATGAGAGCGCCGCGAACACTGATTGCGCCGCTGGCAATGGGACGGGCGCGGGTGCGCGCCACCTTGGCATCCAGATCGCGGTCGATGATATCGTTCCACACGCAGCCAGCAGCGCGCATGGCAATGGCGCCAACCAAAAACCACACAATCAGCAGCCAGTCGGCAACCAGCCCACCCGCCAGCGCCACGCCCGCCGTACACGGCCAGAACAGCAGCCAGCTGCCCGCCGGCCGGTCAAGCCGTGCGAGCCGGGCATAGCCCTGCGCGCGGGGCGGCAGTAGCGCCAGCCAACCGGCTGCCTGTGCATCCGGTGTAGATTTCGCCGGCGCCGGTTCATTTGGTCTGGGTGCCGTGCTAGCCATGCGCCCCATGAGCGAAACTGAGTCCAATCTGTCAACCACGCCGCGCCTGTTTGTCGGCGGCTTTGCCAAAGCCCCGCTAGCAGTCGGCGCCGAGCTGGCGCTGCCAGCGCCGCAGTCGCATTATCTGGCGCAAGTCATGCGGAGGCAGATCGGCGATATCGTTCGTGTGTTCGATGGCGCAAGCGGAGAATGGGCGGCGCGGGTCGTTGTGTTGGGCAAAAAGGCCGTGACGCTAACGGTCGAAAGGCTGACAACGCCTCAAGAGCAAGTGGCAGATCTCTGGCTCTGTGCCGCACCCCTGAAGCGCGGGCGGATCGACTGGATGGTCGAAAAGGCCTGCGAACTCGGCGTTGCACGGGTGGTGCCAGTCATCACGGCCCGAACCATCGTTGAAAGGCTCAATCCGGATCGCCTGCTGGCGCACATGATCGAAGCTGCCGAGCAATGCGGGCGGACCGCCGTCCCCGAGTTGGCCGAGCCGGTGAAGCTGGCTGTGCTCCTGCGGGACTGGCCACCCGACCGGACGCTGTTCTTTGCAGATGAAAGCGGCGGCCAGCTGATGGCGCAGGCGATCAAAGGCGGCGGGCTACGCGCGGCAATCCTGATCGGACCGGAAGGCGGTTTCACGCCGGATGAAGGTCAAGCGATTCGCGCGAACCCCGCAGCAATAGCCATCAGCCTCGGACCGCGAATTCTGCGCGCCGACACTGCGGCAACTGTGGCTCTGGGCCTTTGGCAGTCCCTAATTGGCGACCGAAATCTTTAAACATTGTAAAAAAAGCCTAATGTTAAATAGTGTTAACACGGATTCTTCATAGTTTAGCTTGACTCTTGGATGCGAATCGATGATTTTAATGTGCTATTAATTCATTTAGTTTTTTCCATGTTTAGTTAACGGGGCATCCAGAAATGCGCGGTCGCTCAGGGGCAATCACTGCAAAAGTCATACGCAGCCGCAGCGGGTCCGTCGCAGCTGAGTTTGCGCTTGTGACGCCCATTTTTTTCTCATTGCTCTTCGGCGCGCTGGAATATGGCTCGATCGGTTATTCGATGAGCTCGATGCAGCAGGCTGCCAATGTTGTTGCGCGCGATGTCGCCGTCAATTCGCTTACTCAAGAGCAGGCCGAATCGCGTCTGGCCCGCCATCTCCCGAGCTGGCTGGACGGTAAGGTCAATCTCCAGTTGACCGAGAGCCATCCCGGTGAGCCGCGCATTAACACCGTTTCCGTTCGGCTCGAGGTCCCGGCCTCAAGTGCCACGCCGATTTCGATTTTCACGCGAGCCGCCTCTTGGGACATTGTCTCGGAAGCTAATGTTCAACAGGAGATGCCGTACGATAACGTCATTCCTGCAGGTCAAGGTGGGTAACGATCATGATCGATAATGTTTCAAGGATGCGCCAGGCGCTTCATCGCCTCGGTCGAAATGAAAAGGGCGCCGTCGCGGTGATCTTCGCGCTGATGACACCGGCCATCATGGCCGGTCTCGCGCTGACCATCGACATCTCGATGTATCGCATCGCGCATTCGCGGCTGCAGGCCGCAGCTGATGCTGCAGCACTTGCCGGTCTTCAAACCATGGTAGCAGGTGGCGACGCCAGTTCCCGCGCCATCGCCATCGCCGGCGATAATGTTCCTAGTGATTATGGCAATATCGTTACCGCCAATGATATCACTATCGGCACCTTTTCGAGCGAAAACGGCTTCGTCCCGGGCGCCGGGGCGGACGTTAACGCCGTCCGCGTCGTTGCTATGCGCAATGAAGGGCGCGGCAACGCTGTGGCGCAGATCTTCTCGCAGCTCTTCACCGACCAGCGCGCCAACATCAACGTCGAGGCTATCGCTGCTCGACCGATCAACGTGTTCTACCAGCCGCCCGAGCTGACCATCCTCGACAATGAGGCTGGCGATATGAATGAAATGTATGTCTATTGTTACCAGACGCAGGGCACGGGCACCCCGGCAAGCCGTCGGACCCAGATGACCTTGATCGCCAACAACATGCCTGCAAACCGTAACGTCGTGAACGAAAGCCGGAATGCTGTTGTCGATGCAAATCGTGCGCCGGCCCCAACAGGTACTTCGCAAGGTAGAGTCAATGCCAATCCGCCAAGCAAGGACGATCTGGTGTGGCCGCGCTGCAACGAGGAAGGGCAAACGCTCAGCTTCCGTCTGAAGAACATCCGGCACGCCAAGTCAAACACTCAGCTTTGGAACAACCCCGGTGCCACGATCAGCAACAAGACGCCGCGCCGCCCTGTTTATGATCATTACACCGATACGGCCATCAACAATGGCGCCGAGAGTTTCGCTGGCCTGACAGGAAAAACCATCCTCGAAACCGTCCGCTGCGATACGCTCAGCAAATGTGATCCATCCAAGCCCAATAATGCAATCGGCGCGCCCAAGAAGAACAAGACACCGCGGGTCGACACATCAGGCTGTGAGCCTGGCAAGTTCATGTACTTCGGCTGGGAGGATCGTCCCGGTGGCCCTGGCGCCAAGGGGGACTGGCTCGATCCGGATTGGACCGACAAGGATTTTGATGACATCGCTGTCGTCATGCGCTGCCCGCGCTCAGGCCAGCTTGGCGATGGTCGCGCCCGCCTTGTCGGCTGACACATAACCCAAAAAATGCAGACGGCCCGGAAGTTCAGCTTCCGGGCCGTTTCTGTCAAAGCCTGAATTCCCGCTACTTCGTCAAAGGCTCGGCGCGAATAACCCGCTCAGCATCGGCCATCACCGCCGCCCGCGTCCAGCGGAAGGGCACCATCTGCCCCGCCGCCCACCTTGGAAACATGTCGCGATAATGCGGGCTGTCGGCGTCCCCTGACTGGCCGGGCGCGTTGATAATCAAGCTGTTGTCCCACGCTCCGACATCTAGCACCATGCGCACCGACGCCCCATGGCGGACGATGAAGTCGTTGCGCGGGCTGCCCGAAGCCATCGGCGTTGAGGCCGAGCCGCCCATCGGCAGCGGGCCGACGCTGCGGGCGTCCTCGCGGCCCGGAATGCCGAGATCAGGCACAAACAATGCCTTGTGCAGGCGGCCCCAGCGCCATGATGCCGAATCAGCACCAAGCAAGGTCACAGCCTCGGCCCATGCGGCCATCAGCGATGCCGTCAAAATCCTGTCCGTCATCGCCTTTGGGTCGCGGCCAAGCAAAGCGTCCCGCCGCTCCATCAGGCCAATCAGCGCGGTCAATGACGCGCCGCCAAAGGCCGGGCGAACCGCTTCAGGCACCAATGCAATAACACCGGCCTGAGCCAGATGGCGCTTGGTCCAGATTTCAAACAGTGCTGCCTGTGGGCTGTCCGCATCCTCGCGCCCGTCCCATCCGGCCATGAATCCAAGCATGGCGCGAGTGTCCACCGAGGGCTCGACCCCCGCCAGCAGCGCCGTAGCGCGCCGGGCGAGCGGGCTCACAGGGTCAGCCTGCAATGCCATCGCATCGGTCAACGAAAACTTTGCCGACGCTGCCAGAACTTCGGAAATTCGGTCGATCCGCGACCTGTCGGTCCATTCAAAGCTAATCCGCCGCTGCTCATTGGGGAAGCCGTCGGGCAGGTTCATCTCATTGGCGGTGGCGAACCAGCCATTTGCCGGATTGCGGATCCACGGCAGATCGCTGGGCGAGCGAAAGCCCCGCCATTCGCTGCGGCCATCGCCCGAGACCGGCATCAGGCCATCGCTCGCCGGCCGGTTGGGCACAAAGCCCGACGCCGCCCAGCCGATCTCGCCGCGCTTGTCAGCATAAAGAAGGTTGAGCGGCGGCCCGCCCCAGCGGGCACTTCCGGACATGAAGCCCTGCCAGTCGCTCGCCTGCCAAAGCCAGCTGGCATTGAAATAGGCTGAAGCCCCCGGCCTGTCCCATGTCGCGCGCAGCACAAAAGTCCGCCCCGAGGCAGCATCGGTGTGAATCACCGGACCATTGTTGGTGAACCGCAGAGACACTTTGCGCGGCGCTTCGCCCTTGACCTCGATCGTCTCCTCGATCGTCCGATAAGGCACCGCCTTGCCGTTGAACCGATATTGGTTCTGGCCCGCCGCCGTGTTGACCAACATGTCCTGCTGGTCGATCCCGAATATCGTCAGCGCCCAGCCTATATCCTCATTATGACCAAAGCTGATGCCCGGCAGCGCCGGTTCACCCGCACCCGCGATGCTGAGGCCGGGCGCCTCAAGATGGACAATGTAACGCAGGGACGGTGCGCCATGCGCGCGGTGCGGATCGCCCGCCAGAATCGGCCGGCCGGTGGTCGTGCGCGCACCCGCCACCACCCAGTTGTTCGACCCCTCGCGCAAATCCGGGTCATCATAGGCGGCGATGGTGGACGGCGTATCCTGCAGGATCACCTTGCCCGCCGTAAAGCTCACCCCCCCGGTGCCCAGCTGAAAATCTACCAGCACATCGGCTGGAATGCTGCACGGATCGACACCGGCCGGAAGCGTCAGCACATGCGCCGGTGACAGCTCACGGCGTAGCGGCTCCAGCGTCAGCCCGGCGGCACACACAGCGCGAGCGCGCGCGACTTCGCTCCCCACATTGCTCGCCAGCGCGTTGCTGCGAATCCGCACGACATCCTCAGCCATCCAGCGCTCGGGCAGCGATCCCGTGACCTGAAATTCCTCGGGCAGCGGCGCGCGTCCGGCTTCAACCTCGCCAACATAAGCATTGATTCCGGCCGCAAAAGCCTGCGTCCAGGCCTCCGCACCGGGTGCATAAGCCGTCCATTCGGCGGCCATGTCCCCGCGATAGAGGAACAGCCGGCTGGCGCGGTCCTGCGCCACAAAGGCCGGGCCGAAGCTGGCAGCTAGCCGCCCAAGCCCGCGCTTGCGCCACAGATCGATCTGCCAAAGCCGGTCGCGCGCCGTCGCATAGCCCTGCAGAAAAAACGCGTCGGCCGGGGATGCAGCCTTGATGTGCGAAATACCCCAGCGATCGATCACTATCTCCCCACCAGCAGCAAGGCCGGGCAGGCTGCGGGCTTCGATAATGGCACCAGGCGGCGGCAATTGCGCCGCCGCCGTCCCGGCACAAAAACTGGCCAGCAAGGCGATGCGAAGCCGCAACATCATAGGTCAAATCCCCCAAATATGTCCTCAAGTCTGGCGGCTGCAGCCCTTGACTGCAAGGGGGCATCATCTTCCTCATAGCGCAGTTGGCGCATAAGGCCGGATCGATTAGAAAATGCCGATGCTGTCGGTCGATGCCATTTTCGCTTTCAAACTGCATGATTCGGGTCCGCTGGCATGGGTGGTCGTAGGCGCATATCTCAGCGCGGCCGGGCTGGCGCTGCTGCTGGTCCGTCAGACAAGTTCGCGCGAGCGGCTGTTCTGGTTGATCGTGCTGGTGCTGTCGCTGGCGCTCGGCCTCAACAAGCAGCTCGATCTCCAATCAAATTTCACGAGCTTCTTCCGCGAGATGGCGCGTGCTCAGGGGTGGTACGGCAGCCGGCGAACTGTGCAGGCGTTTTTCATTGCGGCGCTGGCGGGCGGGATGCTGGCCGGGGGCGCACTGCTGATTCGGATGGCAGCCCGCGCCGGCGCCGGCGCGCGGCTGGCGCTGGTCGGATTGGTGCTGGTGGCAGCTTTTGTGCTCCTGCGGGCGGCCAGTTTTCATCATGTCGATGTCGTTTTGCGGGTGCTGGTGGGCGGCGCCAGGCTATGTAATATCATCGAGCTCGGCGGCGCACTGCTGGTCACCGCAGGGGCAGCCCTTGCGCTTGTCCAGCGATCGCGCGGCAAATCGGTCCGGCGCCGATTGCGAACGCCGCGCCGGCCGGCTAAGCGCGGAGCATGAGCAACCATCAAACCCAGTCCGGCGATGACGCCATTATCGAGACGCGCACACAGTTGATCAGCGTGTTCGACCATGGTGCCAAGACCGCAGCAGACTGGCGGATCGGCACCGAGCATGAAAAGTTCGTCTACCGCCTCGATAACCGTCGCGCGCCCTCCTATGAAGAGCCGGGCGGCATCCGTGATCTGCTCAAGGGCATGGAGCGCTTCGGGTGGCAGCCGGTGCTCGAAGGCGGCCATGTCATAGCACTCAAGGGCGATGATGGCGCCATCAGTCTGGAGCCTGCCGGACAGTTCGAGCTTTCAGGCGCGCCGCTTGAAACCATTCACCAGACCTGCGCTGAATCGAACCGACATCTGGCACAGTGCCGTGAGGTCGGGGACGAACTCGGGCTCGGCTTTCTCGGCATGGGCTTCTGGCCTGACAAGACGCGCGAGGAACTGCCGGTCATGCCCAAGGGCCGTTATGTCATCATGCGGAGCCACATGCCGCGCGTCGGCTCGCTCGGCCTCGACATGATGCTGCGCACCTGCACCATCCAGACCAACCTCGATTATGCCAGCGAGGCTGACATGGTTCAGAAGTTCCGTGTCTCCATGGCGCTGCAGCCGCTCGGCACAGCACTTTTCGCCAATTCACCCTTCACCGAAGGCAAGCCTAATGGCTATAAATCCTTCCGCAGCCACATCTGGACTGACACCGATCCGGCCCGCACAGGTACCCTGCCATTCGTTTTCGAAGATGGCTTCGGCTATGAGCGCTACACCGACTATGCGCTCGATGTGCCGATGTACTTCGTCTACCGCGATGGCAAATATATCGATGCGGCAGGGCTGAGCTTCCGCGATTTCTTGGCCGGAAAGCTCGCTGTCCTGCCCGGTGAGCTGCCAAAGCTCGGTGACTGGAAGGATCATCTGTCCACGGCGTTCCCCGAAGTGCGGATGAAGGGCTATCTGGAAATGCGCGGCTCTGATGGCGGCCGTTGGGATCAGATTTGTGCGCTGCCCGCCCTTTGGGTTGGCCTGCTCTATGATCAGACAGCGCTCGATGCGGCTTGGGATGTCGTCAAGCACTGGACGCCTGAAGACCATTCCCGGCTGCGCGCCGAGGTGCCCCGACTGGCGCTTCAGGCCGCAAGCCCGAATGGCGGCACGCTTCAGGATCTAGCCAAGCAAGTGCTCGCCATTGCCGATGCCGGCCTAGCCCGCCGCGCCCGACATAACCGCATGGGTGACACCGAGCAGGGCTTCCTCAACCCGCTCCGCCAAATCGCTGAAACCGGCCTGACCAATGCCGATCTGTTGCTGGCCCGCTATGAGGGCAGCACCGACTTTATCTACCAGACCGAAAGTTACTGACCATCATGCCGGACTATGTCCGGCGCGCCGCCGCATAAAGCGCAATCGCAGCCGCATTGGACACGTTGAGGCTCTCCATCGCAGCGCTGATAGGCAGCCGTGCGAGTTGGTCGCAGCGTTCGACGGTAAGCGCCCGCAGGCCTTCGCCTTCGGCCCCCATCACCAATGCGGGCATAGTCTTGCCAAGGGCTGTTTCAAGATCCGCCGTAGCGCTGCCATCAAGCCCAATCCGCCAGAAACCGGCTTCGCCAATCTCGTCAAGCGCCCGGGCGAGGTTGACCACACGGCACCATGGCAGCGCTTCCAACGCGCCTGATGCCGCGCGGGCAAGTGCCCCTGTTTCGCTCGGGCTGTGTCGATCCTGCGTAACAAGTGCGCGGGCGTTGAAAGCCACCGCCGAGCGCATGATAGCACCAACATTATGCGGATCGGTCACCTGATCGAGCACGATGATCGGGCGATTCTCGCCGTCGGCAGCGGCCTCGGCAAGAATATCTCCGATCCATACGGCATCCAGCGGCTCGACTTCGAGCACAAAACCCTGATGCGGAGCATCTGCCGGCACAAGTCGGCCCAGATCATGATCATCGCCATATTGCACCGTCAGACCGGGCGGGATGACGATCGTCCTGGCAGAATCATGTGTGACATAAAGCTTGCGAAACGCCCTCTCGGGATTCTCGAGCGACGCAAACACAGCGTGTCGGCCATAAAGCCGCGGAAACGGGCTCTTTTGGCTCTGTTGCGATTTGGGGTGAGGTCTGCGGCCCATCCACAGCGCCTTAGCGCGGAAGGCTGGCGGGGGAAAGTCAGTTAAAGGGCAGGGCGGTCAGCCCTGCCCCAGGTCTCGCGTCAGGAAGCGGTAGCAGCCTTGGCAGCTTCAACCGCCGCCGCAAAATCGGCCGCCGTCATGCCAAAATGCAGGCCGTCGGGCATCAGCATCAGCCCCGAAACTGGAATCTTTGCAGCGCCGACGTCAGACGCCAGCGTCACAAGTTCGCCCTCAATCTTCTCAATCTTGCCGATCACATCGCCCGCAGACCCGCGAACGTCAGCGCCGGGGACAATGGCTGCGGCAAGCTTGGCCTTGCTCTCGGCTGCGGCAGCCTCAACAGCGGCATCAAGTTGATCGCGGGTCATTGCCAGCAGTGGACCATCGGGTGTCTTGCCGAACGAAGCCTCAGGGATGGCCACCTTGTTCTTGCCGGTGTCGACAGTCACATTGCCGCCAGCGACAGCGGAGACCGTCCCGACAGTGCCCCCAGACGTGTCCTTAACTGTGGCGCCAACTGCAATCTGGGCGATAGCCGGTGCAGCAACAGCAGCGGAAGCAATAAGCAGAGCAGCAAACAATCGCATGGAAAGTTCTCCCTAATGAACGTAGCAGGCGGTGTGCGTGCAGCCATAAACAATAGCCTCGCACCCCGGCAAGGGTCGCGCTGGAATCGGCAAAGCGTTGCAAGATCAGGACAGACCGCTGCATATAGAGCCGCAACGGCCCTTTAGCACGCTGAATGTCGCAGGCAGCTCGATTCGTCACTGTCTGCCGAGCGGCATTGGGTCCGCTTCGGGACTTTCAAGCGGATTTCGCGGGCGCAGTGGTGGAGGGGGTTGGATTTGAACCAACGTAGGGAAAACCCGGCAGATTTACAGTCTGCTGCCATTGACCGCTCGGCCACCCCTCCAGTCACTTGAGTGGGCATAAACCCGCGCATGCGAAGCGGCGCTAGTGGCGAATTGCAGCGCCGCTTGTCAACGTCTGATTGCAGCCGCCAGCCCGTCTCCGCTCCGATATCTCAGCTTCTATCAGGGATCACCCGGTCGCGGCCCATGCGCTTGGCAGTGTAAAGTGCCTTGTCGGCACGCTCGAGCAGCGTCGAGGCGGTGTCATCCGCCCGGTCGCCAGCCACACCGGCGGAAAAGCTCACCCGGCCCAAGCTGGAGCCATCGACAGCATTGCGGATCACCTGTGCCGCCAGCCGGGCGCGTGCCTGATCGATGATCGCGGCAGCCGTCGCAACACCTTGCCCGGGGATCACTGCAACAAATTCTTCGCCGCCAAGCCGCCCGACCGAACCACCAGCGTGGCCGGCATGCTCTGCCAGATGCTCGGCCACAAAGCGCAGAACATCATCGCCAAGGGCATGACCAAAGCGGTCGTTGACGCGCTTGAAATTATCGATGTCGACCAGCGCCAGCGAAACCGGCTTGCCACCGGCGCGCGCCTCGCGCTGATGCTGCTCGATCATCTGAAAGGTGCCCCGGCGATTGAGCAGCCCGGTCAGCTGATCGGTCACCGCCGCCCGCTGGGCCGCACCAAGCTTGACCGACAGACCGCGCGCCTCGCCGACCGCCACCAGAAGATCCGCAGCCAGCTTGGCATTGGCCTCCTGCATGGTCGTGGTGGCCTGCCCAAGGTTCTCCAGCAATTGCGCAAGAGCAGCAGCTTCGAGCGGCGCAGAAAGCGCTGTTGAGCCGTCGTTGAGGGCCCGGTCGTACTTCGCAAGATTGGTCTGTCCCACTTCGATAGTCTTGGTCAGCGCGCACGCCTGCCCATGAACCACATCGACAAGGCTGGCCACTTCGCCGCCGGTGATGCCATCGATATGCTTGATTCGCAGATCGATCACCGTCGGCAGATTGAGCGTTTCGGTGGCAATTGCGCGATCGACCGCCAGCGAAAGATCATGATTTTCATCACGGACATAGCGCCACAGCAGATCATAGACCGGCGGCTCGGGCGGCAGGTCATGGGCCATGGCAAGCCCCCGGATCTGATCAAACCAGGCCAGAGCAGCGGTGTTCGCCGGGGCCTCCGCCGCCGCCACCAGTCGTCCGCTCTCCATCGTCATTGCCGTCCCTCCGATTGTCAGTGCAACCGGAAACGGCAGCTGCCCCCCAAGCTTTAGCGCACTCCGTTCCGCATCATCGGCCTGCCAGTGAAACAATTAAGGGTCTGCACATGACAGCGACGGCACCCGAAGGGCTGGAGCGGGTAGCGGGAATCGAACCCGCATATTCAGCTTGGAAGGCTGCTGCACTACCATTGTGCTATACCCGCGAGGCGGCCCGTGAAGATATCCCGGTCCAACACTCGCCGCCGATTGCCACGACTTTTCCCGCCGGGTCAACATCCGCCCCGCCAACCCACTCGCGCCGATGGCCGCTTGCACACCCGCGACGCCAAAGGTATAGCCCGCATCCCGACCCTAGGAGTGTAGCTCAGCTGGTAGAGCATCGGTCTCCAAAACCGAGGGCCGGGGGTTCGAACCCCTCCACTCCTGCCAGTTGTCCCGCCGCTCTTTGCATGAGAGTGGCGGGTCGACTAAATTGGGGGGTGATGGTTCGAATCGACTGAACTTGTCTTTTGATCTGGAAATGAATGGTGAGCGACGTAAAATCCGCACCCGGTGCCAAAGCTGCCACGACCCCGCGCGTTAGCGTGGGTGAGTTCGTTCGGCAGGTGCGCGCCGAAACATCAAAGATCAAATGGCCATCACGGCGCGAGACGATCACAACCACCATTCTGGTGCTGATCATGACCTCGCTGCTGTCGATCTTCTTCCTCGGTGTCGACAAGGTTCTCGGCGGCATCGTCAAGTTTTTGCTGGGCCTTGCGGGTTAATTGGGCCTCGCGGGTAAAATGGCCGATTAAGGGATAAAGATGGCGCGCTGGTATATCATTCACGCTTACTCGGGCTTCGATAACACGGTTCGCGTGGCTATCCTTGCAGAAGCGACTCGGAAGGGCCTCGACGTCTTCATCGAATCTGTCGAAGTGCCGGCCGAGACCGTTACCGAGATATTCAAGGGCAAGAAGCGCGCCATCGAGCGCAAGTCGATGCCCGGCTATGTGCTGGCCAAGCTCGACATGACTGACGACATTTATCACCTCGTCAAGAACACCCCCAAGGTCACCGGCTTCCTCGGCCAACAGAACAAGCCGCAGCCCATTTCGGAATCAGAAGCAGCGCGGATGCTCAACACCAAGACCGAGGAAACACCCGCCGCCAAGATCAAGCGCAAGGCCAATTTCGAGATCGGCGATTCCGTCCGTGTGCTCGACGGTCCTTTCGCCAGCTTCAATGGCCTGGTCGAGGAGATCGATTTCGATCACGGCCGGGTCAAGGTTTCGGTGTCCATTTTCGGCCGGGCAACCCCGGTCGAGCTGGGCTTCGAGCAGGTCGAAAAACAGAAGTAGTTCGACCATCCACCGTGGGAGGCTCACCGCCGCTTGCACCACCTAAAGGAGTGCCATTATGGCAAAGAAGATTACAGGCTATATCAAGTTGCAGGTGAAAGCCGGCAGCGCCAATCCCTCCCCCCCGATCGGGCCAGCGCTCGGTCAGCGCGGCGTCAACATCATGGAATTCTGCAAGGCGTTCAACGCTCGCACAGAGAAGCTGGAGAAGGGCACGCCCATCCCCACCGTGATCACCGTCTATGCGGATCGCTCGTTCAGCTTCGAGACCAAGACTCCTCCGGCATCTTTCCTGCTCAAGCAGGCTGCCGGCATGAAGTCGGGCGGCGCCACCACCGGCAAGGGTGACTTTGCCGGCAAGGTCAAGCAGTCGCAGATCCGCGAGATCGCCGAGACCAAGATGGCCGATCTCAATGCAAACACGGTTGAAATGGCTATGCGGACCATCGAGGGCAGTGCCCGGTCGATGGGCCTTCAAGTGGTGGAGGGCTGATATCATGGCACAGACAAAAAAAGCCAAGGCACTCGCCGCCGCTGTTGACCGCGACACGCTGTATGATCTCGACACGGCGCTCGCCATGGTCAAGGCCAACGCCACCTCCAAGTTCGATGAGACGATCGAAGTGGCGATCAACCTCAATGTCGATCCGCGCCATGCTGATCAGATGGTCCGCGGCGTGGTCACCCTCCCCAAGGGCACCGGCAAGTCGGTTCGCGTCGGCGTGTTCGCACGTGGCCCCAAGGCTGATGAAGCCCGGCTGGCCGGCGCTGAAGTCGTCGGCGCTGAAGATCTCCTCGAGATCGTTCAGGGCGGCACCATCGATTTCGATCGCTGCATCGCCACGCCCGACATGATGGGTCTCGTCGGCCGCCTCGGAAAGGTTCTCGGTCCCAAGGGCCTGATGCCAAACCCGAAGCTCGGCACCGTCACCATGAACGTCGGCGAAGCCGTCAAGGCAGCCAAGGGCGGCCAGGTTGAATACCGCGTTGAAAAGGCCGGGATCATCCATGGCCTTCTCGGCAAGGCAAGCTTCCCGCAGGCAGATCTTCGCGCCAATTTCGACGCACTGCTGGGTGCTGTCATCCGCGCCAAGCCGTCGGGCGCCAAGGGCAAGTATCTGCAGAAGGTTGCGCTGTCGTCCACCATGGGGGCCGGCGTCCGCGTCGATACTAACACTGTCGGCCACAGCGTCTAAGCTGCAATCCAGACAGTGAATGAGGGGCCGGGCGCAATCCCGGCCCCTTTTTAATGCGTCCCATATGCCTTCCCCAAAGCTTGACCTTTCCTCCAAAACCGCTAAGGCGACGCTCACAGGGAGCGGCAATAGCCGTCCCCGACCGTCCGAGATTGTGGGTGGCGTTCGCGCCTTAAGCCGCCGGGTTCATCCCTGACGAGCCTGCATGAGACGATCGACCGATTTCAGCCGCGAGCCTGCCGCGCGGCATCTTCGTTCATCGTTGGACGGGCCATTGTAACCCGTTTTCACAACCGGGCAGCTCTGGCCTCCGCCGGCACGCGCTTGCGCGTGTCAGTCCCCAGCCTGCCCCGGGTCCGCCCGGGGTGAACAGAAGGAGAGACCATGGATCGCTCGCAAAAAGCCGATACCATTGCCGGGCTCGCTTCGACACTGGCCGAAACCTCCGTTGTTGTGGTCACCCGCAACCACGGGCTCACCGTCGCACAGGTCAATGACCTGCGTAATCGGATGCGCAAGGCCGGTGCCAGCTTCAAGGTGACCAAGAACCGCCTCGCGCGGATCGCCATCGAGGGCACACCCTACCAGCCGTTGGGCGATCTGCTCACCGGCCCGACCGGCTTTGCCACGTCCGCCGATCCGGTGGCCGCTGCCAAGGCGGCGGTGGACTTTGCCAAGACCACCGACAAGTTCGAGATCGTCGGCGGCGCCATCGGCGCTCAGCTGCTCGATGTGAACGGCGTCAAAGCCCTCGCCGAACTGCCGTCGCTCGATGAGCTGCGGGCGAAGCTGATTGGCCTGGTGCTCGCACCAGCCACGAAGATCGCCCAGCTTTCAACAGCGCCGGCTGCCAAGCTCGCCCGCGTCGTTCAGGCCTATGCCGACAAGGCTGCCTGAAACATTTAAACCCTATAGAATTGGAGAATTACCATGGCTGACCTGAACGCAATCGTTGACCAGCTTTCCGCCCTCACCGTGCTGGAAGCCGCTGATCTCGCCAAGATGCTCGAAGAGAAGTGGGGCGTGTCCGCCGCTGCTGCCGTCGCCGTCGCCGGCCCGGCCGCTGGTGGAGCACCCGCCGCTGCTGTTGAAGAGCAGACCGAGTTCGACGTGATCCTCACCGGCGACGGTGGCAAGAAGATCAACGTCATCAAGGAAGTCCGCGCCATCACCGGCCTCGGCCTCACCGAAGCAAAGACGCTGGTTGAATCCGCTCCCAAGGCGGTCAAGGAAGGCATTTCCAAGGCCGACGCCGAGAAGATCAAGAAGCAGCTGGAAGAAGCCGGCGGCACCGTCGAGCTCAAGTAAGGCACTGCGCGGCATGATTTGGCCAACGCCGGATCAAAGTCCGCGCAAGAGCTGACAGCATGAGAAAGGGCGGGGGTAACACCCCGCCCTTTTTTGTCCGCCCCAGGCCAGCGGCATCCACTGGCTTTGCGGACGACCGCTGCGGCTCTATGATGCAGTCATGCCCAATCTCGCTGACAGCTTCATCCATCTCGGCCGCGATGCCACGGCCATCGTCCAGCCGCCGTTCACCGGAATGGAGTGGTATGAGGGTTATGGAGCCCGTCACGATGCCGATGGCGCCAACGGCAGGTTGGTCAGCCTCTATCATTTCGCCGAAAGCTGGCCGAGCTGGGAGATGCACCCGCGCGGTGAGGAAGTGGTGATCTGCACCGCCGGTCGCATCACGCTGCATCAGGAGATGGCAGACGGCAGCAGCGCCACCGTCACTCTGTCCCCCGGTGACCATGTCATCAATCCGCGCGGCTGCTGGCACACCGCCGATATCGAGCAGCCCGCCAGCGCCATCTTCATCACAGCCGGCCTCGGCACCCAGCACCGGCCCCGCTGAGATCAACTGATCCGCCAAGCCAAGCAGCCCCAGCCCTTTACACGCACAACCCGTCTATCTATATGCACATGTCTTCCAAACTTCGGGACATGGGATGCCGTCGCGCAGCATTTCGTACGTATGGGTATGGATAGTTCAGGACTCGCGCAAAGCCGCTGCCAGGGCACCCTCCCCGGCATCGCGGCTTTTTGTGTCTTGATTTGCGTCCCGGATATCTGAACGAAGGATCTGACAGCACATGGCCACCAAGGCGCAGCCTCCCATCGCCGCAACCGGCAAGCCCTTCAACGCCCGTCGCCGTATCCGCAAGGATTTCGGCAAGATCGGCGAAGTCGTGCAGATGCCAAACCTCATCGAGGTGCAGCGCGAATCCTACGAGCATTTCCTGCGTTCGCGCCCTGCCGATGGTTATGTCTCCGGCCTTGAAAAGACTCTGCGTTCGGTTTTCCCGATTCGCGATTTCGCCGGCACCGCCGAGCTTGATTTCGTGCATTACGAGCTGGAAAGCCCCAAATATGATATCGACGAATGTCGCCAGCGCGACATCACCTATGCCGCCCCCATGCGCGTCACGCTGCGACTGATTGTCTTCGAAGTGGATGCCGACACCGAGACCCGCTCCGTTCTCGATATCAAGGAGCAAGACGTCTACATGGGCGACATGCCGCTCATGACGCATAACGGCACCTTCGTCGTCAACGGCACCGAGCGCGTCATCGTCAGCCAGATGCACCGCTCGCCCGGCGTGTTCTTCGATCATGATCGTGGCAAGACCCACGCCAGCGGCAAATATCTGTTCGCCGCCCGCGTCATCCCCTATCGCGGCTCATGGCTCGATTTCGAGTTCGACGCCAAGGACATCGTCAACGTCCGCATCGACCGTAAGCGCAAGCTGCCGGTCACGACGCTGCTCTATGCGCTTAACTGGAATTCGGAAGAGATTCTCAACGAATTCTACAATCGCGTCGTCTGGGTTCGCGGCCATGGCTCTCAGGGCGAGGCCGGCTGGGTCGTGCCCTTCGTCGAGGCCAACTACCGGAACCTCAAGCCAAGCTATGACGTGGTCAATGCCGAAACCGGTGAAGTCGTCTTCCCGCTCGGCACCAAGATCACCCCGCGTGCCGTCCGCAAGGCCTCGAGCGACGGTCTGAAGACCCTGCTGATCCCGACAGAAGAGATTTTCGGCCGCTACAGCGCCTTTGACATCATCAACGAGACAAGCGGTGAAATCTACATCGAAGCCGGCGACGAACTGACGGCTGAAAACCTCGAAAAGATCGACAAGGCCGGGCAGAGCGCCATCGAACTGCTCGACATCGACAATGTCTCGGTCGGCCCGTGGATTCGCAACACGCTGATGGCCGACAAGGTTGAGGAGCGCGATCATGCGCTGTCCGAAATCTACCGCGTCATGCGCCCTGGCGAGCCGCCAACGCGCGAGACAGCCGAGGCTATGTTCTACGGCCTGTTCTTCGATGCCGATCGCTATGATCTGTCGGCGGTTGGCCGCGTCAAGATGAACATGCGTCTGAGCCTCGATGTCGCCGATGACATGACCGTTCTGCGCCGCGAGGATATCCTCGAAGTCATCAAGACCCTCGTCAACCTCAAGGACGGCAAGGGCGAGATCGACGATATCGACAACCTCGGCAATCGTCGTGTCCGCTCTGTCGGTGAGCTTCTCGAAAATCAGTATCGTGTCGGGCTGCTGCGCATGGAGCGTGCCGTCAAGGAACGCATGAGCAGCGTCGATATCGACACTGTGATGCCCAATGACCTCATCAACGCCAAGCCCGCCGTGGCTGCGGTGCGTGAGTTCTTCGGCTCGTCGCAGCTGTCGCAGTTCATGGATCAGACCAATCCGCTCTCGGAAGTCACTCATAAGCGCCGCGTGTCGGCGCTTGGGCCGGGCGGTTTGACGCGTGAGCGCGCAGGCTTCGAAGTCCGCGACGTTCACCCAACGCACTATGGCCGCATCTGCCCGATTGAAACGCCGGAAGGTCCCAACATCGGTCTGATCAACAGCCTCGCCACCTTCAGCCGCATCAACAAATACGGGTTCATCGAAACACCGTACCGCAAGGTTGTGGACAACAAGCTGACCACCGACGTCGTTTATCTCTCCGCCATGGAAGAGGCGCGTCACACCATCGCCCAGGCCAACGCCGATACCGATTCGAGCGGCGGCTTCACCGAGGAGCTGGTGTCAGCGCGTGAGGCCGGCGAATTCCTGATGGCGCCATCCAAGCAGATCACCCTGATGGACGTCAGCCCCAAGCAGCTCGTCTCGGTCGCCGCATCGCTCATTCCGTTCCTGGAAAACGATGACGCTAACCGCGCGCTCATGGGCTCGAACATGCAGCGTCAGGCCGTGCCGCTGGTCCGCGCCGAAGCACCGTTCGTCGGCACCGGCATGGAAGGCACCGTCGCGCGCGATTCGGGTGCAGCCATCGCCGCCCGCCGGACCGGCATCGTCGATCAGGTGGACGCCACCCGTATCGTCGTGCGCGCCACGGCGGATGTTGAGCCCGGCAAGTCGGGGGTCGACATCTACACGCTAATGAAGTTCCAGCGCTCAAACCAGAACACCTGCATCAACCAGCGCCCGCTGGTGAAGGTCGGTGATCTCGTCCAAAAGGGGGACATCATCGTCGATGGCCCCTCCACCGAGGATGGCGAGCTGGCTTTGGGCCGCAACGTGCTCGTCGCGTTCATGCCGTGGAACGGCTATAATTACGAAGATTCGATTCTGCTGAACGAGAAGATCGTCAAGGAAGATGTCTTCACCTCGATCCACATCGAGGAATTCGAAGTCATGGCCCGCGACACCAAGCTCGGGCCGGAGGACATCACCCGCGATATCCCCAACGTCGGCGAGGAAGCGCTTCGCAACCTCGACGAAGCGGGCATCGTTTACATCGGCGCCGAAGTCGAGCCGGGCGATATTCTCGTCGGCAAGATCACGCCAAAGGGCGAAAGCCCGATGACGCCGGAAGAAAAGCTCCTGCGCGCCATCTTCGGTGAAAAGGCTAGCGACGTTCGCGACACCTCGCTCAAGCTGCCACCGGGTGTCGCCGGCACAGTCGTCGAGGTCCGGGTGTTCAACCGCCATGGCATCGACAAGGATGAGCGCGCCCTTCAGATCGAGCGGGACGAAATCGAGCGGCTCGAAAAGGATGCCACCGACGAGCGCGCCATTCTCGACCGCGCCACCTACTCGCGCCTCAGCGCGTCGCTGATGGGCCAGAGCGCAGCCGCCGCCCCCAAAGGCGTCAAAAAGGGCGCCATCATCGACGCTGCCATCCTTGAAGAGCATCCGCACCGCGAATGGTGGAAGTTCGGCGTCGCCGATGATGCCATTCAGGCCGATCTCGAAGCGCTCAAGAGCCAGTGGGATGATGCTCAGGCGAGCATCAACGCCCGGCTTGAGGACAAGAAGAACAAGCTGCAGGCCGGTGACGAACTGCCGCCGGGCGTTCTCAAGATGGTCAAGGTGTTCGTCGCCGTTAAGCGCAAGATGCAGCCAGGCGACAAGATGGCCGGCCGTCACGGCAACAAGGGTGTGGTCAGCCGCATCCTGCCGCAGGAAGACATGCCGTTCCTTGAGGACGGCACACCAGTCGATATCGTACTTAATCCGCTTGGCGTGCCAAGCCGCATGAACGTCGGGCAGATTTTCGAGACGCATCTTGGCTGGGCCGCTCGCGGCCTCGGCAAGCAGATTGCTGCGTTGCTCGAGGGCATCCACGCTCGCGGCAAGGATCTGGCATCGGGTGATTCCAACGTCGTCCGTATCAAGCTGCAGGAGATCTACGGCGAGCGTTACGATGCCGAGTTGCTGGCGCTCAGCGAAGACGGCGTGATGGAGCTTGCCTCCAATCTCGCCGGCGGCGTGCCCATGGCAACACCGGTCTTCGACGGCGCGCGGGAAGCTGATGTGTCGCGGATGCTGGCCATGGCCGGCCTCGACACATCGGGTCAGGTCGAGCTGTTCGATGGCCGCACCGGGGATCAGTTCGATCGCAAGGTCACCGTGGGCTATATGTACATGCTCAAGCTGCACCATCTCGTGGACGACAAGATCCACGCTCGTTCGATCGGGCCGTACTCGTTGGTCACCCAGCAGCCACTCGGCGGCAAGGCCCAGTTTGGTGGCCAGCGCTTCGGGGAAATGGAAGTCTGGGCGCTCCAGGCTTACGGCGCGGCTTACACGCTGCAAGAGATGCTCACGGTCAAGTCGGACGATGTTATCGGCCGGACCAAGGTCTATGAAGCCATCGTCAAGGGTGACGATACCTTCGAGGCCGGCATCCCCGAGAGCTTTAACGTGCTGGTCAAGGAAATGCGTTCGCTCGGCCTCAACGTCGAGCTGCAGAGCGACGACAAGGTTGAATAGGGGGGCGGAATAGCGCGCGGTTCACGCCGCGCTCGCCCCCCATCCTCCTGAAAGGAATAGCCATGAATACCGAAGTGACGAATTTCTTCTCGCCGGCCGCCAAGCCCGAGACCTTTGACAAGATCCAGATTTCGCTGGCCTCGCCCGACAAGATCCGCAGCTGGTCGTTCGGCGAGATCAAGAAGCCCGAAACCATCAACTACCGGACCTTCAAGCCGGAGCGTGACGGCCTGTTCTGCGCCCGCATCTTCGGGCCGATCAAGGACTACGAGTGCTTGTGCGGCAAGTACAAGCGCATGAAATACAAGGGCATCGTCTGCGAAAAGTGCGGCGTGGAAGTGACCGTCACCAAGGTCCGGCGCGAGCGCATGGGCCATATCGAGCTGGCCGCCCCTGTGGCGCACATCTGGTTCCTGAAGTCGCTGCCAAGCCGCATTGGCATGCTTCTCGACATGCAGCTCAAGAACCTCGAGCGCGTGCTTTATTTCGAGCAATATGTCGTCATCGAGCCGGGCATGACCCCGCTCAAGAAGTTCGATCTGTTGACCGAGGACCAGCTTCTCGCCGCTCAGGATGAATATGGCGAAGACGGCTTCACCGCCGGCATCGGCGCCGAGGCTATCCGCACACTTCTGATGGAAATGGACCTTGAAGGCGAGATGGTGACGCTCCGCGAAGAGCTCGCCACCACCAAGTCCGAGCTGAAGCCCAAGAAGATCATCAAGCGCATGAAGGTCGTCGAGAGCTTCATCGAAAGCGGTAATAAGCCCGAGTGGATGATCATGACCGTCGTGCCGGTCATTCCCCCCGAGTTGCGCCCGCTGGTGCCGCTGGACGGCGGCCGTTTCGCCACGTCCGATCTCAACGATCTGTATCGCCGCGTCATCAACCGCAACAATCGTCTCAAGCGCCTCATCGAGCTGCGCGCCCCTGACATCATTGTGCGTAACGAAAAGCGTATGCTGCAGGAAGCCGTCGATGCGCTCTTCGACAATGGCCGCCGTGGCCGCACGATCACCGGCACCAACAAGCGCCCGCTGAAGTCGCTGTCCGACATGCTCAAGGGCAAGCAGGGCCGCTTCCGCCAGAACCTTCTTGGCAAGCGCGTCGATTATTCGGGCCGTTCGGTCATCGTCACCGGGCCGGAATTGAAGCTGCACCAGTGCGGCCTGCCCAAGAAGATGGCGCTCGAGCTGTTCAAGCCGTTCATCTATTCGCGCCTCGACGCCAAGGGTCTTTCCATGACTCTGAAGCAGGCCAAGAAGTGGGTCGAAAAGGAGCGCAAGGAAGTCTGGGACATCCTCGAAGAGGTGATCCGCGAGCATCCCGTAATGCTCAACCGCGCTCCCACGCTTCACCGTCTCGGCATCCAGGCGTTCGAGCCCGTCCTTATCGAGGGCAAGGCCATCCAGTTGCACCCGCTCGTCTGCTCGGCCTTCAATGCCGATTTCGATGGTGACCAGATGGCCGTCCACGTGCCTTTGAGCCTTGAAGCGCAGCTCGAAGCCCGAGTTCTGATGATGTCGACCAACAACATCCTCAGCCCCGCCAACGGCAAGCCGATCATCGTGCCGTCGCAGGATATGGTGCTCGGTCTCTATTATCTCTCGATGGAGCGAGATCTCGAGCAGGGGGAGGGCATGGCCTTCTCCGATATGGCCGAAGTCCATCAGGCGCTCCACGCCAAGGCCGTCACGCTGCACGCCAAGATCCGCGCCCGCATCGCCTCGACCAACGAGGCCGGCGAGACGGTGATGCGCCGCGTCGAAACCACGCCGGGCCGCATGCTGCTCGGCGAGTGCCTGCCCAAGAGCCACAAGGTCCCTTACGAGACCATCAACCGCCTGCTGACCAAGAAGGAAATCGGAGACGTTATCGACACCGTCTATCGCCACACCGGCCAGAAGGAGACCGTGCTGTTCGCCGATGCCATCATGGCGCTTGGCTTCAAACATGCCTTCCAGGCCGGCATCAGCTTCGGCAAGGATGACATGGTCATCCCCGCCACCAAGGGCAAGCGCATCGCCGACACCAAGGAGGAAGTGCGCCAGTTCGAGCAGCAGTATCAGGATGGCCTCATCACCCAGGGTGAAAAGTACAACAAGGTCGTCGATGCTTGGTCGAAGTGCGGTGATCTCGTCGCCAACGAGATGATGAAGGAAATCAGCGCCCAGCCGCTCGACGAAAATGGCCGCAAGCGCGCCATCAACTCGGTCTATATGATGGCTCATTCGGGTGCCCGTGGTTCACAGGCGCAGATGAAGCAGCTTGCCGGCATGCGCGGCCTCATGGCCAAGCCATCGGGCGAGATCATCGAGACGCCAATCATCTCGAACTTCAAGGAAGGCCTGACTGTCCTTGAATATTTCAACTCGACCCATGGTGCTCGCAAGGGCCTCGCAGATACAGCGCTCAAGACCGCCAACTCCGGCTATCTGACCCGCCGTCTCGTCGATGTCAGCCAGGATTGCGTTGTCATCGAGAGCGATTGCGGTACCGAACTCGGCCTCGTCATGAAAGCGATCGTCGATGGTGGCAACACCATCGTCTCGCTGGGCGAGCGTATCCTCGGGCGCACTGTGCTTGAGCCGATTGTCGATGCCAAGACCAGTGAAGTCATCGCCGAATCCGGCCATCTGCTCACCGAAGCTGATATCACCGTCATCGAAGCCGCTGCCGTGGCCGAAGTGAAGATCCGCTCGCCGCTGCTCTGCGAGACCAAGGGCGGCGTCTGCGCTGCCTGCTATGGTCGCGATCTCGCCCGCGGCACGCCGGTCAATGCCGGTGAAGCCGTCGGCGTCATCGCCGCGCAGTCGATCGGTGAGCCCGGCACCCAGCTGACCATGCGTACCTTCCACATCGGCGGGGCCGCTCAGGTCAGCGAGCAGTCCACCCTCGATGCGCCGGTTGATGGCACCATCGAGTTCCGTGGTCTGACGACGATCACCGACAGTCGTGGTCGCCACATCGCCATGACTCGCAACGGTGAGCTGGTACTGCGGGATGACGATGGCCGCGAGCGTTCGGTCCACCGCATCACCTACGGCGCCAACGTTGCTCTGCTCGATGGCACCAAGGTGAAGAAGGGCAGCCGTCTCGCCGAGTGGGATCCCTATACCGTGCCGGTCATCACCGAAAAGTCGGGCAAGGTGAAGTATCAGGATCTCGTCGACGGCGTGTCGCTGCGGGAAGAAGTCGATGAAGCCACCGGCATCAGCAACATGGTCGTCTCCGACTGGAAGAGCGCCAGCAAAAAGGACGAGCTGCGCCCCCGTGTCACCCTGCTCAACGACGAATCGGGTGAAACCGCGCGGTATCTCCTCGCCGTCAACGTCATTCTGTCCGTCACCGATGGTCAGGAAGTCTCGGCCGGGGACGTTATCGCCCGTAGCCCGCGTGAAGCCGCCAAAACGCGCGACATCACCGGTGGTCTGCCACGCGTTGCTGAGCTGTTCGAAGCCCGCATCCCCAAGGACAATGGCGTCATCGCTAAGGTCGATGGCCGCGTCGCTTTCGGCAAGGACTATAAGGCCAAGCGCCGCGTCGAGCTGCAACCGGAAGATGGTGGCGAGTCGATCGTCTACCTGCTCGCCAAAGGTCGGCACATCACCGTCTCCGAAGGCGATATGGTCCGCAAGGGTGATTACATCATTGACGGCCCGGCAAATCCGCACGACATCCTTGACGTGCTCGGCGTTGAAAAGCTTGCAGAATATCTCTGCACGGAAATTCAGGAGGTCTATCGCCTCCAGGGTGTCCGCATCAACGACAAGCATATCGAAGTGATCGTCAGGCAGATGCTCCAGAAGGTCGAGATCACCGTTTCGGGCGACACCACGCTCCTCGTCGGCGAGCAGGTCGATCGTGAGGAGATGGACTCCGAAAACGCCAAGCTCGACAAGAAGGGCATTCCCGCTCAGGGCAAGCCCGTTCTGCTCGGCATCACCAAGGCCTCGCTGCAGACCAAGAGCTTCATCTCGGCCGCCTCCTTCCAGGAGACGACCCGGGTGCTCACCGAAGCAGCGGTGCAGGGCAAAGTCGATACGCTGCAGGGCCTCAAGGAGAACGTCATCGTCGGCCGGCTCATCCCCGCCGGTACGGGTGCGGGCATGGCGCGTCTGCGCGTCGCTGCCAACAGCCGCGATGCCGCCATCCGCGCCGCCAACGCCAGCAAGGCCGAAGTCACCCTCGCAGCACCTGTCGAAGGCTAACATCCCGGGGCCAACACCCCGCTTTCGAACTGAATTTCCCCCGCCGGAGCGATCCGGCGGGGTTTTTCATGCATTGCAAAGTCTGTGTTGCCGCAACCAAGCCATAATATCGTTGTATAGTCTTCGCTATGTACGAGGTGTTCACCCACGGCAGCGGCCCCGTAGCGGGCGGCTCCAGCAGCCAACCGGCCGCCGGCGTCCGCATCGTGTTCTTCTCCGGCAACTATAACTATGTCCGCGATGGCGCCAATCAGGCGCTCAACCGCCTCGTCGCCTTCGTCGAAGCACGCGGCGCCACCGCCCGCGTCTATTCCCCCACCAGCGACACCCCGGCCTTCGAGCCGGCTGGCACGCTGGTCTCGGTCCCCTCGGTCAGCATCCCCGGCCGCGCCGAATATCGCATCGCCCGCGGCCTGCCCGGCAAGCTCCGCC
>JBBRCT010000006.1:0-119635 GCA_038204585.1 Sphingomonadales bacterium
GTCAGCGCCGCTGCCCAGCCGGCCGGCGTGCCCAAGGCTACCGGCAAATCGATGCTCGAAAGCCCCAATTACATCGGCACCGCCAGCAAGGGCTATGGCTTCAAGAAAACCTTTGCCCGCACCTTGCCGCAGATTCCCACCGCTGATGCCAATTACAAACCGCGCCGGATCAACAAGGCGATCGAACTGTGGGAAGACAATCAGGTCGTTTACTACCATGCCTATGGCCCAACCGGCGCGCCCGACGGCTATGAGGAAGGCCTTCGGATGTCGCAAAGCTACTGCGACGCCATCAACTACGAGATGGAAAACGCGTGTTTCGATTTCGCCAACCTCCGCAACTTCATGCAGGGGCTGGTGGATGGCGGGCCGACGCCAAGCGGGCACCGCACGCCGATGGTATTCGTCACCCTGCCGGCCACGGGGTTCGACGGGGCATCGATGCGCGCCAACGCATGGCAGATTCAGCAGGCGCTCGCCGCCGGCGCGCATGGGGTGCTGATCTGCGAGATGCACTCGCCCGAAGCCGGCGAAATTGCCATTGCCGCGGCGCGCTACAAATTCACGCTACCCGGCGTTCCTGATCTCCCTGTCGAGGGGATGCGCGGCTCGGGAAGCCAGGTGTTTGCCGCCCATATCTGGGGCTTGCCGGGCCGGGGCTATGTGGAGGTGGCGGATACCTGGCCGCTCAACCCAAAGGGCGAAATCTCGATGGGCTTCAAGGTGGAGAACCGCCACGGGTCGGAGAGCGCCGAGCAGCTGATGGCGGTTCGCGGGCTTGCCTTTGCCGAGCCGGGGCCGAGCGACAACAGCTGGTCGATCATGGGCTATGACGCGGTGCGCGAGATGCCTGCAGCCGAACGCGATGCGCTGCCCTCGAAAGAGCGGCTCGAATTGACGCTCGAGCGCATCCGCATGGCCGCCAAGAAAAACAATGTGCAGTGGCTCGGCACCGCGCGCGGCATGACGCACAACCAGAGCATAGATGCCGGCATGCGCATGCTGCCCGGGGAGAATGAGAAGGTTGTGATGGACGCACGCGCCTATTCGAAGCGCCGGATGCCCGCCTGACCGATGCTGGGATGCGCTTCACCTGGAGCGGCTTGTTAATCAGCCGAGCCTATCCAGCACTCAGGTAGTTCGGTTGATACTGAAATTCGGCTAAGCGGAGTTTAGATGATCGAGGAACCAACCAAGACGGTGGCAGTCGCTGATATCATCGTAGCGCTCGATGCGCTTGACACGCGGCTACGCTGGCTATCGTCCTGGACGGTCCATAACGCCAACCATCTGCGGGAGAAGCGCGATGGTCTGAAGGTCGGGGGCCATCAGGCGAGTTGTGCTTCGATGAGCACGATCATGGCGGCGCTGTATTTTCATGCGCTGCGCCCGCAGGACAAGGTTGCGGTCAAGCCGCATGCCGGGCCGCTGCTCCATGCTGCTCATTATATGCTCGGCCAGCAGACCCGCGATCAGCTGGAACGGTTTCGCGGGCTCGGCGGCGCTCAAAGCTACCCCAGCCGCACAAAGGACCAGATTCCGGTCGATTTTTCGACCGGCAGTGTGGGCCTTGGCGTGGCGGCGACGGTGTTCTCCAGCCTGACCCAGGATTATCTCATCGCGCACGGTGCGCTTGCCGAGGCGGACGCAGGGCGGATGATCGCGCTGCTTGGCGACGCCGAACTTGATGAGGGCAATATCTATGAGTGCCTGATCGAGGGTTATAAACACGACGTTCGCAACTGTTGGTGGATTGTCGATTACAACCGTCAGTCGCTCGACCACACCACCGCCGACCGGATGTTCCGCCGTTTCGACGATATTTTCGAGACCTGCGGCTGGCGGGTGATGACGCTCAAATATGGCAAGCGCCAGCGTGCGGCTTTCGCAAAGCCCGGCGGCGCATCGCTGCAGGAATGGATCGATACCTGCCCGAATGTCGATTTCGCTGTGCTGACCTATCAGGGCGGTGCTGCGTGGCGGGCGCGGCTGCTGGCTGACATCGGTGACCGCCCGAATGTGAAGGCGTTGCTTGAAGCCTATGAGGATGATGCGCTTGCTGATCTGATGACCAATCTGGGCGGTCATTGCTCAGAATCGCTGGTCGAGGCGTTCGATGCCTGTGATGACAGCCTGCCGACATTGTTCATCGCTTATACGATCAAGGGGTTCGGGCTACCGCTCGCCGGGCACAAGGATAATCATTCGGGCATGATGAACCCGCCGCAGATTGCGGCGCTGCGCGAGCGGCTGGGCATTGCCGAGGGCGCTGAATGGGAGCCGTTCGCCGGCCTGGGAGACAATGCAGCAGCAAATTTGCGCGCCTTCATCGGCACAAGTGCGCTGGCCGCCAAGCCGGCTGAACCTGTGGCGCCGCTGATTGTGGTTCCGCATCTGCCCGTGCCCGAGGGCGCCGAACAATCAACCCAATCGGCATTTGGCCGTATTCTGCTCGATCTTGCGAAATCGGGCGAACCGCTGGCGGACCGGATCGTGACCACAGCACCCGATGTGACACAGACCACCAATCTCGGCGCTTTTGTGAACCAGCGCGGGCTGTTCCGGCGGCAGCAGCTGGAGGATGTTTTTCGCAAGGCCAATATCCCGAGTGCCCAGAAATGGTCCGGCCATGCGGCGGGGCAGCATATCGAGCTGGGGATTGCCGAGAACAACTTTTTCCTGATGCTCTCGTCGTTGGGGTTGGCGGCGCCGCACTTCGGCACCCGGCTGATTCCGGTTGGCACTGTGTATGATCCGTTCATTGCGCGCGGGCTCGATGCGCTCAACTATGCCTGTTACCAGGACGCGCGGTTCCTGCTGGTCGGCACGCCTTCAGGGCTCACATTGGCGGCCGAGGGCGGCGCGCATCAGTCGATCAACACGCCGCTGATTGGCATGGGCCAGCCGGGGCTTACTGCCTATGAACCGGCCTATGCCGATGAAGTGGCGCTGCTGATGGAACACGCGTTCCGCCATATGCAGGACGATGATGGCAGCTCGGTCTATCTGCGGCTGACAACGCGCGCGATCCCGCAGATCGAGCGGAGCGATGACGATTGGCAGACAGGCGCAATCGAGGGCGGCTATTGGGTCCGCCGCCCGGCACCGGGTGCCAGCGCTGCAATTGTGTATAGCGGCGCCGTAGCACCCGAAGCGCTGGCCGCCTGGGGCCAATTGGTCGAGGATCTGCCCGGCCTTGGCCTGCTTGCGATTACCTCGCCCGATCTGCTGCATCGCGGCTGGTCTGCGCGTCGTGCCGCGCGCTGGACGGGAACACCGCCCGGGCCGTCTTATGTGGAAACGCTGCTGGCACCGCTTTCGAGCAGCGCCGGGCTGGTGACGGTGCTTGATGGCTCGCCAGCCGCACTGTCTTGGCTGGGGGCGGTGCGCGGCCAACGGGTCAGCCCGCTCGGGGTCGATCGGTTCGGCCAGACCGGCGATCTCATCGATCTGTACCGCACCTATCGGCTCGATGCCGAAGCCATCATCGATGCGATGGCTGAACTGTTTTTGGGGAGCTAACACCCCCGCCGCCGGCTTCGGTATGGGACGTGGCGTTCGCGCCGGGCAAAATCGATGATATCGTCACTGAGCATGGCGGTGGAAACGGGCGTGGATGAGTCGGTTCGCGAGTGTCATCCGAGCTCGCGCATTAGCGTGGCGGGATCGCCGTCCCACCGGTCTGCGGCTTTGCGGATAGCGCCGAAAAAGGCGCGGATAGCCGGTTTGTCTTCGACGATCTCGACCATGCGGCCTGAAGCTGCGGCTGTATCGACATAGGCATAGCGCATATCACCGAAGCGGCCCTCGGCGGCGGGGTGGAAGCCCTTCTGGGTGTAATGCGCCAGGGCTTCATCGAAATTTTCGGCGATGAAGGCGACGTGATGAAGGCGCATCTCACCCTTTGGCACGGTGTCGCGAAAGGCGGACGGGCCATCGTCCAATTGTTCGACCAGCTCGATCTGGGCGCTGCCGGACTGTGCCACTGCGGTTGAGAAGCGGGTGGTGGATGGCTGGCCGCGATACAGCTGCCCGGTCACCTGAATATCGCGGTTGATGAGAAAGGGCCCGACGCCCAGCGTCCTGTGCCAATGGTGGATGGCGGCGGCGAGATCGGGAACGACCCAGGCATATTGGATGATCTCTGGACGAAAAGCGGTGTTGGTCATGCGGCCTCCAGCACTTGCCGGCTGGCCGCGACTGCACTGCGTGCGCGCTCCAGCGGCGGAACTCCGGCTTTTCGCTCGCGCGATTGCGGCACCTCAATATCGATTATCGTGCCAGCGCGCAGTGGCCGCAAGAGGGCCGGGAGATTGAAAGCACCGGTGCCGGGGAGCCAGCGCTCGCCCACCGCTTCGCGCCAGCGCTGATCCGCCGGCACGTCAGCGGGTCCATCGCAGAGCTGCACGAAATCGACGAGATCGGCGATGGCCGCAACCTCGGCAGGGCCGCCGCCGCTGCGGATGAGATGCAGGAGATCGAGCACGATGCGGCCGTTGGGGCGGGCGGCCCGGCGGACGATGTTGGCGGCCGTAGCGGCATCGCGGACTCCGGAAAAGCCGTTGAATTCGAGGCCGGCGTCTATGCCGTGCCGGGCGGCCTGATCGCAGAAGGCGGCGAAGCGCTCGGCGGCCATGGTGAGATCGGCATTGTGGATATGCGCTGTCGCGCGGGTGGCGCCCAGGGCTGCGCCGACGGCGAGGCCGGTTTCAAAGGCTTCCGGATCAGTCTCACCATCGAGCGGGAAGACTTCGAGATTGGAGGCGCTCACATTTGCTTGTGTCAGGGCGGCACGCACGGCATCGGCTTGGTCGGGACCGACCATAGGATAAATGTGCCGGGCGGCGTCGGGAACATGGGTGAAGAGGCAGACTGACTGGCAGCCAAGGCTTGCGGCGATTTCGATCAGAGACAGCGGTGCTGCGTCGAGCGCGGTCAACTGGTGCAGCGACAGCTGGGGATGTGTGCGCCACCGATCAAAAAAAGCATTCATGATTGTTTTTATGGGCGCGCATGTTAGGAGAAGTCAATCAACCTTGGGGATTGCCGACATGGATGCCGCCTCGACGCTTCGTGCCAAGGAGCAGATGGCCTTTGAAGCTGAACGTAAAGCGCCACCGGAAGGCTTTCCCAAGCTCGCCGACATCCCAGGCTCGCGCTATGTCGATCCGGCGTTTCTGGCGCTGGAGCGCGAGTATATGTGGAAGCGGGCCTGGCTTTATGCTGGCCATGCCGACCAATGCCCGAACCCCGGCAGCTGGTTTTTGACGCGAAACACTGGGTCGCCGATCCTGATCGTGCGTGATCTGGAAGGTGAGTTTCGCGCCTTTTACAACACTTGTCAGCATCGCGGGGCGCCGCTGGTGACGGAAGATTCAGGTGAGGGCAGAGGCTTTGTGTGTGGCTATCATGGCTGGAGCTACACACTCACCGGCAAGCTGACAGCCATTCGCGACCGCCGTGATTTTGTCGATTTCGATTTTTCGTGCCGTTCGTTGGCAAGTGTGCGCTGCGAAACGATCGGCAATCTGATCTTTATCAACGAAGATGCCGATGCGGAGCCGCTTGGCGAGCATATCGGCCCGATGAAGGCCGAGCTTGAGCAATATGCGCTGGACAGCCTGCGGCTGGTCGAGTCGCGCAGCTATGAGGTGGATTGCAACGTCAAGGTGCTGCTCGATGCGTTTCTGGAGGTTTACCATCTGAAATCGATTCACCAGAACACGGTGGACCGGTTCCTTGATTATCGCGGCATGACGATCACGCTCTGGCCCCATGGTCATAGCCGGATGATCACGCCCAATCGCCGGCCAGACTGGAAGGACCCGGGCACCATCGGCATGCCCAAGGTGCCGACGGTGACCGAAATTCCGGCTGACAATAATGTGAGCTACTGCATCTACCCCAACTTCATCATGCCGCCATCCGACAGCGGTATTCCGCTGCTGCAATTCTGGCCATTGTCGGAGACGCGCACCCGGGTTGTATCGACATGGATTGCGCCGGACTATGATCCGGAGAACCCGCATCCGAAATGGGCGGCGCGCACCGCCAACTGGGAGCGCATCCTGTATGAAGACCTTCAATATGCGCCGCAGATTCAGGAATCGCTGCAAAGCCCCGGTTTCCGCGCCATGCCCCTGAACTATCAGGAACGTCGGCTCTATCATTGGCACGAAGAACTGGACCGCCGGATCGGCCTCAATCGTGTGCCGCCGGAACAGCGGGTCGAGCAGCAGCTCGCCGGCTGGGTTGAATCCTGACATCCTCAAGTGAGTATATTTGCATGAACTTCACCATGACCCCGGACCAGCGCGAGCTGCAACAGGCCGCCCGCGACTTTGCCCGGGCCGAACTTCCCGGCATCGCTGCAAATCTGGAGCGCGAGAATGCGCCGCCGAGCCATGAACTGGTGCGCCGATATGCCGATATGGGCTTTCTGGGCATCAATGTGCCATCCGAACTTGGCGGGCTGGGGCTGGGCAATCTCGATGCGCTGATCGTGCTTGAGGAATTTGCCAAAATCTCCTCTGCCGTGGCCTTTCCGATCTTTGAATCGTCGGTGGGTCCGGTGCGCGCCATCGAGCATTTTGCGCCCGAGGCGCTGAAACAGCGGATCGTGCCGGCGGTCTGTCGTGGCGAGATGGTGGTGGCGGTCTCAATGTCGGAGCCGGACGCTGGCAGCGCGCTCACCGATCTGACGACCAAGGGCGTTGTGTCGGGCGACAAGGTGATCCTGAATGGCACCAAGCGCTGGTGCTCGGGCGGCGGCCATGCCGATGCCTATATGGTCTATTGCCGCCTTTCTGATGAGCGGGGCGCGCGCTCGATTGGCGCGGTGCTGGTGGAAAAGGATGCGCCGGGCCTGAGCTTTGGACCCAATGAGCAGCTGATGGGTTTTCGCGGCATCCCGTCCTCGGACTTGTATTTCGATAATTGCGAAGTGCCGGTGGGGAACATCGTGGTGCCGGCTGGCGGCTTCAAAAAGCTGATGGAGGCCTTTGATCTGGAGCGCTGCGGGAATGCAATCATGGCGCTGGGGCAGGCATCGGGTGCGTTGGAAGATATTTGTGTTTATGTTCAGGAGCGCAAGCAGTTCGGCAAGCCGATCGCCGAGTTTCAGGCTGTGCAGCTGAAGCTGGCGGAGATGCAGATGAAGGTGGATGCGGCGCGACTGCTGATCTGGCGTGCAGCCTCGAACGCCGAGGATGGCCTGCCGTCGGTGCTCGACAGCTCGCTGGGCAAATGCTTTGCCAACACCATTGCGCGCGAAGTGACCGGCGATGCGCTGCAGTTGATGGGCGCCTATGGCTATAGCAAGGACTTCCCGATGGAGCGTCGGCTGCGTGATAGCTGGGGCTGGGGCATCGCCGGGGGGGCTATCGATATCCAGAAGACCAATATTGCGGCAGCGATGCTCGGCCGCCGCTTCGACCAGCGCCGTTGACCGATGGCGAATACGCGCATCGCCACGCTTGACGAGGTGCCGGAGAATGGCAACCGCGCCTTTGCGGTGGGGACGCGCTCGGTGCTGCTGTGCCGCACATCGGCGGGTGTGTTTGCGGTCGAGAACATGTGCAGCCATGCCTACGCCTTGCTGGAAGGCGGGAAGGTGAAGGGGCCGCATATCTTTTGTCCGCTGCATGGCATGCGTTTTGATATGCGCACCGGTGTGCCGAGTGGTCAGCTGACCAAAAAGCCGATCACCTGCTATCCGGTGGCTGTGGAGGACGGCGTCGTATTCGCCGATCTGCCATGACGGACAATGCGCCTGTAAAGCGGATCCTCCACATTGATGGCAGCCCGCGCAGCGAGCGGTCGCGCTCCGGGATAGTCGCTCGCCACCTGCTGGCGCATATGCCCGAAGCAGAGACGCATGTTCTTTCGGTTTTCGATCCGCTGCCGGCCTTCGACAATGCTGCGATCGAGGCTCGCTATGCGATCATCCATGGGGAACGCGCAGACCCTGACACGGTTGCGGCGTGGGCGGAGATCCGCCGGCTTGTCGATCATTTTCTGTCGTTCGAGACTCTGTTGTTCACGGTTCCGATGTGGAATTTCGGCATTCCATACCGGCTGAAGCAGTATATCGACCTTATCACCCAGCCGGGCCTGGCGTTCAGCGTGGGCGCGGATGGCAATGTGCAGGGCCATGCCGCCGGCCGGACCGCGATTGTGATCGCTGCCGGGGCGCTCGATACGCGTCCGGGCGCGCCGCTGGCCGGCCTCGACCATCAGGCGGCCTATATGCAGGCCTGGCTCGGCTTTATCGGGATCACCGATATCCATATTCTTCGGGTCCAGCCGACCTATGGCAGCCCGGAGATCATCGAGGCGGCGATGGCTCAGGCCTATATCGAGGCAGAGGCGCTGGCCGCTGATCTGTCCCGACCTGCGCGGGTATAGACGAGGTTGATGCTGATGAAGCTTACGGCCTCCTCGCCGTGCTGATTGATGACCTTGTAGAGCGTGCGGGCGACGCCGCGGTCGGTCCGCGTCGTGGAGGGACGAAGCTCGATGATCTCGGATGTGACATGGATGCTATCCCCGCCGCGCAGGGCCTTTTTGAGGCGGAAATCGTCAAAGCCGATGCCGCAGACAAAATCGATATCGGCATTGATCTCATGATCGAGCTGCCGCCACAGCGCCATCACATGCACGCCGCTGGCCACGACTTCGCCGAACATCGAGCCCTTGGCCAGCTCGGCATCGCTGTGAAACCATTGCGGATCATATTGACGCGCGAAATCGATGATCTCGTCGGCGGTGACGGATCGGGTGCGGGACGTGCGGACCTCGCCCTGTGTCAGATCTTCGAAGGTGCGGGTTGGCATGATCATGGGATGAGCCTTGGCAGCGGTGCCGTGCTGCGGCAAGGCTGGACGCGATGACCATCGACACTTCGCTCGACCTGAAAGCGTTGTTCGACTTCGAGCGCGTGTCGGGCGATCACCTGCGCCTGCGGCCGACTCACAGCCCGATGGCACGGCTATATGGCGGGCAGGTGGTGGCGCAAGCGCTGGCCGCCTGTCAGCAATCGGTCAGTGCAGACCGCTTCGCCAACAATTGCCATGCCAATTTCATCCGTGCCGGCGATCCGGCACTGCCGCTTGATTTCAATCTGAACCGCGACAGCGATGGCCGCAGCTTCTCTGCGCGGCGTGTCACCGTGAGCCAGCAGGGCCGGGTTATCCTGACCATGTCGGCTAGTTTTCATGTGCCGGAGCCGGGCGGGCATCATCAGTTTGCCATGCCTGACGTGCCCGGCCCCGAGGGACTGGCGACACAGGCCGACATACTTGCCGGTGTCGCGGATCGGCTGCCGGCGCGGCACAAGGCATTCTGGCTGCGCGAGAGCTTGTTCGAATATCGGCCGGTCGAGCGGTTTCATGTGTTCGACCCGCCGGTTGAAGCGCCTCGTCGGCATATCTGGATGCGCTGTGTCCGCCCCATGGGCGATGACCGAGCGGCGCATCAGCGGCTGCTGGCCTATGTCTCCGACCTGCACATCTTGCACACTGCCTTGGCGCCATTTGGCCGGACATGGGCCGATCCGGCGCTTCAGGATGCCAGCCTTGATCATTCTATCTGGTTTCATGACCATGGGCGGGTGGATGATTGGCTGCTTTATGTGCTCGACAGCCCCTATGCGGGGTTTGCGCGCGGTCTTGGGCGCGGCCTGATCTATGCAGCCGATGGCCGGCTGCTGGCCTCCGTGGCCCAGGAGGGGCTGATTCGTTTTCCGACCGTCAGAAAGGACTTCGCATGACAGACAGGGTTTCCGGCCAGCTTGCCGGCAAGACTGCGATCGTTACGGGCGCGGCCAGCGGCATTGGCCTGGCCATTACCCGGCTCTACCTTGCCGAAGGGGCAAAGGTTTTTGCTGTGGACCGGGATAGTTTCACGACCTCCGGGCTTGAGGCGGGCGATAATCTGGCCCTGATGGTCTGCGACCTGACGGACGCTGATGCCCCGGCGCGCATTACCGAGGCGACGATGGCCCGGTTTGGCGCGCTCGATATTCTCGTCAACAACGCCGGCGTGTGCCTGCCCGGCACGATTGAGGACCAGACGCCGGAAACCTGGCTGAAGACAATGGCCATCAATGTGACCGCCCCCTTCATGCTGACCCGGGCTGCCGTGCCGCATATGAAGGCGCAAAACTGGGGCCGGATCATCAATCTTGGCTCGATCATGTCCGACTTTGGCGGGCCGTCGCTTTGCGCTTACGGCACGTCCAAACATGCGATTGCCGGCTTTACCAAGTCGCTTTCTGCCGATCTCGGGCAATTTGGCATCACGGCCAATTACCTCCAGCCAGGGGCCATTCACACACCGTTGTCCGCACCCTCGATGTCTGACCCGGCCTTTCTCAAATATTGGGAGGAAAAGACGCCTGTCGGCTATATCGGGCAGCCGGAAGACGTGGCGGCGGCGGCACTTTTTCTGGCCACCGAGCCGGCCCGCTATGTGAGCGGCGCTGGCATCAAGGTGTGTGGGGGGGCGATTTCGCGGTTTTAGCGAGGTTGAAAGGCGAAGCCGCAGCTTTCATCGACGATCTGGAGCAGCTCCACCACATTGCCATCGCAATCCCGGCCATAGGTGGCGCGTGTTGCCCCTGTGCCGCCGGGCGGGCAATTGAAGTGCATGCCCAGCGCTTTCAGTCGCTCATAATCGGCAAAGACGTCGTCCGTGTAGAGGCAAAGGTGGGTGATGCCGTGATCGCACATGCGGGGTCGGGCGGCGTTGCCGGCGGGTGCGGAAAACTGGAACACCTCGATGTAGAGGTTGCCGCGCCGGATCATGGCGTAGCGCGCCGCGCTGTCGTTCAGGCCGGTCATGCGGTCGATCCGCTCGTTGCCGGCCTCCCAGCCGCCGCTGCCACAGCGCTCAAAGCCGAACCAACGCTCATAATTCTCGATGAAGCGGTCCATGTCCGGCGTCGAGATGGCCAGATGATGGACGCCCAATATCACGGGCGTGCTGCCTTTGCGGCCTGAACGGCAGCGACGATCTCGGCGTTGCGCGGATTGCGGCGCAGTGTCAGCCCGCCGTTGATCTGCAGGACCTGCCCGGTCATGAAACATTCGTCCGACGCGACCCAGACGGCGGCATCGGCGATGTCTTGCGAAGTGCCGACACGGCCAAGCGGATATTCGCGCTCGAAGCTGCCGACGATGGCGGCATTGCGCGAGGCCCGTGCTGTCATCGGGGTGCCGGTGAAGCCGGGTGCGAGCGAATTGGCGCGGATGCCACGATGGCCGAACTCATTGGCGACGCAGCGGATGACATGATCGGCGCCGGCCTTGGTGCCCATATAGGCGGCGTGATCTTCCAGCATGATGGTGGCTGTGGCGGACGATATCTGGATCAGCGATCCGCCATCGCGCATGGCGCGCAGCATTGCCTGATAAAAGAGGATGGCCCCGGTGAATTGCAGATCGACCATCTTCTGGATGTCGTCTCGGCTAGTATCGAGAAAGGGCTTGAGAAGGCCCCAGCCTGTCGCGTTCAGGGCGATGTCCAACCCGCCGAACCGCTTAACCGCCGTGTCCGCCAGTCGTGCCAGATCGGCCTCGCTGCCCATGTCGGCGACACATGCCGCGCCGCCGATCTCAGCCGCCAGTTCGTCCAGAGCCTCGGCATCGCGGCCGGCGACCACGACATGCGCACCTTCGGCGGCGAAGCGTCTGGCGATGACTTGCCCCATATTGCCTCGGCCGGCGGCGCCGATGACGATGGCGACCTTGTCTTTCAGACGCTGCATGGCAATTCCCTTTTCTCAACGGTGCCGAGTAAAAAACAATCCTGCATGATTTTCAATCTCAATCGGTCCTTTGCGAAGTTGCGCTACGGAATGTCGATAGGTTGGCGCAAAAAAGTCATATCTGTTTGTTTTTCGAACAAGGGCTGCTAGGTTTTGCAGCTATTGAAAGGAAAGCTGTTGATCGTCTCTCCTGACCCGAAGTGCGGCCTGTCATGACCGTTCAGACCGGGAAACCGCATGTCCGCCCTGATGCCAATGATCCGGCTCGCCCCAAGCGCGGGGTGACCGAGGCGGAACTCGCCAGCCGTGAGACTGTGTTCCGCCCGGACTTGCTCGCTGGAAAGACCCTTCTGATCAGTGGCGGGGGTAGTGGCATGGGCAAGGCCACGGCCTTTCTGGCGGCGAGGCTGGGCGCCAATGTTGCGATTTGCGGTCGAAACCCAGACAAGCTGACGGTGACGCGCGATGCTATTCTGGCTGCCATGGGCAGCGAGATCTTCATTTCATCGATGTCGATCCGCGATCCCGACGCTGTTGAGCGGTTGATCGGGGAGGTTCACGACCGGTTTGGCGGGATCGACACGCTCGTGAATAATGCCGGGGGCCAATTTCCACAGGATGCGGTCGATTTCAGCCGCAAGGGCTGGCTGGCGGTGATCGACACCAACCTCAATGGCAGCTGGTGGATGATGCAGGAGGCCGCCAAACGCTGGCGGGACAGCGGCGCGGCCGGCAATATCATCAACATCGTGGCGAACGTCGAGCGCGGCATGCCGCAAGCGGCACACACATGTGCGGCGCGGGCCGGGGTGATCTACCTGTCCAAGACGTTGGCTACCGAGTGGGCGCCGTTCAACATCAGGGTGAATTGCATCGGGCCGGGGGTTATCGAAACCGAGGGCTTCGGCGTTTATCCCGAAGAGGCGCTGGTACGTTTCCACAAGGCCAATCCGATGAAAATGCGCGGCGACGCCTGGGATGTCGCCGAAGCCATTGCCTATCTGGCGTCTCCGGCGGCGCGGTTTATCAATGGTGATCTGATGATCATTGATGGCGGTCAGGCGCAATGGGGCGTGATCTGGCCCGGCGGCATGCCGGAGTATTTCAACGAAAGCGGCGCCGCCTGAGCGTCTGAATCGAATGAGCCGCGTTTGCGGCTGGCGGGAGGAATGACATGGGTCGTGTTGCAGGCAAAGTGGCGCTGGTTACCGGCGGTGGCTCGGGACTGGGTGCGGCAGATTGCGAGCTTCTGGCGGCGGAAGGGGCGACCGTCATCGTCAGTGATGTCCGCCTTGAGGCGGCACAGGCAGTGGCGGACCGGATCGGTGACCGTGCTGTGGCGATGGCGCTCGATGTGGCGTCGGAAGCGGCCTGGACCGGGGTGATGGCAGCGATCGAGGCGCGCTTCGGGCGGCTCGATATTCTTGTCAATAATGCCGGCGTCGTGGTGGTTGCCGATGTGGAACAGACGACGCTTGAACAGTTCCGCTGGGTCAACTCGATTTTGAGCGACGGCGTTTTTCTGGGGTGCAAATACGCGATTCCGTTGATGAACAAGGGCGATGGTGGCTCGATCATCAACATGTCTTCGACCGGCGCGTTGCTCGGCTATCCGGTGTTTTTTGCCTATTCGGCGGCCAAGGGTGCGGTTCGCTCGATGACCAAGTCCATCGCCGTGATGTGCCAGGAAAAGGGTTACAAGATCCGCTGCAACTCGCTGCATCCCGGTGCGATCGAGACGCCGATGATCCAGGAAGCCAGTGGCCGCGCCGGGGACGAGCAGGCTGTGCCGGAGGGTGTTTTGCCAGCGGGTGCCGTTGGTGCGCCCAAGGACGTGGCGAGCATGGTGCTTTATCTGGCTTCGGACGAATCCCGCTTCGTGACCGGCGCGGAATTCGTCATCGACAATGGGCTGACGATCAGGCCTTGAAAGGCGGAAGGCCGGAGGGGGGAACCTCCGGCCCGATGTCGGCTGCCGGATCAGTCTTGCGCCATCATCTGATCGAGCTGGGCGTGGAAATGCCGTAGCCGGGCTTCCTGATCGCTCCACAGCGGCCCACGGAATCCGCGGGAGCGGGCGCCGGCCTGAATGATCGGCAGCAGCTCTGAATCCTGGTCCAGCACTTCGCCCAGCTCCGGCGGCATGCCAAGGCCTGTGCGGACGATATCGGGCCGGGTATCACCGGTGAGATCGACGTCATCAGCCAGCCCCATCCAGGCCGGCGGCACGAAGCCCGGCGCGTCGATGTGGCGGTACAGGATGCAGGTGTCGTAGGTGAACTGGCCCGGATCTGTGGCGTGAGGAATGAAGCGGTGCAGGAAAACGGCTTCGGGGTGGCAGCCGATCTGCACATTCGGAAACACGCTGTAGACGGTTGAATCGCTCAGCTGGGTATCGCTGAACTTCTCATAGTCCAGCCCGTGGCGTGCGGCGCGCTCGCGCTTGGCGTTCTGGACGGCCTCGCGCGTTTCATGCGCATTGCCCTGATAGTTCGCTGGATCGATGCCGGCATCCTTCAACATCATCTGGATCCCAGGGTTGACGCTGTCCTGATCAGGATAGCGCCGGCTGGGCTGGGCGAAGGGCACAAACTGACGGCTGAAGCCACCGGGATACAGATCTATCTGGGTGCGGTCATCCATCAGGCATTGGGTCTGCGGGTGCACGGCATGAAGATGATAGGTTTCGGCGAAGGCATCGACGCCGCCCTTCCAGTTCGATCCCCAGTCGGAGCGCTTGTGCTGGACGACATGCATCTTGTCGATCTCGTACATTTCCAGATGACCGAGGATCGGCGCGAGCCATTGCTTGAGCGGCTGGATGTCCGGGTCCATCGAAACGAACACCAGCCCTGCTGCTTCCTCGCAGCGCACGGATGTCAGATTGATATCGTGACAGAGCACATCTGGCTGGAACGTCTCCCGGTCGGTGACATGGACGTTCTCGCCTTCGAGATTGAATGACCAGCTATGGAAGGGGCAGGTGAACTGATTGACCGAGCCATGGTCGGACAGCACAAGCTGGCTGCCGCGATGCGGGCAGACATTGTAATGCGCGCGCAGGGCACCATCCTGCCCGCGCACGACGATGAAGGATTCCGGCCCGATGTCGAAGCGGGCAAAGTCTCCAGCGTCGCGAACGTCGGATACGGTGCAGGCCAGCAGCCAGCTGCGGGCGAAAACCTTCTCCCATTCGGCGGCGGCAAAATCCTTGTCGAAATAGCGGTCGGGGGTCGGGCGGCCGGTGCCATGATCGATCGCCGGGGCTGGCGTGTTGAAGGGATGGGCCTTGCCTGTGTGGATGTTCCACAGCCTGTACGCAAAATTCATGTGACCGTTCCTCCCGCCATGTCTGATGCATGTGTGTTAGCATAAAAAGACAATCATGTCTGTTTTACAAGCTGCAAATCGCGGTGCATCATCGCCGCATCGATGTGGGGGAGGAGAGATGCGATGAGTCGTTTGTTCGGGCCGGTTTTTCAGATTGCGTGGGTGATCGAAGACATGGACGCTGCGCTGGCGCATTGGACCAAAACCATGGGCGTCGGCCCATTTTTCCAGTTTCCGCTGCCGCTGCCGTTCGATTCTCTGACGCTTGATGGCCAAATTGCCGATACGGACGCGCAGGCCGGCGTGCTGGGCGCGGTCGCCATCGCCTATAGTGGCGACACGATGATCGAGTTGATTGTGCCGGGCACTACGCCCTCGCTCTATCGGCGGTTTCTCGCGTCGGGGCGCCAAGGCGTGCACCATCTCGGCACTGTCGCCACCGACTATGATGCGCAGATGGCCGCTGCCCGCGCTGCGGGCATCCCGGTCGTGATGGAGGGCGAGCTTCCGCTTTCACGCTTTGCCTATTTGGAAACCGATGCGCTGTGGCCCGGGACCATGGTCGAGATCATCGATATGCGACCACCCATGGTCGAATTATTCGCCACCATCAAGGCTGCGGCCGAGGGCTGGGACGGCAAGGACCCCGTGCGAGAAATGTAGGCGCTATCTGGCCTGCGCCAGTTTCGTCGTCTTGGCGGCCGTCTCTGAGCTTATTTCTGCACGAAGCTCGGCGGCGCGCTTCCTGAGGAACTGGCGGATATCATCGCGGGCCGCGCGATCGAGCTCGGCGAATTGCGGCATGCCGCGCGAGACCAGCAGCCCTTCATGCACGATCGGGGCAAAGCTGTCATCGGACAGGATGGTGGCGGATGTGCGCAGATCGGGCGCGACGCCACCGCCCACGGCATAGCCGCCGTGGCAGACAAGGCAGCGCGCGATATAGCCTGTAACGCCGCGTGCCTCTGCATCGGCGTTGGCTACGAAATCCGGATCGTCGAGGGCCTGACGCACATACGCCACCTTGGGCGGGAGCTTGGCCTTGCCGCCGAGCTTGAAGGTGAGCACGCGCCGCGCCTGGGTGGCATAATCGATGCGGTATTCCTCGACGAGATTGCTCAGATACGCGCCGCTGGTGCCAAAGCCGCTGAGCACGGTGACATATTGATCGCCGTTGACCTGATAGCTGATCGGCGGTGCAACGATGGGAGCGCCTGCGTCGAAGGCCCAGAGCGCATTGCCATTTTTGCCGTCATAGGCTTTGAACTGGCCGTCGATCTGGCCCTGAAAGACCAGATTGCCTGCTGTCGCCATGACGCCGCCGGGGAAATGCGCGGGTGTCGGCACGCGCCAGACCTGCTTCTGGGTGACAGGGTCCCAGGCGATCAGCGCGCTGTTGGTGATGGCGTTCGGCTGCGGGTTGATTTCGGCGACAACGCCGAAATCAAGCGTCATGCCCGGTGTGCGTTTCCAGTTCTTCAGATCGACGTCCTTGTCGGTATAGCTCACCTGGAGATCGATGGCCGGGATATAGACCAGCTGGTTTTGCGGGCTGAACGCCATGGGAAGCCAGCTGTGCGCGCCGATCGGCGAGGGGGAAAAGCTGCTGGGGCCATCCTCGTAACGGATGCCGGGCGCTTCCACGGGGCGTCCGGTTTCGAGGTCGATTTTTGAGGCCCAAGTTGTCTTCACATAAGGCTCGGCGGATATAAGTTTGCCGGTGTCCCTGTCGAGCACATAGAAAAAGCCGTTCTTGGGTGCGGTCATCAACACCCGGCGCGGCTTGCCGGCGATCGCAACGTCGGCCAGCTCCATGTCCATCGAGGCGTTATAGTCCCAGCTTTCGCCGGGGTTGAACTGATAGTGCCATTTATAGGCGCCGGTTTTTGCGTCCAGCGCCACGACCGAGCACAGGAACAGATTATCCCCTTCGCCGTTGCTGCGGATCTTGCGGTTCCACGGCGAGCCATTGCCGGTGCCGAGGAAGATGGTTTCGGTGTCCTTGTCGTAGGTGATCGAATTCCACACGGTGCCGCCGCCGCCGTGCTTCCACCATTCACCGGCCCAAGTCTTTGCGGCCATTTCCATCGCCGGGCTTTCAAAGCCATCGGCCGGATTGCCGGGCACTGTGTGGAAGCGCCAGAGCTGTTTGCCGCTTTCGGCATCATAGGCTGTGACATAGCCGCGGATGGCGCCCACGTCTGCGCCACCATGGCCGATGATAACCTTGCCATCGAAGGCGCGTGGCGGCCCGCTGATGAAGCGCGCGTCTTTTTCCCCCATCGTCATGGCGGACCAGACCTCACGGCCCGTCTTGGCATCAAGGGCAATCAGCCGGCCATCCTGTGTGCCGGTGTAGATTTTGCCGTTCCACCAGGCGATGCCGCGGCTGCCCCAGCCTTGCCGCAGCTTTTCGCCTGATGCTTCGGGCGCCTTGGGATCATGGACCCACAGGGTTTTGCCCGTTGCGGCATCGACCGCATGGATAACGCTGTATCCATGGGCAAAGTATAGCACACCATCGATGGCCAGTGGCGCTGTCACTGAATTGCCGGTGGGCAGATCCATCGACCAGGCAAGCCCGAGTTTTTGAACATTGGCATCGGAAATCTTGCTGAGCGGGCTGAAATGCTGCTCACCATAGGTGCGCCCGAAGCCGGACCAGTTTTTTCCATCGCTGCCATCGTCAAGCTGCGCAATAGCATTTGATACCATGCCATTTTTACTGTCAGCCGCGACAACAACGACAGCCGCAGACACGGAAAATACTGCTGCTGCTGACAGAAAAAATTTAATACGACTGTGCATTAACTGGATTCCTGATTTAAACTTGCCATGCAATATTTTAGGTGACTTTAATTTCAATCGGCATCATATTATAGCTGCTAAAAATTGGGAGGAAGATATGCCGCAGCTTGATGTACCTGATGACGAGATGCTGGACGCGCTGAGCTATGCGGCCCGCACCTATGCGCCCGAAGTGGGCAGCGCCGCAGTGGCTTATGCCAAGGCGGTCTATCAGTCTTCGCGGCTGCCGCTGCGCATATTGGAGGCCGCAAGGTACCGCACGGCGCTGATCAACGGCTGCACGATCTGCAAATCCATGCGCGCCGCGCGAGATATCAACGGCTATCTGGAAGCGGTGGGCGGCGATGCCAGTCGCTCCATCGTCGCGCGTGGCGGCGAAGCGCCTGACGAGGCCTTTTACAGCGCGGTGGAAGATTGGCGGGATGCCAGCCTGTTCAGCGCTCGAGAACAGCTGGCGATCGAATTTGCCGAAAAGATGGGGGAGACCCCCAAGGACCTTGCTGGCGATGACGTCTTTTGGGCGCGCATGCATCAGGCCTATAGCCAGGCCGAAATTATGGACCTGACGCTGTGCGTTGGCGCTTGGATGGCGCTTGGCCGGACTGTGCATGTGCTGGGGCTTGATGCGGTTTGTTTCACCGACGCCTTGGCCACGGCCTGAAAAAAGAACCAGCGGACGGGCGCTTTCGCGTTCCCTCCGCTGGTCCTCGTTCATCATGATCGCTGTCAGCGGCCGAATTTGAAGCCAGCTTCGACACCAACGAAGCGCGGCGCACCGAACTGCGAGTTCAACCAAAGCCCGGCCACATTCTGCGATGCGGTACGATAGCGCTGGTCGGTCAGGTTGCGGCCGATGACGCGGACGAAATATTCGTCATCTACCTGCGCCAGCGTGATGGACGCGCTGAGCAGGGTGCGGGCGTTGAGGAAGGTGTTGCCCAGCGGGGTGTCGATGGCCTGGGTGTTCAGGTTGCGGCCGACATGCGCCAGATTGGCATTGAGCAGCATCTTGTGCCGGGCACCGAGCGGCGTGTCATAGGTGCCGTCGATAGTCCACTGCCACTTGGGTGCACGATCAAGCGGTGCTGTGGACAGATCATAGCCGGCGCCCGGTGCAGTGTAGGAATCGTACTTGCCGTCGAGATAGCCGAGAACGCCGCGCGCCGTAAACCCCGGGAACAATACCGCAGACGTTTCCAGCTCGAAGCCGTTTACGGTGGCGCTGGCAGCGTTCACGAACACGGTGACCTGGTTGGGATTGCCATTGACGACGATCGGCACGTTGAGCTGCTTTTGCAGATCGCTGTACTTCACATGGAAGCCGGTCAGGTTGAACCGTACACGGTTATCGAGGAACTGGCTCTTGATTCCGGCCTCGAAGCTGTCGGCAGTCTCGGGCCGCGTTGCTCGCCCTGCCGTGCGGAAGGCGTTCAGATCAGCACCAAAGGCCGCAAAGCCGCCGATCTGATCGTTGAAGCCGCCGCCCTTATAGCCGCGCGCATAGGTACCATAGAGGAACACATCATCGGTCGCCTGCCAGCCAAGGCTGGCACGATAGGTGAAGGCCCGATCGCGGGCTTCGACCTGCACAACATTGGCCGGGAATTTGAATACGCTGGCGTCGAGCGCATTTTCGAGGCGCAGCCCCAGATCAAAGCCGCCGTTCAGCTCGGGGATGAACGCCTGCTGGCGGCCGAACCATGTCTTGTTGTCCCAGCTATGCCGGATGCCCGCGGTCAGCGTCAGATTAGGTGTGAACTTGAAATTGCCCTCCGCAAACGCCGCATAGGACTGCGAGCGCTGAGCGTTGCAGAGAATATAGGGCGTGTCGTTCCAATTGCCGAAAGGCAGCGGCCCGCCGGTCAGATCAAGGAAGCCGAGAATCTGTGCCACGCAGAAATCGATTGTTTCCTTCTGGTAGAAGCCGCCGGCGACCATGTTGAACGGACCTTCAAAGTCCGTCGCGAGCCGCACTTCCTGCTGATAGGTCTTGCGGTTGTCATCGCGCGTGGCATCAAAGATCGACAGCGCATCGCCATCGGCCGCGCGCGGCGCCACACCCGGATAGGTGTTGGGCAGGCGCGACCGCTGGTTGCGATAGCCGGTGACCGACGTCAACGTGCCGAAGCCCAGATCAAAATCGACGTTCAAGTAAAAGCCGTCCACATCGATGCGCTGGCCCAGCGGCATCTTGATGAGGCCATTGGCTTTGTCGGTGATGCCGGCATTGTTCAGCGGGTCACTGCCGAGACTGCTGGTCCCGGTCGTGCCCAGCAAATCGGTCAGGAAAGCGCCGGGTCCGGTGAAGGTGTCATTCTCATTGACCGAAGGCACGGAATCCGAGCGGTCGCGCAGGAATTCATACTGGAACAGTGCGCTGATATTGCTGGTGGGTTCGAACAACAGCTTGGCGCGGAACTGCGAAACCTCGGTGCCACCCAATCGGCGACCATCGCCGCAGCCGGTTGCACCCTGAAACTTGTTGGGCACAAAGCCTGTCACCGGCCCATAACAGGCGCCGTTGCGATAATAGCCGTCGCTGTTTTCATGGCCGCCGACGATGCGCAGCGACAGCATGTCGTTGATGATAGGGACGTTCACCGCACCTTGAAACCGGCGTGTATTGAAGCTGCCATATTGGAGCTGTGCCTGCGCGCTCAGCTCGTTCATGATCGGGCGCTTTGTCTTGACGGTGACAGCACCACCGGTGGTGTTGCGACCGAAGAGCGTTCCCTGCGGCCCGCGAAGCACTTCAACCTGCGCGACATCGAATGTGTCGAGAAGCTGCGTCTGGACGCTGGAGACCACGAAATCGTCCACCAGCACAGCGACCGGGGGCTCGAAATAGACGATGATCGATGTCTGGCCTACGCCGCGGATGGCGAATGAGGCGGCGTTGAAGCCGGTGATGGTCGACGCCGAGAAGTTCGGCACAAAGGCAGCCAGATCACCGATGTTGCGCGGCGAGGCCTGCTGGATGAGCTGGGAATCGATGGCGGACACGGCGACGGGCGTGGACTGAAGATTGCTGCTGCGGCGCGTCGCTGTGACGATGATCTCGCCCAGCCCGCCCTGATCGGCTGCGGCCTCTGGCTGTGTTGGCTGTGTCTGGGCAAAGGCCGGAGCCGCCAGCGTTGCAGCCAGTGTCAGCGACGATGCCGCACCGAAAAATATATTGCGCAATTTCATTGATGCACTCCCCAGAGGTAATTTGGTATTGTTACCGGCTCGTCGCGGCCGAGTTGCTTGCTAACAACCACATATTAAGCCCGACTTGGCCGGTCATGCAATCAGTCATGAATGTTTTTTTTACCTGTTGCAGTTGCGCCACGGCGTCCTGAGTTTGTGCGCCGCAGCAATCGGCGGGCCGCTGGACAATTGGCTTGAAAAATCATGCATGATTGTTTTTAGATGAGCGGTATCGCCGAAGAGCGGCAATGATTTTTGGGGATGAGACCGTGGCTTACAGCTTCCTCTCGCGCTTTCGCGTCAAGAACGACAGCGAAAAGACCTTCATTGAATTGGCTAAGACCATGGAAGGGCTGGTTTATCAGGAGCCAGGCACGCTCGCGTTCAAGTTTTTCCGACTTGAAGAACCGGGCATGTTCGCGGTCTACGAATCGTTTGTCGATGAGGCCGCTGACAAGGCGCATATGGAAACCGAGCATGGAAAGCCGATCATCGAGAAGATGATTTTATGCATGGATGGCAGCTACTCACGCGAGATGCTTTACGATCTGGATGCTTCGTGACCGCGCCGATCCTCAATTACGGGGGCATGTTGCGCGCGTCCGCGAAGGCATGGCCGGATGCCGATGCGCTGGTATTTCCGGATGCTCGCGTGTCGCATGGTGCACTCAACAAGGCGGCCCGGCGCTGGGCGGCTGCGTTCATTGCCATGGGCATCAGGCCCGGCGACAACATCGGCATCCTGCTGACCACGCGGCCCGAGTTTGTCGAGTGTCTGTTCGGCGCGGTGATGGCCGGTGCTGTCGCAGTGCCGGTGAATGCTCGCTATCAGGCTGGCGAACTGGCCTTTCTGATCAAGGATGCTGACCTTGTGGCACTGGTCACGTCGGGCAGAATGGCCGATACGCTGGACTTTAACGAGCGCTTGTTGGCGGCGTTGCCATCTTTGGCCGAAGCCTCCGATGCCGATGCGCTGACGCTGCCAGAAGCGCCTATGCTCCGGCGTATCCTGTGCATCGACACACCCTGTGCTGCCAATCTGGTGAGTGCGTCAGACGCGGTTGCGCGGGGCGGGACTGTCAGCGAGGCCGAAATAGATGCCAGAATCGATGCTGTCAGTGATGATGACATCGCCTTCATCCTCTACACATCCGGCACGACCGCCAATCCGAAGGGCGCGCTGATCAGCCATCGCGGCATTGTTGGCAACAGTCGCAATCTGGGCGTGCGGTATGAGGTGACAGCGCAGGACAGGGTCTGGTCGCCACTACCGATCTTTCATATCGCCGGCATTCTGCCGATGACGATGATCCTGGATGCGGGCGGGGCGTATCTGACCGTGCCGCATTTCGAGCCGGGGGCCGCGCTCGAGATGCTGAGCCGGGAAGGCGCCACGGTTGCTTATCCGAGCTTTGTCACGATCATGCAGGATCTGATCAATCATCCGAGCTTTGCCAATACGGATTTGAGCAAATTGCGGCTGATGAACTCCAACTTTGCGGTGCAGCCGGCGTGGATCAAGGCGGCGATGACCAAGGCGATGCCGCACACGGTCCAGGTTGGCACCTATGGGCTGACCGAAGCGGCGGGCACGGTCTGCACCAGCCGGCTTTCGGACAGCTTTGAGCAGCGCACCGGGCGGCTGGGTGTGCCGCTTGATGACTGGGATGTGCGTATTGTCGATATCGAATCCGGCCTTGACTGTGCTGTGGATGAGAAGGGCGAGATCGTCGTGCGCGGGTCGAACATGCTGAAGGGCTATTACAACGCGCCCGAAAAGGCGGCTGAAGTGCTGCGAGGCGGCTGGTTCCACACGGGCGACATGGGCTCGTTCGACAGCGACGGGCAGATCATGTTCCATGGCCGTGACAAGGACATGCTGAAAGTCGGCGGCGAAAATGTTGCGGCAGCGGAGATCGAGGCGATGCTGCAGGGGCATCCGGCGGTGAAACTGGCACAGGTCGTGGGGATTCCCGATCCGCGCTATGTCGAGGTGCCGGCGGCATTTATAGAACTGACAGAGGGGGGCAGCGTCAGCGAGGCCGAGCTGATCGAGTTCTGCCGGGGCAAACTTGCCGGTTTCAAGATGCCGCGCCATATTCGCTTTGTGGCGGCATGGCCGATGTCGACCTCCAAAATACAGAAGTTTCGGCTGCGCACGCAGCTGGTGGATGAACTTGGCCTGGGAGCCGCAGGATGACCGGAAAGAGCTTTATCGCGCAATTGCGCACCCTGCCTGAAAAGCGCGCCGATATGATTGCGCTTCAGGTGGAACTGAAAAATCTGGTGAGTGCGCAAGAGCCGGATGCGCTGGTTTATGAGCTGCTTCAATCCGAAAGCGACCCGGATCTTTTCATGTGCGTTGCGACCTTCCGCGATGATGCTGCCTTTGAGCATCATATGCACATCGACTTTCATGATCGTCTGGTGCCGCCGATTTTCGCGTGTCTGGCCGAGGACATGAAGATCGAGTTTTATCGCTCACACCGCTGAAGGAGACCCCGCATGGCCGTAACCCAGGCTGATCTGGAGGATCTTGTCGCCCGTCGGGATTGCTATGCGGTGCTCACCCGCTATTGCCGCGCGCTCGACCGCTGCGATGCGCTGATGATGCAGGGCGTTTATTGGCCCGATGGGATCGACAATCACGGCGTGTTCAATGGCAACGCTGCTGAATTTGCGGACTTCATCGTGAGGGAAATTCAGGAGTGGTTTGACGTCACCATGCACGCCATCATGAATATCCATATGGATATCAAGGGCGATGTCGCTGTGAGCGAGGCCTATCTTTTTGCGTATCACAAGGTGCGCGCCGACAAGGCGGAGGGCATTTTCGGCTCACGCTATATGCAGATGTTCGGCGGCAAGGGGCTGGATCCGGCCAATCACCATTTTTATTATGGCGGCCGGTATCTCGATCGGCTGGAGCGCCGCGACGGTGAATGGCGGATCGCCAAGCGGCAGGTTGTGATGGACTGGAACGACAACCGGCCGTCCACGGAAATCCTCGATCAGGGCATGTTCGCCACGCTCACCCCGCGCGGCCAGCGTGGGCCGGATGACCTGGTGTTCCACAATATCCCTTGACGGCTGCGCCTACCGGATTCCGGCATTGCGTTCTCAGGCGAGCAGGTGGGGGGCCTCGATCAGCCGGGCCAAGGCGGCCAGGAATCGCCCGCCATCGGCACCGTCGATGACTCGGTGATCGCATGAGAGCGACAGGTGCAGAACCGGGACGATGCGGATGGCGCCATCGTCATCGATCGGCTCGGGCCTTGCGGTACCGACGGCAAGGATGGCGCATTGCGGCGGATTGATGATAGCGTCGAACTGCTCGACGCCGAAGCCGCCGAGGTTGGAAAGCGAGAAGCTGCCGCCGGTGAACTCTTCTGCGCTCAAACGGCCAGTGCGGGCGCGCTGGGCGAGGCCCTGCATCTTTTCGGAAATGTCGGCGACTGACAGCGTATCGGCGGCAAAGACGATGGGGGTGATCAGGCCTTTGTCGGTGGCGACGGCGACGGCCACATCGGCATGGGGGAATCTGTGGATCTCGTTGCCGTGCACCTGCACATTGACTTGCGGCACTTCGAGAAGGGCAAGCGCGCAGGCTTTGACGAGATAATCGTTGATGCTGGGCTTTTTGCCGGTGATGGCAGCGCGCACCGCCATCAGCCTGTCCGCGCGGACGCGGCGGCGGACGTAGAAATGCGGGATGGTTGCCTTGGCCTCGGTGAGACGGCGCGCGATGGTGCGCCGCATGGAGGACATGGGGAGAATTTCCACATCGCCTGACACCGGGATGGCAGCTGCCGGTCTGGCAGCGGGTGCGGCGGCTGGGGCCGGAGCCGGAATGGCAGCCAGCACATCGGCCTGACGGATGCGGCCGCGCGCCCCGGATCCTTTGAGCGTTTCAAGAGCGATGCTGTGCCGGGCGGCGATCCGGCGGGCAATCGGCGTGGCCCATGCCGGGCTGTCGGCTGTGGGGGGCAAAGGGCCTGTCAGCGACGGATTGGCGGGCGGCAGAAGGGCTTGATCAATGTCTTGCGCGGTAAGGCGGCCACCCCGGCCACTGCCGGCCAGACCTGATACATCGAGACCGGCGGATTCTGCCTTGACGCGCGCCGACGGGCTGATGGCAGTGGACGCGGGCACAAGGCTTGGCGGTGCGGAGGGAGGCGACGGCGCTTGAGGGGTCGCATCTTCTTCGAACGCAGTATTGGCGGGGCGAAAGCCGGCAATGAGCGCGTCAATCTCTGCGGCACTGGCTTCATCGTCGGACAGCACCGCGAGTAGCGCGCCAACGGGCATCGTATCGCCGGCGCTGGCGATGATCCGCACCAGCCGGCCGTCGGCCTCTGCCTCGATTTCGTTGGTGATCTTGTCGGTTTCGATGAGGGTGAGCACCGTGCCCTTGGTGAAAGGCGCATTTTCGGCAACCATCCATTCAGCGATCGTGCCTTCGCTCATTTCGATGCCCCATTTGGGCATGGTGAAGGGTGTGAGACGTGCCATGTATCAGCGCCAGGCGAGGGTGCGGCGGACCGCATCCTCGATCCCCTTGGGGCTGGGCACCCAGGCGCGCTCTAGTTCCCGCGCAAACGGGATCGGGGCGTGCGGAGCGGTGACCATTTCGGGGGGCGCCTTCAGGCTGGAGAAGGCTTTTTTGGCAACGATACCGACGATGTCCGAGGCGAGGCTGCAGCGCGGCGGGCTTTCATCGACGACGATGAGGCGGCCCGTGCTCTCGACGGAATCGAGGATGGCGTCTTCATCCAAGGGGCTGGTTGTGCGCAGATCGATAATATCGACGCCGATACCGTCGGCGGCCAGCTTGTCGGCGGCTTTTTCCGAGAAGTTGACCATACGGCCGCAGGTGACGATCGTCGCGTCCCCGCCTTCGCGCACCATGCGGGCGATGCCGAAGGGCTGAACATGATCGCCGTCCGGCACTTCACCCTTTGTGCCGTAGAGTGCCTTATGCTCGAAAAACATCACCGGATCGTCGCCGCGCAGTGCCTCGCAGAGCAGGCCCTTGGCGTCCGCCGGTGTGGTGGGCATGACCACCTTGAGGCCGGGCATGGATGTGAGCATGGCATAGACTGACTGGCTATGCTGCGGGCCGGCGTTCATGCCGGCGCCATAGATGAGGCGGACGACGGCGGGGCATTTGGTCTTGCCGCCGAACATGTAGCGAAACTTGGCCATCTGGTTCCAGAGCTGATCGAGGCTGACGCCGACGAAATCGGCGAACATGAGCTCTGCAACCGGGCGATAGCCAGCGAGGGCGGCGCCGGCCGCAGCGCCGATGATGGCGCTTTCGGAAATCGGTGTGTCCATGACCCGGCCGCCGCCGAATTTTTCGTAAAGGCCGCCCGTGGTGCCCCAGATGCCGCCGATGGCTTCCGGGCCGCCTTCGGTGCCCATGCCACCGACAATGTCTTCGCCCAACACAATGATCTTTTCGTCACGCGCCATTTCGGCATGAAGGGTCGAGACGATAGCCTCGCGGATGTTCATGATCGCCACGGTTCGCGCCCCTCAATAAGAAACATAGACATCGTCGGCCACTTCCGATGGGTCGGGCGGCGGCGCGGCGCGGGCTGTCTTGGTGGCAGTGTCGATCAGGGCCGCGACGTCGGACTCGATGGTATCCAGCGTAGCGGCATCGAGCAGTCCGGCTTCTGTGACACGAGCGCGAAAGGCCTTGAGGCAATCACGCGTTTCCCACAGGCGGTCGAGTTCGCCGGGGCCGCGATAGCGCTGCGGATCGCCTTCGAAATGGCCATAGAAGCGCTCGGTATCAAGCTCGATGGCGGCCGGGCCGTTGCCGGCGCGGACATAATCGAGAAGATCCGCCATGGCATCATAGGTGGAGAAGAAATCCGACCCGTTGGCACGCCAGACTTTCATGCCAAAGGCCTCGGCGCGGCCGGCAATGTCGGTGGCCGTGGCTGTGGCATAGGCGGGGCCGGTATGTTCGGAATAATGATTGTTTTCGAACACGAATATCGCCGGCACCTTGAGAACAACCGCCATGTTCAGGGCTTCGAAGGTCGTGCCCTGGTTGCAGGCGCCGTCACCGGAAAAGGCGATGGCGACCTTGCCCTTGCCATCGAGCTTTGCGGCAATGGCCGCGCCGACGGCCTGCGGTGCCCCGGCACCGACGATGCCATTGGCGCCGAGCATTCCGATGGAAACATCGGCGATGTGCATAGAGCCGGCCCGGCCCTTGCAAAGGCCATCGCGTCGGCCATAGATCTCCAGCATCATGCCCTGCACATCGCAACCTTTGGCGATGCAATGACCATGGCCACGGTGTGTCGAGACGATCATGTCGGCATTATCGAGATGCTCGCAAACGCCGACGGCTGCCGCTTCCTGACCGCAATAGAGATGGGTGAAACCGGCGATTTCCCCGGTCTTTATTTCTTCATGCAGGCGCTCTTCGAAGGCGCGGATGGTGACCATCCGGCGATACGCCTGCGTGAGGGCATCCCGGCCGAGCTGCATGGCAGGACTTGAGGGTGCCGGGCTTGAGGGTGCCGGGCTTGAGGGTGCCTGGCTTGATGTGGCTGTGCTCATTTGCGCTCTCCGGCAGGGCCATAGACATAATCTTCGATGACCTTGTGGAAATGGCGAAGGCGCAGTTCCTGATCGCCGATCCACAGGCCCTCAAACGCGGAGGACCGCATGCCTTTCTGCACGGTGGGAAGGTTGAAGGCATCCTGATCCAGCACCTGCCCTATGGATTTGTCACCATGGTGGAAATGCTGATGGCGGGGCCTCCGGGGCTTTTCCTCGCCGTCGGGCAGCAGTTCGAACATCCAGATATCATAATACATCTTGTCCGGGTCGGTGGCGTGCGGCCGCTGACGGAACAGCATCAGATCATCGGCATGGGCGTTGATCGAGATGTTGGGGAAAATCTGATAGTGATAATCGTCGGTCAGCTGATCGTCGTTGAGCTGTGAATAGTCCTTGCCGAAGCGCTTGCCATTGGCGCGCATGAACTTCTGCACATCGACCCGGATGTCGCTTACCCGGCCCTCATAATCGGCCGGGTCCATACCGGCTTTGCGCATGATCTCGTCAATGGCCGGCGGAATCGCCGACGGCAGATCGACACGTGGACTGATGGCAGCAAAGGGTATGAGATAGCGGTTGTGCCGCTCGTAACAGTCGATCTGGATGTTCACATCGTCGAGATACCATTTGAGCTGCGGATGGATGCCCTGAACATGATAGCTCTCATTGAAGGCATCGACGCTGGTCTTCCAGTTGCAGTCCCACTCGACAGTGATGTCACGGGTCCAGACCATCTTTTCGAACTGATACGGCGCCAGATGTTGCGGGATGGGATCGAGATAATCCAGCAGCGGCGGTGCGTCCGGATTGAGCGTGAACCAGACGAAGCCGCCCCATTCACCGCACTTCAGGCCCGGAATTCGTCCCGAAGGGGGAGCGCCTTGCGGAAAAGTGCCCAGATCCGGGATATGGGTAATGCAGCCTTCGAGATCATAGGTCCAGTGATGGTAGAGGCAGCGGAAGTTTTCTGCATTGCCAAGGCCTTCGGGGCGAAGACGATTGCCGCGATGGAGGCAGACATTGTGAAAAGCGCGGACTGACAGATCGGGCTGGCGGACCAGAAGTATGGATTCCTTGCCTATGTCGGTGCAGATATAGTCTCCGGGCTCAGGCATATCATCCGACCGACCTGCGAGCAGCCAGACCTTGCTCCAGATATGCTCCCATTCGAGCGCCATGAACTCGGTCGAGTAATAGCGGTCCGCCGGGATAAGCGCGGTGCCAAGATCGGGATCTTCGGCCTTTTGAGCAGGCGTGCCGTTGGACCAGGCCGCAGGGTCGACCCGCTGCACAGTGACGTGACGCTTGACGTCCATCGGGCCGGCCTCGGCGCTCAAAAATGCGTGCGGTTGGTGAAACCGCCATCGACGATGAGGTGCGAACCATTGCACCAGCTGGCGGCCGGGCTGGCCAGAAATGCGATGGCGCGCGCGACTTCATCGGGACGGCCGAGGCGGCCCGACGGCTGCTGGCGCAGCTGCGAGGTGTAGAATTTTTCCATCGTGCCTTTGATCATTTCCCAATTGCCGCCCTCAAATTCGATCGGGCCGGGCGAGACGACATTGACACGGATACCGTCTTTGCCATGCGCGAGGGCGAGCTGCTTGCCCCATGTGACCAGCGATGCCTTCATGGCGTTATACGCTTGCGGGCCGCCCATGGCCTCTCCCGCCGAGGTGGTGGCAATCAGAACGATAGAGCCGGACTGCTGCTCGGTCATGGTTGGCAAGACAGCCTCCACGGCGCGCACGGGACCCATGACATCGACTTCGAAGGCATTGGTCCAGTATTTCTCGCTGCCCACGCCGCCGCCGGCCGACGTGATAGGCACAAGGATATCGACGCCGCCCATGGCCTCGATGGCCCATGCCAGCCACTCTTTGTAATCATCAGCTTTTTTGACGTTGCAGGCTTTGCCGATGACCTTTGTGCCATAGCGCTTGAGGCTGGCCACGGCATCCTTGACCCCGTCTTCGGAGCGCGCCGTGATGGCGAGATCACAGCCCTCGCGCGCGAGCACTTCTGCCGTGGCCATGCCGATGCCGCGAGCCGCACCCACGATGATCGCCCGCTTGCCCTGAAGTCCCAGATCCATCGCGATGCTACTCCCATGTTTTTGGCGACAGCTGCTCTCGCTATCTTGCCATTTTTCCTGAACCAGCAGGCCTCCAAGCGCAAGTCAAAACATGCATGATTGTTTTCTTTCGGGACGTTGATCGGCACGGAAAACCGGAGTTGCGCCTTGACTTGAGGTCTGCAAAACAATCATAGCTGATACCGAAGGAAGATCAAAAAAATGGCGCTTGCAGCAGTCAAAACCGGCTCGACGCCGCGTGCGGCAAAGACGGACGCCGGTGTGGCCGCCCCGACGCCTCAATCGTTGAAGAGCGCCCAGACGCGTGCCCGGCTGATCGAGGCGACGATCCGCTGCATCGTGAAGTTTGGCTATGCCAGCACGACAACCCCGCAGGTGGCGGCCGAGGCCGGCCTCTCACGCGGGGCCATGCTTCATCATTTTGAGAACGGCGAGGCGCTGATCAAGGCGGCGATTGTCGAGCTGCACGACAAGCGGCTGCGGGCTTTTCGGCGCGCGGCGGAAAGCGAAAATCATGATCCCGGCATGTTGGTGCGGACCTATTGGCGGCAAATTTCGAAACCGACTTTCATTGCCTTTCATGAGCTGGCGCTGGCGTCCCGCACCAATCCGGGTCTTGCGCGCATATTGCAGCCCCTGCAGCTGGAGTTTCGCGAGCGTTTTAATGCGCAGGCAACGATCCTGTTTCCGGAATGGCAGGGCGATCGGCAAGGCTTCAGCTTTGCCATGACGCTTTCGCAGACTGTGCTGGAAGGGATGGCGGTGAGCCTGCTGACCGGCGGCATGGACGAAGCGATGGTCGAGCCTATTCTCACATCGCTGGAAGAGCAGATCAGGGCAATGATGCCCGGGCACGCCGGGGCACTTTCTGCGGCATCAACCGCAGGTCAACCCGGTTGATCCTGACCCCAGAGGATGGCGCGGCGCAGCAGCTGATAGAAGACAGGGTAGCTCCAGCTGCACCGCTGCGGATGGGGCCAGAAAGGTGCGACGGGCTGCAGATCATAATGACCGCGGCAATGACCGAGCGCCAGATAGAGGATGGCGCCCTGACCGACCTTGCGCTCGTAAAGCACGGGGACCTCGGCCTCATCCCAATCGGCATCGCGGAACTCGGTACAATTGCCTGTGAAGCTGGTGTGAAGCAGGACATCGAGATCGGCAGTGCGGCGGATCAGGAACAGCTCGTCTTCGATCCGGAAATCCCTGAGGCCCTGCGTCATCGGATGATCGGCGCGGGTGACATGAACCTTGAACGGCGCGATGGGCGGGTGTGCTGTGAAGCGGCTGCCGAGCAATTCCATGAAGGCCGGAGTTTCATTGGGGCAATCGACAATGTTGTCCGCGCCAAATCGCAAGATGGCATTGGTGCCATGCAGCGCCAGCCATCGACCGCCCCGAGCCAGAAATCCCTGAAGCGCTTCGGTCTGGTCGGCCGTGGGCACCAGATCACAGGTGTAGGTGATCAACAGATCAGCGCTGGTGAGGGCCTGTGTATCGGCATAGTCGGACGAAACGGACGTGCGGATTTCAGGATGTTCCGCCAGCAGTTTGAGAAGCTCCAGCCGGGCGAAATCGATGTCGTGGAAGCGGCCGGCGGCAATGAGATGGGCTTTCACGACAGGTCCTTGGATTTGGTGGCTTGCGCTAATGCTAGGGTATCAGGGGCATTGGCTTTGGCAAGCGGAGGAGCAGGGCTTTGAGTGAACGTAAGCGCGGGGGGCGGGGGCAGGGGCCGCTGGCGGGCGTGAAGGTACTTGACCTGACGAGTGTGCTGATGGGGCCTTATGCGACGCAGATCTTTGCTGATCTGGGGGCCGAGGTGATCAAGGTCGAGGGACCGTCGGGTGATACGACGCGGGCATTGCCGCCGGGGCATGAACCAACGCGAGGCGGCATGTTCCTGAACGTCAACCGGGGCAAGCGTAGCCTGGTGCTCGATCTGAAGCAGCCTTCGGCGCGAGCAGCGCTTCTGAAGCTGGCGGCAGAGGCGGATGTGTTCGTCCATTCGATGCGAGCGCAGGCCATGGCGCGGCTGGGACTCGATTATGCGGCGGTGAAGGCGGCCAATCCGAAGATCGTCTATGCCAACATGTATGGTTTTGCGCGCTCCGGGCCGTATCGTGACTATCCGGCATATGATGATATCGTGCAGGCGGCGTCGGGGCTTGTGGATTTGCAGGCCCGGCTTTCAGGCGGGGAACCGGCGTATATTGCGACCGTTATTGCCGACAAGGTGTCGGGATTGACCGGGGCTTATGCGGTGATGGCCGCACTTTATTCCCGCGAGCGCAACGGCGAAGGGCAGGAAGTGGAAATCCCGATGTTCGAAACTCTGGTGTCTTTCACCATGGTCGAACATCTCAACGGATCGGTGTTCGAGCCGCCGCTCGGGCCGCCCGAATATCCGCGAGTGATATCGGAATCGCGTCGACCTTATCGGACGCAGGACGGGCATATCGGCGTGATGATTTATACCGATAAGCACTGGCAGACGTTTTTTGCGGCCCTTGGCGCTCCGGACTGGAGCAAGGACCCGATGTTTGCGACGATGCGCAGCCGCACCGAGAATATCGGCGCAGTGCTGGGGCGGCTGGCTGATGTGATGGAAACCAAGTCGACCGCTGACTGGGAGGCGCTTTTTCGTCTCGCCGAAATTCCGGCGATGGCGATTGCGTCGACGCAGGACCTGCTGCACGACCCACATCTGGAGCAGACGGGCTTCTGGACCGAGCGGGACACTGAGGCCGGGCGGCTGCGCTTCCCTGGCATCCCGACCGGCTTCATGGGGACGCCGGGGGCCATTGGCGACCCTGGCCCGGCACTTGGGGCCGATACGGTGGCCATATTGCAAGAGGCCGGCTTTGCGGAGGCGGCGATCGAGGCGATGCTGGCAACGGGTGCTGCGAGAACCACATGAGCGGCGCCGAACTGGAATGGCGCGCGGCGCTGGCCGAAGGGCGGTTTTTGTTGCAGCGTGGCGTGCGCTCGGGCCGGGCATTTTTTCCGCCGCGCATAGCGGAGCCGGAAACAGGCGAGCCGGTCGAATGGTTTGAGCCAAGCGGCCGGGGTACGGTCTATTCAGTGACGGTGATAGGCCAGAAGCCGCCGTTGCAGGCCTATCATGTGGCGCTGATCGAGCTTGCCGAAGGGCCTCGGCTGATGAGCCGGGTGGAAGGACTGCCGACAGATGCGATACGGATCGGCATGGCTGTGACGGCGCGGATTGTGCAGGAGGACGGGCAGGCGCTGCTCGTCTTTGATCCGGCATGAGCGGGGAAGGCTTTCCGCGCGGGGCCACGGCGATTGCCGGACTGGCGACCTTTGGTGTTGGCGAAATGCCGGGGTTCAGCGCCATGGAGATGGCGGCGCGGGCCGGGCTGCTGGCGGTGGCGGATGCCGGACTGACGCTGGCAGCGGTGGACGGACTGTTCATCTGCTTGCCGGATGATCTGTTTGCCGGGCTGTCTTTTGCTGAATATCTCGGGCTGAGGCCAAGGCATACCGACAACAACCGCACGGGCGGCGCCTCTTTCATGAGCCATGTGGCGACGGCAGCAGCCATGCTAGATGCCGGGATGATCGACGTGGCGCTGATTGCCCATGGCTCGAACCAGCGCAGCGGCGGTGGCAAGCTTTCGACGCCGGCGCGCAGCAATGACTATGAAGCGCCCTATCGACCGATGTTTCCTCTGTCTTCCTATGCGCTGGCGGCGGCCCGGCACATGCACCAGTTCGGAACGACGCGCGAGCAACTGGCGGCGGTGGCGGTAGCGGCGCGGGGCTGGGCCAACACCAACCCGGAAGCCTTTGCCACGGGGCCGTTGACCATTGCGGACTGTTTGGCCAGCCGGATGATCAGCTCCCCGATTTCGGTGCGCGACTGTTGCCTTGTGACCGATGGGGCTGCGGCGATTGTGATGACCCGCACCGACCGCGCCCGGGACCTGCCGCAGTCGCTGGTGCCCGTGCTTGGCGCGGCAGCGGCAACGTGGTGGACCGCCATTTCGCAGGCCCCCGATATTACGATCACGGCGGCGGTGGAAAGTGGTGCCCGTGCCTATGCCATGGCCGGGGTTTCGGCGGCCGAGATCGATGTCGTGCAGGTTTATGACGCGTTCACGATCAACACGATCCTTTTTATGGAGGATCTAGGATTTTGTTCCAAGGGCGAGGGTGGTGATTTTGTGACTGGCGGGGGGATTGCACCGGGCGGGCGGCTGGCTGTGAACACCAATGGCGGCGGCTTGTCCTGCTGCCACCCTGGCATGAACGGGCTGATGGGCATTGTGGAGGCGGCACGGCAGGTACGGGGGACTGCCGCGAACGCTATTCCCGATGCCGAGCTGTCGCTGGCGCATGGCAATGGCGGCACGCTTTCGGCTCAGGCGACTGTGATCCTGGGGAGTGCTGCGACGCTCTAGAGATGCCCGGCTAGAGATATCTGGTGCGGCGATCATCTGCGCGTTGATGCGGTCATACCCGGTGTTTTTGCGATCAGCAGCAACAACCATTCCACAAAGCTGGCAACGCGGGCCAATTGGCGGACATCCTTGTGAACGATCAGCCAGAATGACCGTGTCAGTTCGATATCGGGATGAAGAACGGGGCGCAGCCGGTCATCCTGATCACCGATGAACTGCGGCAGCATGCAGATGCCGGCACCGGCGACCGCCAGGGCGTGTTGGGCGTTGATGCTCGAACTGCGGATATCAGGCTCGGTGCCCGGCCGGAATTCGGCGATATAATCGAGTGCAGGCGAATAGACGATATCGGGGACATAGCCGATCAGCGTGTGGGCGTGCAGGTCTGTTATGCTGCGCAGTAGTGGTGCTCGGTCGAGATAGGCGGGTGCTGCATAAAGTTGCAGGCGATAATCGGTCAGCCGGCGCGTCACCAGCGGACCCGTTTTGGGCCTTGTCAGCATGACCGCGATATCGGCTTCCCGGCGCGATGGATTGAGGAAGCCACTCGATGCAATGAGCTCGACGATGATATTGGGGTTTGCCCGGTGAAACTCGGCGAGATGGCGGGCGATGACCCAGGTACCGAAGCCCTCTGCAACGCTGACCCGCACGATGCCTGACAAGAGGCCGCGTTCGCCGGCGACCTCGCTGCGTGCAGCAAGGGCGGACCGCTCGATTGCTTCGGCATGGGCGAGCAATTGCAGGCCGCGCGCTGTGAGGACGTGCCCGGTGCTGCCCTGCTCGAACAAGGTGGTGCCGAGGTCGGCGGCGAGGCGATCGAGGCGCCGCGACACCGTTGTTGCATCAAGGCCGACGCTGCGCGCTGCCGGAGAAAGCTTCTGCGTGCGGGCCACGGCCAGAAAAATCCGCAGGTCATCCCAATTCAATGGCGGCTCTCCGGCTGCGAAAACGCAGGCAAGACCTGCATAAATATGTTATTGCCTGCAATTGATTGGCATGACCATAGCCTTTGCACCGGCCGTGACAGAGCCGCTGTATTTGGGCAGGAGATCGAACCATGCGCGATATCAACCATTTTATCGGCGGCACCTCGATGGTCGGTACGTCGGCGCGCTTTGCCGATGTTTTTGACCCTAACAGCGGGCAGGTTCAGGCGAGGGTGCAGCTGGCGTCAAAGGCCGAAATGGATGCGGCTGTTGCCGATGCGGTTGCTGCGCAAAAAGGCTGGGCGGCGATCAATCCGCAGCGGCGGGCGCGCGTATTGTTTGAATTCAAGCGGTTGGTCGAGCGTGACATGAACCAGCTGGCGGAACTGCTGTCATCGGAGCATGGCAAAGTCGTTGCCGACAGCAAGGGCGATCTGCAGCGCGGCCTGGAGGTGATCGAATTTGCTTGTGGCATCCCGCATCTTTTGAAGGGTGATTTCACGCTAGGTGCGGGGCCGGGCATCGATGTCTATTCGATGCGGATGCCGCTTGGTGTGGTTGCCGGCATTACGCCGTTCAATTTTCCGGCGATGATTCCGATGTGGATGTTCGGTGTGGGTATCGCGTGCGGCAACGCTTTCATCCTCAAGCCTTCCGAGCGTGATCCTTCGGTGCCGGTGAAATTCGGAGAGCTGATGATGGAGGCAGGGCTTCCTGCCGGCATTCTCAACGTGGTTCACGGTGACAAGGAGGCTGTTGATGCCATTCTTGACCATCCCGATATCAAGGCGGTGAGTTTCGTCGGATCGTCCGACATTGCCCAATATGTTTATTCTCGCGGCACGGCGAACGCCAAGCGCGTGCAGGCGATGGGCGGGGCCAAGAACCACGCTGTGGTGCTGCCCGATGCCGATATGGACCAGACGGTTGCGGACCTCGTTGGCGCTGCTTTTGGCTCGGCGGGAGAGCGATGCATGGCGTTGCCGGTTGTGGTGCCCGTCGGGGCCGCGACTGCGGGCACGCTGCGCGAGGCGCTGCTGCCCGAGATTGCCAAGCTGCGGCTGGGTGTCTCGACCGACAAGGATGCGCATTATGGGCCGGTGGTCAGCGCTGCACACAAGGCGCGGATCGAGAATTATATTCAGATGGGCGTTGATGAAGGCGCTGAACTGGTTGTCGATGGGCGGGGCTATTCCTTGCAGGGGCATGAGGGCGGCTTTTTTGTCGGGCCGACGCTGTTTGATCATGTCCAGCCGACCGCACGAAGCTATCAGGAGGAAATTTTCGGTCCTGTGTTGCAGATGGTCCGTGCCGAAACGTTCCAGCAGGCACTGGCGCTGCCATCGAACCATCAATACGGCAATGGCGTTGCCATTTTTACCCGCAACGGCCCCGCTGCGCGTGAATTTGCGGCCAATGTCGATGTTGGCATGGTCGGTATCAATGTGCCGATCCCGGTGCCGGTTGCCTACCACACTTTTGGCGGCTGGAAGCGCTCGGCGTTCGGTGACAGCAATGTTCATGGGCCCGAGGGCGTGCGCTTTTATACGAAGATCAAGACTGTGACCCAGCGCTGGCCGAGCCTCAATGCCGATAGCGGCGTTGTGGACAGCAGCTTTGTCATCCCGACGATGAAGTGAGCAGCGTATGACCATTATCGCTTTCATCGGGGTCGGCAATATGGGCGGCGGCATGGCTGCCAATCTGGTGCGCGCCGGACATGAGGTGCGCGCCTTCGATCTCAGCGAGGCGGCTGTTGCCCGCGCTGTCGAGCACGGCGCTTCGGCTGCCGGTTCGGCGCGGTCAGCGGCATCGGGCGCTGATGCCATTGTCACCATGCTGCCTGCCGGGACGCATGTTGCTACTGCGTATCACGACGCGCTGTTTGGCGCGGCCAGCCCGCACGCGATCCTGATTGATTGTTCGACGATCGACGTTGCGACGGCTCGCAGCGTTGGCATCGCTGCGGCGGACAAGGGCTTGAAGATGGTCGATGCGCCGGTATCGGGCGGCACTGCCGCAGCGGATGCAGGCACGCTCACCTTCATGGTAGGCGGCCCTGATGCGGCGTTCGAGCTTGCCCGGCCGATCCTTGAAAACATGGGCAAAGCAGTGATCCATGCTGGTGGTGCCGGCATGGGTCAGGCAGCCAAGATCTGCAACAACATGATCTTGGGTGCGACGATGGTTGCGACGGCCGAAGCGTTTGTGCTTGCTGAAAAACTCGGCCTCGACGCGCAGACTTTTTTTGATATTTCTTCCAAGGCCAGCGGACAAAGCTGGTCGATGACGAGCTATTGCCCAGTGCCCGGCCCGGTGCCTACATCGCCGGCAAATCATGACTATCAGGGTGGTTTTGCCGCGGCGCTGATGCTGAAGGACCTGAAGCTGGCGCTTGGTGCCGCGACCGCTGCCGGCGCCAGCGTTCCCATGGGGGCACAGGCCGAAGCGCTTTTCCAGTTGTTCGCCAACAATGGTGGCGGCGGGCAGGATTTCTCGGCGATCATCAAACTTTTGCGCGGCTGACTTCAAGAGAATTGCCATTTTTTTGTAGTTGAATGGTCCTTGGTTGATTAGGGACGGGCCATGTCTACACTTGTTCTCCTTCGCCACGGCCAGTCCCAGTGGAACCTTGAAAACCGCTTTACCGGTTGGTGGGATGTGGGTCTAACCGATCAGGGGGCGGCTGAAGCGCAAGCGGCGGGGACCGCGATGATGGCAGCGGGCATCGAGTTCGACCATGTTTTCACCTCGGTTCAGAGCCGGGCGATCAAAACGGCAAATATGGCGCTGGGCATGATGCGGCAGGCCTGGGTGCCGATGACCAAGGACTGGCGCTTGAATGAGCGGCATTATGGCGGGCTGACGGGGCTCAACAAAGCCGAGACCGAGGCGGTGCATGGCGCGGCACAGGTCAAGATCTGGCGGCGCAGTTTTGATGTGCCGCCGCCGCCCATGGAGGCGGGGTCGGCGTTCGATCTTTCAGGAGACCGGCGCTACGCAGGCATTACGATTCCGCTGGCCGAGAGCTTGAAGGACACGATCGAGCGGGTACTGCCGTACTTTGAAGCCGAGATTGCGCCGCTGCTGAAGGATGGCAAGACGGTGCTCATTGCAGCGCATGGCAACTCGCTCAGAGCGCTGGTCAAGCATCTCTCGGCTATTTCGGATGAGGATATCCTTCATGAGGAGATTCCGACCGGCAAGCCGATGGTTTATGCGCTGGACGCGGATCTCCACGGGATATCGCGCCACTATCTTTGATGTTGCTCAGGCTTCGACGATGCCCTTGAAGGTCCAGTTGAGGGTCTGGCCGGCCAGAAATGGGATGACTTTGGTTCCAGCGGCGGGGAGATTGTCGGGCACGATCTGGGGCGTGCGCTCGAGAAGGATGTGGCGCGGATTGAGCGGCAGGCGATAGAAGGCCGGGCCGTACAGGCTGGCGAAACCTTCAAGCTTGTCGAGCGCGCCTGCGGCTTCGAAAACCTGGGCGTAATGTTCAATGGCATGGGCGGCATTGTAGATGCCGGCACAGCCGCAGGCGGATTCCTTGTCGTCTATGGCATGGGGGGCGCTGTCGGTGCCGAGGAAGAACTTGGGGCTCCCCGACGTTGCTGCGGCGACCAGCGCCCGGCGGTGTGTTTCGCGTTTAACGATGGGCAGGCAATAGGCGTGGGGGCGGATGCCGCCCTCGAACATGGCATTGCGGTTGATGGCGAGATGATGCGGGGTGATGGTTGCGGCGATATTGGGGCCGCTTTCGGCCACAAAGGCTGCGGCCTCGGCGGTGGTGATATGCTCGAAAACAATCCTGAGACCGGGGAAGCGCTCGACGAGCGGGGTCAGGATGCGATCGATGAAGGTGGCTTCGCGGTCGAACACATCGACATCGGCATCGGTAACTTCACCATGGATGAGCAGGGGCAGGCCGAGCATTTGCATGGTCTCGAGCGTTTGGGTGATGTGCCGGATGTCGGAGACGCCATGAGCGGAATTGGTCGTGGCGTTGGCGGGATAAAGCTTGGCTGCGGTGAATATGCCGTCGGCCATGCCGCGGCGGACCTCGTCCGGGTCTGTGTCGTCGGTCAGATAGAGGGTGATCAGCGGCTCGAAATCGGTGCCGGGGGCGATGGCGGATCGGATTCGATCACGATAGGCCGCACCCTGTGCGCTGGTGGTGACCGGCGGCTTGAGATTGGGCATGACGATGGCGCGGGCAAACTGGCGGGCGGTGTCCTGTGCTACGGCGGCGAGCATGGCGCCATCGCGCAGATGGACATGCCAGTCATCGGGTTGGAGAAGGATGAGGCGGGAGAAGGGGGCGTCCATGGCGGTTTGCCTTGCAGCACAGACCGGGCGTCTGCAACCCTTGGAGATTATCAAACGTAAATTGTGTTGAGTTAAGCAATGCAAGGGCTTGCGCTTCTTGGCCTATCGGCCGAGAGTGCGACAAAATAACGGGGTCGCGCAAACTTTCTAACCATTGGCCTGCCACACCGAGTGGTGGGCGAGGGCGAATTGTGAGGAATGGGGCGCGTGGGGTCAATCGATATACGAGTGATGATAGGCATGGCAGCAGGGGTGCTGCTGGCAGCACCCGCTATTGCACAAACTGTGGTGCCGAGTGGTCCTGGACGAGACGTTATTGAAGGGCAGGTTGCTGCACCTCAGCGGGCACCTGCACGGCGCGTGAGGGTGGAAGGCGAGATAGAGCGCAGCCCTTGTGCGCTTGCTGATCCGGCCTATGCCAACATCAAGGTGACGCCTACGAGCTTCGTGTTCAACAACCTTGGCCCGGTGGATGCCGAGGCGCTTCGGCCTTTTTATGCCAAATATATTGGCAGCGAGCAGTCTGTTAGCGTGATTTGCGAAGTCCGGGATGCGGCGGCGACTTATCTTCGGGCGCAGGGCTATGTAGCTGCTGTGCAGGTACCGGCGCAGCGCATCGAGAACGGCGTGGTGTCACTTGAAGTGCTGTATGCGCGGGTTTCGGCGGTGCGGGTGCTGGGCGAGGCCGGTAAGGCCGAGGGTGTTTTCGAGCGATATCTCTCGCGCTTGACCGAGCAGCCGGTGTTCAACCGCTTTGAGGCCGAGCGCTGGTTGCTATTGTCTCGCGATGTGCCGGGCTATGATGTGCGGCTGTTGTTGAAGCCGGCGGGCACGGGAGCGGGCGAAATGGTGGCGGAAGTGAGCCTCGAGCGCACACCGCTGGCGGTGGACTTTTCGTTGCAGAACCTCGCATCGGCTGAGACGGGGCGATGGGGCGGGCAGCTTCGCGCTGAAGCCTATGACCTGACAGGGCTTGGCGACCGGACCAGCCTGAGCGTTTATTCGACGCCTGACTTTAACGAGCAGACGATCGTTCAAGTCGGTCATGATTTTCTGGTGGGTGGATCGGGATTGCGGCTGGGCGGGCGGTTTACGCATGCATGGTCGCGGCCCGATGTTGCGGGGCTGCCGCCGATTGTGGCCAAGACGGCGATTGCGGCGGTGGATGCGCGCTATCCGCTGCTGCGGGCTCAGAGCGGTTCGCTTTCGTTGACCGGCGGCATGGAATTCGTGACGCAGCGGGTGAGCTTCAATGATTTGCCGGTAACGCGTGACCGGCTGCGGATTGGCTTTCTGCGGCTGGACGGCGAGGCTATCGACATGCGCGGCGTGGGGCCGGACGGTGCGACTGGATGGCGGCTGACGGGCGCGCTGGAGTTGCGGCAAGGCTTTGATATTCTGGGTGCGTCGCCCAATTGTTTGGCCAATATTACGGCATGCACTGCGCCGGGGGCGCTGCCGCCGGGAAGCATTGTGAGTGATTCGAGTGCGTTTCTGGTGCGGCTGCAGAGCAGGGCGGAGCTGAGGCTTGCGAAGCATCTGGTGATAGCGCTTTCACCTCGGGCGCAATGGTCGGATGCGTCTTTGCCCAGCTATGAGCAGTTTGCGCTGGGCAATTTCACGCTGGGGCGTGGTTTCGATCCGGGTAGCTTTACGGGCGACAAGGGGCTGGGCATGGCGAGCGAGATCGCTTTTCCGGGGCAGATATTGTCGGCCAAGCGACAGCTTGTGGCCGAGCCATATGTGTTTGCTGACGCCGGATGGGTGTGGAACCGATTTGCGCCGGCGGGCGGCGATCCGCAGGTGATTGGTTCGCTGGGTGCCGGTGTGCGAACGGTCTGGGGCGACAAGGCGCGGCTCGATCTTGGACTGGCGGTCCCGACGCGGACGGTGGGTGCGCGGCAGGCGGGCGATGTGCGGTTTCTGATGACTCTGACAACTCGGCTGGTGCCATGGGGTGGACGGTGATGGTCAAGCTTGCTGGAATGGATGCTGTAATGGCTGGTGTTGGCTCAAATGGACGGCGTTCAGGCCGGTTGGGTGATGTTTCCCGGCTGGCCATGGCGAGTGTGCTGGCGAGCGTGCCGCTTACAGCGCCTGTCACGGCGCAGAGTTTTCAAGGAACAGCCATCGTGGATGGCGGCTTTGCATCGGTCGGGACGGCGCTCAATACGACGACGGTGACGGTGGATTCGGCACGAGCGGTTCTGAACTGGACGCCAAATGATGTCGCGGCGGGGGCTGCGCCGATCAATTTTCAAAATTCGGGCACGACGACCAATTTTGTCGCCGGGAGCATTCCGGGCGGCCAATATACGGTGCTCAATCGGATCATTCCGACGGGCGCTGCGGTGGGCAGGTCCATTCTGTTCAATGGTGCGGTGAACAGTTCTGCCGGGGGGTCGTTGTGGTTTTATACGCCGGGCGGCATTGTGCTGGGCAATGCGGCGCGGTTCAATGTGGGAAGCCTTTTGCTGACCACCGCTGACCCTGTTGTTGACGTCAATGGCGGGTTTTTTGTCAATGGCCAGCAGACGCTGCAGAATACGGGACTGACGACGGCCGGCATCACCATGCAGTTGGGCAGCCAGATCAACGCGGTCAATCCGAACAGCTATGTGATCTTGACTGCCCCACGGGTTGCGACCGAGCAGAGCTCCATCATCAACGTCAACGGCTCGGCCGCGCTGGTGGCGGCTGAGGCACTGTCATTTCAGCTTGATAACGGGCTTTTCGACATTGCGGTTTCGAGCGGGACCGGCGTGGCTGATGCGATGCGCATCGAGGGCAATGTGCGCGGTGCGGCGGCGGCAGTTAGCGAAACGCATAGAATTTATTTTGCCGCTGTGCCGAAGAACAACGCCGTTACGATGACCATTGCGAGTGGCGGCGATATCGGATTCGATATTGCTGGCGCCGCCAACATCGATGGCAATGCCGTTGTCTTGTCAGCGGGCTATGACATTGTCGAGGCGTCAACGCTGGGGGGCAGCCGGTTTGGGCCGGACCCTGTGGGGGGTGCTGCCGCCAATATCGCTATCGATTGGAAAACCTTCAATTCAGCGGTTGTGGGTCGGGCTTCGGGAGGAGCGCGGGCGCAATCGGTCGATGGCGGGCTGAGCTTCCAGACGCTGCTGCAACTCCAGGGTGATAATTCCGCGTTGCTATCGAGCCAGGGTGGCTATGGCGTGACGGTTAACGGGGATGCGATTATCTCGGCTGATGCCGGGCAGTTAGGGGCATCGGACGGAGCCGACCGAACCGCGGGCCTTGCCCAGATTGTCGTCTTGGGCGGGAACGGCAGCACGATCAATGTCACTGGCAACACCCTTTTGAGCGCTGTGGGTATTGGCGGTGATGCGTTTCAGGGCGTCGGCGGCAACGGAACGGGCGGAACGGCCCGAATCTCTATCCAGAACGGATCGCTCAACGCTGGAGGGCTTGGCGATGTTCAAGTGCGCGCGGATGGCTTTGGCGGCACAGGGCAGACGGGTGGCATTGGCACAGGTGGCCTGGCTCTTTTTGAAACCAGCCAAGGGCAGTTCAGTACTCTCAGTGGCCAGCTGTTTCTTGATGCCAATGGCTTTGGGGGCAGAAGTATCGCTCAGGGTGCCGCCGGCGGGAGCGGGCTTGGCGGGCTTGCGCTGATCGATACCAGCTTCGGGATCGCGGCGAGCCAGTTGGAGGCATCATTCTTTGGTTTGAATGCTGTTGGTGTCGGCGGCATTGCCGATAGTGGCACGGGCGGCGAGGGTGTTGGCGGTGTTGTAAATGTGGCGCTGGCGCGGGGGTCGACATTGCAGGGTGCAGGGCTATCGGCGGATGTGTCCGGCATCGGCGGCCCGGGCTTTAGCGGCCAGACGGCAGTTACGGGCGGGCGCGGCGAGGGTGGCAGTGTCATCGTTAATGCGTATCTGGGAAGTGTGCTTGATGTTTCCGGGTTGAGCCGGATTACAGCGGATGGTCTGGGCGAAAGCGGCGTAGTCCAGGGGGGCGAGGGCCGGGGCGGCAATGTCACTATCACTGCAGAGTCGGGCGTAGCGCGTTCGGAACTGCGATTTGACGTGGCGCAGATTTCTGCTCGTGGTGATGGTGGCAACGCTGGGTTTGCTGACCTTGATCAGCCAGGCGGCAGCGGCGGCGCGGGCTTTGGCGGTACGGTGATTGTGACGGCGACGGCCGATAACAGCCTGTTGCAAGCCAATAGTGTGCTGATCACGGCGGGAGCCAGCGGCGGGCAGGGGGCTGATGCAGGCTTTGTTGAAAGCGGCACCGCGCAAAATGGCGGTGACGGTGGGGCTGCGCGCGCCGGGCAGGTCTTGTTCGGAATGGACCATGGTGCTGCACCGGTGACGCAGTTTCTGGGTCTGGTGAATGTCGGGGATGCCACGATTGACGCGGCGGCCGGCGGCGGTAACGGCGGCAGGGGCGCCACCGACTTCGGTGGTCCTGCGGGTGATGGCGGGAATGGTGGACTGGCACGCGGCGGCCGCGTCGAGGTGCTGGTGCGTGGCGCGCGGGTTGAGATCGACACGCTGCTTGCCGTTACGAGTTCCGAAGGCGGGAATGCCGGGGATGGCGGCTTCGGGCAAGTCAGCGGGTTCTCGGGCATCGGCGGCGATGCGCGCAACGACCAGACTTTGTCTGGATCGCGGGTGATTGTTTCACCCCATGAGGTTTCTGGCGGTGGCAATGCAATCGGCGTTTTTGGAAATGTTTCGCTGTTCTCCAATGCTGTTGGCGGGAATTCGCAGAACAACGCGGCAGGGAGTGCCGAGGGCGGCGTGGCGGAGATCCGTGTTGAGCAGAGCGGGCCTGCACAGCCACTGAGCGGTCAGTTCGAGGCAGGCACGGCCAGTCTTCAGGCGTTTGGCGCCGGGGGGAGCACTTTTGGCGGGGCAGGCGATCCGACGCTGAACGATCCCGCGGGTTCGGGAACGGGCGGGACCACGCGCATCCTGCTGAACAGCGGCATGGCGACGGTCGGCGATCTGGTGATGTCCACCTTCGGACGGGGCGGAGATGCGCAGAGCGGGCGTGCCGGTGCTGGCCTTGGTGGGCTGGGCGAGATTCGGCTGTTCAACGGCGGCGATTTCACGGCGCAATCCAATCTGACGATTGAGGTTCTTGGCGCTGGTGGCAGAGGACTGACAACGGGTGTTGGCGGATCTGGCACGGCTGGCATCGGATGGCTGGTCATTGGCGCGGGCGGCGGCTCGGCAACGCTCACCGGTTTTCAGGTCGATGCGACGGGTCTTGGCGGCAGCGGCACGGGTGGTGGTGGTGATGGCGCGGGTGGTCGGGCGTGGATCGAAGCCGGCAGCGGCAGTGTGACCGCGACCGATGACGTGGTCCTGGATGCCAGCGGGAGTTCGGGCGGGATCGACACCGGGTCGGGCTATGGCGTGATGATGGGTGCCTTGGCGGGCAATGCGCTGGGCGGCGATGCCGAGCTTTTGCTGAATGGTGGGGTTCTGAGCCTGGCTGGCTCGACGGCGCTCTTTGCCAATGCGGCTGGCGGCAATGGCGGGCCGAGCGCCGATGGGGTTCGCGGCGGCGATGCAACCGGAGGCACGGCCTCTTTGACTTTTGGCCCTGCGGCCGGCGGATTGGCCGAGATTGGCTCGCTGCGGATGACGGCGGATGCTCTTGGCGGGAATGCAGACAGAAGCTTTGACCCCGGCTTTGCGGGGCAAAGCGGCGGCGACGCGCTGGGCGGCCAGATTTATGTCGACGTGACAGGGGATGCTAGCAGTCTGATCGTGTCGCTGGACACTGTGATGCAAGCCACCGCGCAGGGCGGCATTGGTGGCAATGCCGGCGAGGGCGCCGGTGGCGGTGCAGGTGGGAGTGGGCGTGGCGGTTTGGTGTCGCTTCTGGCTTTTGGGTCATCACAGGTTTCGCTCGATACCATTGTGCAGGACGTTACGGGCAATGGCGGTTTCGGCGGATCGGGCGGCGCTGGCCTGAGCGGCCTCGATGGTGCTGATGCGGCTGATGCTGATGTTCCCCTGAACGGCCTCGATGGCGCGAAGGGTGGTACAGGCGGCTCCGGCGGCGCTGGCGGCGATGGGGCCGGCGGCTTTGCCACTCTGGCGCTGAACCAGAGCGCAGCGGGTGCGTTGATCGAGATTGCTGGTGTTGCCGTGCAGCTGGCGTTGGGGACTGGCGGTGTTGGCGGTGATGGTGGTGACGGCGGCGGCGGCGGTAGCGGCGGCGCCGGCAACAGCGGCGGATTGAGCGGCAATGGCGGCGACGGCGGCAATGGCGGCGGTTCTGGAACCGGCGGCATCGGCGGCAATGGCGGCTTTGCGTTTGGCGGCAGCACCTTGTTTGGACGGTTTGACGATGGCGCGACAGGGCCGGCAGGCGCGATTACCGTTACGGCGATAGATGTTGATGCCACGAGCTTTGGCGGCTTGGGCGGCACCGGTGGCCAGACAGGCGAATTTGATGGCAATGGCGGCAGCGCAGGTGATGGATCGCTGACCACCGGCGCTTTTGGTCTCGATGGCATTACCGGCGATGGTGGCGATGGTGGCGTCGGCGGCTTGGTGCGCGGTGGGGACGCGCTGCTGCGTGTTGCGAACAATAATCTTGTGTCGGGCGATGTGACGCTGCTGGCGCTCGGGATTGGCGGCGCTGGTGGCCGAGGGGCCAACGGGAACGGCATCCAGACTGGGGGCATTGGCGGTGACGCTTCTCAGGGACTGGCGCAGATCGAGATTACCGGTGGCACGGTTGAACTGGGTAATGTGCGGCTTGATGTGACGGCATTTGGCGGGCGGGGCGGATTAGGCGGATTAGACGATATAGGCCAAAGCTTCCTCGAGTCCGGCAATGGCGGAAATGTGCTGTTTTTGGGTGAGGGCGCTGGCGCACGTTTCCTCGTGTTGGAGGGGGCGGACGGGGCTGCGTCGGACGCTCTGGTCAGCGTGGGCAACATCGAGTTGATCGCGGATGGCCTTGGCGGGAATGGCGCGTCCAATCCGAATGAATCGATCGCCATCAGGCGGTCGCAGGGCGGCAACGGCCGGGGCAGCGTCGCCGAATTGCGGCTGGGCGGAAGCAATGGGGCTGTGAGCCTCGACGTTGCCGGCACCGTGCTGATTTCGGCAGATGGGGTTGGCGGCCAAGGTAGCTTGAGCTCATTCAGTGTCGGGGGGACGTCCCTTGGCCGAGGCGGGCTGTCGCAGATTGCTGTTGATGGCGGGCGGCTTGATATCGCCGAATCACTGACGCTTCTGGCCAATGGCATCGGCGGCGAAGGGCTGGCGTTGGTTGACTTCAATGGGGTGGCTGGCGGCAGCGGTATTGGTGGCGCCGCAATTATTGAGGTGAGCGCCGGCGGATTGACGGTGGGTGGCCCAACGCTGATGGCGGTGACGTCATTGGCAGGCATCGATTCAGGCGGAGATGCGCTGGCGAATGAGGACACCCGCGCATTTATCGGCGTCGGTAGTGACGGGCGGCTGGCAAGCGTCGAACTGGGCGATCTGACGATTGACGCCGCGGCGGTGGCAGGCGATGCGGCGTCCAATTTCGATCTGCGGAACGGGGGTTCGGCGCGGGCGGGCGCCATCAATATATCACTGCAGAGTCTGGGCGCCACGATGACTGCCGGTACGGTCGATGTGAATATCGCAGCCGTGGCCGGGAATGGCATAAACGGACTTGATGGGTTTTCCAGCGCCTTTCCGGCCCTGGCGGGCACTGGCGGCGGCAGCGCGGAAAGCGGCAGCCTTACATTCCAGACCAATCTCGGCGTTTCAGGATCGAATCCGGCGAGCAGCGTCACTCTCCTTGGTGTGACAGTGGTGGGCCGGGCAACCGGTGGCCTCGGCGGCAACGGTGGCAATGCGACATCGATCGACGCGCCGCTGGGCGGTGAGGGCGGCGCCGGCGGTGATGCGATTGCGGGACGACTGGCGATTGAACTCGCCGGTGTTTCCTTGTCCATGGGTGATCTGTCTGCGGACCTTGGCGCGATCGGCGGACGCGGCGGCAGTGGCGGCAATATTTTTGGAAATAATGATTCGGCAGCCGGCGGCGCTGGTGGCGCAGCAAGCGGCGGCGAATTCAGACTGGCGTTGCGCGAAAGCGGCCTGACCGGTGGTGAATTCAGCCTTGATGCCGGGCTTGTGAGCATCCTGCTGTCCAATATCGGCGGCAATGTTGGATCCGGCATGGGGGCAGCACAGGGCGGGAACGCTTCGGGTGCCAACGCCTATGTTGGACGCGATCTAACGGGGCAAGCGCCGGCAGGGCTTGGAACAGCTAACTTCGCTGATCTGGATATTCGGATCGATGCAAGGGGCGGGACGGCTGTCGATGGCGCTGGCGGGTCTGCAATCGGCGGTGTGGGTGATCTGAATTTCGGCGCAGCCACGGTTTCGATCGACGGCATTCAGCTTTTGCTCACCGGGGATGCCTTCGGCGGCGGCAGCCAGACCCTCGCTGGCGGAGATGCGACCGGTGCGGCGCTTCAACTGGCGGTGACGACGGGCAGTTTGACGCTTGCGGGAGATGCGCGGCTGGACGCGAGGGGCATTGGTGGAAGCAGCGGGGGCATTGCCGCAGGCGGCATCGGTACCGGCGGCACGGCAATCTTCGCAGCGCAGGGCGCTGGTGGCAGCATGAGCGGAACGGCGGCGCGGGCGGACACGTCTGGCGTTGGCGGATCGAGCAGCGACGGCAATGGCGGGCTGGGCCAGGGCGGTACTTCGCAAATGATGGCGACGGGCCAGGGCGCCGAGCTGCGCTTTGATTATGGCGTGCTGGAATCTCAGGGCACGGGTGGCAGCGCATCGGGCAGTGGCGATGGTGGCAGCGGGGTCGGCGGCCTGAGCGAAGTATTGGTTGAAGCCGGCCTTGTATTTATCGGGTCCAATCAGGCGTCCTTCTCGGCCATCGGCATTGGGGGCAGCGGGCTGAATGGCGGGCTGGGCCAGGGCGGTGCAGCGAATGTAATGGTTTCGGGTGACGGCGGGCAGATCGAATTTCCATTTTCGCAGGCCAGCCTGACAGCCAGTGCGCAGGGCGGAGCAGGGCGTGACGGTGGCGCGGGTGGCAATGCCCTTGGCGGATTGTCGGTGTTCAGTTTCCTTTCGGACGCGACCAATTTGTCCCAGATCACAGCGGGTGATGTCGTGCAGGATGTGAGCGCTGTGGGCGGTGCCGGCGGCGCTGGTGTGAGCGTTGCCGGCGGTCGTGGCGGGGATGCGACGGGTGGTACGGCACTTTCAGGCGGGGCCAGCAGCGCAGGTATTCTGGGGATTGGTGCGCTGACTCAGACAAGCGCGGCTGTGGGCGGCGCCGGTGGAGCCGGCGGACCCGGTACCATTGGTGGCGATGGTGGCAATGCGACGGGCGGTCGGGCCAGCCTTGGTAATCAAGGCGTTGCCAGCCCGGATTCGGGGACCTTTACCTGGGACAGCTATCAAGGGCTGGCGTCTGCGCTCGGCGGTGCCGGGGGCGCTGGAAATGGCGTTGGCAATGGCGCCGCCGGTGGATCTGCAACGGGCGGCATCACCAGTCTGGGCGGTAATGGCGGCACCGGGCAAGTGACGAATACGGTATCCCTTGCGGCCGATGCGACAGGCGGTGCTGGCGGCGAAGGGGCCATTGGTGGTGCTGGTGGTGCTGCTTCTGGCGGCGCGCTGCGAATCTTCATGGGGGCGCACAGCGTGGCAGGGGAGCCTGCATCTTTCACGCTGGGTGATTCTGTGCTTGCGGTCTCTGCCGAAAGTGGTGCCGGCGGTGGCGGCCTTGCCGCACCGCCTTCGCGTGCGGGCGAGGCGCGTATTGTGGTTGCGGGTGCAGATGTGACGCTGGCCAGCCTGTCCATTTCGACCAACGGGGACCTTCCGTTCGTGCCGACTGATACGGTTATAGCCTCCGGAATTGGCGGCACTGGCGGTGGCACTGTGACGGTTTTGGGAGATGTGCTCATCGATGTGGCTGGCAATGCGACGCTGGGTATCGAAGATGGTCTGATCGACATAGGCGGCAGGCTCATGCTGACGGCTGATGCTGTGCTGCCCAGTCTGTTCGGGACGCCGCTGGCCGCGCCGGGCCGTGTGAATGTGGCCACCACGGCAGACATCACGTCGGCCGGGCTGCTGTCGGTCGGCGATGTGACGGCGCCGGGCGGAATTAGACTGACGTCGGGCGATGCAATCGAAGCCGGGGCGCTGGCGTCGGCGCTGTTGATAGCCCTTGACGCGGGGACCGACATTTCGGCCAGTAGTATCGATACCGATGCATCACTGGGAATCGTGTCCGCGGGCAGCATCACGCTGGGCAATGTGCGTTCGGGCGGCGATTTCATCGATATGGCTGCCAATGGCGGACCGTTGATTGCCGGCAACATCGATGGTGCGGGTCGGGTCAGCCTTTCGGGCCGGGACTCCGTGGTGCTCGGTGATGTCACGACCCGCGGATTGACGCTGCGTGATCCGTTGCTGGTTGTTGCTCAGGGCCTCGGCGCCACGTTGACGGCGGGCGATCTCGATACGGCTGACCCGGCCATCCTGCTGGCCGACGGCGATGTTTCGCTGGGGTCTGTTACCTCCTCGACCGAGAGCTTTGCCTATATTGCGCGCAACAATGTATTTGAGGGGTATTCGGGCCCGCTGGCAGGAATCCTCGCGGTGGCGCCGCCATTGCTGAATGGTACTGTGACGATCAATGGGCCGGTTGATACTGGCTCGTTGATAATCGGCGCGCGTGACGGCGTTGTGATCAATGACTCGGTAACGCTCGCCGCGACGCTTTCTGTCGACACGCAGGGGCTTGCGGCCTTCAATGGCGTAGCTGCGGCGCGCGACATGTTTGTGCGAGCGGGCGATGTCGATTTTGCCGATCGGTTTGGTAGCCTGTCGACCGACACGATCCAGTTGACAGTCTTTGATCCTGTGGATGTGAATATTGGCGGGACGGATCTCGATGTTGGCTATTCGTTGAGCGCTGCTGAGATGGCGCAACTGCAGGCTTCGGATATCACGATTTCAGCATTTTCAAGCAATGCCACGCCGAGTGTTACGCTGAGCGGTTTCACGATGGTGGGAAGCGAAGGGAACAATCCGAACCTCACGGGATCGACCCTGTCGATCGAGACTAACGGGGATATCAGCGTTACCCGACCAGTCCTTGTTCGTGATGCAGGTGCTGAGGATGCGCTGCGGCTGGCGGCTGATCAGATACTTGTATTCAGCGATCAGGGCGGTCAGCTTGGGATTTTCGATCCCTTTGAGGATTTTGGCGGTCTTTTGAACCTTGAGGCGCGGAACATCTTTGTCGGTGAGACAGCGCTGATCAACGATCTGCTGATGGATATCAACTTTGCTGGCCGCAATGACCGATTGAATGCTGCGCCGACGGCATCGATCCCCAACGGGCAGCAACTTCTGGCGGGCGAGATGCTGGTGACGGTGGATGGCGCCTTCCTGCTGCAGAACAGCAGCACCGGGGCTACCAGGGCTGGCTTCGATGTGAATCGGCTTACGATTGCGCCGTTCGATCGGACGCTTGCGAACCCGCAGGCACCGGCGGGTCCAGCGGTTGACGTTGTCATCAATGGCCAGACACGCAATGCGCAGGGTGTTGCTGTGATCAATGACTTCACGCTTGCCACGGTTACGTTCACCGTGTTGCAGAACCGTGGCTTTACGGCAGGAACGCAGGTGAACGGGTGCGTTCTCGGCGGCTCGACTTGTGCGGCGCCGCCGCCACCCCCGCCGCCGCCACCCCCACCCCCGCCGCCGCCACCCCCGCCGCCGCCGCCGCCTGAGCGTGATCCGGAGGAGATCGTCGAAGCGATTGTCGAGCCGATTGGCAATGATGTGCAACAACTTACCGACGAAGAGCGTGAGCGATTGCTCGCGGTGCAGGCTGGCGCGGGCACGGAAGTCCGGCCCGAAGCTCGGCGTGAGCGGCTGGTCGGCACACGCGAAATAGGGCGCCAGGATTTTGTTGAAGAGCCGATCACCGGGGCTGGCAATGTTGGCCAATTTCTGGGGTCCGGGCGTGAATTTCTGGGGACAGGCAATCAATTCCTCGGCACCGGAAACGATGTCCAGGGCAATGGCAGCCAGTTTTTGGGTACTGGTCGCGAGACTGAAACTACGTCGGACACTCAGCCGGACGGCGCCGCACGACGGGAGCAGCAGCCATGAAGGTGACCTGGGGCCGCACGGCGGCGGTGCTGGCTTTGGCCACGGCGATGCTGGTGGCGCCGTCAGAGGCTGCAACCCGCGGTGGATTGAAGGCGCTTGATTCGTTCAGAGTCGGTGATGGCGGGGTGCTCTGCACGGCGCAGTCACGCGGCGTCGGGACATTGCTGACATCGATGTTCGACCGGGGCTATGCGCTGGTCTGTCGTGATGCAGCGATACAGGTGGGCGAGCTTTTTGCGCTGAGGTCCGGATCGGGGGCTGCGGCCGCCGGCGTGTTGTCGAGGCTGGCGACGCGGGCTGGCGGCTGTGATGCTGTGACGGAGGAGAGCCTCGGCGGGCTTATGGTGCGCCGGGCATCCTGCGTGGGCGAAGCCGGTGTGCCAAGGCTTTTGCTCAGTGTTGAACAGGGCGGCGTGCTCTATGTGGCCGATGGTCTGGCGGGGTATGAGTCGGCACTGGCGCTTGGTTTGCAATCGATGGTCGCGGACCGGTCGGTGCCGGGCGCGGTTCTGGTAACGACCACGGGGGCAAGCGACCCGACAGCGTTGGCACGGGTGCAGGCGGGTGTTCTGGATCCCGAAGCCGCATTGGCCGAGGGCTATTTGCGCAACAATTCCGGCAGCTTTGCCGAGGCTGCGGCGTTCTTTGAGACGTTGGTGGCGCGCAGCCGAACAGTTGATACGGGCTTTGAGCGACCAGCAGAGTATCTGGCCAACCAGGGCTTACAACAGTCCAACCTTGGCAACCGTGCTGAGGCTCTCGATCTGTTTGATAGGGCGAGTCGGGCACCGGATGCTGCGGACCCGGTGCAGCAGAGGCGTCTGCGCAACTTCAGGGCGATTGATGCCTTGAACAATGGGCAGGTGAATGATGCGCTTCGGATTCTGGCGACGCCTGTGACGGCCGCTAGCCAAGGCGGTCTGGCGCCGGAGCGGGTCGAAAAGGGCTTTATCGACCTTCCAGTAGCACAGCGGTTGAACACCGATGTTGGCAGGCTTGCGCGGTTGTCGGGTGGCGAACAGCGGCTCAGTGAACAGGAGCGGATTGAGATACTCGATGCGCAGTCACTTTATCTGCGCGGCGTGGCGCAGCGTGTTGGCGGGCGAAGGGCAGAGGCCAAGGCGGCTCTGAGCGGCGCGATCAGCGCTATCGACAACATTCGCGGTGGACGAGTTCGCAGCCTCGGCTGGCTGAACGCTGCGAGCTATACCGATCTTGCGGCGATTGCTGAAGCGGAAGGCGATGCGACTGGCGCCAAGTCTCTGCTGGAAGAGGCTTCGCGGCTATTGGGGCTGGAATATCCAGGGTCGGCGGCCTTGCTGGCGGCGCAGGCGCGTCTGGCGGCGCTGCTGGTGCGGCAGGGAGATGGCGCAGGGGCGCGGCTGGCCTTTGCTGAAGTCGTCAAGGCGGCGCCTTCGACACCGGGCGGGGACCAGGCGATCCGACCTTTGATCGGGCCGTATTTCGCGCTGCTGGCCACGAGCGGAAATGCTGCTGATGCCGATGCGTTTTTTACAGCGTCGCAGACATTGGTGCGGCCAGGTGTGGCGCAGACCCAGGCGATTCTGGCTCGTGAGCTTTCCGGTGGGAGCGACGAGGCTGCGGCCTTGTTTCGTGAATCGAGCCGGGTGAGCCGCGATATCGTGCGGGTTGAGACGGATGCCGGCCGGCTTTCCATCCTTGCCGAGCTTAGCATCGACGAAACGGCAGCGTTGGAGCGGCTCAATGCCGAGCGCAATGTGCTAGCGAGGCAACAAACGCAATTGCTGGCCAAACTCTCGGCCTATCCGCGTTACCTCGTGGTGGCGCCTGATACGGTGACGCTGGCAAACCTGCAGGGCAAGCTGAAGGCGGGCGAGGCTTATTACAAGCTGACGCTCGTCGGGCAGCAGGCCTATGGCATGATGATCACTGGCGATGCGGCCAAGGTTACGGCGGTAAATGCGTCGACGCGCGAACTGGAAGCGATGGTGGCTCGTCTGCGCGATTCTATCGTGCGGATAGAGAATGGCCAGACAGCGACCTATCCTTTTGATGCAGTAGGTGCCAGGCGGCTTCACCAGCTGTTGTTCGACGGGTTGGACAGTGAGATGGCGGCAGTGAAGCATCTCGTGTTCGAGCCGGATGGCCCCTTGCTTCAACTGCCACCTAATCTGCTGATCGAGAGCGACGCCGGGCTGCCAGGGTTTTTGGCGCGGGTGGCCGACATCACGGCCGATGCCTATGATATGCGCGGCATCGCCTGGATGGGCCGCAACCGGATGCTGACAACCGCGGTTAGCCCGGGGGCTTTTATACAATTACGCGGCATTGTACCCTCACGTGCGGACAAGCCCTATCTTGGACTGGGCCAAAATGCCATGCCGCCGGTCGCAATGTCGACGATTCCGCGCGATTCCTGCCAATGGCCGCTGCAGGCATGGGACAATCCGATTTCGGCGACCGAACTTCGGACGGCTGAGGCCGCCCTGGGGGCTGGCGGGCAGCTTCTGATCGGGGCGGCATTTTCCGACACTGCGTTGATGGCGCGGCAGGATCTGAACCAATATCGCGTTCTGCACTTTGCGACGCACGGATTGGTGACAGCGCCAGCGCCGCAGTGCGGTGCACAGCCGGCGCTGCTGACTTCCTTTGGTCCAATCACGGCTGAAGGACAGGGCGCCGACGGCCGCAGCAGTGCTATGCCGCCATCAGATGGGTTGCTGACATTCCGGGAGATTTTCGATCTTAGGCTGGATGCCGAGACTGTGATCCTTTCGGCTTGCGATACTGCCGGTATGGCAACTGTTTCTGCGACGCGTGAGGCAGGCATTGCAACGGGCGGCAATTTTGCTCTGGATGGGCTGGTGCGTGCCTTTGTGGGGGCAGGCTCGCGCACTGTGGTCGCCAGCCACTGGCCGGTCCCTGATGATTATGGCGCCACTGAAAAGCTGATCTCGGGGCTGTTCGACAAGCAGAGTGCGCAGGTGGGTGAGGCGATGCGCATGGCGGCCAGCCGCTTGATGGACTCCGCCGAAACGTCTCATCCCTATTATTGGAGCGCCTTCGCAATTGTGGGAGACGGAGCGCGCGCCCTTCAGTGAGGAGCCAGAGCCATGCGGGTGATGATTCTCGTCAAGGCCACGGACGACAGTGAAAATGGCTTTGTGCCCAGCCCCGAGTCCACGACGATGATGGCGGCGATGAACCGGTTCAATGATGAGCTTGAGGCTGCCGGTATTTTCGTTATGGCCGATGGGCTGGCGGCATCATCTCTGGGCAAGCGGGTGCTGTTCGATGGTACTGCACGAAATGTGACCGATGGACCGTTCCAGCCTCCAAGTGAGCTGGTCGCCGGGTTCTGGATATGGGAGGTCAAGGACGTTGACGAGGCCGTGGCCTGGGTCAAACGCTGCCCCAACCCGATGCCGGGGCCAAGTGTGATCGAGATCAGGCCCTTTTACTGCCCGGAAGGCATCGCGCCCGCCTGATCTTACATGCCTGCGGTGGTCACCGGCTTTTCAAGCGTTGCGACAAATTTTTCTAGCTGGCGGGTGCAGCCGGCCTTGATGAGCGCTGCTGCATCGGTGCTGGCATCTCCGGTGGGGGCGGCGACCCTAGCAAAGGTGATGGTGCGCTGGGCGGCGCCCATGCCCAGCGTATAGCTGCCGCTGGCTGGCAGGGCCTTGGGCCAGGCTGTGGCCATCTTGCCGGCTTGGAAGCTGACCTTGGCGGCGGCACCATTGGTCGGTGCCACGATAAGGGTTTCGGTAGCGGTGCCGCTGGCGCGGCGTAGCACGACATTGGCTGGATCGACGACGCATTGCGCGCCGCCGGGGGCTGCGAGATCAACATCCCACAAGGTTGGTGCATCGATGATCTGGATGCCACGCACAGTTCCGAGCCGGGGTTTGCGGGCAGCGGTGCGCGCGTCGAGTGCTGCACTGGCGGCGGCCAGTGTGGTGGTGGCGGCGGCGGCATTGCCAAGATCGAAAGTGCCTGGCCCGCGGAAGGTGCGGGTGGTCTGCCCGTCGAGCAGAGTCAGCATGTCCCCGGCGGTGAGTTGGATGGGGGTGCCGGGGCTGACGGTGCGGCCGACAGGGAAGGCGCTGGTGCCATTGCCGACGGAGCGGACGACAAGGGCGGCATTGGCCGCCGAAGCGAGAGCGGCGGCAGTGACGCCTGCCATGACCAGCGACTTAAGAGACGACATAGGAACCTCCGGGCTCAAGCGTTTCCAAACGGGAAATCATCTTCAAGAGAATTGTATCATCCGGGCGCTCCGCCGCCAAGGTACGGAAGGCTTGCAAGGCTGCTGCATCGCCGGCTTCATAGCGTTTCCACAGGGCATTGTGCGCTTCGGCGGCGGCTGCATCCTCCACCGGCTCATAAACTTCGATCGGATCAGCCCGGCCGCGCAGCACGATCCTGCCCAGGCAGCGACAAACAGGCTTTTGAACCGCTGACAGCGCTTCCCGGCTGATCATCGTGTAGCTGCCGGTCGATTTGTTTGCGGCCTCGAGCCTTGCGGCGGTGTTCATGGCATCCCCAAGCGCAGTATACTGAATTCGGTCTGTGCCGCCGAAGTTGCCAACGACAGCATTGCCCCTATGTACGCCAATTCTGGTGCGACCGATGCACGGGCCTTTGGCTTTCTCGTTTTTTTTCAACTGGTCTGCGGAATATCCCTGAATGGCGCGGGCGGCAGCAAGCGCACGGTCGGCATCATCGGAACGGGCAACGGGGGCGCCCCAGAAGGCAATCACTGCATCACCGACAAATTTGTCGATGGTGCCGCCGTGCGCGAGGATGATGCGGCTGATATCGTCGAGATAGGCGTTGAGCAGGATGGAAAGCTCTTCGGCCGGGACGTTGTCGGAAAGCTTTGTGAAGCCCTCGATATCGGTAAACAAAGCATAGATGCGGCGTTTCTCGCCGTGCAGCGCCAGCTTCTCAGGTTCACGGATGATCATTTGGGCAATATCGGGCGGCAGGTATTTGCCGAGCGCTGATTGGGCGAAGGCGCGTTGTTCTACACCGATGGAACGCGCCGATGCGGCTGTTGCGGCATAGGCGATAATGAAGCCGATAACCCAGCCGCCTGCGGGCAGCCCTATGGTGTCGACGCCAAGTTTTTGCAGGGCGAACGGCAGCCCGATGAGGCCGACGACCTCGAGCGCACCGAGGCCGGCCGTGACGGCCGTGCGCAACGGCGAAATGGAGGTCAGGGCGCCGGCACTTGCAACGAGGAGAGCGGTCATCCAGTAAACCCATGCTGGGATGATGGCGAGGCGGCGATCATCGAGCCGCTGGGCGAGGAGGTGCCCGTGGATGGCGACGCCGGGGGTGTCTTGCCCGGAGACTCGAGTGAGCGGCGTTTCGAACCTGTCGATCATCGAAAGATCGGCGCCGATGAGGATCATGCGGCCCTTGACGAGCGGTGCCAGCGCTTCTGCCATGGCTGGATCAGCGAACAGATCGATCGGCAACATGGTGAAAACCGGATGCTCATTGTCTTTCTGGCGGCGGAAGGCGATGCCGCCGGCATAATCTCGCATCGGGGTGCCGCCCCAGCCAGCGTCGGCGGCCATCAGGTCCATGAGCAGTGGCTTTGCCCCTGCAAGCTGAGCTGGAAAGCGGCGGATATAGTTATCGGCATCGACATCGACACGGACATCACCGCCGCCGACTTTTTGGGTGGCGATGCGGCTCTGAAAGCTGCGCAGGAAAGTGTCTTGCCAAGGGGGAAGTGTGGGAACTTCTTCGTTTTCAGCGACCGTTGCGAGGCGGGTCGGCGTTTTCATGGCGCGGAAGGTCTCGACAAGATAGGCATCGTCGGGCTGCGACTGGTCGATGAGAATATCGATGCCGATGGCGCGGGCACCCATGGTGTCGATGCTACGCAGGGCATTGGCGAGGAGCTTGCGATCGAGCGGCGAACGCTTGCCGGTGGCGGCCAGCGTTTCCTCGGTAAAGGTGATGATGGTGATGCGCGGGTCTTGCTCGACAATTGGAGCGGCGAGGAACTGCCTAACATCATAAAGCCCGCGTTCGGTTTCTACGAGAACAGGGAGCTGCCAGCTGAAGCGCGCGACTGTGACGGCTGTGACAAGCACAAACAGCGTGACGAGAAGCCGTCCGATGCCGACATTGCTGAGGAAGCGACTGACAGAGCGCGGCAGATTGGTCATGGTTTGGCGCTTGGCAAAATCTGGGCGGCCCCCTTTGCCGCAACTGATTTCTTGGCGTGTGGGCGCGGCGCTTGTCCAGCCTTGATTTCACCGGCAAGAGTGGCGGTACTTGCGGAAGGATGGGCGATGCGCGGTTTTTTGGGTGAATTGGTGGCGTTGGCTGCGGTGATCGCTGCTGCAGGTGGGGGCACGAACGCGGCGGCACAGCAGCCAGCTGCTGCGCCTGCGGATGTTCAGCATGTGCGTCTGGAGACTGAGCTGGGGGCGATCACGTTGCGGCTGGAAGCTGCCAAGGCGCCAATTACGGTGAAGAACTTCTTGCGCTATGTCGACCAGAAGCGGCTTGACGGGACAGGCTTTTATCGTGCGATGAAAGTGGGGGAGCCGGGGGCATTCGGGCTGATCCAGGGCGGGGTCAGGGGTGATCCGAAGCGGGCATTGCCACCGATACCGCATGAGCCGACGAGCGTGACCGGGCTTTCCAATACTGACGGAGCGATCAGCATGGCGCGGGGCGCGCCGGGCAGTGCAAATGGTGACTTCTTCATCATCCTCGGCAACCTTTCGTCGCTGGACGCGAAGCCCGATGGTGCTGGCGACAATGTGGGTTTTGCCGCCTTTGGCCGGGTGGTCGAGGGGATGTCGGTGGTGAAGGCCATTCAGTCAGCGCCGGTGTCGGAGACAGCGGGGGAAGGCCCGATGAAGGGCCAGATGGTCGATAAGCCGGTGAAGATCTTGAAGGCGTTGCGGGTGACGTTCACGCCGGCTGCAGAGTTTGATCCCGAAGTGCTGCCCGAGCCTTGAGGGAGCTAATTAATTCGGATTGCGGGGAATGAGCAGCAGTTCGGTCTGACGACCATCGATGTATCTGACGGTTTTTCCGTCGAAGAACGCATCGACCTCGAGCATGAAGCGGGCCTTTTGGCCCCCCCATTCCGGGACTGCGTGGACGGCGGAGAGCTCGATGGACCATGCGGTGTCGGGATTGACGGGGGCATTGCCGGTGCTGCTGCTACCGGACTGATCGTCCCAATAGCCGATGCTCGGTCCAGCGGCATGGCCGTGAAGGCCGATGGGATGGGTATAGATGTTCGGCTCAAGGCCCTGCGCTATCGCCTTGTCCCGCGCCAGCTTGAGCAGCTGATTGCCTGTGAGTCCGGGCGCGTAGCTGCTGGTGAGGGCATCTTGCACCTTGTTGGCCGCATGAAGGCCGGCGGTGAGGCCGGCAGGCGCTGCGGTTTCTCCCGGCTTCAGGACATAGGCCATTTGCTGGGTGTCGGTTTTGAGGGCGAGGGTGCCGGCGCAGAAATCCACGTGCAGCAGATCGCCGGGCGTTATGGTCTGTAGCGCCCCTGGACGATTGGCGACGGACATTGTGCCGACTGCGAAGGTGGGCTGTGCCTGCCGCTGAATTGAGACGCTTGGCTGACACCAGGCATCGAGGCGAAGATCGGCGAGGCGCTCGCGGTACCACCAGACCACATCCTGCGTGCTGGTGACGCCGGGCGTGATGACCTTTTCTGAAAGGCCCTCGGGGATGAGGGAATGGGCGGCTCGCATGATGGTGCGGTAGAGCGCCATTTCGGTGGGAATGCGGGTTTCAAGCCAGCCGAGTGCAAGACCATCATGGCTGACAAGTCGTGAAGCAAATTCGGGGCCAAGGGCTTTGATGAGTTCGCGGTGCTGGGTCATGGTCAGACCATCGGCGAGGGCGAAAGTGCTGGATGTGTTGATAGCGATGGTGGCAGGATCTCGCTCGCGGACGATTTCGGCGATGCGCGCCCATTGATCGGGCTGGACTTCAGGGTCCCAGTCCGGCTTGAAATCGCCTACCGGGTACCTTGCGACGGCGAGGCGCTCGACAGCGCCATCGGGGCTGTCGGGCCCGGATTTATCGTGGAAGATGAGAACGGTGCGGCGGCGCGCCGAGGTCCAGGTGGCCGGCAGCATTGTCTTGACTACTGGATCCTCATTATATTCCCGGGCGATGAGGATCCACATGGCGACGCCGTTCTGGCGCATGAGCTTGGGGATGAGTGTATCGAGGCGGGCCGAAACGATGGCATCCCGGACGCTGGCCTGGGTTCGCAGGTCGGGAAGTGCGGGCATGACAGGGTCGGGCGGCGTGGTGGCGGCTGGTGCGGGCGCTGCGACCAGCAGCGCTGCGGTGATAAGCAATGATCGAAACATGGTCTTTCCCCCGGATGAGGTGTGTTTGGCAGGAACCGCATGAGCTTGTCGAGGGGGGTGTGATGCTGCTGGGGTCGATGCCATATTGATGGCAGGTGTTGCTTGCGCCGGGCTTCAGGGTTTTCTAGGGAGACAAACGGCTTTTTACGGAAAGCTCAAGGGCCAAGGGGGCCCGGTTGAATTCACATCGGATCGGGAAGTATTTTTCATGGCCAGCACTCCGCCCAATGCGCAGAACATTTTGCCGTTGTTCTACTCAGGTCTCGTGCCGCTTTCATCGCAGGAGCATGCCGGCCATGGTTTGAAGAACCGCGAGGACATGGCCTTTACCAAGGGCACCCACGCCATTCCTGTGACGGTAGATGAGTTTCCGGTGGTGCAGCGCTATTATCCTATCGTTTTCGGCCTTGGCGAGAACCCGGCACCTCTGGCGCTTGTCGGGCTTCAGGAAGGCAAGAACCTTTATGTCGGCGACGACAATATGTGGGAAGCCGGCCAGTATGTTCCGGCGTTTGTGCGGCGTCACCCCTTCATGCTGGCGCGGCTGCAGCCAAACAGCGAAGAGCTGAGCCTGTGCTTTGACGATGGTTCCGGGCTGGTGATGCCGGATGCCGAGCAGAAGCTTTTCAACGGCGCCGAGCCGACCGACCTTACCAAGAACATCCTCGGTTTTTGTGAGCAGTTCGAGCAGGCGGTGATGCGCACCCGGGCGTTCATGGACGAGCTCGCCAAGCTTGATCTGCTGATGGACGGCGAAGTGACGATCAATCGCGAAGGTCTGGAGCAGCCAGCGGTCTATCGCGGCTTCCGCATGGTGTCCGAGGAGAAGCTGCAGGGCCTGCGCGGCGACCAGGCGCGCAAGCTGGTGCAGTCCGGGCTGCTTGGGCTGATCTATGCGCACCTGTTTTCTCTGTCGTTGATTTCGCCGCTGTTCGAGCGGCAATTCAACGCCGCCGCAAAGTAAAGCTCACAACGCTTCGGCGATCAGCCCGGCTGCAGCAGATGCAGCCGGGCTTTTCCGTAAATTCGGTCGGCAAGATTTTGAAAGCCCGACGCGGTGAAAGCTTCCGCCTTTGCGGTTTCTACGCTGACGAGCGTGGCGGGGCCGAGCCAGCCTTGGGCTGACAAGCGCGCCAGAGCTGTGGTGGCGAGATCTTTCCCATAGGGCGGATCGAGCATCAGCAGATCAACCGGTGCTGCGGCCGGGCCGAGGCTTTCCATGCGGGCGGTGATGATTGTGCTGCGCGGGCCGGCGCCGAGCTTTTCGATATTCGCACCGAGCGTGCGGGCAGCAGCGAGATCGGCTTCTACGAAGGTGCAATACGCGGCGCCGCGTGACAACGCTTCAAAGCCGAGCGCGCCGGTGCCAGCGAAGCAATCGAGCACGCGCAGTCCTTCCAGTGTGCCGAGCCGTGATATGATAATGGAGAATAGCGCTTCGCGCACACGGTCTGCCGTGGGGCGGGTGGCGTCGCCCGGCGGGGCGATGATGGCGCGGCCTCGCCACTCACCTGCGATAATTCGCATCAGGCGCCTGGTGGGCGCTTCAGCTGATTGATCAGCTGGGCGACAAGCTGGGCCGGAACTTCGTCGACGCCGCGCGGCGGCAGGTCCTCAAGGTCAATGGGGCCATAGCTGATACGGATCAGCCGGGAGACCTGCAGGCCAAGAAATTCGAGAACACGGCGGATTTCGCGGTTTTTACCTTCGGTGAGCAACATGGATATCCACATGTTGCGCCCGGTGCGCCGCTCGATATTGGCATCGATCGGGCCATAGTGGACGCCTTCAATGGTGACACCATCGATGAGACTTTCAAGCGTGCGCTGGTGGATTTCACCATAGGCGCGGACACGGTAGCTGCGCGGGACGCCGGAGCTTGGCAGCTCCAGTGCGCGCTTCAGAGTGCCGTCGGTGGTGAGCAGAAGCAGGCCTTCGGTGTTCATGTCGAGCCGACCGACTGGAACGGTGCGGGGCAGGCCGGGGGGCAGGACATCGAAGATAGTCGGTCGGCCGCCGGGATCACGCGCGGTAGTGAGCACGCCTGCGGGCTTGTGGAAGCGGAAGATGCGGCTTGGCTCGATGCTGGTGATGGTCATCCCCTTGACGGTGATGCCGGCGAGGCTTGTGACGATCGTGGCTGGTGTGGTGATGACCTCGCCGTTCAGGGCGATGCTGCCCTCGGTGATCATCTTCTCAATGTCCCGGCGCGAAGCGACGCCGGCACGGGCGAGGAGGCGGGCGATACGTTGTGGCTCAACTGTTTCGGGCGCTAGCGGGGCTGCGGCGCGAGCGGGAGCACGGGGGGAGCGTTCTGGGCCCCGTTCTGATCCGCGTTGCAGCCCCCGTTCTGGTCGGGGCGGTCGGGTGGCGGGACTGTTGCGGCGGCCGCGTTCGGATGAGGGTTGGTCCTGAACTTCAGCGCGGCTGTGCAATAACAGGCCAGGCCGGCCCGGCATGCCGGCGCGCGCCGGTCGCGATGAAGGTCGGGTCGTGCGTTCGGTGCGGGCTTCGCGCCCGGGTCGTTCGGCCGAATCAGCACGTTTACTTCGGGCGGGTCGCTCATTGAAGGCAGGTAGGTCGGCGCGCTGGCGCGGCGGGGCTAGGCTGCGGTCTCTGGCCGGGCGGGTCCGGTCGCTGCGCTTCGGGGCTTCGCCATCGGTGTCAACGCGGGCGGCGAAGCGGCGGGCGGCGCGGTTGGTGGCGCCTGCGGGCGGCGCCTTTGGCTTGGCGCGCTGTCCCGCCGGCGTGGGAGCTTCATCACGGTCTGGGCGGGGCCGTTGCGGGCGGCTGCTGCCGGTTCGGGTAGCCGCGCGGTTTCCTGCACCGGGAGTTGCGCTGGCAGATGAGCGGGCCGGGTCTCGGGGTGGGCCTGTTGGTTTTTTGGGTGGGCGCATCGGCGTTTAGTGGGCGTGGGGGCTGCACTTGTCCAGCATGGTTGCGCTGGCTTGCACTGGGCCAGCGGTTCAGGCTAGTGCGTTGCGAGCGCGGGCGTGGTGAAACTGGTAGACGCGCGGGACTCAAAATCCCGTTCCGAGAGGAGTGTCGGTTCGATTCCGACCGCCCGCACCATCAGACTTTATCGAAGCCGTGACTTAAAAAATGCTCGGCGACGGCGGCATGCAGCGCTGCGCCATGGGGCATGACGGCTTCATCAAGTGTCATTCGGTTGCTGTGGAGGCCGCAGCATTGTCGCCAATCGGAACCATCGGTGGCAGCGCCGAGGAAGAACATGGCCCCGGGAACTTTTTCGAGTACATAAGCGAAATCTTCCGCGCCCATGATGGGGTGGGCGAGATCTTCCCAATGCTCGGGGCCGAACAGGCTTTGGGTGACCGTTCGGCCGAGCGATACGGCTCGAATATCGCAATTTGTGACGGGGAAGCCAGGCTCGATCCGGACAGTGGCACTTGCACCAAAGGCGGCAGCTAGGCCGGTGACAAGCTGAGCCAGGCCGGCGTGGACGGCCTTGCGGCGGGCGGGCGAGAGGGTGCGGATTGTACCGGCCATCTCGACGCTTTCGGGGATGACATTATCGGTGGTGCCGGCGTGCAACTGCGCGATGGTGACGATAGCAGGATCGAAGATCGGCACTTGCCGGGTGACGTAGGCTTGAATGGCGGTGACGATCTGGCAAGCGATGGGCATGGGATCGAGAGCATCATGGGGCATCGAGGCGTGTCCGCCGCGGCCAAGCACGGTGATGTACAGCCGGTCGGAAGAGGCGAGCAATGGTCCGGGGCGGCTGGCGAAAACACCGTGGCGGCCATTGGGCATGATATGAAGCGCGAAGGCGGCATCGGGCAGCGGGTCAATCAGGCCATCGTCGAGCATGAAGCGGGCGCCGTGATGCCCTTCCTCGCCGGGTTGGAACATGAACATCACTGAGCCTGCAAGCGAATCGCGGCGCTGGCAGAGCAGACGGGCAGCGCCAACCAGCATGGCAACGTGACTATCATGACCGCAGGCATGCATTATCCCTTGGTTTTGCGAGGCGAATTCGAGCCCGGTATCCTCGGGCATGGGGAGGGCGTCGGTATCCCCGCGCAGCAGCACGGTGCGGCCGCTCTGCGGGCCTTTGAGATGCGCTACGAGACCCGATGTGCTCGGGCCGCCGCGCCATTCGAGGGGCAGATCGGACAAGGCTTCACGGATTTTTTGGGCGGTGCGCGGATTGTGCAGCCCGATTTCGGGATCGGCATGGATAGCGCGGCGCATCGCTGTCAGATCATCTGACAGGGCGAGCGCCGCTTCAAGCAGAACAGACTGCCGGCTTTCAGACATTGGCTTTGAAATGCGCCATCAGCCGGCCCCAGGCGTCGTTGGCGGCAGCGGCGTTGTAGCTGGGGCGATAGTCGGCGAGGAAGCCATGATCCGCCTCGGGGTATAGTGTGATGGCGCTGGCCTTGGCCTTGGGATTGCTCGATGCCTTGAGCGCAGCGTTCATGGCGTTAACATCGGCGACGGGAATGCCGCGATCAAGACCGCCATAAAGGCCGATAACGGGAATGGCGATATCGGCAACCGAGGTCAGCGGATAGGGGCGGCTGGTGTCGACACCGCCCGAAAGCCGTCCATACCAGGCGGCACCGGCCTTCAGACCGGGCACTTGCGACGCAGCCATCCAGACGACCGATCCGCCCCAGCAAAAGCCGGTGATTGCGGTGCGGCCCGAGGCTGCAAATTTTTGGGTGGCAAGCCATGCGACAGTGGTCTTTACATCGGCCATCTGCTGATCGAGCTTGGCTGTTGCGACGACCTTCATGACATCGGCCATGACGGTGACGCTGGGCAGCGTGTTGTCGGGATCAGCGCGATAGAAAAAGCTTGGTGCTATGGCGACATAGCCGGCCTGCGCGAAGCGGCGGCAGACATCTTTGATCCATTGATGAACCCCGAAGATTTCCGAGACGACGATCACGGCAGGATATGTGCCGGGCTTCGCGGGCCGTGCGACATGTCCGGGGAGACCGCCCGCCATGGCCACGTCCTCGATGATCAGGCCAGTGGTCGATGTGGTGATGGGATCGGCATCCGCGGCGGTGGCGAGTATGGCATAGCCCGCGGCAATCGCGGCAGACGCGCCGCGACGGGTGAGCTTGAAATCGTCTGGCAGTGTGGCGGGTGGCTGGGTAGCGGGCGAATCGATGATGCTAGCCATATTATGATCCTTTGCGGGGCTTGCGGGCATTGTGCTCAGAGTAGACTGTGAGGGCGATGAGGCAAGTGCGGACAATTGGCGCTGCTGTGCAGCAGGGAGAGCGATCTGGGCTCGGGCGGCTCCTGGGCCTGGGCGTTTTGGGCGTTGGGCTGCTGTGGTGGGCCGAGCGGCGTTGGCCACGGCGGCTGGGCCGTGAGCCGGCGGGGACGCGATTGCCCGTCAATCTGGCGCTGGGGGCGATGAGCCTCGCTATTGTAGCGCTCGCCGAGCGGCCTTTGGCGGGGTGCGTAGCGGCGCGGGTCGAGCGCGAGGGATTGGGACTGGCGCAGCGGATGCCGGGGCCTGTCTGGCTGCGTGATCTGCTAGGCGTCGTGTTGCTCGATTTTTCCACCTATCATTGGCATGTGGCGACGCACCGGGTGCCGCTACTGTGGCGGTTGCATGCTGTTCATCATGCCGATCGTGACATGGATTGGACTACAGCACTGCGATTTCACGCGCTCGACATGGCGCTGGCGGTGCCGCTGCGGATGGCCGAGGTGCGGCTGCTGGGGGTGAGCCCTCGGGCGCTGGAGATTTATGGGACGTGGTTCTTTGCCAATGTGGCTTTTCATCATGCCAATGTGAAGCTGCCGTTTGACCGGCAGCTGGCGTGGTTGATGACCTCCCCGGGCATGCATGACATTCATCATCGCGCTGACGTGCGGGCGACAGATACCAATTTTTCGAGCGGGCTGAGTGTCTGGGACCGGGCGTTTGGGACGTTTTCGCAGCGGCGGCCTGATGTGCCGATCGGGGTGCCGGGGTGGGAGGAGCGGCCGCAGCTCGGGTTTGGGGCAGCAGTGGCGCTGCCGTTCGTTCCTCAGGCTGATCTGTAGCGAATCAGGCCTTCCTGCTGAACCGCAGCGATGAGGCCGCCGCTGCGGGCGTGAACGAGCGCGCGGTTGAGGCCGCGGCCACCGCCGGCGACGGGGCTATCGCCATCGAACAACAGCCAGTCGTTGAGATTTGGCGTCGCGTAGAACCAGATAGCATGATCGAGCGAGGCCGCCTGCAGATTGCGATTGGTCCAGGCGACGGCATGCGGCTGCAGGCAGATATCGAGCATCGTCATGTCCGAAGCATAGGCGAACAGCGCGCGCGCCATCGCCGGGCTGATATCGGGCTGGGGCGCTGCAAGGCGGCACCAGTTCTGGCTTAACGGGGGTGCGGCAACAGGATTGAACGGATCGAAAACTTGAACGGGTTTGAATTCGATGGGACGGTCCCGCCCCAGCCACATGGTGCGATAGGGCTCCGGCGTGTTGGCTGCGTGCTTGACGGTTAGCTCGGCCTCATTGAGCAGCGTTTCGGGATCGGGAGCCATGGGCATCGGGCTGGCGTGGGACAGGCCCTGCTCTTCGGCCTGAAAGCTCGCGGCCATGTTGAATATGGGCTTGCCCTGCTGCATGGCGACGACCCGGCGGGTGGTGAAGCTGCCGCCATCCCGGTCCCGCTCCACCTTGTAATCGATGGCATGGGCGGGATCGCCGGCGCGGATGAAATAGGCGTGGAGCGAGTGGCAGAGCCGGTCTTCCGGCACAGTGCGGGCGGCGGCGACAAGGGCTTGCGCCACGACCTGACCACCATAGACGCGCTTCCAGCCTTCATCGCGCGATAGCCCGCGATAGAGATCGGTGTCGATCGGCTCGACATCGAGAAGGGCGATGAGGCGCCGCACACTTGCAGTTGCGTCCTGAGCAGGCGGATTTGCGGCGGCGGAATCTTGTGTGGTCATATGCCGTCCCTAGCCGGGTGCCGCGCATCCGTCGACAGCGGTTGCGAACGTTGCTTGACAGGGCGGAGGGGGGTCTCTATCCGGCGCCTTCCGCAGCGGCTCTGCGGGTGTAGCTCAGTTGGTTAGAGCGCCGGCCTGTCACGCCGGAGGTCGCGGGTTCGAGCCCCGTCACTCGCGCCACTGCCGGTCAGGACGCCTTTACATTTTCGTTGATGCTTTCCCAGCGTCCGAGTTCATATGCAATCGAGGCTTCTACAAGCGCTTCCCAAAGCGTTTCTGCGAGACCGGAAGGGAGTCCTTCGAGGCGTGCGGCTGAGGCTGCATTGGCGATGACAGCGGCTTTTCTGGCTTCATCGCGAACCTGATGCCGTTCGGCTTTGATGCGCGCCGCCGCGTCCATATAGCCGAAGCGGCGAGCGAGAAGGACGACAAGCGCCTTGTCAAGCGCGTCGACGCCGGCGCGCACGTCCGCCATTGACTGGCATTGCTCGGCTGGTTTGACGGTCATTGCCCGGGCGCCCGCCAACGGCCTGTGTTCATCCATATGAAAAGCGGCTTCAGCGGCAAAACCCAGGCCAGGCCAAACACCAGATAGGCGGCGACTTTGAAAAACGTGGGCAGGGCATTCAGTGTGTCGGCCATAGTGACGATGATCAGCGCATAGATGATAAGCCATGCCAGCAGGGCAAGGACGCCGACGGGCTTTCGCCATGAGGGTTCGGTAACGGGATTCATGCCGGTACTTCTAGCGGTATCTGGCACATTCGAAAAGACGCGTTGGCGTCGCAAGCCAGTCGAGCGGCTGATCATGGGGCAGGGCCGGAAGCGCCTCGGCGATCTGGCAGTCCCAGCCAAGACCGATAGCAATGCAAGGGCCAGCGGCGCGTAGCCGGGCCAGCGTCCGGTCATAAAACCCGCCGCCCTGACCGAGTCTTGTGCCAGCCTGTGTGGCGGCAATCAGCGGCACCAGAAGCATCCGGGGCGTGACTTGCGGCGCTGACGCGAGTGGCTCGGGGATGCTGAGTGTGCCCGGTACAAGATCTTTCCAGTCGGCGAGGTGAAAGCTGAGATTGCGCCCGCTGACAAGCGGGAAGGCATGGGGACCGACACTTTGCTCGATGAACACCGGGTCGATTTCGGGACCGACAGCTGCATAGCTGGCCCAGGGGCCGGGCTGGCTGGCGAGAGGGAGACAGATGCGCGACAGATTCTGCTCCAGGGCTTCCCGCTGCTTTTTGTCGAGACTGGCGATGAAGCCTTGCCGTTGATCACGGTAAAGCTGGCGCGCGGCGCGTTTGATGTCCGGGCTGGTAGATTTTGGAAATGTGGCGGGACCGCCATGGGTCGTTTGCATGAAGATCCTCTGACGCCAGGTACGTCAGGTGGGCGCCGGGTAGGACAGACCAAGATCTGCCCAGAGCCAGCTCCCTTAGGATGTGAATCGCCTCAGGGATGCTCGTCGCTCGTGCCGGGCAGTACCCGCCACCATCAACATAGGGCTTCGGCGACGGATTCTCAAGGAGCTGCGTCAGGCAGCTGCGGGTTTCTTTTCGAGCCGGGCAACCAGTCCATTCAGCCGTGCTATAAGGGCGGTGAGGCGCCCTTCAAGTGCGGCGTCGGCCGCTCGATCAACTATGGGAGGCACTGGCGCGCGGCCGGCGCGGGTCTCGTGCAATTCATCGGCGATCATAAGTGCTGACATCAGCATGACCCGGGCCTCACTCATCGGGCCAAGCGATACCAGAAGGCTATCTGCTTTTTTTGCGATGTCAGCCGCCAGTGCTGCGACGTGCGGCTCATCACCCTCCCGACAGGAAAGAGGGTAGTTGCGACCGGCGATCTCTACGGTGATCTGAGGCATCAGCGATCCTCGCCGAGCAGGGTGTCGAGGGCGCAAAGCGCATCATTGGCAGCAGCCTCTATTCGAAATAGCCGAACGGAATCAGCTTCGCGCGCAGAAATTGCGGCTTCCAGCCGGTCGATGACAGCTTCAAGTTGATTAATGTCAAGTTCAGGAATGGAAATGTTAATCACCAAATTCAGTGGGTTGCATCGTCCATGTAACAGGTGACTTTAGACTTAGTCAATTCGTCATATCTTTACAGATTGGGCGCAGCGGCGTTGCGTCCGAATGGCTGCGGTTGACGCATTCGGAAGCGTGTGGCCATTGTCCGGCGCGATTCGGCTTAGGTCTTCCCAAGCTATTCAAGGTGTTCAATTTCCAGATGAATGGACGGCAATGAGTGAAATGCGGGCCATGGCCAATGCCATAAGGGCTTTGGCGATGGATGCGGTTGAGGCCGCCAATTCTGGTCATCCCGGTATGCCGATGGGCATGGCGGATGCCGCCACGGTGCTTTTTACGCAGTTTCTGAAATTCGATGCGGCGGCGCCGCATTGGGCGGACCGCGATCGGTTTGTGTTGTCAGCCGGTCATGGATCTATGCTGATTTATGCGCTGCTTCATCTGACGGGTTATGAGCGACCGACGCTGGAGGACATCAAAGCATTCCGCCAGCTGGGTTCGCCATGTGCCGGGCATCCTGAGAATTTTGAGCTGGCGGGCGTTGAAGTGACGACGGGTCCGCTGGGTCAGGGGCTGGCGATGGCTGTGGGTATGGCGATGGCCGAGCGGCACCTCAACTCTGCTTATGGCGATGCGCTTGTGGACCATCGGACCTGGGTTGTGGCCGGGGACGGTTGCCTGATGGAAGGTATCAGCCATGAAGCAGCCGGGCTGGCCGGGCATTTCAAGCTCGGACGTCTGAACGTGCTTTGGGATGACAATGGTATTTCCATTGATGGGCCGGTAAGTCTTTCTTCGAGCGAAGATGTGAAGGCGCGGTTTGAGGCATCGGGCTGGCATGTCGTGGCGTGCGACGGCCATGATTTTGCTGATGTGGCGCGGGCGCTGGCCAAGGCGCGGGATGACCCGCGGCCGAGCCTGATCGCTTGCCGGACTGTGATTGGCTATGGCGCGCCAACCAAGAGCGGCACGTCCGGGGTTCATGGTAGCCCTCTCGGGGCGACCGAAACGGCGGGCGCCAAAGCTGCGCTGGGTTGGAATCATGGACCGTTCGAGGTGCCCGCCGACATTCGTGCCGATTGGCTTGCCGCAGGGCAGCGCGGCGCTGCGGCTCGGGCCGACTGGGAAGGTCGATTGGCGGCGTCGGATCAGGCCGAGGCGTTTTCGGCGCGTATGGCTGCTGTAGTGCCAGAGGGCGTACTGGCCGATTTCATCGAAGGCCTCCGGTCAGCGCCGCCGACAATCGCGAGCCGCAAGGCCAGCGAAAATGCGCTGGCGGTGCTTAATCCGTCGGTCGCTTCGCTGCTCGGGGGATCAGCCGATCTTACGGGATCGAACAATACCCGCACCAAGGATCAGCGGGTCTTTTCGGCCGAAGATTATGGCGGCCGGCACGTGCATTACGGCATCCGTGAATTTGGCATGGCTGCAGCGATGAACGGTCTGGCGCTGCATGGCGGTGTGGTGCCCTATGGCGGCACGTTCCTTGTGTTTTCGGACTATATGCGCGGCGCCATGCGGCTTTCGGCGGTGCAGCAGGCGCGGGTGATTTATGTGCTGACGCATGATTCGATAGGGCTGGGCGAGGATGGCCCGACCCACCAGCCAGTCGAGCATCTGATGAGCCTGCGGGCGATGCCCAATATGGCGGTCTATCGTCCGGCCGATGCGGTGGAGACAGCGGAGGCCTGGGCGCTGGCTTTGTCGGATGAGACACGGCCATCGGTGTTGGCCCTGAGCCGGCAGAATCTCATGCCGGTGCGCAGCAGTGGTGACGGACTGGAGGGCAACCAGACCGCCAGAGGCGCTTATCGGCTGAAGGCGGCGAGCGCGGCGCGGCGGGTTGTGATTGTGGGCACCGGCTCGGAGGTCGAGGTGGCGCTGGCAGCGGCGGCTTTGCTGGAAGCTCGGGGTGTGGGCGTCGATGTCGTGTCGATGCCATGTTGGGAATTGTTTTCGGACGCTTCTCTAGACTATCAGCGCGACGTGTTGCCTGACGATGCGCTGATCGTGACGGTGGAAGCCGGGGTGACTCTGGGCTGGGAGCGCTGGGCAGGGCGACATGGCGTCCTGTGCGGGATCGACAGCTATGGGGCATCGGCACCGGCGGCGGATTTGTACAGGCATTTCGGGCTGACCGGCGAGGCCGTGGCAGCGCGGGTGCTGGAACGACTGGGTTAGAAGGATTTTGATATGGCTTTGAAGGTTGCGATCAATGGGTTTGGGCGGATCGGGCGGAATGTGCTTCGCGCCATTGCCGAGAGCGGTCGGACCGACATCGTTGTGGTGGCGGTCAATGATCTGGCGGATGCGACGGCCAATGCCCGGCTGCTGAAGCGCGATTCGGTCCATGGCCGGTTTCCAGGCACTGTCGAGGTGGACGGCGAGTTCATCGTGGTGAATGGCCAGCGCATCCGGGTGACGGCCGAGCGCGACCCAGGCAAGCTGCCGCACGGCGAGATGGGCGTCGATGTGGCGCTGGAGTGTACCGGTTTTTTCACCAGCGCTGACAAGGCTGGCCTGCATCTGACGGCCGGGGCCAAGCGGGTGCTGGTCTCGGCGCCGGCAAAGGGCGCTGATCTCACCGTGGTATATGGCGTGAACCATGACAAGCTGACGGCGGCGCACAGAATAGTCTCCAATGCCTCGTGCACGACCAATTGTCTGGCGCCGGTGGCGATGGTGCTCGACCGCGAGTTCGGTATTGTCAAAGGCTTGATGACGACTGTTCATGCCTACACCAATGACCAGCGCATTCTTGATCAGGTTCATGAGGATCCGCGGCGCAGCAGGGCGGCGGCACTTTCGATGATCCCGACAACGACCGGGGCTGCGCGGGCAGTGGCCGAGGTGCTCCCTCAGCTCAAGGGCAAGCTCGATGGCTCGGCAGTGCGGGTGCCGACGCCGAATGTTTCGATGGTTGATCTGACGTTTGTTGCTGGGCGCGATGTGACGCGGGACGAGGTGAATGCGGCGCTGAAGTCGGCGGCGGCTGGCGAACTGGCCGGGGTGCTTGACTGGACCGACGAACCGATTGTGTCGATCGATCTCAATCATGCGCCGGCGTCTTCGACGGTGGATTCGCTGGAGACGGCGGTGATCGGCGGCAATCTGGTTCGTGTTGTCAGCTGGTATGACAATGAATGGGGCTTCTCCAACCGCATGGCCGATACGGCCGTGGCCATGGGCAAGCTGCTCTGAACCGATGGCCTTTTTAACGCTCGATGACATGGGGGATATCGGCGGCCGGCGGATGCTGGTGCGCTGCGACCTCAATGTTCCAATGGGGCCTGATGGCCGCGTCAGCGATGCGACACGCCTTTGTGCTTCGGTGCCGACCCTCGCGGAACTGGCAGACCGGGGGGCGCGGGTGTTCGTGCTATCCCATTTCGGGCGGCCGAAGGGGGTGGACCCGGAGAACAGCCTGAAGCCCCTCGCCAGCGCTTTGGCGGATGTGCTCGGGCGTCCGGTGACTTTTATCGAGGACTGCGTGGGGGCTGCGGCTGAAGCGGCTGCGGCAGGGATTGCGCCGGGATCGGTGGCACTGCTTCAGAACACGCGGTTTCATGCAGGCGAGGAAGCCAATGATCCGGCGTTTGTCGCCGCCCTCGCGCGGCTTGGCGATTGCTTTGTGAATGACAGCTTTTCGACGGCGCACCGTTCGCATGCTTCGACAGAGGGACTGGCGCATGTGCTTCCCAGCTTTGCCGGGCGGGCGATGCAGGCCGAGTTGGAAGCGTTGGAATCAGCACTTGGCACCCCTAGGCGGCCTGTGGCGGCGGTGGTGGGCGGGGCGAAGATCTCGACCAAGCTCGATGTGCTTCTGCATCTGGTTGGCCGGGTCGAGCATCTGATGATCGGCGGCGCGATGGCCAACACGTTTCTGGTGGCGAAGGGGGTCAGCGTTGGCAAATCCCTTGCCGAGCCGGGCATGGCCGATACTGTTCTCGATATTCTGGCGCGGGCCGAGACGGCTGGATGCACGGTGCATCTGCCCTATGAGGTTGTAGTGGCGCGCGAGTTCAGGGCCGGGGCGGCGCACCGGCTGGCCAATGTTTTCGAAGTGGCGGATGACGAGATGATTCTCGATATCGGGCCGGCGGCGGTGGAAGCGCTCGCCGATGCTTTGAAGACCTGCGCAACGTGTGTGTGGAACGGGCCGATGGGGGCATTCGAGATGGCGCCTTTCGATGCTGGCACGGTGTCGCTGGCGCGGGTCGTGGCGGGGCTGACGGCAAGCGGCCAATTGTTGAGCGTGGCCGGCGGCGGTGACACCGTGGCGGCTTTGAACCATGCCGGGGTGACGAACGACTTCAGCTATGTTTCGACCGCTGGTGGGGCATTTCTGGAGTGGATGGAAGGGCGCGTGCTGCCGGGTGTGGCCGCGCTGGAACGGAACTGAGGAGGCAGATGATGGCGATGACGGCAGCAGTGAAGGCCATTCTGGCGAACTATGAGTCCGACAATCCGGGTACCAAGGCCAAGCTGGCGCAGATGCTGATGCAGGGGAAGCTCGGCGGCACGGGCAAGATGGTGATCCTGCCGGTCGATCAGGGCTTCGAGCATGGGCCGGCGCGTAGCTTCGCCCCCAACCCCGATGCCTATGACCCGCACTATCATTTCCAGCTGGCGATCGACGCCGGTCTTTCGGCCTATGCGGCGCCTTTGGGGATGATCGAGGCCGGGGCGGACACCTTTGCCGGACAGATTCCGACTATTCTCAAGGTCAATTCGTCGAACAGCTGGGCGACGAGCATCGATCAGGGGGTGACGGGCACGGTGGATGATGCGCTGCGGTTGGGCTGTTCGGCCATCGGCTTCACAATCTATCCGGGAGCCGACCATATCTTCGAGCTGATCGAGGAGATCCGCGAGATGTCCGCCGAGGCGAAGAGCGTGGGGATTGCGACGGTGATCTGGTCTTATCCGCGCGGCGGCACGATCTCCAAGGCGGGTGAGCTGGCGCTCGATGTCGGGGCCTATGCGGCGCATATGGCAGCCCTGGCGGGCGCGCATATCATCAAGGTAAAGCTGCCGACCGATCATATCGAGCAGAAGGACGCGAAGACGGCCTATGAAGGCGGTGACTGGTCGAGCCAGGCGAGCCGTGTCGCCCATGTGAAGCAGGCGTGCTTCAACGGTCGCCGGATCGTGGTGTTTTCGGGCGGCGCCACCAAGGGGGCTGATGCTGTGTATCAGGACGCGCGGGACATTCGGGATGGTGGCGGCAATGGCTCGATCATCGGGCGGAACACGTTTCAGCGGCCGCGCGCCGAGGCGCTGGCGATGCTCGACAAAATCGTGCGCATCTATCTGGGGCAGGAATGAGCGAGGAGAGCATCCCGCTTCCCGACGAGTTTGCCGGGCGTTTTGATCGCGGCTTCCGGCCGGCGTGCCAACTCTATGTGGTGTCTCCGCCTGCCATTGTGCTGGCGGACTTTGTGGAGGCGGCCAAGGCAGCGTTTGATGGCGGGCCGGTGGCGGCGTTTCAGCTTCGGCTCAAGGACGCGGACGATGATGCTGTGCTGCGGGCATGCGAGGCTTTGCTGCCGGTGTGTGCGGCCGCCGATGTGGCATTTTTGCTGAATGACCGGGCCGATCTGGCGGCCAAGGCGGGCACAGACGGCGTGCATCTGGGGCAGTCTGACGGCGGTGTTGCCGAAGCTCGCGCGCTGCTGGGTGCTGGCAAGACAATCGGGCGGACCTGCCATGACAGCCGGCATCTGGCGATGGAAGCAGGCGAGGCCGGCGCGGATTATGTGGCGTTTGGCGCTTTTTATGACACGACGACCAAGCCCAGCCATTATCGTCCCACACCGCCGATCCTTGGCTGGTGGACAACGCTGAGCCAGTTGCCGTGTGTGGCGATTGGCGGGATTTTTCCGGACAATGCCGCACCGCTGGTGGCGGCGGGTGCGGACTTTATTGCTGTGGTGCGGGCAGTTTGGGACCATGCTGATGGTCCCGGGGCTGGGGTGGCGGCGTTTGGGGACGTTCTAGCGACGCCCCGCAAGTAAGAACGGCGGTCAGGACCAGGGACTGGGGCGCGCGCTGCGAAGCCCAAGGGCGCTGGGGCGTGTGGACTTTGACGCTGGAACCATGGCTTGAAGGGCGGCGATGCGATTGCCGGCTTCCGGGTGGGTGCTGAACAGATTGTCCCTGATTCCGCCGATGCCGGGGGCAATGATGTAAAGCGAGGCGGCGGCGGGATTGGCTTCGGCGACCGGATTGGGAATGCGCTCGGCGCCGTGCTGGAGCTTGGCCAGCGCTGATGCCAGCGCCTGAGGATTGCCACTGATCTCTGCGCCCATCGCATCGGCGCCATATTCGCGGCCACGGCTGATCGCCATCTGAACGAGTGCAGCGGCGATGGGGGCGACGATCATGGCGGCGAGGCCCAACAAGGGATTGCGGCTCTCCCGGTCACCGAGGAAAAAGGCGAAATTGCCGAGCATCGAGATGGCGCCGGCGAGGGTTGCGGTGATTGTCATGACCAGCGTGTCGCGGTTTTTCACATGCGCGAGTTCGTGCGCCATGACTCCGGCGATTTCGTCGTGCGTGAGGATTGCCATCAGGCCGGTGGTGGCGGCGACGGCGGCATTCTCCGGATTGCGGCCCGTTGCAAAGGCATTGGGCTGCGGCTGATCGACAAGATAGACGCGCGGCATCGGCAGGCCGGCGCGGGCGGCCAGCGGCTCGACGATGCTATGCAGCGGATGACCGGGGCCGACTTCTTGCGCATTGTGCATACGCAGCACCAGCCTGTCTGAATTCCAATAGGCGTAGATATTCATGGCCGCAGCGATGACTAGCGCAATGACGGCGCCGGTCCCGCCGCCGAGCATAAAGCCCAAGCCCATGAACAATGCCGCCATGGCAGCCATCAGCATGAAGGTGCGGATGTGATTCATGGGCGTGAATCTGGTGTTTGGCCGCCAGATTTCAAGCGGGGGGCGGCGTTTGCGGCCGGTCGACCATCGCCTGGCGGAAAAGCACCATGCCCACGACGGTCATCGGTACGGCGAGGATGACGCCGAGCGGACCGAGCAGCACACCGGCTGCGATAAGGCTGAAAAGGGTGAGGGCAGGCGGCAGATCCGCCAGTTTGCCCTGCGCCATGGGGGTGACGACATTGCCCTGAAGTTGCTGGACGACTATCAGGGTGATGACGGTGAAGATGCCGGTTTCGAAGCTGATCGAGAAGCCGATCAGCGTGGCGGGTGCTGATACAAGTATGACGCCTAGGTAGGGCACGAATTCGCAGAGGCCGGCGACAAGGCCGATGGCGAGTGCTGAGGGCAGGCCGACGAGGCTGAGGCCGACGCTGGTGCCGACCGCGACAAATGCCATCGAAACGGCCTGTGCCTTGAGCCAGGCCGAGATGGATTTCTGGATCGCGGCGAGGGTGGCTTCCGCTGAACGGGCGCCGAGGCGATGGGCAACGCGGACAGCGCCACCTATATATAACTTAGGCTGGGCGGCGAGATAGACGCCCGAAACCAGCACGATAACGAGTTGCGACAGGCCCGCGCCGACATTGGCGAGGGTGGACTGGACGATGCCGACAACCGTATCGATGCGGGGGGCATAGTGGCTGGCTGCATCGAGGATCTCGCGGCCGATGGCCGTGCTGGCGAGCCAGCGCTCACCATTGGAAACGGCTAGCGGCAATTGCTGGGCGAGCGTGGCGAATTGATTCGCCATAAGGCTGCCGAAAAGGCCGAAGACCAGCGTCAGCGACAGCAATGGTAGGAGCACGGCAAGGGCCAGCGCTGCGGCGAAGGGCAGGCGCAGGCGGCGTTTAAGCAGATCGGCGAGGCCGGAGAACATCTGGGCGGCAAGCAGCGAGGCGAAAAGCAGCAAGAGAAGCTGATACAATTGCCATGTTATGACGGCGAGGCCGATGCCGGCCATGACTATCAGCGTGCGGCGGAAGAGCGCCATGGAATCGCCCCCCCGCGGCGGGGTGCCCGGCGGGGTGGGCGCTTGAGTGGGCGGCGGGGTAAGCGGCTGGGGCATTGTCTGCGAGCCTTAGACGCTTTTTTGTCGCAGTGAAATCGGGCACCGATTTGCCGATCCCATATCGTCGGTGCCCGCGTCGATGCGCCCTCTATTCGGCCTGGAGGCGGAGCTGCTGGATGGTGGCCGGGCTGGTGGGCGCGAGGAGCATTGTGCCGATGAGGGCGCCGCGTTCGCATGGCCAGCGGAAGCGTGCCGCCATGGCGCTGGTCGCTTCAAGTTCGGCTGTGGGACGACAAGTACCAAGCCGGGTTTTGAGGCGGGTGAGCTCGAGTTTCCATGTTGGGGCGGCGCGATCGAGCAGCATGTTTTCGGCGAGATAGGGGCTGGCGGCGGTGATGTCACCGGTAGTCCATACCCGGGTGGCGGCCTGATAGGCTGTTATCAGGGCGGGCGATGGGCCGATGGCGCGCGGCAATGCGAGGCCGGCTGCCTTGAGCGCCTTAAGGGCGGCATAGGCGGGGGGCGAGGGGGCGGCATAGGTGCGGTTGGCGAAGGCAAAGACCGCGACGCCGCTTTCTGGCAGCATCATCAACACTGAGCCATAGCCTGGATAGCCGCCGGTATGGGTCATATATTCGAGATCACAATCGGCGACCATCCGGAAGCCCATGGCATAGGCGACGGCTTGCGCGCACGGCCCGGCATTGGCGGCGGCGAGGGCAGCAGGACGCTGGCCGAAGCGGACGAAATTGAGGCCCTGAACCAACTCGCGGACCGAACTGCGTCGCACAGGCCCGGTTTCGGGATCGTCACGCGCCGGCCATGAAGCGAGCAGCCAGCCGACATAACGGGCATAATCGTTGGCGGTGGTTTCGATGCCGCCCATGGCGCCAAAGGCGCCGGGCGCCATGTCCGGTTCGCGGGTGAATCGGCCCTCCTCGAAGCGATAGCCCAGTGCGCGTGCGCCGGGTGGGCTGGCGAAGACATCATAGCCTGTGCTTGCCATGCCGAGCGGCTTGAAGAGGCGGGTGGCGACGGTTTGCTCAAAGGGATTGCCGCTGACATTGGTGATGATGCGACCGAGGGTGGCATAGCCGAAATTCGAATATTCCTGAGCACTCTGTGGCTGGCGGCTGAAGGGCACGCCACGCGCCAGCATGGCTGTGAAATCGGCTTCGGGCAGCGGGGTCTGACGGTCCCCCCAGGGATCATCCTCGACCAACCCGCCGACGTGGTGAAGGAGATCGCGGATACGGATGCGGGGTGCGTCGGCTGTGGGGTAGGTCCAATCGCGCATTTGCGGGACATGGGCCTCGGCGAGATCATCGAGGCGAAGCTTGCCTTCGTCACGCAGGCTGAGGATGGTGAGGGCGGTGAAGGCCTTTGACATGGACGCGATGCGGAAGCGGGTTTCGGCGGTCACCGGGCGCTGATCTTCGAGAGTCTGCACGCCAATGCCTTTGACATGGACCAGCTTGCCATCGCGGACGATGCCATAGACGAGGCCGGGGATATGCTGCTGCTCAGCAAAGCTCGCGAACATCTGGTCGATCTGTGGCGCGATGGCTTCAACCGATTGTGGTGGTGCGGATTGGGCAATTGCAGGGGCGGCGGCAAAGAGCGCCATGGCGGCGAGCAGGCGGTGCATTATGGGTCTCCCGGAGATGGCGGCAGGATAGGCTCGGCCGGCGAGAAGGGAAGTGGCTATGCGGGTGGCGATTGTGGGCGCGGGTATGGCGGGGCTGCGATGCGGCGAGCGGCTGACGGCGGCGGGGCATGCTGTGACGCTGTTCGACAAGGGACGCGGGCCGGGCGGACGGATGGCAACACGTCGGATGGCGACGCCGCTGGGCGAGACGGTGTTTGACCATGGTACCCTTTGGTTCGGTGGGGGTGGGCCGGACTTTGCGGCGCAAATATCGGATTGGACGGCTTCGGGCGTTGTGGCGAACTGGCCGGCGTCAGAGTCAGCGGGGGACGCTTTTGTCGGGATGCCGGGGATGAACGCGCCGCTGAAGGCGATGGCGTGCGGGCTTGATGTCCGCTTTGGGGATGCTGTGACGGGTCTGGCCGCAATGGCAGATGGCTGGCGGGTGAGTTTGGATGATGATGGCTTCGAGGCGGTGGTGGTGGCTGTTCCGCCCGAACAGGCGGCGGCTTTACTAGCGCCGGTGTCGGCGGATTTTGCGGCGCGCGCAGCGAGCGTGCGCTCTCTGCCGTGCTGGACGGTTATGGCGGCGTTTGCGCGGCGGCTTGCGGGGCCGGACATTGTGGAAGGGGGGACGATCATCGAGCGGGCGGTGCGAAACTCTGCCAAGCCGGGGCGGACGGGGCCGGAGGCCTGGGTGATTCAAGCGACGCCAGACTGGTCGATGGCGCATCTTGAGGACTCGCCGGCGGCGGTGACGGCCGCACTTCTGGAGGCTTTGGCGGTTGATTTGCCCGTTGTGCTGGACACATCGGCTCATCGCTGGCGTTATGCCCGGTTGGACGGGACGGGGACAGAAGCTGGGGAGGGCGCGTTGTGGGACCCGGCTTTGCGGCTTGGCGTCTGCGGCGACTGGCTGCTCGGGCCAAATGTGGCGTCGGCCTGGACGTCGGGGGACAGGCTGGCGGCGATGATGACGGTGGCCTGAGGCTGGTGATCCCTACGGGAATCGAACCCGTGTTTTCGCCGTGAGAGGGCGACGTCCTGGACCGCTAGACGAAGGGACCGCGTGGCGGAGGGGTGCTGGTGAGCGCTTAGCGCTTGAGTGTCAAGCGCGCTACAATCATGCAGCGCGTGCCGGCCTTGCCTCGCGTTCGGCCTTGATGGCCTCGGCGAGGAGAAAGGCTAGCTCGATCGACTGGCTGGCGTTGAGGCGCGGGTCGCATTGCGTCTCATAGCGCGCCGACAGGCCCTCATCTGTGATGGCGATAGCGCCGCCGGTGCACTCAGTCACGTCAAGGCCGGTCATCTCGATATGGATGCCGCCGGCATGGGTGCCTTCGGCGCGGTGGACGGCGAAGAAAGCTTTCACTTCGGCCAGAATGCGATCGAACGGGCGGGTCTTGAGGCCGCCGGCGGCCTTGACGGTGTTGCCGTGCATCGGATCGCACGACCAGATGACGCGGCGGCCCTCGCGTTCGACGGCGCGGATGAGGCGGGGGAGATGCGCCTCCACCTTGTCATGGCCGAAGCGGGCGATGAGGGTGAGGCGGCCTGGTTCGTTGCCGGGATTGAGTGTGTCGATCAGGCGAAGCAGATCGTCAGGCTCAAGGCTGGGGCCGCATTTGAGGCCGAGCGGATTGCCGACGCCGCGCAGAAACTCAACATGCGCCGAGCCGGGGAAGCGCGTGCGATCGCCGATCCAGAGCATATGCGCCGACGTATCGTACCAGTCCCCGGTCAGGCTGTCCTGCCGTGTCATGGCCTGCTCATAGCCGAGCAGCAGCGCTTCATGGCTGGTGAAGAAGCTTGTGCCCTTGAGCTGGGGCACGGTTTCGGGCGAGATTCCGCAGGCGGCCATGAAATCGAGCGACTCGCCGATACGATCGGCCAGCGCTTTATATTGCTCGGACCAGAGCGAGCGACCGGTGAAATCGAGGTTCCACTTATGGACCTGATGGAGATTGGCATAGCCGCCGCTGGCGAAAGCGCGCAGCAGATTGAGTGTGCCGGCGGCCTGAAGATAGCCGCGCAGCATGCGACGGGGATCGGGGATGCGAGCGTCTGGCGTGAAGGCCATATCGTTGACATTGTCACCACGGTAGCTCGGCAGGCTGACGCCATTCTGCTCCTCGGTATCGCCCGAGCGCGGCTTGGCAAACTGGCCGGCCATGCGGCCGACTTTGACGACCGGAAGCTTGGATGCGAACGTCAGTACCACGGCCATTTGCAGGAGGACGCGAAAAGTGTCCCGGATGGTATTGGGATTAAAATCGGCGAAGGATTCCGCACAGTCTCCGCCCTGAAGCAGAAAGGCCTTGCCGGCTTCGACATCGGCGAGCTGGGTAGTGAGATCGCGCGCCTCCCCGGCGAAAACCAGGGGGGGATAGGATTTCAACTCCGCCTCGACAGCGGCGAGCGCAACGGCATCGGGGTAGCTCGGCAGCTGCCGTGCTTCGTGAGAGCGCCAGCTCTCGGGGGTCCAGGGGGTATTCATGCGCGGGTCTTTGCCTGTTTGGGGTCATTTCCGCAAGGTCAGCGCATCAGCACCAATTCTTCGGACATGGTGGGGTGTAGCGCAATCGTATCATCGAACTGCGCTTTGGTGAGGCGGGCCTTGATGGCGATGGCGACGGCCTGGAGTATTTCCGGCGCGTCAGGCCCGATCATATGCGCGCCAACGACGACATCGCTCGCGGCATCGACGACCAGCTTGTAGAGCGCGCGCTCGTTGCGACCGGCGAGCACATTGCGCATCGGCCGGAAATCGGAGCTGAAGATATTGACGGTGCCATATTGGTCCCGCGCCTGCGCTTCGCTGAGGCCGACGCTGCCGAGCGGGGGATTGCTGAACACTGCACTTGGGATGGCGGTATAATCGACCGTCCATGGCTTGTTGCCGAATTGGGTGTCGGCGAAAGCATGGCCTTCACGGATGGCGATGGGGGTAAGCTGGACTCGGTTGGTGACATCCCCGACGGCATGGATGTGGCCGATGTTGGTGGTGCTGAACTCGTCGACCTCGATGGCGCCAAGCGGGCCAGTTTTGATGCCGACCTTTTCCAGACCCAGCCCTTCGGTGTTGGGGAGGCGGCCGACGGCCCAAAGCAGCTGATCGGCCTCCTGCGAGGTGCCGTCCTTGAAATGGACGCGCACGCCGGTCGGGGTCTTTTCGATCCGGTCGAGGAGGCAGTTGAACTTGAAATTGAGGCCCTTGGACATTGAGATTGTGAGAAGGCGATCGCGCAGGGCGGGGTCCCATTCGCGCAGGATCGTGTCGGAGCGGTTGATCAGGGTGACGCTGCTGCCGAACTCATGGAAAATGCCGGCGAATTCATTGGCGATATAGCCGCCGCCGGCGATAATCATCGACTTGGGCAGCGTGTCCAGATGGAAGATCTCATTCGAGGTGATGCCATGCTCGGCGCCGGGCACATCGGGGATCGCCGGGCGGGCGCCGGTGGCGATGAGGATGCGCGCTGCGGTGACGGTCTTGCCGTCGATATCGAGGGTGTGCTCGTCCACAAAGCGGGCGTGGCCATTCAGCACTTCGACGTTGTTCGATGCCAGGGTGGTGCCGTAAAGCTCGTTGAGGCGATCGACTTCGGCGAGGACATTGTCACGCAGCGTTGGCCAATCGAAGTGGCGCTCATCGACAGACCAGCCGAAGCGGCGGGCATCGACCAGATCTTCGGCGAAATGGGCGCCATAGACGAGCAGCTTCTTGGGCACGCAGCCGCGGATGACGCAGGTGCCGCCGACGCGATATTCTTCGGCGATGGCGACGCTGGCGCCATGGCCGGCTGCGATCCGGGCTGCACGGACGCCGCCCGAGCCGGCGCCGATGACGAATAGATCATAATCGAACTTATGGGGCATTTGTACGGGGCTTTCAGGGTTGTGATGGGGATGGATAGGGCGATGCCGCTTTCGGCGCTAATCGAAAAGGCTGGTCAGCCTGATCGTGTATTCGCAGCGGAACGGCTTATGGTTACTTTCAGCGCGCCAGAAGCAGACCAGCGACGAGGCCGAACTGCACGCCGGCCAGCAGGATGAGGATGCGGCTGAAGCGGACATCATCGAGCCTGTGGCCGGTGGCGAAGCTGGCGGCGAGCATGCCGGCGCTGCCGCCGGCGGCAGCGACGCCGAGCAGCGCTGGTTCGGACAGACGCGGGGTGAGCGCCAGTCGCTCGGACGACAGGCCCGCGCGCTGTTCATCCTGACGCATCAGGAAGAAGCCGATGACGTTCAGGGCAGCGAGCAGCAGCAGGCCGACGGCGACGAGCCAGCCCGGAACGCCGGGCGGCGGCTGAACTTCTTTCGTGATGAAGCGTTGCGGGCTGCGGGCGGTGGGGGCTTGAAGCTGAGCTGGTCCCGGTTTCTGGCCGAGAGCCGGAGAGGGGCGTGAACTGGGTGTCTGGACTGATGCAGAAGCTGGCTTGAGTGTGCCGCCGGTGCAATTGAGTTTGCCATAGCGTTCGACGGCCTGACCGCCTGCGACCATGGCGCAGCCGAGATCCTTGCCATCGGCGGTGCAACGGACGACCATGCGGCCGTAGCTGTCGACGTCCTTCTCCTCGCAGCGGACCTCGCGGCCTTTGGTCAGGCGGCGGAGATAATCGCGCGATGCATAGGGATCACCGGGGGTGCAGCGGCGGCCCGGACGGCAGCTGCCCGGCATTTCGGGGGCGTCGATGGCGTGCATCCGCATCGACTGCTCCTGCCCCTTGCAGCGGATGGCGTCGCCATCATGATGGGTCGGGCTGGCACAGGCAAAGACCAGTGACGCGGCGAGAGGGATGAGGAGCGACATTGACGCTGATTGAGCCTGCAAGTGCTGACGGCGTCAAGCGGCGCTGGCGGCTCAGATTATGCCTGACCAGAACAACGCTAGGCCTGCCAAGACGCCAGCCTGTACGCCCGCAATGCCAATCAGCAGATTGGAAAAAGGCTGTTTGAACGTTTTGTGGCGGAGGTTGTGCCGGGCGATCAGGGCCGAGGGAGAGCCACCAAGCGCTGCAAGCCCCAGGAGCACGACCTCTGGCACCCGACGCTGCTTTGTTGTTCTCCAATAGCGGCTTTTGATTTCGGTTTCTCTGTCGATTGAAAAAAGGGTCCAGGTCAGACCGTTGATGAGCAGCAGTGCCGCTAAGATTGTGCCTGCCAACTCAAGATTGGTAAACGCGGAACCAGAATTCATTGGCGGCGCCTTGCGAAACTGGGAGAGACTGGCGATGCGCGACGGCGGCAGGATGACTGGAACGGGTTCGACCTTTGGTTGATAGCCGATCGGGGCTGGAACGTCTTCATAGGCAGGCGCTGCCGAGGCTGACGTCGCGGCCCCCGTGCAATCCAACCGGCCGTAACGCTCGACTGCATGCCTGCTGGCGACCATGGCGCAGCCGAGATCCATTCCATCGGCTGTGCAGCGCACAACCGGTCGCCCATAGACGTCGGTATCAAGCTGTTCGCATTTGACTGATCGACCCGCAGTGAGGCTGGCGAGATAATCGCGGGCGGCATAGGGATCACCCGGGGTGCATTGGCGGCCGGGTCGGCAGCTGCCGGGCATTTCGGGCGCGTCGATGCCATACATTCTCATTGATTTCTCGCGACCCGCGCAGCGCATGCCGTCACCGTCGTGGTGGGTCGGATTTTCACACGCGAATATGAGGGCGGCGGCGAGAGGGATGAGGAGCGACATTGACGCTGATTGAGCCTGCAAGTGCTGCCGGCGTCAAGCGGGTGGTTGCAGCCATGACAGGGCGATGGCCAGCGCCACCAACAGGGCGGCGTGGAAGAGGGCGATGGCTTTCAGCTGGCCGGCGAATGGCTGTTTTCGGGTTTTGTGGCGGAGCCGGTGGCAGGCGAGCAGCGCGCCGAGCGAGCCACCGATCAGCGCCATGCCCAGCAGCTTGGCTTCGGGGTGCGTCTGAAGCCACGGACGGCGCGGCTTTTGTCTTCGGCAAAGGCGGAAAAGCTATTGAAATTGATCAGCAGCAACCAGACGAGGCTGATGATGAGCCAGCTCTGGAAGGTCAGCTGATCAATCGAGGAAAGGATCGCGGACAAGGATGGTGTCTTCGCGCTCTGGGCTGGTGCTGACGAGGGTGACGGGGCATTCGGTCAGCTCTTCGATGCGGCGGATGTATTTGATCGCCTGGGCGGGCAGATCGGCCCAGCGGCGGGCGCCGGCAGTGGAGCCGGACCAGCCTTCGAAGACTTCGTAGATCGGCTCGACACGCGCCTGATCATGGGCATGGGCCGGGAAATAATCGAGGGTCTGGTCGTCCAGCTTATAACCGGTGCAGATTTGCAAGGTTTCGAAGCCATCGAGCACATCGAGCTTGGTGAGGGCTATGCCGGTGATGCCGGAGGTGGCGATGGCCTGCCGCACAAGAACAGCATCGAACCAGCCGCAGCGGCGCTTGCGGCCTGTGACGGTGCCGAACTCATGGCCGCGCTGCCCAAGTTTTTCGCCGGTGGCATTGTCCTGCTCGGTGGGGAACGGCCCGCTGCCGACGCGGGTGGTATAGGCCTTGGTGATGCCCAGCACATTGCCCATGGCATTTGGCCCCATGCCGCTGCCCGAGGCGGCCTGACCGGCGACGACGTTGGATGAGGTGACGAAGGGATAGGTGCCGTGATCGACATCGAGAAGCACGCCCTGAGCGCCTTCGAAGAGGATCTGCTTGCGGCTGGCGCGGGCATCGGCGAGGCGCTTCCAGACCGGCTGGACATAGGGCAGCACATCGGGGGCGATTTCGGCGAGCTGGGCGATGAGCTCTGCGCGATCGACGGGTGCTATGCTGAAACCGGCGCGCAGTGCGTTGTGGTGGGCGAGGAGGCGATCAAGCTGGGCATCGAGCTTGTCGAGATGGGCGAGATCGCAAACGCGAAGCGCGCGGCGGCCGACCTTGTCTTCATAGGCCGGGCCGATGCCGCGCCGCGTGGTGCCGATCTTGCCCGCACCCATCGCGTCTTCGCGGAGCGCATCGAGATCGCGGTGCAGCGGGAGAATGAGCGGACATTGCTCGGCGATGGCGAGATTTTCGGGCGTGATGGCGACGCCCTGGCCGCGCAGCTTGGCGACTTCGGCCTTGAAATGCCACGGATCGAAGACGACGCCATTGCCGATGATGCTGAGCGTGCCGCGCACGATGCCGCTGGGCAGCAGGCTCAATTTGTAGGTCTGATTGCCGACGACCAGCGTGTGACCGGCGTTATGGCCGCCTTGAAAGCGGACGACGACATCGGCGCGCTCGGCGAGCCAATCGACGATCTTGCCCTTTCCTTCGTCGCCCCATTGGCTGCCGATGACGGTTACGTTTGGCATGGTGGCGTGTCCTCAGGCGATGGGCCGGGCGTGGCCGGCATCATAGATGTGCGTGCAGCCGGCGGGGGAGCAGGCGGCGCAAAGGGCGGCGACGGTGATGAAGCCTTGGGCGCGCAAATCGGTACCAGCCTGCGGGTCGGTGCCTAGCGGCAGGAAGACGCTCGGACGGGTCGTGATGCCGAGGCCGGCTTCGACGAGACCATCGATATAGAGCGAGAATCCGATGGCTGGCTCGGGCGTGCCATCGGGATGGAGGAGGGTGTAGCTGCCGCCGCGGCCGATTTCGTAAGGAAGGCCGGCACCGAACAGCGAGAAGCCGATCCATGACTGATATTCAAAGCCGTGCCGCTCGGTGGGATCGAGGGTGAGGGAGACGGGAAGATGCGCCAGAGCGGCAATCAGGGTTTCCAGTCCTTTGAGGGTGCCTTGCGGCACGGGCAGGGCGCGCAGCCGCGCGAGGGCCTGATCGGCGGGACCGGCGGCGGCGATGAGCGGCTCATAGGCGCTGGCACCATGGGCGCGAAGGCTCGCGGCATTCTTGCCATCGAGCAGGGCTTGCAGGGTCGGCAGATCGGCGGTGCCCGATGGCAGGCCGGCAGCGTGGAGGCTGGCGACCAACGTGGGCAGGGTGAGATCAATGCTGAGATCCGGGACTTTTGCGGCAGCAAGGGCTTCGATGGCCAGCGACAGCAGGGCGGCGGCGGCATCGGCACTCTCCAGCCCGATCAGCTCGGCGCCGAGTTGCTGCGACTGGCGTTCCGGCGCCAGCTGCGTGCCGCGCACGCGGAGCACCGGGCCGGCATAGCTCAGGCGCAACGGGCGCGGCGCAGCGGCCATGCGGGTGACGGCAATGCGGCCGACCTGACCGGTGATATCGGAGCGCAGCGCCAGCGTGTGCTGGCTGACCGGATCGGTGAAGCGCAGCAGCTCGCGGCGCTGGGCGCTGGCGAGGCGCGAGCCAAGGCTCTCTTCATATTCGACCAGCGGCGGGCTGACGCGGGCATGACCATGGGCGGCAAAGACGGCCATCATGGCGCTGGCGAGGGCGGCCTCGGCTTCGGCTGCCGGGGGCAGGCGATCACGCAGGCCCTCAGGCAGCAAGCCGGGCGGAAGAGTTTGGGAGACCATGGGGGCGGGTTTAGCAGGGCGGGGGGAAATGAGAAGGGGGCCGAATATGAACAAGTCTACGCGAAGTCTATAGGCTGGAGCATGTTTTTCGGAAGGCTTGCTTGCGCGCTTGGCGGAATCGGCCAAGTATCTGATCTGTATCGTTTTATTTCCTACAAGTCAAGGGATTTGGTCGGTAAATTGGCGGTCCCTGACATCGAAAGTCGGGCTGGCCGATTCATTGGCGGGAACAAGGCGAGGCGCCGGTCATCCGATCAAAGACATCTTGTGCGGTGGTCAAACTTTACTTTGGATGATCTCGTTCCGGCACGAATTGTGTGCATGGGCGCCGGAACTTCAGGCGCGCTGTTCTGCAGGGCAAACGGAGGAAAACGGCCGTCTATTTTGAAAATGTCGGGTTATGTCTTTCGTTGCTGGGTGAGCTAAGTTGTGACATATTGTGGTGTTGATCAGCAACTTCGCTGGTTTTCGGGGGCAGGGGAAGCGACATGGGAACACTTAACGTCACACAGTATCGCGTTGGCACCAACCGAAGCCGAAACCCCGCCAACCAGCACAGTATGTTTCTGAGCTTGGAAGGCGTATCCGAGGATGGGCCGGCTACCAGAGCAATTGTCTACTTCTGGCCCACGCCGCCTGCCGATACTGTAGGCTATGTCGCAAGTTCTTTGCTTGTTGGCATGCTCCATGAAAGAGACTTCGCGCTTTGGTACGACATCCTTCGGAACGAAAAGCCTGTGAAGGTCACCTATGTTGAGAATACCGCCGATCGATCGCGGCGTATTTGGCATATCAGTGTTGGTACCTCCAACGAGGGCGTCGGTGAAGGGCCCGCTGACCCGGACGCCTGATCGGCCGGACATTTGGATCGGCAATCTTTCGAAGCATGAGGCTTGCCAATTCAACCTGGATTATGGGTCTTCGAGACATCCAGGCGCTGTTGTTTTCGAAAAAGATCAGTGCCGTTGAGCGGCTTGGAGACGTTGGTGCGCCGGCACGGCCCGCCGTTGCCCTATTATGTGCTGAAGCCGTGATGAGGAAACGGCGGCCTTTGCGGGCCGCCGTTTGCTGTTTTGGGGAGTTTTTTAGTTGAACTTCAGCGCCTTGGCGATTTTTACGCCGGGGAGGCGGCAGATGGTCCAGAGGAGTTGTTCGGGGATTTCGCCGTCGACGGAGAGGAGGAGGAGGGCTTGGGTGCCTTCTTTTTGGCGGCCGAGGTGGAAGGTGCCGATGTTGACGTTTGCTTCCCCCAGGGTGGTGCCGAGGCGGCCGATGAAGCCGGGTTTGTCTTCGTTGACGATGTAGATCATGCGGCCGGCGAGATCGGCTTCGACGATGATGCCGAAAAGCTCGGTGAGGCGGGGTTTGGCGTTGCCGAAGAGGGTGCCGGCGACGGAGCGATCACCGTCCGGCGTGGTGACTGTGACGCGGAGCAGGGTGTGATAGTCGGTCTCGCGGTTGTGACGGACTTCGGCGATGTTGATGTTGCGTTCACGCGCCAGATAGGGGGCGTTGACCATGTTTACCGTGTCGGAATGTGGGCGCATGAGGCCGGTGAGGACGGCGGCTGTGATGGGCTTGATGTTGAGCTCGGCGGCGGCCCCTTCGACCTCGATCTTGACGGCGGTGATGGTCTGGCCTTCGAGCTGGCCGATGAGGGCGCCGAGACGCTCGGCCAGCGCCATGTAGGGGCGGATGCGCGGGGCTTCTTCGGCGGACAGGCTGGGGACGTTAAGGGCGTTGGTGACGCCGCCGGTGAGCAGGAAATCGCTCATTTGTTCGGCGACCTGGATGGCGACGTTGACCTGCGCTTCATCGGTGCTGGCGCCGAGATGGGGCGTGCTGATGAAATTTGGGGTGCCGAACAAGGGGCTGGCCTTGGCGGGCTCCTCCTTGAAGACATCGAGGGCAGCGCCGCCGATATGGCCTGAATCGAGGCCGGCCTTGAGCGCGTCTTCATCGATGAGGCCGCCGCGGGCGCAATTGATGATGCGCACACCTGGTTTGGTCTTCATCAGATTGGCGGCGGAGAGAATGTTTCGCGTGCTGTCGGTGAGGGGTGTGTGGAGGGTGATGACATCGGCCTGGGCGAGGAGATCATCGAGTTCGACCTTGGTGACGCCCATTTGTTCGGCGCGCTCGGGGGTGAGGAAAGGATCGAAGGCGATGACCTTCATCTTGAGGCCGAGCGCCCGGTCGGCGACGATGCTGCCGATATTGCCCGCACCGATGAGGCCGAGGGTTTTGGCAGTGAGCTCGACCCCCATGAAGCGGTTTTTCTCCCATTTGCCGGCCTGGGTGCTGGCGTCGGCCTCGGGGAGCTGACGGGCGAGGGCGAACATCAGGGCGATGGCGTGTTCGGCGGTGGTGATGCTGTTACCGAACGGGGTGTTCATGACCACGATGCCCTTGGCCGAAGCGGCGGGGATGTCGATATTGTCGACGCCGATGCCGGCGCGGCCGATGACCTTGAGGGAGGTTGCGGCATCGATGACGGCGCTGGTGGCCTTAGTGGCGGAGCGGACGGCAAGGCCGTCGTAATTGCCGATGATCTTGATGAGTTCGTCTTTGGAGAGGCCGGTGATTTCATCGACCTCGATGCCGCGGGCGCGGAAGATTTCAGCGGCTTTGGGGGACATTTCGTCGGCGATGAGGACGCGGGGCATGGGGGGATCCTTGTTGGGGGCGCGCGATGGCTGAGGGCGGTGTTGGTGGAGGGTGGATCCCGGCCTTCGCCGGGATGACGCTTGTGCTGCGCGCGCTAGAGGGTGATCTGTGTGTGGGCCCAGTCTAGCCAGTGGGTCAGGGTTTCGATGTCGGCGGTGTCTACTGTGGCGCCGCACCAGATTCTGAGGCCCGGCGGGGCATCGCGGTATGCGCCGATGTCGTATGCGGCATGCTCTTTTTCGAGCAGGCTGACGATGGCCTTGACCTGATCGGGGGTGGTGCCGGGGAGCGTCAGGCACACACTCGTGTTGGAGCGGGTGGCGGGGTTTTGGGCGAGGTGCTCGACCCACGGCGTGCGGGCGACCCAGCGGGCGAGGGCCTCGGCATTGGCATCGGCGCGGGCCATGAGCTCGGGCAGGCCGCCGATATGCTGCGACCATGTGAGGGCATCGATATAGTCTTCGACGGCGAGCATCGAGGGGGTGTTGATGGTTTCGCCGGAGAAGATGCCTTCGATGAGTTTGCCCTTGGATGTGAGGCGGAAGATCTTGGGGAGCGGCCAGGCCGGCGTGTAGCTTTCAAGCCGTTCGACGGCGCGCGGGCCGAGGATGAGGATGCCATGGCCGCCTTCGCCGCCGAGTACCTTTTGCCAGCTGTAGGTGAGGACGTCGGTTTTATCCCATGGGATGTCCTGCGCAAAGACCGCACTTGTGGCATCGATCAGGGTGAGGCCTTCGCGGTTGGAGCGAATCCATTCGCCGTTTGGTACGCGGACGCCTGAGGTGGTGCCATTCCAGGTGAAGCAGAGATCGTGGCTCTGATCGATGCGGGTGAGATCGGGCAGCTCGCCATAAGGCGCGGTGATGATGGTGGGATCGAGTTTCAATTGCTTGGCGGCGTCGGTGACCCAGCCTTCCCCGAAGCTTTCCCACGCCATCATGGTGACGGGGCGCGCACCCAGCATGGTCCACATTGCCATTTCATAGGCGCCGGTATCCGACGCGGGGACGATGCCGATGCGGTGGGTGCTGGGGACTTGCAGGATCTCTCGGGTGAGTTCGATGGCGTGCTGGAGGCGCGCCTTGCCGAGCTTCGAGCGGTGCGAGCGGCCGAGCACGTGCGTATCGAGATTTTGGGGGGCCCAACCTGGCCTTTTGGCACATGGTCCGGACGAAAAATGGGGTCGAATCGGCAAAGCCGCAGGTTTTATAGTCATGTTCTCTCCTTACAGAGAGCTCGCGCGGCGTTGGGACCGCGTGGCCCGGGGCCGGTCATAGTGGCCGGGGACGCGAGGTCAAGCATTTGCTATGATGATCGCGACAGATTGAGCTGAGGCGGGGTGGGACATGACGCAATTTTCGGTCAATGCGGGGCGGTTTGATCCGTATAAGAATTTCAAATTTCGGGTGAAATGGGACGGGCGCTATGTGGCGGGCGTGTCCAGTGTGAGCGGGCTGAGGCGGGTGACGGAGGTGATCCAGCACCGCGAGGGGGGCGATCCTTCGGTGCAGCGACTGTCGCCGGGGCTGACGCGATTTGAGCCGGTGCGGCTGGAGCGCGGGGTGACGCACGACCGGGACTTTGAGGATTGGGCGAACAAGGTCTGGGCGGTCGGTCGCGGCGCCGGGCAGGAAGTGTCGCTGGCGGATTTTCGCAAGGATGTGGTGCTGGAACTGTACAATGAGGCGGGGCAGTTGGCGATTGCCTATAAGCTCTATCGATGCTGGCCGAGCGAGTATCAGGCAGTACCGGACCTTGATGCCAATATGAGCGGTGTGGCGATGCAGGTGCTGGTGCTGGAGACCGAGGGTTGGGCGCGCGACCTCGAAGTGGTGGAGCCGACGGAACCGAAGGTCAAATAGCCAGCGCTGCCGCGATTGCGCGGGCGATGGGGGGATAATGGGCGTTTCGGGCGGCGGGATCGGCCTCGGCGCCGGCGAGGAAGATGGCTGCGAGGATTGGTTTGCGACCCATGGCCGGCGGCGGGGTGATGACGCTGACGATATTGCGGATGCCGCGGCTGCCCGAGCCGGTCTTGTTGGCTTCCGACCAGCCGGCAGGCAGCCCGGCGCGGAGCATCGTGTCCCCGGTTTCGCTTTTTGACATCCAGGCGAAGAGCTGTGTGCGCGATGCGGGGCTTAGGGCTGAGCCGAAGAGCAGGTGGCGGGCGGTGGCGAGCGAGGCGGTTGGCGAGGTGGTATCGCGTGGATCATCGGGCAGGCCATCGCTCATGTCAGGCTCCCACCGATCGAGCCTTGTTAGGCGATCACCCTGGCTGCGGAGCCATTGTGTATGTGCAGCGGGCCCGCCGAGGCGACGCAGGACGATGTTGGTGGCGGGATTGTCCGACTCGATCATGATGGCGGCGGCGAGCGCTTCAAGCGTGGCGGACTGGCCGATGCGCGGCTGGGTGAAGGGGGCGTGATCGACCATGTCTGTGGCGGCGATGGGCAGGGTATCGGTAAGGCTGAGGCGGCCTTGATCGACGGCCATGAGCAGCTGCGCGATGAGCGGCATCTTGAAGGTGCTGCACATCGGGAATCGGTCACCGGCGCGGTGGCGATATCGGACGCCGCTTTCAAGATCGAGCAGGGCCATGCCGAGGCGGCCGCCGCTCGCGGCTTCGGTGGCGGCGGCGATGGCGGGCATGCCGGCGAAGGGATTTGCGCGGCGCGGGCGGGATTTGGCGGCGAGCGGGGCGGCGAGGATGAGGGGGAGGACGGCGCGCCGGGTGAGTTTCATGGCGCCAGTCTAGCCGGTTTTGGGGATGGTGCCAGAGGGTGACTTTAGACGTGCGGGCGGCTATTCAGCCGGGCCTTTTGTTGCATGAGTAGACGATGATGAACCCTCCGCCGCTGAAGGTGCCCGACAGCTTGTTTCCGAGTGCGGCCGAGGACGTACAGCGGGCGAACCACCCCACGGCAGTGCCGCAGACCGAGCATCCGGCGTATCGGCTGGCGTTTCAGGACGATGATTTTCTGTTGCGCCCCGAGCTCAGGCCGGTGCGCTTTCAGCTTGAACTGCTAAAGGCCGAGCTGGCGCTAGCCGAAGCCGGGATCACATCGACCTTTGTGTTTTATGGATCGGCGCGGATTCCCTCGCCCGAGAAGGCCGAGGGTGTGCTGGCGGCGGCCCAGAGGCCGGGGACGACGCCGGCGCAAAAGGCTGTGGCCGAACGGCTGGTGGCCAAGAGCCATTATTATGAGGTGGCGCGCGATCTGGCGCGGCTGGTGGCATGTGCCGAGGCCAATGATGGGCAGCCGTGTTTGACGGTGTGTTCGGGCGGCGGGCCGTCGATCATGGAGGCGGCGAACCGGGGTGCCTGGGAGAAGGGCGAGCCATCAGTGGGGCTTAATATTGTTCTGCCACATGAGCAGGTACCCAACCCTTATGTGACGCCGGGCTTAAGCTTTCAGTTCCATTATTTTGCACTGCGCAAGATGCATTTTTTGCTGCGGGCCAAGGCGGTGGCGGTATTTCCGGGGGGCTTTGGTACGCTTGACGAGTTTTTTGAGCTGCTGACGCTGGTGCAGACGGGGAAGGTGGCACCACTGCCAATCCTGCTTTATGGGCGAGAATTCTGGAGCCGGGTGATAAACTTCGAAGCGCTTGCGGATGAGGGCGTGATTGCGCACCGCGACCTTGAGCTGTTTCGCATTGTGGAAACGGCGGAGGAAGGCTGGGCGACTGTGAAAGCCTGGTACGCCGACGGCGCCCTCCCCCCAGCGTAAAGTCTTCAGGTGGTTGTTTCTGCAGCGGGTGCTTCGGCTTCAGCCGGGGCTGCTTCCGCTTGTGCTTCTGCTGGCACGGCCGGCAGGGGCAGCGGGTTGGCAGACTGGCTGTTGAGCCAGACCAGCACTGCGGCGCGCTCATCGGGCTTGTTGAGGCCGGCGAAGCTCATCTTATTGCCTTCGGCATAGGATTTGGGGCTTTTAAGCCAATTGCTGAGCTCGTCCCATGTCCATGGCTTGCCCTTCATGGCGCCGAGCGAGGCAGAATAGGAGAAGCCGGCGCGCGAGGCGTGCGGGGCGCCAACGATGCCATGAAGATTGGGGCCGATGCCATTGGCGCCGCCAGCGGCAGCATTGTGGCAGGCGCCGCACTTCTTGAAGACGGCCTCGCCCTTTTCGGGGCTGGCCGAGGCGAGGTAGAAAGCGAAGGGCTTTTCAGCTTCTGCAGCGGGGCCGGCATCGGCGACGGCTTCGGGAATGCCGACGACTTCATAACCCTGCTTCTCGGGCAGGTGTGGCTTATAGGCCATATCGGTGAGGATCGAGATGGCAAGAAGGGCGACACAGGCGCCGAGCGTGGCGCCGGCGATCTTGTTGAACTCGAAACTATCCACCGTGTCGTCTCCCTAGTGCGGTATTGGGCGTGGTATGGGCGTGATGTTGCACCCTGCTGCGCTGCGTCATTATTTGGTCGCGGCTCTATAGCAGGGCGGCAAGAGGCGGCAAGCTTTTGCGTTGCCGCATGAGCAGCAGATGGCTACTTCGGGACGATGACAAGCTATTCTCCCCGCGCGGCCGCCCTTGTTGCCGAGATGAATGCGCTAGCGGCTGCTGATCCGGCGCGGGCTGTGGCGTTTCAGGGCGCGCCGGGGGCTTATTCGCATCAGGCGGTGCGCGAGTCCTTTCCGGGGGCGGCGCCGCTGCCGTGTGCTTCGTTTGAGGATGCTATTGAGGCGGTGCAGACCGGGCGGGCTGGACGCGCGGTGATCCCGATCGAGAATTCGCTGCATGGCCGGGTGGCGGATGTGCATTTTCTGCTGCCTGAGGCGGGGCTGCATATCATCGGCGAGCATTTTGTGCGGGTGCGACATTGCCTTTTGGGACTGGGAACGCAGGCGGATTTGCGCGCTGTGTTGAGCCATCCGCAGGCGCTGGGCCAGTGCCGACGGCGGCTGCGCGGCTGGGGGCTGGAGGCTGTCGGGCATTTCGATACCGCCGGGGCGGCGGCGGATGTTGCCGATGGCGGTGATCTTTCCAGAGGTGCCATAGCATCGGCGTTGGCGGCCGAGCTTTATGGGTTGCGGGTGCTGGGACAGGGCATCGAGGATGTGGACCATAATACGACGCGCTTTGTGGTGCTGGCGCGTGAGGCGGTGGCGCACATTGTGGGACCGATGATGACGAGCTTCACGTTTTTGACGCGCAATGTGCCGGCATCGCTTTTCAAGGCGCTTGGCGGCTTTGCGACCAATGGCGTGAACATGACCAAGCTTGAGAGTTATTTGCGCGACGGCAGCTTTTCGGCGGCGGAATTCTATGCTGACATCGAAGGGTCGCCTGGTGAACAGCGGGTGCAACTGGCGATGGAGGAACTGGCGTTTCATACTGAATGGGTGAGGGTGATTGGCACCTATCCGCGCAGTCCTGTTCGGGATGGGCCTGTTCGGGATGGGCCTGTTCGGGATGGGCCTGTTCGGGATGGGGTAGGGAAATAACATGACGAGGACGATGATGGATAGCCGCTACTCGGCGGTGGCGGTGGCGCTGCACTGGATGATGGCGTTGATGATGATTGCCAATCTGGTTAGCGGGCTGCGGCTTGAGGATTTGCTTGATAGCGAAATTGCGAGCGAGGTGGCGTCGGGGCGGTTTTTGGTGGGGCTGCACAAAAGCCTTGGTCTGACGGTGCTGGCGCTAACGCTGGTGCGGCTTGGATGGCGGCTGGGGCACACGCCGCCGCCGCTGCCTGGCCATATGACGCCGCTGGAGCGCCTGCTTTCGAAGATCAGCCACGGCGGTTTTTATGCACTGATGCTGGCATTGCCGCTTTCGGGCTGGGCCTTTGTGTCAACGGCAAAGACGCTGCGGCCGCTGCCATGGTTCGGGCTCTTCGAGGTGCCGAAGCTGCCGTTGCCACGCGGGCTTTATGGTTTGGCGCGCGAGGGCCATGAGGTGATGGGCTTTGTGATGATCGGCCTTGTGCTGCTGCATGTTCTGGCGGCGCTGAAGCACCAGTTTTTTGACCGCGACAGGCTGCTGGCGCGGATGTGGTTCGGGCGCAACAGGGCGGCTTGACGAGAGATAATGTTACATCTACGGCTGCGTCATAGTCGCGGCTTGTGAGGGTATAACATGATAGTTCGGCGCTTTCTGATGTGTGCTTTGCTGGCGTCTTCGGGGTTGGGCGGGAGCGCTTTTGCCCAAAGCGCTTCTGGTCTTCATGACGGGATTTCGCCCGAGATCATTGTGACGGCGCCATTTTATCGTGACCGGTTCAGCCTGACGACGGCGGCGAGTGTGCTGGAAGGCGATACGCTGCTGCGCGAGACGCGGCCGTCTATCGGTGAGACGCTGAGCCGGCTGCCGGGGGTGAGCTCGAGCTTTTTTGGTCCCGGAGCCTCGCGGCCGATCTTGCGCGGGCAGGACGCCGAGCGGGTTCGGGTGCTGACCGATGGGATTGGCAGCTTTGACGTGTCGAACACATCGGCTGACCATGCGGTGGCGATCAATCCGTTTTTGATCGACCGGGTGGAAGTGGTGCGCGGGCCGGCGGCGCTGCTCTATGGCAGCAATGCGATTGGCGGTGTGGTCAATGTGCAGGACCGGCGGATTCCGCGCGACGTGCCCGATGAGGCGATCCATATCGATGCGGCGGGTTTTTATGCGTCAGCGGCCGATGAGCGGGGTGGATCGGGCTCGGTTGATGTGCCGTTGTTCAAGGGTGAAGACGGCGGTGCGCTGGTGGTCCATGCCGATGGCAGCTATCTGAAAACCGGCGATTATCGGACGGGTGGTTTTGTTTATTCGGAGGGTCTGCGGGCTGAGGCGGCCGCGGCTGGTGGTGATGTGGCGGATGACGCGACAATAAGCGGGCGGGTGCCGAATAGCGATGTGACGAGCTGGAACATTGGCGGCGGGCTGGCGTGGATCGGCGCCGATGGGGGGCAGCTTGGCGTGGCGGTGAGCCATTTGCGGTCCGATTATGGGATTCCCAACGCCCTGGCGCTGGGCGACGAGCCGCCGGAGCAGGACATCAGGCTGAACATGCGGCAGACGCGGGTGGATGCGCGGGCGCTGCTGCCGATGACCGGGGCGTTTGAGGCGCTGAAGTTTCGCTTCGGCTTTGCCGATTATCGGCATGATGAGATTGAGGACACCGGCGAGATTGGCACGAGCTTCTTCAGCCAAGGGCTGGAAGGGCGGCTGGAGCTGGTGCAGCGCGCCGTGGACGGCTGGCAGGGGGCGTCTGGCGCGCAGTTCATGTCTCGGCGGTTCGAGGCGATGGGGGAAGAGGCGTATATTCCGCTCAACCAGACCAGCCAGTTCGGTCTTTTTACGCTGCAAGAATATGATTTTGGCGATCTGAAGATCGATGGCGGAGCGCGATTTGAAAATACCAGCGTAGATTCGCAGCCGCTTGGCATTGCGCGAACGTTCAACAGCATTTCGGGATCGATTGGGGCTTCACTTCGCTTGGCGGAAGGCTGGCGGCTCGGGCTATCTGCTACGCATAGCGAGCGAGCGGCCTCGGCGGAAGAGCTGTTTGCCAATGGCGCGCATGCGGCAACGGGGGCGTTCGAGATTGGCGATCCGACTTTTGGCAAGGAGATCTCCAACGGCATCGAGGCTGTTTTGCGCGGGCGCGGCGAGGGCTGGCGGATTGAGGGGAGCGCCTTCTTCACACGGTTCCGGGACTTCATCTTCCTGAACCCGACGGGCGATATTGAGGACGGCTTGCCGGTGTTTCAATATCAGCAGGCGGGTGCGCGGTTCTGGGGTGCTGAAGTGGATGCCGCTGTGACGCTGGCGCGGCTGGGCGATACGCGCGTGGAGCTGACCGGGCTGGCCGACTTTACGCGCGCCGATATTCTGAACGGTGGTGGCCGTGTGCCGCGCATTCCGCCGCTGCGGTTTCTCGGCGGGCTGGAGGCCAGCGGCGGCATTATCGGCGGGCGGATCGAGGTGGAGCATGCCACGGCACAGCGGCGGACAGCGGTGTTTGAAGGCGATACCAATGGCTGGACGATGGTCAATGCCAGCATCAACTGGCGGCCGCTGGGGGTGGACAGCAATACGCTCATCTCGCTGTCGGCCAACAACCTGTTTGATGTCGAGGCGCGGCGGCATTCGAGCTTTTTGAAGAATGTGGCGCCGCTGCCGGGGCGGGACATCAGGGTGACGGCGCGGCTGAGCTTTTGAGTGCGACTAAAAATATTTTCTGAAGGGACTTGAACGGCGGATTTAGCAGCCTATTTTGAAGACGTAGCGGCGCCTCTTCCCCCCTTGGCGCCGATACGGTCGGGACCGGCATCCCCCCTTTTCGCCGGTTCCTTTTCCCCGAACCCTGGCCGCTTCGCATCCCCCATGCGGAGCGGCCTTTTTTTTGGGCTATTCGGCGGCGAGCGGCCAATCGGCGGCGAGGCCGAGTGTGGGGGACTCGGCGAGAACGGCTCTGGTGAGGCCCTGCATGATGCGCGCGATGCGGGCGAGGCCGGCGGTGGTGACGAGGCGGACGGGGTCCATGTATAGGCTGCGATCGAGTTCGATCTGGATGGTGTGGACGCCGGCATCGGGCTGACCATGATGCTCGGTGGTGTGGCCGCCGGCGTAGGGATTGTTGCGGGCGACACGCAGGCCGGCGGCCTGAAAATGCCGCTCGATGAGGCTGACAAGGGCGGGATTGGCGCTGCGGCCATGCCGATCACCGAGCACGACCTGGGGCGGGGTGATGCCGGGGGGGCGCGGCATCGAATGACAATCGAGCAGGACGGCAAAGCCATGCTGGCGGCGCGCTGCGGCGAGCAGGCTGGTGAGGCGGCTGTGCCATGGCAGATGCAGCGCTGCGAGGCGTTTGGCGGCTTCGCTGGCGGCGATCTTGCCGCGATAGATATCGAGGCCGTGGCCGGCGACGCGGGGCAGCACGCCAAGGCCATAGCCGACACGATCAGTGCTGAAGGCCGGAACGCCGAGCGGAGCATCGAACATGCCGGGATCGAGCTCGGAGGCGGCGCGATTGAGATCGAGATAAAGCCTTGACCAGCGGGCCTTGAGGACGGGGACGCCGCTGATGCCATCCAGAAGATAATCGACAAAGGCATCCTCGGCGCGGCGGAGCTGGGCGAGGCTGAGGGGCGAGGCTGCGAGGAAGCTGGCGGGATATTCACGCCCCGAATGCGGCGATGCGAGGACGAGCGGCCAGCGGCCATCTTCGTCCCCGGTGATGCTGAAGCCCGGGTGCAGCGACTCGTTCATATGCAGAGTGTTAGGCGAGCGGTGTTGCGCCCGCCAGTGCTGTTGTGGGGCGAGTTTGTTCACTGATTGTCACATCGGGTGGTCGCAGGGCCTTGCCAGCCCCGGTTTGAGGCTATAGTGAGCGCCCGCAGTGGGCGCGTAGCTCAGTGGTAGAGCACTGTGTTGACATCGCAGGGGTCACAAGTTCAATCCTTGTCGTGCCCACCATTCATCTTCTTGATCGATCAAGATAAAAGGCGGAGCTTTTCAGCTCCGCCTTTTTTGGTTTTGGTGTCTTAGTGAGGTTGGGCGGCCCACCAGGCGGTGGCGCGTTCCTGCGTGCCGGGGAGGCCGGCGAGCCATTTGCTCTCGGCCTCGGGGCTGCAGTTGAGCAGCAGCTTGCCATCATCGATGCGGAAGATCTTTGGGTTGCCGCCGGCCTTGCGGCCTTCAGAGGCTGCCCAGCCGCAGTGACCGCCAAAGATTGGGAGGTATTTCGCAGGGCTGGCGAGGAAGGCATCGCGATTCTCGATGCTGCTGAACTGATAACGAGCACCTTCATGCGTGACGCTGATCGTAGGACTGCCGGGGGTGGCGATGCCGCTGAAATAGGCGACGGGATCATAACCGCTGACGGCGGGTGATGTGCCATCGGCCCCTTGCCAGACATCGGGCCTGGCGGGGACATCGATGGCGAGGGCGGGCTGGGAAAGGCCGAAGCCGAGCGGGGAGACACCCAGCATCAGCGCAGCAGCAGCGAGAATGAGCGGGCGACGGGCCATGCGGACCTCCGATATGTTGCGCGTGGTAGCGGAGGACGGATTTGAACCGCCGACCCCAGGATTATGATTCCCGTGCTCTAACCAACTGAGCTACTCCGCCGTGCCGGTGGGCTGGCGCTTCCACGCGAGGAAGCGGCGCTATAGGATGCGGGGGAGACGCGGTCAACAGCGACGCTTGCCAACCGGTCCCGAGGCTTTTAGCGATGGCGCCGAGATTTTGCGCTATGATGCGTGCGGGGAGATGAAAATGTCGATTCCAGCCCATATTGCCAACCGGCTGAAGCTGCCGGTGATTGGTTCGCCGCTGTTTATTATTTCGGTGCCGGAGCTGGTGATTGCGCAGTGCAAGGCAGGGATCATCGGCAGCTTTCCGAGCCTGAATGCCCGGCCGCTGGCGCAGTTTGAGGAATGGTTGCAGCGCCTGAACGCCGAGATCGGCCCGGAGGATGCGCCCTATGCGGTCAACCTCATCGTGCATCGCTCGAACGACCGGCTGATGGCCGATCTGGACCTTTGTGTGAAATATAAGGTGCCGATGATCATCACGTCGCTGGGGGCGCGCGAGGATGTGAATGAAGCGATCCACAGCTATGGCGGGATTGTGATGCACGACATTATCAACAACCGTTTTGCCAAAAAGGCCATCGAGAAGGGCGCGGACGGGCTGATTGCGGTGGCGGCCGGGGCAGGGGGGCATGCCGGCACACTGTCACCCTTTGCGCTCATTCAGGAGATACGCCAGTGGTTCGACGGGCCGCTGGCGCTCTCAGGATCGATTGCGACGGGCGATGCTGTGCTGGCGGCGCAGGCGATGGGGGCTGACTTTGGCTATATTGGCTCGGCGTTTATCGCCACGGCTGAGGCGCGGGCTGTGGACGGCTACAAGCAGATGATCGTCGATTCAAAGGCGGATGATATCGTCTATTCGAACCTTTTTACCGGCGTGCACGGCAATTACCTCAAGCCTTCGATCACCGCGGCGGGCATGGACCCCGACGCGCTGCCGGAAGGCGATGTCAGCACGATGAGCTTTGCCAGCGGCAGCGCATCCGAGGCCAAGGCCTGGAAGGACATCTGGGGCTGCGGACAGGGCATTGGGGCTGTGACCGAGGTGCTGCCGGCGGCCGCGCTTGTGGCGCGGCTGGCGCGGGAGTATAATGCTGCCCTTGGCCGCATTGGCCTCGGCACATCGGCCATGGCAGCGGAGTGACGCGATGAACATCTGGTGGATTGGCGGAGCGCTGGCGACGGGATGGGTGAGCCAGTTCTGCGTGAACTTCGGGCCTTGCGGGCTGCCTTTTTAGGGCGGCCGCCGGCGGTTGGGGGCGTGGGCCCCAAACCCCATTCACTGGACTGAGTTTATATTACGAAAATTGGCGCGCGCGAAGCGCTGTAAACTGCCTGCGGCGCGGGCTGCAATTCAACACTTTGCCGCAAAAATGGATGGGGTTTGGGGCCTGAGGCTCCAATCTCCGGAGGCCCTTAGGTATCGCCGGAGGGCAAATCGCTTAGCCGCCCAAGCGCTCCGAGCGGGATTTGGTGGCTGGGCGGCCCTCAGTGCTGGTATCGACGGCGAGGAAGCTTTGGGGGCCGACGCCGCACCAGATGAGGATGGGGGCGGCGATGAAGATGGATGAATAGGTGCCGATGAAGATTCCGAGCAGCATGGCGACCGAGAAGCCGAAGAGGACTGAGCCGCCGGCGATGACTAGGGTTGAGAGGGCGATGATGAGGGTGAGCGAGGTGACGATGGTGCGCGGCAGGGTTTCGTTGAGGGAGAGATCGAGCAGCTCGATGATGCCCATCTTGCGGTATTTGCGGAGATTCTCGCGGATACGGTCGTAGACGACGATGGTATCGTTGAGGGAGTATCCGACGATGGTGAGCACCGCGGCGACGATGTTGAGATCGAACTCGAACTGGGTGAGGGCGAAGAAGCCGAGGGTGAGGGCGACATCATGGAGCAGGGCGAAGAGCGCGCCGACGCCGAACTGCCACTCGAAGCGCAACCAGATATAGACCGAGATGCCGAGCATGGCGAAGAGGATGGCGAGGCCGCCGGCTTGCACCAGTTCGCCTGAAACTTTGCCAGACACGGTTTCGGTGCGGCGGAACTGGGCCTCGGGGTGGACGGTGCGGATAGTCTTCTGGACGCGGGAGACGGTGCGCTGAACGGCGGCATCATCGCCTGGCGGGAGCGGCAGGCGGATTGAGACGGTGTTGGGATCACCGAAGATCTGGATCGAGCCTGAGCCGGCGCCGGCGGAATTGACGGTGGCGCGCAGGTCATCGACCTTGGCTGGCTGATTGAAGCGGACTTCCATCATCAGGCCGCCGGCGAAATCGACGCCGTAATTAAGGCCGCGGATGCCGACCATGACGAAGGAGCCGACGATCATCAGCACCGATATTGCCATGGCGATGTTGCGCCAACGCAGGAAGCCGATGTTGGTATTGTCGGGGACGAGTTTGAGGAGCCGCATAACCTGTCCTTACAGCACGAGGACGCTGGGGCGCGAGCGCAGCCAGCGCGCGACCATGAGCCTTGTGACGGTGACGGCGGTGAACACAGAGGTGATTATGCCGATGGTGAGCACGACGGCAAAGCCTTTTACCGGGCCGGAGCCGAAGGCGAACATGATGGCGGCGGCGATGACGTTGGTGACATTGGCATCTAAAATTGTGCGGGTGGCTTCGCGGAAGCCGGTCTCGACCGAGGCGACGATGTTACGGCCGCGGCGCTGCTCCTCGCGGATGCGCTCATAGACCAGGACGTTGGCATCGACGGCGGCACCGACGGTGAGGACGAAGCCGGCGATGCCCGGCAGGGTGAGCGTGGCGCCGATCCCGGACATGACGGCCATGACGAGAATGGCATTGAGGATGAGGGCGACAACTGAATAGACGCCGAAGCGGCCATAGGTGATGATCATGAAGACTGCGACGAGGACTGTGGCGAGGGCTGATGCGATGGCACCGGCGCGGATTGAGTCAGCGCCGAGATCGGGGCCGACGGTTCGCTCCTCGACGACCTTGAGTTCAACGGGCAGCTTGCCCGAGCGCAGCAGGATGGCGAGCTCATTGGCGGTGGCGACGGTATATTGCCCCGAGATGATGCCTGAGCCGCCGAGAATAGGTTCGTTGATGTTGGGAGCGGAAATTACAGTATTGTCGAGGATGATGGCGAAGGGCTTGCCGACATTCTCTTGCGTGGCTTGGGCGAAGCGGCGGCCGCCGGTGCTGTCGAAGCGGAAGCTGACGGCGGGCTGGCCGTTTTCGTTGGTCGAGACCTGGCTATCGACCAGTTGATCACCGGTGATGATGGCGCGGCGCTTGACGACGATGGCGCCGCCTTCGAGGCTGGGGAGGATCTGGCTGCCGGGGGGGGCGCGGCGCTCGGCGATGAGGGCGGGATCGGCATCGACATCGACCAGCTTGAACTCAAGCTTGGCGGTTTTGCCGAGCAGCGACTTCAGGGCATCGGGGTCTTGCAGGCCGGGCACCTGAACGACGATGCGGTTTGTGCCCTGACGGACGATATTGGGCTCGCGGGTGCCGAGCTCATCGATGCGACGACGGATGACCTCGACGGCTTGAGCCATGGCGCCATCGACGGCCTGCGCTATGCCGGCTTGCGTTGCCTGCAGGGTGATGCGGTTGCCGCTGTTGGAGACATCGGTCTCCCGCGTGGCGGTGATGCCGCCGGCCGGGGTTGTGACGCGGCGCAGAACTGCAAGCGCGCGGTCGAGATCGGCGGGGCTGGTGATGGTGAGGCCGATACGGTCCTGACTGACCGAGAGATCGGAAAAGGCGATGGCGCCGCCTTCGGCGATGCGAAGCTCGGTGCGGACGGTGTCTTCCAGCGCTTCGAGCTTGCCCTTAAGCACATCATCGGCGGTAGCTTCGAGCATGAGGTGCGAGCCGCCGCGCAGATCGAGCCCGAGATTGAGCTGACCCTGGGGGAGCGGCTCGGGCCAGGCCGAGGCGGGGACGAAATTTGGTGCTGCGAAGACCAGGCCGATGATCAGCGTGGCGACGATCGACCAGATTTTCCATTTGGGGAAATCGAGCAAGGGTATCAGGCCTTTGCGAGATCTGTCTTGGCAGCGCCCGACTTGCGGACATCGGCGAGCGTTCCTTTGAGGACGCGGAGCTTGACGCCGCTGGCGACCTCGACCTCGATTTCGGTTGCGTCTACCTTGGTGGCCTTGCCGATGATGCCGCCGCCGGTGACCACTTCATCACCCTTGGCAACGGCATCTACCATGGCGCGATGCGCCTTGGCGCGCTGCTGCTGCGGGCGGATGAGCAGGAAGTAGAAGATCGCAAAAATGGCGAGATAGGGAGCAAAGCCGATGATGGCGACCATCGGGTCGGACGATGGGCCTGCGGCAGCCTGAGCATAGGCCGGGGTTGAAAACATCGATGCGGCTTTCCTGTTTCGGGCTGTGGGGCACCCTATGTGGGGTCGCTCTAGCGGGTTGCGAGCGGGGCCGCAACCAGCCCCGCGCTGCTGGTCTCGCCTGTGGGGCGTTGGCTTGGTATGGCTGAGCGATGAGTGAAATGGAATCGTCGATGGCCCGAACGGCGGCCGCCCTTGAAACGCTGGCGGCGGGGATGGCGCCGCCGGGCGGACAGGCGGCGGATGCGCGCGCCGGCCACTGGTTTGTATGGAGCGAGGGGGCGCTGAGGGCCGTGGCGCCGCCGCGCGTGACGGCGCTGGCCCTGTTTCAGGGGGTGGATGCGCAGCGCGCTGCGCTGACCGAGACTGTGCGGCGGCATGGGGCGGGGTTGCCGGCGCATGATGTTTTGCTCTGGGGGGCACGGGGGATGGGCAAAAGCTCATTGGTGCGCAGTGTGCATGCGGCGCAGGCGAAAGTGGCAACTGACGTGGCATTGGTGCAGGTGGCGCGGGGAGATGTGGCGGGGCTGGCGCGGCTGTTTGAGCGGCTGTCGGGGGTCGACAGGCCATTCACGGTTTTTCTGGATGATCTGGCGTTTGAGGGATCGGGGGCGGAGGTGCATGCGCTTCGGGCGCTGCTCGATGGCGGGATTGAGGCGCGGCCCGAGCGGGTGCGGCTGATGGTGACGAGCAATCGCCGCCACTTGCTGCCGAGCATGCTGGCGGGGCCGGATGGGGACGACGCCAACCCGCGCGACACGCGCGATGATGAAATGGCGCTGGCGGATCGCTTCGGGCTGCGGCTGGGCTTTCATAATTGCGATCAGGACACTTATCTGGCGATGTGTGCGGGCTATGCCGAAGCGTTTGGGCTGAATCTTGATGCGGGCGAGGCGCTGACTTTTGCAGCCGGGCGGGGTGCTCGGTCGGGGCGGGTGGCATGGCACTTCACAGTGGAGACGGCGGGGGCGCAGGGGGTGCGGCTGGCCTGAATGGCAGGGGCGAATTAGATTGCCATGCGATGCGACTGCGGTAGAACTTGTTCCAATAACAGGGTTGATGGAAGGGGCTTTTATGCGGATCGGGCGGGTTTTTGGGCCGGGTTTTGGACCGGGTTTCGGGCCGGGTTTTGGGCCGGGTTTTGGAAGGCGGGTTGTGAATGTCGGTGCTTTGCTGGGGATGGCCACGGCCAATCTGGGCGGCGTGGCAGCGATGGCGCAAGGGCATGACGGGGTGTCGCAACAGGCGGTGGGGTCACAGGGCGGTTTTGTGGCCTTGATGCAGGCGTTGTCGGCGAGTTCGGTTCTGGATGCCGGCTTCGGCGATACCGGCTTGGATGGGGACGAACAGTCGAATTGGGGCGGCGGGCAGGGTAATCAGACGGTTCAGTGTCGCTCGCTGGGATTCAAATATACCGAATGCCGGGCTGATGCGCGGGGCGGGGCGAACCTTCAGCGGGTGTTGGCGGGCAATTGCAGCGCCGGCAACTGGGGCACTCGCGATGATATGGTGTGGGTCGACAATGGGTGCCAGGGGGAATTCCTCGTGCGCAGCGGCGGCTTTGGTGGCGGTCAGCAGGGTACAGGCGGGAATGCAGGGGGGGGGCAGGCGGTTCAGTGTCGCTCGCTGGGCTTCAAATATACCGAATGCCGCGCTGATGCGACTGGCGGGGCAGAGCTGCGGCGGGTGCTGGCGGGCAATTGTGGTGCTGGCAACTGGGGCTCGCGCGGCGATTATGTTTGGGTCGACAAAGGCTGTCAGGCGGAATTCACTGTGCGGAGCAGCGGCTTTGCCGGTGGTCAGCCAGGCTGGGGTAACGGGCAGGGTAACGGGCAGGGTAACGGGCAGGGTAACTGGCAGGGTAACGGGCAGGGTAACGGGCAGGGCGGCGGGCAGGGCGGCGGGCAGCCCAACCAGACGGTTCAGTGTCGTTCGCTGGGCTTCAAATATACCGAATGCCGGGCCGATGCGCGGGGTGGGGCGAACCTGCAGCGGGTGCTGGCAGGCAATTGCAGCGCCGGCAACTGGGGCACGCGCGATGATTTTGTGTGGGTCGACAAGGGGTGCCAGGCGGAATTCGTTGTGCGCGGTGGTGGCTTTGGTGGCGGTCAGCCTGGGTGGGGCGGCGGCTCGAATCAAGGCGGGCTGACAACATCGACTGTGCGCTGTGAGTCGCGCGGTTTTAAATATAAGGAATGCATGGTCGATGCGCGTGGGCGGGTGCAGCTTGAGCGGGTGATTGCTGGCGATTGCCGGGGCGGGAATTGGGGATATCGGGCTGACCGCATCTGGGTGGACAAGGGCTGCCGGGCGGACTTTCTGGTTTCGGCTTATGGCCAGCAGGGCAATAATGATGGCAACAATGACGGCAGCAGGGGGCCATCGGCCGGGCTGATTATTGGCGGCGTTGTTCTGGCGGCGGGATTGGCGGCTGTGCTGGCGAGCAGGGGCAGGCAGGCTGATGGTGCCGGGAAAGACGGGGTCCGGCCGGCGCGGATTAATGTGAACACCAATGCTGTGCCAAATGCGGCGCGACCGAGCTTCCAACATTGTCTGGATGAGGCGGCGCTGCAGATCGGTGCGACGGGTGGGACGGCGATCGCGCTGGAAAAAATGGGCGATGTGGAGACCATCAATGATGGCTATCGCTTTGCCTTCAGGCTGCGCGGCACCTGGCCGGAGAAAACGCGCAGCATGGAAACGCGTTGCCGGGCGACACCTGCAAAGGTGCTCGAGCTCGACTTTAGCTGAGCACGCGCGAGCATAAGCGGCTGGCGCGACAGGCGCGACCGCGGGGCGCTTGTGGACGGGGCGCTGCGTCCTGTATGAGGTGATTTGTTACTATTTAAGGCTTTTCCATGAGTTTTGCGCGCGGCGCCTGGCGATTTTTGGTTGGGGTGAAGGATCTGCTGGTCCTGTTGCTTCTGCTGTTGTTTTTCGGGCTGCTCTGGGCGGCTTTGAGCCAGAGTGCGCCGGTGAAAATTGCGGGCGGTAGCGCTTTGGTGCTGAATCTTGATGGCGTTATTGTCGATCAGGCGAGCGAGCAGGACCCGACTCAATTTATTTTGGGCGCCAGCGGTGTGCAGGAATATCAGGTGCGCGATATCATCAAGGCTGTTGACCGGGCGGCGGCGGACGACCGGATTACGACGCTGGTGCTCGATCTCGACACCTTCGTGGGCGGCGGCCAGGCGAATTTGCAGGCGCTGGGCCGGGCGCTGACGCGCTTCAAAAAAGCCGGTAAGCCGATCCTAGCCTATGCCACTGCCTATACCGATGATGGCTATTATCTGGCGGCGCGCGCCGACAAGATCTGGATGAATCCGCTTGGCGGAGTGCTGGTGACGGGGCCGGGCGGCACGGGGCTGTATTTTGCCGAGGCGCTGCGCAAACTCGATATCGATATCGAGGTGTTCAAGGTCGGGACGTACAAGGCGGCTGTGGAGCCGTTTACGCGGAGCGAGGCGTCTCCGGAGGCCAAGGCGGCCGATCAGGCGCTTGTCGATGGCATTTGGGCGAATTGGCAGACGGAGACGCGCGCGGCGCGGCCCAAGGCCGATATCGACAGCTGGCTGAAGGCGCTGCCGCAGCGGATTGCGGCGAGCAAGGGGGATCAGGCGGAAGCGGCGCTGGCGTCTGGGCTGGTCGATGATCTGGGCAGCAGCAGCGATTTTGATGCAGCGCTGACCGAAAAACTTGGTGAAGGCGATGCTACCGCTACCTATCCTTTCAAATCGGTGACGCTGGGGGCTTACCGGCGCGCGGGCGCTTCGCTGGTGCCGGGGAGCGGGCCGGCTGTGGGCGTGATCTATGTTAGCGGCGAGATTGTGGATGGCGAGGCACAGCGCGGGACTGCGGGGGGGGCGAGCATCGCCGACGCGATCCACACCGCCGTGGCGGAACAGCCTGACCTGAAGGCGCTGGTGGTGCGGATTGATTCGCCGGGCGGATCGGTTTTGGCGAGCGAGGAAATTCGGCAGGCGTTGCTTGGCGCCAAGGCGGGCGGGCTGCCGCTGGTGGCGTCGATGGGGCCGGTGGCGGCGTCGGGCGGCTATTGGGTGGCGACGGCGGCGGACCGGATTATTGCCGAGCCGACGACTGTGACCGGATCGATCGGTGTGTTTGCTATTTTGCCGACGTTTCCGCGGGCATTGTCACGGCTGGGCATTGGCAGCGACGGGGTGAAGGCGACGCCATATTCGGGCGAACCGGATATTCTGGGCGGGCTGGGCAGCGAGACGCGCCAGCTTTTGCAGATCAGCGTTGAGGATATTTATGGGCGCTTCATCGGCATGGTGGCCAAGGCGCGCAATCTGCCGCTGGCCGAAGTGGACCGGATTGGGCAGGGGCGCGTCTGGACGGGGACGACGGCCAAACAGCTGAAGCTGGTCGATGAGCTGGGTGGTCTGGACATGGCAGTGGCGGAAGCGGCGAAGCGCGCCGGGCTGAAGGGTGATGTGCGGACGATTGATATCGAGACGCGGCAATCCCCGGTTGTGGCCTTGCTCGAGGGGCTGCTGGAGCCGAGCGATGCAGCCGCGGCGGCTGGTGCCCGCGACCCCTGGGCCAAGCTGGCGGCGAAGAGCCGGATGCGGGCGCTGGCGATGGTTGGCGATTTTCAGTCCTTGAGCGGTGGGGCGACAATGCGGGCGAGCTGTCTGGAATGCGCAGGGCTTGGGTCACCTCGGCCGGCGCGGGCGGCGACGGTTGAGAGTGCGCTCAAAACGATGGCGCTTCACGGCCTCTGATCACGACTCAGTGTAGACGGGAAGTTTGAGACCGCGCGCGATGGCCAGGGCGCGCAGGATGAAGCCCGCGGCCACCCCCAAAAGTGCTGCAAGCGGCAGTGGTGCTCCGAGGCTGAGGGCGAGGACATGAATGGCGGCACCGACCGCGGCGGCCGAAACATAAATCTCCGGGCGGAGCAGAATTGATGGCTCGCCCGCCAGCACATCGCGGATGATGCCGCCGAAGCTGGCGGAGAGGACGCCCATGACGATCGCGGGGAGGGGCGGCAGGCCGAAGGTCAACGCCTTGTTGGCGCCGATGACGGCATAGGCAGCAAGCCCGATGGCATCGAACCAGAGCAACGCCTGCTGCGGCCAGCGCTCGACCTTGATCAGCCAGACGGCCCCGGCGGCAATGAGGCAAACGCCGAGATAATCCGACCGGGCGACCCAGAACACCGGGGCGCCGATGAGCAGATCTCTTAGCGTGCCGCCGCCAACACCAGTGACCGCCGCGAAGAAAGCGAAAGTGACGATGTTCTGCCGGGCGCGGGCGGCGGCAAGTGCGCCGGAGAGGGCGAAAACAGCGACGCCGGCCATGTCGAGGATTGCGGTGATCATGGGGTGGGCCTTTTTTGAGCGGGGGGAGTTGGGTGTGGGGGTTTTTTAGGGGCCTCCGGCGGCTGGGGCCTTGGCCCCAGACCCCGTGCGTTGGGTTTGGCGGTGTGGGGATTGGCGTCAAGGCGTATGATGTGATTGGGGATGGTGTGTCGTGGGAAATTGGCGATTGGGACGATCGGAATCCGGTCAATGTAGATCATAGCCGTTGCCATTTGCCGACTGTTGAATTCTGAGGCTCATATTGTGCCCCGGTCGAGCACTCGAATGAACATGTCAGCTGCCGCTGACAAAGAACGATAGATGAAGTGGGGGATGACCGACTATACTGCATCCGACAATGACGCAGCAAAGCGCCTCAACTACCGCGCTCGGCAACCCCGGCGAGGTGTTCATGGTCTTTCTAAGGCTTGGGCTCACGTCTTTTGGTGGTCCTATCGCGCACCTTGCTTATTTCCGCGACGAGCTGGTGATCCGCCGCCGTTGGATCGGTGAGGCTGCCTATGGGGAACTGGTTGGGCTGTGTCAGTTCCTCCCCGGTCCGACGTCCAGTCAGGTCGGGTTTGCGCTTGGTCTGGCGCGGGCCGGACCGCTCGGTGCGGTTGCTGCCTGGACGGCTTTTACTCTACCGTCTGCTCTCCTTATGCTGGCTCTTGGGTTCGGTTCGTCGTCGCTGGCAGGCGATATGGCGGAGCGCGTGTTTCATGGTCTGAAGCTGGTGGCGATCGTGGTGGTGGCACAGGCGGTGTGGGGCATGGCGCGAACGCTGACGCCGGATCTGCCTCGAATTATTATTGCGCTCGCGGCGGGTCTTGTCATCGCGATCGTGGGCGGTGCTCTGGGGCAGGGTTTCGCTATTGTTTTGGGCGCGAGCATGGGACTGATGGTCTGCCGAGATGTCGCGATAACCCAAGACAGCGGCATGGCGATTATGGTCTCTCGCCGCTTCGCGCTGGCGTGTCTTGTGTTATTTGCGGCTTTGTTAGTTGTTCTGCCCTTGCTTGCCGCCGTGGTCGATTGGCCAAGCCTGCAATTGTTCGACATTTTCTACCGCGCTGGCGCCCTTGTATTTGGGGGTGGCCATGTGGTGCTGCCACTGCTCCATGCCGATTTGGTTCCGACAGGTTTGCTGACCGACGACCGTTTTTTGACCGGCTATGGTGCCGCGCAGGCCCTGCCGGGGCCGCTGTTCAGTATAGCGGCATTCCTGGGCGCAATCGTCGGAAACGGCGCTTTCGGCGCGTTGGCCGCGCTTGTCGGCATCTTCGTGCCTGGCCTGCTGATCCTAGCCGGGGCACTGCCATTCTGGGCCGCCGTTCGCACCAGCCCCCTCGCCCGCTCGATCGTCGCGGGCGTCAATGCAGCCGTCGTCGGCATTCTGGCTTTGGCGCTTTATGATCCGCTTTGGACCGTCGGCGTGATATCCTGGACGGACGTGCTGCTGGTTGGCGCAGGGTTGCTCGCCCTTATGCGTAGGCGTCTGCCACCTATTGCAGTCGTCGCACTTTTGCTGCTCGCCTCGACCCTTACCATGGCTTTTCGCGTATAGTGTCGAAATCGAATGGTTGTGACGCTACGCGGGGCTGTCGTTTCCGATTTTATCGTTCAAAGGCGCGCTGGGACTAACCACCAATAGCAAATGTACAATGGTGAGTTTGTAATCGGTGTACGCCGTTTGGGGTTTGGGCTTAAGGCCCCCGCCGACATCGCCGCTGCTCTATGCGTGGATGGGTTTGCCTGTGACGGCCATGGCGGCTTCTTTTAGCGCCTCCGGGTGGGTGGGGTGGGCGTGGCAGGTGAGGGCCAAGTCTTCGGAGGAGGCGCCGAATTCCATGGCGAGGGCGGCTTCGGCGATCATGGTGCCGGCCATCGGCCCGATGATGTGGACGCCGAGGATGCGATCGGTGGTGGCGTCGGCGAGGACTTTGACGAAGCCTTCGGTGTTGCGGTTGGTTTTGGCGCGGCTGTTGGCGGCGAAGGGGAATTTGCCGATTTTGTAGGCGATGCCGGCGGCTTTGAGCTCTTCTTCGGTGCGGCCGACGGTGGCGACTTCGGGGCTGGTGTAGACGACGGCGGGGATGACGTCGCGGTTTACATGGCCATTGAGGCCGGCGATGTTGTCGGCGGCGGCGAGGCCTTCGTCCTCGGCTTTATGGGCCAGCATCGGGCCTTCGACGACATCGCCGATGGCCCAGAGGCCGGAGACGCTGGTGCTGAAATCATGGTTGATCGGGATACGGCCCTTGTCGAGCGCCAGCCCAGTGGCTTCGATATTGAGGCCATCCGTATTGGGGCGGCGGCCGGTGGAGAGCAGGACGACATCGGCTTCGATCTCGGAAGCGGCGCCGCCGGCGACGGGCTGGACGGTGACGATGGCGGCTTTGCCTTTGCGGGTGACGCCGGTGACCTTGGTGTCGGTGTGAATGACCATGCCCTGTTTTTTGAGCACTTTGGCGAAGGCGTTTGCGACCTCGATATCCATGGCGGGGACGATGCGAGGGGCATATTCGATGACGGTGACCTTGGCGCCAAGGCGACGCCAGACGCTGCCCATCTCAAGCCCGATATAGCCGCCGCCGATGACGACGAGATGGCCGGGGACTTTCGGCAGGGTGAGGGCTTCGGTGCTGGTGATGATGACATCACCATCAGGGGTGACGCCGGGCAGGCTCGATGGCTCGGAGCCGGTGGCGATGATGAAGTTTTTGGCGGTGAGGGTGCGCGCCCCGACGGTGATGGATCTGGCGTCGTTGAAGCGGGCTTCGCCCTTGATCCATTCGACCTTGTTCTTCTTGAAGAGGAACGCGATGCCATCGGTCAACTCCTTGACCGCCTTGTCTTTCTCCGCCAGCAGGGCGGGCAGATCGAGCTCGACACCGTTGATCTTGACGCCAAATTTGGCGAGATGGCCGGTGCTGGCTTCCTCGTAAAAGTCGGAACCGTGGAGCAGCGCCTTGGAGGGAATGCAGCCGACATTGAGGCAGGTGCCGCCGAGTCTGTCGCGCTTTTCGATGCAGGCGACCTTGAGGCCATGCTGGGCGGCGCGGATGGCGGCGACATAGCCGCCCGGGCCAGCACCGATGACGATGAGATCGAAGTCGGTGGGCATTGCGATATCCTTAGAGATCAACGAGGAGGCGGGCCGGATCTTCGAGCGCTTCCTTGATGCGGACGAGGAAGGTGACGGCCTCGCGGCCATCGACGATGCGATGATCGTAAGACAGCGCCAGATACATCATCGGGCGGATGACGATCTGGCCATCGCGGACGACGGCGCGCTCCTCGATGCGGTGCATGCCGAGCACACCCGACTGCGGCGGATTGAGGATGGGGGTGGAGAGCAGCGATCCGAAGACGCCGCCATTGGAGATGGTGAAATTGCCGCCCTGAAGCTCTTCGAGCTTCAATTGCCCGGCCTGCGCGCGCGAGCCGAAATCGGCGATGGCTTTTTCGGTTTCGGCAAAGCCGAGTTGATCGGCGTTGCGCAGGATGGGGACGATGAGGCCGCCGGGCGACGAGACGGCTATGCCGATATCGGCGTAATCGCGGTAAACGATCTCATCACCTTCGAGGCTGGCGCCAACGGCGGGGACATCGCGCAAGGCGAGAACGCAGGCCTGGGCGAAGAAACTCATGAAGCCGAGGCGCACGCCATGCTTCTTCTCGAAGAGATCCTTGTAGCGGCTGCGGGTGGCCATGATGGCGGACATGTCGACATCGTTGAACGTGGTCAGCATGGCGGCGGTATTTTGCGCTTCTTTGAGGCGGCGGGCGATTGTCTGGCGCAGGCGGGTCATTTTTACGCGTTCTTCACGGCGGGCGGCTGGCGCTGCGACGGCTATGGCGGCGGGTGTAGCGCTGGCCTTGCCGATGCGGCGGGCAGTGCCGGCCTCGATGGCGGCGAGGACATCACCCTTGGTCGGGCGGCCGTCCTTGCCGGTGCCGGTGATGCTGGCGGGATCGAGATCATAATCCTCGATGATCCGGCGGACGGCGGGGCCCATGGCGTCGAGCGGCTGGGCTGCGACTGATGGCGCTGGTGCGGCGGCCGTTGATGGTGGTGCTGGGGATGGTGGTGCGGGGGATGGTGGTGCGGGAGATGGTGGTGCGGGGGATGGTGCTGGGGCCTTTGCGGGCGCTGGTGCCGGGGCTGATGCGGGGGTTGATTTTGAGGCGCTTGCACCTGCTTCCATGATGGCGATGACGCTGCCGACCATCACTGTATCGCCGACGGCGGCGAGATGCGCTGTCAGGACGCCTGCCACGGGCGACGGCACATCGACCGCGACCTTGTCGGTCTCAAGGCTGACGATCGGCTCGTCGGCGGCGACATGGTCCCCGACTTGCTTCAGCCATTGGCCGACGGTGGCTTCGGTGATGGATTCACCGAGGGCCGGAATGATGACGTCCTGGGCCATGGTTCAGCTTGCCTTTTTGGTCTTGAGGTCTGCGCTTTTCAATCTTGCGGTATTCGAGGCTTGCTGACGCTCGCCCAATGCTTCGGCGATCAGCTTGGCCTGTTCGGCATTATGGCGCTTCATCAGGCCGGTCGCGGTGGCGGCGGCGGCGGGACGACCGGCATAGACCGGGCGCTTGTTGATGGCGTTTTCGATCAGGGGTTCGATGAAGCTCCAGGCACCGGCGTTCTTTGGCTCTTCCTGCGCCCAGACCACCGAGTCCAGATGCGGGAAGCGGGCGGCATAATCCTGCACCGCGTCGGCGGGGAAGGGATAAAGCTGCTCGACGCGGAGGAGATATACGTCGTCGCGCTCGGTCGTTTCACGCGCTTCGAGCAGATCATAATAGACTTTGCCGGTGCACATCACGAGGCGGCGGATCTTGTCCGGATTGCAGGGGGCAAGATCATCGAGGACGCGGTGGAAGGTGCTGGTGGCGTCCATGTCCGCCAGCGTGCTGACGGCGCGTTTGTGACGGAGCAGCGACTTCGGGGTGAAGATGATCAGCGGCTTGCGGAAATCTCGCAGCATCTGGCGGCGGAGCAGGTGGAAATAGTTGCTCGGTGTGGTGGCGTTGGCGACCTGGATATTATCTTCCGCACAGGCTGTGAGGAAGCGTTCCATGCGCGCTGAACTGTGCTCGGGACCCTGGCCTTCATAGCCGTGCGGCAGCAGCATGACGAGCCCATTGGCGCGGAGCCATTTGATCTCGCCCGAGGTGATAAACTGATCGATGATCGTCTGGGCGCCGTTCACAAAGTCCCCGAACTGGGCCTCCCACAGGGTGAGGGTGCGGGGATCGGTGAGCGCATAGCCATATTCGAAGCCGAGGACGCCGAACTCTGACAAGGGGCTGTCGAGCACTTCGAACGCGCCAAGGCCTTTGAGCGGGACATGGCGCGCGCCGGTCTTCTGATCGGTCCAGACAGAATGGCGCTGGCTGAAGGTTCCGCGGCCGGAATCCTGACCTGACAGGCGCACACCCTGACCTTCGCGGAGTAGCGATCCATAGGCCAAGGCCTCGGCGGTTGCCCAGTCGATGTTCTGGCCGGTCTCGATCATCTCGGCCTTGGCCTTGAGGATGCGGGCCAATGTTGGATGGATTGAGAAGCCCGAGGGCACATAGGTGAGGACCTGACCGATGGCGCGCAGCTTTGCGGTGGCCACGCCGGTGGCGGCAACACGGCGGCCATCGAGTGCTTCGGCAGGGCGGCCAAGGCCGGCCCAGCGGCCCTCGAACCAGTCAGCCTTATTGGCCTTATACGAGGCCGCGGTCTCGAAATCATGTTCGAGGGTGGATGTGTAGGTGGCGATGGCCTCGGGCATGAAGCGGCTGTCGATGACGCCTTCGGCGATCAGGCGCTCCGCGTAGATTTCGCTGACCGGGGCGTGACGGCCGATCTCGGCATACATGAGCGGCTGGGTGAAGCTTGGCTCGTCGCTCTCATTATGGCCGAAGCGGCGATAGCACCACATATCGATGACGACATCGCGCTTGAAGGTTTGCCGGAACTCGGTGGCGACCTTGGTGGCGAAGGTGACGGCCTCGGGATCATCGCCATTGACGTGGAAAATCGGAGCCTGAACGATCTTGCCGACATCCGAAGGGTAGGGCGACGAGCGGGCGAACTGCGGCGAGGTGGTGAAGCCGACCTGATTGTTGACGATGAAGTGGATGGTGCCGCCGGTATTATAGCCGTTGATGCCGGAGAAGCCGAAGCATTCAGCGACGATGCCCTGACCGGCGAAGGCTGCATCACCGTGCAGCAGCACCGGCATGGCGCGGCCACGCTCGGTGTCCTCGGCCATGGTCTGGATGGCGCGGACCTTGCCGAGCACGACGGGATCCACGGCTTCGAGATGCGATGGATTGGGAGCGAGGCTGAGATGGACCTTGTTGCCATCGAACTCACGGTCGGTGGACGCACCGAGGTGGTATTTGACATCGCCCGAGCCGCCGACATCATCGGGATTGGCGGAGCCGCCGCCGAACTCGTGAAAGATGATGCGGAACGGCTTTTGCATGACGTTGCCGAGCATGTTGAGGCGTCCGCGATGCGGCATGCCGAAGACAATCTCGGTGATGCCGAGCTGGCCGCCGATCTTGATGATCGACTCCATGGCGGGGATCATCGATTCACCGCCATCAAGGCCGAAGCGCTTGGTGCCGACGTATTTTCGGCCCAGGAAGCGCTCCCATTGCTCGGCTTCGATGAGCTTGTTGAGGATGGCGCGCTTGCCGTTGGCGGTGAAGTGAATTTCCTTGTTCCGGCCTTCGATCTTGTCCTGGATGAAGCGGCGCTCCTCGACATCGTTGATGTGCATGTATTCGACGCCGACATTGCCGCAATAATTCTGGCGCAAAATGTCTACCAGCTCGCGGATAGTGGCGGATTCCAGGCCGAGGACACCGGCGATGTGGATCTGCCGATCGAGATCGGTTTCTGTGAAGCCGTGATAGGCCGGGGTGAGATCAGCTGGAATTTCGCGCTTCATCAGGCCTAGCGGATCAAGATTGGCGGCCAGATGGCCGCGCACCCGATATGTGCGGATGAGCATGAGTGCATTGACGGCATCGCGGGCGGCGCGGGCAATATCTTCGGGGGTGGCGCCGCTGGAGGCGGCCTTTTCTGCGGCCTTGGCGGCGGCCCTGGCGGGCAGGAACATGTCAGCGGCATCGAGGCCACGGGTGAGCGCATCATCAGGACGCGGCGGCCAGTCGCTGCGGGCCCAGCTTGGTCCTGCCCGGTCTGCCGGGGTTGGCAACAGCGCGTCTTCGGCCATCAGGCTCGTCCTCTTACTTCCCGGCCGTGATAGACCGGCGGGGCGGCGCTGTCACGGTCGCAAGCGCATGGCAGCTATGCAAAAAGTGACGGCCGGCGACCGAAAAGATTGCCGCCGGCCGCCGAATTTCAGCCCTTCAAAAGCTCGGCAAGGGTGATGCCGAGCAGCGAGGGCGACGGTGAGACACGGATGCCGGCGGCTTCCATCGCCGCCATTTTTGACGCTGCATCGCCCTTGCCACCCGACACGATGGCGCCGGCATGGCCCATGCGACGGCCCGGGGGGGCTGTGGTGCCGGCGATGAAGCCGACCATTGGCTTTTTGCGGCCGCGCCTTGCTTCGTCGGCGATGAACTGTGCGGCTTCTTCTTCGGCTGAGCCGCCGATCTCGCCGATCATGATGATCGATTTGGTAGCGTCATCGGCGAGGAACAATTCGAGCATGTCGATGAAATTGGTGCCGTTGACCGGATCACCGCCGATGCCGACCGCCGTGGTCTGACCGAGGTCGACGGCGGTTGTCTGGTGGACGGCTTCATAGGTGAGCGTGCCTGAGCGCGAGACGACGCCGACCGAACCCTTGCTGAAGATATTGCCCGGCATGATGCCGATCTTGCATTCACCCGGTGTGAGAACGCCTGGGCAATTGGGGCCGATGAGGCGGGTTTTGGAGCCGACGAGCGAGCGTTTGACGCGGACCATGTCGAGCACCGGGATGCCCTCGGTGATGCAGATGACCAGCGGGATCCCGGCATCGATAGCCTCGCAGATGGCGTCAGCGGCGCCGGGGGGCGGCACATAGACGACGCTGGCATCGCAGCCGGTGGCGGCGCGGGCTTCGTGAACCGTGTTGAAGACCGGCAGGCCGAGGTGGGTCTGGCCGCCCTTGCCGGGCGCTGTGCCGCCGACGACCTGTGTGCCATAGGCGATTGAGGCCTCGGTGTGGAAGGTGCCCTGCTTGCCGGTGAAGCCCTGGGTGATGACGCGCGTCGCGCTGCCTACGAGGATCGACATGGTTCAGGCGGCCTTTTTCACTTCAGCGACAATCTTTGCCGCGGCATCTCCAAGATTGTCTCCCGAGATGATGGGCAGACCGGATTCGGCGAGGATCTTCTTGCCGAGCTCGACATTGGTGCCCTCAAGCCGGACGACGAGGGGGACCGAGAGGTTAACCTCTTTGGCCGCCGCGATGATGCCTTCGGCGATGATATCGCAGCGCATGATGCCGCCGAAGATGTTGACGAGAATGCCTTTGACCGCTGGGTCCTTGAGGATCAGCTTGAAGGCGTTGGTGACCTTTTCCTTATCGGCACCGCCGCCGACATCGAGGAAATTGGCCGGCTCGGCACCGTTCAGCTTGATGATGTCCATGGTCGCCATGGCGAGGCCGGCACCATTGACGAGGCAGCCGATGCTGCCATCCAATTTGATGAAGGCGAGATCATATTTCGACGCTTCGACTTCAGCGGGGTCTTCCTCGGTCAGATCGCGGAGTGCGACGAGATCGGGGTGCCGATACAGGGCGTTTGAATCGAAGCTGACCTTGGCATCGAGGACGAGAAGCTGGCCATCGTTGGTGACGGCGAGCGGATTGATTTCGATCTGCTCGGCATCGGTGCCGATGAAGGCATCATAGAGCTTGGTTGTGACCAGTCCGGCCTGTTTGGCGAGATCACCGGTCAGGCCGAGGGCGGCGGCGACGCTGCGACCATGATGCGGCATCACCCCGGTGGCGGGATCGATGGTCATGGTGATGATCTTCTCGGGCGTGTCATGCGCCACGGTCTCGATATCCATGCCGCCTTCGGTCGAGGCGACGAGCGCGATGCGGCCTGAGGCGCGATCGACGAGCATGGCCAAGTAGAATTCCTTGGCGATGTCGACGCCATCGGTCACATAGAGGCGGTTGACCTGCTTGCCATGCGGGCCGGTCTGGATGGTCACCAGCGTGTTGCCGAGCATGTCGGTGGCGGCGGCGCGGACCTCATCGGCCGAGCGGGCAAGGCGGACACCGCCCTTGGCTTCGGGAGATAATTCCTTGAACTTGCCCTTGCCGCGCCCGCCAGCGTGGATCTGCGCCTTGACGACATAGAGCGGGCCGGGAAGATGGGCTGTGGCGGCGACGGCCTCCTCAACGGTGAGAGCTGGAATGCCGGCGGGCACGGGAACGCCGAATTTGGCAAGGACTTCCTTCGCCTGATATTCATGGATGTTCATTGCAGTTCCTTAATCGGTGAGGTCCATACCCGTATGACGCTTGATCTGCTGTTTGACGAACCCTTTTGCCAGCTCGCCTAAAGTTTCAATACTAAAATTTCCAATTTTCTTTGCGCCATCGGTTGTTTTCTTCCAAATTTCTGGATCGCGAATATTCTCCAAGTATTGATGGCCGGCATATGTGAGCTTTATGGGAATCATTTGTTTAAAAGGATCTCCCTTGCACTGCACATCGATTGCATCCAAAAATTTTGCTTCATACGCCATTAGACAATTATATGCGACTTCATTCTTTTGCCATCCTTCCAATACTGGGAATTCCAGCAAACCATTAGATCTTGGCAAATTCTCTTCCGCCCAGAGCAACAGATCGCGAATAAGGGATGGCTCAAGCTTCATGACTTACCCCAGTGAAGGATCGATAACCTTGCAAGCTGCCAGTAGCTCCTTCACGGCATCGACCGAGACGGTGAAATTGGCCTGTGCCTCTGGGCTGAGCGCGATCTCGACGATGCGCTCGACGCCGCCAGCGCCGATGACGCAGGGGACGCCGACGTAGAGGTCGTTGACGCCGTATTGGCCGGTGAGGTTGACCGCACAGGGGATGACGCGCTTCTTGTCTTTGAGGAAGGCTTCGGCCATTTCGATGCCGCTGGTGGCGGGGGCGTAGAAGGCGCTGCCGGTCTTGAGCAGGCCGACGATCTCGCCACCGCCCGAGCGGGTGCGCTGGACGATGGCATCGATGCGCTCCTTGGTGCTCCAGCCCATCT